>NZ_JAPVQY010000001.1 GCF_027257875.1 Burkholderia sp. IMCC1007
CGTGCTCGTCGAACGCATGAGCCGCGCCGTGCTGCTGGCCAAGATGCCCGATGCGACTGCTGCGTCGGCGCTCGCCGCCTTCACGACCAAACTGCAATCGCTCGTCGAGCCGCTGCGTCAAACCCTGACCTACGATCAAGGTCGCGAAATGGCCCGACATGCCGAACTGACGGCCGCGACCAACGTGCGCGTCTACTTCTGTGACCCGCACAGCCCTTGGCAGCGCGGTACATGCGAAAACACCAACGGCCTGCTGCGTCAGTACTTGCCCAAGGGCACGGATCTGTCCATTTACTCTCAAGAGGACCTCGACGAGATTGCTGACAAGCTCAATACACGACCGCGTGCCACGCTGAACTGGTACACGCCTCTGCAAATCCTTGCTCAGGTCCTGGCTAACCCCACCGACCGAGTCCCTGTTCAGTAACCCGCGAGGTGTTGCACTTCGCTCTTGAAACCGCCCAGTGTTACCTTCCGCGCCCCGTTCGTTTGGACGGGCTGAAGACATCGGAGTAATTGAATATCGACGAATTCGAACTTGTCCGGATATCCGACGTATTCGAGCAGCGGTTGAACGAGCGGCGAGGTTCTGGACGGCGGCAGCAGCATATCGTTCGGGCCGAACCCGACCGGTGTGACCGGTATTCCGGCAAGCGGCATCCAGCGCCCGCTGTCGTCCGCTTCAACAAATGCGCTGCGGGCACGCAGCAGAACCGTATCCAGCAGCGCCGCGACCGTCTTGCGTTCGCCGGCGAGGTGGGCGCGCAGCGTGTCGGGCGAAACCGTCCCGAGCGGCGCGGCGGCCACCGTCGACGCAATCGTGATGGAAATGAAGCCAGTTGTGTTCGGCGGCAATGCGACGTGTGCCGGCGCAATGGTGCTGCGTGAGAATCGGGCGCTTGCAATGTGGACCGGCGCAAGCGTGACGTCATAGGCGGTTCGAAAACGAACTTCGCCGCCGCGTGATGTGAGTTCCATGCCACGCGGCAAGACGACCGGCTTGTCGGGCATATCCGTGGCCGGATCGAGGCGAGCGATCGAGCATGCCGGGAACGGCCGCAGATAGTGCGGGTGCAAGACTTGAAGCAGCGCTTCCGTGAATTTCGGTGCGCCGTCGTCCAGGTTGATGCGGATTTCGGCCGCAATCAACGCGAACGCCTGCATCATCCGCTGGACATGCGGGTCGCCCGTCTGGCCGCCCGTAAAACTCAGTCGGGCGGCAATTCGTGGATAGTCTTTGGAAAAGGCCGCGAGCTGATCTTCCAGCCTCGCCAGTTCCTGTTCGTAGTAGCCGCGTAGCTTGTCGTGCATATCCAACGTCGTGCGGTCTCTACGGTTCAAGACGCGCGTCGTATTATCCCGCGGTCATCGTAGTCGATTCTTCATCATCAGCGTTCTCCACAGCTTGCTGTTCAAGGGCAATTGGTTTCGAGTTTCGTGCCGAAGACGGCCAGTAATTTGGCCAACTCGGCATCGATCGTCTCCTCGGTCGCTATAGGACAGCCGCTTCAGTCCGCGACACATCATCGTGCATCGAAGCAATGCGTGCGGAAGGCCTTTGCTGAAACTATTGCAAAGTGTGTCTTCATGCATAGCAGTTCGATTGGCGTCGAGCATCAGAACTCGCACGCATCAGTCAACGTCAGCGTCGCGAACGGCCCGCCAAGCGTCGCATTGTGATGTGCGACGATCTGCTCCGCCGACAACTCCGGCGTGTCCATGCAGGTATGCCCATCCGCGACGAGCACCGCGCGAAAGCCGAGATCGCCGGCCGCACGGCAGGTCGTATCGACGCAGTACTGCGTTTTCATCCCCGCAATCACGATCTCGCCGATACCGGCCGCATGCAGCCACTCCGCGAGCCGCGTGCCGGCGAAGCAGTTGGGCCGGGTCTTGTCGAACACGGTGTCGCGTTGCGCATCGATCGCAAGCTCCGGCAACAGCGCGGCAAGCGGTGCGTCGGGCGCAATCGGCGAGCCGGCCGGGCCGGTGTGACGCACGGCGTACACAGGCGCGCCGGCTTCATGTGCACGGCGTATCAGCCGGTTGATGTTGGCCAGCACGCGTTCGCCGTCATGCGGACGATCGGGACCATGAAACAACCCGACCTGCATGTCGACGACGAGCAGCGCACGTTTGGGCGAACGGACTTCGGACATTGCGTTTCTCCTGAATGACCGGTGCGGACGGAGAAACGAAAAGACCCCGTCCGGAACCGGCGGGGCCTGTGGGAATCGGTGACGCTACGATCTTGCGCGCACTCGCCGCACGGGCCCGCCGAAGGCGGTCGTGCGCGTGGTCGTCGAAAGGGTGGCCGTAACGTTGTGCATGGAACGATCATGCCCGATGTGTGTGCGTAGCGTCAACGACCTACGCGCACATCAAACGACGTTCAATCGAGCGCTTTCCCCGCCTTCTCATCCATGCAACGAATGGCAAGCAACGTCATCGCACCGCAGCCGATCGCATACCACGCAGGCGCATTCGGATTGCCGGTCGCCGCGATCAGCCACGTGACGAAGAACTGCGCGAAACCACCGAAGATCGCGACGCCCACGCTATACACGAGCGCACCGCCCGTCGCACGCACGGCACGCGGAAACAACTCGCCGAGCATCGCACCGGTCGCGCCGATGTTGATCGCGTGCACGATCGACAGCGCGGCGATGATCGACAGCAGCGAGGTAGCGCCCGGCCAGCGGTTCAGCGCGATGAACGCGGGATAGATCGCGAGCATCAGTACGATGCGCGTCCACGACACGATCCGGTTGCGCCCGTAGACGTCGGACAGGTGGCCGCCGATCGGTGTCACGAGCATCAGGATCGCACCGGCGATGCAGCCTGCCGTCATCGACAGCCAGGTCGGCAGGTGCAGCACCTGCACGCCGTAGATCGCCATGTAGAACACGATGATGTAGTGGATCGACGTGCCGCCGATCGTCACGCCGAGCCCCGCGAACACGGCCTTGCCGTGATGGCGCAGCACGTCGGCGAGCGGCAGCGATGCGACCGATTCTTCATGCGCGGCGGCGGACGTGGCGGCCGGCACTTCCTCGACGGTGCGGCGCAGCCAATAGCCGAGCGGCACGAACAGCGTGCCGATGATGAACGGCACACGCCAGCCCCAGCTTTCGAGCTGCGCGGCGTTGAG
Source organism: Burkholderia sp. IMCC1007 (assembly GCF_027257875.1). Taxonomy (GTDB): domain Bacteria; phylum Pseudomonadota; class Gammaproteobacteria; order Burkholderiales; family Burkholderiaceae; genus Burkholderia. The sequence continues at coordinate 3,152 of NZ_JAPVQY010000001.1, forward strand.
CGTCGACGTCAGCGCGACGCCGGTCAGTGCGCCAGCGAGCGCGGCAAGCCCCTGGCTCGAGAACTGAAACGATGCATAGAAGCCGCGACGATGCTGCGGCGCTTGCTCGAGCAGCAGTGTCGTCGACGCGCCGACTTCGCCGCCCGACGCGAAGCCCTGCAGCAGCCGCGCGAGCACGAGCAGCAGCGGAGCGGCGATGCCGACCTGCGCGAAGGTCGGCGCGACCGCGATCGTCGCGGTGCCGAGCGCCATCAGCAGCAGCGTGAGGATCATCGCTTTCTTGCGGCCGGCGCGATCGGCATACATGCCGATCACGAGCCCGCCGAGCGGACGCGTGACGAAGCCGACGCCGAAGCTCGCGACCGCGAGCATCAACTGCCCGAACGACGAATGCACGGGAAAGAACAGCTTGCCGATCAGGATCGCAAAGAAGCTGTAGACCGTGAAGTCGTAGAACTCGAGCGCGTTGCCGACCGCGGCGGCCGCGATCAGGCGGCGTTTCTTCGCGGCGGTGCGGGCATCGGCCGGCGAGCCGGCGAACGGAAGGGCGGACGTTTCCATGGGGTTCCCCCGGTAAGCGCGGAACTGCGTGATGAAGAGCCGTGAGGAACGATCGTCAGGCGGCGAGCCACGCTTCGGCGACGCGCACCCAGTAGCTCGCACCGATCGCGAGAATGTCGTCGTTGAAGTCGTAGCCGGGGTTGTGCACCATGCAGCCGCCCTTGCTGCCGATCCCGTTGCCGATGAACGCATAGCAGCCGGGGCGCGCTTCGAGCATGAACGCGAAGTCTTCGCTGCCCATCAGCGGCGCGGCGTCGGTCTCGACGCGCTCGGCGCCGAGCATCTGGCGCGCGATGTCGGCCGCGAACGCGGTCGGCTCCGGATGATTGACGAGCACCGGGTAGCCATAGTCGTAATCGACTTCCGCGGTGACGCCGAAGCTTTCCGCCTGACCTTTCGCGAGCGCGTCGATACGGCGTGCGAGCAGCGCGCGCACGTCGGCGTTCAACGCGCGCACCGACAGCTTCATCACGACGGTTTCCGGAATGATGTTGAAGGTCTCGCCGGCCTGCACGCTGCCGACGGTGATCACGGCCGCATGCTGCGCGTCGACCTCGCGCGCGACGATCGTCTGCAGCGCAACCATGATGCTGCCGGCGGCCGACATCGGATCGCGCGCGAAGTGCGGCATCGCACCGTGCCCGCCGACGCCGCGCAGCGTGATCGTCACGCGGTCGGCCGACGCCAACGCGGCGCCGGTGCGGAACGCCATGTCGCCAGCCGCACGGCCCGGCATGTTATGGATCGCGAAGATCGCATCGCACGGGAAGCGGTCGAACAGGCCGTCGTCCATCATCGACTTCGCACCGCCGAAGTTTTCCTCGGCCGGCTGGAAGATCAGGTTCAGCGTGCCGGAGAACCGGCGCGTGGCCGCGAGGTGGCGCGCCGCGCACAGCAGCATCGCCGTATGGCCGTCGTGGCCGCATGCATGCATCTTGTTCGCGTGACGGCTCGCGTACGGCAGGCCGGTGGCTTCCGCGATCGGCAGCGCGTCCATGTCGGCGCGCAGGCCGACGGTGCGCGTGCCTTGTCCTTCGCGCAGCACGCCGACGACGCCGGTCTTGCCGATCCCGCGATGCACTTCGTAACCCCAGCCGGTAAGCAGTTCGGCGACGAGGTCGCTGGTCAGCGTTTCCTCGAATGCGAGTTCCGGATGAGCATGGATGCGGCGGCGCACGTCGATCAGATCGGGGGCGATCGCGGCGATGCCGGGGATGATGGGGTTCACGGCTTGCGGCATGGTGTCTCCAGTGGGGCTGGTGGGGCGATTGACGCGCATATGACGTGCAAGCATATAAATTTCTTTTGCGCACCAGAAGCTGCTAAATTGCTTTGGTGCACACCACTGGTTGCCGCTCGGGAATACCCTGAGCCGCCATGCGTCGCGGCACACAGGGTTTCCACGAATCACGCCTGCCGTCATGAAATACCATCAGCTGAAAGCGTTCGTCACCGTCGCGGAAGAAGGGAGCATCCGTGCGGCCGCGCGGCGCCTGAACGTGTCGCCGGCGGCATTGACGAAGGCGGTGAAGGAGCTGGAGATCGCGCTCGGCGTATCGCTCGTCGTGCGCACGGCGCGCGGCGTGCAGCTCACCGCGTTCGGCCAGCAGTTGCAGGTGCGCGCGCGGCTGATCGTCGCCGAGATGCAGCGCGCACGCGATGACATCGAGCAGGCGCAGGGCGCGATGACGGGCTCGGTCGCGGCGGCGATCACGCCGGCCGCCGCCGTGACGATCCTGCCCGACGCATTCCGCGCGTTCCGGCGGCGCTTTCCGGTCGCGCGCGTCAACCTCATCGAAGGGTTTCCGGGCGTCGCGCTGCCGCGGCTGCACGACGGCTCGCTCGACTTCGCGGTGGCCGTCGTCGTGCCCGAACTGCTCGCGGCCGAGTTCGATCACGCGGAACTCTATGCGAGCCGATCGCTGATCGTCGCGCGCAACGGGCATCCGCTCGCATCGGCCACGTCGCTCGCCGATCTCGTCGAAGCCGACTGGCTGATGAATCCGTCGCCGGAAAGCTCGACCCAGGTGTTGTTCAATTCATTCGTCGCATACGGGCTGCCGGTGCCGCAGCGGGTCGTCGAATGCCCGAGCTTCGGGCTCGCGCGCAGCCTGATGACGAGCTGCGACCTGATCGCATCGATGCCCGAACAACTGTTGCAAGGAGACTGGGCGCGCGACCAGTTCGTGGTGCTGCCGATCCGCGAGCGGCTGCCGGGCGTGTCGGTGCAGGTCGTCACGCGCCGCGACAGCCCGCTCACGCCGGCCGCAGCGATGCTGCTCGACTGCCTGCGCGATTCGGCGCGGCGCAAGGGGCTCCGATGAGCGGAGCGCGTGCGGGCACGAGCCATCCACAACGTAGTGATCCTGATGATCGGTCGCGTGCCTTCGTCGATTCCCGCGCGCGATTGCGTGCTTGCGGCAGGTGCGCCGCGAGCCGGTATCATATCGGCCGGCCCGCCGACCGGGCCGGCTTTCAACCACACGCCATCCGGCATCCAGCAATCAGAGGCATCACATGACCAGTGCAACCCAATTCGACAACGTATCGGTCGTCAAGCGCGCGAACGTCTATTTCGACGGCAAGTGCGTGTCGCACACCGTGCTCTTCCCGGACGGCACGCGCAAGACGCTCGGCGTGATCCTGCCGTGCGCGCTCAACTTCGGCACGGACGCGGCTGAATTGATGGAAGTGCAGGCCGGCAAGTGCCGCGTGAAGCTCGACGGCAGCAGCGAATGGCAAACCTACGGCGCCGGCGAATCGTTCTCGGTGCCGGGCAAGAGCCGCTTCGACATCGAAGTGCTCGAGACGCTCGACTACGTCTGCAGCTACCTGTAAGCACGTTCACGCAGGTATACCGCGCGCGACACGCGCACGCATCGGCCGCGCGGCCGGTGCGCAGAAAACGACAAGCCCCGCCGAAGCGGGGCTTGTCGCATGCGGGCGGCGCGATGCCGCCCGGCACGGCGCTTACAGGCAGGCGCTGATGTCGCCCGCGGAAGCGGCGTCGCCGCGAACGCCGACCCACGTCTTCGCGCCCGGCTTCGACGCCGGACGGATCATCGCGGCGGCGCCGTTCGGCGGTTGCTGGCCCGGTGCGTAGACATCGGTCGCGAGGCCGTTGGCGAGCACGTTCTGCGAGACCACCTGTTGCTGCGACTTGTCGGCCCAGGTCTTGGCGATGCACGCCGAGACGTCAGTCGCATCTTTCTGGCTTTGTCCCACATTCTGCACGGCCGAATCCGCCGCATGAGCAGAAATTGCCACGGTCAATGCGATGAGCGGTAAGTATTTCACGTTCACGTTTTATCTCCCTCGAGTCGTGATTGATTGAGTGGGATGCGCAGCAAAACTGCGTGCCTGTGAGAGTGCATCGAGCGAACGCGGTTCCGGTGAATCGGAAACAAGATGTTAATGCGCTTGCCGGACGACAATCCGAATGCGGTGCGCTTTGCCGCGATGCGACATGCGTCGCGCGCGACCCGAACGAGCCGGGGGCGCGACGACGACGTCATGCGCCGTGTGGTCTGCTCGCTGCCCGGTGATGTGGCGAATGATGAGCGCGGCGTGCTGCATGTCTTCGCATGTTGCGCCGCGACGCTTGTTATTGGCTGACGATGTGGAATGGCTGAATGGTTGGCCCCGTCGCATGCATTCCATGATGACAAACTTTCGTCAGTTGAATTGTCAACGAAGTTTAGACGAGGGCACGCGGAACGCAAAAACGGCGCGCGGTGCGCGCCGATTCGTGAGGCGGAGTGAAGCAGGAGGCGCGCGGTGCATGGCGCCGCGCCGCGCGCGCTGGCGGCGTCAGCCGGTCTTGCGAGCGCCGATGTCGCGCAGGTTGGCCGGCACGACCGGGCGGAAGCGTTCGCGCTTCTGCTCGTCGTCGAAGTGCTGGAGCGCGGGCTTGATGAGGTCGCTGCGCGACACGATGCCGGTGATGCGCAGCGACTGCGGATCGTCGACGACGGGCAGGCGCTCGAGGCCGAGCATCGCGAGTCGCGACGCGACGACACGGCACGTTTCGTGCGCGAGCGCGACCGCGGGTGCGCGATCGGCGAACGCGCTCGCGAGCGTCGCGCCGGCACCGGCTTGTGCGCGCTGCGCATCGAGCGTCGCACGATCGACGAGGCCGAGCAGGCGGCCGTTCTGCACCACCGGATACGCACGGTGCGTCTGCGTCGCGCCGAAGTACTGCGACTCGACCACGTCGAGCGTCGTTGCGCCGTCGATCGCGACGAGCGCATCGGCGGACGTCATCACTTCGCCCACGTCATGCCGCTCGAGCGGGTCGACGCCGTATTCGCGGTAGATGTGATAACCGCGGCGCGCGATCTTCTCGGTCATGATCGAGCGCTTCATCACGATGGTCGCGAAGCCGTGCGCGACGAGCGTCGCCGCGAGCAGCGGCAGCAGCGCATTCGCATCGTGCGTGAGGCCGAACGCGAACACGATCGCGGTGAGCGGCGCGCCGAGCGTGGCGCCGAGCGTCGCTGCCATGCAGACGAGCGGCCACAGCGCAGGATCGCCGCCGGGCAGCACCGGCGACAGCACGGTACCGAGGCCCGCGCCGAGCATCAGCAGCGGGGCGAGCACACCGCCCGACGTGCCGGAGCCGAGCGCGATCACCCACATCACGGCCTTCACGATCAGCAGCGCAAGCGCGATCTTCAGCGCGATGTGCTGGTGCAGCAGGTCGCCGATCACCTCATAGCCGACGCCGAGCGCGCGCGGCTCGAGCCAGCCGCCGATGCCGATCACGACCGCGCCGATCGCCGGCCACCACATCCAGTGCACCGGCAGTTTCGCGAAGCTATCTTCGACACGGTACAGCGCAGCCGACAGGCCGCATGCGAGCATGCCCGACAGCAGGCCCGCGACGATGCACGACAGCAGCGCGACGGGCGTCGGCGCGGAAGTGGTCAGCGGAAACAGCGGGCCGGCGCCGAAGAACACGGCGCGCGCAAAACCGGCCACCGCACACGCGAGCGCGACCGGCAGGAAACTGCGCGGCCGCCATTCGAACAGCAGCAGCTCGACCGCGAGCAGCACGGCGGCGACCGGCGTGCCGAACACGGCCGTCATGCCGGCGGCCGCGCCGGCGACGAGCAGCGTCTTGCGCTCGGCGGCGGTCACGTGCACGCATTGCGCGATCAGCGAACCCAGCGCGCCGCCCGTCATGATGATCGGCCCTTCGGCACCGAACGGCCCGCCGCTGCCGATCACGACGCCGGACGACAGCGGCTTGAGCACGGCGACCTTCGGCGACATGCGGCTCTTGCCGAACAGGATCGCTTCGATCGCTTCCGGAATGCCGTGGCCGCGGATCTTCTCCGAGCCGAAGCGCGCCATCAGGCCGACGATCAGCCCGCCGATCACCGGCACGACGATCACCCACGCGCCGAGCGTGTTGTTGGCGGGCGAATGATCGGCGAACGAAAACTGCTGGAAGAAGAACAGGTTCGTGAACAGGTGAATCAGGCTCAACAGCACGAACGCCGCCAGCGTGCTGAGCAAGCCGATCCCGGCAGCGAGCAACGCGATCCTGGGCAGGCGTTCGTTGGTCGAGAAATCGCGTTTGTGTGGTGCGTTCATCGGAGTCGAGAAGGTTGGTAACGCGTGGGTCAGTAATCGATCTGCGGGACCTGGAATGCGCCCTTCAGCGATGTCAGCTCGGCGCGATGCATCGCCGCGAGGCGGGCCAGCAGCGTCTCGCCGGCCGGCTCGAGATGAACCTCGACCTGCCGGCGGTCCGCTTCGCTCGTCTTGCGCTTCACGAGGCCGAGCGCCTCGCAGCGCGTGACCAGCGCGACGACGCCGTGATGCTGCGCCTGCAGGCGTTCCGCGAGTTCCCCGATGGTTGCCCATTCGCGGTGCGGGTAGCCCTTGATGTGCAACAGCAGCAGGTATTGTAGCGGCGTCACGCCTTCGCTTTGCGCGGCGCGTTCGGAGAAGCGCTCGAAACGGCGCATCTGATAGCGGAACTCGGACAGTTGCTGAAAATCGCCTTTGGTCAGTACGCGTCGGGTGTCGGTCATTGCAGTCGGTCGGGCAGGCAGTTTCGGTAGCGCGAAATATATCACAACATGATATAAATGGCCGGATGTTGGCGGAATGAACTGCATTCCGCGGTGCGCCGGTGTTACGCGGCCTCGAGCATCTGCGTCTGCTGGTACAGGCCGGTGACGAGATCCGTCTGCGTAATGATCCCGACGAGCCGGCGCGATGCGTCGACGACCGGGATGTGGTGGTGGCCCGAATGCGTGAACAGCGGCACCAGCGCGGTGATCGGCATCGTCTGCGGGACGGACGCGACGTCGCGCGTCATCACGGTCGCGACGCTGGCGGGCTGGCCGCCGAACGACTGCGGCAGCCGCGCGGCCAGCCGCTGCCACAGCGGGGTCGGGCGACGCAACTGACGCGTGAGGTCGGCGCGCGTGACGATGCCGATCAGACGATCGTCGCCATCGACGACCGGCAGCGCCTTCACGCGATGGCGGTCGAGCAGCGTGAGCGCGGCCGGCACCGGGGTCGACGGCGCGACTTCGATCGCGTTCTTCGTCATCAGGTCCGCACACGTGAGCTGGCCGAACGTGCGCGTATACGCCTGCATCTCGGTTTCGCGCAGCAGCATTTCGAGGTCGTCCGGATCGACGTCGAGCCACTCGCTGCGGCGCTTGAGCACCGCGTCGAGGTCGCCGCGCGTGAAGCCGCCGCGTGCCGGCGCGGTCGTGCCTGCCTGCGGTTTCGCGTCGGGACGCACGCCGCCGTGCGGGTAGCGGTGGCCCGTCAGTGCGTGGTACAGAAGTGCGGCCGACAACAGGATCGCGGACTGCAACGCGATCGGCTCGACCACGAAGCCGAAGCCGAGCGCGTGAATCGCCGGGCCGCCGAGCACGGCCGTCAGCGCAACCGCGCCCGACGGCGGGTGCACGCAGCGCAGCGCGAACATGCCGCCGATCGCGAGTGCGACCGCGACCGCGGCGGCCGTGATCGGATCCGCGATCCATTGCGCACATGCAACACCGACCGTCGCCGCGACGAGATTGCCGCCGATGATCGACCACGGCTGCGCGAGCGGACTCGCGGGCACCGCGAACAGCAGCACGGCCGACGCGCCCATCGGCGCGACGAGCAGTGGCACGAGGCCCGGCACGCCGGGCAGCAGCCGCATCGTGATGCCGACGGTCGCGATGCCGACGAGCGCCCCCATGCACGAACGCATGCGTTCGCGCCAGCCGAGCGTCATCGGGTGGGGAATGAAGCTGTGCAGCCACTGCCGGAACGTGCGGCGCGACGAGGAGGTGCCTGACGACATGGACGGTAAGCAGTAGGAATGACGGCGCGAGCTGACGCATCGCGGGCGAGGGCCGAATTATATCGCGTCGTGATACAAATTGCCGCGCCGCATCAACACGTCGCATGCGCGCGACGCACGTATCTTGCAAAAGCCTTTCATCGGGTGAAAACGTGTGGGCCGCGTGAATGCGCACATTTGTCTGCAGCGGCGTACAATTCGGCCCACCGAATCCCCCGATATGTCAGAACCACGTCCGCGATGCCCGCTCTCACGCCTGTTCCCCGGCACGGTGATCGCTTTTGCGTGGTTCGCGCGCGCGTCCCGTTTCCGCTCTGACGCGAACGCCGCCGCCTTTTCTCCACCGACACTCCCCAAGCCAATTCAATGGACATGCTCGAAAACATGCGCCTGTTCGTGCGCGTTGTCGAAGCCGGCAGTTTTACCGCAGTCGCCAAGGAAATCGACGCGACCACCGCACAGGTGTCGCGCGCGGTATCGAATCTCGAGGCGCACGTACAGACGCGCCTGCTGCATCGCACGACGCGCCATCTCGGTCTGACCGAAAGCGGCGAACGCTATTTCGAGCGTGCGAAGTCGATTCTCGCGGAAATCGACTACGCGAATGCGGAGGCGCGCAATGCGCTGCTCAGGCCGAGCGGCAAGATGCGCATCCATGCGATGACGGGACTCGGGCAGAGTCATGTCGTGTCGTCGATCGTGCGTTACCAGGAAGACAACCCGGACGTGTCGGTCGAGCTGACGCTCGCGCAACGGATGCCGAATCTCGTCGAGGAAGGCTACGACGTGTCGATCGTGACCGCGTCGCAACTGCCCGATTCGGGCTACGTCGCGCAGACCTGCGGCACGAGCTGCAGCGTGCTGGTCGCATCGCACGACTATCTGGCGCGCCACGGCACGCCGAAGACGCCGGACGACCTGCCGAACCACGTATGCCTGCGCCTCGATACGCCCGCATCGCCGGCGAGCGAGTGGCGGCTCGAGCGCAACGATGGCGAAGAGGCGGTGTATGAACTGCAGCCGGCGCCGTTCCAGGTCAACGTGCCGGACGCGCTGTGCGTCGCGGTGCGGGCTGGCCGCGGCATCGCGTGCGTTGCGCTGTACACCGTGCTCGACGACATCCGCGAAGGGCGGCTGATTCGCGTGCTGCCCGAATACCGGCTGCAGACGGTGAGCGTATATGCCGTCTATGCGACGCGCCGCTATCTCGACGCGAAGATCCGCACGTTCCTCGACCACCTGCGCACGACGCTCACGCCGGCGCTGGAAAACGATCTGCGCGAACTCGACCGGCTCGCGGTCGACGAGATGCCGGCCATACCTCACCGCGCGTAACACGGCGCGCGACCGCCGCGCGAGCGCGACCGCGATCGCGATCGCGCGGCGTGCCGGCGCTCATGCGTGCGGCGTCACGCGAATCCGCTCGAAGCGGCCCGCGAGCCACGCGTACGCGGCGATGCCGATCAGCCCGTGCGCGGCGACGAACCACAGTGCGCCCGCGAACGAGCCGGTGTGCGCGACGAAGTAGCCGATCACGAGCGGCGTGACGATCCCCGCGATGTTGCCGAGGCCGTTGAACACGCCGCCGCTCAGGCCGACCATGCCTTCCGGCGCGGTATCGGCGAGCACCGCCCAGCCGACCGCCGCAAGCCCCTTGCCGAAGAACGCGATCGTCATCAGCGCGATCACGACGGCGTTCGACGACGCGCCGTTCGCGAGCACGAGCAGCGTGGCCATCGCCATCCCCACGACGAACGGCGTCTTGCGCGCCTTCGACGGATGCACGCCGCGCCGGATCAGCCAGTCCGACAACACGCCGCCAAGCACGCCGCCGGTGAACCCGCACAGCGCCGGCAGCGCGGCGACCCAGCCCGCTTCCATGATCGTCATCCCGCGCCCCTTGATCAGATAGATCGGGAACCACGTGATGAAGAAGTAGGTGAGCGCCGTGATGCAGTACTGACCGATATAGATCGCCCACAGGTTGCGGTGGCGGAACAGTTGCGACGCATCGCGCCACGAGACGCGTGCGCGGTGGCGGACGCGGTTCGCCTCCAGGTCGACGAGCGCACCGTGGGCGCGCAGGTAGTCGCGCTCCGCATCGCTCACGCGCGGATGGCCGTGCGGCTCGCGATACCACGCGAACCACAGCACCGCGAGCGCGATACCGAGCAGCCCCATCCACAGAAACACGTGCTCCCAGCCGAGCGTGTGCGTGAGCCACGCCATCGCGGGCGTGAACAGCACGACGGCCATGTATTGCGCGGAATTGAACAGGGCCGACGCGGTGCCGCGCTCGGCCGTCGGGAACCAGCACGCGACGATGCGCGAATTGGCCGGGAACGCCGGCGATTCGACGAGGCCAAGCATGAAGCGCATCGCGAACAGCGCGAGCGTCGCCGCCGCGCCCTGCACGGCGAACCCGCCGACCATGCCCTGCAGCATCGTGAAGACCGACCACAGCAGCAGGCTCAGGCCGTACACGCGGCGCGCGCCGAAGCGGTCGAGCAGCCAGCCGCCCGGGATCTGGCCGATCGCATAGGCCCATGCGAATGCCGAGAAGACGATGCCGAGCTGCACGGGCGTCAGCCCGAGATCGTGCGCGACGCCGGTGCCGGCGATCGACATCGTCGCGCGGTCCGCATAGTTGACGACGGTGACCGCGAAGATCAGCGCGAGCACCGTATAGCGGACGCGGCCGATCGCGCGCGATGCGGCGGGTGAGGCGGGCGAGGCGGTGGCGGTTGCGCTCCCGCTGGATTGGTTAGACATGCGTGTCTCCTGGCCTCCGTCGTGCGGGGGCGTCTGGTTTCGTGTTGTGGTGCGGGTGGGCGGCGCGTGCCGCGGTCAGGTCGTGACGCTGGTCGGCGGCCGCTGGCCGGCGAAGCAGGCGGCGAGATTCGCGAGCACGATGCGGCCCATCGCTTCGCGCGTCTCGTGCGTGGCGCTCGCGCGGTGCGGCTGCACGACGACGCGCTCGAGTTCGAGCAGCGCGGCCGGCACGTGCGGTTCGTCGGCGAACACGTCGAGGCCGGCGCCGGCGATCGTGCCGTCGGCGAGGGCGCGCACGAGCGCGGCTTCGTCGACGAGCTTGCCGCGCGCGACATTGATCAGGAATCCTTTGCTGCCCAGCGCGGCGAGCACGTCGGCCGTTATCAGCACGTTGCCGTGATCGGCGGAGGCCGCGAGCACCAGCACGTCGCTGTCCCGCGCGAGTGCGATCAGGTCGGGCTCGTAGCGATAGCCGCTGTCGCGATGCTCGCGCGGGCCGAAATAGCCGACGGGCATCCGGAACGCCTGCGCGCGTTGCGCGATCGCGCGCCCGACGCGGCCGAGGCCGACGATGCCGAGCCGCTTGCCCGTCACCTGCGTCGCGAGCGGCTGCGCGGTCTTGCCCCAGCGGCGGGCGCGCACGATCCGCTCGCCGGCGCCAAGCTGGCGCAGCGTCATCAGGATCAGCCCCATCGCCATGTCGGCGACGTCGTCGGTCAGCACGTCGGGCGTCGTCGTCACGTGGACGCCCCGTGCGCGGGCGCGCTCGAGATCGACGGCGTCGGTGCCGATGCCGCTGATCGCGATGATCTCGAGTGCGCTCAGCCGGTCCATCAACGCGGCCGACAACCCGTTCGCGCCGCCCGTCACGACGCCGCGGATACGCGGCGCGACGCGATCGAGCAGCGCGTCCGGCTGGTCGGCCGCATACAGGCGATGCACCGCGTAACGGGCGGACAGTTCGGCGTCGATGATGTCGGGAAGCGGCTGGGTGAGCAGGATATCGATGGTCATGAAGGTCTCGGTCGTCGTGCGCGGCGCGGGCCGCGCATCAGGTGCAACCGAGTATAGAAACCACATCGATATCGGTCTAACATCAAAAGACTATCGATTGATTCAAGAATTGAATGATTGAACTGAACCAGCTTCGCTGTTTCGTCGCCGTCGCCGAGGAACTGCACTTCGGCCGCGCGGCCAGGCGGCTTTTCATGACGCAGCCGCCGCTCAGCCGGCAGATCCAGTTGCTCGAACATGCGCTCGGCATCGCGTTGCTCGAACGCAGCAGCCGGCAGGTCAGGCTGACCGCGGCCGGCGAGCGCTTCCTGCGCGATGCGCGGCACATCCTCGAATTTTCCGCGCGGGCGGAGCAGGCCGCGCAGCGCGTCGCGCATGGCGGCGCCGGGCGCATCACGCTCGGCTTCACGGCCGTCAGCGCATACCGGATGATTCCGGTGCTGCTCGCGCACGCGGCGCACGCGTTGCCGGACGTCGATGTCGAACTGCGCGAGATGGTGTCGACCGTGCAGATCGACGCGCTCGCGTCGCGCATGCTCGATGCGGGCTTCGTGCGCCAGCGTGCCGCGCGACACCCGCTCGAATACCGGCTCGTGCAGCGCGAGCCGATGCTCGTCGCCGTCGCGCAGGGCGCGCCGCTCGCCGCGTACGAGCGGATCGGCCCCGACGAACTCGACCGGCAGCCGTTCATCGCATATTCGCCGAACGAGGGGAAGTACTTCCACGACATGATCTCGGGGATGTTCGCCGGCGCCGGGCGCCTGCCGAACTATCTGCATTACGTCGGGCAGACGCATACGATCCTCGGCCTCGTGCGCGCCGGGCTCGGTGCGGCGCTGGTGCCTGCATCGGCGCGCGAGCTGCATGTCGACGGCGTGGTGTTCCGGCCGCTCGCCGGCGTCGACGTGGCGGCCGAGCTGTATCTCGCGTGGCGCGCCGATAACGACAATCCGGCGCTGCCCGTGTTCAACGCGATGGTCGAGCGGTTTCTGACAGAAGGGGCGGACGGCGGAGTCGTGTAACGCCCGAGTCTCGCCCTGAAAGTCAGTTGTCTGATGATAGGGGCGGCAGCCGGGCCTCAAGCCGCGCCGACGGCCCGCCGGCGCCCCCGAAATCCACGTTGTACCTTGGATTCGCGCCGAAAACAGCGACACGTCCGTCGATTTTTTCACCCGAAAACCGGGGAAACCCTCATTTGATCTCATCGGTCATCGTATTACTGTATCGATACACTAAATCGATACAGTGCGCCTGAAGGCGCAATCGCAAAGGAGACGTCCATGACTACCTTCACCCGGCGGCGCTTTCTGCAAACGGCATCCGCGGCCACGCTCGCGGTCGCGGGCGGTTTGCCGGAGCTCGCCCGCGCGGCGCAGCCGAGCGTGACGCTGCGCTGCTCGTCGTCGATGCCGGCCGACCAGAACGCCGCGCATTACGTGTGGTACGAGCGCCTCGCCGCGAACCTGAAGGCGAGCGTCGGTGACGCGATCCGGGTCGACTACTTTCCGAACAGCCAGCTCGGCAAGGAGAGCGACGTCGCGCAGCAGGTGAAGATCGGGTCGATCGACATGATGATCGCCGGGTCGTCGATCTGGGCGACGGTCGCGCCGGAGCTCGGCATGCTCGATCTCGGCTACCTGTTCGACAGCTATGCGCACGTCGCGAAGGCGCTCGACGGTCCGGTCGGCACCAGCCTGAACGCGCTGCTGCAAAAGCGCTCGGGCTGTTCGGTGCTGACGTGGGGCTCGCACTTCGGCGGGCGCTGCGTATTCACCAAGCAGCCCGTCACGGCGCTGCAGGGCGTGAAGGGCACGAAGCTGCGCGTGCTGCCGACGCCGGCGTTCATGGACACCTTCAAGGTGATGGGCGCGGTGCCGACGCCGATTCCGTTCGGCGAGCTGTACATGGCCGTGCAGACGGGCGTCGTCGACGGGCTCGAGCACGATCCGGCCACCGTGCTCGCGAGCCGCTTCGACGAGATCGTCAAGTCGTGCTGGCAATCGCACCACGTGTTCGCGGCGATGACGGTGGTGATGGGGCGGCGCGCGCTCGACCGGATCCCCGCGAACCTGCGCCCGGCGTTCGATCGCGCGGTGGCCGATGCGACCGTGCAGCAGCGCGCGATTGCGACGCAGAAGGCCGCGCAGGCCGAGCAGGCGTTGAAGCAGCACGGGATGACGTTCCATCCGATCGCGGACGCCGAGCGCACGGCGCTGCGGCAGGCGATGCACGACCGGCTCTACGTGCCGTTCGCGAAGCAGTATCCGGCGACCGCGTCGCTGTTTCCGGCGATCGCCGCCGCGCGGGGTTGAGCGATGGATACCGGTTCCGTCTCGAGCGCCATGCCGGCGGCCGGCGCAAGCCGTCCGGCCCGCATCGCGTCGCGCACGCTGGACACGGCGATGCGCTGGATCGAATACGTGTCGGCGGCGGTGCTGGCCGCCGACGTGCTGGTCGTGTTCGTGTCGGTCGTCTTTCGCTATTTCCTGCACGATCCGGTCGACTGGGCTGAGGAGGTCGCGAGCGCGCTGATGATCGTGCTGGTGTTCTTCGGCGCGGCGACGGTGCTGGGACGCAGCCAGCACGTCGGCATCGACCTGTTCCGCCGCCGGCTGCCGGCAAACTGGCAGCGCGCGCTCGTGCAGATCGGGCACTGGATCGTCGCGGCGGTGTCGCTGAACCTGCTGGTGTCGTCGTGGCAACTGCTCGGCGATTCGTACGGCCAGCTGACCACCGGCGGCCTGCCGGGCTGGATCAACGTGTATCCGATGATGTTCGGCGCACTGTTCATGAGCGTGTTCGCGCTGGCGAACGCATTGAACGCGCCGCGCCGCCGCGTGATCGGCACGCTCGCGTGCTGCGCGATGCTCGCGGGCGCCGTGTACGGCTGGAATGCGCTGCAGCCGGAGCATCCGATCGCACCGGGCGCGCTGCTGATCGCCGGCTTCGTCGGCGGGCTCGTGCTGGGCGTGCCGATCGGCTTCGTGCTCGCGTTCTCCGCGCTGCTGTATTTCCTCGCCGATCCGACGCTGCCGCTGCTCGTCTACTCGCAGCAGGTGATGGCCGGCGCCGATCACTTCGTGCTGCTCGCGGTGCCGTTCTTCGTGCTCGCCGGCTTGCTGATGGAGTCGAACGGGATGTCGGCACGGCTCGTCGAATTGCTGCTGCGGATGTTCGGACGCGTGCGCGGCGGCCTCGGGCTGATCGTGATCTTCGCGACGGCGTGCTTTTCCGGCGTATCGGGTTCGAAGCTGGCCGACATCGCGGCAGTCGGCGGCGTCGTGATGCCGGCCGTGCGCCGCGCACGCCAGGACCCGGACGAAACCGCGGCGCTGCTCGCGTGCAGCGCGGTGATGGCCGAGACGATTCCGCCGTGCGTGAACATGATCATCATGGGTTTCGTCGCGAACATCTCGATCGCGGGGCTGTTCCTCGCGGGGATCGTGCCGGCGGCCGTGCTGGCCGCGTCGCTGGCCGTCGTGACCGTGATCTGCGGACGCCGGATCGACATCGACGCGGTGTTTGCCGAGCGTCGCGCATGGCTGCCGCTCGCGGGCGGCGCGCTCGTCGCGCTGATCATGGTCGCGATGATCGGCAAGGGCGTGACGTCGGGCATCGCGACGTCGACGGAAGTGTCCGCGTTCGCGGTGGTCTATGCGCTGGTGGTCGGCTGGGCGGCGTTCCGCGAATTGTCGTGGCGCTCGGTCGGCCGCGTGTTCGTGCGTGCGGCGTCGATGGCGAGCGGTATCCTGTTCATCGTCGCGGCGGCGTCGAGCGTGTCGTTCGCGCTGTCCATCGAGCAGATTCCGGCGCGCGTCTCGGGCACAATGACCGCGTTCGCCCATCAGTACGGCTCGACGGCATTCCTGCTGCTGGCGGCGCTGCTGATGATCGTGTTCGGCGCGGTACTCGAAGGCGCGCCCGCGCTGATCATCTTCGGGCCGCTGCTCGCGCCGATCGCGCTGCAGCTCGGCATCAACCCGCTGCACTTCGGCACGGTCGTGGTGGTGGCGATGGGGCTTGGATTGTTCGCGCCGCCCGTCGGGCTCGGCCTGTTCACGACCTGCGCGATCACGGGCACCGAGCTCGGGCGCGTTGCGCGGCCGATGGTGAAATACCTGCTGGTGCTGTTCGCCGCCCTGGTGGCGCTGATCTTCGCACCGGCGTTTTCGTTGTGGCTGCCGGCCCATTTCGGCCTGTAGCCCGTTCAATGCAAGACGACATGAGTACGATTCAGGACGTGGCCCGTCATGCGGCCGTTTCGGTCAGCACGGTTTCGAACGTGCTCAACGGCCGCACCGATCAGATGAAGCCGGAGACGCTCGAACGCGTGAAGGCGTCGATGGACGCGCTGCAATACCGGCCGAGCACGCTCGCACGCCAGCTCAAGACGGGGCAGACGCCGCTCGTCGGGCTGCTGGTGCCGTCGATGGCCAATCCGATGTACGGCTACATCGCGCGCGAGATCGAAGCGTGTGCGCAGGAGCAGTACGGTCATCGCGTGCTGATCGGCAACACGTATCGCGATGCCGGCAAGGAGGCGTCGTTCTTCGACGACCTGTTCGCGCACGGCGTGCGGCGCGTGATCGTGATTTCGTCGCTCGCCGACGAAAGCCACCTCGAGCGCGCGGCCGAACGCGGGATGACGGTGGTCAGCTACGACCGCCGCGCGACGCCCGGCGAGCAATCGCGGGTCGATCACGTGACGGCCGACAACGAGGCGGCCGCGCGGCTCGCGACCGGCTGCCTCGTGGCCGCCGGCCATACGCGGCTCGCGTTCGCGACGGTGGCCGGCATCACCGTGAGTCGCAGCGACAAGATTCGCGGCTTTCTGTCGGTGGCGCGCGATGCGGGCGTCGACGCGCGCGTGCTCGACGGCGGTCCGGCGAACGAATACGGCGACGCGGTGATCGTCGACGTCGGTCGCGCGCTCGGCGCCGCGCTCGCGGCCGACCCGGCGCGGCCGACCGGCATCGTCGCGGTCAACGACCTGTTCGCGCTCGGCCTGATGGCCGGGCTGCGCGACGGCGGCTTGCGGGTGCCCGACGATGTGTCGGTCGTGGGGATGGACGGTCATTTCCTGTCGGCGATCTCGTCGCCGGCACTGACCACGGTGCAGTTGCCCGTCCCCGACATGGCCGCGGAGATGGTGCGCCGCGTGATGCGGCACGACGGCGATGCGTCGGCGGGGCCCGGGCAGTGCGTGTTTGCGGGCGTCACGCTCGTGGAACGCGCGTCGGTTGCGCCGCCGCCGCATGCGCATGCGGTCGGCGCTGACGGAGGTCGGGCATGACGCGCGTCTACGTCACGCATCCGTCCGGGATGCTCGATCACTACTTTGGCGCGAAGGCGCTGCGCGCGCTGCGGGCGATCGCGGACGTCACGTGCAATCCGCTGGACCGCGAACTCGGCACGGACGAGCTGATCGCCGCCGCGCACGAATGTGACGCGATCATCGCGTACCGGCAGACGCCGGCGCCGCGTGCGTTGTTCGACGGGTTGCCCGCGCTCGCCGCGTTCCTGCGCTGCGCCGTCGACATCCGGACCGTCGACGTCGCCGCGGCGAGCGCATCCGGCGTGCTGGTCACGCAGGCGAGCCCCGGCTTCGGGCCGGCCGTCGCCGAATGGGTGATCGGCGCGATGATCGACCTCGCGCGCGGCATCGGCGGCTATGCGAACGCGTACCACCGTGGCGCACCGCCGGTGCCGCTGATGGGCCGCGAATTGCGCGGCAGCACGCTCGGTGTGGTCGGCTATGGGCAGATCGCGCGCCGTCTCGCGCCGGTCGCGACCGCGCTCGGGATGCGCGTGCTGGTGAGCGACCCATACGTGCGGGTCGACGCACCGCCGCTCGAACAGGTCGATTGGGCGACCTTGCTGCGCGACGCCGATTACGTCGTATGCCTCGCGCCGGCGACGCCGGCGACCGCGAACCTGTTCGATGCGCGCGCGTTCGCCGCGATGAAGCCCGGTGCGTGTTTCGTCAATGCGTCGCGCGGCGAGCTCGTCGACGAGCAGGCGCTTGCCGATGCGCTCGACGGCGGCCGGCTGGCCGGTTGCGCGCTCGATGTCGGCCGTGCGGCGGACCAGATGCCGACGCCCGCGCTCGCCGCGCATCCGCGCGTGATCGCCACACCGCATATCGGCGGGCTCACGCGGCCGGCGGTCGAGCATCAGGCGCTGGAGACGGTCGAGCAACTCGCCGCGCTGCACGCCGGGCGCGTGCCGAATGGCGCGGTCAACGCCGCACATGCGACGCGACTCGAACGCTGGCGTTCGGCGGACACGTCCGCCGTGCGGGGCGGCGCATGATGACGCGCGACGACGGCGGCATGCAGACCTCGCACGCGTGCGATTGCCATATCCACATCTACGACGATGCATATCCGCTCGCGCCGACAGCGACGTTTCGTCCGCCGCACGCGCCGGTGGATGCGTATCGGCGCGTGCAACAGGCGCTGGGTGTTGCGCGCGTCGTCGTGGTGCAGCCGACCGGCTATGGCTTCGACAACCGCTGCACGCTCGCGGCGCTGGCCGCGCTCGGCCCGCAGGCGCGGGGCGTGGCGACGGTGCCGGCCGACGTGCCGGATGCCGAACTCGAGCGGCTGCACGCGGCGGGTATCCGCGGTGCGCGGTTCATGACGTTGTCGGGCGGCACGTCGCGATGGGACGAACTGGACCGGCTGGCCGCGCGGATCGCGCCGCTCGGCTGGCACATCGACCTGCAGCTCGACGGCCGCACGCTGCCGGACGTCGAGCCGGCCCTGGCGTCGCTGCCCGCGCGCATCGTGATCGATCACACGGGCAAGTTCCTGACACCGGTCGCACCCGACGCGCCCGCATTCGTCGCGCTGCGGCGGCTGCTCGATCGCGGCCACGTGTGGGTGAAGCTGTCCGCGCCTTACGAAACGTCGCGATCCGGTGCGCCGGGTTATGACGACGTTGCACGCCTCGCGACCGTGCTCTCGCGCGAGCATACGGCGCGCTGCGTGTGGGGCAGCAACTGGCCGCACCCGAACGCGTCGCCGCTGCCGGACGATGCGCACCTGCTCGGCTGGCTGCACGCATGTACGGCGGACGATGCGGCGGCCCGCGCAATTCTCGTCGACAATCCGGCGGTGCTGTACGGATTCGATACGGGCGCCGCGAGCGGGCCCGCGACGTAACGCGCGGTTGGCCGGCCGCGCGGGCCGTTTCGATCGCAGGCGAGCGATCCTGACCGAGCGCGGCGAATCGCGCTAGTGGTCACATCCTTATTGTTCTGAACGCGAACCTGATCGCGGCCGGCCAGCATCGGCTGATTCCGGTTTGCTAGCCGCGGTGTGAGTGTGGAGCGGGGCAGGCAACGCAGCGGAAGGTGAAGCGATGCGCGCGAACCTGATCGTGGCCGGCCAGCATCGGTTGATTCCGGTCCGCGAGCCGCGGTGTGCGTGCGAAGCCCGGCAGGCAACGCAGCGGAAGGTGAAGCGACGCGGGGGCCCGGCGGAGCGTATCCGCCGGGCCCCCGCGCGTTGTGGATCAGTGCGTGATCGACAGGAACAGATAGGCCGCGAACAGCGCCAGGTGCACGACGCCGTGCAGCACCGTCGTGCGCCCCTGACTGAGGGTGAGCGTACTGACCAGTAGCGTGAGGGCCAGCAGCACGGTTTCCATCGCGCCGATGCCGAGCGTGAGCGGCTGGCCGACCCAGATGAACACGGCCGCGACGGTCGGGATCGTGAGCCCGATGCTCGCGAGCGCCGAACCGAGCGCGAGATTCATGCTGGTCTGCAGGCGGTTCGCGCGTGCGGCCGTGACGGCAGCCAGCCCTTCGGGCAGCAGCACGAGCGCGGCGATCACGATGCCGACCGCGGCTTCGGGCGCCCCCAGCTTCAGCACCGCATGCTCGACGGCCGGCGAGAGCAGCTTCGCGAGCAGCACGACCGCGACGAGGCTCGCGAACAGCAGCACCATGCTGACGACCGCGGTGCGGTTGCTCGGTGCCGCCGCGTGCACCGTTTCGTTCGCGCTGTCGTGCGCGGCAAGGAAATAGTCGCGATGGCGCACGGTCTGCACGAACACGAAGGCGCCGTACAGCACGAGCGATGCGACGCCCGCGAACGCGAGCTGCGATTTCGAAAAGAACGGGCCCGGCGCGGCGCTCAGATAGTTCGGCATCACGAGCGACAGCACCGACAGCGACGCGAGCACCGCGAGCGCCTTGCTCGCGCCGCGCCCCTGGAAATCCTGTTCGCCGTGCTTCCACGCACCGACCAGCAGGCAGATGCCGACGATCCCGTTGCAGATGATCATCACCGCGGCGAACACGGTATCGCGCGCGAGGCCCGACTTCTCGGGGCCGGCGCCGAGCATGACCGACACGATCAGCGCGACTTCGATGATGGTCACGGCGACCGCGAGCACGAGCGTGCCGAACGGCTCGCCGACGCGGTGCGCGACGACTTCGGCGTGATGGACGGCGGCGAACACGGCGCCGGCGAGGGCGGCGGCGAACAGCGCGATGACGAGGCCTTCGGCCGGCACGACGCGCGACAGCGCGAGTACCAGCCATGCGGCAAGCGGGGCCCAGAGGGTCCAGCGCGGGAGCTGGTTGGACGAGAGCGGCATGGACGGTTTCCTATGCGAGTGGCGGCGCGCGACGCGCCGTCACGGGTTGACGAAGCCCGGCCGGATGATCCGCCGAACGAGGACGATGAAACGGATGAGCGGGTGCTGCGTGGGTTCGCCGCGATGACGCGGCGAGGGGCGCGGGCGGGCCGAAGCCCGTCGCTGGGTGAAACTGAAACGGCCCGATGCGGGCGGCCGCCGATCGCGCGGTGCCGGCACGTGACGAGCTGCAAACCCGCGATGCGACCCCGGATGGATGATGGGCGATCGCGGGCAGCAGTGGCGTGACATGCAGTTTCCCCGTGAAATCCGGCGGTTTGTCGAATTTTATCAGGCGTTCGGGGGCTACTATCTCACATTAGATCGCTTTCATTGACCTTTCGGTTTGCAAAAAGTGCCCTGACCGTTCGATTTTTTTGCTTTGCAGTTTCCGTAACGGTCTATTGCACGACAAATTCGGGCTCGCCCTGACATAAATCTACCGACCGGTCGGTTTATAATCGCTCGCACTTTCACTTCATGACGGATCGCAAGCGATGGCTGTTTCTTCTGCACATTCGGTGAATACGGGCGCGCTGGCGCAGTCGGCGGTCGTCGGCGTGATCGGCGCGGGCGCGATGGGCGCGGGCATCGCACAGGTCGCGGCGGCCGCCGGCCATACGGTGCTGCTGTACGACCTGAACGAAGCCGCGTGCGACAAGGCGCTCGCCGGGATCCGCGCACAGTTCGCGCGGCTCGCGGAGAAAGGCCGGATGGCGCCCGCGCAGGCCGACGCGGCGGGCAGCCGGATTCGCGCGGTGCGCGCGCTGGCCGATTTCGCGGGCGCCGCGCTGATCGTCGAGGCGGCGGCCGAGCGGCTCGACGTGAAGCGCGAGATCTTCGCGACGCTCGAACGCCACGTCGACGATACCTGCGTGCTGACGACCAACACGTCGTCGATCTCGATCACGTCGATCGCGGCCGGGCTGCGCGCGCCGCAGCGCGTGGCCGGTCTGCATTTCTTCAATCCGGCGCCGCTGATGGCGCTCGTCGAGGTGGTGAGCGGGCTCGCCACGGCGCCCGAGGTCGCGCAGGCGCTGTACGACACCGCGGCCGCGTGGGGCAAGCAGCCGGTGATGGCGAAATCGACGCCGGGCTTCATCGTGAACCGCGTCGCGCGCCCGTATTACGCGGAGGCGCTGCGCGTGCTGAACGAACAGGGCGGCACGCCGGCGTCGATCGACGCGGTGATGCGCGACGCCGGCGGCTTCCGGATGGGGCCGTTCGAGCTGATGGACCTGATCGGCCACGACGTGAACTTCGCGGTGACCGAATCGGTGTTCCGCGCGTACTTCAACGACCCGCGCTACACGCCGTCGCTGATCCAGCAGGAGCTCGTGAACGCCGGTTTCCTCGGGCGCAAGTCCGGGCGCGGCTTTTATTCGTATGCGGACGGCGCGAGCCCGCCCGCGCCCGATCTCGAACCGCCGCGCGACGCGCCGGCCGACGTCGCGCTGTTCGCGCAGGAAGGCCCGGCTGCCGCGCTGCTGGCGCGCCTTGCCGAGCGCAGCGCCGGCGCGCGGCAGAACGGCGCGCACGCCGACGAACTGCTCGCCGTGGCCGGCCGCGCATCGATCGCGCTGACCGACGGTCGCACCGCGACGGTGCGCGCCGCGCAAACCGGCGTGGCCGATCTCGTGCTCGTCGATCTCGCGCGCGATTACGCACAGGCCGGGCTCGTCGCGCTCACGCGCGCACTGCAGTGCAGCGACGCGGCGTATGCGGATGCGGTCGGCCTGTTCCAGCAAGCGGGTTTCCGTGTCGTCGGCATCGCCGACGTGCCGGGCATGGTCGCGATGCGCACCGTCGCGATGCTCGCGAACGAGGCGGCCGACACGGTCAACCAGGGCGTGTGCTCGCCCGCCGATCTCGATCTCGCGATGGAGAAGGGCGTGAACTACCCGCGCGGCCCGCTCGCGTGGGCCGATGCGATCGGCATCGGCCGCGTGCATCGCGTGCTGTCGAACCTGGCGGCGAGCTACGGCGAGGACCGCTATCGCGTGTCGCCGCGCATCGCCGCGCTGCACGCGGCCGGCCGCACGTTCCGGTCGTAGCCGCCGGCCCCGTTACTTCGAATCCGACAACGACATCACTCCACTGGAGGAGCACCCCGATGACCCACCCGACGCATCCTGCCGCCGCGCTCGAGCCGATCGAGACCGCCAGCCGCGACGAACTGCACGCGCTGCAGCTCGACCGCCTCAAATGGTCGCTGCGCCACGCGTACGACAACGTTGCGCACTATCGCCGGACGTTCGACGCGGCGGGCGTGCACCCCGACGACCTGAAGTCGCTCGCCGATCTCGCGAAATTCCCGTTCTCGACCAAGAACGACCTGCGCGACAACTACCCGTTCGGGCTCTTCGCGGTGCCGCGCGAGCAGGTCGTGCGCGTGCACGCGTCGAGCGGCACGACCGGCAAGCCGACGGTGGTCGGCTACACCGCGCGCGACATCGACACGTGGGCGAACGTGACCGCGCGTTCGATCCGCGCGGCCGGCGGCCGCCCGGGCGACACGCTGCACAACGCATTCGGCTACGGGCTCTTCACGGGCGGCCTCGGGATTCACTACGGCGCCGAACGGCTCGGCTGCATGGTCGTGCCGATGTCGGGCGGGCAGACCGAGAAGCAGGTGCAGCTGATCCGCGATTTCGAGCCGAAGATCATCCTCGTCACGCCGTCGTACATGCTGAACCTGATCGACGAGATGGTGCGGCAGGGGATGGACCCGGCCGAGTCGTCGCTGAAGATCGGCATCTTCGGCGCGGAGCCTTGGACGCAGGCGCTGCGCGACGAGGTGGAGACGCGCGTGGGCATCGACGCGCTCGACATCTACGGGCTGTCGGAAGTGATGGGCCCGGGCGTCGCGTGCGAATGCGTCGAGACGAAGGATGGCCCGGTGATCTGGGAAGACCACTTCTATCCGGAAATCATCGACCCCGTGACCGGCGAAGTGCTGCCCGACGGCAGCGAAGGCGAGCTGGTGTTCACGTCGCTGACGAAGGAAGCGATGCCGGTGATCCGCTATCGCACGCGCGACCTCACCGCGCTGCTGCCGCCGACCGCGCGCGCGATGCGCCGGCTCGCGAAGATCACGGGCCGCTCCGACGACATGCTGATCGTGCGCGGCGTGAACGTGTTCCCGAGCCAGATCGAGGAGATCGTGGTCGCGCAGCCGAAGCTGTCGGGGCAGTTCCAGGTCACGATCTCGCGCGACGGCCACATGGACCGCCTCGATCTCGCGGTCGAACTGCGTTCCGAGGCCGTCGCGAGCGTGACCGACGGCGAGCGTGCGGCGATCGCGCGCGAGGTGCAGCACCGGATCAAGACGATGATCGGCGTGTCGGCCGGCGTGACGGTGCTCGCCGCGGGCGGCATTCCGGCCAGCGCGACGGGCAAGGCGCGCCGCGTGATCGATCGCCGGCATGCGGCCTGAGCGTGTCCGTTCCCTGTTCTACCCCGAGGAAACCTGTTCGATGGATGGATTGAAGACCCTGGCCGTCGCCGTCGATGCGCGCGGCACGGCGACCGTCGCGCTGCAGCGCGGCGACGTGCTCAACGCATTCGACGAGACGATGATCGCCGAGCTGACCGACGCGTTCACGACGCTCGGCCGGCGCGACGACGTGCGCGCGATCGTGCTGCGCTCGGACGGCCGCGCATTCTGCGCGGGCGCCGACCTGCAGTGGATGCAGCGCGCGAGCGCGAACGATGCGGCCGCGAACCTGCGCGACGCGGAGCGGTTTGCCGCGATGATGCGCGCGATCCGACAGTGTCCGAAGCCGACGGTCGCGCGTGTGCAGGGCCACGCGTTCGGCGGCGGCGTTGGCCTGTGCGCGGCCTGCGACATCGTGATCGCGAGCGATCACGCGCGCTTTTCGGTGAGCGAGGCGCGTTTCGGGATCCTGCCGTCGGTGATCGGCCCGTATCTGGTCGAAGCGGTCGGCCAGCGCCAGGCGCGCCGGCTCGCGCTGACCGCGACTCAGCTCGCGGCCGGCGAAGCCGTCGCGATCGGGCTGATTCATCAGGCGGTGCCGCTCGATGCACTCGACGAAGCGCTCGACAAGACGCTCGCCGAGCTGAGCCGCAACGGCCCGCACGCGCTGATGGAGATCAAGCGCTTTTTCGACGCGATCGGCGAGTACCCGCCGTCGGACGAGCGCGCGGCCTTCACCGCGCAGACGATCTCCCGCGTGCGGGCGACGCCGGAGGCGAAGGAGGGCTTCGCCGCATTTTTCGCGAAGCGGCCGCCGGCATGGGAGCCGGGCGCCGAGTAGCGGTGCGGCAGCGGTCTGCGGCGAGGGGCCTTGCGGGGCGTTGCGAGGGTGTGGCGGGCATCGTGCGCACGGGCCGAGATTTGCGTCTCGGGCGCCGGCGCTTGCTCTACAATGCGTGACCTCCGGCGCACCGCCGGCCCAGCCCCGACTGCTTCTTCGCTCCGATGATCGTCAACCGCCTTATCTCCGAGATCCTGTTCGGCTTCACCGGCCTGATCGGCATCATCAACCCGATCGGCATTGCGTTCCTGTTTCTCGAACGCACGGAGGCGCTGACCGAGCACGAGCGGAACCTGCTCGCGAAGAAGGTGGCGTTCAACGGGTTCATCGTGCTGCTGGTCGCGTTCTTCGCCGGCACGCCGGTGCTGCATTTCTTCGGGATCTCGATGGAAGCGCTGCGGATCGGCGGCGGCTTCGCGGTCGCGGTGGCGGGCTGGCAGATGCTGAACGAGCCCGACGGCCCGGGCGGCGGCGGCGATACGCCCGTCAAGCCGATCGATGCGGGCGCGATCATGACCCGTGCGTTCTTCCCGCTGACCGTGCCGCTGACGGTCGGCCCCGGCTCGATCGCCACCGCGATCGCGCTGAACGCGAACCGCACGCACAAGCTGTCGGAGTTCATGCTGTCGAGCATCGTGTCGATCGCGGTTTCCGCGCTCGTCGCGGTCGTGATCTGGCTGACCTACAGCCGCGCCGCGCTGCTCGCGCGCTATCTCGGCTCCGAAGGCACGAAGGTCGCGAAGCGCGTGTCGGCGTTCCTGCTGCTGTGCATCGGCGTGCAGATCATGCTGACCGGCTTCTCCGAATTCCTGCAGCCGCTCGCCGAACAGATCAAGTAACCGATTCGTCCTTCGACGCGTGGCCTGGCGGGCGCCACTACGCGTCCGGATGACCGGCTTCTCCGAATTCCTGCAGCCGCTCGCCGACCAGATCAAGTAACCGGTTCGTCCTTTGACGCATGGCCCGGCGGGCGCCACTACGCGTCCGGATAATCCGCGCCGCGCGACACGTCGGCCCAGCCGTCCCGAAGCTCCCGGAGCGCCCGACGCGCCCGCAGCGCCAGATGCCCCCGATGCGCGAGGCATGCACCGGGCGCAGCGATACGCGTTTGCGCGCTGCGGGATACCATGCGACGTCTGGCGGATGCGCGCCGCACCGTTCGTGCCCGGTGCACTGAACCGCGGCGGCGCGCATCCGGCCGCAATCCCCACTTCAATGACGAGGCGTGCAATGGAATACGTAAAATTCGGGTCGACCGGGATGGACGTGTCGAAGCTGGTGCTGGGTTGCATGACGTTCGGCGAGCCGACGCGCGGTACGCATCCGTGGACGCTGCCGGAAGCGGAAAGCCGCCCGATCATCCAGCGCGCGGTAGAGGCCGGCATCAACTTCTTCGACACCGCGAACATGTATTCGGACGGCACGTCCGAGGAGATCGTCGGCCGCGCGCTGCGCGACTTCGCGAAGCGCGACGAGGTGGTGATCGCGACCAAGGTGTTCTACCGGATGCGCCCGGGGCCGAACGGCGCGGGGCTGTCGCGCAAGGCGATCATGACCGACATCGACCAGAGCCTGAAGCGGCTCGGCACCGACTACGTCGACCTGTACCAGATTCACCGCTGGGACTACGGCACACCGATCGAGGAGACGCTCGAAGCGTTGCACGACGTCGTGAAAGCCGGCAAGGCGCGCTATATCGGCGCGTCGTCGATGTTCGCGTGGCAGTTCGCGAAGGCGCTGTACACGTCCAAGCAGAACGGCTGGACCCGCTTCGTCAGCATGCAGAATCACCTGAACCTGCTGTATCGCGAGGAGGAACGCGAAATGCTGCCGCTGTGCGAAGCCGAGGGCATCGCGGTGATTCCGTGGAGCCCGCTCGCGCGCGGCCGGCTCACGCGCAACTGGGACGAATCGACCGGCCGGCAGCAGCTCGACGACGTCGGCCAGCGGCTGTACGACGCGACGGCCAATGCGGACCGGGCGATCGTCGAGGCGGTCGCGGCGATCGCCGCCGCGCGCAACGTGCCGCGTGCGCAGGTCGCGCTCGCGTGGGTCGCGCACAAGCGCGGCGTGACCGCGCCGATCGTCGGCATCTCGAAGCCGCACCATCTGGACGACGCGCTCGGCGCACTTCAGTTGAAGCTGACGGACGATGAAATCGCGACGCTCGAACGCCCGTACGTGCCGCACGCGGTGGCCGGGTTCAACTGAGCGACGCCGGCGGGCGAGGTCGCTGCGCGGCGTTCAGCGCGCGGCGGCGAGCATCGGGTAGGTGAACAGCCCGAAGTGGATGACGTTCAGCCCCGCATGCGCGAGCGCGGCCGCGAGCAGTCCGCCGCGCTGCCACGCGAGGCCGTAACCGACGCCGGCCACCGTGCCGAGCACGATCCACGGCCAGCCGCCGGCCGCGTGCGCGGCGCCGAACAGCACCGCGCCGATCGCCAGCGCTGCCCACGGCCCCCACGCGAAGCGGCCGAGCATGCGCGTCAGCCCGCCTTGCACGTAGCCGCGGAACAGCGCTTCTTCGGCGAGCGTCACGAGCAGCACATTGTTGACGAGCCACATGCCGCCCGACGCCGGCCATTTCGGCGCCCAGCCGACCATCCCGAACAGACGCGCGCCGGCCAGGCAGGCCGCCGCGGTCGCGACGGCCGCCACGGCGCCGGTGCGCAGCGCGCGCGACAGCGGGACGTCGGGCGCGACCCACGGCAGCACCCACAGCAGCCACAGGCCGGCGAGCGGCTTGTCGAAATTCAGGTACATCGTGAACGGCACGGCATCCGGCGTGAACCGCGTCGGCTCGATCACGCGCGGATTGTGGAAGCCGGGGAGCAGGTGCAGGCTCAGCGCGATCGCGAGCGCGGCAAAGAGCGCGTGCGCGGCGATGCGCACGGCGAGCGGACGCCCGGGCAACACGCCCCAGGCGGCCGCGATCAGCAGCGCGAACGGCGCCAGCGTGATCGGCGCGAGCTGGCCGAACGCCAGTGCGCCCGCATAGCCGAGCGCGGCGACGCCGATGCTCAGGCCGTGCAGCGGGCGATGCCACGCGAATGCGGCGGCCGCGAACAGGGCGAGCCAGATCGTGGCACACGGAAGGAGCGAAAGGGACATGACGGGAAAAGGGATGGGCGGGCGGGACGCCGCGCATCATACAGCAGGTGCCGTGTCACGCCACCCGAACGGCGGCGGCCGGACAGGCTGCCCGTCGGGTATCAGCCGCCGGCGCTTTCGGTGACGCCGCCGCGGCGCGGGATGTCGACGCTGTTGCGCACGCGCATCCGCCGCCGGTACCAGAACGTCCACAGCAGCAGGCAGCTGAATACCGTGTAGCCCATGACCGGCGACACGACCAGCACGCGCTCGACGGGCCAGCTGACGACCATCCACCAGCGCACCAGCATCTCCGCCGTCATGAAGCCGCCCCACACGAACGTCATCAGCCGCAGCATCTGCCGCAGCCGCGGCTGCGCGTCCCAGACGGCTTCGAAGTGCGCGGCGCCGCCGTCCATCTCGCGGGCCACGGTGGCGCGGGCGAGATAGAAAATCAGCGGGCGTTCGCGGAACAGCGACAGCAGAAATACGACGCCGATCGCGCCGGACCCGAGCGATTCGCGCATCAGCAGCGTGCGCGGACTGCCGCCGAACGCCATCCCGATGATCGACAGCGCGATGCCGAACAGCACGATGGCCGCCACCGCGTCGACGCGGCGCGAGCGGATGAATTCGACGATCGACCAGATGATTGGCGGGACCGCCGACGCGTACAGTGCGCCGGTTTCCCCAAAGTACGGATGCGCGACCCGGTATGCGACCCAAGGCAGCAGCAGATTGACGACGAGTTCGAGAATCAGGCCGGCTCGTGGTTTCACGGGAGCGGGCGCGCGGGTAGCGCGCTTAGCGGTAATGTGGTTTCGAGTATATCGAAGTCGGACCCCGTGTGGCGGACGTCGCTCGTTACATACGCATCAAAAACGGGCGCGAACGCACGCCGGCCGGGCGGATGCGCGACGCCGGCGGCGCGCGGCCCGGTTCGCGGCCGGCGTGCTCGTCATGCAGGCATCATGCACGTGTCATGCGGTTGCCGGCTGGACGATGATCTTCACGTTCCGGTCCTTGTGGTTGACCAGTTCCTCGAAGCCGTGCGTGACGATGTCGCCGAGCGCGATGCGCCCGGTGATCAGCGGCTGCACGTCGATGCGGCCGTCCGCGATGAAACGGATCACGTCCGCGAATTCGCCGTTGTACGCGAGCGAGCCGATCACTTCCTTCTCGGTCGACACGATGTCGAAGAAGTTGAACGACGTCGGCTCCTCGAAGATGCCGACCATCACCGACTTGCCGGCCTTGCGGATCACGTCGATCGCGAGCTTCGCGGTGGCCGTGTGCCCGATGCACTCGAACGACACGTCGGCGCCGTAGCCACCCGTCAGCGCCTTGACCTCCGCGATCGCGTCGGACGACTTCGGGTCGATCACGACCGTTGCGCCGACTTCGAGCGCCTTCTGCTTGCGCGCGGCCGACATTTCCAGCGCGATCACGCGGCCGGCGCCCGCGGCCTTCGCGCACATGATCGTGCAGAGGCCGATCGTGCCGGCGCCGACCACGACGACCGTCTGCCCGACGATGTTGCCGGCCTTCTTCACCGCGTGCAGCCCGACCGCGAGCGGTTCGATCAGCGCGCCGGCTTCCGTCGGGAAGTTCTCGGGCAGCCGGTACAGCAGTTCGGCCGGCACGTTCACGTATTCGGCGAATGCGCCGTTGTTCATCAGGCCGGTGAACGCGAGGTTCTCGCAGATGTTGTACAGCCCGTGCGTGCAGTACCAGCACTTGCCGCAATGCTGGCACGCGTCGGCCGTCACGCGGTCGCCGAGCGCGAAGCCCGTCACGCCCGCGCCCAGCGCCGCGATTTCGCCGCTGAATTCGTGGCCGAGGATGCACTGGCCCTTCAGGCCCGTCAGCGGATGCGGGGCGTCGACGGGAATGAACACCGGCCCTGCGACGTATTCGTGCAGATCCGAGCCGCAGATCCCGCACCAGTGCACGCGGATCTGGACCCAGCCGGCCGGCGGGTGGGCCGGAACGGGAACCTCTTCGACGCGGATGTCGCGGCGGCCGCGCCAGACGGCGGCCTTCATGCTCGGTGCGGTGTTCGGTGCCGGTGTGCTCACGTTCGTGTCTCCGTCAGGTTGTCGTCGGGCGCGGGGCAAGGGCCACCGCGTCCGTCGCGCGATTGCGCGAGCGACCGATATGCAGGAACGGGGCCACCGTGAATGGGCGGCTCGGCGGCGATGAGATAAGGTGTTTGATGTGCGGCGCAGCAAGTCGATTGACGGCGATGGATGAAGATCGAGGCGAAATTGCGCGCCGAATTTGCTGCACTTGCGAAATTCGGCTTCAGTGAGACGGCGGGACATTCGTCTCACCGATATGAGACGAATTCCGAGACACCCCGCGTGAGACGCGTGCACGGGCATCCCGACCGATTGCCGCGATCGGCGAAACGCATCGTTGCGCAAGCTTCCCCTTTACTTGAAGTTAACTTCAATTTGTATCATTTGCGGTGATGCGATTGGGTTCCGTGCGCGGCGGATTGGCAACGGAGCGCAGCGTGACTGGCTCGTCGGCTGCCCCCGGGTTGGTCGAGCCGCCGTCGCGAGCGTCGCGCCAGCGTTGAACGTCTGGAAGCGGATCGGCGTGATCGTCGACGCGTTCGGTTGCCCACTCGGCTCCGCGCTGCTGCACGAACTGCCATAAGGACGCCCCGCGCCGCGCCATTCACATGAAACCACTCGCCAAGCATGCCTGACACCCTGGATAGCCTGACCTGCGAAGAAGATCTGCCATGCGTTGTGTCGACATCCCGCGCGCACGACACGATACCGCTGCCCGGAGATGATCTCGGACCTTCGGCGGCCTGCGAGGCCTTCGACCGTACGTCCGCGCCGAAACACGCCGCGGCGGCACGGTCGCCGTTGCGGCCGCAACTGTTCGTCACGGTGCTGGAGGCGGGGGACGACGCCCTGCTGGTGCGCTGGGTCGACAGCGGGCGCTGCCACTACGGCGAGCAGCGGTGGCGCTTGCGCGTGGCGCTGATGGCCGGCCGCTGCGCGATCTCCGGACAGCCGATCGAGCCGGGCGAGCCCGTGTTCCGGCCGGTGCGGCGGCCGGTGCCGGCGAACGGCGACGAGATGATCTGTCCGGCGTCGGTGCCGGGCATGGACGGCGCGGCGCGGGCCGGCGTGCCGGAGCCGGGCCACGACGCGACGGATCCGGCCGGCCGCTGCCGAGCGCCGCCTGCTTGACGCAATCGCCGCCGTATCGATGGACGGCCACGCGCTCGACATCGCAGGCTGAACGCCGGCCGGCCGCGGTTGCGCGTTACTTGAGATCCTTCCGGTACTGGATGAACCCCGCGTTGTTCGCGAGCCTGTCGTACAGCGCGCGGGCGGTCGTATTGGTTTCGTGCGTGAGCCAATACACGCGGCTCGCGCCGGCTTCGCGGGCGCGTTCGTACACGGCCTCGATCAGCGCGCCGCCCGCGCCTTGTCCGCGTGCGTCGGCCGCCGTGTACAGATCCTGCAGGTAGCAGTACGGCCCTTCGGTCCAGCACGAGCGGTGGTAGATCGCGTGCACGATCCCGACCAGCGCACCCGACGCATCGAATGCGCCGAGCACGAACATCGGCTCGTCGGGATCCATCAGCCGCGCCCACGTGGTCGCGACCACCGCGTCGCTCAGCGCGGTCTCGTAGAACTTCTGATAACCCTGCCACAGCGGCCGCCATGCGGCTTCGTCGGCGGCGACGAGCGGGCGCACCGTGACGCGCGTCGCATCGTTCGCGCGGCCGGCCGCGTCGCGAGCCCGCGCCTGCGCGTGGCGGATCGCGATCAGCGATTCGCGCTGCGCGCCTTGCGCGTCGAAGTTCTCCGGCGCGAGCCACGCTTCGAACGCGGCCCGCACGGCCGGCCATTCGCCGTCGATGATCGAGAACCACGCGGTGTCGCGATTGCGGCCCTTGTAGACGAGCGCCTGCCGGAACGTGCCTTCGTAACGGAAACCGAGCCGCGCGGCCGCCTTGCGCGACGGCTCGTTGAGGTCGTCGCACTTCCATTCGTAGCGCCGGTAGCCGAGCGTGTCGAACGCGTATTTCATCAGCAGGTACTGCGCTTCGGTCGAGATCGGCGTGCGCTTGAGCAGCGGCGAGAACGTGACGGACCCAACCTCGATCACGCCGTTGGCCGGATCGATGCGCATCAGCGCGAGCGTGCCGACCGCGCGGTTCGTCGCGCGGTCGATCACCGTGTAGTGCAGCGGATCGGCGCTCGCCGCCGCGCCGCGCGCGTAGTCGCGGTAGCCCGACTCGTCGGCGTACGGGCCGTGCGCGAGATAGGTCCAGTCGCTGCCGTCGGGCGCCTGCGCGTAGGCGGCGTACAGGTCGGCCGCGTGGCGATCGGCGTCGAGCGGCTCGAGCCGGCAGTAGCGGCCTTCGATCACGATGCGCTCGGGGCGCGGGCGGGCGGACCAGCCCGGAACGGGTTGGCCGATGGGCTGCTGGAAGGCGTTGGTGAGCGTGGACAAGGTCGATCTCGCTTCGGTTGGCGGCCGGCGACATGCCGGCATGCAGACGATCGTAGTCGCGGCGAGGTACCATGAGAAGCGCCAGACTACGCTGAATTTATGGTGCCACGAGGATGGCACGAAGGTGCCACGACGGCGCCGCCCCGATGGTGCGATCCCCGACACTTCCACGCCGCGATCCCGATGACGACTGCCCTTCCTTCCGGCGACGCGCCGCTGTTGCCGCTCGACGCGCCGCTCGCGCGCACGGCCGGCGCGCCTTCGCTGCAGCGTCAGTTGCTGCGCCGCGTGCGCGACGCGATTCTCGGCGGCGCGATGCCGGCCGGCACGCGGCTGCCCGGCACGCGCGCGTTGGCCGAGACGCTCGGCGTGTCGCGCAACACGACGGCGGCCGTCTACGAGCAGCTCGTCGCCGAAGGCTTCCTGCAATCGGACCGTCGCGGCACGCGGGTGGTCGGGCTGTCGCGGCCGGCCGCGCCGCGTCGCCGGGCCGCGCCGCCGGCCGTCGCGGAGCGGCTCGGGCGGATCCGTCCGAGCCTGATCGGCAGCGGCGAGTCGGAGGGGTTCCGGCCGGGCGTGCCCGCGCTGTCGCATTTCCCGGTGGACGCGTGGCGGCACGCGATCGACCGCGCGCTGCGTCGCGAGGGCCGCGACCTGCTCGCGTACGGCGATCCGCTCGGCGAGCGCGCGCTGCGCGAATCGATCGCGCGCCATTTGGCCGTGACGCGCGGCGTGCGCTGCGATCCCGAGCAGATCGTGATGACGGAAGGCGCGCAGGGCGCGATCGCGCTGTGCGCGCAGTTGCTGACGAACCCCGGCGACACCGTCTGGGTCGAGGAGCCCGGCTATCGCGGCGCGCGCAGCGCGATGCAGGCGGCCGACCTCGACGTCGTGCCGATGCCGGTCGACGCGGAGGGGCTGCGCGCGGAAGACGCGGACTGGCGCGAACGGACGCCGCGGCTCGTCTATACGACGCCGTCGAACCAGTTCCCGACCGGCGCGGTGCTGTCGATCTCGCGCCGGCTTGCGCTGATCGACGCCGCGCGCCGGCATCGCGCATGGATCATCGAGGACGATTACGACAGCGAGTTCCGCCACACCGGCGAGCCGATCGGCGCGCTGCACGGGCTCGCCGCCGATTCGCCGGTCGTCTATCTCGGCTCGTTCAGCAAGACGATGTTCCCGGCGCTGCGAATCGGTTTCCTGGTGCTGCCCGACGCATTGCTGGCCGCGGTGCGGCCGGCGCTGCCGGAGATGCTGCGCGGCGGCACGCGGCACGTGCAGCTCGCGCTCGCCGATTTCATCGAGACGGGGGAATACGGGCGGCATCTCGGGCGGATGCGCCGGCTGTATCGCGACCGGCGGCGCTCGCTGCTCGCGGCGCTCGACGAAGCATTCAGCGTGCCGCATCAGGTCGAGGGCGGGCCGTGCGGTCTCCATCTGGCGCTGCGGCTGCCGGCGCGCTATCGTGACCGTGCGATCGTCGAGGCGGCGCGTACGCACGGCATCGGGCCGTTCCCGCTGTCGGGGTTTTCGATCCATCCGACATCGGCGGCCAACGGGCTCGTGCTCGGGTTCGGCAATACGTCGGCCGATGCGTTCGCGCCGATGCTGCGGACGTTGTCGGCGATCGCGCATCGGGTCGCCGGAGATTGAGCTGGCGCGGCGCGCGTCGATTCCGGCGACGCGCTATTTCCTCAGCATCTCGAGCACTTCGTCGACCATCGGGTGATGTCGGTTCGTGTTCCATACCGCGGCCGCCGTCACGACCGTCACCTTTTCCTTCAACGGCCGGACGACGACGTTCTCCGGCGCAAGCTTGCGCACCGACGCCGGCACGAGCGCGACGCCCTGGCCGCAGCCGACGTAAGCAACCTGCGACGTCACCGAACGCACTTCGTGAATCACGCGCGGCGTCAGTCCGTGCGTGCGGCAGACGGACGTCAGCATGTCGAAGTAGACGGGGCTCACTTGCCGCGACGACATGATCAGCGGCTCATCCATCAGTGCGCGCAGCCGCACCGTCGACATGGCCGCCAGCGGATGTTCCCTCGGCAGCGCGACGGCCAGCCGATCCTCGGCCAGCGGCATCGTCGCGATGCCGTTCGCGACCTCGCCGTCAACGCGCGCGAACGCCAGATCGAGCTCACCGGCTTCCAATGCCGGAATCGCGTCGACGCTGTCGATCTCGTTGACGAACACGGTCAGGTTCGGATGCGCGCGCTTGAGTGAGTCCAGTAGCGGCGGAACGGTGTCGAGCATCGCGGACGTGATCGCGCCGACGTGCAGCACGCCGGACTGTCCGGCCGCGACTTCGCGCACGACGCGTTGCAGCCGTTCGGCCTGAGCGGCAAATTGCCGGACGGCCGGCAGGATCGCGGCGCCCGCCGGGCTCAGTTGCGTTCCCTGGCGCGAGCGGTAGAACAACTGGATCTTCAGCGATTGCTCGAGCACCTTGATCTGCTCGGTCAGCGGCGGCTGCGACATGTTCAGCCGCTTCGCCGCCCGCCCGAAATGCTGCTCCTCGGCGACGGCGAGAAACATCCACAGCTGCCGAATCAGCCGGTAGTCGATCGTATTGTTCATGGCGGGGCACCCGGGATGAGATTGCGCGCACGCGGCGGCGGCGCACGGGCTACGGCGCGCCATTATGGGGCCGGCCATGCCACGAGGCCACGCTTTCCGTGATCCTGAAAGCGTATCACGCAGATACGAAATACGAAATTTACATACCACGCTGCCGAGGCGACGATTGCGGCACTTGTCAACCGGGATCAGCGTGATGAACCAGCCTTCCATTCTCGAGCGCCTTGCATCGCTCGACACGAACACCGTATCCGACGCACTCGACTTTCTCGGCCTGCCCGGGGCGACGGTCGGCCTGCGTCCACTGTGGAACTGCCCGAAGGTCGTCGGGCGTGCCAGCACCATTCAGCTCGGTCCGAAGACCGATGCCAAGCCGACCGTGCACCTCATCTCGCCGGTGGTCGATGCCGTCACGACGGACGATCGCGTGCTGGTGATTGCCGGCGGCGCCGATGGCATTTCGTGCTGGGGCGACATCCTGGCCAATGCGGCGAGCGCGAAGCGGATCCGCGGCTCGGTGATCGACGGCTTGAGCCGCGACATCGAGGGCAGCGAAGCGCTCGGCTATCCGGTGTACGGGCGCGGCGTCACGATGATCAGCGCGCGCAACCGCGTGGTGCAGATCGCTTCCGGCACGCGGGTGCAGATGGGAGGCGTGACGGTGAATCAGGAT
Source organism: Burkholderia sp. IMCC1007 (assembly GCF_027257875.1). Taxonomy (GTDB): domain Bacteria; phylum Pseudomonadota; class Gammaproteobacteria; order Burkholderiales; family Burkholderiaceae; genus Burkholderia. The sequence goes on from NZ_JAPVQY010000001.1 coordinate 38,580, forward strand.
GACTACGTGATTGCCGACCGCTGCGGCACGGTCTTCGTGCCGGCCGATCGCATCGACGACGTGCTCGATCTCGGCGAGCGTATCGCGACGCGGCAGGCCGGCATGGTCGCCGCCGTGCGCGCCGGCCGCTCGGTCGCGGACGTGATGCACGACACGGAATTCGAAGCCATTGCGGTGCGCTGAACGCCGATCCTGATCCCGGAGTATTTGATATGACGAATTCACGCAAGGCCACGGCCGACGACCAGGAACCGATCGCGCTGTTCGAAGGGCTCGATACGCCCGGCGTGTCGGACGCGATGGACAAGCTCGGGCTGCACGGACAGGCGCTCGGCATCATGCCGCTGGCCGATTACACGAAGGTCGTCGTCGGCCCCGCATTCACGGTCAAGTACGTGCCGGCCAGCGTGCCGCCCGGCACCGTCGGCGACTTCATCGACGACGTCGCGCCAGGCGATGTCGTCGTGATCGACAACGACGGCCGCACCGACTGCACGGTGTGGGGCGACATCATGACCCAGTACGCGGGGCTGCGCGGCATCGCGGGCACGGTGATCGACGGCGTGTGCCGCGACGTGAACAAGGCGCTCGGCGACCACTATCCGCTGTTCACCGCAGGCCGCTTCATGCGGACCGGCAAGGACCGCGTGCAGGTCGAAGCGGTGAACGCGACGGTCGCGATCGGCACCGTGCGCGTGACGGCGCGCGACATCGTCGTCGCGGATGCGAATGGCGTCGTGATCGTGCCGCGCGGCCGTGCGCGGGAAGTGGCGCAGGTCGCACGCCAGATCGAAGAAGTCGAATCGCGCATTCGCGAACAGATCGCGCAGGGCAAGACCCTGGGCGATGCGCGTGCGGCGCTCGGCTATCACACTCTGCAAAGCAAGGCCTGAACGATGAACGCGACTCATACATACGACGCGGCGCTACTGGAGCGGGCGCGCACGCTTGGAACCTCCACGCTGTTCGAGGCCTCGGGCCTGGCGACCAGCGCCGTCGATCCGATCATCCGCACGGTGTGGCCGGGCGCGTCGGTCGCTGGCCCCGCGTATCCGCTCGAGTGCTCGCCCGGCGACAACCTCGCGATTCATATCGCGATGGAGCAGGTGCCGCGCGGCAGTGTGCTCGTCATTTCGACCGGCGGCTTCGTTGCCGGGTACTGGGGCGAAGTCTTGACGGTGGCCGCGGAAGCGGCAGGCGTGGCCGGCCTGATCATCGACGGCGGCGTGCGCGATATCGCGGCGCTGGTGGCCCGCCGTTTCCCCGTGTTCACGCGTGGCGTGTCGATGCGCGGCACGATCAAGGCGAGCGCGCCGTCGGTGGGGCAACCGATCAGCTTCGCGGGAACGCCGGTGGCGGCCGGCGATCTGGTCGTGGCCGACGACGACGGCGTGCTCGTGATTCCGGCCGCACACGTCGACGCGACGCTGACTGAGGGGCAGGCGCGCGCCGACAAGGAAGCGAAGATGATGGACGCGTTACGCGAAGGGCGCAGCACGCTCGAGCTGATGGGGCTGACGCGCGGGAGGAACGGGCAATGAGCGCGCCGATCGACACGCTGAACCGCTTTCTCGCCGCCGCTCGCCCGTCGGCGACCTACAAGGTGATGGATCGCGTGGCCGCCCGGCGCGCGAGCGGCGCCGCGGTGATTTCGCTGAGCGCCGGCGAGCCGGATTTCGACACGCCCGAGCACGTGCGTGAAGCCGGGATCGCCGCCATCCGCGCGGGCCACACGCGCTACACGCAGGTGGCCGGGCTGCGCGCGCTGCGCGAGGCGATTGCCGACAAGTTCCGCCGCGAGAACGGGCTGCAGGTGGACTGGCGCGACACGCTCGTATGCAGCGGCGGCAAGCAGGTGATCTTCAACGCGCTCGCGGCGACGTTGAACGAGGGCGACGAAGTGATCGTCCCGGCGCCGTACTGGGTCAGCTATCCGGAGATCGTGCAGGTGTGCGGCGGCCGGTCCGTCACCGTCGCATGCGGCGCGGAATGCGGCTTCAAGCTCACGCCGGATGCGTTGCATGCGGCGATCACCCCGCGCACGCGGTGGCTGATTCTCAACTCGCCGTCCAATCCGACCGGCGCCGTGTACAGCCGTGCGGAACTGCAGGCGCTCGCCGACGTGCTGCTCGCGCATCCGCATGTGCTGGTGCTGTCCGACGACATCTACGAGCACCTGATTTTCGACGGCATGGCGTTCTTCACGATCGCGCAGGTCGAACCGCGATTGCGCGAACGCGTGCTGACGATGAACGGCGTGTCGAAGGCGTATGCGATGACGGGCTGGCGTATCGGTTTCGGCACCGGGCCGCGATGGCTGATCGATGCGATGGAAAAGTTGCAGGGACAACAAACGTCCGGTGCGTCGACGATCTCGCAGTACGCCGCGCTGGCAGCGTTGACGGGGCCGCAGGATTTCATCGCGCATTCGCGCGTCGCGTTCGAGCGTCGCCGCGATCTGGTCGTCGAGCAACTCAATCGGGCGCCGGGCCTGCGATGCGACATCCCGCAGGGCGCGTTCTATGCGTTCGCGTCGTGCGAGGCGTTGATCGGCAAGACGACGCGGGCGGGTACGCGTCTCGACAGCGACGAGGACGTGGTGAACGCGTTGCTCGACGAAGCAGGCGTGGCGACCGTGCATGGCAGCGCCTTCGGGTTGGACCCGTATATCAGGATTGCCTACGCGCTGGACGACAAGTCGTTGCTGCGCGCGTGCGCCGCGGTCCAGGATTTCTGCCGGACGCTGGCGGGCTGAGCGCCGTTGTCCGGTATCTGCGTCCGGCCGCGGTCGCGCGTGTCGTGCCGAGGCCGGCATACGTCATCTTTACTCGGGATTCGATCAGATGCGTGATGAGTTTTCCCAGTCGCGGTTCTCGTTCGCCGTACGCGGCACCGCGCTGGACGTTTCGGCCATTCATCGCGACGGCGACGGCGCGCCCGTCGTGTTCCTTCACGGCTTCGGCTCGACGAAGGAGGATTACGCGGACATCGTGCGTCATCGCGAATTCGACGGCCGGCCTTTCGTCGTGTACGACGCGCCCGGTTGCGGGGAAACGCAGTGCGCGGACCTGTCGAAGATTTCGATTCCGTTCCTCGTCGACACCGCGTTGCAGGTGATCGACCGGATCGGCTTCGCACGCTTCCACCTCGTCGGACATTCGATGGGCGGGCTGACGGCGCTGATGCTCGCGCATCGGCATCCGGAGCGCGTGCTGAGCTTCGTCGACATCGAAGGGAACATCGCGCCCGAGGATTGCTTCCTGAGCCGACAGATCGTCGATCATCCGCGCGACAGCGCCGAGCGCTTCTTCGACGATTTCATCGACCGGACCCGCCACGCACCGGCGTACGCGAGTGCGCTGTACTCGGCCAGCCTGCGTCACAAGGTACGGGCCGAAGCGGTCGGCGGGATATTCCGCTCGATGGTCGACCTCTCCGACAACGGCGACCTGATGCGCAAATTCCTCGGTCTGCCGTTCCCGCGGATGTTCATGTATGGCGAACAGAACGCGTCGCTGTCGTACTTGCGCGCGATCGAGGCAGCGGGGGTTGTGCTGTCGGAGATTCCCGATTGCGGTCACTTCCCGATGTACTCGAATCCGGTGCCGATGTGGAAGGCGATCGCGGCGTTTCATGCGCGACGCAACTGACATGTGCGCGGATCGAGCCCGACGCTCACGCCGACGATTCCTTCAGTCGCATTGACGCAGAGCGTGCTCGAAACGCGCGGCGATTGACGGTGAATTCGGCCGGGATGAACGCGAAGAGCGCGTCGGCGATGATGACGGCCGCGTTGATCGTCTTCATGTGCATCCAGCCCGTGTTCGGCGCGCTGTCGGATCGCATCGGGCGAAAGCGCTTCCTGGTCGTGTTCGGTGTGCTGGCTACGCTCGGCACGGTGCCGGTGCTGGGGTCGCTCCGGACGATGAGCGATCCGTATTCGGCGTTCTACTGGTACGTTTCAGCGATATGCGCGTTGGCAGCAATCGCCGCGATCTCGATGCGCGATCCGAAAGAATTCGGCTATCTCCGCGACTGACCGGACCAGGATCACGCAGCTTCACGGAGAAGCGATCATGTCAACGGGCAGTGACCAAGTTCACCGCACCCGTTCCGCCCGAATGATCCGATGCGCGGCCGCGAGGCTCAGCACGAGCAGCACGGCGACGAACGCGACGACGGCGTTCCACGCACCGTGTTGCCAGAACGTGCCGCCGATCGAGCCGAGCACGCTCGACCCGAGGTAATACGCGAGCAGGTAGAGCGACGCGGCGTGCCCCTTCGCGGAACCGGCAAGATGCCCGACCCAGCCGCTCGCGACCGCATGGGCGACGAAGAAGCCGATCGTGATCAGCACGATCCCGACGATGATCGCGACGAGCGAATGCGACAGCGTCAGCGCGAGACCGGCCGCGAACACGAGAATGCCGCTCACGAGCACGGGTGCGCGCCCGAGGCGATCGGCGAGTGCGCCCGCGCTCGACGACGACACCATTCCGAACAGGTACGCGCCGAAGATCAGCCCGCATGCCGTTGCGCTCAGATTGAACGGCGCGGCCGTGAGCCGGAACCCCGCGTAGTTGTAGACGGTCACGAACGCGCCCATCACGAGGAAGCCGATCGCGAACACGAACGGCAGCCGCGCGTGGTGCAGTTGCGCATGCCACAGCCGCAAGTGATGACGCAGCGTGAGGTCGGTACGCTTCACGAAGCGCCGCGACTGCGGCAGCAGCATCACGAAGGCGATCGCGGCGAGCAGATCGATGACGCCGATCGTCAGCATCGCGGTACGCCACGAGAAATACTCTTCGAGCGCGCTCATCCCGATTCGCCCGACCATGCCGCCGAATGCGGTCCCGCCGACATACAGCCCCATCGACAGGCCCAGCCCTTCGGACGCGATTTCTTCCGCGAGATAGGCCATCGCGACCGCCGGCACGCCGCCGAGCGCGAAGCCTTCGAGCGCGCGCCAGACCAGCAGCAGGTTCCAGCTCGGCGAAATCGCCGCGAGCAGGTTGAACAGCGCGGCGAGCGTCATCGACGCGAACATCAGCCCGCGTCGCCCGACGCGTTCGGACAGTGCGCCGGCGCACAGGATCGATAGCGCCAGCAGCCCGGTCGACAGTGACAGGGACAGCGAACTCGACGCCGCGCCGATGTGGAATTCGCGCGCGAATGCGGGCAGCAGCGGCTGGACGCAGTACAGCAGCGAGAAGGTGGAGAAGCCGGCAAGGAACAGCGCCAGCGCGATGCGCTTGTAAGCGGCCGAGCGCGGCGACACGCCGGCAGGCAGCGCATCGGCCGCGGCGTTCGGGACACGTGCGGCGGCACGCGAAATCGCAGGAGAAGACATGGTATGCACCGGTGTGCCAGGGAATACCCGGATTCTTGCGCACGGGCACACATATGTCCAATATATGAAAGAAACCGCAGCGATACGTTTTAGATCTGGCTGCGAAGCCGCTTCCATTTACCCCGGGATCACCTAGCGCATGGAACTCCGGCATCTCCGATATTTTCTGGCCGTGGCCGCCACGTCGAACTTCACCAAGGCCGCGGAAGCGCTCGGCATGGGGCAGCCGCCGCTGAGCCAGCAGATCAAGGCACTCGAGAGCGAGCTGGGCGTCGAGTTGTTCACGCGGACCGCGCGCGGCGCCGAGCTGACCGTCGCGGGAGAGGTGTTCGCGGAAGAGGCACGCCGCGTGCTCGACGATGCCGAGCGCGCGGCGCGCGCGGCCCGGCGCGCTGCACGCGGCGAAATCGGGCAACTGCGGGTCGGCTTCACCGGCACGGCGGCGTTCAATTCGAAAGTGGCTGACCTGATTCGCCGCTTTCGCGAAGCGTTTCCGGACACGGAACTGACGTTGCAAGAAGCGACCTCCGGCGTGTTGCTGGAGGCGCTGGAAGCCGGCCGGCTCGACGTCGCGATCGTGCGTCCGGAGCGTCGCATCGCCGACACGTTGCTCGCGGCGGACTGGGACGAGGAGCCGATGTTCGTCGCGCTGCCCGTCGCGCATCGGCTGGCGCAGCGGCGCCGGATCGATCTGGCGGCGCTCGCCGACGAGGCGTTCGTCCAGGTGCCGCGCGAAGCGGGCAGCGCGCTCTACGACGACATCGTCGCCGCATGCAACGCCGCCGGCTTCCAGCCGCGCATGGCGCAGCCGGCGCCGCAGATCGCGTCGGCGGTGACGCTCGTCGCGGCCGGGCTCGGCGTGTCGATCGTGCCGAAGGCGATCACGCAGGTGCAGGTCGCGGGCGTCGTGTATCGGCCGGTCGCGGGCAATGGCCTGCGCGCGCGGCTTGCGATTGCGTCGCGGCGCGATGAGCCGTCGGCGGTGGTGCGCAATTTTCTGGCGCTGGCGTGGTAGGGCGGCGCGGCGATCTCCGTCGGTTCGCGTGAACCCCGAATGGGTCCGGTCGCAGCCTGGCCGGTTGATCGAGGGGCAGGATGCGATCCGCGGTGAATGTTCGGATTGACGAATCGCCGACTTTGTCCGGAACCACTGCTGTCGCGGCTGCGCGGTCGCGCGGCCGCCCGCTATGCGGGTTTCGCGGCGTATCTTCCGCGATGCGACGTGGACTATAAATCGAGTGTGTGCCGGTGCTTGTCGGGCGTCCGCGCGTCTCGCGCCGGGCGCCGCGCGACTGCCCCGGGGGAGGTCACCTTGGTTCGCCAGACGCTTGCTCGCGCCGTGCTTCGCACCGCGTTGATCGGAGGCGTATTCGCCTGCTTTTTCTCGTTCCTGCCGCCGACGGTCGCCGCGACCGTCGGGTCGCCTGCCGCACCACCCGTCTCACCACCCGTCGCGAAGGAGCGCCGGGCCGCACCGCCTTACTCGGTGCAGGTCGACTTCCCCGCGATCGTCGACCGCTACGGCCCGGCAGTCGTGACCGTCATGGCCGCCGCGCCCGACCAGCAGGCCGCCGGCCCGTCGTTCACGATCCTCGATCCCGACGATCCGCTCGCCGCATTCTTCCGGCGCGGCGCACCGCCGCCGTCGGTGCAGGGGCCGCAGGCGCCGGCGCCGGATACGGCGCCGCGTGCGATGTCCGGCACCGGCTCGGGCTTCATCGTCAGCCCCGACGGGCTGATCCTGACGTCCGCGCACGTCGTCGGCGATGCGAGCGACGTGACGGTGCGGCTCACCGACCGCCGCGAGCTCAAGGCGACGGTGCTGGCCGTCGATCCGCAGAGCGACGTCGCGGTGCTGCACGCCGACGCGACGAAGCTGCCGTTCGTGCGGATCGGCGATTCGGCGCGGGTACGCGCGGGCGAACCGGTGATGACGATCGGCGCGCCGGACGGCGCGGGCAACACGGTGACGGCCGGCATCGTCAGCGCGACGTCGCATGCGTTGCCGGACGGCGGCGTGTTTCCGTTCTTCGAGACCGACATCGCGGTGAATCCCGACAATTCCGGCGGCCCCGTGTTCAACCGCGCGGGCGACGTGATCGGCATCGCGGTGCAGGTGTATGCCGGCGCGAACCGCTACGCGAGCATGACGTTCGCGATTCCGATCGCGCTCGCGACGAAGGTGCGTGCGCAGGTCCAGGCACAGATGCGCGCCAATGCGCAGGCGCAGCGTGCGTCGTCCGGCAATTCGCTGGGCGGCAATCCGCTGGGCGGCAATCCGCTGGGCGGCAATCCGCTGGGCGTCGACGTGCAGGACGTCGGCATCGGGCTGGCCGCCGCGTTCGGACTGCCGCGTCCGGCGGGCGCGCTCGTCAACGGGGTCGATCCCGGCTCGCCGGCCGCCGCGGCCGGCGTGAAGCCCGGCGACGTGATCGTGCAGTTCGGCGACAAGCAGATCGGCCGGTCGGCCGAGCTGAACGACCTCGCGGCCGCATTGCCGGCGGGCGGGAAGGCGCGGCTGCGGATCGTCCGCAAGCGCGTGCCGATGGTGCTGACGGTCACGGGGACGGACGAAGCGATCGGTAACGCGGCCACGGCGGGCAGCGCTGGTGCGGCCGGTGCTGCTGGTGCCGCCGATGCGGCTGGTGTGGCTGGTGCTGCCGGTGCTGCCGGTGCGGCTGGCGCTACCGGTGCCGCGGGTGCGGCCGGTGCCGCGCGTGTCGCCGGCGTGGCAGCCGCCGCCGCGCGGCCGGCCGACGGCGGAGATCGCCTCGGACTGACGATGCACCCGCTGAGCGACGACGAACGGCGCTCGACGGGGCTTCCGCTCGGGATGATGGTCGACGCGGTACGCGGCCCGGCGGCAAGTGCGGGGATCCGGCCGGGAGATGTCGTGCTCGAACTCAACGACACGCTGCTCGAAACGCAGGAGGACGTGCAGACACTCGAGGCGAACGGCGGCAGCGTGATCGCGGTGCTGATCCAGCGCGACAACGCACGCAAGTTCGTGTCGGTGCGGGCGAGATAGGGCGTTGACGCGGGCTGTGTCGAGCGCCTGCCATCGTTCGGCATCGCTGCCCGCGATTTGGGCGTTCAGCAGCCATCCGGCATGAAAACCGGCATGAATACGGGCATGAAAGCGGCAAGCTTCATCGTAGTAGTACACAGGCGCGGGGTAAGGTAGCGGCACCGCGCCGGCACCCATGCGCCCCCGACTGGTTTCGGGGGCTTCTTTTGCGTTGCGCACGGCCATGCGGCGCGTGCATGGGCGCCGTCACGGCACGGTTCGTGTGCGGCAGCTTCCCCGCCGCGCGGCGTGCGCGCGCTTATCCGCTCGCACGGCGATCCGGTGCGGACGCGTTACGGCTTCGCGCCGACCACGAACTCGAACGACGCCACGCCATCGACGCCGCCCGTCACGCGGTCGCCCGGTTGCAGCGCGCCGACGCCGGCCGGCGTGCCGGTGAAGATCAGGTCGCCGGCCTTCAGCTCGACCGAGCGCGACACGTATGCGATCACGTCGGGCACGGCCCAGATCATGTCCGCGAGATCGCCTTCCTGGCGCGTTGCGCCGTTGACGTCGAGCCAGATCCGTCCGCTCGCCGGGTAGCCGGTCGCGGTGGCCGGGCGCAGCGCGGTCACGGGGCCCGACGCGTCGAAGCCCTTCGCCCAGTCCCACGGACGGCTCAGCTTCTTCGCTTCGGCCTGCAGGTCGCGGCGCGTGAGGTCGACGCCGACGCCGTAGCCCCACACGTGCGACAGCGCGTCGCCCGGGTCGATCGACCGGCCGTCCTTGCCGATCGCGACGACCAGCTCGATTTCGTGGTGGAGATCGTTCGTCAGCGGCGGATACGGGACGGTGCCGCTGGCCGGGACGATCGCGTCGGCCGGCTTCGTGAAGAAGAACGGCGGTTCGCGATCGGGATCGGCACCCATTTCGCGTGCGTGGTCGGCGTAGTTGCGGCCGACGCAGAACACGCGGCGCACCGGAAAGCGCGCGGACGACTGTTCGACTTCGACGGAAGGACGCTCGGCAGCGTCGATGACGTATGCGGACATCGGATGGCCTCGTTCGATGGATAGACGGATGCCGACGCCCGCGCCACGCGGCACGGGCCGGCATGCAGGAAACGATACCCGACGCGCGCGCACCCGGATGCGACGCAACTGCGTTTTAACCGGACAAAACTACGCGTCGCCGGCCGCGGGCGTGTCGTCGGCGGCCGGCAGCGCGGCATTCGCGTCCCGGTACGCCTTCGGCGACACGCCGACCCGCGCGCGAAAGCGCCGCGCGAAATACCCTTCGTCGCGGAAGCCGACCGAGCGCGCGATGTCCGCGATGCGCCGGCTCGTATGCGCGAGCAACGATTGTGCGAGCGCGATCCGGCGCTCGGTCACGAGATCGGTGAAGGTGCTGCCGGTTTCCTTGCGCACCAGATGCGCGAGGTAGTTCGGCGACAGGAACGCGGCCTCGGCGGTCGCGGCGAGCGTCAGGTCCTCGCGGGTCAGGTTCGCGCGCACGTGCCGCAGCACGCGCGCGAGTGCGTCGCGCCGGCCGGCCCGCTGCGCGCCGCGCTGCGCGAGCTTGTCGAGCGCGCCCGCGTACTGCGTGCAGACGAGCCCGATCAATTGCAGCAGGTAGCCGCGCAGCAGCGTGGTCGAGCCAAACGTGCGCACGCGGTCGGTGTCGAGCATGCACAGCGCGAGGCGGCGCGCCTCGTCGAACGCATCGCCGGTCAGGATGAAGTCGAGATGCTCCTGGAAGCGGAACGGCGTCAGCTCGGGAAAGCGGTGCGCCGGGACGTCCTCGAGATCGAGCGGATCGACGTCGAGATCGGCGCGCAGGAATGCCTGGCTGAAGTTGATCACGACGAAGTGCGCGCCTTCCGGATGCGGAATCAGGTGCTCGCGGTGCGGCAGCACGAACGCGAGCGCGCCGCGCGGAAACGGGCGCGTGACGCCGCCGATCCGCTGCTCGGTGTCGCCGCCGAGGTTGAACTGGATCTGGAAATACGCGTGCCGGTGCGGCTCGGTGATCGCCTGGCGCGACGTCTGGTCGCGGATGTAGAAGTCGAGCCGGTCGCTGCGTTCGGGCATCCCGTACAGGCGCGGCGGGGCGGTGGAGGGCATGAAGGATTCTGCTGTTCGTGGCGCGGTTGAGCCGCGATGGTACAGCGAAATCGGTTTGCGTCAGGCGCTGGCCGGAAGCGGGGCTGAAAGCGGTGGCGAAAGCGGGGCGACGGCGGAGGCCGCAAGCGCGCCCCGCGGCGGGCCGGCACCGGGGCCGATGGCCCGGCGCCCGAAGCGCGCCGACGGCAGTGGAAAATCGCGGAGTGCGTGAAAGCCGTGCTGGTTTCGCTCATCGGTCGAGCAGCGGTGCGACACGCCGGCGCAGCTCGGGCACGACCTCGGCGTCGAACCACGGATGGTGCTTGAACCACGCCTGGTTGCGCGGCGACGGATGCGGCAGCGGCAATACGTCGGGGCCGTAGTCGCGCCACGCTTCGACGGTGCCGGTCAGCGTGGCCTTGCGCGTGTCGCGCAGGAAATGCCGCTGCGCGTACTGGCCGACCAGCAGCGTGAGCCGGATCGACGGCAGTTCGGCGAGCAGCCGGTCGATCCATAGCCGCGCGCATTCGGGGCGCGGCGGGTTGTCGCCGCTCGCGCCGCGGCCCGGGTAGCAGAAGCCCATCGGGATGATCGCGAAGCGCGATTCGTCGCAGAACGTGTCGGCTTCGACGCCGAGCCAGTCGCGCAGGCGCTTGCCGCTCGCGTCGTCCCACGGAATGCCGCTCGCATGGACGCGTGCGCCGGGCGCCTGCCCGACGATCAGGATGCGGGCGTCGCGATGGGCGCGCACGACGGGGCGCGGGCCGAGCGGCAGTTCGGCTTCGCACACGCGGCACGCGCGGATTTCGGTGAGCAGCACGTCGAGCGGCGTGCGCGTTTGTTTCGGCATCGATGCGGAATGGGGACGGAGTGGCGGCTCGGATGCGGAGCGTTCGGGCGGCGCGCCGGAGCGGTGCAACGCTTCGGGCGTCCGGACGGCGCGCCGCGGACGGTGCATCGTTTCGGGCGTCCGGACGGCGCGCCGCGGACGGTGCATCGTTTCGGGCGTCCGGGCGATGCGCCGGGGCGGCGCATCATTTCGGGTGTCCGGGCGGCGTGCCGGAGCGGTGCATCGCTTCGGGCACTCCGAACAGCGCTGCGCGACGCCGCGGCGGCCCCGTACCGGGCGTCACATGCCCGCAGCACCGCCTTCGGCGACCGCAGCATCATACAACGCGGTTTGCGCGATCGCCGCGGCGATGCCCGCGTCGTCATGCGTGCCGTCGAGCATGCCCCAGCGCCGGTATTGCGACAGGAACCACTGGCCGTCGTGCGGATCGGGCCGGTTCACGGTGCCGCCATCGTGGAAGCGGATCGGCAGCGGCGGGTGCGCGAACGGCCCCGCGCCGTAGTCGCCGAGCAGGCGCGGCGCGATCAGCGCGGCGGGCACGCCGAGCGCATCGGGCGACGCAAGCCAGCCGGCCGCGTCGCGGCGGTGCGCGGGGTCGTCGAGCCATGCGCACGCATCGACGAGCGTGCGGATCAGCGCGCGCGCGGTGGCCGGATACAGCGCGACGAACTCGCGCCGGGCCGCGAGCACCTTCTCCGGATGATCGGGCCAGACTTCGCTGGTGACGGCGACGGTGCGGCCCGCGCCGCATGCTTCCGCGACCGCGTGCCACGGCTCGCCCGCGCAGAAGCCGTCGAGCTCGCCGCCGGCGAGCGCCGCGACCATCTCGGGCGGCGGGATCACGACGCTGCGCACGTCGCGCAACGGATCGACGCCGTGCGACGCGAGCCAGTGGTTCAGCCACATCGCGTGCGTGCCGGTCGGGAAAGTCTGCGCGAGCAGCGGCTTGCGGCCGAGCGTCGCGAATGCCGCGCGCACGTCGCCGCTGGCGCGGTATGCATCGGCGAGACCGCGCGCGAACGTGATCGCCTGGCCGTTGCGGTTCAGTACCATCAGCGCGGCCATGTCGGCCTGCGGGCCGCCGATGCCCAGCTGCAGCCCGCACACGAGCCCGTACAGCGCGTGCGCAGCGTCGAGCTCGCCGGTCAGCAGCTTGTCGCGTACGGCGGCCCACGACGGCTGGCGGCTCAGTTCGAGCGTGAGGCCGTGGCGCGCGCCGAGCCGGAGCCGTTGCGCGACGATCAGCGGGGCCGCGTCGCTCAGCGCGACGAACCCGAGACGAAGATGCGCGCGTTCCGGCGCGGCGGGAGATGAAGTGTTCATGGCGGTCAATGAGGTGGCGCGTCGAGCAGTTGCCGCGCGACGTCGACGATGCGCAGCCCCTGATCCATCGCGCGCTTGCGCAGCAGCGCATACGCGTCGTGCTCGGACAGCCTGCGCTGATCCATCAGTTGGCGCTTCGCGCGGTCGATCAGCTTGCGTTCGGCGAGTTCGCGTTCGACGTCGGCGAGCCGGCGGCGCAGCGCGTCGTCGTGCGAGAAGCGCGCGAGCGCGACTTCGAGAATCGGCGCGAGACGCTCGGCCGACAGCCCTTCGACGAGATACGCGCTGACGCCCGCGCCGACCGCCGCATGAATCAGCGCCTGGTCGGCGTCGTGGCTGAACATCACGACCGGGCGCGGCGCGGTCGCATGCATGACTGCGAGTTGTTCGAGCGTGTCGCGCGACGGCGAATCGGTATCGATGATCACGACGTCGGGGCGCTGCTCCTCGACGGCGGCGGGCAGGCGCGCGGGCGTCGCGACGTCGTTCAGCATTTCGTAGCCGAGGCGCGCGAGCGCGTCGCCGAGTTCGCCGATCGGTTTGTCGGTATCGGTGACGAGCAGCACGCGCAGGCGTGCGGGCGGGGCGGACGAACTCATGACGCGAACGGGGGCGGACAGGTTGCGGTGCAAGCGGCGAACGGCGGTTGCGGGGCGCGCACGGATGACGACGGATTCGTGACCTCGCGTTCGCGTCCCCGGCAGCCGGCGCGAACGCGGCTGCGGTAAAGGGAAAGGGCGTGCGGACAGCGCCGCGCGATGCGACGCATTACGCGGCCCGGGGCAACGACGCGTCGTCGGTGGCGGCGGCACCCGCGGCGTCCGTGCCCTGCACGAACGCTTCGCCGATCGCCGCGCCGACGAGGATCACGGCCGGGCTGCCGAGCCCGGCGGCGGCCACGCCGTGCGCGAGGCTGCCCAGCGTGCCGGTCCAGCGGCGTTCGTGCGGCGTGCCGGCCCATTGGACGGCGGCGGCCGGCGTCGACGCGGGCAACGCGTCGAGCAGGCCGGCCGCGATGCGGTCGACGCGGCTCATCCCCATATAGATCGCGAGCGTGGTGCCGGTCGCGGCGAGCGCGCGCCAGTCGGGTTCGCCATGGTCCTGCCGATGCGCGGTGACGAGCGTGACACCCTGACAGTGCTCGCGGTGCGTGAGCGAGATGCCGAGGCTCGCGGCGGCCGCGAAGCCCGACGAGATGCCGTTGACGATGTCGACCGGAATCGCGGCGGCGCGCAGCGTCGCGAGTTCTTCGCCGGCGCGGCCGAACAGCAGCGCATCGCCGCCCTTGACGCGCACGACGTGCGCGCCGCGCAGCGCGTAGCGGCGCATCAGCCGCTCGATGAACGCCTGCGGCGTGGAGCGGCAGCCGCCGCGCTTGCCGACGCGGATCACCCGCGCGTTCGGTGCGAGTTCGACGATGCCGGGCGCGACGAGGTCGTCGAGCAGCAGCACGTCGGCAGCCGCCAGCGCCTTCGCGGCCTTCAGCGTGAGGAGATCGGGATCGCCGGGGCCGGCGCCCAGCAGCGTGACTTTGCCTGTCGTCATGTCGTATTCCAATGCCGCGTGCGGCGGTCGATTGCGTGTTGCGCGGCGGCGGCGGGCGGTCGAAGCGACCACGGCATCCGGCCGTGCCGTGCACGGGGGACGTCGTTGTCCTGGTCTGCTGCGCCCGCCTGCGACGGCGGGCCTGCTTGCGGGGACTGCCCACCGGCGCCGTTGCCGGTGTGTGTAAGGGTTCAGCAATATCCGGGCCAACTTGCGCGAACCCGGCGGCGTGCACAGCGGGCCACGTGACGGCTGGCGTGACGACCTGCGGCGCGCGCCGCGCCGCATCGGCCGCGAACAAGCATGCAGCCGCGCGGCTATAGCGCGCGCGATGCCGCATCGATGTGCATCGCGCCGCGCCCGCGCGCACCGCGATGTCGCACGGCGACAGTGCTGCAGCGCACCAGATCTGTGCCTCCGTGCATGCCGATGCATCGCGCGCGGCACACCGCAGTGACGCGTCCGACAGCGTGCGCGCCTTGTGCGGCGGGGCGTTGCGCGCGATTCTCGCCAACATGGCACGGCGTTTGCGTTAGCTGGTTCGGGCGAATCAATGGCGATTCGTCCGCAGTACCGATTACTGACGCGCCCGGCAACGGGCTTCATGGGCAACGGCGTCCTACGCATCGGGTCTCTCGACGAGACCGGTGCGCAGGACGCCGTTTTTCGTTTGGGCGGACGACATGACCGACAAAGCTACCCGTATCGATCTCTTCAGCCTCCGCACCGCGCCGATGCGCGCGTTCCATCTCACGTGGATGGCGTTCTTCGTGTGCTTCTTCGCGTGGTTCGCGTGCGCGCCGCTGATGCCGCTGATCGCGCGCGAATTCCATTTCACCGCGGCGCAGGTCGCGAACATCAACATCGCCGCGGTGGCCGCGACGATCGCCGTGCGGCTGCTGGTCGGCCCGCTGTGCGATCGCTTCGGCCCGCGCCGCGTGTACGTGGGCCTGCTGGTGCTCGGCGCGATCCCGGTGTTTGCCGTTTCGTTCACGCACGACTACCTGTCGTTCCTGATCTGCCGGCTCGGCATCGGCGCGATCGGCGCGGGCTTCGTGATCACGCAGTACCACACGTCGGTGATGTTCGCGCCGAACGTGGTCGGCACCGCGAACGCGACGACGGCCGGCTGGGGCAACGCCGGCGCGGGCGCGACGCAGGCGATGATGCCGCTGCTCGTCGCGGCCGGCCTGATGCTCGGCTTCGGCGACCACACGTCGTGGCGCGTCGCGCTCATCGTGCCGGGCGTCGCGATGCTCGCGATGGCGTGGGCGTACTGGCGCTTCACGCAGGACTGCCCGCAAGGCGACTTCGTCGCGCTGCGCAAGCAGGGCGTGATCGTCGACAGCGGCAAGAAGGGCGGCTGGGCGAGCTTCTTCGCGGCATGCGGCAACTATCGCGTATGGATGCTGTTCGTCACGTACGGCGCGTGTTTCGGCGTCGAGGTGTTCATCCACAACATCGCCGCGCTGTACTACGTCGATCACTTCAAGCTGTCGCTGAAGGACGCCGGTTTCGCGGTCGGGATGTTCGGGCTGCTCGCGCTGTTCGCCCGCGCGCTCGGCGGCTGGCTGTCCGACAAGATCGCTGCGCGCCGCAGCCTCGACGTGCGCGCGGCGCTGCTGTGCGCGCTGATCATCGGCGAAGGGCTCGGGCTGATCTGGTTCTCGCATGCGCAAGGCATCGGCATGGCGGTCGTCGCGATGCTGACCTTCGGCCTCTTCACGCACATGGCGTGCGGCGCGACCTATGCGCTCGTGCCGTTCATCGACCGCAAGGCGCTCGGCGGCGTCGCGGGGATCGTCGGCGCGGGCGGCAACGTCGGCGCGGTGGCCGCGGCGTTCCTGCTGAAGGGCGTCGGCGACGTGCAGCAGACGCTCAGCATGCTCGGCCTCGCCGTCACGGCGACCGCGCTGTGCGCAATGGCCGTGCGCTTCAGCGAAGAGCACAAGGCACGCGAGGCCGAGCTGCGCGATCGCGCGCTGGCCGCCGCCAGCGTCGCGAACTGATCGACCGAAGGAATCCTGATCATGAAACTCATCGTCATCGGCCACGGGATGGTCGGCCACAAGCTGCTCGAATGCATCGCTGCGAACGCGGGTACGGCGGCCGCGCTGCAGGTCACAGTGCTCGGCGAGGAGCCGCGCCCGGCTTACGACCGCGTGCACCTGTCGGAATTCTTCGCGGGCAAGTCGGCGGACGACCTGTCGCTCGTCGAGCCCGGTTTCTTCGACCGTCATCCGCAGTTCGACCTGCGCCTGAACGCGCAAGTCGCGTCGATCGATCGCGACGCGCACACGGTCACGCTTGCCTCCGGCGAAACGCTCGCGTACGACAAGCTGGTGCTCGCGACGGGTTCGCGCCCGTTCGTGCCGCCGGTGCCCGGCCACGATCGCGATGGCTGCTTCGTGTACCGCACGATCGAGGATCTCGAAGCGATGCAGGCGGCGGGCGCACGCGCGAAGCGCGGCGTGGTGGTCGGCGGCGGGCTGCTCGGCCTCGAATGCGCGAAGGCGCTGCGCGACATGGGGCTCGACACGCATGTCGTCGAATTCGCGCCGCGCCTGATGGCCGTGCAGGTCGACGACGGCGGCGGCCGGATGCTGCGCGCGAAGATCGAGGCGCTCGGCGTGACCGTGCATACGGGCAAGAACACGCTCGAGATCGTCGACGGTGAAGAAGGCGTGCACCGGATGGCGTTCGCCGACGGCTCGCATCTCGACACCGACATGATCGTGTTCTCGGCCGGCATCCGCGCGCGCGACGAACTGGCCCGCGCGTGCGGGCTCGACATCGGCGCGCGCGGCGGCGTCGCGATCGACGACGCGTGCCGCACGAGCGACGCCGACATCTACGCGATCGGCGAATGCGCGGCGTGGAACGGGATGGTGTACGGCCTCGTCGCACCGGGCTACGACATGGCGCGCGTGGTTGCGAAGCAGCTAGCGGGCGACGCCGACGAAGCAGCGACCGCGACATTCGCCGGCGCCGACATGAGCACGAAGCTGAAGCTGATGGGCGTCGACGTCGCGAGCATCGGCGACGCGCACGGCGCGACGGCCGGCAGCCGCACGTATCAGTACGCGGACGAGCGCCGCCAGATCTACAAGAAGCTGGTGGTGTCGGACTGCGGCAAGTTCCTGCACGGCGCGGTGATGATCGGCGACGCGGCCGAATACGGCACGCTGCTGCAGATGATGCTGAACCGCATCGAGCTGCCCGAGCAGCCTGAATTCCTGATCCTGCCGTCGTCGGACGGCGCGGCGAAGCCCGCGATCGGCGTCGACGCATTGCCGGAAGGTGCACAGATCTGCTCGTGCAACAACGTGTCGAAGTCGCAGATCTGCTCGGCGGTGGCCGGCGGTGCGACGAGCCTCGGCGCGCTGAAGTCATGCACGGGCGCCGGCACGTCGTGCGGCGGCTGCGTGCCGCTCGTCACGCAGATCATGAAGGCCGAGATGAAGAAGCAGGGCCTCGCGGTCAACAACCATCTGTGCGAGCACTTTGCCTATTCGCGGCAGGAGCTGTTCCACCTGATCCGCGTGGAGCGCATCACGACGTTCGACGAACTGCTGGCGAAGCACGGCCACGGTCTCGGCTGCGACGTGTGCAAGCCGGCCGTCGCGGGCATCCTTGCATCGTGCTTCAACGAGTTCGTGCTGAAGAAGGAGCACGCGGGGCTGCAGGATTCGAACGACTACTACCTCGCGAACATCCAGCGCGACGGCACGTACTCGGTCGTGCCGCGCATGGCGGGCGGCGAGGTGACGCCGGAAGGGCTGATCGCGGTCGGGCAGGTCGCGAAAAAATACGGCCTGTACACGAAGATCACCGGCGGCCAGCGCGTCGACCTGTTCGGCGCGCGCGTCGAGCAGCTGCCGTCGATCTGGGAGGAGCTGATCGCGGCCGGCTTCGAATCGGGGCATGCGTACGGCAAGGCGCTGCGCACCGTGAAGTCGTGCGTCGGGTCGACGTGGTGCCGCTACGGCGTCGACGATTCGGTCGGCCTCGCGATCGACCTGGAGAACCGCTACAAGGGGCTGCGCGCGCCGCACAAGATCAAGTTCGGCGTGTCGGGCTGCACGCGCGAATGTGCGGAAGCGCAGGGCAAGGACGTCGGCATCATCGCGACCGAGAAGGGCTGGAACCTGTACGTGTGCGGCAACGGCGGGATGAAGCCGCGCCACGCGGAACTGCTCGCGTCCGATCTCGACCGCGCGACGCTGATCCGCTACATCGACCGCTTCCTGATGTTCTACGTGCGCACGGCCGACCGGCTGCAACGCACCAGCGTGTGGCGCGACAACCTCGAAGGCGGGCTCGACTACCTGACCGACGTCGTCGTGGACGACAAGCTCGGGATCGCGGCCGAGCTCGAAGCCGACATGCAGCACGTGGTCGACACCTACGAATGCGAATGGAAGAAGGCCGTCACCGATCCGGACACGCGCAAGCGCTTCCGCCACTTCGTGAACAGCGACGCGCCGGACACGACCATCGCGTTCGTCGAGACGCGCGGCCAGATCCGTCCCGCGACGCCCGACGAGCGCGTGCGCGGCAAGCCCATTTCGATTCCGGTCGTCGCCGAATCCGCGACGCAGGCCGTGACCGAATCCGCAACCGTTTGACCCTGACCGACACCCGCGTCTTTACCAAGGAGCCCATCATGAACGATCGTCTTCCCCTGTCCTGGACCCGCGTGTGCCCGCTCGACGACATCGTGCCGAACACCGGCGTATGCGCGCTCGTCAACGGCGAGCAGGTCGCGGTGTTTCACGTCGCGCATGCCGAAGCAGGCGGCGTGTTCGCGATCGACAACGTCGACCCGGTGTCGCAGGCGGCCGTGATGTCGCGCGGGCTGATCGGCAGCCTGGGCGAGCGCGTCGTCGTTGCATCGCCGCTGTACAAGCAGCACTTCGACCTGCGCACCGGCGAATGCCTGGAAGCGCCCGAGAAGTCGGTGAGTGCGTATCCGTCGCGGGTCGAGGACGGTTTCGTGTGGATTGCAGCCTGACCGTCCCGGAGCGCACATGACCGCCACCCCCGTCAAGAGCGTATGCCCGTACTGCGGCGTCGGCTGCGGAATGGTGCTGCACGTCGAGGATGGCGAAGTCGTCAAGGTGTCCGGCGACGCCGACCATCCGACCAACTTCGGCAGGCTGTGCACGAAGGGTTCGTCCGCGCACGTCGCGCTGCGCCGCTCCGGCCGGCTCGATCGCGCGTTCGTGCGCCGCGCGAGAGAGGAGGATCTCGTGCCGCTGTCGGCGCGCGACGCGATCGCCGAAACCGCGCGGCGGTTGCGCGCAGTGCTCGACGCGCACGGGCCCGATGCGCTGTCGTTCTATGTGTCGGGGCAGATGTCGATCGAGGCGCAATACCTCGTGAACAAGCTCGCGAAGGGCTTCGTCGGCACCAACAACATCGAGTCGAATTCGCGGCTGTGCATGGCGAGCGCGAGCACCGGCTACAAGCAGTCGCTCGGCGCGGACGGCCCGCCCGGGTCGTACCAGGACTTCGATCGCGCGAACCTGTTCTTCGTGATCGGCGCGAACATGGCCGACTGCCATCCGATCCTGTTCCTGCGGATGATGGATCGCGTGAAGGCCGGCGCGAAGCTGATCGTCGTCGATCCGCGCCGCACCGGCACCGCCGACAAGGCCGACCTGTTCCTGCAGATCCGCCCGGGCACCGATCTCGCGCTGACCAACGGGCTGCTGCACCTGCTGCACGCGAACGGCCGCACCGACGCCGCGTTCATCGATGCGTACACCGAAGGATGGGACGCGATGCCCGCGTTCCTCGCCGACTACACGCC
This sequence comes from Burkholderia sp. IMCC1007, assembly GCF_027257875.1. Classification (GTDB taxonomy): domain Bacteria; phylum Pseudomonadota; class Gammaproteobacteria; order Burkholderiales; family Burkholderiaceae; genus Burkholderia. The sequence goes on from NZ_JAPVQY010000001.1 coordinate 58,575, forward strand.
CGAGCGTGTCGCCGAACTCACGGGGCTCGCGGAAGCCGACCTCCGCACGGCCGCGCAATGGATCGGCGACGCGCAGGACTGGATGAGCTGCTGGACGATGGGGCTCAACCAGAGCACGCACGGCGTGTGGAACACCAACGCGATCTGCAACCTGCATCTCGCGACGGGCAAGATCTGCCGCGTGGGCAGCGGCCCGTTCTCGCTGACCGGCCAGCCGAACGCGATGGGCGGCCGCGAGATGGGCTACATGGGCGCGGGGCTGCCGGGCCAGCGCTCGGTGGCGTCCGACGACGACCGGCGCTTCGTCGAGAACCTGTGGCGCGTGCCGGCCGGCACGCTGCGCAAGGACACCGGCAACGGCACCGTCGACCTGTTCGAACGGATGGCGGCCGGCGACATCAAGGCGTGCTGGATCATCTGCACGAACCCGGTCGCGACCGTGCCGAACCGGCAGACCGTGATCGCGGGGCTGCAGGCCGCGGAACTCGTGATCGCGCAGGACGCGTTCCTCGACACCGAAACCAATCGCTACGCGGACATCCTGCTGCCCGGTGCGCTGTGGGCCGAGGGCGACGGCGTGATGATCAACTCCGAGCGCAACATGACGCTGATGCGCGCGGCGGTCGCGCCGCCCGGCGACGCGCTGCCCGACTGGCGCATCGTCGCGGAAGTCGCGCGCGCGATGGGCTTCGGCGATGCGTTCGACTATGCGTCGGCGGCCGACGTGTTCGACGAGATCGTGCGTTTCTCGAATCCGGCGACCGGCTACGACCTGCGCGGCGCGAGCCACGCGGCGCTGCGCGACGGCCCGGTGCAATGGCCGGTCGCGCCGGGCACCGCGCGCGAGCGGCACCCGATCCGCTACCTGAACGACGGCGTGAGCCAGACGCCGCGCGCAGCCGCGGACGGCAACGATGCGCCGCGCATCGCGTTTCCGACGGCGTCGGGCAAGGCGCGCTTCTTCGCTCGGCCTCACGTCGCGCCGGCCGAGCTGCCCGACGACACGTTCCCGATCGTGCTGAACACCGGCCGGCTGCAGCACCAGTGGCACACGATGACGAAGACGGGCAAGGTCGCGATGCTCAACAAGCTGAACCCGCGCCCGTTCGTCGAACTGCATCCGGACGACGCGAGCGCGCTCGGCATCGCGACGAAGGACGGCGTCGAGATTCGCTCGGCGCGCGGGCGCGCGGTGCTGCCGGCCGTCGTGACCGAGCGCGTGCGGCGCGGCAACTGCTTCGCGCCGATGCACTGGAACGACGTGTACGGCGACGACCTGTGCATCAACGCGGTCACGAACGACGCGATCGATCCGGAATCGCAGCAACCCGAACTGAAATATTGCGCGGTCGCGTTGACGCGCGTCGACGCGGACGCGTTCGCGTCGACCGACGACGACTCGGCGCCCGCCGACGCACACGCGGACGATGCACCACCCGCGCCCGCGATCGCGCCGATCACGGCTTCACTGGAATCCGACATGGCAGACCTCGATACTTTTGCAGCCGCGCTCGGCGTGGCCGATCTCGCGCCGCCGCCGCTGACCGATGCGGAGCGCCTGTACGTGGCCGGCCTCGTCAGCGGGCTGAAGGCCAGCGCCGGGCGCCGAGAAGGCAGCGTGCCGGTGCTGCCGGCCGGCGCGCCGCTCGCGCCGCCCGTGCGGTTCTGGCTCGACGGGATGCTTGCGGGGCTGTTCAGCCGCTCGCTGCCGGCACATGCCGCGAATGCCGCGGCGCCGGCGCTGCCGGCCGACGCCGCCGCGCCCGGCGGCGTGCGGATCGTGCGCGCGCGGCCGAAGGTCGTGCTGCTGTGGGCGTCGCAGACCGGCAACATCGAATCGCTGACCGAGGATTACGCGACGCAGCTGATGAACGCGGGCTTCGAGATCCGCACCGCATGCATGTCCGACTACCCCGTGGCGTCGCTGGCCGGCGCGCAATACGTGCTGCTGATGACGAGCACGTTCGGCGACGGCGATGCGCCCGACAACGGCAGCGAGTTCTGGGACGCGCTGCAGGCCGGCAGCGCCGCGCGTCTGGAAGGCGTGCACTTCGCGGTGCTCGCGTTCGGCGATCGCAACTACGACCAGTTCTGCGGCCACGGCCGCCGGCTCGACGCACGGCTCGCGGAACTCGGCGCGGCGCGCCTCTGCACGCGTGTCGACTGCGACGTCGAATTCCAGCGCGATGCCGACCAGTGGCTCGAACGCGTGATCGCGCGGATCAAGGAGGCCGACGCGGCGCTGCACGCGGTGCCGTCCGCCGGGATGAGCGCGTCGGGGCTGCTGCCGACCAAGGCGCATCCGGCGCCGTCGAAGCTCGTCGCGAACCTGCGGCTCAACCGTCCGGGCGCGGCGAAGGACACGCGCTACGTGTCGCTGTCGACCGAAGGCGCGAACCTCGAATACGAAGCCGGCGACGCGCTCGGCGTATGGCCGACCAACTGCCCGGAGCTGGTCGACGAACTGCTGTCGGTCACCGCGCTGAAGGCCGATGCGCCGGTGTCGGTCGCGGGCGTCGGCGAGCTGCGGCTCGGCGATGCGCTCGCGCGCCACTTCGACATCACGCGCCCGCATCCCGACACGCTGGCCTTCATCGCATCGCGCAGCACGAACGGCGCGTTGAAGGCGCTGCTGGGCGACGACCGCAAGGCCGACCTGAAGCAATGGTTGTGGGGGCAACAGCTTGCCGATGTGCTGCACGAGTTTCCAGTCGAGCTGTCGGGCACGGAGCTGGTGTCGATACTCAAGCGGATGCAGCCGCGGTTGTATTCGATCGCGTCGAGCCCGAGCGCGCACGCGGGCGAGATCCACCTGACGGTGTCGGCCGTGCGCTATCACAACGGCCGCCGCGCACGCAAAGGCGTCGCGTCGACGTTCCTCGCCGATCGCGCCGGCGACGGCCGCGTGCCGGTGTTCGTGCAGAAGTCCGCGCATTTCCGGCCGCCGGTGAACGGCGACGTGCCGGTCGTGATGGTGGGGCCCGGCACCGGCGTCGCGCCGTTCCGCGGCTTCCTGCACGAGCGGCAGGCGCGCGGCGCGCGCGGGCGCAACTGGCTGTTCTTCGGCGAGCAGCATGCGCAGACCGACTTCTACTACGGCGACGAACTGACCGCGATGCGCGACAGCGGCTTTCTCACGCGGCTCGATCTCGCGTTCTCGCGCGACCAGGCCGACAAGATCTACGTGCAGGACCGGATGCGCGAGCAGGGCGCCGAGCTGTACGCGTGGCTGGAGGAGGGCGCGCACTTCTACGTGTGCGGCGACGCCGCGCGCATGGCGAAGGACGTCGATACCGCGCTGAAGGCGGTCGTGGCCGAGCACGGCGGGATGTCGGACGAAGCCGCGAACGACTACGTCGCGCGGCTCGCGAAGGCGCGCCGCTACATGCGGGACGTGTACTGACCGTGGCGCGGCGGGCGCCGTCCGGCGCTCGCCGCTCGTGGTTCGCCGTTCGCTGTTCCGCCAGCGCAGCGCGTCGCCGGGCGGCGCATGATGACAGCTCCCTTCCCTCAGTCACGGAGTCGCGTCATGACGGCATTCCCGCATTTCCCGCTTCGAACCCTGGCGATCGCCGCGGCGCTGGTTGCCGCCGCCATAGGCGGGGCGCCGGCCTACGGCCAGACGTCGACCGTGCCGGCCGCGTCGGCATCCGCGACACCCGACAACGCGGTGCTGCTGACCGTCTTCCTCGAGCACGACCAGTCGCGCCCGCTCGCCGAGCTGAATGCGCAGCTCGCGCGGCAGGGGTTCTACAAGGCGTTCCCGCCGCCGGGCGTCGAGGTGGTGAGCTGGACCGTCACGATGGGGATCGGGCAGATCGTCGTGTTGCGGCTGCCGGCGTCGCGGCTGCGGGAGGTCAATCGCGTGCTCGAGGAGACGGCGTGGGGCGCATACCGCACGGCGTTCTACCCGACCTACGACTACAAGGCGATCGGACTGGCGGAGCACGAGCGGGCGAAATGACGGGAACAGTGATCCGGCCCCGTTCCCGAAACCCGCGTGCGCTCGCGATTTTGCGCTCGTGCGCGCGGCGTTTCGCGGAGAATTTCTCCCGAATGCGGAATCCGCCCGTCATCCGCTGAAAAATCCCAATCGGTTCCCGGTATGATGCGCAGCTTGTGCATCATTTTGATGCGCCGTTGATGCACCGCCGCGCCCGAACGGCCCGGTGCGAGATCGAAAGATTCTGTAATATAAATTCCGTATACTCGTAATTTTTGATTCAGGTGCTGCCTGCCTCCACTCAGGCCGACCGCCCGCGCAGAACAATCAACATTCGTCGCCGCCAGGCCCCCCGCGCCGCGACAAGCTATGCACCGCCACTGAACAATCTATGTCTTCCCGCCACCCTGGTCCGCCCGGCCGTACCGCGGCGGTGATCGCCCGTGTCTCGGCGCTGATCCGCAACGAGCGCGTGCTGTCGCCGCTGCTTGCGCTCGGCATCGGCCTGTTGCTGATCGTGGTTTTCCAGCACCTGTCCGAATCCGTCGACTACCGCTCGGTGATCCGCCAGCTGCGCCACATGTCCGTCGGCGAATGGGGCGCGTCGCTTGCCGCGACGGCGCTCAGCTATCTCGCGCTCGTCGCCCGAGATGCGGTCGGCCTGCGCTACGTCGCCGCGAAAGTGCCGCGCGCCGCGCTGTGGATCGGCGCGATCGCCGGCTCCGCGCTCGGTAACGCGACCGGCTTCGGCGCGCTCACGGGCGGCGCGGTGCGCGCCCGCGTGTACGGCGTGTCGGGCGTCACGCCCGCGCAGATCGGCCGGATGACCGTGTTCACCAGCGGCACGCTCGCGCTCGCGCTGGTGCTGATGACGGCAGTCGGCATGGTCTGCGTGCCGCAGACGCTCGCCGCGATGCTGCACGTCGCGCCCGGCGTGCTCACGTGGAGCGGCGCGGCGCTGCTGATCGTGCTGGCCGTGATCGTCGCGATGTGCGGCAACACCGCGCGTCCGGTCGTCACGCGCTTCAAATGGCTGGCGTTCGACGTGCCCGCGCGGCGCGATCTCGTCGCGCAGGTGGTCTATGCGGTGCTGGACGTCGTGGCCGCCGGCCTCACGCTGTGGGTGTTGCTGCCCGCGGCGTCCGTCGGCTTCCCGACCTTCATTACCGTCTATGCGGCCGCGCTGCTGCTCGGGATGATCGGCCACACGCCGGGCGGGATCGGCGTGTTCGAAGCCGCGATGGTCTTCACGCTGGGCCGCGAAGTGCCCCCGCACGCGATGGTCGCCGCGCTGATCGCGTACCGCGCGATCTACTTCGGCGTGCCGCTCGTGCTGTCGGCCGGCCTGCTGGCCGGTTTCGAAGGCCGTGCTATGCGGCGCCGGCTCGTGTCGCGGCAGGCCGCGCGCGTGTCGCAACTGGCGCCGCTGTTCCTGAGCCTCGTCACGTTCGCGGTCGGCGGGATGCTCGTGATCTCGAGCGCGACGCCCGCGTTCTGGCACCGGATCGCGATCCTGCGCAACGTCGTGCCGCTGTGGGTGCTCGAAGGCTCGCAGGTGATCTGCAGCGTGCTGGGCGTCGCACTGCTGTTCGTCGCGCGCGGGCTGCTGCGCCGCCTCGACGGCGCATGGTGGATGACCTTCGCGCTGACGCTCGCGAGCCTCGCGCTGTCGCTCGCGAAGGGCCTCGCATTCGTCGAAGCCGGCGTGCTCGGCACGCTGCTGGTGCTGCTGCTCGTCAGCCGCCGCCGCTTCAACCGTCATTCGTCGCTGCTCGCGGAGCGCTTCACGGTGAGCTGGTTCGTGTCGGTGACGATGGTGCTGATCCTCGCGGTGTGGGTGCTGTGCTTCGCGTTCCGCGACGTGCCGTACACGCGCGATCTGTGGTCGCATTTCTCGTTCGACGCCCGCGCGCCGCGCGCACTGCGGGCGACGCTGGCCGCCGGCGTGTTCGTCGCGATGTTCGCGCTGTGGCAACTGCTGCGCCCGGCGCCGGGCCGCTTCGTGAAGCCCGTCGCACAGGATCTGCTCGACGCCGAGCAGATCATCCGCGCGCAGGAGTGCAGCGATGCGGGCCTCGCGCTGATGGGCGACAAGTCGTTCCTGTTCTCCGAGTCGCGCCGCGCGTTCCTGATGTACGCGAAATACGGCCGCACGTGGGCCGCGCTGCACGACCCGGTCGGCCCGCGCGACGAATGGCCGGCGCTGATCGGCAAGTTCATTGCGCTCGCGCATGCGCACAGCGGTCGCGCCGCGTTCTACCAGGTGCGCGCGAACGCGCTGCCGCTGTATCTCGACGCGGGGCTCACGCTGATGAAGCTCGGCGAGGAAGCGCACATCGCGCTCGACCAGTTCGACCTGAAGGGCTCGAACCGTTCGCACCTGCGCTACGCGCTGCGCCGCGGCGACAAGGACGCGCTGACCGTCGAGGTGATCGCGCCGCCCGACGTGCCGGCCGCGCTGCCGGCGCTGCGCGACATCTCCAACGGCTGGCTCGACAGCCGCGACGCGCGCGAGAAGAGCTTCTCCGTGGCCGCGTTCCACGACGGCTATCTCGCGACGCAGTCGGTGATGCTCGTGCGCCAGGCCGACAAGCCGATCGCGTTCGTCACGTTCATGACGACCGACCTGAACACCGAGGCGACCGTCGGCGTGATGCGTCATCTGCCGGAAGCGTCGCCGTATGCGATGGAGTATCTGTTCACGCAGCTCGCGCTGCATCTGAAGGAAGCGGGTTTCCGCAAGCTGAGCCTGGGCATCGCGCCGTTCTCGGGGATGGGGGCGGCGAAGATGCCGTCGCCGTGGCACCGGTTCGGGCTGATGGTCTGGCGCTTCGGCGGCCGCTTCTACAACTTCCGCGGCTTGCGTGCATTCAAGAGCAAGTTCGAGCCGCACTGGGAGCCGCGCTATCTCGCGGCCTCGGGCTCGGTCGGCGTGTTCGTCACGCTCGCGGATCTGTCCCTGCTGGCTGGAGGTCGGCGTTCATGATGTTGAAGAAGGTTATCGCGCAGGCGGCACTCGTCTGCGCGGGAATGATGCTGGCCGGCGCCGCGTGCGCCACGCAGCCGCCCGCCATGAAGGCGCAAACCGTGTCGGGCGGCCGCTACGGGCCCGTGACCGTGACGAAGCCGAACGGGCCGCTGCGCGGCTTCGTCGTGCTGTTCTCGCGCGAGGCCGGCTGGAGCGCGGCCGATCAGCAGGCTGCCGATGCGCTCGCGAAAGTGGGGGCGATGACGGTCGGCGTGGATTCGGAGCGCTATGCGGCGAACCTCGCCGCGAAGCAGGAAACCTGTCACCACCTCGACGGCGACGCCGAAGCGGTCAGCCACCAGCTCGAACGTCTCGCGCAGTCGTCGCGTTACTACGCGCCGATCGTCGCGGGCGTGGGCCAGGGCGGCGCGATCGCGAAGCAGATCCTGTCGATGGCGCCGGAAAACACGATTGCCGGCGTCGTGTCGGTCGACCCGGCCGTGAAGCTCGATGCGCGCTTCAAGCCGTGCCCGCCGGATGCGACGATCGTGCGCCGCGCGATGCCCGGCTTCGTCGAAACGGCGGCCGGCGACACCACGAAGCTCGTGTCGCTCGTCACCGCGCACCTGCACGACACCAGTGCGAGCGACGAGCTCGACGTGTCGGACCTGCCGCTCGTCGAACTGCCGGCCAAGGGCGGCAGCGGCCGGCTCGCGATCGTGATCTCGGGCGACGGCGGTTGGCGCGATCTCGACAAGACGATCGGCGAGGCGCTGCAGCGCGACGGCGTGTCGGTGGTCGGCATCGACAGCCTGCGCTACTTCTGGAGCGAGCGGCCGCCCGCGCAAGTGAGCCGCGACCTGGCGCGCGTGATGCGCACCTACATGGCGCGCTGGCATGCGGACCGCGTGGCGCTGGTCGGCTACTCGTTCGGCGCCGACGTGATGCCGTTCGCGTACAACCGGCTGCCGGCCGACCTGCGCGACAAGGTCGCGGTGATGTCATTGCTCGGCTTCGCGCCGGCGGCCGATTTCCAGATCCGCGTGACGGGCTGGCTCGGGATGCCCGCGAGCGACAACGCGCTGAAGGTCGCGCCGGAAATTGCGAAGGTCCCGTCGCAGCTCGTGCAGTGCTTCTACGGCGCGCAAGAGAAGGACACGATGTGCCCGGCGCTCGCGAACACCGGCGCCGACGTGATCAAGACGGGGGGCGACCACCACTTCGGCCACGACTACATCGCGCTCGAGAAGAAGATTCTCGGCGGGTTCGGCAGGCCGGTGGCGGCGCGCTGAACGGCGCCCGCTTCGCGGCGGGCGCGGTGTATGTGGTGTATGCGGTGTATCGAACGGGCGGCCTGCGAGCCGCCCGTTGTCATTTCTCTGCCTGTGTCGCGGCGTCCTGCCGCGGCACCGTTCCTCTCGCATCGCGCTGATAGAAGCCCGGAAACCGGTCGAGTTGCCGGCGCGCGGCCGCGATGTCGGTATCGCCGCCGAGCACCGCGCTCGAAAACCCGGTGCGCTCCATCAGCAGCAACTGGTCGACCAGCACGTCGCCCGTTGCACGCAGGTCGCCGGTGAAGCCGAAGCGCTTGCGCAGCAGGTACGCCTGGCTGTACGCACGGCCGTCGGTGAAGGACGGAAAATGCAGGTCGATGCGTGCGGCCTGCGCGATCCGTGCGGCGAGCGGCGGCAGTTCCTCGTCGTTGCCGATCGTCAGGCGGTCCGGCGTCGCGGTATCGGGCGTGTCCGCGTCGCCGGCGTGCTCGGCAGGCGTCAGCAGCCGGATGCGTGCGTTCGCGTTGTTGTCGTCGGTCGGTTTCATGCGTGCTCCGCGTGGTGACGCGCGTCGTTCGCGGCCGCCTTGAAGGGTTCCGCGCCGATGCGGCGCACCGTGTCGATGAATCGCTCGGCGCGGCCGTCGGTGTCGAGCCGCGCATCGAGATACGCGTTGACGAGCGCATCCACGACATCGACGATTTCTTCCGCCGAGAACGACGGGCCGATCACCTTGCCCGGCCGTGCGGGGCCGCTCGCGCTCGAGCCGTCCGAGCCGCTGAGCGTGACCTGGTACCACTCGGCGCCGTCCTTGTCGACGCCGAGAATGCCGATGTGCCCGCTGTGATGGTGGCCGCACGAGTTGATGCAGCCGCTGATGTGCAGGTCGATGTCGCCGACGTCGTGCAGCATGTCGAGATCCTGGAACCGTTCGGCGATCGCGTCGGCAATCGGGATCGAGCGGGCGTTCGCGAGTGCGCAGAAGTCGCCGCCGGGGCACGCGATCATGTCGGTCAAGAGCCCGACGTTCGCACTCGCGAGCCCGACGGCGCGCGCGTGTTCCCACAGCAGGAACAGGTCGTCGACGTGCACCCAGGGCAGCACCGCGTTCTGCGCATGCGTGACGCGCGCCTCGCCGGCCGAGAAGCGCTCGGCGAGGTCGGCGAGCGCGTCGAGCTGTTCCGGCGATGCATCGCCGGGCGCCTGCACGCGGCGCTTGAACGACAGCGTGACGATGCGCAGCGCCGGGTCGCGGTGCGCGGCCACATTGCGCGCGAGCCAGCGTGCGAACGCCGGATGGCGGGTGGCGTGCGCGGCCATGCGCGTGTCGGCGTCCTGCAGGTCGAGCGTGCGCGGCTTGACACGCGGCGGTACGAACGACGCCGCGATCCGGTCGAACTCGGCCTGCGGGATCGTGTGCGGGCCGCCGTCGAGTTCGACGATCTGACGGAACTCCTCCTCGACGTCGTCGAGATAGCGCTGCCCCTCGGTCTTCACGAGGATCTTGATGCGCGCCTTGTACTTGTTGTCGCGGCGTCCGTAGCGGTTGTACACGCGCACGATCGCCTCGATGTAGTTCATCACGTGCTGCCACGGCAGGAACGCGCGCAGCAGCGTCGCGATCATCGGCGTGCGTCCCATGCCGCCGCCGACGCTCACGCGAAAGCCGAGTTCGCCCGCGTCGTTGCGCACGAGCTTCAGACCGACGTCGTGCCAGTCGGTGGCCGCGCGGTCCTCGGCCGCGCCGGTGATCGCGATCTTGAACTTGCGCGGCAGGAACGCGAATTCCGGATGCAGCGTCGTCCACTGGCGCATCACTTCGGCGAACGGCCGCGGATCGGCGACCTCGTCCGGCGCGACGCCCGCGCGTTCGTCGCACGAGATATTGCGGATGCAGTTGCCGCTCGTCTGGATCCCGTGCATGTCGACGGTCGCGAGCAGGTCCATCACGTCGGCAGCCTTCGCGAGCGGAATCCAGTTGAACTGCACGTTGGTGCGGGTCGTGAAGTGGGCGTTGCGGGTCGGCAGGCGCAGCGTGCCGAGCAGCGCCTGCGCGTCGCGGGCGGCGCGATAGGTGGCGTCGTCGGGCACGTCGTAGTCGCGTGCGATCCGCGCGAGCACGCGCAACTGCGCGCTCGACAGTTCGCCGTACGGCATGGCGACGCGCAGCATCGGCGCATGGCGCTGCACGTACCAGCCGTTCTGCAGGCGCAACGGCCGGAATGCGTCCTCGCTCAGCGTGCCGTGCTGCCATCGTTCGAGCTGGTCGCGGAACTGGGCGGCGCGGCTGTGCACGAGCGCCCGGTCGAAATCGGTATATCGGTACATGACGTGATACGCGAGATGAGCGGCGGCGCACGGGGTGTGCGCCGCTCGACAGGGAGGTTGCGACGGGTGTCGGGCAACGGGAGACAGCGTAGGGAACGCCGGGCGGCGGGACAAGCAGCAGATCGGGATGGAAAGGGCGCAGCAGATCGGCCGGCACGACGCCGGCGCAAACGGACGGGCATGCACGCATGCCCGTGGCGGGTTCAAGCGTCCACGATCAGCGCCGGATTCAGCGCGCGGATGCGCTGGTCGATGAAGTAGCCGCCGCCTTCCTGATAACGCAGGTATGGCCGGCCGCACGATACGCAGCGGCTGACGTTGCAGCGGTTGTACGGGAAATGACGCGGCGCGATCGGCGCGTCGTCCGACGCATAGCGCGTGCCGGCCGGATGATATTCGTCGTAGCTCGGCTCGGCGTCGCCGGGCGGCGCGAGCGTGGCCACCTCGGTCAGTTGCGTGTCCGGCAACGACAGCGGCAGGGTCGTCCAGCCGGCGAGCGGTGCTTTCGTGCACGTGCACGGCTGCGTGACATGTGCCGCTTCGGCCGCGAGTTTCAGCAGCGCATCGTGATCGAGGTAGGGCAGTCGGCTCATGGGGAAATCGTGAAGGAGCGGCGGGATCGGCACTGTAACGCGCGCGCGGCTTTGCTGCATGGGCGTGACGCAGGCGGCGCGCAGCTTGCGCGCGATGCGATCAACCCGACTTGCGCACCGCCGGTTCGGCGATCAGCTCGCCGAGCACGCGGATCGCGCGCTCGATGTCGCGGCTCCACGGATGCCCGAAGTTCACGCGCACGCAGCGCTCGAACCCGTGCGCGGCCGAGAAGAGCGGCCCCGGCGCGAAGCTGATGCCGCGCGCGATCGCCTGCCGGTGCAGCTCCATCGCGTCGATCGCGTCGGGAAACGACAGCCACAGGAAATAGCCGCCGTCCGGCCGCACCCATTCGACGCCCGGCGGCAGCCAGCGCCGCAGCGCGTCGTCCATCCGCGCGAGCTGCGTCTGCAGCGCGCCGCGCAGCTTGCGCAGGTGGCGGTCGTAGCCGCCGTGCTCCAGGTAGTTCGCGATGCCGGCCTGCGCGGGAATGCTCGCCGACAGCGTCGTCATCAGCTTGAGCCGCTGCACCTTCTCCGCGAAACGGCCGGCGGCGGTCCAGCCGATCCGGTAGCCCGGCGCGAGCGTCTTCGAGAACGAACTGCAGTGCATCACGAGCCCGTGCCGGTCGAACGCGCGCGCCGGCAGCGGGTAGTCGGGGCCGTAATGGAGCTCGCCGTACACATCGTCCTCGATCAGCGGCACGTTGCGCGCGGCCAGCATCTCCACCAGCGCGCGCTTCTTGTCGACGGACAGCGTGACGCCGGTCGGATTCTGGAAATTGGTCATGAACCAGCACGCGCGGATGTCGTGCCGCTCGAGCGCGTTCGCGAGCGCGTCGAGATCGAGGCCCGTGCGCGGATCGACGGGAATCTCCACTGCGCGCAGGTCGAGCCGCTCGATCGCCTGCAGCGCCGCGTAGAAGCCGGGCGATTCGACGGCCACGACGTCGCCCGGCCGCGTGACGGCCATCAGGCACAGGTTCAGCGCTTCGAGCGCACCGTTCGTGACGACGATCTCGTCGACGGGCTGCGCGACGCCGGTCGCGAGATAGCGTCGCGCGATCTGCTGGCGCAGCGCCTCGTTGCCGGGCGGCAGGTCGACGACGGTGCTCCACGGGCTCACGAGCCGCGTCGCCTGCGCGAGCGATTTCGCGAGGCGCGGCAGCGGAAACAGCTGCGGCGACGGGAACGCGGAACCGAGCGGCACGATGCCGGGCTGCGTCGCCGCATCGAGCACCGAGAACACGAGATCGCTGATGTCGACCTTGCGCGTGGCGCCGGCGCGGGTCGCGCGGCGTTTCGCGGGCGGGGCCGCGTCGGGGTCGGCGCCGGCGCCCGGCGCGACGTAGTAGCCGGAGCGCTCGCGCGCGCGGAGCAGCCCCCACTGTTCGAGCAGGTAGTACGCGCGGAACACCGTCGACTGGCTCACGCCATGCTGCGCGATGATCTGCCGCAGCGACGGCAGGCGCGTGCCGACCGCGATGTTGCCGTTGCGGATTTCGTCGGCGATCGTATGGGCGAGGGTTTCGTAGCGTTTCATCGGCGCGGGCGCAGGCACGTGGCCGCCGCGCGGGCCGGTGCGGCGCCGCGCCGGCGGGCGCGGGTCATTGTCCGACGAGCGGCCCGAAAAGGAAAGCGCGACGGCCGCGGCCCATCGCGCTGTCGCGTTACTTCCGTTACTTCCGTTACTTGCACCGCTTGCGCCGCATCAGGCCGCGTTCGGCTCCGCGTTGCGTGGGTTCGCGCCGTTGCGCAGCGGCGGCAGCGGCTCGACCTTGCCGACGACGAACAGGTACGACAGCGCGCCGACCACGCACAGTGCGCCGGCCACCGCGAGCGGCACGACGAACGAGCCCTTCGTGATCGACAGCATCACGCCCGTGAACGTCGTGATGAAGATGCCGGCGAGATTGCCCGCGAAGTTCTGGATGCCGCCGAGAGAAGCGACGTGCGCGGGCGTCGGTGCGACTTCGCCGACCAGCGTCCACACGTTCGCACCCGCGAACGACAGGCTTGCATAAGCGAGCGCGAACAGCGCGAGGCAGGCCCACACGTTCTCGACGAACGCCGACAGCGCGATCGACGACGACAGCAGCATGCCGAGCACGAGGCAGGTCTTGCGCGCGGCGGTGGCGCTCCAGCCGCGCCGGAACAGGCTGTCCGACACGTAGCCGCCGAGCCAGCCGCCTGGAATCGCGAGCAGCGCGGGCAGCATGCCCCACGTGCCGAGCGACGCGAGCGAGAAGCCGCGCGACTGCAGCAGGTAGCTCGGGAACCACGTGATGAAGAAGTAGATCGCGAAGTTCAGGCAGAACAGGCCGATCATCATCCCCCACACGGTGCGGTAGCGGAACAGGTCGAGCCACGACACCTTCGGGCCGTCGGTTGCGTTCGCAACGACCGGCGCACCGCGCTGCGCGAGCAGCGCATCGACCGCGTCCGGCGCGATCGCGCGATAGCGTTCCGGGTCGCGGTAGATGAACCACCACGCGAGCGCCCACACGATGCCGATCGCGCCGGTGATCGCGAACGAGCCGCGCCAGCCGACGATCGAGATCAGCCACGCGACGAGCGGCAGCGACAGCGCGGAGCCGACGCGCGAACCGCTGTCGAAGATGCTGCTCGCGAGCCCGCGTTCGCTGCGCGGGAACCAGTTGAACGCGACCTTCGCGAACGACGGGATCGCGGCCGCTTCGCCGACGCCCAGCATCAAGCGCACGCCGACGAGCTGCGCGAGGCCGCGCGCGGCGCCGGTTGCGACGGTAAATACCGACCACCATCCAACTGCAAGCGCGAGGCTCACGCGCACGCCGACCTTGTCGATGAACCAGCCGGCCGGCAACTGCAGGAACGCATACGTCCAGAAGAACGCACTCAGCACGAGCCCCATGCCGACCGCATCGAGCCCGAGATCGGCGCGGATGCTGGGCGCGGCGATCGCGAGGTTCGCGCGATCGATGAAGTTGATGACGTTGGCCAGGAAGCACATCAGGATCATGGTCCATCGGATGCGTGGCATTGAAGTCTCCGCGCGGAATGTCGTGACGGGCGACCGGCGATCCGCTGCGCCGGCCGCCTCGGGAGGGGCGGGTTAGCGCGACGCTTGCAGTTGCGTTTGCATTTGCATTTGCATTTGCGTTTGCGTTTGCGTTTGCGTTTGCACGTGCGGCGTGGCATCGAACTTCGCCAGCGCTTCCCACAGGCCGTTCAGGTACACCGCGCCCAGTGCGCGGTCGTAGAGGCCGTAACCGGGCTTGCCGGTTTCGCCCCAGATCATGCGGCCGTGATCGGGACGCACGTAGCCGGTGAAGCCCGTGTCGTGATACGCCTTCACGATCGCCGCGATGTCGAGCGAGCCGCAGCTCGACAGGTGCGCGGTTTCCTCGAAGTCGCCGTTCGCGTCGACCTTCACGTTGCGGATGTGCGCGAAATGGATGCGGCCCTGTGCGCCGAATTCGCGCACGAGCGCTTCGACGTCGTTCTGCGGGCCCGCGCCGAGCGAGCCCGAGCACAGCGTCAGCCCGTTCGCGGGCGTGTCGACGATGCGCAGGATCCGCGCGAGATCGTCGCGGTTCTTCACGATGCGCGGCAGCCCGAAGATCGGGCGCGGCGGATCGTCCGGGTGGATCGCCATCTTCACGCCGGCTTCTTCGGCCACCGGAATGATCGCGTTCAGGAAGTACTCGAGGTTCGCCCACAGCGCGGCTTCGTCGACGTTGCGATAGTCGGCGAGCAGCGCCTGCAGCTCGTCGGGCCGGTAGCTCGAATCCCAGCCCGGCAGCGCGATCCCGTCGTTCGGGTCGATCCGGTCGACCGCGGCGGTGCTGAACGCGAGACAGGTCGAACCGTCGTCGAGCGTCTTCAACAGCTCGGTGCGCGTCCAGTCGAACACGGGCATGAAGTTGTAGCAGATCACGCGGATGCCGGCCGCGCCGAGATGGCGGATCGTCTGCCGGTAGTTGTCGATCAGGCGGTCGCGGTTCGGCTTGCCGAGCTTGATGTCCTCGTGGACGGGCACCGATTCGACCACCTCGAAGCGCAGGCCGGCCTGCTCGATCGTCGCCTTGAGCGCGGCGATCTTGTCGGCGGGCCACACTTCGCCCACGGGTTCGTCATAGATCGCGGACACGATCTGCGTGACGCCCGGAATCTGACGGATGTATTGCAGCGAGACCGGATCGGACTCGCCGTACCAACGGAAGGACATCTTCACTGGAGCAGCTCCTGACTGGCGGTTCATGCATCGGACGACCGGCGGCGGCATGCCGGTTCCGTCGTCGGTGTGAGCGCATTATGATTGGTATGCCAGTTCGGCGGGATAGTGGTTTACCAGTTGTTCGGTGGTTGTCCACCGTCTTTCTGCGGATCCCGCACGCGCGTACCTTAGGCCCGGCACCGCGGCTGGTGGCCAGCTGGCAAAATTGGTGTACCATTTTGTCGATCTGGCGCCGCACGTGCGCCGGCAAGCCGTTGCGAGCCCATTCGATGACCGATCTTTCCAGCCTGCCCGCCAGCCGCGACACCGAAGCCGCGGACCGCTCCTATATCGGCCTTGCGCGCGAGATTCACGCGATGGTGGCGGCCGGGGCGTTCGAGGCCGGGGCGCGGTTGCCGTCCGAGCGCAGTCTGGCCGACCAGTTCGGCGTGAGCCGCACGCAGGTGCGCGAGGCGATCATCGCGCTCGAGGTGCAGGGGATCGTCGAGGTGCGGGTCGGCTCGGGCATCTACGTGTCGGCGGCCGACGCAGCGCGCCCGGTGACGTTCGAGGTGCCGCGCGGCCCCGGTCCGATCGAGACGCTGCGCGCACGCGGGCTGATCGAGGCGGAAGTCGCGGCGCTCGCGGCGACCGAGCGCAAGGACGCCGATCTCGACCGGCTGTTTTTCTCGCTGACGACGATGCGCGAGCAGATGAACGACAAGGCTGCATACGACACAGCCGATCGTCAGTTCCATCTGCGAATCGCGGAATCGACCGGCAACACCGTGCTGCTGCACATGGTCACGGCGATGTGGGACTGCGCGCGCAGCGATCCGCTGTGGGACAAGATCGAGGAACACTTTCACTCGACCGCGCTGCGCGAAGCGTCGCAGGAGGATCACCAGCGCATCTTCGCGGCGATCATGGCGCGCGATGCGAATGGTGCGCGCGACGCGATGCGTGCGCATCTGTCGCGCGTGATCGCGGAGTTCACGCAGGCCTGGCGCTGATTCGTATTCGCATTCGCATCGATGCGAATGCACGCAATACGATCCGACGAATGACGTGCGTTCCCGATTCGCGTGTGGCTTCTTCCAATTGCGCGGCCGTATTTTTTATGGTCTCGTTGACGATCTCGCATCGGCTCAAAAAAGGACAGTCGAATGCAGGCCGGGAATCTATACGGGGAGCCACTGGTCACGGTTACTGGTGTGCGTCGGCGTGCGCGCCGCGTTTTGCGTCGGCTGCTGCTCGTCGCGACGCTCGGCGCGTGCTGCGTGCCGGCGTGGGCCGCAACCGCGGCGTCGGCCGGCAGTGCCGCCGACACCATCCTGCGCGTGCTCGCGTGGCCGGGCTATGCGGACCAGGATGTGGTCGATGCATTTGAGACGCAATTTCATGCGCATGTGGAGGTGACGTTCGTCGATTCCGACGAATCGCTGTGGAGTCACATGCACAGCGCGTCCCCGCCTCCGTACGACGTGCTCGCGGCCAACACGGCGGAGCTCCAGCGTTATGCGCGCGAAGGCCTGCTCGCGCCGATCGACTTGTCGCGTATCCCGAACCGCCGGCGGCAACTGCCGAATTTCCAGCACGTCGCGTTGATCGGCGGCCTCGTGCACGACGGCCGGACCTACGGGATTCCGTTCACGTATTCGTCGATGGGCCTCATCTACGATCGCAAGCAGGTGGCGGTCGCGCCGCGCTCGATGCTTGAATTGTGGAATTCCCGCTATCGCGGCAGGGTGCTCGACTTCAACAGCGCGCAGCACAACTTCTCGTTCACCGCGCTCGCGCTCGGCTATCCCGACCCGTTCCACTTGTCGCCCGCGCAGACGCTGGCCGTCACGCGCAAGCTGGTCGACCTGCGCCGCAACCTGCTCACGTATTACACGCTGCCTGAAGAAGCGACCGCGCTGTTCGTCCAGCATCACGCGGCGTTGATGTTCGGCAATTACGGCACGCAGCAGGTCGAACTGCTGCGTCGCGCCGGCGTGGATGTCGGCTACGTGATTCCGGACGAGGGCGCGCTCGCGTGGCTCGACTGCTGGGCCGTCACGAGCGGTGCGCAGCGTCGCGAACTCGCGTTCGCGTGGATCAACTATATGCTCGAACCGGCGGTCGGTGCATTGCTGACCACCCGCCAGGGGCTCGCGAACACGCTCGAAGCGCCGCCCGGTCTCGCGGCCGGGCATCCGCATCTCGTGTGGATTCAGCCGGTCGAGGACATTGCGCGGCGCGAGTCGTTGTGGAGCCGCATCGTGTCGGGCGATCGCCCGGAGCGGTTCGAAAAATGATCCGGCTCGGGCTCACGTCGAAACTGTCGGTGCTGTTCGCGTGCATCGGCGTGATCGCGTCCGGCACGACCGGCTACTACGCGTATCGCGCGAACCGGACGATGCTCGTGGACGAAGCGCAGCACAGCCTGCTGATGTCGACCCACCTGCTCGGCCAGCGCTTCGCGACCGCACTGGCCGACGTCGCCGACGATGCGCTCGTGCTCGCGCAGTTGCCGTCGTCGTCGCTCGTCGCGCGCGACGAACACGCGGATCGGGGCGCGCGCACGCGGCTCGAACAGGTGTACTACAGCTTCATGAAGAATCACCCCGAATACCTGCAGATCCGCCTGATCGCGAGCGGGCAATTCGGGCTGGAGCGCATCCGCGTCGATCGCGACACGCGCGGCGTCGTCGTGCTGCCCGAACGTGCGTTCCAGGAGAAGGGGCAGTTTTCCTACGTGTTCGATACGCTCGCGACCGCACCCGGGCACATCTATCTGTCGCCGATCGCGATCAATCACGAGACCGGTTCGCATGCGGCCGAAGGGCTGCCGATCCTGCGCGTGGGGACGCCGGTCGTCGATGCGTCCGGCCGGGTCGTCGGCGCGCTGATCGTCGACATTGCGCTCTCGCGTGTATTCCAGCGACTCGAACGCGATTTGCCGGAGGACTACTCGGTGTACCTCGCGAACGAATGGGGCGATTTCCTCGTGCATCCCGATCCATCGCAGACATTCGGCTTCGATCGCGGGCGGCGCGTGCTGATGCAGGACAGTTTTGCCGGCACGCGTACGCTATTTACCGGCCCGCGCACGTACGTGACGCTCAACGGCCTGCTGCAACCCGACCAGGCGCCGGGCGAGATGTTCGCGTTCGTGCGAACGCCGTTCGGCAAGAACGAGGGCAACCGCTTCGTCGTGCTGGGGATGGCGCGTCCGCTCGCCGACGTGCTGACGCCGGCCGCGATCCTCGGCGACCGGATCATCCGGATGGTGCTGATCTCCAGCCTGCTGGCGGTGATCCTGGCGATCCTGTTCGCGAGCGCGATCACGCGGCCGCTGCAGATGCTCGCGCGCGCGGCGACGCACGTGTTCGACGACCCGGCCGCGGAGCGGCTGCCCGTTGCGCGTTCGGACGAGATCGGCGTGCTCGCGCGCTGTTTCGACAGCATGCGTGTCGAGATCCGCACGCAGGTCGCGATGCTGCGTGCGAAGCAGCAGGAACTCACGCACCTCGCCGGCCACGATCCGTTGACGGCGCTGCCCAATCGGCTGCTCTTCATGGAGTATCTCGACGCGGCAATCCGGCATGCGGCCGCGATGGGGCAAGGGCTGGCCGTGATGTTCGTCGACCTCGACCGCTTCAAGCAGATCAACGATCAGCACGGACACGCGGCCGGTGACCGGGCGCTCGTCACCGTCGCGAAACGGCTGAGCCAGGTGCTGCGCAGCGGCGACATGGCCGCGCGGCTCGGCGGCGACGAATTCATCGTGCTGATTTCCGACGTGCGCTCGTCTGCGGTGATCGGCGATATCGCGTCGCGCATCCAGCTCGTGATGGCCGAGGAGCTCGAATTCGGCGACAGGCACCTGGCCGTCGGCGCGAGCATCGGCGTCAGCGAATATCCGGCCGACGGCACGTCGGCCGAGGAGCTGCTCGTCAAGGCCGATGCGGCGATGTATGCGGCGAAGGGATCCGCGCAGCGTGCGTGCGTGCGCTATCAGGAACTGTTGGGTGGCGCACTCGGCACGGAACCGGACGGTCACATTGCGTCGGGCGGCGCCGGCTGATGGCTCGCGGGGTTGGCGGTCGATGGTCGACGGTCGAGCCGGCAAGCGGCGTAAACGCAACGAGCCCGTCGCGGGACGGGCTCGTTGCATTCGCGAACCGCGCGCGAAGCGCGCGGTGGCGGCACGCTTAGTGGCCGAAGTAGACCGAGTCGCGTGCGTTCTGCACCTTGACGGCAGGCGCGCCGCCCTGGACGACCGGAGCCGGCTGTGCGCCGTAGCCGGTGGCGTCTGCGCCATGCACGCGATCTTCTGCGGCCTGGATGTCGGCCGGGTAGTACGGGCTCGACTGGCTCGGCTTGTAGCCGGCCTTTTCGAGCTGGACGAGTTCGTTGCGCACTTGCGCGCGGGTCACGGTGCTTTGGGCGAATGCACCGAACGAGGCGGACAGGGCGACAGCGGCGACGACTGCGGAAACGAGCGATTTCATGATGACCTCCGATGTTCTATTGACTTCGCCGGCGACACCATGTCGTAAGCGATTGATTACATCGTAGGCTTCGGCGGACCTAGGGTAAACCTGCATTCCGGTGAAAGATCATTGCCGGCGAGGCAATAATATTGGGATAGACTCGCTCCGACCCCAATCGCTATTGCGGGATCTGCGAGTGCAGCGGAGGAAGGCGGCGATCCGTCGTTCGTGCATGGGCGGGCGCCCGGCGGCTCGGCGCCGGTAGACGGGAGGGAACTCGGGGGCTGCGCTGGATCAGACGCCGTCGGCGTCGTCGATTTCCTTGCGCTCGCGGCGTTCCTCGTTGCCGCGGCGCGCGCGCAGGCGCTGGCGCGACAGGACGGCGATCACCTGCTGGGTCGGCGCGCCGGACGGCAATTCGTTGCGGATGCGGTCGGGCACCATCGGCAGGCCCGCACGCTGTCGGCGCAGTGCCTTCGCGATCGCACGGCGGCATTCGTCCCCGTGGCAATCCCATTCATCGCGGATTCTCTGGCAATAGCGGCATTGTTCCATCCGTGCAGTCTAACGCGTCTTGGCGAATGGGGCGGGGAGTGACGGCGGAACGGCAACGGATGGCGGGGGCGGCGCGGCCGGCGTAGCGTGCCGCGCGCTTCGTGCCGATGCAGGCGTCAATGCGAAGACTTCGCCGCACGCGCCTTCACTTGAGCGACCAGACGCCCCAGATCGCAATCAGCAGACCGACACCGAGCCCGCAGCCCAGCAACACCCATGTTTCCATTTCACGCCTTTGAAATCGTGCCTTCGCCGACGAGGGTGTCGGCCGGCAAGCAGCAATGTAAGGCACGGACGCGGAAGTCGAAGGATGGATCGACGACGCTACGGCCGACATCGGCGTCGTAGCGGGCACCAAGACGTTCGCGCACGAGCTGCCGCTGCTCGACGAGGATTTTGTCGCGGTGGCCGCGCACGACGCGTTCGACGGCCGCAAGAGCGTGTCGGCGAAAGTGTTGTCGGCGGGGCCGTTCATTTTCTCGAAAGCCGGGTGCGGGCCGGTCATCGCGGATTACTTCGCCCGCAACGGTGCGGCGCTGCGCGCCGCGTTCAACGTCGTCGAGATGCGGACGATCCTGTCGATGGCGGAGGCGGGCATGGGCGTGTCGATCGTCCCGCGCATCACGCTGACCTACACGCGATTCGGCGGACGCGTGCTGGAGCTGTCGCCCCGGCTGCGTCGTTCGGTGCGCCTGGCGTGGAGCGCGACCGGCAACGCGGTCGCCGATGAATTCGTGAAGCTGGTCGGCGCGCAGCGCGCCAACGCGGGCAAGGCAGGCAAGGCGACCCGGCCGCGGGCGAAAAACGGCAAGTAGCGAGCAACGCGGCGCGATGAAACGCGCTCATCATGCACTTGCAATTTATTCATGCCGACGCATGTCGACATGCAATACATTGGTGGACATTCGCCGCTGATTCTATCGCCTCGAAGGAGATCGCCGTGCCGGCCTTGCCTACCCTGATTGCATTCGGACTCGTGTCGCTCGGCATGGTGCTGACGCCCGGCCCGAACATGATCTACCTGATCTCGCGCTCGATCTGCCAGGGCCGCCGCGCGGGCCTGGTGTCGCTCGGCGGCGTGGCGCTGGGTTTCGTCGCCTACATGTTCTGCGCAGCGTTCGGCATCACCGCGCTGGTGCTGACCGTGCCGTATGCATATGACGTGTTGCGCTTCTGCGGTGCGCTTTACCTGCTGTATCTCGCGTGGAATGCGCTCAAGCCCGGCGGCCGCTCGGCGTTCCAGGTCCGGCAATTGCCGCATGACAGCAGTGCGAAACTTTTCGCGATGGGCTTCGTGACGAACCTCGCGAACCCGAAGATCGCGGTGATGTATCTGTCGTTGCTGCCGCAGTTCATTTCAGCGGGGCATGGCAGCGTGCTGACGCAATCGCTGGCACTGGGCTGCGTGCAGATCGTGGTCAGCCTCTGCGTCAACGCGCTGATCGCGTGCATGGCCGGTGCGATCGCGGGGTTTCTTGCCGGTCGACCGGTGTGGGCGCTGGTTCAGCGCTGGCTGATGGGCACGGTGCTGGCCGGATTGGCCGTGCGTATCGCGCTGGAATCGCGAAGCTAGGCGACGGCGCTCGGGCGCTGAGGCAGCCGACCGCCGCGACCCTTCCGTAAATTCCCGATACGCGTCGCGCGACGCTAAGGGGGGCTTCATCCGCGATGCGCGGCATGAGCGCTCCGCCGCCCGCTACACCATCACGCGCAGCGGGCGATCGACGCATCAATGCCCGCGTCGCTTTTTGCTCAACTCGATCGTCTCGAACAGCTCGTATTGCGCGGTCGGTTTCTGATCCGCGCCCGGCGCGTGGTAGTAGCGCATCGTGATCGTCGTCTGGCCGCCCGGCTGGCCCGGATCGTGGTCGAACACGGCGATCCCGTAGCCCGTGCCGGTATCGCGGCGCGCGGACCAGATCGCGTCTTCGAGCGCATCGGCGCCGTGCCGCACGAACGTGTTCGCGGCGGTGCCCGGTACCGGCCGGTTCGGCTTCGTGAAGATTTTCGCCTGCGCGTAACCCGTCGCCGGATTCTCGCCGTATACATCGAGTGGCGCACTGGTGCCGCCGCCGCCGAGGATCAGGTGGATCGTACCGTCGCTCGTGTCGAACGTCGTGCGCGTCGGATCGGCCGTGCCGACCGGACGCGGCTGCAGCGTCTCGACGACTTCGCCGGTCGCCGCATCGACGCCCGTACGGTGATTGCAGCCACGCACCGGATAGCTGCGCTCGTAGTCGTGATCGTGACCGCACAGCACGAGATCGACGCCGTAGCGATCGAACAGCGGCAGCCACGCCTCGCGGATGCCCTTGTCCGACCCGTTGCCCGTCTTCGACGAGCTCAGCGCATCCTGGTGCATCTGCACGACGATCCAGTCGATGTCGTCGTCGTGCGATGCGTGACGCAGCGTGTGCTCGAGCCAGCGCGTCTGTTCGCCGTTGCTGTAGCCGCGCACGTAGAACGACGTGCCCGGCGCGATCGGCGGGCGGCCGGTGCTCGCGGCCGGCACGAGCGGATCCGGGCCGCCGACGAACGCGGCCGCATCCTGGTACACGACGTCGTCGGCGTCGAGCGAGATGAACAGCACCGAGCTCACGCGGAAGCTGTACCAGCGGCCCGGGAAGCGCGTGCCGTTCTCCGGCAGCGTATAGCGCGCGAGATACGAGTCGAGGCCCTGCGGGCCGTTGTTGAACTCGATCTCGTGATTGCCCGGGCACGGCATCCACGGCCGATTCGCGGCCGAGGTCTGGTTGTTGTTGCCGAAGTCGCGCCACACCTCGGGCTGATGCGCGGGGTTCAGGTTCGCGTAGCAGAGGTCGCCGTTCAGCAGGTGGAACAGCGGCTGGAACTGCTCGACGGCCTGCACCGCGAAGCGGCTTTGCGGCGACGACAGCACCCACGCGCCATTCGGCGTCGCGAGGTCGCCGTAGCTCGTGAAGCGGAACGGCGCGCGGCCGCGCGGCGCGGTCGTGAAGGTCGCGGAGAACGGTTGCGCGGCGTTGCTGTCGTTGTCGGCCGTCAGTTCGTAGCGGTAGCGCGTGTTCGGCTTCAGCCCGTGCACGCGGGCGTGATACGTGAACACCGTCTCGCCGTTCAGGCCGTCGGTGTAGAGGCGCTGCACGCCGTGCACGGTGTGCGCCGCGTCGCCGTCGGCGACGATGCGCGCGCGCGGATTGACGGCCGGCGCGAGCGATGCCCACGAGATCGTGACTTCGGACGTCGGGTCGCTGCCCCACGTCAGGTGAACCTGTTCGGGCGTGCCGTCGGGGTTCGACGCGGCGGCACGGGCGGCTGCGAGCCCGCCCGCGGCGGTCGCGAGGCTCGATACGCCGGCCAGTTTCAGGAAGCCGCGACGCGACACGGAAGCGGCCGGCTCGTTCGGCTCGGCTGGGAAGTTGTCCGGGTTCGACATGATCGTAGTTTCGTTGTTGGGACGCGAGATGAGGAACCGCCCGGCCTGCGCGTGCGCGTGCGCGGCCGGGCGTGGGCCGGAAACGAGCGGGATCCCGGTGATGCGTATTGTCGAAGGGCAGTTTTGCCGGGTTGTGACAGACGGGAAACAACGCGGCGCGCGCGTCCATCGATGCCTCCAGCGCGCGGCGCAAATTTATTTGCCGATCACGCGACGGATTTCTTCCGCACGCGTCGTTCAAGGAAATGAACGGCCGCTTCCGGCCGAGCGCGATGCTTCGGAGTCTTTCATGAAACTTTCCATCTCATTGCGGCTACCAGTCGATCCGGTGCTTCTCCTCGGTTTCGCTG
Source organism: Burkholderia sp. IMCC1007 (assembly GCF_027257875.1). Taxonomy (GTDB): domain Bacteria; phylum Pseudomonadota; class Gammaproteobacteria; order Burkholderiales; family Burkholderiaceae; genus Burkholderia. The sequence continues at coordinate 82,677 of NZ_JAPVQY010000001.1, forward strand.
TGCCGCCAGTCGTCGTCCGCATGCAGATACTGGCTGGTCGTCGTCAGCGACACGTGCCCGAGGTTGTCGCGCACGAGCCGCAGGTCGACGCGACCGTCGGCCATGTGCGAGCCCGCGCTGTGGCGCAGCCAGTGCGCGGACGCCTGTTCGAGCACGCGCGCCTGTTCTGCGCCGGCTTCACCCTGCGCACGCAGCTGGTCGGCGGCGAACCGGAATACCTGCTTCACGATCCGGTGCAGCGCCGCGCGCGTGAGCGGCTTTCGCGTGCGACCGGCCGGCAGCACGAGCGGCGTGGGCTCGCCGTCGGCGGGCAGCGGCGGCAGGCCGTGCGCGCGCCGGTAGCGCGCGAGTTCGGCCATCATCTCGGCCGTGGCCGGCACGAGCCGCTGCCGGCCGCCTTTGCCGGTCACGTCGAGCCACCAGCGATCGCGCCCGTTTGCGTCGCGTCGCGCGAAGAAATGCCCCATCGTCGTGTCGGCGGCTTCGGTGATGCGCAGCCCGCCGAGATACAGCAGCGCGAACACCCAGCGCGCGCGATCCGCATGAAACGACGCGCGCGCATCGTCGCGCGGCATCGCGGCGATCGCATCCTTGACCGCCTGCCACAGCGGCGCGCCGAGATGGCGCGCGACGCGCGGCGCGGGCCGTCGTTGCCGCTGCCGCGACAGCGCGAGCGGATTGCCGGCCAGGTAGCCGGCCTGCACGAGCCACGAGAACATCACGTTCAGGATCACCATCGCCTGCCGCTGGCTGGCCGCCGACAACGGCCCGTAGAACGGCCGCCAGCGCGGGTCGCCGCGCGGATGCTTGCGGCCGCCGTTCGCGCACCACAGATCGGCGGGCGCCGGCGCGAGCACGAATTGCCGGTACACGACGAGATCCTCGTGCGTGAGCGACGACAGCGGCTTGCCGCACGCGATCACGGCCCACAGCAGCAGGCGCTCGGCTTCCTTCCGATAGTTCTGGAACGTGGTGGGCGTATCGACGAAGCGCGCGAGCCACGCGCGCACCGCGTCGAGATCGTTGGTCGCCGCGATCTGCGGATGTGCGCTGGTCGAGCGGTTCGTGCCCGCGCGTCCGTCGAGCGCGGCCGGCACGGTCAGTGAATCGATGGGCAGCGGCCGCAGCGCGGCGTCGGACGGAACGGGTGAGGTCATGCGAAGCGAGGCGTGGCGCTCGCCCGTGGCCGGGCGGGCGCGGGCGGCGCGACGAAGCGGTCGAGGAAGCGCCGATGGTAATACACGATCACCACACGGTGAAGCCGCCGTCGACCGCGACCGCCTGACCGGTGACGAAGCGCGCGGCGGGCGAGCACAGCCACATCACCGTTTCCGCGATGTCGCGCGGTTCGCCGAGCCGCGCCATCGGCGTGGCCTGCACCAGTTGCGCCATGTCGGCGCGGTTCTCCGGACGGTCGGTGATCGCCGTATGCGCGATGCCGCCCGGGCATACCGCGTTCACGCGGATGCCGTGGCGCGCGTAGTCGATCGCGACCGCGCGCGTGACGCCGATCACGCCGCTTTTCGAGGCCGAATACGCGGACAGCCCGGGGCCGCTGACGAGCCCCATGATCGACGACGTATTGACGATCGCGCCGCCGCCCGATTGCAGCATGTGCCGGCATTCGTGCTTCATGCACAGCCACACGCCCTTCAGGTTCACGGCGATCGTGCGGTCCCATTCGTCTTCGTCGAGTTCGGCGACGGGCGCGCCGCGCGGGGCGATGCCCGCGTTGTTGAACGCGACGTCGAGGCGGCCGAACGTGTCGACCGTCGTATCGATCGCGGCGCGTACGTCGTCGGCGATCGAGACGTCGGTGCGCAGCACGATCGCCTTCGCGCCGAGCTGCGTGATGGCGTGCGCGGTGTCTTCGGCGGCGGCCACGACGGTGTCGAGCAGCGCGACGTGCGCGCCGGCCTGCGCGAAACACAGCGCGGCCTGTCGTCCGATGCCGGTGGCCGCGCCGGTCACGACGGCGACTTTTCCTGCGAAGCTTTCCATGCCGGTCTCCTGCGGCGTTGTACGGAACGACAGATTAGGGCGCGGTGGCGTGCGCTTCGACGTTGAAACGGACTAGGCGGATTCGACGGAGAAGGGAATGCCGAAACGTAGCGCGTCTACAGCGACCGATCGGGCAAGCACCACGCTTTGCTTTCGAAGAACGCAACGCATGCCGCGGCATGATGGACGCGGCCGAGCCGTCCGCGTTTCGCGCACGTTACCCGAGCGACAACACGCTGTTCAGCAACGTCCGCACGAGCGTCGCCTGCCGCGTGACGCCCGTCTTCGAAAAGATCGCCCGCAGATGCGAGCGCGCGGTGTTCTTGCTGATGTCGAGCTCGTCGGCGGCTTCCTCGAGCGTCGCCCCGTTGACGAGCGCGAGCGCCAGCGTGGTCTCGGCCGGTGTGAGATCGAACAGCTTGCGCACGATGTCGTGCGACGCCTGCGACTTGCGCTCCGCGTCGCGGATGAAGATCGCGCAGGCGGGCCGGCGCGGATTGTCCTCCGACCATTCGCTGAGCGGCACGGTGCGGATCAGCACGCCGAGCGGCGGCTTGCCGGACGGGCGCGTGACCGCGATCGCCTGCGCGACCGTCGGCGCACCGCCCGCGCGCTCGGCGAGCACTTGCCGGATCAGCTTCTGCAGCTTGCGGTCTTCCAGCGGATACGACGCTTCGAGCACGCCGGCGCGCACGCGCAGCCCGTCGCATTCGGCGAAGATCTCGTCCGCGACGCAATTGGTCTTCATGATCGCGCCGCGCTCGTCGAGGATCGCGGTCGCGACGAGCATCCGGTCGATCGTGGTCGCGTACAGCGTGCGCTCCGATTCGACCATTCCGAACTTCGCATGCAGCCGCACCGCGCGTTTCAGGTGCGGCAGCAGCGCGTTGCAGACGGCCTTGTCGGTCGTCGAGAACGCCCGGCCGCGATGCGAGCGGCACACGCGAAACCGGCATTCGATCCCGTCGGCCGTGCGCAGGTCGGCGCCCATCAGGTGGCCCACGTCGAACGGCTCGAGAAACTCGCGATACATCGCGCTGCTGCGCCACACGCCGACGCCGAGCAGCTCGTCGACGGTGACGACGCGATCGCTCGGCAGGTTTACGAACGGATCGAGCGCGTAATAGTAGTTGTTGTACGACGCGACGCCCGGCAGCGGCGCGCTGTGCTCGGACGCATTGATCATCAGCCCCGCGTGACCGCTGGCGGGCCAGCGCAGGATCATCGTCACGTAGTTCGCGTCGAGGTGCACGCGGATCTGTTCGAGTGCGCCGCCCCACGGCACGTCTTCCAGCGGGCCTTCGTAGATTTTCGTGAGCAGTGCGTCGAATTGCTCGAGCGTCAGCGTCGATTGCGCGAGGCTCGGGGGAAGGGCCGGGGGCGCCGTGGTCATTCGGGTTGTCTCCTGTTGCAGCCGCCGGGTCGCGGTGCGCCGGGCGTGCTGGTGCGTATGCATACGCGTGTGTGCGGCCCGACCGCCCGCGGCGGCACACACACCTGCACGAGGATACGGTAGCGCGTCGACGCGCGCACGGCATCCTACGAATGAGGGTGGCGGCACGCCATCTGTAAGCTATTTGTGAACTATCGCGAAGCGGCGCTCGTCTAATCGGCCCGCCCACGCTTCCAGAGGAACATCATCAGATGAATCGCCACACCAGAACGCTGCTCGGCGCGGCCGTGATTGCCGGCAGCACGCTGCTCACCGCCTGCCAGACCGACGCGGCGGCGACGGGCGCAACGGCCGCGACGGACGCGCGCGCGGCGCGCCCGGCCGACGGCCGCCCGGTGACGAAAACCGTGTATGTTGCACCGCAGCCCGCGCGCTGCACCGGCGTCGCGCCGATGGACTGCCTGCAAGTGCGCAGCAGCCCGGCCGAGCCGTGGAGCCTGTGGTACGCCGGCATCGAGGGTTTTGCGTACCAGCCGGGCTATCAATATGTGCTGGAAGTCGACGAATACCGCGTCGCGCAGCCGCCGGCCGACGGCTCGTCGATTCGCTGGGTGCTCAAGCGCGTGGTCGAGCGCCGCCAGGCGAACTGACGGCGCGGCGCCCGCTGGCTCGCCGCGCCGCTTACGCGGACGGGCGTGGCGCGATCGGGCGCGGCGGCGCGGCCGTGTCGATGCGCCGGAACACGAGCGACGACAGCAGCGTGACCGAGCCCATGCACGCGAACGACAGCATGAAGCCGTTCGCCATCGAACCCCAATGCGCGGCGAACAGGTTCACGAGCCCGCCGCCGATCGACACGCCGAGCCCCATCGCGAGCATCTGCATCATCGTGAACAGGCTGTTGCCGCTGCCGGCGTCGGCGTGCGACAGCCCCTTGAGCGTCACGGCGTTCATCGCGGCGAACTGCATCGAGTTCGCGGCGCCGAACACGATCAGCAGCACCATCTCCAGCACCGGCGCCGGTCGCGTCGAAATCAGCGCGAACCCGGCGATCGCGCAGCCTACGATCCCCGTATTCACGACCAGAAACGTCGCATAGCCGAAGCGTCTGGCGAGCGGCGCGATCCAGCGCTTCGCGATCACGCCGGCGATCGCGGCCGGCAGCATCATCATCCCCGACTGCAGCGGCGTGTAGCCGAGCTGCACCTGCATCAGCAGCGGCAGCATGAATGGCACCGCGCTTGTGCCGATCCGGCACAGCAGGTTGCCGAGCAATCCCGAACCGAAGTTCGGCTCGCGGAACAGCCCGAGCCGGAACAGCGGCTGCGCACGGCGGCGCGCATGGGGCAGGTAAGCGAGCGCGCTCGCGACGCCCAGCACGGCCAGCGCGATCGCCCAGCCGGTGCGATGCGTGGGCATCGGCGGATCGGTCGCGAGCGACAGCGCGATCATCGCGACCGACAGCAGCGCGCAGCCGACGAAGTCGAACGGCGGCGGCTGCGTCGCGTGGTCGTGCGGCAGGTAGCGCTGCACCGCGATGAACCCGACCACGCCGACCGGCACGTTGACGATGAACACCCAGTGCCAGGAAATCGCCTGCGTGAGCCAGCCGCCGAGTGTCGGCCCGACGATCGGCCCGAGCTGGCCGGCGATCGACACGAACGCGATCGCCGCGACGTACTGTTCGCCCGGCACGCGGCGCAACACGGCGAGCCGGCCGATCGGCAGCAGCATCGAGCCGCCGATGCCCTGCAGCGCGCGTGCGACGACGAGCTGGCCGAGCGTGTGCGATGCGGCGCAACCGATCGATGCGAGCGAGAACACGAGGATCGCCAGCGAAAACACGCGGCGCGTGCCGAACCGGTCGGCGAGCCAGCCGGACGCCGGCGTGAGCATCGCCATCGTCAGCGTGTAGACGACCACGATCGGCTGCATCGCGAGCGGCGACGCATGCAGGCTTTGCGCGATCGACGGCAGCGCGGTATTGACGATCGTCGTGTCGAGCGACTGCATGAAGAACGCGGCGGCGACGATCCACAGCAGCGCGGAGTGTGAGGGTTCGCGGGACATGACGTGATTCGAGGGGCGGCGACCGTGGCCGGGCGGCGGCGCGGCGGCCCGCGTCGGCGCACGGCCGGTCTACAAGCGTCCGATGGTACCGATTCCGGTCGTCATCGGGAAGCGGCCTGAAGACATTGACTGTCATCGGAATTGCCGATGAGAATGCGGGCATGCTCAATCCCGTCTGGCTCAAGACGTTCGCCACCGTCACGAACTGCCGCAGCTTCACCGAAGCGGGGCGGCAGCTCGGGCTCAACCAGTCGAGCGTCAGCGAACACATCCGCCGCCTCGAAGAGAGCGTCGGGCGGCGGCTGTTCGTGCGCGACACCCATTCGATCGCGATGACGGCCGACGGCGAGGCGCTGCTCGTGCATGCGAACGTGATCCTGCAGGCGCTGAACCGTGCCGAATCGCAGTTCCGCAAGCCGCGGCTGCAAGGGCGCGTGCGGCTCGGCGCGTCGGACGATCTCGCGCTGGTCGCGCTGCCCGACGTGCTCGCGGCGTTCCGCGCCGCGCATCCGGATGTCGCGCTGGAGATCACCACCGGCATGACGAGCCGGCTCTACGAACTGATGGATGCGGGCGCGCTCGACCTGATGATCGGCAAGCGGCGGCTCGGCGAGCGGCGCGGCACGCCGCTGTTGCGCGCGCGGCTCGAATGGGTCGCGCGGCCGGGCACGGTGGTCGACCTGGAGCGGCCGCTGCCGCTCGTGCTGGTGGCCGAGCCGAGCGTCACGCGCGCGGTGGTGCTGAACGCGCTCGCGGAGAAGGGGATCGGCTGGGAAGTCGTGTGTTCGAGCAGCAGCCAGCCGGGCTGCATCGCGGCCGCGCGGGCCGGGCTCGGGCTCACCGCGACGTCGCAGTACCTGTCGGCGCGCGGGCTGGCGCCGCCCGTCAACGGCGACGGTCTGCCCACGCTGCCCGACGTCGAATTCATCGCGCTCGCCGCGAAACGGCTCAGCCAGCCTGCCGGCACGCTGCTCGAGCTGCTGGAGACCAGCGACTTGCGGGCGCCGGGGGCGGCAAGGTAATTTTGGGCGTGCACTTCAAGGACGGCAGTGCTTCCTTCCCGCTCGTTGGCGTTCTGCATCCCGGGAACTGTAAGCAACAGGCCACTCCGCGATGAATTCATCGACGCACTCATCCCAATACATGTGATCGGCATTCCCCCTTGGAACCGGTCCTCGACGACACCTGGCTCGTGCTGCTCGCCTCCAATTGCATAATGGACGCCATATTTCGGAGCCGCTGAATTGTTCCACCGCTTTGCTGACCAGCAACAGGAGACCCCGATGATCAAAGTCAGTGTCATGTACCCGTACGCCGCAGGCGCGCGATTCGATCATGCTTACTACCGCGAGCGGCATATGCCCATGGTGAAACAGCGGCTCGGCGCTGCGTGTCTGTACTACACGGTGGACAAGGGCATCGCAGGCGGTGCTCCCGGCACTGATCCTGTCTACGTGGCCAAGTGCGACTTCGTCTGCACGTCCGTCGAAGCCTTCCAGGCTGCCAGCGACCCGCACGCGCAGGAGATCATGGCCGACATAGCCAATTACACGGATATCCAACCCGTGCTGCAAATCAGCGAGGTGGTCGTAGAGCGGTCTGAGGGGTGATCAAGGTTCGGATATCGCCCAGCACCGCATCCGCGTTTGGCCTGGGCGAGGCGAAATGAGCCCGTTGGCTCAGAGGGCGATACGGACTACACCATCGCGAGCTTCTTCACACGATTGCCGTTAGCCGGATGTGCGCAGTTCCCGAGCTCGATGGTCATCTGGATCGTCCGCACCGCGATCAGGTCGACTACCTGGTCGACGGCCATCTTCAGCGCCTGCACGGCGATGACTGCGATGACCACGGCCCGGCGGAACCCGCCCGAGCAGTAGCGGCCCGGCGCCCGCGCGGGATCCGGCCGGTGTCCCGCGGGCCCGGCCGCACAACCCGCGTCGTCACCGCGCGCGCGTCACGCGGCGCGTTTCTGCGAAATCACGAGCAGCGCGCCGTTCTTGTCCTCCAGCACCGCGCGGTATTCGTGCGGCCCCGCCTGCACCGGCACGCGCACCGACGCACCGGCCTTCACGACCCGCGCCATCGCCGCATAGAGATCGTCGTCTTCGTCCACGCGCAGCGTGAGCGCCGCGCGCTCGACGATCTGTTCGTCGCCGGCCACGAGCGCGATCGTCAGCGGGCCGCCGTCGAGCGCGCAATAGCGGTCGCCGTCGCGGAACTTCACGCTCAGCCCCAGTCCGTCGACGAACAGCGGCAAGGCCGTGTCGATGTCGTCGACCGGATACAGCAGCATCGATACCTTCATTTCCTCTCTCCCTTGTCGTGATGTGTGCGGCTCGTACTGCACCGTCGTTCGATGCTAGCGCGCGGTGCCGGCCGCGACGCAGTCTGTTCGGATGACGGTGAAAGCCCTCTGTCCCCGCACGCGTGCCGATACTCCGAACAGACGATGCCTCCGTGCGCCCGCGCGCCGACACTCCCATCCGTGGACCGTCGCTATTCGTCCGTATCGTGCGGGCGGCTGCACGACCCCGACTCGTCCAACATACATGGAGACGCACGCAATGAAGTTTTCCCTCATCTACGAAGCCCAGACCACCGACGCATCGCGCGAGGGCGATCACCGGGTGTTCAAGGAGACGGTCGAACAGGCGCTGCTGGCCGAGCAGGTCGGCTTCGACACGATCTGGTGCGTGGAGCACACGTCGCTGACCAACTATGCGCACATGAGCGCGCCGGAAACCTTCCTTGCGTACCTGGCCGGCCGCACGACGCGCATCGGGCTCGGTCACGGCGTCGTGTGCCTGCCGCCGGCGATGAACCATCCGATCAAGGTGGCCGAGCGTGTCGCGCTGCTCGACATCCTGTCGGGCGGCCGCGTGCATTTCGGCGTCGGCAAGGGCGGCAGCCAGCAGGAAGCGGGCGCGTTCGGCTACGACCTCAACGAACTGCAGCCGATGATCGACGAGTCGATGTACCTCGTGCCGAAGATGTTCGTGCAGGACGAGATCGAGCACGACGGCAAATACATCAAGATTCCGAAGCGTCCGATCCACCCGAAGCCGATGCAGGATCCGCATCCGCCGATGTACCTCGCGTGCACGAACACCGATGCGCTGCTGCGCGCCGGCCAGCGCGGGATGGGTGCGCTGGTGCTCGGCTTCGGCGGCCCCGATGAAGTCGCGAAGAAGAACGCGGTGTATCGCGAAGCGTGGGCGAACCGCAAGCCGGAAGACCAGGTCGGCTTCCGCCCGACCCAGCACCTCGCCGCGCTGTGCCCGACGGTCGTGATGGCCGACGGCCAGAAGGCCCGCAAGATCGGCATCCGCGGCCAGCGCTATTTCATGGAGTCGCTCGCGTACTGGTACACGGGCGGCGAGCGTCCGGACCCGGCGAAGTGGGGCGACGACCTCGTGCAGGCCGACACCGGCGAGATGGTGATCCGGTCGCGCTTCGCGTCCGAGGAAGTCGTCGTGAACTTCGCCGATCCGGCGCTCGCGATGATGAACCCGAACCACGCGTACGGCACGGTCGACGACTGTATCGGCTACGTCGGCCGCCTGCAGGAAGCGGGCGTCGACGAAGTGCTGTTCCTGTGCCAGATGGGTACGGTACCGCACGACGCGCAGATGGAAACCATCCGCAATATCGGCGAACACGTGATCCCGTTCTTCAACAAGGAGCAGGAGCGCGCGTGCGCGTAATGCGGGCCGGATCGCGCTCGTCGTCCCTTCGGACGATGCGGCGCGGCCGCGCGCGGCCGACCATCGGCAGCAGCAATCCATGCTCGCGGCGCCCGCCGCTGCGAATCACTTAGACAGAGACCGGGGTGAGCGCCGCCGCGCGCGCTCCGCATATCAGGAGACATTCGTGCATCGCGACAACGATTCGAACGCACTGGCCGCCACGCTGATCGCCCGGGCCGAGGCGCTTGCGCCGACGCTCGCCGGCCGCGCCGCGCAAGCCGAAGCCCGGGGACGCATCCCGGCCGAGACGATCGCCGACATGCAGGCCGCCGGCTTCTTCAAGGTGCTGCAGCCGAAGCGCTACGGCGGCCACGAGCTCGATCCGCAGACCTTCTTCGACATCCAGATGGCGCTCGCGCGCGGCTGCATGTCGACTGCATGGGTGTACGGCGTCGTCGGCGTGCACAACTGGCAGCTCGCGCTGTTCGACGAGCGCGCGCAGCAGGACGTGTGGGGCAAGGATCCGGCGACGCTGATCGCGTCGACCTACATGCCGGTCGGCCGCGTGACGCCGGTCGAAGGCGGCTTCCGGCTGTCCGGCCACTGGAAATTCTCGAGCGGCAGCGAACTGTGCGAATGGGTGTTCCTCGGCGCGCTGGTGCCGCCGGCCGAAGCCGGCCAGCCGCCGGAATACCGCACGTTCCTGCTGCCGAAGTCCGACTACCGGATCCAGCAGGACTGGGACGTGCTCGGGCTGCGCGCGACCGGCAGCCACGACATCGTCGTCGACGACGTGTTCGTGCCCGCCTACCGCACGCACAAGGCGATCGACGGGATGATGGGCACGAGCCCCGGCCTCGCCGTGAACGACGCGCCGCTGTTCAAGCTGCCGTTCGCGCAGATCTTCGTGCGGGCGGTGTGCACGTCGTGCATCGGCGCGCTGCAGGGCGCGCTCGACGATTTCACCGGCTATGCGGCCACGCGCGTGTCGGCCAACAGCGGCGCGAAGACGACCGACGATCCGGGCGCGCAGAACGCCTGCGCGAACGCGGCCGTCGCGATCGACGAGATGAAGGTGCTGCTCAAGCGCAATTTCGCGGAACTGATGGCGTCGGTGACGGGCGGCCCGGCCGTGTCGATCGAGCGCCGCGTGCATTTCCGCTATCAGTCCGCGCAAGTCGCCGAGCGCTGCGCGCAGGCCGCGAACGCGCTGCTGCGCTATGCGGGCGGCAACGGCATCTATCACCGCAATCCGCTGGTGCGCCGTTTCCTCGACCTGCATGCGGCCCGTGCGCACTACGCGAACAACGTGGACCGTTTCGGCCAGAATCTCGGCGCCGTGATGCTCGGCCGCGAGAACACGGACTATTTCATCTGACGAGGCGGCGATGAACGACACGCAAGCGCAGCAATACGTGTCCGACGTCGTGGTCGTCGGCTCCGGCGCGGGCGCGCTGCTCGCGGCCTGCCGCGCGGCCGACCGCGGGCTGTCCGTCGTCGTGATCGAGAAGACGGCGCTGTACGGCGGCACGTCGGCGGTCTCGGGCGGCGGCATCTGGATACCGTGCAACCACCATATCGCCGAACTCGGTGCGACCGATACGCGCGAAGCCGCGCGCCGCTATCTCGACGCGTGCACGGCCGGCGCATCGTCGCCCGAGCGGCTCGATGCGTATCTCGACCAGGCGCCCGAGATGCTGCGCTACCTCGAAGCGAAGACGCCGGTGCGCTACCAGGCGTTGCCGAAGTACGCGGATTATTTCCAGAAGCTGCCGGGGGCGATGCCCGGCTATCGCGCGCTCGATCCGCTGCCGTTCGACGGCGCGCTGCTCGGCGACGAGTTTGACCGGCTGCGGCCGCCGTCGCCCGGCACGCTGATCGGCGGGCGCGTCGCGGTGACGTCGAAGGAGGCGCATACGCTGTTCTCGCGCGGGCCGGGCTTCATGAAGCTCGCGATCGCGCAGTTCGGCCGCTACTGGCTCGATGTCGGCGTGCGCCGCCGCACGCGGCGCGACCGGCGCCTGACGCTCGGCAACGCGCTGATCGGCGGGCTGCGCCGCGCGCTGCTCGAACGCAACGTGCCGGTGTGGCTCGACACGCCGATGCGCGACCTGCTCGACGTCGACGGCCGCGTGACGGGCGTGCGCGCACAGCGCTTCGGCCAGCCGGTGACGATCGCGGCGCGGCGCGGCGTGATCCTCGGCGCGGGCGGCTTCGAGCGCAACCAGCCGATGCGCGAACGCTATCTGCCGCACCCGACGCAGATGCAGTGGAGCGCGACGCCGCCGGCCAACACCGGCGACGCGATCGCCGAAGGCCACCGGCTCGGCGGCGCGCTCGCGCTGATGGAGCACGTGTGGGGCGCGCCGACGGTCGGGGTCGCCGGCGAGGAGAAGCAGCGCGCGCTGTTCGTCGAACGCAACCTGCCGGGCTGCGTGATCGTCAACGGCCTCGGCAAGCGCTTCGTCAACGAAGCCGCACCGTATTCGGAATTCGTGCCGGCGATGTATCGCGACCATGCGCGCACCGGCGCATGCGTGCCGGCGTGGATGGTGTTCGACGCGCGCTTTCGCCGCAAGTATCCGTGCGGGCCGATCATGCCGGCATCGATGATGCCCGACGCGCGCATTCCGCACGCGTTCCGCGACGTGCTCGTGAAGGCCGACACGATCGACGCGCTCGCCGCGCGGATCGGCGTCGATGCGGCGGGTCTGCACGACACGCTGCGCGACATGGCGCGCTATGCGGCCACCGGCGTCGACGAAGCGTTCGGCAAGGGCGACAACCTGTTCGACACGTACTACGGCGATCCACAGAACCAGCCGAACCCGTGCCTCGGGCCGGTGGACGAAGCGCCGTTCTACGCGGTGCGGATCGACGCGGGCGACATCGGCACGAAAGGCGGGCTCGTCACCGACGCGCATGCGCGCGTGCTGCGCGCCGACGGTGCGCCGATCGACGGCCTCTACGCGATCGGCAACACCAGCGCATCGGTGATGGGCGCGAGCTATCCCGGCGCGGGCTCGACGCTCGGTCCGGCGATGACCTTCGGATTCATCGCCGCCGACCATCTGGCCGCGCAAGCGGCCGACGCCGGCGGCCGGGCACCCTGGCCGTCCCCGACTGAACTTGACGGAGTCCAATCATGAGCGAACTCAATACCCATCCACTGCGCACCGACATGCTGCTCGCGATGCGCCGCCTCGCGCGCTCCGTCACGGTCATCAGCAGCGCGCACGCCGGCCGGCGTTACTCGATGTCCGCGACCGCCGTCGATTCGCTGTCGACCGATCCGCCGTCGCTGCTGATCTGCATCAATCGCAATGCGTCGCTGTATCCGCCGCTCGACGCGGGTGCGCCGTTCTGCGTGAACGTGCTGTCGGCGCGTCATGAAGGCATCGCGATCGATTGCAGCGGCCGCCTGAAGGGTGAAGCGCGTTTCACGACCGGCGACTGGCACACGTCGCCGCTCGGCGTTCCGTATCTGCACGATTCGCAGGCGAGCCTCGTGTGCGAGCAGGACGGCCGCTTCGAATACGGCACGCATACGGTGTTCATCGGCCGGATCCGCGAGGTGCTGATGAGCGGGGACGTCGATCCGCTCGTCTATCTCGACGGCGCATACACGACGCCCGGCGCGCCCGCGAACCGCGTGGCCGCGTGACGGCGGCGCGTGTGTTTTACCGCATCGGAAAGAGACCACCCATGACATGCACCATGAACCGCAGCATCGGCAAGGTTGTGTACACAACGATCATGCATGCGCTCATGCAACTGATCGGCGGCGCGGTAGCGCAGGTGCTGAACGCATTCGCGTGCATCGCGCCGGCGCGCGCGTCGAGCCCGGCGCGGGCCGCCGCACGCGAAGCGGGCCGGCACGATGCCGGCTTGGCATGAGGAACCGGCGATGAGTACTGCCTCGAACGATTCCCGTTTCCACCGGCTGACCGTTGCCGACGTGATTGCCGAAAGCGACGACGCGTGCTCGTTCGTGTTCGACGTGCCTGCCGCGTTGCGCGACGCGTTCGCGTACCGGCCCGGGCAGTTCCTGACGCTGAACGTGCCGTGCGCGGATGCGACCGTTGCACGCTGTTACTCGCTGTCGAGCGCGCCCGGCATCGATGCCGCGCCGAAGATCACCGTCAAGCGCGTGCGCGACGGCCGCGCGTCGAACTGGCTGTGCGACCGCATCCGTGCGGGCGATGCGCTCGACGTCATGCCGCCGGCCGGCGTCTTCACGCCGCGCACGCTCGACGGCGACCTGCTGCTGTTCGCGGGCGGCAGCGGCATCACGCCGGTGCTGTCCATCGTGAAATCGGCGCTCGTGCACGGACGCGGGATGCTGACGCTGATCTATGCGAACCGCGACGAGCGCTCGGTGATTTTCCGCGACGAGCTGCAGCAGCTCGCGCACCGTCATCCGGGTCGACTGCGCGTGATCCACTGGCTCGACAGCGTGCAGGGCGTGCCGCAGCAGCGGCACCTCGAGGAGCTCGCGCGGCCGTTCAGCCAGCAGGAGACGTTCATCTGCGGGCCCGCGCTGTTCATGGAGAGCGCGCTTGCCGCGATGCTCGGCCTCGGGCTGCCGCGGGCGCGCGTGCATGTCGAGCGCTTCGCGTCGCTGCCCGATACGCCGGCCGACGGCGATACGGCGGCGTCGGCCGCGACGGCGGCCGAGACCGGCGACGGCGCGGCGATCGAGACGGTGCTCGACGGCGACGCGTTCACGTTCGACAGCGCGCCCGGCGAAACGCTGCTCGACGCGATGCTGCGCGCCGGTGTGCCCGCGCCGAATTCCTGCCGGATGGGGCAATGCGGCGCGTGCATGTGCCGGATCGAGCGCGGCGAGGTGGCGCTCGACAGCAACCATGTGCTCGACGACGACGAAATCGCCGCGGGCTGGACGCTTGCCTGCTGCGCACGGCCCGCGAGCGACGTGCTGCGCGTGGTGTTCCCCGATTGAGCCGCGGCGCGCCGACGGCGTGCCCGGCAACCCTGTTGCGATTCCAATGACGATGGACAACGAAATCCTGACGACGCCCGCGCTGATCGCACGGGCCGCCGAGCGCCACGGCGCGCATCCGGCGATCGAGTCGGCGCACGGCCGGCTCACCTATGCGGAGCTCGACGCCGCCCGCGTCGAAGCCGCGCGTGCGCTGCTCGCGAGCGGCATCGATGTCGGCGACCGGGTCGCCGTGTGGGCGCCGAATCTGCCGCAATGGATCGTCGCGGCGCTGGCGATCCATACCGTCGGCGCGATCCTCGTGCCGGTCAATACGCGGATGAAGGGAATGGAAGTCGGCGGCATCCTGCACGACGGCGGCGCGCGGCTGCTGTTCTGCTGCGGCACGTTCCTCGGCGAATCGTATCCGGCGATGCTCGCGCCGCACCGGCCCGCGACGCTCGAGCGCGTCGTCGTGTTCGACGGCGAGCCGCCGTCCGGCGCGCACGACGAGACCTGGAACGCCTTTCTCGCGCGCGGCGCGGCGGTATCGATCGCCGCGGTGCGCGAGCGCGAAGCGCAGGTGACGCCCGACACCGTGATGGACCTGATGTTCACGTCCGGCACGACCGGCCGCCCGAAAGGCGTGATGACCGCGCACGGGCAGAACCTGCGCGCCGCGCAGGCGTGGGCGAAGATCGCCGGCGTGCGTCAGGACGACCGCTACCTGATCGTCAATCCGTTCTTCCATACGTTCGGCTACAAGGCGGGCTGGCTCGCCGCGCTGTCGAGCGGCGCGACCGTGCTGCCGCATCTGGTATTCGAGCCGGCCGACGTGCTGCGGCGCGTGGCCGATGAGCGCGTGTCCGTGCTGCCCGGGCCGCCGACGCTGTACTACGCGCTGCTCGATGCGCCCGATCGCGCGACACGCGACCTGTCGTCGCTGCGCATTGCGGTGACGGGCGCGGCCGCGATCGCGCCGAGCCTGATCGAGCGGATGCGCGCGGAACTCGGCTTCGAGACGGTGCTGACCGGCTACGGGCTCACCGAATCGTGCGGCTTCGCGACGCTGTGCCGTCGAGGCGACGATGCGGAAACCGTCGCCTATACGTCGGGCCGGCCGATGCCGGACGTCGAGCTGCGCATCGCGGGGCCCGGCGGCGTGGCGCTCGGGCCGGACGAGACGGGCGAGATCTGGGTGCGCGGCTACAACGTGATGCGCGGCTACTTCGACCAGCCCGACGCGACGCGCGAAACCGTCGACGCGGACGGCTGGCTGCACACCGGCGACCTCGGCTGCGTGGACGCGAACGGCAACCTGAAGATCACCGACCGGATCAAGGACATGTTCATCGTCGGCGGCTTCAACTGCTATCCGGCCGAGATCGAGCGGCTGCTCGCCGCGCATCCGGCGATCGCGCAGGTCGCGCTGGTCGGCGTGCCCGACACGCGCCTCGGCGAGGTCGGCCATGCGTACGTCGTGCTGCGTCCCGGTGCGCATGCCGACGCGGACCAACTGAACGACTGGGCACGCCGCAACATGGCGAACTACAAGGTGCCGCGGCACTTCACGTTCGTCGAACAACTGCCGACCAGCGCGGCCGGGAAGGTGCTGAAATACCGGCTGCGTGCGGCCACCGAAGCGGCGGCCTGAACGGCGCTGCCACACATCAACGGGATCAACGCATGAACGACAACGGATTTCCGCAGGGCGCGGTGCTCGTGTTCGGCGGTAGCGGCGGGATCGGGCAGGGCGTCGCGCTCGAGTTCGCGCGCGCCGGCGTGCCGGTCGCGCTCGGCTATCGCAGCAAGGCCGACGTGGCTGAGCGCGTCGCGCGCGACATTCGCGGCGAAGGCGTTGCGGTCAGCCTGCATCGCGCGGACGTGACGGACCCCGCGCAGGTCGACGCGGCGCTCGCCGCGGCAATCGAAGTGCACCGCCGCGTGCATACGATCGTGTGGGCCGCCGGCCCGTTCGTGAACCAGCGCCATATCGGCGACATGACGCACGACGACTGGCGCCGCGCGATCGAGGTCGAGACGGTCGGCTTCTTCAACGCGGCGAAGGCGGCGCTGCCGCATCTGCGCGCGTCGGGCGGCGGGTCGTTCGTGACGCTCGGTTCGGCCGGCCATCTGCGCTGGCCCGATCGCGACGGGCTGTCGGTCGCGCCGAAAGCCGCGAACGAGGCGCTCGTGAAAGGGCTCGCGCGCGAGGAGGGCCGCTACGAGATTCGCGCGAATTCGATCCTCGTCGGCGTGATCGAGGCCGGGATGTTTCCGGTGCTGATGGCGCAGGGGCAGTTCGACCAGGCGTGGATCGACGACACGCAGAAGATGCTCGCGCTCAAGCGCTGGGGGAAGGCGCACGACATCGGGCGCGCGGCGGTGTTTCTCGCGTCGGACCGCGCGAATTATGTGACCGGGCAGCAGCTGAATGTGTCCGGCGGGTACGGGTTATAGCCTGCCGCTTGGCGCTTGGATCGGCGCTTGGATCTGCGGTTGACATCGTGACCGCTTCGTCGAGGACATCCATGCGCTCGGACGAACGCCGAGCGCGCGGCTCGTCGACCGTCGAGGCGTCGAACCCGACGCCGCCGTCGCGCGGCAGCTCGCGTTGCCGATCGCGCACGGCAGTCCCGTCTTCCTGATCGAACGGACATCGCATACGCACGCGCACCGGCCGGTCGACTTCGAGCAGCGCTACTACCTTGGCGACCTCATCCGTTTCGTCACGCGGCTGAGCCGCCGCGCGCGCGAGCGCTCGGATCCCTCCGGTGTGCGTTGCGATCCGATGGCTTGCCCTCCGTATTCCCCCTGATTCGCGCAAAGCGATCATACGTCCGGCTCGCGCGCGGCCGCGCCCGACGTCGCGTCGATGAAACGTTTCGGCGACTGTATGCGATCTCGCTCGCCCGCATTCCGCCGCGACGCAGACATCTCGACGACCTCCCACGCTTGCCTGACGTGCTTGCGGCGTTCGCTGCGGGATGTCCCCGATCACGCGTGCTGCGACGAAACGCCGAGAAAACGATGCACGCCTGAAACATTTCCTCCAACCCGATTACGCATAACAACAGATGTTTGATGCGAAGCCCCGCTCCGCACGGGTCTGCGCCGCATGGCACACGCATTGCGATGACGTCGGTGCCGCTCGTACCGCGACGGGTCGGAAAAACGCATCGCGGGAGCGGCACGCAACGACATCGAAACATCGGGGATCGGATCGGGCCGCGGGTTGACGCCCGTCGCGTCGGACGCGTGATGCGTCGTATCGGCGACACGAAGGGCAGTGTGCGTTCGATCCGTCAAACAGCAAGCTTGCTTGCGGGGTGTCGTGCCGGGGAACGCGTCACGCGTGGCGGCGGAGACCGCACGCGGCGGGGCGGCGCGTCCCCGGCGCGAGTCGGGGAGACGCTCATGAAAATGACAGTGAACCAATGGGCAGCGCTGGCGGTATTGTTCGCGGCCAGCGCACACGCGCAGGAGATCTACCTGCAGGGCGGCACGCAAGGGGTTGGGGTCGGCGCGGCCGTGAGCTTCAATTCGATCCTGGGTGCACACGCGGATTTCAATGCGATCAACCTGTCGCATGACTTCTCGGTCGCCGGCAATCGCTATCAGGACGACATCAAGCTGCGGCAAGGCGGGCTGTACGCGGATATCTTCCCGTGGCGCGGCAGCGGCTTTCGCGCGACGCTCGGCTTGCGCTTCAACGACGACGAAATCACCGGCGTATCGGTGCCGACCAACGGCACGTACGTGTTCGCCGGCAAGACGTATCCGGCACTCCCCGGCATGTTCGCGGTCGCGAAGGCGCGCTATCCGGACGTGATGCCGTACTTCGGGATCGGCTACGGGCACCGGCCGGCATCGAAGGGGCTCGGGTTCGTCGCCGACCTGGGCGTCGCATACGGCATCCCGCGATGTTCGTACACGCTGTCGCCGGCGCTCGCCGCCGCGGCCGGTCCACAGAAGAGCCAGATCCTCGCGGCCAGCGGTCTCGACGAGCTGAATCGCATGATGTCGCGCTACCGCTGGTATCCGGTGCTGCAGATCGGGATCTCGTACCGGTTCTGAGCCGCGTGTGTCACGCGAGTTGTCACAGCGTAGCCGTGCGACGCTCAGGTGCAGGTTCGGCCGTCGGACGTGCTGCGCGCGTGGGGCTGCGCTTCGCGATGAACGGATGCTCGATGTAGCGGTAGGTCAGCAGCGAGCAGAAGACGGCGATCAGCGCGCATGCCAGCGCAAGCGCCCAGATGCTCGCGTCGTTGGCGGAATCGATCGGGAATACGAACTTGTTGAACGCATGAACGATCAGATAGACGATCACCATGTGGATCATGTAGATACTGAAGCTGGCGGTGCCGAGCAGCGCGAGCGGGCGGGTCCTGAGCACGCCGTAGAACGTGTTCCCGCACGCGACGCACAGGAACACCGGCAGCAGCGGCAGTGCGCCTTCGATCGAATAGCGTTCGGCCGGGTACGGCGAGACGGCGAGGATCAGCAGCGCGACGGTGGCCGCCGATTTCGTGCCGAGCAGCGCGCGGATCGCGCGGTGCCGCGCGACCTCGTAGGCCACCGCGCCGAGTGCGAACAGCAGTGCCATGCTGCCCGGCTTGCCGAACAGCGCGGCGCAGGCCGTGACGACGGCGAGCGCGAGCAGCTTGCGCCACGCGCGCGTGGCGACGAACCAGGCCAGAAACGGAACGGCGACGTAGAAGCGCCATTCGTACGCGAGCGTCCACCAGATGCCGCTCACATGGCTGGTTTGCTCCGCGCCGTTGATCGGGAACGTGCCGAACCAGCCGAGCGAAACGGCTTTGAGCAGGTCGGCCAGCAACTGCATGGGCGCGCCGACGACGTTGCCGGGAAACCAGTACAACGTGCATGCGACGATGATGGCCGCGTAGAACAGGTAGAGCGGCGCGAGTCGGCGCACGCGACCGACGAAGAAGGTGCGTACATCGAGCGTGCCCGTGCATGCACGTTCCCAGAACAGGAAGCCGGTGACCATGAAGAACATCGCGACGGGGATCGTCCCGAGATTGGACAGGAAGCCGGGGACGGCACCCCAGGTGCCGGTCGACAGCAAATCCTGGTTGCACGCGAAGTGATGGAACACGACGGAGGTGGCCAGGATGCCGCGCAACCCGTCCAGGTTGTGGTAGCGCATCGACAGCGACTTGTCGACGGCCGACCGGTAGAACGGCACCTGGCGCGCGACGAGCCACGCGATGATCGCGACGGCCGCGACGCATGCCGGGAAGTAGAGTTTGTCGGGTGTCGGGGAGAACAGGCTGTGCAGAGAAGGGGTAATCGGGTCCACAGAAGGGCGTCTCGTGTCTTGGATCGCTTGGATCGGGATGTCAGGCACGGATGGTCCGCGTCGATGCAAGGTCTCTGCGCGCGTCGCGCGGCGTTGATCGCCGGTCTTGTGTTCCGATGGTATCAAACGGTCGCGACCGCTGCGGACCGATGTGCAACATGATGTTTCAGCGCGAAAGGCAACACCTATACTTCATCGGAACAAAATACGGGGTGGCGGATGGAGACGATGCGTGGATCGGGGGGCGAGCGTGCAGTCGACGCGCGACGCGTCGGCACGTATGCGGCCGTGGCGCTGGCGCTGCAGATCATTGCCGTCGTCGTCTGGATCATCCGCTACTACCGGTTGCACGATCGGTCCGCGCCGATGGTCGGGTCGGACTTCGCGATTTTCTGGGCCGCGGCGCGCGTCGCGCTCGAACACGGCGCGACGGCGATCTTCTCGCCGCAATGGCTTCAGCCGATCGAGGCGGCACTGCGGCCCTCCGGCGAGTTCGCACCGTGGCCGTATCCGCCGACCTTCCTGCTCGTCGTGATGCCGTTCGGTCTTCTCTCCTTCGGTCGCGCGATCGTGGTGTTCGGCTTGCTGACGATAGGCTGCTACGCGGCGGTCGTCGCGCGGCTGGCGCGGCCGCTCGATGCGCAGCGGCAGTTGGCCATCGCCGCTTTCCCTGGCCTGATCGGCGCCGTCCTCACGATGCAGAATGCGTTCCTGACCGTCGCAGCAGCCGGCGCGGCGCTGCTGCTGCTCCGCTCGCGGCCGATCGTCGCGGGTGCGTGCATTGCGCTGCTGATGATGAAGCCGCAATACGGCGTGCTGTTCCCGCTTGCGCTGATGTGCGGGCGGCACTGGAAAGCGCTGGTCTCGGCGGGCATGTTCAGCGTCGCGTTCGTCGCGGCTTCCGTGGCTGCATTCGGGACGGATGCGTGGACGGCATTCATCGCGTTCCTGCCGATCTTCAATCGCGGTGTCGTCGAGTACGGCGTGACGTTCTGGCGCGGCATGCCGTCGTTGTTCGCGATGGTGCGGGCCGCCGGCGCGCCGCTTCCCCTCGCGTACGGCGTGCATGCGAGCGTTGCCGTGATGACCGTCGCAGCCGTCGCGTACGTGTGGATGCGCGCCGCGCGCTACGAACTGCGCGCGGCGGCGCTCGCCGCGGCGACGTTGCTCGTGCAGCCGTACTACATGTACTACGACCTGTTGTGGCTGGTGTTGCCGGTCATCTTCCTGCTGCTCGACTGCCGCAACGTGCGGCCGGACCGCATCGACATCGCCGTCATCGCGCTCGCGTGGATCGCGCCGGCGCAGGCGTTCGTCTCGGTGATCACCGGCACGATGTGGCCGGTTGCATCCGTGGTCCTGATCGCGGTGCTGGCGGTGATCGTGCGAAGGGCCGCGGGTTCGACGCGCGCCGGCGTCGGGCACGCGGCGGCAAGCCGTTGATTTCCCGGGGCCGGTCGAGAGCGGGCCTCGATGGTCCGGGCCGCGCGACGATCGGGGCCGCTTCGCTTCGCTCCGCGCCGGACGTTGCGCGTGCCTCGGCGGCCCGTCAGTAAAAATGACTGGCCATTCGGCCGTCTTTCTTGCCGCGTCGATCGCGCTTACCTTGTGTCACAGCAGTTCGACGCGTCGGCCGGTGGCGGAGGGCGGGTAGATTCATACCGTCCGCTGCCGCCGGCCAACGCCGACCACCGTCTTCCTTCCGGTCGCGACGATGATAGCAATGCTTGCAATTCACCGTCGACGCGCTATCATTGATAGCAATCTGGATGGAGGAACCCATGGCAAATCTTCTGGTGCGTAACGTGGATGACAGTATCGTTCAGAGCCTGCGCGAGCAGGCTGCGGCCAACGGCAGGAGCGCCGAGGCCGAACATCGGGCCATTCTGGCCGATGCGCTCGGCCGGCCGAAGCGACGGACATTCGCGCAGGTGCTGATGAGCATGCCGGACGTCGGCGAAGACGCGGATTTCCAACGTGTTCAGGATTCCGGCGAGGTCAGGTGTGTTTTTGATTGAAACATTCGATCGGCCTGAAACCCTTGTCGCACAAGGGCGTGTTCAGAATCTGTTCAGAATTCGTTAAGAACTCACCTTCACGCGAATAGGCTCAATTCCTCGCGCATCTGCGTAGGTTTGGGCGGACGTGTCCGACATGTGGCCGAGCAGCGCCTTCGTGTCGACGTTCCCCTGCTTGTCATACAGCCGCTTCGAAAGGCTCCGGATTTCGTGGAACGACGGTGCGTTCTCATCCGGGATACCAGCCTTCTTGCGAGCGCGCGCGAACGCTGCCGAAATGACGCCGAGGCCGACCGCTGCGCCCGGCACTGTCCCGTTTTTCGTCCCCGTGTAGTGGATCAGATACTGGCTGATAACGCCGGTCTTCTTGCAGCGCGCTATCACGTCGGCGAGCGTCAACTCGATCGCATCGAGCCGTAGCGACGTCGGGATCTCGACGACAACCCCGGTTTTCTGTCGCGTCACGCGCGCGTAACCGTGCTTGATCCACGATCGCTCCCATCGAGCGCAGGTGGATCGGTCCTGTCCCGACACGAGGGCGAGCAGCATCGTGTTCTCCAGCCAGCTCGTCACCCTCGGCGCCTGCTCCAGGATTTTCCGGAACGACTCCAGCGTCAGCCGGCTGCGCTTCGTCTTGAACTTCACGCCTTCGGTAAGGGCCGCGGGGTTAGTGTTCATCCACCCGAGCGACACGCCGCGCCGGCATATCGCCGTTGCGCGCGCGCGCACGACCTTCGCCATCGCGGTCTTACCCTCTGCGAGGATTGCTTCAATGATGTCCGCGAAGTGCTTCGTCGTCAGGTCAGCGCACTTGACCTTGCCGATCTTCGCTTCGAGCCTACCATCTGCTAGTTTCCGACTCTGGGCGGTGTTGTACTTCTCGGAGACCGGCATCTTCTTGAGCAGCTCGCTGAACGTCGGCGAATCGCTCTCGACTCTCTCAGCAAGCGTCTTGGCTGACTTTCCGGTTGCGACGAGCATGTTCGCTTCGGTCGCCTCGTAGATCGCCTGTGCGAGGGGCATGCGGCCGAGAATGTGTGTTTTCTTCGTACGCGGGTCGTACCAGGTGAAGTAGCCCGGGCGCGGCTCGTGGAGGTGCGCGGGCCAGTTCGCACGAGTGCGAACGCGAGGGCGTGCTGCCATCATGCAATCCTGTGGGCGAGACGAGGGCGGGCGCTATCTTGATACACGGCGTTCTGCTCGACGTAGTACGCGTTCCCGACCTTGATCGGGGGTGGATAGATCTTGCCATCCTTGATCCATCGTGAGGCCGTGCGCATCGCGGGCGCCGGGCTGAATTCCCGGGTGAGCCAATCGCTCAGGCGGATTTTCATATTCATCCCCATTGAGAACGAGAAAGTTTTCGGAAGAGAGGTTCAGGCGACGCGCCTGAATTCGACGACCCAGACCCACGGGTTTGCTTCCCACAGTCCAGGGCCTTTCAGATTCCAGTTTTCGCCGCCATGCAGCCGATTGATCAGGTTCGCGAAAGCGTATTTGGCAGAACCCATGCACCGCGTATGGCTCGTCGCGTCGCCCATGTGCCAACCGTTTCGCTGCGTGCCGCGCACGACAGGATGGAAGGTGCGGCCGCCGTCGAGGCTGAGTGATCCCGTCGGCGGCTCGATGCCGAAGTCCGTGTAGACGGCGCCTTCTGCGATGGCGTCCGCTTCGCTGATGCTCTGCAGACGCTCGACGCGCACGCCGGTGATCTCGAGCGTGATGCGCGAGGCGGCGCGCGGCGTGTGGATGCTCGGGGTCCAACGAACGGGTTGGCTGTCGCCGACGTGATGCCATTGCACATTCGGCATCGGGCCATCTGCCGAGTAGACGAAGCGGCTATTCCAGTCGGGTTTGGCCGGTGACCCCATCGTGCCGATCGGCCCCGTTGGTCGCCCTGCAGGAATGTCGACCTCGAATACTTGCACATGCGACTCGCGCACCCACAGGCGGTCGCCGGGCTCGCCGAATGGCGACTTGCAGCCCCATTCGCCGTCATCGCTGGATGCACCGAATATCTCGGCGCCCGGTGCTTCCTCGCCGCGCCGGTCGACGATCGTGGGGTGGTAGCGCGACACGGTGATCGGCGCGACGTCGTCGGGCGGCTGGCGCTTCATCACGCGGCGCGTCTGCGTCTTCCTGCCTTCGAGGATGGTGCGCACCATCGGGCCGCTGAAGAGGATCGGGCGTTCTTTCACGAGCGGCTCCATTCGATGAGATGGGCGTCGAGGATGGCGGGATCTGATAATCTTCTGAGCCAAATTGGCCGATCGGCGATGCTACGATTGCCTCGAGACACAAAACCAAGGAGACCCAGATGTCCGACGAACTCTTCGCAAGCGGATACATTTTCAAGATCGACGTGAACGGTGATGAACGCACGTTTCACGCCGACGTCGTTTGCAGGCAAGACGGCCGTCCCACCAGCATTCACTTCAATGGATGGAGCGCTGCCGGCAAGCGCGATCGGATCACGTTTGGTATCAATCTCCCTCCCGAACTCTGGCGCCCAGCGAAGGAAGGCGGTTTGGAGACCGTTTGTCGAAAGGCGATTAGCCAAGCATCGCGCAACGGTTGGTTTGACGTGGAAGGCCATCACGATTACGACAACTTCGACGAGTACGCCGAAAACTGGACTGGCGATCTGAAGCGCGCCTGATATGCGGGTGGCGCGCGTTATGATGCGTCTCCCATGACCGGCTATGCTGCTTCGCGAGCCGCCCGACGGGCCGAAACAAACTGTTTGAGCCAATCGATCGCGTCGTCGGGCGAACCGAGCGCGCCGGTAACCTTTCGGCGTTTGTTCATCGCACCGCACTGCTCGAAGGTGATCGGCACTGCGCCGGCGGCAATCGCGGCGGCGCGCTTGCTGATCGCGATGTCGAAATGCTCGTCGCGCGTGCCGGGGTGCTGGATCCACTTCGGGTTGACGTTGATCGCTCGGACCATGGCGAGCAGCTCGTAAGAGGTGTCTGCGATGAGGTGGGACATCTTGTAGACGCGCCCGCTTGCCGTTTTGAATTCGCCGATCGGGTGGCGATACATGTCGTCGACGTAGACGGTCATGATTTCTTCTCTCCAAACGCTTCGCGCGCCGCGTCGGCTCGGCGCAGTATTGGGGGAACGTGAGCGTTGACCGAAGCGAAAAGCTCGCGCAGGCCGGCTTCGTGCGGCTGCATGTACGCTTTACCGAGTTTCGTGTAGAAGACTTCGAGGAATGAGTGAATGCCATAGCCGGTGAGTGCTTCGAGCGCGCGGAGCTCGTTTTCGCTGAAGTCCATCCGCGCACGCACTTCGACCGTGGCTCGCGGTGCAATATTCGCCATCACGCACCTCCTGCGGGAGCGGCGCGGTCGAGGCGCTCGATCTCGGCGAGAATGAGTGCTCTGGCCTTCACGAGATCGCGTCGCGGCGTGGTCGGCTTGAACCAATCCGGCGACCACGGCCACGTGTCGGGGCAACTGGGGTGATAGCCGACCGCGCTCTCGGCGTAGACGATCGCCGCGAGTGCCATTTCGCAATCGTTGTGCTGGTCGTCGTGCGCGGGCGTCAAGCCTTCGCGCTCGATCTGGCGGCGCCGCTCGACGAGCACGTCGCGCGCAGCGGCCGTCACCTCGGCGCGCGGCTCCGACCGGGCCGGATGGATAGTGAGAAAGGCGCGGGCAAAGAACTCGCGGGCATGTTTCGGGAAACCCTTCTCGTTGTACGTGCGCGCGATGAGGCGCAGTTCTTCCCACTGCTCGTCCGTCAGCCCCTCGCGAGCGTCTGCCTGCGCAGGAGGCTGCGGGGCGGCGGCGAGTGCAGCCTCATAGATCACGTCCGGGCTGTTTCCGCCAGTGCGCTGCATGTATTCGGTGGCGGCTTTAGCCATTGCCATGCGCATTGATTGCGTCAGCGATGGCGGCATCAGCCTCCATCCGGCCGGGATCGCCTCCCGCTCGTCCGCCGGCGCGGGTGCGGCCTGAAGCTCGAGCAGTGCGCGAAGGGCTGCGCCGGCCGACGGGACGAAGCCGGTCCAGTAGCGATCGTGGCCGTCCGTCGCGATGTTCATCGCGCGGGCCATCGCCTCGATGCGAAGTTCGTCGTCGATCGGCGCTGCTGCGGGCTGCTCGACAGGGGGCGCGGCGAGGAGGTCGCGCGCAGTTCGGCGGAACGCTTCCTTCATGCCGTGCTTCTTCGCGGCGAAGAACAGTTCGTCGATCTGGCCGTCCGTCAGCGCATCAGCGCAGCTCTTATCGGTGGTCATGGTCATTCGCTCCAGTAGGACATTTCGCAATCCGCCGCACCTTCCGGGTCGTTCTCGAAACCGAAGTCGGCGATATTTTCGAAGCACGATTCGGCGAACGAATCGGCGATCTGTTGCTCGACGCCGGCGCGTTGGACGAACCGTGCGGCGCATCGCCGAAGCCACTCAGCGTCCGAGATCTTTTCGGCAATAGCCGGACTTCCCAAGATGGCGGCGCGCCAGCGCTGGAGGAAAGAGGGGGTGGTCATGGTGTGGTCCTGAAGTTATCGGGGCATCCACTCCGTGCCGCGCACGATCCGGCCGACCGGCTCGAGCACTAGCACCTCGGATTCCTTTTCGCTGCGCACCAGGGCGCGCCCGCGGCGCTGGGCCTTCTCGAGCGATTCGTGTCGCTGCGGCTTGCTGTTGCGGCCGACGGTCACGAACAGCGGCGCGGGTGCGCCGACCGGGCCGAGCGTCAGCTCGTCGATGCGGGCCTCGAGCGTCGCAGCGTTCGCGCGCCAGGTTTCCGCCTTCAGCTGCGCGGCGTCGCGCTCAGCGGTGAGGCGCTGAATCTCAGCGCGCAGATCGTCGATGAAGCGCGCGGTGTCGTGCGTGTCGATCGGCGGCAGCGCGGCCGGGGTTTCCGCGACCGGTGCCGCGGTCTCGGGCGAGGCCTCGACAACCTGTTGTGCCGGTGCCGCGCTGCGCGAGAGCCAGTACACGTACTCATTGCCGCCGCCCGCGCGCTTCTCGCGCTCGACCTGGCCGGCCGCGTGCATCTTGTTGATCGCCTTCACGACGTCAAAATGCGGCAGGCCAATACGCGTCGCGACCGTCTTGGCTGTCGCCTCGGCCACAGTGCCGAGGAACGTTTCGATGTCTTCCGTCATGCGTGTCCTCACGCGTTCGAGGTATGGCCTCAAGGGTGGGTGCTCGGCTCGCATATGGCAGCCTTAGCACGGGCCAGGTGGCATTACCGAACCACTATGTCGGGAACGATTACCGAAGGTTTGAAGACCACTTTGTAGTGGTAGGTGCTGGCCGGCGCCGCATCGAGTTGCTCGATGAAATAGGTCACGTTGTTCGAAAGACCGAGGAAGTGTTTTTTGTATTCGTTCGGACCGGTCTTGCAGATGATCGCCAGCTTGCCGTCGGTGCTGGAATTGTCCTTCGAGCACATTCCCTCGATCGTCAGCATGTATTCGCCGGTAAAGCCGTTGTAGAACACGATGCGGCGATTAATTTCGAAGTTGTCGGCGGCGGTCGACAGGTTCTTAGATGCGACGTCGGCATCATTACAGCCAGCCAATGCGGAGGCGCAAGCGAGCGCCAGAAGGATCTTTTTCACTCGAATATGTCCAGTTGTTCGAAGGGCATGTCAGGCCAATAGCGATTCGCCTTGACGGCATTGACGCGCCAGTGAGTGACTCTCAGGTTGTGAGGCACGTGGAGTCCGCAGACGATCTCGCCGTCGAGCGGCACGATGTGATCGACGACGTGTAGCTCGCCCGTTTCACGCGTCAGGCGTTTTGCCTCGCGGTAAAAGGGACGGAGATCGGACAGCTTCACCCAGGGCGGCATGGCGCGGCGTTCGCGCATGCGGCGCCGACGGCCGGCGGTTTTTCCTGAGGTGATGAGTGGCGCACGACGTTTCACCGGCACGAACAGCGGGCCGACGTGGAAGCCGCCGACGAGTTCGAGCTCGAGGCATTTCATTTCGAGCCTCTCTAGAACGGCACGTCCGGATCGTCGGATGGCGGCACGAATACCACGCGACCCGGCTTCAGCCTCGGATCGGCGCGCACGCGGATCCGGATCATGTCTTTCCCGGTCATATCGCATACGTCGCGGAGGTCGAGGAAGGCTTTGTATCTGGCTTTGCTGCGCGTACTGGCCGTTACCGTGAACCAAGCATCGCTCTCGGATTCGTCGCGCCATGGCGCGAGGCAGCGCCACTCGCGGAGCGCCGGCGCGTCGACGAGCTCCCCGTATTCGACGTGGTCAGTGGGGTGATAGCGGCGCTCCTCCTCTCTTTTGTCTCCATCGATGACGACGCAGAGATAGTGGCCATCGGCATTCGTGATGACCCCAAGTTCGCCGTAGCATTTCACTTGGCGACCACGCTCGGCCGGCACGCCGTAGTGTTTGCGGATGTATTCGAAGCTCATTGAGCGCTCTCCTCTTCAGGGACCGGCAGCGGCCTTACGTGCCCGGTCTTCAGGTTGACGAACGCGCCGCACCACGTGAGCCGCCCATGGCGGAAGAACTCCCACAGGATGCCGAGCGCCGGCGTGACGATCGCCTGATTGATGAATAGCTCTTGGCGCTCGAGCGCCTCCGCAAGTCCGCAACTCGGCGTGTTGTCCTCGGGGGCCCATTCATCGACCAGCTCGGGCAGCACGTCATAGGGCCAGCGCAGCTGCGCACCGCACCCCTCATGATTTCTGGCGGTCCCGAACACCACCTGGCCGTCACTCGCACGATTGCCGAGGTCCATCACGTATGCCGCCGTGCGGTGCAGGACGGGTGCGAGCTTTGCGCGCGCTTTGGCGCTGTCGACGCACATGATCGCGATCCCGGGCCCGGTGTGGACGAGTTCCTGAGGGCCGGCGGGCACCGGCCGGGCGATCCAGTCGAGCCCGAAGAACGCATTGAGGCGGTGGATGAGAACGACGCTCTTGAACTGGCCGACGTCGGCCGGGCTGAACATCTGCCGGCCGATGTTCGCCTCGCTCACGGTATCTCCGTCGAACGCCGTCACGCGCAGGCCGGGATGACCGAGCGCCGTCAATGCGTGATTGAGTCGCGCAAGGCCGGTGAGCATTTGTGAGCCGTTGCCGCCGCAACCGACCAGCACGACGTCGACACGCCGATCGAGAAAGTGAGCGGGCGTGATGTGCGTCATGCGGGCTCCGGTACCTTGAAGACGGCTTCCGCCGGCACCTTCAGCGGGATCGTGATGCCGAGCACGCAGAGACGGAAGGCGACGCTCGGCGTGTTGCCGTCGCCGAGGCCACCGATCACGCCTGAGATCTTCACCTCGCCTGCGTCGTCTTCGTCGTCGGTGCCGCTGAAGAACGCCGGACCCGTTCCATGGCTATGCAGGTCGATCGCGAGCGACTCGTGGGGCTGCAACTCCGGACGCTCGAAGGCAATTGCGCCGGGCGACGACGTCGTGATGTGCAACGCCTTGTATTCGAGTTTTTTCGCCTCGGCGTCCCATACGATCCACGCCGCGTGTTCGTTCGGCAGCGCTGCGCGCGCTTCCTCGGCGAAGCCCTGAACAAACGGGATCGCGACGCCGAGCCGGCCGAATGCGAGCTCGATCTTCGGCATGATCAGACCATACGGCGGCCGCGGCGAATTATCCGGGAGCTTCGTCAACAGCTGGATCACGTGGAGCCACGGGCGGCGCACTTCGACGAAAATGCCTTCGGCGGTTGCGAGGAATCGGTGGCCGACGTCCTGCAACGGTACGAATTTCGCGTGCTTCGGCACGGCGACGATCGGGGCACTGTCGAACAGCGCGATGTCGAGCGGAAGATTTTCGTCATCCTCGGCCGCGGCGATCGCGCGTGGTTGAGCGCGGCGGATCTCGTCGGCGACTCCGGCCGAGAATCGCTCCAGTGCAGCCGCGATGCCCTGCAGCCCTTCTTTAGTTGCGTCCTGAAATTCAGCGAGCAGCTTTTCCATTTTCAATCCTTGTCGGAAGTAGTGCCGATCGCTTCCGCGAGCGTTTTCTTCGCGTCGATCAGGCGGTCAAGTGGGAATTCGGCACCATCAAGTAAATCGAGCCACAGGCGCTCGGCGCCCCCGCGTCTGTGGATAAGTTGCTTGTTATTCGGGTGGGTGAAGCGACTGCGAAAGAACGCGTCTTCGAACGGCTTGATGCTGTCCATGTCAATTCGCTCGGGAGTCGTCACGTTGCCGACGCAGATGTCACCGTCTTCCCAGACGTTGTAATACGGCGCGGTGTACAGCCGCGTCTCCGCGCTTGGCCGGGTGTTTTCTCGCAGTGCGAATACGGACCAGTCGTTGCGATCGACGATGAACACAAGTGGCGGGTGATTGGCGTCGCCGGCGCGCTCGCCAATCGCGTCCTTTGTCTGAAACCACACCTGACGCTTGCACGCGGGCACCCACCATGCGAGCTTGTTCGGACCGAGGTAAATCACTCGGTCGTGCACGAAGCCTCGGTAACTGGTTTTGCGCGCCGCGATTTCAGCGATGTCGGCCAGCTGCTCGAGCGTGATCGGCGTACCGGCCAGAAGCATCGGCTTTCCGTCGACGACGCGCGCGGGGTGGCGCGTGGCATAGATATGCGAGCTCGTCCGCGACTTGTAGAAGAGAAACCCGGAATCCAGCTCGAGCTGGTCGTCGCCTTCCTGGCTGATCGTGACTGTCTTCATACGCGCACCATGATTCGGGAGAGTTGGCGTTCGCGGGCCTCGAATAGCGTGAGAACCCGCTCGACGGCCTTCGCGAGCAGCGCGGTCGATTCCATCGCCTTCAACCAGTTTGCGAACTCGTCTCCGACAATCTTCAGCGGCGTGACGGATCCTGCGGTGACATAGTCGCCGTCGGCCGCCTGATGTAGGAAATCGTCGACCACGCGCGTTATCTCGTCGTCGTCACTCCACCGAACCAGAAGCGCAAAGTCGATGAGTTCGGCGCCAATGTCCTCGCTGCGGAGGTCGGCAAACGGACCGTAGAAACGAACGATGTTCCAAAGCGAATCCATCGCGTCGACGACCTCTTGCGCATAGTCGTCGCGCTTCGCAGCGAGCTGAACCTGTCGACGTGTCAGCACTCACTTTGGGAGTGCGACCCACTCGGGCATCACGTCGAAGAATTGGGAGCGCGTGAAGACGTCGGTTACCGATTTGAGTTCGTCCACCGACTTGACGTCGTAGCAGGCCATCATTTCGTCGAGTGCCAGCGATTCATCGGCCTCGCCGTACCAATACAACCACTCGGCCATTCCCAGGGCATGGCCCGGCGTGATGGAGGCAGGCAACATGCGAAACGCGTCATAGAGCGCCGCGAGGACGGTTTGGCCAAGGCCGGCGCGGACATTTTCAAGAGCCTGTATTCCGTCGCGAATGTAGACGTGGCGGCACGATACCGGGCCGTCCGTCGTCCGGATCGAGGCCCACAAGCTGTCGGGCGTGTCGGGAGAGTGGTAGAAGGATCCGTCGGGCTTCGGATCGATGTGAAGCTGCCAGTCGAAATACCGCATGCCGTCGGTGATGTGCGTCCACCGGCGAGAAAGCGCGCGGGAGGCGATCTCCAGTTCGCTCTTCGGCCGCTTTTCGAGATCCGCCTCGGTGATGACGTGCGTATCGAGCAGCGAGAGCGTCAGTTCGCGTGCGAAGGTCCGCCCGATGCCGATCGTGTAGCTGGCCGGCACGTCGTCGAGCGCGGGAATGGCAAGCGGCGCGAAGCTCACGGCAATACCGGCATATGGGTGAGCGGCGGCGTCAAGCGGGTGCCGTTGGCCGTCGACGTCGCGGCGAGCATGAAGCGCCGCATCGGATCGACTGACGCTTCGGCCGGCGAGAGCAGGTGCTCGGCGCCCTTGCGTAGCGTGCCGCCGACCAGCTCGACGCGCAGCTGTTCGAGCGTCATGGCCACGCCCTTCGTGCCGACGGCGCGGCGGAACGTATATACGTTGCGATTTCCGATGACTTCCGGACCCTCGATTTCGGCGTTCACTATCTCGGGATAGGTGTTGCCGTAGAAGTCGCGTACTTGATGGAGGCTAAAGGCCGGCGAAGGATCGGTGAGGCGCGCGCCGTTGTAGCGGAATTCGCGGATGAGAGTTTCGGTTTGCATGTCGTTTCCTCAGAGCAGATCGAGGCCTTCGTCATCGGCCGCGGCAGGCGCGGCGTCGGTCGGCGCGGCCGGAGCCGTGTCGCCGCCGCCCGTCTGGGCCGCTTCGCCGTCGCCGGTTTCCAACAGTGACGTTTGGCGGGGATCGACTTCCGTCGCGCCGTCGTCGGGTGCGCCCGCGTTCGCCGCCTGGCTGTCGCTACTGCTCGGCGCTGCGGCCGTCTGCGCCTTCGGTTTTCGGCCAGGCTTTCCTTTGGCGGGAGCCGGGAGGGCCCGCGGCGCGTCAGTATCGGCATTCGCCGCGCTCGCGGCGCGCGCCTGCTCGAGCACCGATTGCGAGCCGGGCGCGTAGATTTGCACTGCCTCGGCAAAGTCGCGATCGAGTTCTTCGGGGGACGCCAGGAGCGACAGCGGGTAGAGCGTCTGTTCGGCCTTTTCGTCTTTCGACTTCGGCATGACATTGACGCGCAGCTGGTCACCCTCGGCAACGACCAGGATCGTCAGCGAGGCGTTTTGCGCGAGCGGATAAAGCGACGTGAAAAGTGACATGGTGTCCTCTGTGTAGGAGGTTGAGATCAGGCGGCAACAGGGTCGTAATTGCGGTCGGCGAAATCCGGATCGCCCGGATAGCGCTCCGATCCGTCGGTACGCAACCAGCAAAAGAGGGAGCCGCGGCGGTGGGGAAACCAGTAGCCGGAGCAGTCGCAGCGCGTCTTTCGGGTGTCTCGCCGATTCATCCAGCGATCGACCCTGTAGAGCCGCTTCCCGCAGAGTCGACATCGGGGTGGCCGGACGTATTGGGAAAGCAGGCGAGGGAGGCAGCGACGAGCTTGGCAGTGGAGGCAACGAACGTGGCATCGGGGCATCTTTCTCCGCCCTTGGTCTAGTCGATGTCGTTGGCGGCGCGAGACTTCGCGTCGCGATACATGGAAGACTCGACCGAAGCTTCGCGGGCGGCGCGTGCTTCGGCGCCGAGCGCGAGGCAGCGGCGGACGAGCGGGTTCGTGATCGCGTCGACGGCCGATCCGCGGCAGCGCTGCAGGCGGAACTCGCGCGCGATCATGGCGTCGGTGACGGGAAGCGGGCCGGCCATGGTCAATGCACCTCGCCCGAGCGGACGAAATCCATTGCAGCTAGCATCGGCTCCGCGTTCCAAAGCCAGAACACCGGGTCGGGCGGGCCGAGATCCCACAGATTCCCGAAGTCGTCCACGACCTCAGAGGCCACCGCGAGCGCAGGAACTCCGTAGTTGTAGTGGTACGTCACCATGTCAGGCACCTCGCTGAGTGCTGACAGCGGCCGGCTGCGCGTCGTCATCGAGAAGCGCGAGCACGGCGGCGTACAGGCTGACGGCGGCGGCGAGCGCGACGAACGCGCGGGCCCAGAGGATCAGCAGGTCTTTCATGACCAGATCCCCATCAGTCGCTCGATCGGCTGCGCGATCGCGCCCGCGAGCAGATAGAACACCGCCAGCGCCACGAAAGGCGTCCAATGGCGTCTTTTGCTGAATACAGGCGATTGTCTGTATTTCCGAAATACAAGCTGGGGACTGTTATCAGTGTGCATCACAGATTCTCCCCGCAGATTCGGATGTGAGTCGGTGGATCGCGCGGGCGCTCGACGGTCAGATAGCCAGCTTTCACGAGTGCGGCTTCGGCCACGAACCGGATGCTGGATTTCAGTGACTCGGACGGAATCTCCTGCAGGACCAATTGCAGCGCTTCGGCAGTGTCGATGCCGGCGCTTGCCAGCCGGCAATCATGCGGGCTGATGAAGCGGGCGGCGCCAGCGGAATCCACCGTGAGCAGGGAAAGCGTCGGCGCATGCGATGAAACGAGGATTTCCGGGTAGAGCGCATGCCGCATCCACGGCCCGGGCGTGTGCTTGATTGAGTTCATGATCGGCTCACATGCAGCGCGAGACTGCACACTGGACTTCGTATTGCGCCGCCTGGTCCTGATACTGGAAGTAGCCGAGAACGAGGAGGTAGACGAAGCACACGCCGAGGACCGCGAGCACGTTGCGGGTGATCCGGAATGCCTTTCGTGCGAGGCGATGGGCGCGCGAGTCAGGCTTCGTGCGTTTCCAGGTGATCAGGGATTCAGCCGTCGGTTGGTCCGTCGTGTTCATGGTCGGTCCTCGATGTGGTTGTGGTCAGATGCCGCCGAGCTGGCTCGCGACGCCAGGTGCGATGAGATTCAGTGCCAGGCGTCGAAGCTCAGATGAGTCCGGTGCGTCACGGCGCAGCTCGATAAGGTCGCGTGCGATTTGGCTCACGATTTCCCCGGTGTGGTGTGATTGCCCGCCGTAGCGGAATTGGTTGTTCCGATTAGGAATGCGAAGCTGAGACAGCGCTCAACGAGGGGCACTGGCAGTCAATGTCGCCCGATCAGCGCTTTCTAGATCGCGGGGGGTACGTTTGCTGGCGGCAGTCGCCGAGTTTGCTATGCTAGGCGCGCTGGGACTGCGAATCCCGGTTGCGGCCCCGCAAGCCGCTAAAGGTGTTTGGAGAAGTCCGATGACAAATCGGCGCCGCCGGCCGTAACGGGCGAGACGTCGTCGTGCCAATCCGAATGCCGAACGTTGTCACCGGAATGAGGCGATGCCTTATCCACCTTCGATGACGTTGCGAGGAGCGATCCTAGGAAGTGACTCGCACGCGCCAGCCAGGGCGCGCTACAAGTACACACAGGTCAAACGCCTGTACCGGTACGGGCATTTCTTGGGTAACACCATGAAAAGCTCAAACGTAGAAGAGGTGGGGAAGTGGTTGGACTTGGCGACTAGAGTTGCAAAGCTCGCAATCGCGTTGGTCCAGTTGTTCCATAAACTCACCTAGGATGCGCGGCCCGACGGAACATCGTCGGGCCGCAATTCCTGAATGCTCATTAGGTCAAATCCTTGCTTCCGCGCTCTTGAGAGAGCAGCTTTCATGGCATGGGCCGCTGCTGCGATTTCCGGCTTCGCTTTCCCCTCCGGTCCGTACTCCAGCTATCTCGCGAACCGCCACGTGCGTCGCGACCGACTCTGGCGTCCTCTGGCTCCCTCGCCGCGGCCAGACCACGTCCGCCACAACAGGGCCCATCTCATGAAAGTTGCTAGGTGTCGGGCGCTACCCCGTTTCTCGGCCACACCGTGGAGCCGTCCGGTTGCTCCCTAGAGGGTCCCGGATCAAAAACGTCGATTGTCTTCACGATGCCGGCGCAACATCTCCGGGCCGTCTAAGGAGCGATCCGCCTGGGCGGTGGCGCAGCGATTCGGGCTGCGTTGGATTGAATAATAGCTACGCTATTCGACTAATGCAATAGCTACGCTAGTTGGGCTGAGAGGAAATTTGTAACAGCATCAGCCGCCGCTGCAGTC
Source organism: Burkholderia sp. IMCC1007 (assembly GCF_027257875.1). Classification (GTDB taxonomy): domain Bacteria; phylum Pseudomonadota; class Gammaproteobacteria; order Burkholderiales; family Burkholderiaceae; genus Burkholderia. The sequence goes on from NZ_JAPVQY010000001.1 coordinate 117,539, forward strand.
CCTTTGAGGAGCCTTAACGCCACCTCGGTGTAAGATCGGACAAAACACGGGGGATCGCATATGTGGAGCTTTGTGTGGCTGGCCGTCGCCGTGGTCATCGGCATCCTTGTCTTCCTGGCGCTCAGAGAGGGGATACTCTGGTACTGGAAGATCGATGAGGCGGTTCAGCTGCTGCGCGAGATTCGTGATGAGCTGAAGGCCCGCAGGATGGTTTCAATAAGTGACGACCCGGCGCAGTTACTTCGATTCCGCTCGGATATGGGCGATAAAGTCGAGCCGAGCTAGCTGCGCCGAAGTGCGACGAACACCGTAAAGGATTCCACCATGACCCCTTCCGACGTGATCACAATTTTCGAACGTTTGAACATCGAGGGCAGGGCGACGGTTGATCTTGGCCATACGTGCGCGGGCTTCGCCGGATGGCTGGCCGGCGCGTGGAATCGGTTGAGCGATGACGAGATCGCGCTACTAACGTCTGTGGGTGCAACGCTCTGGAGGGAGGGATTCGAGCGTCGGCAGAAATGAAAAGCCCCGCTCAGGGCGGGGCTGGGGAATTTTCGCTCTAACGAGGACTATGCCGAATTAGGCCGCACTGCGCGAAAGATGGCAATGGGGGTAACGCCATATGCAACAGCCGGACGGCCCATCATTTCTCGAAGGCCCTCCAACATCTGTGACATCGCGGAATCAAGTCCGGAAGAACTTGGGTTATCCGTGGCCCGAGCGACGCCGGGTTGAGCATCGATGATGCCCAAAACAAACCATTGGCCCGGCACTTGGGAGCCGTGCTTCAGCGCGAGGTCGTCCGGGTTGATCAGCATGCTTTCCGCCCGCAATGTCGACCATAGGGTATCTTCACCGATTTTGAATGATGCTTGGATCGCGTGCGGCAACTTCTGAAGAATTTTTGCAAGCCGATCGTAGGTTTTCTTCCCGTCTGCCATAAATTTCTGCTTTTGTTTTGGGGGAAGAGCGAGGCCGTCAAGCTCGTTATGCAGGAATGCATCGGCGAAGTCCGACCACATCTCCTTCAGCATTCGAATATCGATCACGCTCAGCATGCCGCTCGCAAGGAACAAGCCGCCGATGGGCGTTTTCGTGAAATCACGGTGCACAAACTTGAGTTCATCTAGGCGATTGAGCACCTCGATAGGGGCGAGCCAACTGGGATCAAAAAGCCGTTCAAGCCCACGTTCCACCACCTCGGTGCTACCCGTTTCGCCGGAGACAACCTTGATCGACCCGCCCAGTTTGGCTGTATCAGAGGTCGAATCTTTCGCAATTCGCTTCGTCTGTGTCAGGACCCCGTCTTCGAATAATTGTGCGAAGTAAAAATCGATGCGTCCTCTATCGAGGTATGCGAAGTCATAAAGATATTCGATGCTTTGTGAGCCTTGATCCACGGTCGATTTCCTCTTGGATTGAATTCTTCTTTTTCTCGAACGTGCGTTGCCGCTCACGAAGGGAGTCGAATGCCATATGGATGCCTTCAGCAACGCTCTTGCTGAAGCGCTTATCAGCTTCCAAAACCTTCTGAACGCTTGAGATAAAGTCTTGATCCATATGAAGATCCTCCTTCGAAGCCCTCATTGGAGCTGGCTAATGGCGTCCGCGACGCCCTCCAGTTGGTCGACAAGCCCTCCACACGGATGCAACGCCACCTCGAAGAAGAGCTTGGCGAGGGCAGGAGGGAACGGCGTCGAGTGGATTGTGTAACACAACACATTCCAACCTCATTGGGAAGCATTGTACATGGGAAATTTCAGCGATGTTGTTGACATCGTGACGCACCAAGCGCAGTAAGGCTCGCAGGCCCAAGAGAGCACTTTTTCGAGGCGATTTTAGGAAATTTTCTGCAATGCGTCTGCTGCGCGCTGAAGGCATTGGCGGCATGCCGACCCAGTTGAAAGCTCCCCATTTTCTTGGCAAACTACTGTACATTCATACAGTGATTTGGTGCTGGCGAAGACGAGGGCGGCGAATGAAACAAGAAGCGATGAAGCGCCTGCGCTGCAGGCCCGGGGACTTAGCGATTGTGACGAGCTGTCGCGTGTCGGAGAGGCTGGGGTTGCTGGTGCGCGTAATAGAGCCAAGCGCCGATGCCGCATATGACTGGCTCGTCGAGCTTTCAGGGCGCGGGATTGTTGCTCCCGGTGTGACTACGGGTATCGTAATGAATAGAACGCGTGCAGTGCTTCGGGACTGCAGCCTTACCCCGATCAGCGCGGATCCTCGTCCATATCGAACGGCTCGTCCGGAGCCGGCAGCATGCGAAGTATCAACTTGAACGTCGTATCGGGTTCGCCGGCTTCGTCGGCGCGCCGAACGGCTTCGATAACCTGGGCCGCCGCATCGCTGAGTTGGTGGCGCCCATCGTTCGCAACTTGCGAATAGGCGCGCTCAATTTCTTGGGCGAGTCTCGGGCTGAATGAAGGAATCTTGACGCCGAGGCCGATGGCAAATGCTGTGGCCGCGGCGATATTCAATGGCCGCCGCCCGTTCAGGTATTGCCAGACCATCCCTTGGGTGCCGATGCCATAGCGAGCCCCAAATTCCCCTTGCGATAGTTCGCTGTTCTCTTCGAATAGCTTGGCCAGCGCCTCTGCCTCCCCGGCTTGCCAGGGAGGAGTCTCTTTGTCTTCGGTTTTGCGCTTTTCTGACATGGCTGAAGTGTAGCAATGCTATTACCCGCCTCAACTAGCCTTGCTATTGACACGACGTAATAGCGTAGCTAGTATCGGTCCATGGATCTCTCAACTTATCTCTCGTCGCGAAAGGTCACTCAGGCCTCGTTCGCCCAGCAACTGGGCGTTAGCCAAGGGTTGATCTATCAGTGGCTCACCGGCCGGAGGCCGGTCGCCATCGATAAGTGCGTTGCTATTGAACGCATCACGGCAGGAGAAGTGAGTCGCCGAGATCTCCGTCCGAGCGACTGGCAGTTGATCTGGCCGGAGTTGGCCGATTTGTCTGGGCGCGCCGACGCATCTGACGATGTCCAGCCACCGGCCGGCGTGCCGGATCGAAAGGAGGGCGAGTAAATGTCCGATGGCGTTACCGACGTGTACTGCGGCGACGACTACCCGCGCGAAGGCTGTTCGATCACCGTGAAGATCGGTTCGAGCTTCGTCATCGAGATGCGGGCGCCAGGCCGCGAATTTCCGATCGAGGTCTACGGCTGCCGCGACCCGAAAGCCATGCTGCTCGTTGTCGAGTGCTTGGCGACCGGGCGCGTCGTGCCAAAAGGCTACAACTGCGGTGATCAGCGAAAAGGCGGTTGATATGAGCGCATCGCCCGAAGTCGTCGGTTTTTGTGGGTCGTACGCGAGAGCGTCTGAGCTTTCGACGCTCTCCGTTCTCACGATGCTTGGCCAGGATCTGACGAAAACGCAGCAGGTGCGACTTCGGCGGCTACGCCGTGTTGCAGCGCGACGGCTAGAAGTCGTTCGAGATGCGGATGCCCGTGCGCTTGTTCCGGAACAGTCACTTTGCAGATGAGAACCTCGAGCACGTCCCAGTGATATTCGCGGAGATGTCGAACGAAAGACGCTACTGCGCGTGATGGAGTCGACGAGAACGTAAGTCCGTGTGCGACCGCTGCCTCTAGCAGGCGTGCCTGCGGATTGGTCGGAAGCGGTTTGATTCTGACCTGAAGCGCGAACAGGGGTGATTTCGTTAATTGCTGTTGTGTGGCGACGGTCATGCGAACCCCGTTGTGTGGTGGTTGAAGAGGTCAGAGGCTTCGATTCTCGCATGGCGGTGGTTCGCATCCAGGTTGGCGGTTGATGCAAAAAATTTTGCGCCTCGGCCGAGTCGTAATTCCAGTGGTAATCCGGTTGTTTCTTTCTATGGAGCTTTGATGCTTTTACAGCCTCACCACCAGCCTGCAAGCGGCGCCCGTGCGGAGCAGGCTGAGTTTGTGCCGCAGGAATCGATCGCGGAATGCCGTTCCTTCCGTGATGCCGTGTGTCTCGCATGGGAAAAGCGAGTCGAACGCGGCATGACGCAAAGAACGCTGGCCGAGCGCCTCGAGGTCCCGGCGTCGCACCTTTCCAACATGCTCAATCGGAATTCGGTTGATCGTCATGGGAAGGCGCGCCAGGACTTGCCGGCTCGATTGATCGCGGGCTTTGAAGGGGTCGTCGGCAATCGAGCCATATCGCAATATCTGGCGCGCATGGCGATGCTGACGTTGATGGAGGAGGTGATTCAGCAGAGGGCCAATATGAAATGACCGAGGAACAGGCGCTTCGGATAGGCCGTAAGGCCGTAGAGGACGCCCGGCGACGGGTGGGGAATGACCGAAACGCACTGCTACAGGAGTTGGAGAAAGGCACACAGAAAAGCACGGAGAAGATGCAGGCGTTCGTGACAGCCGGGTGTCTGTTTCTTCAGGCAAACAAGGCAACAAAGCAGTAAGGCACGCCGGCTCCGGCCGGCGTACTGAATCCGATCACAAGCGTTCTCGCTCGAGCTCTTGTGATCCGATTTAGTAGTCCTGAGCGGCTACGGCCGCAGGAGAGCCGCATGGATGACTTTTTCAGCGCCCGAACCGGGCACCGCGTCTCCGAGACGCAACAAGACAGCTTCCACTCCATTTCGGTCGCCAAGCTTTCGGCTACGCAGCAGATGGTGATGGACTGCTTCGATTCGCCCGAGACATTGCTCACCCGCGAGGACGTCTCGGCGCGCACGAATCTCAAACTGTCCAGCGTGTGCGGTCGCGCACGCGAACTGCTCGATGCCGGCCGCTTGGTGAAGCGCGGCCTGCGCAAGTGCATGGCAACGGGCAAGTCGCAAGAGCTACTCGGCCTTCCGGTGGCGTGATATGGCGCTGGCGGAAGTAATCCAGCTATCCGAACGCCCACGGTCCTCTCAATCGGAAGAAAGGTACACCCGCGTGTCTCACGGCATCCTCGAAGCGCTTGCGCTGGCCGATCTCGGCAAGCGGCACTACAAGGTGCTTCTGGTGCTGATGCGTCAAACGTATGGCTATGACAAGGCCAGTGACGAGATCAGCCTGACGCAGTTTCACACCAAGACCGGGGTGCTCCCTCCGAACGTATCCGGTGCGATCGATGAGCTGGTCGACATGCGCGTCGTCCTGAAGATGGCCGGGAGATATGCGGCGAGCCTGGCAATCAACAAGGATGTGTCGCAGTGGTTGGGCAAGGCGAAGGTCGATCTGGCGAAGCTGGGGGGTTATCAAAACGATAACAGTGGGGTTATCGAAACGAACACGGGGGGTTATCAAAACGATAAGGAAGGGGTTATCGATTCAATAACCACAAGAGACAACTCCAAGAGAAAAGACCAAGAGACAACTCCAAGAGAAACCCTTTCGCGCTCGCTGCGCGAACGCTTCGATATTTTTTGGGCGGCCTACCCGAAGAAGCGATCGAAGGACAAGGCGGAAAAGGCGTTTGCCAAGCGCAACCCGGACGAGCAGCTCTTCAACGACCTGATGGCAGGTCTGGGGCGGGCCAAGACTTCGGAGCAGTGGCAAAACCCGCAATTCATCCCGCATGCGGCCACCTGGCTGAACGCGGGCGGTTGGATGGACGAATTCCAGACCGCGTACAGCGATGTCGAACTTGCCGTGATCCGCGCGTTCAACGAGGCGCTCGGGGAGCGAGTCGGCACGGTGGACGCCGCGGTGTTCGTCGAGGCCAGGGCGGGCGCCATCCGCGCATTCCTGACGCACCTGAAAGGCGACTTGGAGGCGGCGGCGCGCTACTTCCCGGCTGTTCGGGACAAGGTCGATCTTCCGCCGCATGCGGGATTCGACTACCTGGTCAGCCCCAAGGGGTTCGGTGACACGACGGGTCGCATGCGGATCGCCAAGGCGGCGAGCACTGCGCCCGGCGCCCGCGGTGCGTGGCATGAAACGCCGCAGGGCATCGAGGCGCGCGGGGCGGAGCTCGGCATCGTCCGCGGCAACGAGGAAAACGCGGTTTCGTATCGCCGTCGCGTTTTCAAGGCGGCAGGGCCCGGCGTGTGGCGCGATCAGGATCTTGCTGCCGAATCGAAGTACGGGGGCGAGGTGTACGAGCGCCTCTGGCGTTTCTACAACGACGAGCCGAGCCAGAGATGACGCCGAAGGAATGTCTCGATCGGTTCATGGCTGCAGTGCGCGATGCGCGCGTGGGCCGAAACGGTAAGGCGCGTGCGCTGATCGGGTCGGTGCGCGAGCGTCACGGGGACGCGGCGGCGGAGATTGCGCGCCGTGAGCTGCGGAAATACGTCGACAGCGAGAAGAAGGCATGACGAAGCGAACAACTTGGCCAATGCGGATCGACGCTGATGTGCAAACGGTAGGGACGGCACGGGTGCGGGATAGCTGGGCCGTAGGCCGCAGCTCAGCGGCGCGGCAGCTGATGCAGCAGACCGGCGTTCAGCCGCCGTCCGAATTCGACGACATCGCGGACGGCGTCGGCGCCCCCGCGATCGCCTCGAGCATCGCTCGCTCAGCGGGCGCGGCGGCGCAGATCGGTGCCCCGGTGCCCCTGTCGAAGGCCATCGCGGGTCTGACGAGGCCGGCCACGGCTGCGAAGTACCACAACAGGAAGTGCGAGCACGACGGCATTCGCTTCGATAGCGAGAAAGAGCGTTCGCGCTATTTCGAGCTCGTTCAAATGCAGGCGGCTGGGCTGATCCGGGATCTGCGGCTCCAGGTGCCGTTCGTTCTGACCGCGCGAATGCAGCGAGACAACGGGACGTGGGAACGCGCCTCGAAATACGTGGCGGATTTCGTCTACGTCGACGGTGCCACGGGAAAGCAGGTGATCGAGGACGTGAAGTCGCCGATCACCCGAAAGAACGCAACGTACATCCAAAAGCGGAAAACCATGCTGGCGACGCATGGGATCACGATCAAGGAGGTTTGATGGAAGGCAAGCGCCCGTGGCGGAAATGGAGCGAGCAGGAAGAGGCGGATCTGCGTCGCGTATGGGTTGCAGACGGCCCGATGAAGCAATACCTGGATCTCTTCAACGGCCGGCGCGTCGAGGCCGTCTTGACGCATGGTTTGCAAATCGGCTTGGGCGTTCGGCCGAACAGGAATGCTCGGGTCCGTGATCCGAACGCGTCGGCAATCCTGCGTGTATTGGCACAAGGCCCCATGGAATCGCTTGAACTGTCGGCGAAAACGGGCATCTCCCGACGCACTGTCATGAAGCACCTGAAGGCATTGCATGCGTCCGGGAAGGTCCATATCGCGCGGTGGGAGCGATTCTGCCCAAGCGGATACCCGGCGCGTGTCTATGCCGTCGGCAAGCGGAAGGATGCGCCCCGGCCGGTGCCACGCACGCCTGGTCAGAAATTCCGCGATCGCATGACGGATCTGCGGAATAACCGTCCAGACGAATACATGCGAGTGATGGCGCGGCGACGCGCGAATGCCTCGAAGCGCGCCGGCGCGGCGCAACGGGACATCGCGGCCAGCGCGCTCTTTGGGATAGCGACTGCATGAAGCGCTCAGGTTTCGGGCCGCGCAAGACTCCGATGGCGCGTGGTTCGTGGTCCCGGAAAAGCTCACCTCTGCCAGAACAGGCCCCGCGAAAGACCGCGATGAAGCATCGAGCGAAGCGGCCGACAGTTGCCGAAGGCTCGAAGTATCTGGCGGCCTGCCGCGGCGAGCCGTGTTACCTGCGCGTGCCGGGCCTTTGTCGGCGGAACCCGATCGACGAAACCGTGGTGCCGTGTCACTCGAACCAATCGCGCCACGGGAAAGCTGGCTGGCTGAAGGCAAAGAACGAGTTCACGGTTCCCGGCTGCGGCGCATGCCACGCCTGGATCGACCAGAACCACGTCGGCACGCCGAGACAGGTCAAGTTCGATGTGTGGGACCGGGCATACGAGGAATGGGCGCCAGTGCGCGCCCGAAAGATGGGAATCGTGGAGGACGCGTGCGACTTGTCGTGAAGATGTCTCTGCCGGCCGTACGGCACTGGCGCTACTGCCGTGCGAACTGGGTGACGTTCGAATGTCGCGCGGTTCGCCTCCGCGGTCCGGTTCGCCAAGGAACACCGGCGAAACCAGCGCCCGCGTGGATTTATGCCGACGTGATCGTGCCGGAGCAATACCGAAATCAGGCAGCGCCGCACGCGTGGAATCCGGACGGCACGTATCCGGTCGAGGTGCCGGTGAATTGGAACGCGAAGACGCTGGCTCCGTTTCTGGCGAGCGGCGATCTCGAATGGAACGTCGGAGGTGGCAATTGAGCGAAATCACATGCATCGAACTGTCGTCGATTCCGGCCCCGCTGGCAGACAGTGCAACGCGTCGGGCTGACGACGTATCGGGGGACCGACTGGTCGCGTTTAGCGGTTGCCCTGTGGTCGGGCGCGAGGTTGATAACGGGGAAATCGAATTTCCGTTCCCGCGCGGCGTCGAGCTGCGCGAGTCGCTCATCGACTGGATGCTGTACTGGGGCATTCCTTTTCGAGTGATGCCGTGATGAGCACGGCACAACATCCAAAGGGCGGCCCGCTGGCGCGGCTCGCGGGCCTCTGGGCGAACGAGCCTGCATTCCTTGAGTGGATGCGATCGATCGGCCAGCCAGCGAACACGCCGGCCGACGCCGCCGAGTTCGTCCGAGCCCGCTGCTGCATTGAAAGCCGCGCCGAGCTCGACCACGACGCCCGCGCAAAAGCCCGGTTCGATCAGTACATCCGTGGCCCGTATTCCAAGCACCGCGCCGCAGCCGGATTGCGATAAATCCAAATTCGACACCAGGACGAACATGACGCCCGATCAGAGCCAACAAATCGAAGAACTCTTGCTGACCTGGTACCGCTGGCAAATCCGCCAGTCACATGCCGAGACGCTGTCGCACTTTTACCGTCCGGAGGACCGGACCTGCCGCGGCTACGTGACGCCGACGACGGACGAGGAGGATGACGAGGATGCATATCAGTGGGCTGACGATCGACAGTCTGAGCAGGTGCAGCTGTGCGTCGACATGCTGGCTGCTGAGCAGCGCGCGGCGATCTCCGTGAGCATGCGCAACAAGGAATGCGGCGCGAACGTCTGGAGCAATGGCCGCGCCGGCGCGCAGCATGCGACATATCAGGGAGCCAAGGATGCGCTATTGCCCCTGCTGCTGGCAAAGCATCTGGTCAAGGTGGGAGAGACGGCGTGAAAATCTACATCGCTGGCCCAATGACCGGCCATCCTCATTTCAATTTTCCAACGTTCCATGCCTAGGCCGCGCGCCTCCGTGCGCTCGGCTATGAGGTCATCAATCCAGCCGAGCTGAACGCCGACCCATCGGCTGGGTGGCTAGAGTGCATGCGGACGGACATCAAGCATCTTGTCGATTGCGATGCGATCGCCATGCTCGAAGGGTGGCAGACATCGCGCGGAGCGTCGCTCGAATACACGATTGCGCTGACGCTGGGGCACGCTGTCTTTCGTGCTGTCGAAATCATAGAGGGAGTGACCGCATGAAGCTCTGTGTCAACTGGCAATACTATGATCGGAACGCGCGCCCGCCGGCTCCGAAGGACGGACGTGTGCCGATCGCCGTCCCGCCGCCGGGCATGGCGCTTTGCCTCCATCCGAGCACGATGGATCGAACGAGCCTCATCACGGGCCGGCCTGTCCGATACACTGACCGCGCGGGCGTCGGTCATGAGCGCTATATCCCGCACTTACGCCGTCATTTTGTTGAATTGCAGCCGCCCAAATAGGAGGACGCGCGAAAATGACAGTCTAGGAACTGATAGTGCTGCGTGACATTGCTGTGTCAATGTTCCAATCGTTACGGGGATGAAAGAATGCGAGTGAAGGACGCGAACAAAGAATTGGCCGCAAAGATGTTTTACAACCAATTGCCGGAGGAGGTGCGCACCCTCCTAGGCGCGCGAATCGAATCAGCGAACGATGCCTTGACGCAGGGAGTCATTGACTGGGGCTTCGAGGTGATGAAACACCTCGCGATTTTCAACGGCGCCGGCCTCGCTGGTGCTTCTGCAATTGCGCAAGCATATAGTAATGATCCGACTGTCCATACAGTCGCGCTCCAGGCAGTTCACCTGTTTGTCGCCGGCTTGATGGTCGCGCTTGTAACGATGGTCGCTTCCTACCTGATTGCATTCCTTTGCTTGTTCAAATTGCCTCTCCGATGGGCTGAAGTGTTGCTGAACCGGAAGCCGCTGGGGCATTTGCGAGTGCCGACGCGCTATTTGATAGGCTCCGGGATTGTATGGATACTCTCAGCCACCTCGATCGTACTGTTCTTCTTGGGCGCGCTGAAGGTCGTCAAGATTGCCTAGCCCCGAAGGACACGAGAATGAAGTGCTTGCAGTCTCAATTTTTCTAGCGTACATTTTGTCCCGGGAAGATGCGTCTTTCAAAAGCCCGCAAGCCGAAAGGTTCGCGGGCTTTTTGCTTTTGCGTTTCGGCCTCGTTGGGTCTCCTCGTGTCGAGTGATCGACTTCCGCCCGGTTCGCCGGGCATTTTTATTTTTGGTGCTGAAATGGCGCGTTCTCCGAAGAAGGCAGAGGCGAGCGCCCCGCGAGTCAGTGCTGATGAGTTGTTGGCCGAGATTGCGTTCGTGCGCTCGTCGATCTGGCAAAACGGCACGCGGAAAGTCGCCGCGATCATCGCGGATGCGACCACCGACGCGGCATTGTTTCCCGAAGGATCGATCGCACTCGTGACAGTGACGGCGTTCCCGCCGGGCTCTCCCTCGAGGATGATGCTTGATGTCCCACTGTACGCCGCCGATCCCGGTGCTGATGTGCTGCCGTCTGCATGGCTGAAATGAGGCGCGCGCCATGTTCGACATCATCGTCGATGACGACATCGCGAGATTGAGGAAGTCGCTGACCGCGCTTGAGAGGGACCAGCTTCCGTTTGCCACTGCCATGGCATTGACCGCGGTGGCGAAGAGGGCACAGGCGGCCGAGAAATATGCAATGCCGGAGGTCTTCGATCGGCCGACGCCTTTCACCGTCAATTCGGTTGCAGTGAAGGGGGCGCGCAAAAGCGACCTCGAAGCGCGCGTGTTTGTGAAGGACATCGCGGCTGCTTACCTGGCACCGTATGAATTCGGTGGCGATCACAAGCTGCTTGGATCGGGGAAGACATGGCTCAACCCGAAGGACAAGTCGCTCCTCAACCAATACGGCAACTTCAGCAAGACTGCGTTGAAGCGATTGCAGGCCCGGCCCGATGTCTTCATCGGGAGCATCAAGACGTCATCAGGCGAAACGATTGGCGGTGTTTGGCAGAGACCGCCAGCGGTGCGGGTCACGAAGGTTCGAGGGAAGCGAGGATCAGTCGTGCGCACGGCTGATCCTCGCGGGCACCTCAAGCTCCTAATTCGATTCGGCGATGCCCGTCCGGTGCATCAGCACCTCGAGTTTGGCGAGCGGGCGTTCGAGATCGTCGATGAAACGTTCGAAAGCGAGTTCGACTTGGCCATGCGCCAGGCCATCGCGACCGCGAAACTCTGAAATGTTGCGAAAATGACACGTTTCGGCATCAATTGTTGCGCTCGCGCAACGGAGACAGGGCGCTCTGCCGACCGGCGGGTCCTTCCGGCGCCCTTCTGACGCCGCGGGCACTGCGCACCGCGAATTTTCCCCAGCTATGAAGTTCGAAAGGGGTTCGCACCCATGCCCCAGGGCATTTCAATTCGCGAGTTCGCGCGTCGCGAAGGCGTGTCAGACACGCTGGTCCGGAAAGCGCTGAAACTCAATAGGCTCAAGGCCTTCGACGATAAATCGCTCGATGCGGCGCTCGTCGGAACAGCGTGGCGCGAAGGCAATGTCGCAGGTGCGAACAGTGCGAACCAAAGTGCGAACCCTGGTTCGCAGGCTTCGCAGTCGGTTCGCGGTTCGCGGCCGGCGCGAACCGGCGAGCGTTTCGAGGTCCGCGACGGTGAGACTGCGGCCGATGCCGCGCGTCGACACGTCGACTCCGGCGACGAGATGCTGGATTACGCGGACGCGCTCGCGAAGAAGGAAAACTACCTCGCGCTGCTGCGGCAGCTCGAGTTCGAACAGAAGTCCGGGTCACTCGTTGATCTGGAGACCGCAACTGCAATCCTCTTCGAGGAGTTCCGGGCGCAGCGCGATGCGTGGCTTAACTGGCCGACCAGAGTAGGACCGCTGTTGGCAGCCGATCTGGGCGTCGAGGCCGACCGAGTTGTCGAGGCTCTAACCGCGCATGTCCATAAGCAAATCGCCCAGCTCGGCGAGCCCGAAGCCAATTTCTCCGAGCGAGAAGGGTAACCGGCTTCGCGCGGCTGTCCGCCGCGCGTGGACGCCGCCGCCACGGATAAGCGTACCGGAGTGGGCGGATCGGTACCGGAAGCTCGCGAAAGAGGCGGGCAGCACTTCGGGCAACTGGGAGACGTCGACCGTCGAGGTCGCGCGCGGCCCGATGCTCGCGGTCACTGAGCCAGGCGTGCACGTCATTACGACGATGGTCAGCACGCAGCTGCTAAAGACTGCATTGCTCGAGAACGTGTTCGGCTACTTCGCGCATCTGGATCCGTGTCCGATCCTGCTGCTGCAACCGAAAGAGGCCGCAGCCGAGCAGTTCAGCAAGGAGCGTATCAGCCCGATGATTCGGGTGACGCCGGTGCTGCGCGAGCTCGTCGGAACGAGCAAGACTCGCAATGCCGACGAAACGCTGCTCTTCAAGGCGTTTCCCGGTGGCTTTCTGGCACTCGCGGGCGCCGGCAGTCCTGACAACCTCGCGCGCCGGCCGGTGCGAGTCATCCTCGCCGACGAGGTCGACAAATATCCGGTGACGCGCGAAGGCGAGCCGATCGCGCTCGCGGAAGAGCGGACAGCGACGTTCGGCGTGAATTGGCTTTCGGTGCGCGCATGCTCACCGACGGTCGAAGACGAAAGTCGGATCGAGGCCAGCTACAAGGAATCAGATCAACGGCGCGCGTCGCTCGCGTGTCCGCACTGCGGACATCGTCAGTTCCCGGACTTCTTCAAGCATGTCGAGTGGGACAAGACGAAGGACGACAAGGGAACGGTGCTCCAGCACCATCCCAAGACAGCGCGCGTCTATTGTGAAAGCTGCGGTGTCGGCTGGTCGGAAGGTGATCGTCTCCGGGCGCTGCAGTCGGCGCGCTGGCATCAGACGAAGCCATTCGACTGCTGCGGCAGCCGGCACGTACCACTCGACGACTACGATCGTGCCTGGCGCGATGGCGACGATGCAGCAGCTGTCGACGCGATATGGGACTGGTGGGCGGACGATCGTTACGCCGTCTATCGAGCGAAATGCCCCGACTGCGGCTCGTGGCCCGTCAGTAACGAGCATGCCGGCTTTCAGGCCAGCAAGTTGTTTAGCCCATGGCAGAAGGACAAACCGTCCGACATCGCGGACAAATGGCTGAAGGCACAGGGCGACGAAGACAAGAAGCAGACCTGGTGGAACACACAGGCCGGCCTGCCGTATCGCCCGAACTCTGGTAAGGCCCTCCGCCTCGAGGCGCTCGTCTCGCGCTGCGAGCGATGGGGCGCGGAAGTGCCGGACGGCGTCGCGGTGGTTACCGTCGGCGTCGACACCCAAGACTATCGCTTCGAAGTCGAGGTCGTCGGTTGGGGGCGCAACGAGGAAAGCTGGTCGATCGCCTACGAGGTGATCGAGGGCGACATGGAAACCCCCGATCCGTGGGAGCGGCTCGATGCGCTGCTGAATCGCATCTGGTATCGCGCGGACGGCCGGCCGTTCGAGGCGATGGCAGTCTGTATCGACTCCGGCGGCCACCACACGCAGAAGGTCTACGACTTCTCGAAGGCGCGGCTTGGCCGGAAGGTCTGGGCGATCAAGGGCGAATCGGCTGTCAGCGGCAAGCGCAATCCAGTCTGGCCAGTGAAGCGGCCGACGCGGAAGACGAAGGCATCGTTCCGGCCGGTGATCATCGGCGTGAATGCGGCAAAGGACACGATTCGGAACCGCCTCCACGTCGAGGAGGCCGGGCCTGGCTACATGCACTTCCCGAACGATCGGGACATTGGCTACTTCGAGCAGCTGACGTCGGAGCGGTCCGTTGTGAAAGTCACGAACGGGCAGAAGTACCGGATCTGGGAGCTGCCGTCCGGGCGCGCAAACGAGGCATTGGACTGCCGCGTGTACGCGTATGCCGCGCTGTGCGGGCTGACTCACCTCGGTCTGAAGCTGAACCGGCGCGCTGACCTCGTTGCGATGCCGCTCGATTACGACGCTTCACAAAAGGCTTGGGTGCCGCAACCGGCATCTGACCAACCGGCCGCGCCGACTGCAGCACCGGCCGACGTCAAGCCGCCCAGGAAGAAACTGACGAATCGTCTCGCATAGGAAAGCAATGGCAATCACGGACGGAATGAGCACTGCGGATATGCAGTCGAGATTGGCCGCACTTCAGGCGGCCTATTTCGACCTTTCCTCGGGCACGAAGATCGTGACGGCCACGTATAACCAGGGGGACGGGACGAAGTCGGTCACATATCAGCAAAGCGATCTCGCACAGATCAGAAAAGCGATCGAGATGCTGCAAATGGCTCTCGGTCTCATTCCTCGCTACCACCGAGCACGTAGGGTGCTGTTTTAATGCCATCTCTCATCGTCGACAGTTCGGGCCAGCCTTTCGGGGATGCGCCGGCCGGCGATCGTGCGCGCGCGGATTCTGTCGGATGGGGGGGGCCTGGCATCACGCAACCGCCGTATTCGAGCCTCTTTCCGTACGAGGCATCGAATATCCAGACGGCCGAGATGGGCCAGTGGTTTCCGTACATCCGATCGCCGGATTCGGAAATCAACCAGTTTCGGGATCGCATAGTCGCGCGTCAGCGCGATCTTGTGCGGAACGATGGCTGGGCGAGTGGCGGCATCACGCGGATCCTTGACAACACAGTTGGGGCGCACCTTCGATTGTCGGCAAACCCAGACTGGCGCGCGCTTTCGCGATTCAGCAAGAAGTTCGATGCATTGTGGGCGGACGAGATTCGGCAGGCTATCGAATCGCTCTGGCGCGGATTCTCTGAAGACATCGGGCGCTACAACGACGTCTCGCGACAGCTGACGGTCTCGCAACAGATGCGCCTGTCGCTGCGACACAAGCTCATCGATGGCGAGTCGCTGTTCGTCAACTACTGGAAGCCCGATCGCGTCGGCCGCGGCGCGGCTCAATATGCGACAGCGTTCATGGTCGTCGATCCGGACCGGTTGTCGAATCCGTATCAGATGGTCGACCAGAAGTATTTGCGCGGAGGCGTCGAAATCGACGATGACGGCGTGCCATTGGCGTATCACATTCGAAAGGCGCACCAGAACGACTGGTACAACGCCGTCGAATCGATGGAATGGGAACGCGTTGAGCGCGAGGACGATGACGGCTGGCGTCGCGTTATTCACGACTTCGAGCGTGACCGTGCTGGCCAGAACAGAGGTATCGGCGTATTCACGCCGGTACTTGCGCACGCGAAAATGCTGGCGCGCTATTACGGTGTCGAACTCCAAGCTGCTACGGTGGCAACGATCTTCGGCACGTATGTCACAAGCCCATACGATCCGGCGATGATCGAGGCTGCGATGGATAGCGACGGCGGGGATCTGGGCTTCTACCAGGATCTCCGGGCCGATTGGTCGAAAGAGCGTCCCGCAATGCTCAACAACGTCCGCGTCCCGACGCTGGCGCCGGGCGAAGAAATCAAGCAGGTTGCTGCTGCGCACCCGCACAGCGGATTCGAAGATTTTGCGCACGAGATGCTGCGCTCAATCGCCGCTGCGCTTGGCGTATCAGCAGAGCAGATTACGCAGGACTGGAGCAAGACCAATTATTCGAGTGCGCGGGCCGCACTTCTCGAAAGTTGGAAGACGCTGAGTCGTCGCAATGCCGAGTACAAGATCGGTACCGCGACGCCGCTGTATGCGACATGGCTACAGGAAGTCATCGAGCGCGGCGACCTTGACGACGTGCTCCCGAGCGATGCACCGGAATTCGTCGAGGCGGCGACTGCGTACTCACGATGCGATTGGCTCGGCGTGGCGCGCGGCTGGGTAGATCCGGTGAAGGAGAAACAGGGCGCAGTGCTCGGCATGGATGCTGGGCTTTCCACGCTCAAGCGCGAATGTGCCGAGCAGGGCCTCGACTGGGAAGAAGTGTTGGCGCAGCGCGCGATCGAGCTCGCAGCGTTCCGGCGCCTTGGCATGGAACCGCCGAGCTGGGCTGGAATGCAAACAGCTAAAGAAGCGTCCTCCCCTGAAGAAGAACCGCAACCGCAATGAAAAATTACCCGTTCTCAGCAGCGCGTGTCTTCGACGTGCCATTGGCGATTCATCCCAGCAAAGGGCAAGTGATCGCCAGGGTGCTGGCCAGCCGGTTCGGTATCTCTGACATCGAATTTGCAGGCGGCGCACCGCTCGTGGTTAAGCCGATGGCTTATGACGAGTGGGACGACGGCCCGAGTCAGCAGGTGGCGGAAACTCCATATGATTTGGAACAGGGAATTGCCGTAATAGACGTGTCCGGCACGCTGGTCCAGAAAAGCAGCAATCTGCGCCCATATTCTGGGATGCTCGGGTACAACGCAATCCGGCACAACTTCCTCGCGGCGCTGGACGATGAAGACGTCGAGGCGATCGTGCTGTCGATCGATTCGCCTGGCGGGGAGGTGGCCGGATGCTTCGACCTGGCCGACCTGATCTACGACTCGCGAAGTATCAAACCGACGCTCGCGATCCTGAATGAATGCGCGTACAGCGCGGCATATGCGCTTGCGAGTGCATGCGAGCAGATCACAGTGCCGCGCACTGGTGGCACCGGTAGCGTCGGCGTCATCTGCATGCATCTCGATCAGAGTAAGGCGATCGACAAGGCGGGTCTCACGGTCACGATCATCAAATATGGTGACCGGAAGGCAGATGGGAATCAGTTCAGCCCGCTGACGAAAGAGGCATTGGAGCGTTTCCAGGCCGACGTCAATGAAATGGGCGAGTTGTTCGTCACCACGGTCGCACGAAATCGCAATCTCTCTGCTGACGTCGTTCGAAAGACGCAGGCAACAACGTTTCTCGGTGCCGCTGGCGTCGAGATCGGCTTTGCCGACGCCGTGATGGCGCCGGACGAAGCGTTTCGATCCCTGCTCGCCGAGCTGGGCTGACATCTCCCAAACCCCAAGAGGTTTCAAATATGGGTATTCGCACCCTCATGGCGAGCGGGCTTACGTTCGCCCATCTCGCTGGCAGCAAGCGCGGAGCACGCGCCGAAGATGATCGGAAGGACGACGAGCGCGACGACGAACGCGCGGAAGAAGACGAGTCGGACGACCGCAACCGCAACCGCGACGACGGCGACAGCAACGGCTCGAAGGGCAAGAAGGGAAAGCGCGCCGAAGACGATCGCAAGGACGACGAGCGCGACGACGAGGGCGCCGAAGACGACGAGCTCGAGGAAGACGACTCGGGCAAGGGCAAGAAGGGCAAGTGCGCTGCTGACGATGAAGACGAGGAGCGAGCCGAGGACGAAGACGACGAAGAAGAAATGCGCGGCAAGAGCGCTGTCGCCCGCGCCCGTCGTCGCGAGCGCGCTCGTTGCGCAGCGATCATGGGCTCGAAAGCAGCCGGACGCAATGTCGAGCTCGCGGCCAATCTCGCCTTCAACACGAGCATGACGCGTCAAGAAGCGCTCGCGATCCTTCGGGCATCGCCGGCTGCAGACTCGAGCTTGCATTCGGCGCGATCGCAGGCGCGTACGTCTCGAAACCCGCAACTCGGCGCGGGCGGCGAAGTGCACCGCAATCCGCAGCGCGAAGCGGCCTCCGGCTGGGAGCGGGCATTCTCCAAGGTCACCGGAAAGCGCGCGTAAGCGTAATCGTCTCAACCCTCTCAAGGAATTCTCATGAGCTACGTTTCTCGCGCTCCGCTTTACGAATCCTGGCATCCAGGCGGTTTTCTGGTTTCGCAGCCTCGCGGACACCGCCATATCGATCGCGGCACCTTCACAGGCGCGGTCAAGGTCTATCCCGGCACGGTAATGGGCAAACAGACCGTCGGCACAACGGCGGTCGCAGCGGCCCTGGGCACCAATACCGGTAACGGTACGTTCGGCGCGATCACCGTCGCTGCAGCGATGGCCGGCGCATATACCGTCGAATTCGACGACGCGACTCATTTCGTCGTTTCCGATCCGACGGGCAAGCAAATCGGACATGGCACGGCGGGCGTTGCATTCAGCGCAGGTGGGATCGGCTTCACGATTACCGCTGGCGGCACGGCTTTCGTTCCGGGCGACAGCTTCACGGTAACGGTTGCCGCTGGATCCGGGAAGTGGGTGCCGTGCACGAAGACTGCCACCGATGGCTCGCAGGTCGCCGCAGGGATCTCCTTCGGCCTCGTCGACGCCACGCTGAACGATACGCCGGGCGCGGTGGTCGTTCGTGAATGCGAGATCAACACGTCGGAACTGGTGTGGGACACATCGATGGATGCACCCGCACAGGCGGCCGCGCTCGCGCAGCTACTCACCCAGCAGATCATCGCCCGCTGATCCAACCCGACACGAATAGACAGGCCGCCTTCGGGCGGCTTTTTCATTTGAAGGAGCCGTTCAATGGCATCGCTTGACATCTTCAACCAGGATCCGTTCTCGACCGTTTCGCTGACAGCGGCGGTCGACAAGTACCCGTATCAGCCGCAAGCGCTGGGCGAGCTGAATATCTTCGCAGACGATCCGATCCGTACCACCGCGCTCGTCGTCGAGCAACGGCAGGGCCAGCTTGTTGTCATCCCGCTCAGCGAGCGCGGCGAAGAAGGCACGCAGCGCACGACCGAGAAGCGGCAAGCGCGCTATTTCGACGTTCCGCGGCTGCGCCACTCGGACACGATCTACGCGAACGAACTGCAGAACATCCGTGCGTTCGGCACCGAATCGGAGCTGATGCAGGTGCAGGACGAAGTCGCGCGCCGGCTCGCGGGTCCAACGGGTTTGCTGAAGAACATCGAGTACACCTGGGAATTCCAGCGTCTCGCGGCTGTGCAAGGTCTGTTCACGGATTCCGACGGAACCGTTCGCTACGACTGGTTTCAGGAGTTTGGCATCACGAAGCCGACGGAAGTCGGCTTCAACCTCGGGGCAGGCACGGCGAACTCGCTGCGTCCGATCTGCAATCAGATCACGCGTTCGATGGCACGTAAGGCGCAGGGCTCCTTCACGCCGTCGACGAAGGTTTTTGCGCTCGCTGGCGATGCGTTCTACGACGCGTTCGTCAACCATCCGGACGTCATCCGGACGTTCGTGAACTGGAGCGATGCGCGTGATATTCGCGGTGGCGGCGCTGGCGGCGCATTCAAGGCATTCGAGTTTGGCGACATCACGTGGTTGAACTATCGCGGTTCGGACGACAACACGACGATCAAGATTCCGGACGACAAAGTGAAGTTCTTCCCGGTCGGCGCGCCGGGCATCTTCCGCCGTGCTCTGGCACCGGGTGAATCGTTCCAGTGGGTCAACACCCCGGGCAAGCCGGTCTATGTCGTGCCGATCATGGATCGCGACCGCAACGAGTGGTGGAAGATGGAAGTGTCGAGCTACCCGCTCCACATCTGCACGCGTCCGGAAGTGTTGTTCAGCGGTCGCTCGGAGGCCTGATGCCTGTCAACTGGGATGCCCTGGTGATCGGTCCTCTGCAGGGAGTTTTCGGCGAGCGGGCAACATACCTTCCTGCGACCGGCGGTTCATTCGAGATCAGCGGTGTGTACGACAAGTCGTATTTCGCCGTCAATGTCGAAACGGGATCGATGGTGTCGACATCGCAACCGACGCTGGGCATCCAGTTGTCGCAGTTCCCTGCGAATGTGCAGCCGCAGCAAGGCGATTGGCTGATCGTCGAAAGTACCGGCGAGCAATGGGTGGTGCGCGAAGTTCATCCTGACGGACGGGGAGGAGCGCGCCTGATGCTAAACGTCACGGGGCAGCGCGATGTCTGATCCGACCGCTAGAGCTGAATTTCGAGCCATCCTGCTGTCGGTTCTCGCGACGATCCAAGGCATCAATCTCTTCTCGCCGGGCGATTGGAACGTCACTTCGGACAGACTTCCTGCCGTCAAGGTGCGGTACGGAACCGAAGAGAAGCGATCGAAGGGGAATAGCGGCCAGACTTCGTTCGATACCACGAGCGTCTTCGAGATCCTCGTAGAGGCTTCCGGAAATTCGGGCCCTGATGTGCTTCTCGCGCTAGAACGGCTCCAGGCCGAAATTGAGGCAGCGATTTTCAAGAGCGTGCCGCTTCGCGCGCTTGCGCAGGACTTCCCGTTCGTCAAGACGAAAACCGAAATGACTGCGGAAGGTAGTCAGCATGTCGGCGGATTGCTGATTGCTCTAGGTGTGCAGATGTACGAAACGTTCTATCCGGACGTCACGGCAGTGCTCGCGGAGATCGATCTGACTGCGGACTTGGTCAATGTCGCAGATCCAACCGGCACGTATCCGAATCCCCCATTCCCAGATGCCGTGAAGCCCGCGCCTCGGACGGAAGGTCCTGACGGACGTGCCGAAGGCTTCGTCAAAGCCACATTTTCTCAATAGGAGCGACGAATGATCGTCAAACCTGCACCGGGCCTCAAAGTGAGGCATCCGGTGACGAAGCAATTCCTGCCGCCCGAAGGTATCGAGGTTCCGGATGGCGACATTTTCTGGACGCGCGTGGCCAATGATGGCGACGTCGTGATCGAACAAGTTGGCGGGACGTCGGTGGGCGGAGGTGACGAACAATGACTATCCCTTTCAAGCAGATTCCGCAGAGCGACCGCACGCCGTTGTTCTTCGCTGAAATCGACAATTCGCGCGCGAATACCGCGGTGACGAACCAGCGCGCGTTGCTGATCGGCCCGATGATAGCCGGTGCTGCGACGGCGAATATTCCGTTGCTCTCGGCGGGCACGGGCGATGCAAACGCGCAGTTCGGCGCGAGCTCCGTGCTTGCGTTGATGACTGGGACGTATCGCCAAAATGACCAGTTCGGCGAAGTCTGGTGTCTGCCGGTAGCAGATGCCGCTGGCGCCGTTGCGGCAACCGGATCGATTTCTATCGCCGCAGCGCCGACGGCGAATGGCACGATCGCGCTCTATGTCGCAGATCAGCTGGTTTCGGTACCGGTGACGCAAGGTATGACGACGGCGCAAATCGCGACCGCCATCGCTGCGGCGATCAACCTCATCCCATCGATGCCGGTCACTGCAGTTGCGGCGACGAACACCGTCACCTTGACGGCCGACAACAAGGGGCTCGTCGGGAACGACATCGACATCCGGTTCAACAAGCAGGGCGCTCCGGGCGGCGAGATTCTTCCGACTGGCTTGACGGCGACGATCACCGCAATGGCGGGCGGCGCGACGAATCCGTCGCTCACGACGGCGCTCGGCAATCTGCTCGACATGCCATTCGATTTCATCGCGTGCGCGTTCACGGACACGGCATCGATGGATGCGATCAAGGCGTTCCTCAACGACTCGACAGGTCGCTGGAGCTGGCAACAGCAGGTGTTCGGCCACGCGTTCTACGGGTATCGCGCGACCTGGGGCGGTCTGACGACGTTTGGCACGGCACGGAACAATCAGCATGAAACCGTGATGGGGTTCAATGATTCGCCGACGCCTGCGTGGCAATGGGCGGCCGCAGTCGCAGCGGTGACCGCGATCAGCGTGCGCGCCGATCCGGGGATCCCGATGCAGACCGTGGCTCTCACTGGCATTTCGGCGCCGCCGCTGCAATCGCGCTTCAACCTGAGCCAGCGTAATACACTGCTGTACGACGGCATTTCGACGTTCACGGTGGCCGACGACGGTACGGTCGCGATCGAAAATCTGATCACGACGTATCAGACGAACGCGTTTGGACAGCCGGACAACAGCTACCTCGAGATCGAAACGATGTTCCTGCTTGCCTATGTTCTGCGGCGCCTGCGCACGCTGGTCACATCGAAGTACGCGCGGGTGAAGCTGGCCGCTGACGGTACACGATTTGCGCCGGGTTCCGCGATCGTCACGCCGAAGATCATCAAGGCGGATCAGATCGCGGAATACCGCCAGATGGAGTACGAAGGGTACGTCCAAGGCAGTGACGTCTTTGCGCAAGCGCTGATCGTCGAGCAGAACGCTTCGAACCCGAACCGTGTCGACGTTCTGTGGCCGGGGACCCTGATCAATCAGCTGCGTATCTTCGCGCTCCTCGCGCAGTTCCGTTTGTCCGTGAACCAGACCTGATCGGCTCTGCGCTTCACGACAATGCGCCGCCCCTAACCGGGCGGCGTTTCTATCTCTGGAGAGCCATTTATGGCGAACAACACTGGTCTCATTGCCGGCACCGCCTACTTGACCGCAGATGGCGTGAACTATCAGGTCGAAGCCGAGCTGAAGTACGACGTCGGTAGTGTCACGCGTGAGTCGAAAGCCGGCCAGGACACGGTGCATGGTTTCAGCGAAATGCCGAAGGCGCCGTATATCAGCGCGTCGATTCGCGATTCCGGCGGCCTGAGCCTCGCTGCATTCAATGCGATGCGAAGCGTTACGTTGGTCCTCGAACTCGCAAACGGGAAAACCGTCATCGGCCGGAACATGTGGACCGTGGAAGCGCAGGAAGTCGACACGACGGAAGCGAAATTCACGTGCCGCTGGGAAGGCCTGCAGGGCGCGGTCACGGAGCAGTAGGCGATGAGCGATACGAAAACCATCGTCCTGCGCAAGCCGATTCCCTGCGGAAAAGGTGATGACGCTAAGGTCGTGACCGAAATCACGCTTCGGGAGCCTCTCGCTGGCGATTACGAGACCGCCGAGCGGTCGGCGGGCGTCTATGGCACGTCGATCGCGTTGATCGCGATGCTGAGCGGCGCTCCTGTGGACGTCATCGACCAGATGTACGGCAGCCAGATTGATGAGGCCGAAGATTTCATCGCTTCTTTCGGTCATGATGCCGCGCGCAATCCAGAGCGTAGCCCGGACGAGATCGTCATTCAGTTGACGAAGCCGGTTCAGCTGACCAAGGAAGATAGCGCGTTGAATCTGGCGTCGCTGACGCTTTGTGAGCCGACGAACCAGCAAAAGCGCAAGGCCGAGTCTGCGGGCGGCCCATTCGCGCGTATGGTGGCGTTGATCAGCCTGATCGGGAAGGTGCCGAAAAGCTCGGTGCGTGCAATGTGCGCGCGTGACTTCCTCGAGGCGGTCGCCTTTTTCAGCGGTTTTCAGGTTCGGCGGTCACCGGACTCGGACGACTGATCGCCGATTGCGTCTCGATTCCGGAATGGTGGGATGACCGCCTTGCAGAACTGACTCACATGATGCGGTTCGATCCGGATGCGGTCGAGAACATGACTGAAACCGAGACCCTGCGCTGGATAGAAAGAGCGCGACGCCTCGGCAAGCGAATTGGGGTGAGTGGATGAATATCGGGGGCGCCGCTGGTGCAGTGCTGAGCACGGTATCGGGCATTTCCAATCTGGCATCGTCGCTTGCGGGGCGTCTGGGTGGATCTGCTCAGTCTTATTTCCAACAGCTTCGGCCGGCGTCTTATCGGGGCGTTCCGTTCGTATCGTTGGGAAGTGAATCGTCGTTTGGGCGCCGCAATCAGACGCACGAGTATCCGCAACGTGATACGCCATGGATTGAGGATCTCGGCCGCGGCGCGCGTCGGATCCGCATGTATGGATTTGTGATCGGTGACGACGTCATCGCGCAACGCGACCTGATGATCGCTGCGGTCGAGACTATCGGTGATGGCGAGCTGGTGCATCCAACGCTTGGTCGTCTAACCGTGAACATTGGTGGATTCCGGAGCATAGAGCGCTGGGAAGCTGGACGTTACTTCGAGTTTCATTTCGAGTTTGTCCAGAGCGGACAACGCACGTATCCGACAGCTCAGACCGCTACGCTCCAGTCGGTGCTGAATGCCGTGACCGGGCTCAACGTCGCGGCAGCGGTCGATTTTGCGAAGGCGGCGTTGAATGAGATCTCCTACGGAGCCGCGGTGCTTGGCGCTGTCGTGGACACTGCCCTGGGTTGGTACAACTTTGCGATCGGCATAGTCGGAGACGCGCGCAATCTGTTTCAGCTGCTTTTCAGCTTGCCGGGCGAATTCGGCCGTTTCTTCGGAAGCTCGACCGTCCCGACGTTTAGCAAAAGCCCAAGTGCGCCCGCGCAATCGGGGCAGACGGTGCAGTCATTAACTGACAGTGCGACAAGTGCCAGGGCGAATGTGAGCGCAGCTGCTGCAGCGCTCGATTCTGCAGCGCGCAGCTTCAGCGCGCCGACGATTGATGGCTTCACCGCGGCTGTTCAAGGGGTAACGGCTGCTGTTTTGGCGGCGACGAGCGATCCGAGCGATTCGATGCGACTTCTATCGACGCTCTCGACGTTCACTCCGTCGGCTGTAACGACGAATTCTGTCATTGGGTCGGCGATGGGGAGCATGCAGACGGCGTGCAGCTCCCTGTTCCGTCGTGCATCGATCGGTGCTGTCGCCCAGGCGTCTGCCTCCTATCAGCCGACGTCGAGTGACGACGCGGCGCGCGTGCGCGATTTTGTCACTGGACTGATTGACGCCGAGATGACGATCGCTGGCGACAACGGGGAAGACGAGACCTATGAAGGGCTGTCGACGTTACGTGGCGCGGTCGTCGCTGATCTGAACAAGCGTGGCGCCGGCTTGGCATCTATCGAGGCGTTTCAATTTCCGGCGCCGATGCCTGCATTGGCTCTTGCGGCGCGGATCTATCGTGATCCGACGCGAGCAGATGAACTCGTTGCACAGGCGAACCCGGTGCATCCGGCGTTCATGCCGACGTCCTTCAAGGCTCTTTCGAACTGATTTTTGCGCGGCTCTATGGCAAGCAGAATTTCGATCGCGATTACCGCGAAGAACCAGGCGTCTGGCCCGATCGCTCAGGTCCAGAACAGCCTGGCGAAGCTCCAGGCGCAGGCGAGGACGGGCGGTCTGAGCAACCTCGGGCGAACGATCTCGCTCGGCTTGTCGTCTAACAGCGGAGCGATTTCCGAGATCGCAAGCTTCGTCGGCAAGGCCGGCATCATCGGCGGTGTTACGGCGCTGACGATGAAGATCGCGCAACTCGAGTCTCAATGGGCATCTTCGGTACGTTCGATGAACAACCTCGGCATTCGAACCGGCTTGCCGACGACGACGGCCTATGGAGTGCAATATGCGGGACGCCTGGCGGGTCTCTCGCCTGAGCAGGCGAATGCGGGCGTCGAGCAGGTCCGGCAAACCTACAGCGATGCTCTGAACAATCGGAACCGGGAGGCGCTGAAGCGCTACCAGGCCGCAGGTGTCTCGACCAATCCGGCTCGACTGGATTCGATCGAGACCGTGCTGGAAAAGCTCGCTGCGTATTCGGAATCGCTCAGGAAGCAAGGGAAATATGGTGGCGCGCAGAATTTCCTGAACGCGGCAGGGGCAGGATCGCTAATCGACTTCCTGAATCGCGGGCCGGCCCAGGTAGCGGCCGATCTGCAGGCAGCGAAGGCGTACATTCCGAACGAGCAGGATATTCAGCGTGCGCGCGAGTATGCGGATGCCTCGGCAAAGCTGGGCATCACATACGACCGGTTGAAGACGACCATCTTGAGCGGCTTGGAACCGGCACTGAATTCCCTGTTGAACGGGATTCAGTTCTTCTTCGATGCGTCGGCCGGCCGCGGTCGGCCGCCATCTCAGCCGAATGGCTCTGACGGCACCGAGCAGAGGCTCTGGGATGGATTCGAGCGCGTCGGGAACGCGCTTCGAGGGAACGGCCGCTATACGATGGCGCAGCTCAACGACAAGACCATCGTTGGAAATGGCGCTCGCCTCGAGGATGCTCGGTCGATGGTCGAGTGGTATGTCAACCACGGCCTCTCGCGTGAGCGTGCGATAGGGATGGCGGCGAACGCTTATCGCGAGAGCAGCTTCAATGAGCGCGCGGAAAATGATACTGGACATGTTGGCCTCTTCCAGTGGGACAAGGCGCGGCAGAAGATCTACGAGCAGAATTTCGGACGGCCACTTGCACTTGCTTCTCGCGACGAGCAGCTCGGCTACTCGCTCTGGGAGCTGCAGCACCACGAGTCGAATGCCGGTCGTGCTTTGGCAGAGTCGAATGATGCCGCAACCGCAGCGATGCGAATCTCAACACTGTATGAGCGGCACGGCAATCCTGAAGAGAACGTGCGCCGAGCGGCAATCGCTCAAGGTCTTGATGCGCAGCTCGCGGAAGTGCGCGTCCCGCCGTTGTATGGCCGCGCCGACGGCGCGACCAATGGCAGTCGTAGCCAGGGCGCGGATCAAAACGAGGATATGCAGCCGGCCGCTGCCAGTGCCGAACCAGGGAAGGTCCGCATCGAGATCGTCCACAAGAATCCGCCGGCTGGAACGAGCGCAAACGTGACATCAACGTCGAACGTCGAAACTGACATAAAGACGGACCGTCAGCAGGCGCCATTGGGCGATCAATACGCATACTCACCTGGTAGTTTCTGATGCCGAATGCAGACCGTATCGTCGACGCCGTGGGCCCTAAGCCCGCGGCAGTTGAAGTGCGCGTCTTGCTTACGCAAGATGGGTTGATGCTCACCGGGTGGAAGGCCGTTCGCATCACACGGTCAATCGAAGTTGCGACCTCGTTTTTCGTCCTCACGTGCTCGTCCGATGCAAACACGCTGAAGTTGGTATCGCGTGAAGGGGCGCCGGTCACGATTTCGATCGGAGACGATGTCGTGTTGACGGGGTATGTCGAGACTGTCGAATCGATCATGACCCCGCGCACGCACGACATCGTCATTTCGGGCCGCGGAAAGCTGGCTGATCTAGTCGATTGCTCCTGCCGTATCGACAAGATCAATCCGAATACGTCGCTTGTTGCGCTGTGCAAGACGATCGTGGAGCCATATTCGGTAAGTGTGGTTGTGCCTGACAACGGCACGCAAGCGATTCTCGACCAGGTTCCAGCACTTCCGCGTCAGCTTGTAAGCATCACCGAGACCGCATGGGAGGTGATCGAGCGGTATGCACGCTATTGCGGAGTCTTGATCTTCGAGAGCGCAAAGGGTGAGCTGACGATCTCAATCGCCGGAGCCGAGCAGGGCGACTCGGGCGTCGCAGTCGGCGAAAACACCGAGGCGATCACGTGCACGAAGACGACGCTCGGCACGTTCAGTACGTTCAATGCGGTTCTCAGCGCATACAGCATGGGCGCCGAAGACGAAGGCGTTACGAACCTACCGGCCGTCACAGTGATCGCAAAAAGCACGACGAATAGGCTTCGTCCGATCTACTTTGTCGCGGAGCTTAGCGCGACGGATCCTCGGTTTATCGAGAAGCGCGTGAACTGGATGGCGTCGCGTTCATATGGCCGCTCTCGGCGCGTCCGCGTGTTGGCGGATAACTGGCGCGACGCCGATGGTGTTCCGTGGACTCCAAACATCAATTACCCGGTGTCGGCGCCCGCTGTCGGGGTGCCCGACGGCACGATGCTCCTGCTTGCGGAGGTGACATACATCCTCAACGAGAACGGAACGCATGCAGAGCTGGTGTTCGGGCCGCGACAGGGCTTCCTGCCTGAGCCAGTAGCGTTCGATACGCTGCCGATGGACGAATTGACGCAGCCCCCTACGGAGCGGTGATGCTGGGAGATCTCAACAGGCTTGCGCGCCGGGTGTTGTTGATGCTGGCGCGAGGGACGATCGCGCTTGTCGACGATACAAAACCAGTGCAGATGGTTCAGGTCCGCGTGAATGGGCTTGAGCTTCTTCCTGACCTGCCGCGGTTTGCCGAATACGGGTATGTATCCAACCCGCCGGCAGGATCGCAAGCGATCGTCGGGTCGAAAAATGGCGATCGCAACGATGGAATCGTGATCGCGACATCGAATGCGAAATTTCGAATGACGGGGCTCGCGACAGGGGAGGTCGCAATCCATGACGACAAGGGGCAGGCGGTATATCTGACAGCGTCAGGGATCATCGTGAATGGTGGCGGCAAGCCAATCACGCTGACGAACGCGCCGGAAGTGTTCGCAGACACACAATTGCTCAAGGTAAAGGGCGACGTGCTGGACAACTGCGAGACGAACACGCGGACGATGGCCGGTATGCGAGAAGTTGCAAACACGCATACGCACGATGTTGTGAGTGTGCAAGGTGGCGGCGATACGCGTACGTCGAACGCTCCGAATCAGCTGGAGTAATACATGCCCGACATCACCGTTATCTGGGACGTGGACAATAGCCGTGGTGATTGGGAGTTCGTCGCACCGGCTCTCGTTACTGGCAATGATTTACCGAGCGCCGTACTTATCAGCCTCTTCACGGATCGCGCTGCCAATCCGGATGACGCGATTCCAGATGGGTCCGGCGATCCTCGCGGGTGGTGGGGCGATATTGGCGAGGACAAGCCCATAGGATCACGCCTATGGTTGCTCGATCGGTCAAAGCAAACGCAGGAAGTGCTTAGCGACGCTCGCGATTACATCTTCGAGGCCCTGCAGTGGCTGGTCGATGATGGTGTGGTGGCCAGCATCGATGCGCAGACGCAGTGGGTGCGCGACACGTTTCTCGGTGCGCAGATCGTCCTATATCAACCCAACGGCTCGCAGATCTCCATGACGTACGCATGGGCCTGGAAACAGCTCTCCTGATATGCCATTCCAAAGAAAAACGCTTTCCACTTTGATGTCGGAGGTGGCGGCCGACATTTCGTCATCCCTCCAAGGTGCCGACGCGCTGCTCCGGATGGCAGTGCTCCGGGTCATCGGCAAAGTGCAAGCCGGGATGTCCAACTTGCACTACGGCTACCTGGACTGGATCGCCAAGATGGCGGTCCCGTTTACCGCAGAGGACGAATATCTGGAGGGCTGGGCCGCGCTGAAGAAGGTTTATCGAAAGGTCGCATCTCAGGCGCAACTTACGGCTCAGTTCCAGGGCGCAACGGACGCAGTTTTGAGCTCGGGGACGCCTGTCGTTCGCGGTGATGGCGTTTCATATACGGTATCGACGACTGGAACAGTCGGTTCCGGCGGAACGGTCTCGGTGACGATCGTAGCTGACGTCGCCGGCTCGTCGGGCAATGCGGACGTTGGCACAGCCGTATCGCTCGGAGCCGCAGTCAGCGGCATTCAGACGAGCGGCACGATTACCGGAAATGTGGCCGCCGGCGATGACATTGAGACGAACGATAGTTTGCGCGGCCGCATGCTTGAGGCCTTTCAGAATACGCCGCAGGGGGGCGATCCGCGGGATTACGTGAAGTGGGCGACCGACGTTCCTGGCGTGACTCGTGCCTGGTGCGCGCCGAACGGGTTTGGTGCTGGAACGGTGGTGCTCTACACAATGTGGGACACGGCCGAGGCTGCGCATGGAGGATTCCCGCAAGGTACCAATGGTGTCTCTCAGTACGACCAAGGGCCCGGGGGTGTTCCTAGAGATACCGTCGCGTCGGGGGATCAACTGATTGTCGCCGATGCGATCGTTGCCGTTCAGCCGGTGACAGCTCTCCTGTATTCATGCGCGCCTATTGCAAACAGCATAACGATCAGCCTTGGCGGACTTGCATCGGCAACGACAGCAACCCGACAGGCAGTCTTCTCGGCGATTTCGGATGTGTTCTTCCGGGACGGCGATCCTAAGGCTGGGACAGTCAATCGCGATGACATTTCAGCAGCTATCCGCTCCGTTGCTGGTACGAGCGGATTCCTGATTAACCAGATTCAGGGCGTGGTTGGTACGACTACGACGACGTATCCGGGAAATATCTCCAGTGGCATCGGCCAGCTTCCAGTTTTGGCAGCAGTGACGTATGACTGAGGATCCATGCTCGCACCGAACTTCACTGCAGCCGACTTCCTGAAGGCGCTGCAAGGATTGCTCCCGCGTGGGCGGATTTGGCCCAGAGCGGACGACGCCGTGCAAACGCAGGTTTTATCTGGTCTGGCGCCCAGCTACGAACGTCAGACGGCCCGCGCTAACTACTTGTTGGTCGACGCGTTCCCTGGCACCGCCTATGAGTTGCTTCCGGAGTGGGAGGAAACCCTTGGGCTGCCTGATCCATGCGCCGGCGAGTCTCCGACGATTTCGAATCGCCAGGCGCAAGTGGTTATGCGATTGGCGAATAACGGCGGCCAGTCGATTGCGTTTTATTACGGCCAAGCCGCACTGATCGGCTGCTCGATCATCATCGAACAGCAAGCGCCCTTCGGGATGGGGTCTTCGGGTATGGGCGACCCGATGGGAGGTTCCGAATGGGCCCATGTTTGGACAGTCTGGATACCTTTCAATGACACGCCTGGGGCCGCGCAGTACTGGGGCAACGCGGTGCTCGAATGTGAATTTGAGACTTTGGCGCCGGCCCACACCGTCGTTCAATTCGCGGATTCAGCAGTGCTCTATTGGATGCTGGACCCTAACGGTGCCAGCCTTCTCGATCAAATCGTGAATGTGCAGCTTCCGTCTGCGCTGCAGTCTCTCTGACATCAGGATATTCGATGTACCAATACGACGATCCGACTGTCGCGGCGGAAATGCCGGCGATGTCTACTTTGGGAACGCCGGGCTTCTTCACCGATGGCAACCCGCAGACGAGCGTGCCGCGCACCGTGTTGAGGTCGGAGTTCATGAACACGGTGATGATGGAGCTGCTGAACGTGCTTTCGGCTGGCAACGTCACGCCCGACAAGACGAAGCGGAATCAACTTGCACTCGCGATCGAGAACATGATCTCGACTGCGGTCGAGGCCGCCGCTGGCCCGCAGCCGGGCGACATCAAGATATGGGCAGGCTCTGTGGCGGGCATTCCGGCTCGTTTCGGCCCTGGGTGGCATCTGGCCGATGGCCAGAATGGGACGATCAACCTGACCGATAAGTTCGTCGTCGGAGCCGGCGGAGCGTATGCCGTTGGCGACACGGGAGGCAATGCCTCGGTGACGCTGAACGTAAGTCAAATGCCAGCGCACAACCACGACGTAGAAGAGGAACCACACGCTCACGGCACCACCGAGGAACCACACGCTCACGGTACCACCGAGGAACCACACGCTCATGAGGTTGTGATCGGCCGCGTCGGTGTCGTCGATACAACTTACGGCCAAGGCAACGGACCATACAACAACGCCCAGGCCGACACCTATACGACGTCAGCGTCGTCTACTGGACTGACCGTGAACCCAGAAAGCACAGGCCTGACCGTCAAACCAGCAAGCACAGGTATTACGACGAAGAACGCCGGCCAAGGCGAATCGATCGACATTCTGCCGCCGTTCTACGCACTGTGCTTTGTGCAGTACACCGGCACCTAACCCGACTTCGAGCTTGATGGGAAAACGATGAGCACTCCCCCTGATCAACTTCCTGCAGTTAACCAGCTTTTCCAACAGAATGCGGCGCGGATCGACAAGTTCGTCAACGGTAGTCCGACGGATTCGTACACCACGACCGGCGGACAAGTGGAGGTTCCATCAATTCAAAAATTTCTGGCTCAAAAAAGCCAAGAGATCAATCAGCAGGCTGATGGCGTTCTCGCAGATGCTACTGAGCAAGCAAATAATGCGGCCGCATCCGCAGCGGCCGCTGCTACTAGTGCTGCGGCAGCCAATCTCTTTACGGCTGGCGTGACTGACCTCGGGTCAATTTCCGACCCGGCGATTCAAACCTTCGACATGGGATCAATCGCATGAGCAACGTGCTTAAGCTGCGTCGCGGCAACAATGCTCAGACTGCAGCCTTCACCGGCGCATTGAGCGAAGTCACCCACAATACGGATGATGGCACGCTGCACGTGCATGACGGATCGACACCAGGCGGCATCATCGTGCAAAGCCCGCTGAATCAGCGGCTTCTTCAATGGGCATACTCCACGTCGTTTCGGCTCGTCAGTGCCACGTACGACTCAAACAATGCCCTTGCCACGGCCAGCATCGTTTGGCCGGATGGCGCCACGGGAACTTTCACGACTGACGTCGCCAGTACCGCTTTCCCTGGTGCGGTGGATGCCTGGCATGCCACCTACGTTCAGGGCAGTGTCACGAAGACTGTCACGCAGCCGCAGGTTACCCGAAACTCTGCCGGGGTCATTACGCAGCAGCCCACCATTACCATTGCGTGAAGGATCACCATGGGAATTCTTGATGCTCCGGAAACGACCGTTCAACTGGTCGTGCCGACTGATCCGCTGACAGAAACCGACAGCCCAACGGTCAGTGGCCGCGTGATTTCGCGACGCGGCGTCACCGCGAACTGTGGCGTCGATTTCTACATCGACGGCAATTATGCGTCGTCGACTACGGCGGACGCGAACGGCAACTTCAGCGCTGTAGTCGGGCCACTCGTCGGAAACGGCGCGCACCAGATCAGCGCCGCGCCGAAGCCGGCGTTTAAACGTACAGCATCCGTCACGCTCGCCCTGACATTCAATTATGTCATCGACCCGACGACGGGCTCGGATTCGAACCCGGGTACGCCGTCGCAGCCGTGGGCATCGCTCGCGCCGCTCAACGCGCTTCCGTCCATCCCGGCCGGCTCGATAATTGGGATCCGCCGCGGGTCGGTATTCAAGCAGACGCTCACGCGCAACGAGAACAATCTGTCGCTCGTCGGCTTCGGCAGCTCGAGCGCCGGCCCAGTGACGTTCGAAGGTGCGGACACCATCACGACCGGCGCATGGACGCTCACGTCCGGCCAGACGAACGTCTACCAGTGTACGATCGCGCTGCCGGGTAACGTCAAGTTCTCCGGCAACGTGTGGGACAGCTCGAGCACGACGGCGCTTGTGCAGACGACGAGCATCGCGAACGTTGTGGCAATGCCCGGCTCCGCATACTGCTCGAACTGGCAGGGCACCACGGCGACGCTCTATGTGCAGCTGTCCGACAGCTCGAACCCGGCATCGAACGGCCGCACGATCAGCTACTCGGCACGCACGCAGGGCCTCACGTGCAACGGGAACAACATCACGCTCGACGGGATGACGTTCCAGCACTACGGGCACCAGGATGGCAATATCGGGTGCTACGGCACGGGCAATACGGTGCGCAACTTCCAGACGATCGGCGGCAACCGTCACGGCGCGCTGTTCGGCCCGAACACATCGTTCTCAAATGCTCAGTTCATCAGCGGGTTCGATGATCTCGAAGGCTCGGCGAACGGCGTCGTGATCTTCGCGGCTACCGTGGCCGGCATGACAGTGACGACACAGGCGAACCTATACGACGGAACGTGGGGGCGCAATTACACTGGCATCGACTATCACGGCGCGAGCGCATCGGACCTGCTCGGTACTGTCACGCACCTCAACGAAACGTTCCGCAACATGCAGCAGGGCGTCACGTCGAAGGCGACCAGCTCAACGATCACCGGCGCGACGTTCACGAACGTCAATTCGATGGTCTCGCTGTCCGGGGGCGCCGTCACGTTCCAGTACTGCCAGCCGGGCAGCACGTGCTACAACCTGATCACGTACAACCCGAGCCTGACGGCCGACGTGTCGGCAACCTCATTGGGGAACACGTTCACGATCCCGACGCTCGGCTTCAGCTCGCTCGTCGCTGCGTATCGCTCGGACGTGACCGCCAGCAACTTCAACCTGACGATCAATGGCGATACCGTCACGATCAACGCCGCGAACGCCACCTACGATTTCATCCGAGTCGCGAAGGGCGCGCTCAACGTCCAGAACCTGAAAGTGCTGCCGGCACTCGGGAACCCGGCGCCGCGGCTGTACAACCTTGGCACGAGCGTCGCGGCCGGCGGCGTGGTCACGCTCGGCACGATCGACAACAACACCTATCCGTTCGGGACGCAGTTTCAGAAGGACGGTGTGCTGTATTCGACGCTGGCTGCCTGGCAGGCGG
The DNA here is from genome assembly GCF_027257875.1 of Burkholderia sp. IMCC1007. GTDB lineage: Bacteria > Pseudomonadota > Gammaproteobacteria > Burkholderiales > Burkholderiaceae > Burkholderia. The sequence goes on from NZ_JAPVQY010000001.1 coordinate 151,369, forward strand.
CGACCGGGAAAGACGTGCACTCGACGGTCGCGCAGCCGGTACCGTCCGGCAGCGATAGCTTCCAGCGGGCAGATTCCTACCTCGATGGAACGGCGCCCTACGTCGTGATCGGTACGGCCAACCAGATCGGCGTGCGCTCTAACGCCTGCGCGTTCCTCGGAACTACGCAGACGGTCTATGCGATCCCGCTGTCCAGCGTCGATCACTATGCGCGATGCACAGTGGCAGCCGTGCCCGCGACCGGCAACGCGTTCCCGTTGGCCGTGCGCGTGATCGATCAGAACAACTGGATCGGTGTGCGCTGGTCGTCAGGATCGAAGTACCAGATCTATAAGTGCGTGAATGGCACGTTGACGGCGATCGGATCGAGCGGAAGCGTCGTTCCTGCCGTGGGAGACGACGTGGTTTTCGTGGCGCGCGGCACGCGCGTCTACCTCTACGTGAACGGCGTCAACGTCGGCGGCGTCATCGACATCACTTCGACTGGTCTGCTGACTCAGAAATACGTTGGCATGGTCGCCCGGGGCGCTGCACAAAATCCGATGCTCAGTTATCTCGAGTGGGGCAATGCCACCTGATCGCTCGTCGATCCGCCAGACATCAGCCGCCTCTGTGGCGGCTTTTTCATTTCCGGGGAGACGGAATGCAAGAGCACGAGAAGACGTTTCTGGAGCTGATCATCATGGGCGCTCTCATCGGCATCGCAAAGCTGCTCGTCAGCAGCGAGCACCTCACGTTTCGCGTGATCGTCGGTCGCGCGCTGATGGGTTCGGCTACCTCGATGGTGGCCGGCGTCGCGCTGCTGCAGATCCCGAATCTCGATCCGCTCGCGCTGCTCGGGATCGGCAGCGCTCTCGGCATCGTCGGCTCGCAGTACATCGAAATCCTGCTTCGTCGCAAGACGAGGGCAATTCTCGGGAAGGAATGATCGCGATGAAATTGAAGTTGATCGACGACTGGCGCCGGGCGCACAAGCTCTCGTCGGTGCGGCTGTCGAGCCTGATGGCCGTGGCGATCGGCGCTGGTCCGGCGCTGCTCGACGCTTGGCATGAGCTGCCGGACGACCTGAAGGACGCGCTGCCGCACGGCTGGGCGCGCTGGATTGCAACCACCGGCTTTGTGCTGGTCGCGCTTGCGCGTATGACGCGCGTGGAGAAAGCAGATGGCTAATGCGCCGAGGAAGACTCTGGTGGGGGTAGTGGGGGCCGCGACAGCGGCCCTTCTCATTTCTGTCGTCCCGCAGTTCGAGGGGATCCGGCACGTCGGCTATCGCGATCCGATCGGCATCCCGACGAAGTGCATGGGCGATACGACGAGCGTCGTCGTCGGGCAGGAATACTCCGACGCCGAGTGCCGCGCGTCGCTCGAGCAGCAACTGATCGTGCATGCCGAGCCGGTGCTGAAGTGCACGCCGGTGTTGAAGGGCCGCACCTACCAGCTCGCGGCCGCGGTGAGCTTCGCTTACAACATCGGCGCCGGCGCGTATTGCGCAAGCTCGACCGCGCGCCGGTTCAACGCGGGCGACTGGCGAGGTGCTTGCCGGGCAATGAACGAGTCGGACAGCGGCCGGCCGCAGTGGGTGACTGCCGGCGGACGCGTGCTGCCCGGCCTCGTGAAACGGCGCGCCGACGAGCGCGCGCTCTGCGAGAGGGGGCTGTGATGCTGAGAATCGCCATTCCGTACCTGATCGCCGCGCTGCTCGGCGCGTCGGCCGGCTTCGAGGTCGAGCACCTGATCAGCGCGCGCCGGATCGCCGATATGAAGTCCGAGGCAGCGACCGCGCAAACGAGGGCGGTCGAGACCGCTCGCACCGAGGAACAACGCCGCACCGCGGCTCAATCGGAGATTGCAAATGATGCGAACCAACAACGCACGACCGCTCTGGCGGACGCTTTTGCTGCTCGTGCTGCCGCTGGCAGCCTGCAGCAGCGCGTCCATCAGCTCGTCGCAGCCGCCCGCCATCCCACCGCTACAGCCGGAAGCCCGGCAGCCGGCGACGCCCTCGATTTGCTTGCCGACGTGCTCAGCCGCGCTGACCAGCGCGCGGGCGAGCTGGCAGAGTACGCTGACTCTGCCCGCATCGCCGGCCAGCAGTGCGAGCGCGACTACGACGCATTGACGGCGGCCGCACGTTGACCCAGGAAATCGCAGGAGGGCGCTCGCGCTACATCATCCCGGCGCGCCGCATTTCCTCCCGCAGCAGGTGGTAGAGCTTCTGGAAATGGCCGAACGGGCCGCCTAGCACGCCGCGGTCGTTTCCGGCATCGGCTGCGCTTTTCCACCAGTCCATCACCTTCTCCAGCGATTTTCGGAGCGCCACAATTTCGAGGATCAGGCGCCGTACCTCCGGGTCGCGATTGGTGCGCCAGAGCTCACGCAGCTCGCTTTCCGACGGTGCGACGAAGTCAGGCATCGTCGGCGCGTGATTTCGATACGGGTCAGCGAGCGGCACGACGTTCCTGTCGACTCGCGTTTCCTCGATCGCGCGCGCATCCGACTCGTCGAGGAACTGGTCGGTAAGGGAAAAGAACTCGCCACGCGTAACCGGGACGTACGTGCGCCGGCGCTCGCCAGACTCGAGGTCCGTGTACTCCCAGGTATAGGCCCAGCGTGGTTTCATGATGCGATATGGTGCTGTATGGTTATACAGTGTATCGCGAGGTAAGATGGTCCCGTCAAGAACGAAAATAGGGGGCCCCGATGTGCACGAACTACGTTGCACCCGGCGAGGATCCGGGCTTGAGCGAGCTGAAGATCGACAATTTTCGCGACCTGTACCGCTGGACGCCGTGGAAGCCGGAGATATACCAGGACTACGACGCTCCGATCGTTGGCTTCGTCGACGGGCAATTCAAGCCGCTGATTGCCGGTTTCGGTTTCTGGCCGCGCGCGCTGCAGAAGGCCAATGTCGAGAAGGCGAAGGAGCAGGGCCGCAAGCCTCCTATGATGCGCAGCACGATGAATGTGCGAGACGACAACCTCGGCAAATCGCCGCTCTACGGGCCGGCGTGGCAGTCGGGAAGCCGCTGTCTGATTCCCGCTCGCTACGTGATCGAGCCGTCCTATCCGGATGCGCGGCAGGATGGCGAGGGGAAGTGGGCTTTGGGTCCGTGTGTATGGCAAAAGATCGGCGTGGCCAGCCGTCCGACGATGTGCGTCGCCGGCATCTGGCGCACCCTGAAGGGGCTGGACGGCGACGTGCACCATGCGATGTCGATGATCACTGTCAATGCGGACGGCCATCCGATCATGTCGCGCATGCACAAGCCTGACGACGAGAAGCGATCGGTCGTAATCCTGCGGCCGGACGACTGGGAGGAATGGCTAACGACACCGAATGTCGAGGCGGCGCGCGTGATGTTGCAGCTCTATCCGGCTGACGACATGGAGACGGCACCAAAGTGATTTTCAGTGGATAAACGAGCGTAAATCCTCTGACCCCGGATGCTGAAAGTTGTTGGATCCGAGCGCGATAAGATTCGACGATGGATTCAGTCTGAGCATCACATAGGTGGCATGCCTAATCCGCTCTTTATGGGCTTCGAACGTGGCCAAGTCGTCGCCATCCCCATGGTTCCGGAGATTAGCCAAAGCAGTTCGCGAGATTCTGCCAGGCAGTTCTCGATCGCCGTCAAGAATCGTGAAGCTTACAAAGTCTCCGGAGGTCTTGTCTGTTGGATCAGAGATTCGAAAAGCTTGCGTCAATCCCTTTTTGCTACGTCGGGACGAGTTTTTATTGAAGGCATCAGTGAAGGTCAGAAATGTCGCGTACTTACTCAAATTTTCAGGCAGGTAAGTCGATGTAGGAGGCGGATTAATTACGTGTGCAACAGCAGCTGCTTCCCGGTCCACAATCGCGCTGACTTCCCTGACCGATTCGGTCATGCGTCTTACGAAGCCGCCCATTTCGTCTGCTGCACCAGCTAGGCGATTGAAGATGCCCAAGAATTCAGCAACAGTCTCGTCATCGGAAAAATTGGGGTATTTCACGGTGTGATCGATTTCAGCCCAGCCTTCCTCAAAGATTGTTCTGACTTGAATTTCTGCAAAGACTATCTGTCGCCCGGGACTTGTGGATACAATGTAGTGAACGGACCGATAACCGGCTTTGTGGACTTTGACGTCGAACCCTGCGTCCTCGAGCTTCTCTCCCTGATCACCTCCGCGAACGTAGGCGACCGGTGGGGCCTCCGCCAAATGCCACGCCTCTCGAATGCGGACATCGATGCGGAACACGTCTTCTTTGAACAGATGTAAGGCCCTTACACCAACTAGGTCGGTAATTTTCTCTTGGTAGTTTTCGAGGTTGATGTCAGCATATTTATCACTACCTTCGACGCGCTTTCGAATGATCTTGACTAAAAGATGATCGGTGTCCTTGACACGAAATCTCACGGAGTGAACCCGATCAATACTCTGGAGATCGCGGGCCATCGCCTCAGCGATTCGCGACAAAGAATTTTTTTGCGACTCGTGATGGTTTCCGATCGCAGAAAGTGTGTTCCAGTCTATATTGGCTATTTCCCATTCGGCCTCAGTAATTTTGTTCTGCTCCCGGAACGCGGCCTCAGTTTTCTGGTACATCTGCTATCCCCATGCGTCGGCACCCGAGCGTATCCCGTCGGGTAGATATTTAGAACCGCGACCCGCAAGAGCGGCTCGACGAATTCGTGAGATTCTACGATAATCCTTAGGACGGAACTATCATGTTCGATGAAAGACGATCCCGTTCACGGAACCATAAGCGTAGGTTGTGGCGTAGGTTTGTGGTTCTTGGCATGTGATGTAAGGCGAAGTCACTACTTCGAAGGCAGCGGATAGAGCTTCTCCCACTACGGAGGCAGACGGCTCCGCGGTGCACCGATTCATGTGAGTCGACGGTGACGATTGCACAAACCCGTATCGTGTCGCTCTCGCGCCTGTCAACTGTTCTTGTATCCAGTGGAATCGTCCTCCAAACCCTGTAGGTCGCAATGATTGGAGTCGCACGTCTGCATGGCTCGGGCAATACTGAAGCGTTATCTGGCTGACGGGACGGTGCCCACGTCGGATCCGTAGTGACATTCTCCGGATCCGGGCGTAGTGTTTCGGGCAGCCGCGCGCAAGCAAGATAGAGTACTCAGATGCGCTGTCGGCACAAGTCGAAAACTCAGGATCATATGACCGGGGAAGATCATGAAAGACACTACACGCGCGCGCGTTGCTGCGGCAGTGGGAGCCGCGGCGCTTCGGAAAAATGTGACATCGGTCTACGACTATTCTTCAGGAGGATATAAGAGCATTTCTGCCAGTGTGGGGAATGGCTCCCTGAACGGGTACGACTACACGACGTCAAGTTACTTCACAGGAAGCAGTGGCACCTCGCTGGATTTTTACGACTACCATAATTCGAAGCACGTACATCTGAACCTGAAGAACAGCAACTTCGATGGGTACGACTACGATTCTAGGAAGCACTTCAGCGGCACGGTCAGTGGGAACTCGATTTCGTTATACGACTACGAAACGAGCAAACACTACAACTATGCTGTTTGACTCGCGTCGGATGTTTCAACCAATGTCCAGAGCCGGATTGATGAGACGGGCGATGAGTCAGCCGTCGAAGGCTGTTCAGAACACATGGGTAAGTGCTTGATTCTTATGGCGGCAAGATGCACACTCTGGCCGATAATTTTCCGCCGAAATGTGCATCTAACCAATTGAAATCAAAAGAAAAAGCAGTGAATCATCCGGCCTATTTGATTGATACGAACGTCATCAGCGAGATCAGAAAGGGCAAGCGCACCAACCGTGGCGTGCGCGCGTTCTTCAGTCAGGCCGAGGCCGACGCAAGCCCGCTTTACCTGTCGGTCGTCACGGTGGCCGAGCTTCGGCGCGGCGTCGATCTGGTCCGTCACCGCGGCGATCACCAGCAGGCGTCGGTCCTCGAGGCCTGGATGGCGATGGTCCTGTCGGGCTATGCGTCGAACATCCTGCCGGTCGATATCGAGACCAGCCAGATGTGGGGCCATCTGCGCGTGCCCGATCCGACCCACGAACTCGACAAGCTGATCGCCGCCACCGCGCTGATCAACGATCTCACGGTGGTCACGCGCAATGTCGACGATTTCGCCCGCACCGGCGTCCGCCTGCTGAACCCGTTCGACTGATCAGCGTTGCCGCAGCGCGGCAACCTCCCGCCGCTTGCTTCGTTCCATCTGCCGCGTCCTACGTCGCGTATCGCCCGCTTGCAGCCCGTACCGCCGGGCTTTAGCGCGCGTCCGATTCCCGGTCGTTTCCCCGTCGGTCCCGTTCTAAAAGACCCTCCGCCTCTCGTCCCAACAGACGATGTGACGCCATCCCCGAGCGGCCAGAATCCTTTCACGAACAACGGATTCTGAACCTGGAGGAGGCCGACATGATCGATGTCCGTGCACTCGGCTACGTCGTCGTCGAGGCGACCCGCGTCGACGCGTGGCGCCGCTACGCCGAAGACGTGCTGGGCATGCAGGCGCTCGACGCGCCCGACGGCGCGCTGTACCTGAAGATGGACGAGCGCGATTTCCGCTACGTGATCGTCCCCGGCTCGACCGACCGCTATTTCGCGTCGGGCTGGGAATTGCCCGACGGCGCCGCGTTCGACGCCGCGGTGGCTGCGTTGCAGCAGGCGGGCGTCGAAGCGGTGCGCGCCACGCGCGACGACGCCGCGCTGCGCCGCGTGCAGGCGATGGCGTGGTGCACCGACCCGTCGGGCAACCGCCACGAGCTGTATTGGGGCGCGCGCTGCGACTTTCGCCGCTTCGTGTCGCCGCTGGGCGTCGCGCGTTTCGTCACGGGCGACATGGGGCTCGGCCACGCGGTGCTGCCCGCGCCGCAGTTCGACGCGACCGACGCGTTCGTGCGCGGCGTGCTCGGCTTCGAGTTGTCCGACATCTACCGCGTGAAATTCACGCCCGATCCCGCCGAACCCGAGAAGCGCATTCATTTCATGCACTGTCGCAACGCGCGCCATCACAGCGTCGCGCTGTTCGAGATGGCCGTGCCGTCGGGCTGCGTGCACGTGATGGCCGAGGTCGACTCGATGGACGAAGTCGGCCGCGCGCTCGATCGGGTGGCCGCGCACGACGTCAAGCTGTCGGCGACGCTCGGCCGGCACTGCAACGACCAGATGATCTCGTTCTACATGAAGACCCCCGGCGGCTTCGATCTCGAATACGGCTTCGGCGGCCTCACGGTCGACTGGTCGAAGCACGCGGTGTTCGAGGCGACCAAGGTGAGCCAGTGGGGCCACGACTTCAGCATCGGATACCGGTAAGCCAGCACGATGACGATGAAACCTCTCGACAAGACGATGTCCGCGCGCGACGTGGTCGCGCAACTCGCCGACGGCATGACGATCGGCATCGGCGGATGGGGGCCGCGGCGCAAGCCGATGGCATTGGTGCGCGAGATCGCGCGCTCGAACCTGAAGGACCTGACGATCGTCGCGTACGGCGGCGCCGACATCGGCCTGCTGTGCGCGGCCAGCAAAGTGCGCAAGGCGGTGTTCGGCTTCGTGTCGCTCGACGTGATCCCGCTCGAACCGCATTTCCGCCGGGCCCGCGAACAGGGCCGCATCGAGGTGCTGGAGCTCGACGAAGGGATGCTGCAGCTCGGCCTGCGCGCGGCGGCCGCGCGCCTGCCGTTCCTGCCCACGCGCGCCGGCCTCGGCACCGCGCTGCTCGATCACGCACCGCAACTGCGTACGGTGCAGTCGCCGTACGACGACGGCGAGACGCTGCTCGCGATGCCGGCGATCGAACTCGACGTCGCGCTGCTGCACGCGAACGCGGCCGACCGGATGGGCAACACGCGCATCGACGGCCCCGATCCGTTCTTCGACGCGTGGATGGCGCGTGCGGCGAAGCGCTGCTACGTGTCGGCGGAAACGGTCGACGCGTCGCTCGCGAGCGACGACCTCGACGCCGCGCGCCGCAATCCGTTCGAGCGCTCGCTCGTCACGGGCGTGGTGCACGCGCCGGGCGGCGCGCACCCGACCTCGTGCGGGCCGGCTTACGGCTGGGACCTGCCGCACCTGCGCGCGTACTGCGCAAGCGCGGAAGACGATGCGAAGACGGCGGCGTACCTGCGCGACGTGGTCGGCCAGGACGAACGCCAGTACCTCGAAGGCGTCGGCGGCCTGTCGCACGTGACGACGCTGCCGTTGCCGATTCTGTAAAGGAGCGCCTGTGAGCGAATCTCTCGACCATTCCCTCGCGGAACTGATGATCGTCGCGTCCGCGCGACTCTGGCGCGACGACGGCGAAGTGCTGGCGACCGGCATCGGCACGGGCCCGCGGCTCGCGGCCGGCCTCGCACGGCTCGCGTACAACAACGGGCTGATGCTGACCGACGGCGAAGCGTATCTCGTCGAGGAGCCGATTCCGCTCGGGCCGCGTCCCGACGGCTATCGCGTGAAGGCGAGCGGCTGGATGACCTACGAACGCGTGTTCGACTGTCTGTGGCACGGCCGCCGCCATGCGCTCGTGATGCCGACGCAGATCGACCGCTTCGGCCAGGCGAACATCTCGTGGCTCGGCGACGACTACGCACGCCCGAAGACGCAACTGCTCGGCGCGCGCGGCTTCCCCGGCAACTCGACGAATCACGCGAACTCGTTCTTCGTCAGCGGCCACGGCAAGCGCACGTTCGTCGCGGGCGAAGTCGACATGGTGTGCACGGTGGGCTACAACCCGGCGCGCCGGCTGCCCGGGATGAAGACCTTCGTCGACCTGCGCAGCATCGTCACCGATTTGTGCGTGATGGATTTCGGCGGGCCGGACCACGCGATCCGCGTGCGCTCGCTGCATCCGGGCGTGAGCTTCGACGAGGTGCAGGACGCGACCGGCTTCCCGCTGATCGCCGCGCCGGAGCTCGGCACGACGGCCGCACCGAGCGCGGAAGACCTCCGCATCGTGCGTGCGCTCGACCCTCACAACCTGCGCGCGACGATCGTGCGCAACAACCCGGCGCCGCGCCGCGGATGAGGTCCGATATGGAAGCGACCCAGGAAACGTTCGGCGACGGTGTCGTCGACTACGCGGTCGAGGACGGCATCGCGACGATCACGATGAACCGCCCCGAGTATCACAACGCGCAGAACTCGAAGATGACGTATGCGCTCGACGCGGCATTCCGGCGCGCGGCGCACGACGACGCGGTGAAGGCGATCGTGCTCGCGGGCGCCGGCAAGCATTTCTCGGCGGGCCACGACATCGGCACGCCGGGCCGCGACATCCACGAGTCGTTCGACCGCGCATCGCTGTGGTACGACCACGTCGACAAGGAAGGCGGCGAATTCCTCTATGCGCGCGAGCAGGAAGTGTATCTCGGGATGTGCCGGCGCTGGCGCGACCTGCCGAAGCCGACCGTCGCGATGGTGCAGGGCGCGTGCATCGCGGGCGGGCTGATGCTCGCGTGGGTGTGCGACCTGATCGTCGCGTCGGAGGATGCGTTCTTCGCCGATCCGGTCGTGCGGATGGGGATTCCGGGCGTCGAGTATTTCGCGCATGCGTACGAGCTGAATCCGCGCATCGCGAAGGAATTCCTGTTTCTCGGCGAGCGGATGCCGGCGGAGCGCGCGTACCAGATGGGGATGGTCAACCGCGTGGTGCCGCGCGAGCGGCTGCGCGACGCGACCTACGCGATCGCCGCGAAGATCGCGACGATGCCGCGCCTCGGCCTCACGCTGACCAAGCAGGCGCTGAACCACGTCGAGGAACTGCAGGGCAAGCGCGCGGCAATGGACGCGGCGTTCGCATGGCATCACTTCGCGCATGCGCACAACGAGCTGGTCAGCGGCGACCGCCTCGGCGGGTACGACGCACGCAAGATGGCCAGCTCGCAGCGCAAGGCCGGCGACGAAGATCAGCGCGAAGCCGCACCGGTCGCCGTCAACGGAGCCGCCGCATGAGCCCGACGCTTCAAAGCCCGCTTCAAAGCCCGCTGCATACGCCGCTGTGCGACCTGCTCGGCTGCCGCTACCCGATCGTGCAGACCGCGATGGGCTGGGTGGCCGATGCGCGGCTCGTCGCCGCCACGAGCAACGCGGGCGGCTTCGGCTTCCTGGCCGGCGCGACGCTCGAACCCGAGCAGGTCGAGGCCGAGATCCTGAAGGTGAAGTCGCTGACGGACCAGCCGTTCGGCATCAATTTCCACATGTTCCAGAAGAACGCCGCACAGGTGGTCGATCTCGCGATCAAGCACCGGCTGCGTGCGGTCAGCTACGGCCGCGGGCCGGACGCGAAGACGATCCGCCGCTTCAAGGACGCCGGCATCGTCTGCATGCCGACCGTCGGCGCGCCGAAGCATGCGGCAAAGGCGGTCGAGCTCGGCGCGGACATCGTGACGGTGCAGGGCGCGGAAGGCGGTGGCCACACCGGTTCGGTGCCGACCACGCTGCTGCTGCCGAAGGTGCTCGACGCGGTGCGGGTGCCGGTGGTCGCGGCGGGCGGCTTCTTCGACGGGCGCGGGCTGGCTGCCGCGCTCGCATACGGCGCGGCCGGTATCGCGATGGGCACGCGTTTCCTGATGAGCGCCGAATCGCCGGTGCCGCGCGCAACGCTGGATCGTTATGTCGCGGTCGGTGACCCGGCGCGCATTCGCGTGTCGGACGCGCTCGACGGGCTGCCGCAACGAATGATCGACAACCCGTATCTGCTGAAGCTCGAACGCTTCGGCCCGCTGCGCCGCACGTGGTTCGCGCTGAAGACGGCCGAAGCGTGGCGTCGCCAGAACGGGCTGAGCACGACGGACATGCTCGGCCTCGCGATCAAGGCGCTGCGCTCGCATGACTACACGGCGAGCCAGACGCTGATGGCGGCGAACGCGCCGTTCCTGATCCAGCGCGCGATCGTCGAGGGTCGGCCGGACGAAGGCGTGCTGCCGAGCGGCCAGGCGGCCGCGATGATCGGCGCGATCGAATCGTGCGACGCGCTGATCGCGCGGATCGTCGCGGAAGCCGGCGAGCGGCTGGATGCGCTGGCCGCGTTGCGCGGCGCGGCAGCGGTACAGGCTGCGTAAAAAACATCACAGGGAGGCTGTGGATATGACTGCATCGAATCAACCGGGCGGCGCGACGCCGTTCCGGATCGAGCGCGCCGACGGCATCGCCGAACTGGTGATCGCCCAACCGCCCGTGAACGCGCTCGATGCGCAGGGCTGGCACGCGTTGGCGCGCGCGCTCGACGCGCTCGGCGACGACGACGACGTGCGCGTGATCGTCGTGCGCGGCGAAGGCCGCGGCTTCTGCGCGGGCGTCGACATCAAGGAACTGGCCGCGCATCCGGAGCGGATCGTCGCGGTGAACGCGGGCAACTACGAGACGTTCCGCGCGGTGCACCGCAACCCGAAGCCGGTGATCGCGGCGGTGCATGGCTTCGTGCTCGGCGGCGGGATCGGCATCTGCGGCGCGGCGGACATCGTCGTCGCGGCCGACTGCGCGCGCTTCGGCGTGCCGGAGATCGACCGCGGCGCGATGGGCGGCGGCGCGCATCTGCAGCGCTTGTTCGGGGTGCAGAAGGTACGCGCGATGTACTTCACCGGCGACATGATCGACGCGGCCGAAGCCTACCGGCTTGGCGCGCTCGAGCAGGTCGTCACGCGCGACACGCTGCGCGACGCGGCGCTCGCGATCGCCCGCAAGATCGCGGCGAAAAGCCCGGCGATGGTGCGGCTCGCGAAGGAGGCGCTGAACGGCGTCGAGGACGGCGATCTCGAGGACAAATACCGCTGGGAGCAGGGCTTCACGCTGCAGGCGTACATGACGAACGACTCGACGGAAGCGCGTGCCGCGTTCGTCGAGAAGCGCGACGCGCGCTTCGACGCGCAGGCAAGCGCGCAGGAGGCACGCGCATGAACCTCACCTACACGCCGCAGCAACAGGCGTTCCGCGCGGAAATCCGCGAATGGCTCGCCGCGCACGTGCCGCGCGAGCGGCTGCCGAGCTTCGACACCGAGGAAGGTTTCGCCGCGCACCGCGAATGGGAGCGCACGCTGCACTCGGGGCGCTGGAGCATGGTCACGTGGCCGCGCGCGCTGGGCGGGCGCGGCTGCGACCTGATCGAGTGGCTGATCTTCGAGGAAGAGTACTGGCGCGCCGACGCACCGATGCGCGTGAACCAGAACGGCATCTTCCTGCTCGGCCCGACGCTGATGGATTTCGGCACCGACGCGCAGAAGGCGCGCTTCCTGCCCGCGATGGCGGCCGGCGAGCACGTGTGGGCGCAGGGCTGGTCGGAACCGAACGCGGGCTCGGACATGGCCGCGATCCGCACCACCGCGATCCGCATCGGCGATGAATACGTGCTCAATGGCCAGAAGATCTGGTCGACCCGCGCGGTGTGGGCCGACTGGCTGTTCGGGCTGTTCCGCAGCGATCCGGAATCGTCGCGTCACCACGGGCTCACGTTCCTGATGGTGCCGCTGTCGACGCCGGGCATCACGGTGCGGCCGATCCGCCAGCTGAACGGGCAGACGGGCTTCGCGGAAATCTTCTTCGACGATGTGCGGGTGCCGGTCGAGAACCGGCTCGCCGCCGAAGGCGCGGGCTGGCAGGTCGCGATGGCGACGGCCGGCTTCGAGCGCGGGCTGATGCTGCGTTCGCCCGCGCGCTTCCAGCGCACCGCGCAGGCATTGCGCGACCTGTATCTCGCGCACCGCGACAGCGCGGACCGCGATCCGACGCTGCGCGAACGCGTGGTGTCCGCATGGATGGACGCGCAGGCCTACGCGCTGTCGACCTACGCGACCGCGAGCCGGCTGCTGAAGGGCGGCCATATCGGCGCGGAGTCGAGCACCAACAAGGTGTTCTGGTCGGAGCTCGATCTGCGGATGCATCAGACGGCGCTCGACATCCTCGGCGCGCACGGCGAGGTCGTCCCGCAGACGGCCGCGCAGCACGCGACGCTCGGCCACTGGCTCGACGGCTTCCTGTTCGCGCAGGCCGGCCCGATCTACGCGGGCACCAACGAGATCCAGCGCAACATCGTCGCCGAACGGATGCTCGGCATGCCGCGCGCGTGAGCGCGCCGGCGACACCTCACTGAACGGACATCGTATGGATTTCGTATTCGATGAAGACCAGGAAGCGCTCGCGGACAGCGTGAAGCGCCTGCTGATGACCGAGATGACCCCGGAGCTGATCCGCGAGTTGTGGGCCACGCCGACGGGCCGCTCCGACGCGCTGTGGTCGCTGTTCGCGTCGCAGGGGCTGACCGCCGTGTCGGTGCCCGAAGCGCACGGCGGCCTTGGCCTGACCGAAGTCGAATGGGCGCTGCTCGCGCAGACCTACGGCTACTTCGGCAGCCCCGAGCCGCTGCTCGACACGGCGCTCGTGTCGGCCGGCGTGCTCGCGCGGCTGCCCGAAAGCGACTGGCGCGATGCGCTGCTGCGCGACATCGCGGAAGGGCGCGCGCGCGTCGCGCTCGTGCATCCGGTGAACCCGTATGCGGCCGACGTGCACGTCGCGCAAACGCTGCTGTGCGAGCACCGCGGCGACCTGCATCGCGTCGATCCCGCGCAGTGCGCGTGGCGGGCGGTCGACAGCGTCGACCCGTCGCGGCGCCTGTTCACGCTCGACTGGGAACCGTCGGCGGCCACGCGCGTCGCGAGTGCCGACGATGCCGCGCCGCTGCTGAACCGTGCGCTCGATCACGGCGCGTTCGCGGTTGCCGCGCAGTTGCTCGGCCTCACGCAGCGCGTGCTCGACGTCGCGATCGACTACAGCGCGCAGCGCAAGCAGTTCGGCAAGGCGATCGGCTCGTACCAGGCGCTCAAGCACCTGCTCGCCGACGTCGCGATCCGCTACGAGTTCGCGCGTCCGGTGGTGGCACGCGCCGCACGGGCGATCGCCGACGATCACCCGCAGCGCGCGGTGCTCGTGTCGCACGCGAAGCTCGCGGCGACCTCGGCCGCGCAACTGGCCGCGCGCCACACGATGCAGGTGCACGGCGCGATCGGCTACACGTGGGAGCTCGACCTGCAGATTTTCATGAAACGGATCTGGGCGCTGTCCGGCAGCTGGGGCGACACCGCATTCCACAAGGCCCGCGTGGCCGACGCGATCCTCGGCGACGCGTTGCCGATCGGCCCCGCGCAGACCTTCGATTTCGAGGAAACCAACTGATGAAACAAGCCTATATCGTCGACGCGCTGCGCACGCCGACCGGCCGCCGCAAGGGCGGGCTCGCGCATGTGCATGCGGCGGACCTCGGCGGCTTCGTGCTGAAGACGCTCGTCGAACGCAACGCGATTCCGGCCGGCGAGTATGACGACGTGGTGTTCGGCTGCGTCGACACGATCGGCCCGCTCGCCGGCAACATCGCGCGCACCTGCTGGCTCGCCGCGGGGCTGCCGCTCACGGTGCCGGGCGTGACGGTCGACCGCCAGTGCGGCTCGTCGCAGCAGGCCGTGCACTTCGCCGCGCAGGCGGTGATGAGCGGCGTGCAGGACGTGGTCGTCGCGGGCGGCGTGCAGACGATGACGCAGATCCCGATCTCGTCGGCGATGACCTGCGCGGCGCCGCTCGGCTTCACCGATCCGTTCTCGGGCAGCGCCGGCTGGCGCGCGCGCTTCGGCGACGCGCCGGTGTCGCAGTTCGCCGCCGCGCAGCGGATCGCCGATCACTGGAACCTGTCGCGCGACGTGATGGAGCGCTATGCGCTGGAGAGCCACCGTCGCGCGGTCGCGGCGATCGAGGCCGGCCATTTCAAGCGGGAAATCGTGCCGCTCGAAGGCGTGTGCCACGACGAGACGCCGCGCCCCGATACGTCGCTGGAAAAGATGGCGACGCTGGAGCCGCTCGCGCCGGGCGGCTCGCTGACGGCCGCCGTCGCGAGCCAGACCTGCGATGCGGCCGCCTCGCTGCTGATCGTGTCGGAGGACGCGCTCGAGCGCTACGGACTCACGCCGCGCGCACGTATTCACCACCTGAGCGTGCTCGGCGACGATCCGCTGTGGATGCTCACCGCGCCGATCCCCGCGACCAGGGCCGCGCTGAAGAAGAGCGGGCTCGACTGGTCGCAGATCGACGTCGTCGAGTTGAACGAGGCATTTGCTTCGGTCGCGCAGGCGTGGCTCGCCGACACGCGCTTCCCGCACGAAAAGACCAACCCGAACGGCGGCGCGATCGCGCTGGGTCACCCGCTCGGCGCGACCGGCGCGCGGCTGATGACGACGCTGCTGCACGAACTGGAGCGCACCGGTGGCCGCTACGGACTGCAGACGATGTGCGAAGGCGGCGGTCTCGCGAACGTCACGATCATCGAGCGCCTGTGAGCACGTCACTTTCACGATTTCAGGATCCACGAGGCAAGCATGGGAATCTGTAACGGACGCACCGTCATCATCACCGGCGCGGGCGGCGGGCTCGGGCGCGAATACGCGCTCGCGTTCGCGGCCGAAGGCGCGGCGGTCGTCGTCAACGACATCCGGCACGACGCGGCGCAAGCCGTGTGCGACGAGATCGCGCAGCGCGGCGGCCGCGCGCTCGCGAATGCGGACGACATCACGCAGCTCGACACCGCGCAGCGGATCGTCGATGCCGCACGCGAAGCGTTCGGCGACGTGCACGTGCTCGTCAACAACGCGGGCATCTGCCGCGACAAGATGTTCACCAGCATGACCGAGGCCGACTGGGACGACGTGATGCGCGTGCATCTGCGCGGCCACTTCTGCCTGTCGAACGTGCTGGCGCGCGCGTGGCGCGACGCGGCGAAGGCCGGCAAGCCGGTCGATGCGCGGATCGTCAACACGAGCTCCGGCGCCGGGCTGCAAGGCTCGATCGGCCAGTCGAACTACGGTGCGGCGAAGGCCGGCATCGCGGCGCTCACGCTGATGCAGGCGGTCGAGCTGCAGCGCTACGGCGTGCGCGTGAACGCGCTCGCGCCGGCCGCGCGCACGTCGATGACCGAAGGCGTGTTCGCCGACATGATGAAGAAGCCCACGGACGGTGGCTTCGACTATTTCGATCCGGCCAACGTCGCGCCGCTGGTGGTGTGGCTCGGCAGCGCGCTGTCGGCCGACGTGACGGGCCAGGTGTTCGAGGTCGCGGGCGGGATGATCGCGGTCGCCGAAGGCTGGCGCACCGGGCCGAGCGTCGATCGCGGCGCGCGCTGGGCGCCGGCCGAGGTCGGCCCGGCGGTCGCGCGCTTGCTCGCCGACGCACGGCCCGCGCAGCGCGTGTACGGGAGCTGACGAATGGATCTGGCGCTCACCGACGAACAGGCGATGATCCGCGACGCGGCGGCCGACGTGCTCGCCGAACGCAGCGCGTCCGCCGACGTGCGCCGCGCGATCGAGCAATCGGCCGGCCGCGACGACGGGCTGTGGGCAGCGCTGGCAGGCGAGCTCGGCTGGAATGCGCTGTCGCTGCCCGATGCGGCGGGCGGGATGGGGCTCGGCGCGCTCGAGCAGACGCTGCTGATGGAGCAGCTTGGTCGACGCGTCGCGTGCGTGCCGTACTTTTCGACCGCGTGCCTGGCCGCAACTGCGCTGGCAGGCTGCGCCGATACGGCCGCCGCCACCGGCTGGCTCACGAAGATTGCCGAAGGCGTGTGCAGCGCGACGCTGGCATTGCCATTCGAGTTGCCGGCCGGTTCGTGGCACTTGCCTATCGTCGCGGAGGAGGCGGCGGGTGGCTACACACTGTCCGGCACGATCGAACAGGTGCTCGACGGCGCGCGCGCCGACCTGCTGCTGATTCCGGCGCGGATCGCGAACGAAGGGCAGGCGATCGGGCTGTTCGCGATCGACGTCGCGACGGTGGCTGCCCTGAGCGTCGCGCCGCTCGACACGCTCGACGCGACGCGGCCGATCGCGCGGATCACGTTCGACGAAACCCGCGTGAGCCGCGACGCGCTGCTCGCGAGCGGCGCCGTTGCCGCACAGCTGCTCGACCGCACTGCATGGTTCGCGGCGCTCGCGCTGGCCGCCGAACAGCTCGGCGGCGCACAGCAGTGCCTCGACCTGACGCTCGACTACACCGGCCAGCGCGTGCAGTTCGGCCGTTCGATCGCATCGTTCCAGGCGGTCAAGCATCGCTGCGCGCAGATGATGGTGCTGATCGAATCCGCGCGCTCGGCCGTGCTCGGCGCGGCGCACGCGTGGGACGCGGAAGCCGGCGTCGGCGCGCCCGGCGCCGCACTGCGCGCCGACGTCGCGGCCGCGAAGGCCGCCGCCAACGACGCGTACGCATTCTGCGCGCAGGAGGCGATCCAGCTGCACGGCGGCGTCGGCTTCACGTGGGAATACGACCCACATCTCTATTTCAAGCGTGCGCAGGCGTCGGGCGCGCAGTTCGGCAGCACGCCGCAACTGCTCGAATGGATCGCACGGCATGCGATCGACGGCGGCACGTCGCAGCACGACGCGGTGCTCACGTCGCCGTCGGCTGCGATCGCCATACGTCCGTCCGCCGCGCGCACGGGAGCCCTCCAATGAACAGCGAAACGCGCGAACAGCAATTGCGGCACGAAGTCGCCGACTGGGTGCAGTCGCACCTGACCGGCGAATTCGCGTGCCTGAAATACCGCGGCGGCCCTGGCGACGAGGAAGCGTTTCCCGACCTGCGCAAGGCGTGGGAGCGGGAACTCGCCGACGGCGGCTGGACCGGCCTCGGCTGGCCGACCGATGCGGGCGGCCGCGGCTTCACGGTCGCCGAGCAGGTGATCTTCCACGAGGAGTACGCACGCGCCGGCGGCCCCGGCCGAATGGGCCATATCGGCGAAGGGCTGCTCGGGCCGACGCTCGTCGCGTGCGGCACCGACGACCAGCGCGAGCGCTTCCTGCCGGGGATCCTCGCCGGCACGCAGTTCTGGTGCCAGGGCTACTCGGAGCCGGGCGCCGGTTCCGATCTCGCGAACGTACGCACGCGTGCCGAGCAGGACGCCGACGGCAGGTGGCGCGTATTCGGCCAGAAAGTATGGACGTCGCTCGCGCACGATTCCGACTGGATCTTCGTGCTCGCGCGCACCGATCCGGCGTCGAAAGGCAACAAGGGGCTGTCGTTCCTGCTGCTGCCGCTCGACCAGCCGGGCATCGAGATTCGCCCGATCAAGCAGCTCAACGGCGGTGCCGAATTCAACGAAGTGTTCTTCGACGGCGCGCGCGCGCAAGCACGTGACCTCGTCGGCGCACCGGGCGACGGCTGGCGGATCGCGATGACGCTGCTCGGTTTCGAGCGCGGGATGTCGACGCTCGGCCAGCAGATGCAGTTCGTGCGCGAACTCGAATGGGTGATCGATGCCGCGCGGGAATCGGGCGCCGACCGCGACCCGGTGCTGCGCCAGCGAATCGGCCGCGCGTGGGCCGGGCTGCGCGTGATGCGCTACAACGCGCTGCGGATGCTGTCGGGCGCGGACGACGCAAACGGCGGCGCCACCGCACCGCTGCGCCGCGAGGCCCTGATCTACAAGTACTTCTGGTCGAACTGGCACCGCGACCTCGGCCAGCTCGCGATGGACGCACTCGGGCCGCGCGCGAACGTGATCGACCCGGCCGACGAAAAGCTCACCCATCTGCAGCGCGTATTCCTGTTCTCCCGTGCGGACACGATCTACGCCGGCACCAACGAAATCCAGCTGAACATCATGGCCGAGCGCGGGCTCGGCATGCCCAGAGAACCGCGAGGCACAGCATGACCGAACACCAGATCCAGAAAGCACCGGCGTACGTGCCGGGCCACCAGTTGCTCGCCGGCAAATCGGTGCTGATCACGGCCGCCGCCGGCGCCGGCATCGGCTTCGCGGCCGCGCGCCGTTGCGCGGAGGAAGGCTGCCGCGCGCTGTTCGTCTCCGACATCCACGAGAAGCGTCTCGAGCAGGCGGTGGAAACGCTGCGCGCGGAAACCGGGCTGCAGCAGATCTACGGGCGCCTGTGCAACGTCGCGGTGGAAGACGACGTGCAGGCGCTCGTCGCCGACGCGCAGCACAAGCTCGACGGCGTCGACGTATTGATCAACAACGCGGGGCTCGGCGGAGCCAGACGCATCGTCGAAATGGACGATGCCGAATGGTCGCGGGTGATCGACATTAGCCTTACCGGGACGTTCCGGATGACGCGCGCGATGCTGCCGCACATGCAGGCCCGTGGCCGTGGCGCGATCGTCAACAACGCATCGGTGCTCGGCTGGCGTGCGCAGGCGGAACAGGCGCACTACGCGGCGGCGAAGGCGGGCGTGATGGCGCTCACGCGCTGCGCGGCGCTCGAAGCGTCGCCGTACGGCGTGCGCATCAACGCGGTCGCGCCGAGCATCGCGATGCACGATTTTCTGAAGAAGTCGGCCCCGGCCGACTTGCTGAATCAACTGGCGTCGCGCGAAGCCTTCGGGCGCGCCGCCGAAGTCTGGGAGGTCGCGAACGTGATGGTGTTTCTTGCAAGCGATTACGCGTCGTACATGACGGGCGAAGTGCTGTCGGTCAGCAGCCAGCACGCATGATGGCGACGACCTTCGACCCCGTGCGCGCGACGCCCCGCGTGTTCGCGCATCCCGGCGAACTCGCGGCGGCCGTCGGCGACACGCTCGGCGCGAGCGCATGGCTCGCGATCGACCAGATCCGCATCGACGGCTTCGCCGACGCGACGGGCGATCACCAGTGGGTGCACGTCGATCCGGTGCGCGCGAAGGACGGCCCGTTCGGTGCGTGCATCGCGCACGGCTACCTGACGCTGTCGCTCGTCAACCATTTCCTGCCGCAGATCGTGCGCATCGACGGCGCGCGGCTCGGCGTGAACTACGGCTGCGACAAGATCCGCTTCCCGGCGCCGGTGAAGGTCGGCGCACGCGTGCGCGGCGTCGGCGAGCTGCTGCGCGTCGAGCCGCTGGACGGTGGCGTGCAGGCGTGGGTTCGCGTGACCGTCGAGATCGAAGGCGAGGCCAAGCCCGGGTGCGTGGCCGACACGATCAGCCGCTACTACTTCTAGTTTCCGTTTCAGCTTCAGAGAGCCAGCTCATGGAAGACGCAGTCATCGTTTCCGTCGCACGCACGCCGATCGGCAAGGCGTTTCGCGGCATGTTCAACGACACCGAGGCGCCCGCGCTGGGCGGCCACGTCGTGCGCTCCGCGCTCGAACGCGCAGGTGTCGCGCCCGCCGACGTCGACGACGTGGTGATCGGCTGCGCCGCGCAGCAGGGCACGCAGGGCTACAACATCGGCCGCCTGTCGGCCGCGGCAGCCGGGCTGCCGGCATCGGTGCCCGGCATGGCGATCGACCGGATGTGCTCGTCGGGCCTGATGTCGATCGCGAGCGCCGCGCGCAGCATCGGCGCGGGCGATGCGCGGATCGTCGTCGCGGGTGGCGTCGAATCGATCTCGCTCACGCAGAACAAGCACAAGAATGCGTATCGCGCGCGTTCGCAGGCCGTGCTCGACCACCAGCCGGCCGCGTACATCGCGATGATGGAAACGGCCGAGATCGTGTCGCGCCGCTACGGGATCTCGCGTGCCGCGCAGGATGAATTCGCGCTGCAGAGCCACCAGCGGACGGCCGATGCGCAGGCGGCCGGCCGCTTCGACGCGGAAATCGCGCCGCTCGACGTGCGTCGCGCGCTGTTCGACAAGGAAGGCAACGCGACCGGTCACGAAAACGTGCACGCGGCGCGCGACGAAGGCGTGCGCGCGGATACGACGGCCGAACGGCTCGCGGGGCTCAAGCCGTCGTGGAGCGGCGGCAAGGTCGTCGAGCAGGGCGAGTTCGTGACGGCCGGCAACGCGTCGCAACTGTCGGACGGCGCGGCGGCCGTGGTCGTGATGTCGCGCACCGAGGCGGTGCGCCGCGGCCTCGCGCCGCTCGGCACGTTCCGCGGCCTCGCAGTGGCCGGCTGCGAGCCGGACGAGATGGGCATCGGCCCGGTGTTCGCGATCCCGAAGCTTCTGGAACGCTTCGGCATGACCGTACGCGACATCGGGCTGTGGGAGCTGAACGAGGCATTCGCGTGCCAGGCGCTGTATTGCCGCGACACGCTCGGCATTCCCGACGAGCGGTTGAACGTCGACGGCGGCGCGATCGCGCTGGGCCATCCGTTCGGGATGTCCGGCACGCGGATGACGATTCACGCGCTGCTCGAAGGCGCGCGCCGCGGCGTGCGGCATGCGGTCGTGACGATGTGCATCGGCGGCGGGATGGGTGCTGCCGCGCTGTTCGAGATCGGCGCATAACGATCGTCGTGACGGCGGCCGGGCCGAACACCCGGTTCGGCCGCCATCCATTCGGGACTTCCGAGGCCGCGGCAACGACCGACGGCCCGGAGACTTGCAGCGGGCAGGGCGAGCGCGTCGGCGCGGGCCCGGGCCGGCGCAGAGACAGGAGACAACCGATGAAACGTACTTTGCCAGGGCTCGCGATGTCGGCGCTCGTGCTCGGCGCCGCGGTGTTCGCGTTTTCGCCGCGGCCGCTGCCGGCGTTCCCGGCTACCGCGATTCACGCGGACCGGCTGCAGATCAACGGGCTCGCGCGGGCCGGCACGCGCATCGTCGCGGTCGGCGAGCGCGGCGTGATCCTGCTCAGCGACGATGCGGGCCGCCGGTGGCGTCCGGCGTCGGTCACGCCCGACCAGGGCTCGACGCTCACGCAGGTGAGCTTCGTGACGCCGACGCTCGGGATCGCGGTCGGCCATGACGGGCGGATCATGCGCAGCGACGACGCGGGCCTGCACTGGCGCGACGTCCACATGGATCGCGAGCATTCCGATCCGCTGCTGTCCACATGGGGCACCGCGGGCGGCCCGCTGTTCGCGGCCGGCAGCTTCGGCCAGCTGCTGCGCTCGGACGATGCCGGGCTCACGTGGCAGCCGGTGAAGACGCCGGCGGGCGACCGCCACCTGAACGCGATCGTCGGCGACGGCCACGGCAACCTGCTGATCGCAGGCGAGAGCGGCACGCTGCTGCGCTCGACCGACAACGGCGCGACCTGGGACAAGCTGCCGTCGCCGTATGCCGGTTCGCTGTTCGGCGCGCTGATGCTCGCGAACGGCGCCTGGGTCGCTTACGGGATGCGCGGCAACGTGCTGCGCAGCACCGATGCCGGCGCGACCTGGACGCACGTCGACAGCCATATCCCGGTGTCGTACTTCGGCGCGACCCAGCTCTCCGACGGCGAGCTCGTGCTGGTCGGGCAGGGCGGCGCGATCGTCGCTTCGCGCGACGGCGGCCTGACCTTCGACGTGCGCAAGCTCGGCGGCGTGCAGAGCCTCGCGGCCGTGCTCGACATGGGCCACGGCGCGCTGCTGCTCGGCGGCGAGGCCGGCGTCGCGCCGCTCGCCGCGTCGCCGTCCTGATGCACGGACGCGGCGGCTCGAGCGGCCGCCCGCCTCCTGATGCATCCGTTCGCATCGCTTCGCCGGTCCGCATCGACCGCATCGTCAGCCCAGATTCGAGACATCCATGAACGACCTGTCACGCCCCACTGAAGCCGCGCCTGCCACGCGCCTTGCCGCGTTCGTCGAGCGCTGCGCCGACACGATCATCCGGCAGCGCCGGCTGCTGATGCTGCTGTGCGTCGCGGCGACGCTCGCGCTCGGACTGTCCGCGACGCGGCTGAAGCTCGATCCGGGCTTCAACAAGATGATCCCGATGCAGCATCCGTACATGCAGGTGTTCGAGCGCTACGCGGGCGCGTTCCCCGGCGCCAACACGATCCTCGTCAGCCTGCGCTGGAAGGGCGACGGCGACATCTACAACCAGACGTTCATGGACGCGCTGCGCCATGCGACCGACGACGTGTTCTTCATCCCCGGCGTGAACCGCTCGCGCGTGTTCTCGCTGTTCACGCCGAACGTGCACTACACGGAGGTGACCGAGGCCGGCTTTCGCGGCGACGTGGTCGTGCCCGGCCAGTTCTCGAGCGCGAACCCGGACGATCTCGCGAAGGTGCGCCGCAACGTCGCGCGTTCCGGGCAGATCGGGCGCCTCGTCGGCAACGACCTGAAGTCGGCGCTGATCCGCGCGGAGCTGCGCGAGACCGATCCCGCGACCGGCAAGCGGCTCGACTACAGCGCGGTCGCGCGCCAGCTCGAGGAGATTCGCGCGAAGTATGCGAAGCAGGGCATCGACGTGAACATCATCGGCTTCGCGAAGCTGGTCGGCGACGTCGAGGCGGGGATCGCCGGCGTGATGGCGTTCTTCGCGCTCGCGTTCCTCGTGACGGCCGCGCTGCTGTTCGCCTATACGCGCTCGATCAAGACCACCGTGCTCGCGCTCGTCGTCGCGCTGCTGCCGGTCGTCTGGCTGCTCGGCGCGCTGCCGTTGCTCGGGCTCGGCATCGATCCGATGTCGATCCTGGTGCCGTTCCTGATCTTCTCGATCGGCGTGTCGCACGCGGTGCAGATGACCAACGCGTGGAAGCAGGCGCTGGTGCGCGGCGCGTCGTCGGTCGAAGCCGCGCGCGACGCATTCCGCAAGCTGTTCGTGCCGGGCACCGTCGCGCTGCTGACCAATGCGCTCGGTTTCATGGTGATCATGCGGATCAAGATCGACATCGTGCGCGAGCTCGGCATCACCGCGTGCCTCGGCGTGCTGCTGATGATCGTCACCAACAAGGTGTTCCTGCCGATCCTGCTGTCGTACACGCGCCTGGAGCGCGGCACGCTCGCTCGCGCGCAGCGCACGGCGGCGGCCGGCGGCAGCGCGATGTGGTCGCGCTTCGCGCTGTTCGCGCGGCCGGCGCCGGCGCTCGGCGTGTTCGCGGTGGCGGTCGCGCTGCTCGCATACGGCACGCTCGAATCGCGCAAGCTGGAGATCGGCGACATCGGCACGGGCGCGCCGGAGCTGCGCGCGAACTCGCGCTACAACGTCGACAACGCGGCGATCACGCATCAGTACAACATCGGCGTCGACGTGCTGTCGGTGATCGTCGAGACGACCGCGTTCGACGACGCGTGCCTGCATTACCCGGTGATGAGCGCGATCGAGAAGTTCGAGATGAACATGCGCGGCGTGGCCGGCGTGCAGTCGGTGACGAGCGTCGCGTCGCAGGGCAAGGTGTTCATCGCCGCGTTCAACGAAGGCAATCCGCGCTGGGCCGCGCTGCCGCGCTCGAGCGACGGGCTCACGCAGGGTTCCAACGCGTTCGACCCGGACAACGGGATGAACACCGCGAACTGCAAGGCGATCCAGGTGCTGATCTACACGAAGAACCACGAAGGCACGACCATCGCGCACATCGTCGACGAGATCAAGCGCTATGCGGCCGAGAACCCGACGCCGAACGTCGCGTTCCGGCTCGCCGGCGGCAACGTCGGCGTGATGGCCGCGACCAACGAGGCGGTCGGCGACGCGGAGATCGCGATGCTGCTGTCGATCTTCGGTGCGATCGCGCTGCTCTGCGCGCTCACGTTCCGCTCGTGGCGCGCGGTGCTGTGCATCATCGTGCCGCTCACGCTGGTGTCGATTCTCTGCAACGCGGTGATGGCGCGGCTCGGCATCGGGCTGAAGGTCGCGACGCTGCCGGTGATCACGCTCGGCGTCGGGGTCGGCGTCGACTACGGGATCTACCTGTACGAGCGTCTGCAGCACGACCTGCGTGACGGCGCGACGCTGCCCGACGCATTCGCCGATGCGATGCGCCAGCGCGGCACCGCGGCGCTGTTCACGGCCGTCACGATGTTCATCGGCGTCGGCACGTGGGCGTTCTCCGCGCTGAAGTTCCAGGTCGACATGGGCGTGCTGCTCGCGTTCATGTTCCTCGTGAACCTGTTCGGCGCGGTGTTCCTGCTGCCGGCGCTCGCCGCATGGCTCGGCGTCGAGCGTGCCGAGCGCCGCGTGCCGCAGCCGCAGTCCACGCCGCAGCCGACGTCGCAGCAGCCCGCGCCGACGTCCGCGCGCAAGCCGACGCGCGCGCTCGAATCCGGCAATCCGGTGCGCTGAGCGACGCCATCCCCGTTACCCCGGTGCGCGGCGGGCCGCCGCGCGTCCCCCCACAAGGAGTCAACCGAAATGTCCGCACGCCCTTACAAGATCGAAGCCCAGCCGCTCGCACAGCGCTACGCGCGCGGCTGGCACTGCCTCGGCCTCGCCCGCGACTACCAGGACGGCAAGCCGCATACGCTGAACATCTTCGGCCGCAAGCTGGCCGCGTTCGCCGATTCGACCGGCAAGGTCAACGTCGTCGACGCGTATTGCCCGCACATGGGCGCCGACCTGAGCCTCGGCACGGTGCAGGGCGACCACCTGGTCTGCCCGTTCCACGGCTGGGAGTGGAACGGCGCAGGGCAGTGCGCGTCGATCCCGTACTGCAAGCGGATTCCGCCGAAGGCACGCATCGGCGCGTGGCCGACCTGCGAGGAGAACAACCTGCTGTTCGTGTGGAACGACCCCGAGGGCAATGCGCCGCCGCCGGAAGTCGCGATTCCGCGCCTGGACGTGTGCTTCTCGGACGAATGGTCGGACTGGGTCGTCGACAAGATGGTGATCCACGCCAACTGCCGCGAACTGGTCGACAACATCTCCGATGTCGCGCATTTCGCGACCGTGCACCACGCGCCGATCGACTATTTCGCGAACCTGTTCGAGGATCACA
Source organism: Burkholderia sp. IMCC1007 (assembly GCF_027257875.1). Lineage (GTDB taxonomy): Bacteria > Pseudomonadota > Gammaproteobacteria > Burkholderiales > Burkholderiaceae > Burkholderia. The sequence goes on from NZ_JAPVQY010000001.1 coordinate 176,899, forward strand.
AGGCGACGCAGCTGATGGTCGGCCGCAGCGAGAAGCTCGGCGGCGACAGCCTGACCGCGCTGTCGACCTATTTCGGGCCGGCCGTGCACATCACGCAGATGACCGGGCAGAGCAACGGCCAGCCGATCCATTCGGTGCTGCTGAACTGCCACGTGCCGATCGACATGAACAGCTTCGAGCTGCGCTACGGCGTGATCGTGAAGAAGGTGGCCGGGCTCAGCGACGAGCAGAACATGGAGATCGCGAACGCGTACGTGAAGGAGGCGCAGCGCGCGTTCTACGAGGACGTCGACATCTGGCACAGCAAGACGCGGATCGACAATCCGCTGCTGTGCGAAGGCGACGGGCCGCTGTACCAGATGCGCGACTGGTATTCGCAGTTCTATCTCGACGCGGCCGACGTGCGGCCGTCGAGCGTCGCGCGCAAGGCGTTCGAGATGACGATTCGCGACGGCCAGACGCCGCCGCCGCTGCATCACGTGTTCGAGCCGCAGTAACGTCGGCGGCGCAAAAAAGGGGGCGTAACGTTACGCCCCCAGATTGCCGCCGACGCCCGCCGCGCAAGGCGCTGCGCGATACCGTGCGCGAAGGTCGCACCGAAAGGGCTTGACGAGTCGGCCGGTACGGCGTAGTGTCCTAGACCGAAGTTGTCAAGAAGCTCGATTGCTCATCATTGGCCGCACGATGTGCGGCAGTCGTTGGTCTCTCCCTCTTTGATTCTTTCTGTGCCCGTCATGGGCGCAAGTTCATTCATTCGTATTAAGGAAGTATTTGTGGATACCGGTACCGTCAAGTGGTTCAACGAAACCAAGGGCTTTGGTTTCATCTCCCCGGACAACGGCGGCGACGATCTGTTCGCCCATTTCTCTGAAATCCGTGGCACGGGTTTCAAGACCCTGGCCGAAGGCCAGAAGGTCAGCTACGAAGTGAAGCGTGGCCCGAAGGGTCTGCAAGCGTCGAACATCACGCCGCAGTAAGCCGTGTCGGCATCGGCCGCCGATCGGCGGCCGATGCCGGACGGATGTCGCGCGGGCACCGGCCCTGGCCTGTGTGCTGCGCGTTCCGACGCACACGACCGATGCATCGCGGTATTCACGATGCATCGGCCGTGTGCTTCTTTCATCCATCGCAGGTCCGTACGACGTGCGATTCAACGCCCTCGCGACGCGCTCGCCGCATCGCCAGCGGCTCATGCTGCAACCCGAGTAGACCGTCGCCATGTCGTACGCGGCGCGGTCCCGATCTATGCGCGGTGCTCATCGCGCCGCCGCCACTGACCGCCCGAACGCCGCAACGCGCCGGGCTCCGATTGCAAGGCGGGCCTGTCGCCCGTCTGAACGAATTGATATCCGGCATCCTGCCGGCCGCCGACCCCGTTGCGGGCCCGGCGCCGGTGAGTTCGCCGCGGCCGCGGTCATTCACCTTGTCTGGAGGAATTGGTTTGGCAAAAGAAGAACTGCTGGAACTGGACGGAATCGTCGACGAAGTGCTGCCGGACAGCAAATACCGTGTCACGCTGGAAAACGGCGTCGTGGTCGGCGCGTATGCGTCGGGCCGCATGCGCAAGAACCACATCCGCATTCTCGCGGGTGACCGTGTGACGCTCGAGCTGTCGGTGTACGACCTGACGAAGGGCCGCATCAACTTCCGTCACAAGGACGCGAACTCGCCGCGTCCGGCGCGCACCGGGCAACCGCGTCGCTAAGCAATAACGATCGGGCGCGCAACGCGGCTCCGATCGCCACCTGTCCGGCCCCGTCATGCGGCCGGACACACCGGATGGACGGCGCGATTCGCACCGTTCGTCGGTCGCCGGCGGCGTCGTCATGCCGCGGCGGCCAAGGTCATCTTCTCCGGTCGCCGTGCGTGTGCAACGCTCGAGCGGCCGCGTCCCGCAGGAAATCCTCCACGATCGTCGCGAAATACGGCGGACATTCCTGCATCGGGTAGTGCCCGCAATTCGGAATTTTCAGCAGCCGTGCGTTTGGGTGCCAGGCTGCGCGATGGCGCGTCGGCCGAGATGCGTTGCGTCGCCATGCCCGTCATCGAATGACCGACCACGTGAAAACGTCGCAAGCCGCGCAGGTCGGCGAACACGTACGTGAAAACCGTATCGTCCAGATTCGGCAGCAGCGCCGTGTAGTTACCATGATTGCCGAGCCGGTCGTGCTTTACGCGCGAGCCGGCGCGGTCGTACACTCGTCGGCAATTCGCGGCCCGCGCGGCTGGTTTTCGCGCCGTTCAGTTGCTTTCAGCGGGCCGACGATCGTGCCAGCCGGACATCCGTCGCGCGACGCCAGGAGGCGCCATGAGTGCAGACGCAGCCCCCGCATCTTCTTCCGCTCCCGCCGCACCGGCGGTTCAGGACCGCATCCGGCACGTGTTCGTGCTGATGCTCGAGAACCGGTCGTTCGACCATCTGTTCGCGCTGTCGGGCATCGACGGCATCACGGCCGCGTCGCCGGCCGACAGCAATGCGTACGGCGGCACCGTGCATCCGTTCGGCGGCGGCGCGCCCGACCAGATGCCGACCGATCCGTGCCATGAATTCACCGACGTGGTCGAGCAGCTGTGCGGCGCCGGCGTGCCGTTCGTGAAAGGGCAGCCGTATCCGGCCATCGACAACTCGGGCTTCGTGTCGAACTACGCGACGTCGCATTCCGAAGGCACGCCGCCGCCAGCCGGCAGCGCGGGCACGATCATGCAAGGCGCCGATATCCGCGCGCATGCGCCGTCGCTGTATGCGCTTGCGAACGCGTTCGTGCTGTGCGACCGCTGGCACGCGTCGGTGCCGGGGCCGACCTGGCCGAACCGCTTCTTCCTGCATGGCGCGTCGTCGGCCGGGCTCGACCATTCGCCGACCAGGGAAGAAATGGCCGGATGGGATGCGTTCGACGGCTTCCGCTATCCGAACGGCTCGATCTTCGATGCGCTCGGCGACGACAACTGGCGCATCTACCAGGACCAGTCCGGCGACCCGCTCGGCCACGTGCCGCAGGTCGCGTCGCTGAAGGGCGTGAGCTTCTTCGACGTCGACGATCTCGCGCATTTCGAAGCCGATCTCGCGGCCGGCTATACCGCGCGCTACACGCTCATCGAGCCGGGCTACGGCGACATCGTGCACGGCACCTATGAAAACGGCAGCTCGCATCATCCGATGGACGGCTTGCGCGGCGGCGACCAGCTCGTCGCGCGCGTGTACGACGCGATCCGCAATTCGCCGATCTGGGACAGCAGCCTGCTCGTGATCGTCTACGACGAGCACGGCGGCTTCTACGATTCGGTCAGGCCCGGCGCGGCGCCGCCGCCGAACGACGGCGCGGCCGCGACGCTGAACGCGAGCGGCTTCGGATTCGACGTGTACGGCGTGCGCGTGCCGGCGATCATCGTGTCGCCGTGGGTCGCCGCCGGGAAGGTCGATCACACGCCGTACGATCACAGCTCGGTGGTCGCGACGCTCGGAAGGCTGTTCGGCCTGCCGCCGCTGACCGATCGCGACCGCCTCGCGAACGATCTGCTGCCGCTCGTCACCGCCACCTGCCGTACCGACTGCCCGGCGAGGATCGGGTCATGAACACGACTCGGGCGATGGATCCGCGCGATGCGCTGCCCGTGCGCGACGGCACGAGCCTGGTTGCGTACCTGCACATCCTGAAGAAGGCGCATGCGGCGCTGGTCGGTCACGAGCGGGCCCATCAGCGCTTCAGCGAAGTCGTCACACGCGGGCAGGCGCGGCAGTACATCGAGGAACTGATGCCGACGCTGTTGCAGGCGCGAGACGTGCATCGGCGGCGCAGGCATCACGGGAAGCATCGCTGACGTGGGGTGTGGATGGCGTGTGATCGTTGACGGTTGCCGGCAAACCGGCAAACCGGCAAACCGGCAAACCGGCAAACCGCAAACCGCAAACCGCAAACCGCAAACCGCAAACCGCAAACCGCAAACCGCAAACCGCAAACGACCGGCCGCCATTCACGCATGCGATTCACGCCGATACTCGTGTGGCGACAACCCGTCCCCACGCCGACTGCCGCGCGTGCTGCGCGCTGACGGCTGCTCCGGCCCCCCGCCAACTGCACCGTCCACCGGCGTGATCGTGACGGGCGGCGCATCGGGCATCGGCCACGCATGCGCGGAAGCGCTCGCGGCGGTGAGCCGCCCGGTCGCGATCTGGGACATCCAGGCCGACAAGGCGCGCGACGTGGCCGGCCGGCTGGCCGAGCGCTACGGGGTGCCGACCTTCGGCGTCGGCGTGGACCTGCGCGACGGCGGCCGGATGAACGACGCGCTGGCCGCGACGCGCGGTGCGTTGCCGACGCTCGGCGGTCTCGTGCATGCGGCGGGCGTGGTCGACCAGACCGGCATCGACGCACTGACCGAAGCACGCTGGGACGCCGTGCTCGACGTGAACCTGCGTGCGCTGGCGCTGCTCGTGCACGCGATGCTGCCGGACCTGCGCGCGCGGCGCGGCTCGGCGGTCGTCGCGATCGCGTCGATCAACGCGACCCTCGGCAACGGGCTGATTCCGGCCTACACGGAGCAGCATATTCAGACGACTGTCGGCAATGCGGAATTCCCATGAGCATTCCCGCGTGTCGCAAGGATTTTGAAGCGTGCCATGGGGTTTATGAGGCTCATGATTTTTATTTAGTACTTGTCCTAGTGCTTATTTTTGTTTCAATCTGAAAATTATCGCCTCAATCTCAAAATTAAAATAAAAGGCGTCTCTTCATATATTGACGCATTGCCTCCTGCAAAATAGAATCCGTCGCCAATCCAGGAAGTTTTGCTTCGTCCGGAGTTTCCTTTCCCTGCATCGCACGTCCCGAGTGACGATGGCGATTCGCTCCGCCTTGCGGATTTTCCCTGGTCAAATCGTATTCGGGTTTGCGGTTTATCACGTCTGATTCAATCGACCGTTCCATTCTGGATGGATCTGTCTTGTCCATTCAAATCGCGCGCAAAGAAAATGGCGAGGAACGGCGAGCCGCGCCATACAACCGCGCCACATTCAGTCCTTTCACTATGGAATGCATCACGCTCATGCCCCGATGGGTCGGGTACGGCTTCGTTTGCGCGTGCTTGTTCGCCGCAGGCTGCACCAAGTCGCCGGAAACGTATCACGGCTATGTCGAAGGGCAGTTTTCCTATCTGTCGGCGCCATACTCGGGAAACCTGAAGACATTGCGCGCGGCGCGCGGCGATCGTGTCGAAGCGGGCGCGGCGGTCTTTGAGATCGGCGCGCCTGACCTGGAACAGGCAATCAAGCGTCAGTATCACCAGTGGCAATCGTCGCTGAACGTACTCGGCGACCTGCGGCAGGGCAAGCGTTCGTCTGAAATCGACACGGTGAAGGCACAGCTCGAACAGGCGCGGGCGAGCGCCGCCCTTTCAACGCAACGGCTCGCCCGCGCAGAAGCCGACTATGCGATACAGGCGATCTCGCGCGATCAGCTCGAACGCGAACGTGCGGCAGCCCGGGTGGACAAGGCACGCGTCAGCGAGCTCGCGAGTCAGCTCAGGACGGCGCGCTTGCCGGCACGCGACGGTCAACTGCATGCGCAACGACAGACCGCCGACGCACAGCAGGCCGAATACGAACGGCTGCAGACGCAATACCGGCAACTGCCGGTGGAGGCCCCCGGCAACGGTGTCGTCGTCGATACGTTCTTCACGCCGGGCGAGTGGGTCGTCGCCGGCAAGCCGGTGGTCAAGATTCTGGTCGATCGCAATACGAAGCTGCGCTTTTTCGTGCCTGAGGCCGCGCTGGCCAGTCTACGCGTCGGTCATGTCGTCAGGATCACGTGCGACGGCTGCGAACGCGGCTACACGGCGACGATCAGCCATATCGCGTCGGACGCCGAATATACGCCGCCCGTCATCTACAGCAACGACGCACGCTCGAAGCTGGTGTTTCTCGTCGAGGCGCGGCCCGATAGCGTTGCCGCGCGCGGGTTGCATCCCGGCCTGCCGATCGAGGTGCGGCCATGAATGATGCGATGCCGCTGATCGATGTACGCGATCTGAACAAGCATTTCGGCGCACGGCACGTCGTCAAGAACCTGAGCCTGCAGGTCGGCCGCGGCGAGATATTCGGCTTTCTCGGCCCCAACGGGAGCGGCAAGACGACCTCGTTGCGCATGATGTGTGGACTGCTGACGCCGGATTCCGGCAGCGGAACCTGCCTCGGCTTCGACATCCTGACGCAATGCCGGGAGATCAAGCGACGAGTCGGCTACATGACGCAGCGTTTCTCGTACTGGGAAGACCTGACGGTGCGGGAGAACCTCGACTTCGTCGCGCGACTGTATGCGATCGACGCGCGAAAGGAACGCGTCGCGCGGATCCTCGCCGAGATGGGCCTGGAGTCGCGCGCGAACCAGCTGACCGGCTCGTTGTCGGGTGGCTGGAAGCAGCGGGTGGCGCTTGCCGCTGCGCTGCTGCAATCGCCCGAACTGCTGCTGCTCGACGAACCGACGGCCGGCGTCGACCCGGGCGTGCGCAGGGTGTTCTGGGAGGAACTGCACCGTCTGGCGGCCCGCGGCATTTCGGTGCTCGTCAGCACACACTATATGGACGAGGCCGAGCGTTGCCACAAGCTGGCCTACATCTCGTACGGCACGCTGCTGGCACACGGCGAGGCCAGTGAGCTCGTGCGGCGGCACGCGCTCCATACCTGGTCGGTGTCCGCGGCCGACCTCGTCCGGCTGAACGACCGGCTCAAGGGCCGGCCCGGCGTCGAGCAGGTGATTGCGTTCGGTCGTGCGCTGCACGTATCGGGACGCGACGAGGCCGCGCTTGCAGCGAGTCTCGCGGCGCTCTGTGGCGATGGTGTCGAGCTTCACAGAATCGCGACGAATATCGAACACGTATTCCTGCATTTGATGAAGGACGCACCCGGGGAGCCTGGCTGATCATGACCGGATTCTCAATTTCCCGCTGGTGGAGCATGGTGACGAAGGAATTCCTGCAGATCCGCCGCGATCGCGTGACGCTCGGGATGATCGCCGTGTTGCCGATCGTGCAGCTGGCGCTGTTCGGCTTCGCGATCAATAGCGATCCGAAGCATCTTCCGACAATCGTGCTCGCCGACGATACGAGCGAATTTTCGCGATCGCTCGTCGCCGGAATGCGCAATACGGGCTATTTCGATATCCGGGGCGGCCAGTTTTCCGAACGGGCGGCCCGTGACGCGCTGCAAAAGGGCACCGTGCAGTTCGTGGTCAGCGTACCGTACGACTTCTCGCGACGGCTGGTGCGCAACGAGCATCCGCAAATTCTGGTCGAGGCGGATGCGACCGATCCCGCGGCAACGGGAAACGCGATCGCCGCGTTCAATACGATGACGCAGACGGTGTTGAACAAGGATTTGACGGGAGCGTTGGCGACCAGCGCGCCACCGCAAGCATTCTCGGCGCACGTGCACCGGATCTACAACCCGGCCGGCATTACGCAGTACAACATCATTCCCGGCTTGATGGGCGTCATCCTGTCGATGACGATGGTCATGATGACGAGCCTCGCCATCACGCGTGAACGCGAACGCGGAACGATCGAGAACATTCTCGCGTCGCCGGCCACGTCGATCGAGGTGATCTGCGGAAAGATCGTGCCGTACATCCTGATCGGCCTCCTGCAGTGCACGATCATCCTGCTGGCGGCACGCTTCGTGTTCAGGGTGCCGTTTGAAGGCAATCCGGTGACGGTCTACTGCCTCGCGTCGTTGCTGATCGTCGCGAACCTGATGGTCGGCATCGCCATCTCGTCGGTCGCACGGAATCAGCTGCAGGCGATGCAGATGACGTTCTTCTATTTCCTGCCGAGCGTGCTGCTCTCCGGCTTCATGTTTCCGTTTGCAGGGATGCCGAGCTGGGCGCGGCTGCTCGGCAACGGATTGCCATTGACCTATTTCAACCGGGCCATTCGCGGTGTCCTGCTGAAGGGGAGCGGATGGAACGAAGTATGGCCCGATGCCGCGACGATGACCGTTTTCGCGCTCGTTGCAATGACGGTCGGCCTGCTCGCTTACCGAACCACGCTCGATTGAACGACGATGGCACAACGAATACCTGTCGGCCGCCGTGCTTGCCGCGCGATGGCGGTCCTGCCGATCGCGGTTGTCATCGTCGCGGTGCAGGGATGCAGCCATCCCGCGTTTGTCCCGCGATCCGCGAGCGAGCTGGCATTGCCCTCCACCTTCATGGGAGTGAGCGTCGGGTCGACCGATCGCGATGACGCGGGCGTGCACGGCGAACGCGATCCGCGCTGGTGGCGGCGCTTTGGCTCGCCGGCGCTGGATGCACTCGTCGAGCAGGCGATGCAGGAGAGTCCGTCAATACGAAGCGCGGAGTCGCGGTTGCTCGAAGCGACGAAGTATCTCGCGGGACAACACGGTGCCAGTCGCTATCCGCAGGTCGACGTCGGCGCGTCGGCCAAAAGGGAGCAGTTGAATACCGCGGCCGCCGGCCTGCCGATGATTCCGAATCCATCCCCGTTCATGCTGTACAACACGAACGTGAACGTTCGATACGACTTCGACTTGTTCGGCGCGCAGCGCCATCGGGTCGAAGCGAAACGGTATGAAGCGGCGCTGAGAAAGCACCAGGCCGACGCCGCACGCCTGACACTGGCCAGCAATATCATTGCTGCGGTGGTCCGGGAAGGGCGGCTGCGCGACGAAATCGAATTGAACGACGCCGTGTTGCGGAACTGGCAAGCGGTTCGGCAGATGCTGCGCGAACGGCATGAAATCGGCAGCGTCGCGTATCGGGAAACGATCGACGGCGATTCGGACGTCGATCGAATCGAAGCGGAACGGGCGGCATTGCACGCGGAACTGCTGCAAATCCGGTTTCAACTCGCGGTCTACGCGGGCGTGCCGTCGCCCGAGTCGCTGCCGCGGTTTCGTTCGAGCGATTTGCAGTTGCCGCAAAACCTGCCGTCGATCGTTCCGTCGGAACTCGTGCGGCAACGGCCCGACATCCTCGCGGCGGAGGCGAGCCTGCATGTTGCCGGCGAGCTGGCCGGTGTCGCGACGGCGAACCTTTACCCGCGGATCGAGCTGGGTGCGAGCATCGGGTCGTCGCCGCTGGTGCTCGGCCAGTTGCTCGCCGGCGGCACGACGATCTGGAATATCGGCGCCCAGCTCAGCGCACCGGTTTTTCATGGTGGCGAGCTGCGTGCGGCGCGGGATGCGGCGATCGCGGCTTACGACGCCACGTTCGAGGACTACCGGAAGATCGTGCTGGGCGCGTTGCAGAGCGTCGCCGATGCGCTGACCGAAATCGATCGCGATACGACCGCGCTGCAGGCCCGTAGCGCGGTCGCGCAACGGCAACGCACCGTTCTCGAGATGACCCGGCGCCAGTTCGAGAACGGCAGTTCGGATCGGCTTCGTGTGCTGCACGACGAGTATGCATACGACCTGGCCCGGCTCGAGGTCACGCGCGTTCGCGCGGCCAGGATGGCCAGTACGGTTTCGTTCTTTGCCGCCGTCGGCGGCGATGCGTATCGACCGGATTGACAGCGCGTACGCCGAACGGAAGGCAAAGCGGGCGACCGCCGCGCGGGGCGCGGGCCGGACTGCCCCGTCCCGCGTAAATGCCGCGATGGGGCAGGACAGGGGAGCGACCTCCGTTACGCCGCTACCGCCCGCGCGCGCGACATCGTCAGCGCCGCATCCTCGATCATGTCCTCCTGCCCGCCGACGAGCCGCTGCCGGCCCAGTTCGACGAGAATGTCGCGCGCCGGAATCCCGTACTTCGCTTCCGCCCGCTTCGCGAACAGCAGGAACGACGAGTAGACGCCCGCATAGCCGAGCGTCAGCGCATCGCGATCGAGGCGGATCGGCGCGTCCATGATCGGCACGACGAGATCCTCGGCCACGTCGGAAATCGCGAACACGTCGACGCCGGTCTCGATACCCATCCGGTCGCACACAGCGACGAACACTTCCATCGGCGTATTGCCCGCGCCCGCGCCCAGGCCGGCTGCGGCCGCGTCGATCCGGTTCGCGCCGGCCGCGACCGCCGCGACCGAGTTCGCAACGCCCATCGCGAGGTTGTGGTGGCCGTGGAAGCCGAGTTCCGTCTCCGGCTTCAGCGCGGCACGCACGTGGCCGATCCGCGCGGTCACGTCCTCGGGCAGCATGTGGCCGGCCGAATCGGTGATGTAGATGCAGTTCGCGCCGTAGGACTCCATCAGCTTCGCCTGCACGACGAGCTGCTCCGGCGACGACATGTGCGCCATCATCAGGAAGCCGACGGTATCGAGCCCGAGCGTGCGCGCGAGGCCGATGTGCTGTTCCGACACGTCGGCCTCGGTGCAGTGCGTCGCGACGCGGATCGTGCCGACGCCGAGTTCGTGCGCCATGCGCAGATGCTCGACGGTGCCGATGCCGGGCAGCAGCAGCGCCGACACCTTCGCCTGCTTCAGTTCCGGAATCACGGCGCTCAGGTACGCCTCGTCGGTGTGCGCCGGAAAACCGTAGTTGACCGATGCGCCGCCGAGCCCGTCGCCGTGCGTGACCTCGATCAGCGGCACGCCGGCTGCATCGAGCCCGCGCGCGATGCTGCGCATCTGCTCGAGCGTGATCTGGTGACGCTTCGGGTGCATGCCGTCGCGCAACGACATGTCGTGGACGGTGATCTTCTTGCCTGCAAGTGACATCGTGTGACTCCTCGACTCAAGCGGTGGCGGCCGTCGCGGCCAGCATCTGTTCGGCGAAACGCTCGGCCGTGGCGGCCGCGGCGGCGGTCATGATGTCGAGGTTGCCCGCATACTTCGGCAGGTAGTCGCCGAGCCCCTCGACTTCCATGAAGACCGACACGCGATTGCCGTCGAACACCGGGCCGTTCTTCAGCGTATAGCCGGGCACGTAGCGCTGCACTTCCTTGACCATCGCATGCACCGACGCGGTGATCGCGGCGACATCGGGCGGGCCGTCGGTCAGGCAGTGGATGGTGTCGCGCATGATCAGCGGCGGCTCGGCCGGGTTGATCACGATGATCGCCTTGCCCTTGCGCGCGCCGCCGACCTGTTCGATCGCGCCGGACGTCGTGCGCGTGAATTCGTCGATGTTCTTGCGCGTGCCGGGGCCGACCGAGCGCGACGATACCGTCGCGACGATCTCGCCGTACGCGACCGGCTGCACGCGCGACACCGCGTACACCATCGGGATCGTCGCCTGGCCGCCGCAGGTCACCATGTTCACGTTCGTCTGCGCGCTGTCGAGATGCGCGTCGAGGTTCACCGGCGGCACGCAGTACGGCCCGATTGCCGCGGGCGTCAGGTCGATCATCTTCACGCCGAGCGCGGTCAGCTTGTCGGAGTTGTCGCGGTGCACGTAGGCCGACGTCGCGTCGAATGCGATGCGGATCTCGTCGTCGGCCACGTGCGGCAGCAGCCCGTCGACACCCTGGTCGGTGGTCTTCAGCCCGAATTCGCGGGCGCGTGCGAGGCCGTCGGACGCCGGATCGACGCCGACCATCCACACGGGTTCGAGCACCGCCGAGCGGCGCAGCTTGTACAGCAGGTCGGTGCCGATGTTGCCGGGCCCGATCAGTGCGCATTTGATTTTCTTCATCAGCTTGGTTCCTTTAGATAAAGCGGACGTCGCAAGCGCCGATGCCGGCGATGTGCATCGACAGCGCGTCGCCGGCCGTGACCGGAATCAGTTTCGCGAGCGAGCCGGACAGCACGATCTCACCGGCCAGCAGCGGCACGTCGTAGGCGGCGAGCGTGTTCGCGAGCCACGCGACCGCGTCGGCGGGATGGCCGAGCGCGGCCTCGCCGCGGCCTTGCGCGACGCGCTCGCCGTTCTTGTCGATCGTCATCTCGCATGCGGCGAGGTCGAGCGTGCGCGGGTCGACGCGCGCGTCGCCGAGCACGTAGACGCCGCACGACGCGTTGTCGGCGACGGTGTCCTCGATGCGGATCGCCCAGTCGCGGATGCGTGAGTCGACGATCTCGAAGCAGGGCGCGACGGCCTCGGTCGCGGCGATCACGTCGGTGCGGTCGATGCCGGGGCCGCGCAGGTCGCGCGACAGGATGAACGCGATCTCGCCTTCGGCGCGCGGCGCAATCAGCGACTCGGTCGAGATGGCCTCGCCGGCCGCGTAGTGCATGCCGGACAGCAGGATGCCGAAATCGGGCTGGCGCACGTTCAGCATGTCCTGCACGGCCTGGCTCGTCACGCCGATCTTCTTGCCGACCACCGATTCGCCGCGCTCGACGCGGCGTTCGATGAAGCGTTGCTGGATCCGGTACGCATCGTCGAGGGACAGCCGGCGCGGCCGCGCCGACAGCGGCGCGACCGGCGCGCGGGAATGCCACGCGGCGTACAGCTCGTCGCCGAGCGTCGCGTGCAAGCGGTTGGACATGGGTGGGCCCTCGAATGGAAAAGGCCGCCGTACCGGGCGGCGTCGTGCGCCGGAGCGAGGCTCCGGCGCGTCGTGGCGCGGGCGTGCCGCGCCGCTCGCTTAGTTGCCCGAACTGCGGATCGCGTCCGGCGAGAAGTACGCTTCGGAGAACTGCGGGCTGTTGTCCAGCTTCGGCATCGAGCCTTCGTTGGTCAGGCGGTCGGCCATGTACGCGCCGGAGATCAGGTCGTGGAAGAACACGGCGCCCGGGTAGAACGTCTTCGCGTCATACGCGTACAGCGTCGTCGCGACGTTGGTGCGCCACAGCTGGCCGCGCGCGTCGTAATTGTCGGCGAGCAGCGTCATCCACGAATCCTCGTCGATGTACAGCACGCGCTTCGCGTACTGGTGGCGATAGCCGCTCTTCAGCGTTGCCTGCAATACCCACACGCGATGCAGCTCGTAGCGGATGTACGCCGGATTCTCGTGGCCCTTGGTCAGCAGGTCCGCATACTTGACCGAGCTGTCCATCGCCTTGTAGTTGTCGTACGGCACGTAGACTTCGCGCTTGCCGACGATCTTCCAGTCGTAGCGGTCGCCGGGGCCGTTGTACAGGCGATCGTCGTCGACGGTGCGGAACCCGCCCGGGCCCTGCGGCTGGTCGTAGCCGTATTCCGGCGCCTGGCGCACGCGCCGCGTGCCGGGGTTGTACATCCACGTGCGCGACGCGTTGTCGGCGCCGGCCTTGTCCCAGTTCTGGAAGCCGACGATCAGCGAGCCGCGGTCGGACAGCGGCAGCTCCGTCGCGTTGCGGTAGTACGTGCGATTGTTCAGGTCGTTCTTCACGTCGTACTTGCCGACGTTGCGCGGCGAGTAGATGTCGTAGCGCACCTTGCCCCACGCGATGTTGCCGTCGGAGTACACGACCGCCTGATCGTAGGTCGCCTGCTCGGTGCCGATCGCCGACGAGAAGCGCTGGTTCCACAGCAGCTCGGCGGCCGTCTTCGGAATCGGATAGGGCACCTGCGGCGGCGCGTTGGTCAGCCCGTTCGCATCGGACGTCATCGTCGAATCCGGTGCGTACGTGCGGATGTCCTTGTAGACCGAATCCGCGTAGCGGAAGTCGCGATGGCTCGGGTAGACGATGATCTTGAACGTGGCCGGATAGCGCTTGAACATTGCCTTCTGGCCATCGGTCAGGTGCTCGGCATACTGGGCCATGTTCTCCGCGGTGATCGTCGCGATCGGCTTCTCGTTCGCGAACGGATCGGGGTAGCGGCCGCCGCGCTTGTACTGCACGTCGGGCGGCGTGCCGAGCCACTTGCCCGACCACTCCGGCACGCCGCTGTCCTTGCTCGCGGCGCGCACCGCGCCCATCGGCGTGAGCGGGCCGTCGAGCGCCTTCAGGTCCTCCGGCGTGACCTTCGGGAACGACGCGGTCGCAACGAGCGCGCACGCGGCCATCACGGTCGCGCGCAGGAGGGGGAGACGAGTTCGTTTCATGACAAATCCTCTTCTTGCTGAGTGACGAGCGGCCGGGCCGCTCAGAAGTGGTAGGTCGCCGTGGCGAGCACGTAGTCGCGATCCGACAGCGGACGCGTGACCGGGTTGGGCGAACCGAGGAACTTGGCGTAGACGAGCGACAGCTGCAGGTTGCTCAGCCGCGTGAAGGTCACGCCGGCCGTCACGCGGTGATCGCCCTGGCCCGTCAGCGAGCCGAGCGCGCCTGCGAGCGGCGACGTGCCTGTCAGGTCGTGCGTGTAGGTCAGCGGCACGTCGAGGTCCCAGCCGTTGAACACGTTCTTGTAGCTGAGCGTCCACGCGATCTCCATCGCGAGCGCGTTGCGCGAGTTGGCGAGCGTCGTCGAGCCGTCGAGTTCGGAGATGCTGCCCGCATGCACGTACGTCAGTTCGCCGATCAGCGACTGCGAGTTCGCGAGGAAGCTCGGCCCGATCGAATAGATGCCGGACAGGTTGGTCTGCAGCACGTTCGCGCGCGTCGACTGCGGGCCCGTCGGCGTATTGACCAGCACGGCCGCGCCCTGGCGGTACGACACTTCGCCCGCGACGTTCACCGGGCCGACCTGCGTCGAGAAGCTCGCGCCGGTCAGCTTGATGTTGTTGAAGTAGGTTTGCTGGTACTGGAGCGTCGGGAAGTAGGTCGTGACGACGCTCGGGTTCATGTCGTTGTAGTGCAGGTAGTACAGGCCCAGCTCGGTGTCGCCCAGCACGCGCAAGCGCGCGCCGATCCCCCACTGGTTGCGCGCGCTCGGCTTCTCGTCGGGGCCGCGCGGAATGATCATTCCGCCCGGGCCGATGATGAATTGCGCGCCGGGGCCCGTGACGTCGGAGTAGCTCCAGTACGTGCCCGGTGCGGTCAGCTTGTTCTGCTGGAACGAGAACTGGTAGTAGCCGAGCACGCTGAAGTTCGGCGTGATCTGCCATTGCGTCGAGATCTGCGGCACCGGCAGCAGGATGTCCTTCACCTCGGCGCCCGCCATGTACGACTTGGTCGCGTCGGACGGCCCCTGTGCGCCCGCGATGTTCGGGAAGAACAGGCTCTCGCCCCATGCGACCACCTGGTCGCCGACCTTCACGTTCAGGCTCGTCGCGCCGATGCGGAACGTGTTGTACGCATACGCGGCGAGCAGCGTCGTGTGGCCGCCCGACCAGTAGCGCGCGTCGCTCGTGAAGTTGTTGTACTGACCCGAGTGGTTCACGGTGCCCGGTGCGTCGTTGTAGTTCGGGCGGTGATAGGCCTGATCGTAGAACGTGTTCGCGCGGACGAACACGCCCCAGTCGTCGTGCTTCAGGTTCACTTCGCCGAGCAGGCTGACCTGGTTCTCGATCAGCTTGTTCTTCGCGAAGTTGCGGTCGCCGTCGTCGCCGTTGATGTTCGCAGGCGTCAGCAGATTGCCGCTCGGCGCACGCGTGCGCATGCCGAGCCCGTAGCTGAGCGTGAACGTGTAGTCCAGCGTCGTGTCGGCGCCGAGCTCGATCGTGCTGCCGGCGTGTGCGCCGGGAACGGCGCACGTCAGCAGCGCGGCGGCCAGCGTCGACAGCGCGGCGGGGGCCCGCTTGTCGGTACGGCGCGAAATCCGTTGATGCATGATGTCTCCTCTGGGGGTATCGACGACGGTCGACTGTGGTTGTCGTGAGAGGCAGAGTAGGGAGATCGCGGTAGCAGGGAATCGTCAAAATGAACTAGATGACTTCCCTAGGACTGGAAACGATTCGCGTGACGTCGCCGGTGCCGCTCGCGCTGCGCGTGTCATCGCGCGTCCGTCTGCGCCGCCGATAGAAACGCGGGCCGCTCGCCGCCGCCGTCGAGCCGCAGGTTCGCGCCGGATGCGTACGCCGCATCGGGCGACGCGAGAAACAGGCACGCCGACGCGACGTCGTCGGGCGTCGCGAGCCGTCCGGCCGGAATCGTCGCGCGGATCGCATCGAGCGCATCGTCGTCGCCGTAGTGGCCTTCGGTCGCGGATTCCGTCTGCACGAGACTCGGGCTGATCGCGCACACGCGCACGCGCGGCGCCCATTCGACGGCGAGCGACGTGACCGCGTTGACGAGGCCGGCCTTCGCGGCGCCATAGGCCGCCGTGCCGGGCGACGGCCGCGACGCGCTCACGCTCGCGATGAACAGCAGTACGCCGCCCTGCGGCTGCGGCTGCATGATCGCGTTCACGCGCTGCGCGAGCTGCAGCGGCGCGATCAGGTTCAGCCGCACGATCGATTCGGTGAAGCGCGGCGACGCATCGGCCGCGAGCGCGAACGGCGAGCCGCCCGCGTTGTTGACGAGCACGTCGAGGCCGCCGGCCGCCGCGCGGATCGTCGCGAGCATCGCGTCGATCTGCTCGATGTCGCGCAGGTCGGCGGCGACGAAGGTCGCCGTGCGGCCGCTGGCCGACGGCGCGGTGTCGGGTGCGCTGCGACCGCACACGAACACGCGCGCGCCCGCCATCAGAAACCGTTCGGCGATGCGCCGCCCGATGCCCTTGGTGCCGCCCGTCACGAGCACCGTCTTGCCGCTGTAGTCGAATCCGTTCATCGTCTGCCTCCGTTTCGGTGGGCCGATGATAGGAAGAAGCGCGCGCGGCTTCGTAGTCTGAAAGGATGATGCCGGCCGGCGCCGGCGGCGCAATCATCGTGGCAAGCATCCATCGACCGACGAAGGAGACAACCCGCGATGACGACCCCCACGACGCCGCCGCCCGGCATCTTCACCGACGTACCGGGCGGCCTGCGCCTGCATCATTTCGAGGCGGGCGAAGGCCGCCCGGTCGTGTTCATCCACGGCAGCGGCCCGGGCGCCAGCGGTTTCAGCAATTTCAAGCACAACTACGCCGCGTTCGCGGCCGCCGGCCATCGCGCGATCGTCGTCGACCTGCCGGGCTACGGGCAGTCGTCGAAGCCGTCCGACGTCGCCTATACGCTGGATTTCTTCGTCGGCGCGCTGCACGCGCAGCTCACCGCGCTCGGCATCGGGCCGGCCGTGCTGCTCGGCAACTCGCTCGGCGGCGCGATCGCGCTGAAATACGCACTCGATCATCCCGATGACGTGAGCGGGCTGATCATGATGGCGCCGGGCGGCGTCGAGGATCGCGACACGTACTTCCGGATGGAAGGGATCCAGCGGATGGTGAAGCTCTTCACCAATCGCCAGATGAATGACGACACCATGCGCGAACTGCTGACGCTGCTCGTGCACGACCCGGCGATCGTCACCGACGCGCTCGTCGCAGAGCGGATGAAGGTATGCGTCGAGCAGCCGACCGAAGTGCTGTCGACGATGAGCGTGCCGAACCTGACCGGCGCGCTCGCCGACCTGCGCTGTCCGGTGCTCGGCTTCTGGGGCACGGACGACCGCTTCAATCCGGTCGGCGGCGCAATGAAGTTCGTCGAACGCTGCAGCGACGCGCGCGTCGTGCTGATGAACCGCTGCGGCCACTGGGTGATGGTGGAGCACGCGGCCTATTTCAATCGGGAATGCGTCGATTTCCTCGCGACGAAAATCGTTCGATAACGCGAGACACCCCTGAAGGCCGGCCCGCACGCGGCCGGCTCGTCCGAATCCACGGAGACATGATGAAACTCATCGAAGAACTGTTCGACCTGCGCGGCAAGGTCGCCGCGATCACGGGCGGCGCGCGCGGCATCGGCGCCGAAACGGCACGCACGCTGGCTGCGGCTGGCGCGAGCGTCGCGATCCTCGACGTGCTGTCGCAACCGGCGGAAACGCTCGTCGACGAGATCCGCGCACAGGGCGGGCAGGCCGCGTTCTGGTCGCTCGACGTCACGCACGAGGCCGACGTGTCGCGCGTGTTCGGCGAGATCGTCGCGCGCTTCGGCCGCCTCGACGTGCTCGTGAACAACGCGGGCATCGAAGGGCACAACGTGCCGACGCACGAGCTCACGCTCGCGCAATGGCAGCGCGTGCAGGACGTGAACGTCAACGGCGTGTTCCTGTGCACGCGCGCGGCGATTCCGCACATCGAAGCGGCCGGCGGCGGCTCGATCGTGAACCTGTCGTCGATGTACGGGATCGTCGGCGGCCCCGACGTGCCCGCATATCACGCGTCGAAAGCGGCAGTGCGGATGATGGCGAAGGTCGACGCGATGCTGTACGCGACGAAGAACATCCGCGCGAACTCGGTGCATCCCGGCTACATCCGCACGCCGATGCTCGAGGACGCGTTCCGCCAGATGGGCCAGGATCCCGACCGCGCGTTCGAATACATGCAGACCCACGTGCCGATGGCGAAGATCGGCAGCCCGCGCGACATCGCGGCCGGCATCCTGTACCTCGTGTCGCCGGCAGGCCGCTACGTGACGGGCGCGGAACTGGTGATCGACGGCGGGTATACCGCGCGCTGACGCGGCGCGGCCGTTGCAACGAAACAGGAGACACGCAGTTGAAAGTGCTCGTGGCAGTGAAGCGCGTGGTCGACGCGAACGTGAAGGTCGGCGTGAAGTCCGACCGCACGGGCGTCGACATCGCGAACGTGAAGATGTCGATGAACCCGTTCGACGAAATCGCGGTGGAAGAGGCCGTGCGGCTGAAGGAGGCCGGCGTCGTGACGGAGGTGGTGGCCGTGTCGGTCGGTGTCGCACAAGCGCAGGAAACGCTGCGCACGGCGCTCGCGATCGGCGCGGATCGCGCGATCCTCGTCGAGTCGAACGACAGCGTCGAGCCGCTCGGCGTCGCGAAGGTGCTGAAGGCGCTGGTCGACAAGGAAGAGCCGCAGCTGGTGATCCTCGGCAAGCAGGCGATCGACGACGATTCGAACCAGACCGGGCAGATGCTGGCCGCGCTGGCGGGCCTGCCGCAAGCGACGTTCGCGTCGAAGGTCACGATCGCCGACGGCCGTGCGACGGTCGCGCGTGAAGTCGACGGCGGCGCGGAAACGCTGTCGCTGCAATTGCCCGCCGTCGTGACGACCGATCTGCGCCTGAACGAGCCGCGCTACGTGACGCTGCCGAACATCATGAAGGCGAAGAAGAAGCCGCTCGAAATCGTCAAGCCCGACGCGCTCGGCGTGGACGTGACGCCGCGTCTGAAAGTGCTCGAGGTGAACGAGCCGCCGAAGCGTGCGGCCGGCGTGAAGGTGCCGGACGTGAAGACGCTGGTCGACAAGCTGAAGACCGAAGCCAAGGTGCTGTAACAGGGGAGTGCAAGGACATGACGATTCTGGTAATTGCCGAGCACGATGCGGCATCGGCAGGCGGCGCATCGCCGATCAAGGCCGCGACGTTGAACGCGGTGGCGGCGGCGGTCGAAGTGGGCAAATTCGTCGGCGGTGACATTCACGTGCTGGTTGCCGGCCACGACGCGCAGGCGGCAGCCGATGCGGCGGCGAAGATCGCGGGTGTCGGCAAGGTGCTGCTCGCGGATGCGCCGCAGCTCGCGAACGGTCTCGCGGAAAACGTCGAAGCGACGGTGCTGACCATCGCGGCAAACTACTCGCACGTCGTCGTGCCGGCGACGGCCTACGGCAAGAACATCGCCCCGCGCATCGCCGCGAAGCTGGATGTCGCGCAGATCTCCGAAATCACGGCGGTCGTGTCGGCCGACACGTTCGAGCGGCCGATTTACGCGGGCAATGCGATCGCGACGGTGCAGTCGAACGATCCGGTCAAGGTGATCACGGTGCGTGCGACGGGTTTCGATCCGGTTGCAGCGGAAGGCGGCAGCGCTTTAGTCGAGAAGATCGAAGCGGCAGCCGATGCGCGCGTGTCGCAGTTCATCGGCCGGGAGGTGACGAAGCTCGATCGCCCGGAACTCACCAGCGCGAACATCATCGTGTCGGGCGGCCGCGGTCTCGGCAGCGGCGAAAACTATACGAAGGTGTTGGCGCCGCTGGCGGACAAGCTGTCGGCAGCGCTCGGCGCATCGCGCGCCGCGGTCGACGCCGGCTACGTGCCGAACGATTATCAGGTCGGCCAGACCGGCAAGATCGTCGCGCCGGAGCTTTACATCGCGGTCGGTATTTCAGGCGCGATCCAGCACCTGGCCGGCATGAAGGATTCGAAGGTGATCGTCGCGATCAACAAGGATCCGGACGCGCCGATCTTCAGCGTGGCCGACTACGGCGTGGTCGGCGACCTGTTCACGCTCGTGCCGGAAGCGGCCGCGGTGCTCTGACGATGCCGCTGTTCGAATTCAACGGGAAGCGGCCGCGCGTCGATCCGTCCGCGTACGTGCATCCGAGCGCGGCCGTGATCGGCGACGTGACGATCGGCGCGGGCTGCTACATCGGCCCGCATGCGAGCCTGCGCGGCGATTTCGGTGCGATCGTCGTCGAGGCGGGCAGCAACGTGCAGGACGGCTGCGTGCTGCACGTCGGCATCGGCGAGACGTGCCGGCTCGGCGTGAACAGCCATGTCGGTCACGGCGCGATCGTGCACGGCGCGATGCTCGAACCGGACACGATGATCGGGATGAACGCGGTCGTGATGGACGGCGCGACGATCGGTGCGACGACGATCGTTGCGGCGTGCGCATTCGTGAAGGCCGGCTACGACGTGCCGGCGGGCGTGCTGCTCGCGGGTGTGCCGGGGCGCGTGGTGCGGCGGCTGAGCGACGCGGAGATCGCCGCGAAGGCGAACGGTACGCGGATCTATCAACGGCTCGCGGCGGATTGCCTGAAGACGCTCGTGGAGATCGACGACGTGCAGGCGCCGCGTGTCATCCTGAAGACGACGCGCGCTTGACGGCGCGAAAGCCGTCGCGCGTCGGCATGAATTCGGCAAACCCGCGTGCGTCGAGCGCCGCGCGAAGCCGAGCCGAAAGCGCGGTGCCATGCACGTCGAGTGCCGTGTAGCACGGCGGTGGCGAATCGCCGCCATGGTGCTCTTCGATCGCGTCGAGCATGTTCTCGCTCCAGCTTTCCGGATCGTCGCCGTAGCGGCCGAACTTCGTGACACCGCCTGCATTGCCGGGCATGCGCGCCGTGCGCGATTCGTGCCAGATCTGCTCGATGACCGCATCGTTTGCGTCGCTCGTGACGACCCACGTGTGGCGGACGCCGGCGGCAATCTCGCGAATGCGTTCTGCGCACGCGGGATCGACGACAAGCGCGATGGTATGAGCGTCGGTCATGGTTTTTCTCCGGGTTTTTGCCGATGGCGTGGCGCCGTCGTGCATGCGGGCCCGATGGTTCGGGCTCGATCGATTGCCTGATGCGGCGTCGTTGTCATAAGATCGACGTCAGCCCAGTCCTCCGCCTTCGACGCCGAATGAAAACACCGATACGCCTGCGCGTCGCCATCATCGCATCGACTCTCGCGTTCTATCACGTGTTCATGCACGTCCAGTGGATCATCAGCGGGTGCATCGAATTCCGCGGCAGGCAACATTGCAGCTTCGAGAACACCGCGAATTTCGAAGGGATGATGGACTTCGATCTGCTGCTGACCTGCGCGTGGGTCGCGGGCGCCGTGATGGCGTGGTTCGCCGTCGTACGTGCGCCGAAGAAGCCGGGTTGACCGCGCGACGACCTCGGCGAGGATCACGGATGCGCCGCGCGCGGCGGCGGGTGTGCCGCCGTCAATGCCCGACGGTCGCCGTCATGCCGGTCGAATAGCGTTCGCCTGACGCAGCCCCCGCCCCGTGCGCTCACGGTCGTGCCGTGGCCGCTGATTTTCACGTTTTTCATCCTCGATATCCTTTGACGAAGCGCGATGCCTTGCGAAACGGCGCGTTTCCCGTGCCGCCGGCGGTCTATCGGGCGAAGTTCACCGGCAACTACGAACATCGCACGATCACGGGCGGCATCGGCCACAATCCGCCGCAGGAGGCGCCGCAAGCGTTCGCACAGGCGGTGGTCGACGTCGGGCGCTTCTGACTGGCGGCCGTTGCCGCGATGGGTGTCGCGGCGGCGCTATTGCGTGCGCACCGGCGCCGGCCGATCGTGCCGGATCGCGAGCGACAGCGCCGCCAGCCCGCACGTGGCGATCAGCATCAGCAATGCGCCCCGGCCGGCATGCACCATCACCCACGCGCCGATGGAAGGGAACCCGAACGCGCCGATGAAATACGATGCGACGAACCACGTCAGCACGCCGTGCCGTTGCGTGTCGGGGCAATCGTTGACCGCTTGCGCCTGGATGACCGGGTACATGAGACCGTAGCCGGCGCCGAGGAGAACGGCCGCGACGGACTGCAGCGATGCATGTGCGGTCGCGCCGAGCATCGCGAGCGCCCCGAGCAGCATCATCACGAGCAGGCCTTTGGTCGCAGTTTCGGGGCGCGCCATCCTGACCCATCTTCCGAGCAGCCAGCGCGCGCTGATCACCGTCACCGTGTAAAGACTGAAGAATGTGCCGGCACGCGCTTGCGTGCCTTGCATGAACGACATCTGAAACGTCATCAGGCCGGAGAACACGCAGGTGCCGAGCGCGACCATCGCGATCGGCGCGGCCGCCCGCGTGCGCGAGATGGCGCGCAGCTCGCGCACCCAGCGGCCGCCGGGCATGCCGGCGGGCGGCCGCGGTGACAAGCGGCCGAACGCTTCCAGCATCAGCGACGCGAGCACGCACAGCGCGCCGACCGCGTAAAGCGTGTCCTCGATCGACCAGTGCAGCGACCGCATCGCATACGCGGCAAACGCCGGAGCCGCGCCGATTCCCGTCATCTGGAACGTCGCCGATCGAAAGAACCAGGTGCCGCGTTCCGCACCGCTGGTCCGCTCGGCGAGCGACATCGGCGTGGCCAGGTGAAACGCGCCCCAACCGAAGCCGACCAGGAAGCCGGACGGCAGGTCGGCGTACGGCGCGCGCCCGACGAGTGCGAAGCCGATGATGCCGGCACCGATGCACAGCGACGACAGCGCGGCGATCCGTGCCGTGCCGATCTGTTGCGAGAACCAGCCGACGAACGACAAGCCGGCGAACGTACCGACCGTCGCCGCGGCGAACGCGGCGCCGGTATCGAGGTCGCTACCGCCGATCGCGTGGAAGCGCATCGACAGCAGAAAGGTCGCGCCGTAGCCGCCTGCGGTAAGCAGGGTGCCGACGAGGAAGAGCAACGCACTTTGAACGCGCATCAAGGGCATCCGGGGCAGCATCGACGATCGGGCCGTCGCCGATTGCGACATAGTATGGACGAGGACGGTCCGGGATGCCGCATTCTCGACGTCGCGGCCGTGCGGGCGGCCGTTGCAGAGCGTGGCCCGAACGCCATTCGCCGGACGCTTCATTTCGCTGCGCGCGCCGCATCGCGGACCGCGCGTGACGCCGCGATCCATGCGCCGCTGCGCGGCTGTCGGACGCGACGCGGCGTCTCTTTCAAGCGCGTGCCGACGCGCATCGCGCGTACTTTGCTTTCGCCAGTGCAGTGCACTAGATTCGAAGCGTTACGTGCCACCGATCGCGCGAGGTGAAGCCATGACGCCGTGGGAGATTCAGGGAACCGAGCTGATCAACTGCAATTGCTCATACGGTTGTCCCTGCCAGTTCAATTCGCTGCCGACGCACGGCCACTGCGAGGCGATGGGTGCGATTTCGATCGACAGCGGTCACTACGGCGACGTGGTGCTCGACGGCGTCCGGATCGCGGTCGTGTTCCAGTGGCCGGGTGCGATTCACGAAGGCCGCGGCCGTTGCCAGCCCATCGTCGACGACGGGGCGAGCCCCGCGCAATGCGAGGCCGTGCTGAAGATCATGACCGGTCAGGATACCGATCCGTTCGCGACGATGTTCTCGGTGTTCGCATCGACGCTCGAACAGGCCTACGACCCGATCTTTGCGAAGATCGAGTTCGACGTCGATGTCGATGCGCGGCGCGGCCGGATCAGCGTCGACGGCGTGTTCGACCTCGTCGGCGAACCGATCCGCAATCCGATTACGGGTGCCGAACATCGCGCACGGATCGACCTGCCGCACGGTTTCGAATACGAGCTGGCCGAGATCGGCTCGGGCACCAGCCACTCGCATGGCCACATCGAGCTCGATCTCGAGCGCACCTATGCGCAGTTCGCACGGCTGCACCTGAACAATCACGGGGTGGTCCGGCATCGCGCGATGGCATGAACCTCGTGGGCGGTTTCCTCGGGCGCGAGCGCGTCGTCACGCTGCTCGGCATGGCCGCGCTCGTCGGCGCGTGCTGGGCCTATCTGTGGACCGGCGCCGGGACGGGCATGTCTGCGCTGGACATGACGGCGGTCGCGCTGTTTCCGCATCGGCTCGCCGACGACATGGGCGCGATGGATCCGTCGCTGCCGACCGTGATCCTGATGTGGTGGGTGATGATGATCGCGATGATGACGCCCGGCGCCGCGCCGCTCGTGCTGCTGTACCGGCGCGTGCTGCGGCATCACGGTGCGGCCGGAGCCGCTTCGACGCTCACGTCGGCGTGTCTGCTGGCCGGCTATCTGGCCGCGTGGCTCGCGTTTTCGGTCGGCGCGGCCGTGCTGCAGATGCTGCTGCAGCCGGCCGGCCTGATCTCCGGGATGATGCTGTGGTCGAAGAGCGCCGTGCTGTCTGCACTCGTCCTCGCGCTGGCCGGCATCTATCAGTTCTCGCCGCTGAAACAGGCATGCCTGCGGCAATGCCGGTCGCCGGTGCGTTTTCTCACCAAATACTGGCGCCCCGGAATGATCGGCAGTTTCCTGCTCGGCGTGCGCCACGGCGCGTTTTGCGTCGGGTGTTGCTGGCTATTGATGGTGCTGCTGTTCGTCGGCGGCGTGATGAACGTCGTGTGGATCGTCGCGCTGTCGCTGATCGTGCTCGCCGAAAAGGTGCTGCCGGGCGGCGAACGTATCGGCCGCGCGCTGGGTGTCGTGCTGATCGCATGGGCCGTCGCGACGCTGCTCGTGTAACCGGAGCGGTCGTGCTGCGAGGTCGGTGCAACTGCCGGCGCCGGCCCCGATAAATACGAACGTATCCGCCGCTTAGCCGGGAGATCGCCGATGAAGATCCAATGCGTTGCCGCCGCTGCCGCCGCTGCCGCCGCTGCATTGACGGTCGTTGCGATGCCGGCCTGCCGCGCCGGCAGCATGCCGGACATGAACATGGGCGACATGAAGATGTCGGCGCCGGATGCCGCACTGACCGATGCCGAAGTAAAGCGCATCGACGCCGCGCACGGGATGGTGACGCTGAAGCACGGCGCGCTGCAGAACGTCGGGATGGCGCCGATGACGATGACGTTCAAGGCCGGCGACCCGGCGATGATCGAGCCGCTGCATGTGGGCGACAAGGTCAAGGTCCGGGTCGAGCGCGTGAACGGCACGCTGACGATCGTGAAGCTCGTGAAGCGGCCGTGATACTCGCCGACCTGCACGATCCCGTCAGCCGGCGCCCGCTCCGGCGATCGCGGGCGGCTCGAATGCCGTGACGGGGGGCGGGTTCGCAAAGCGCTCGACTTCCACCAGCGCCGTTTGCGCGACGGATCCCTGCGTCAGTTCCGACGTCCCCTTGTCGAGGGTGACGACATTGGGATTGCCATGTTTTTCGAGCGTTCCCGGCTGCCCGCCGTGCAGCGGGTCGTACCACGCGCCGGTGGCGATCTGCACGACACCCGGCACGAGGAAGTCGGCGAGCACGACACCCGCGAGGAACGCGCCGCGATCGTTGAACACGCGCACGACGTGCCCGTTGCGCAGACCGCGGGACGCCGCATCGGCTGGATGCATGTAGAGCGGCTCGCGCGCGGCGACCTTGCTTGCCCGGCTGACCGACGCCGGGTCGAGCTGACTGTGCAGCCGGGTCGCCGGCTGGTTGGACAGCAGATGCAGCGGATGGCGCGCAGCGTCGGCGGCGCCCAGCCATTCCTGCGGTTCGAGCCACACCGGATGCGCCGGGCAATCGTCGTAGCCGAACTGCTCGATCACGCGCGAATGGATCTCGATCTTCCCGGACGCGGTCGCCAGCGCGTGGCCGACCGGATCGCGGCGGAATGCTTCCAGCAACACGGTGCGCGCGTCGGGCTGCGGAAACCGGTACTGGCCGTCGGCCCAGAACGTCGCGAAGTCGGGAACCGCGAAGCCGTTCTTCCGTGCGGTGTTTCTGGCGACGTCGTACATGTGACGCAGCCAGCGCGATTCGTCGCGCCCTTCGTCGTAAGCCGACCGGAAGCCGAGCGCGTCGGCCACGTCGGCCAGGATGTCGAAGTCGTTCCGCGCGAGGCCGACGGGTTCGATCACCTGTCGCATGGCGAGCCAGTACGGCGCATGCTCGTGCGCGAGGATGTCGTTGCGTTCCATCGTGGTCGTCGCGGGCAGCACGATGTCCGCGTGCCGTGCCGCCGGATTCCACCACGGTTCGTGCACGATCACGGTCTCCGGTTGCTGCCACGCGCGCAGAAAGCGATTCAGGTTCGCATTGTGGTGGAATGGATTGCCGCCGATCGAATAGACGAGCCGGATATCCGGAAACGTGATCGTCTCGCCGAAACACCGGATCTGCTGGCCAGGATGCAGCAGCATGTCGGCCACGCGCCCGACCGGCACGTAGGTTTTCACGGGATTGGGCCCGAGCGGCAGCGTCGGCCTCGGCATCCCGTCAACGCGCGGCGCCTGCATGCCGTTGACCGCGCCGAAGCCGAGGCTGAAGCCACCGCCGGGCAGGCCGATCTGGCCCAGCATCGCGGCCAGCGTCACCAGCATCCACACCGGTTGCTCGCCGTGGTCGGCACGCTGGATCGACCAGCTCAGGTTGATCAGGGTCCGATGCGCCGCCATCGACCGCGCGAGTTCCCGGATGCGCGAGGTCGGGATACCGGTGATCTCCGCTGCCCATTCGGCGCTGCGCGGCGTACCGCCGTCGCGGCCGAGCAGATACGCTTCGAACGGTTCGAACCCCTCGCAGTAGCGGGACAGGAAGCCGGTGTCGTGCAGTCCTTCGTCGACGAGCGTGTGCGCGATGGCCAGCATCAACGCCGTATCGGTATGCGGCCGGATCGGGATCCATTCCGCGCGGGGCCCCGCGGGCACGTCGGCGCGCGACGGACTGATCACGATGAACGGCGGCCCCTGTTCGCCGGCCCGCGCGTACCAGTCGACGTTGTCGTGGATCACGGCGCCGCCCGCGTCGAGCTGCGTGTTCTTCATCGCGGCGCCGCCGAACATGACCATCAGTTCGGTCGATTCGATCACGTCCGGCCAGGACGGCACGAGGTTCGTGATATCGGCGCGCCCGAGGATGTACGGCATCACGCCGAGTGCCGCGCCGAAGCTGTGATTGCCGCGTTTGTCGACGTAGCCGCCGTGCAGGCCGAGGAGCCGCTTCAGCACGCTCGGCCCGTGATGGAAGCGCCCGGCGCTGGCCCAGCCGTAGGAGCCGCCATAAATCGCTTCGTTGCCGTGCTGGGCCTTGACCCGCGCAAGCTCGTCGGCGACGAGGCGCAGCGCGTCGTCCCAACTCACCGGCACGAAGGTGTCGCCGCCGCGGCGGTCGCGGTTGCGCGAGCGCAGGTAGCCGGCGCGCACATAGGGCCGGTCGATGCGCAGCGGCCCGCGTACGATTTCCGGCAGCCCGCCGACGAAGGTCGCGGGATGGCGGTCGGCATCAAACGGCGTCATGCCCGTGATCGCGCCGTTGCCGTCGGTAAGCACGTTGTAGACGCCCCAGTGCGAAGCGGTTTGGATGGATCGTGTCGTCATGTTCGTCTGCTGTGTCTGAGCGCGACTGCGGTTGGAAGGGCCGCCGACGATTCGCGTCCCGGCGACGATGGCAGCGGGTTCATTCGATCGCGCAGCCGGTGCTATCCTCGGCTCCAGGCCGGAAGGGCCGGCGAACGTCGTTGGCGCTCGCGATGTGCCGGCCCGGTGCCAATGTACTGCCGGCTTTTTTCCCGCACTGCATGGAAACAGTCAGTTTTCGATTCGAATGCGACAGACGAGATCCGTGACGGCCGTTCCGGCCCTGCGGTTGCGCGCGTTGGCGGACGGCGAGCAACTGGTGTCGATCGTGCGCGAAGGCACGACCGCCGAATCGCCGCGCCATGTGCATGGTTGCGGTCAGTTGCTCTATCCGGAGCGCGGCGCGGCGTTGCTGGAAACGGAGCGCCACCTCGTCCGGCTCGGTCCCGGCCAGGCCGCGTGGATTCCGCCCGACGTGCCGCATTCGGTTCTGATGGGTCGCCCGTATCGTTACCACAGCGTTTATA
Organism: Burkholderia sp. IMCC1007; assembly: GCF_027257875.1. GTDB lineage: Bacteria > Pseudomonadota > Gammaproteobacteria > Burkholderiales > Burkholderiaceae > Burkholderia. Next base: position 204,868 of record NZ_JAPVQY010000001.1, read on the forward strand.
TCGGTGCGGCCCTGTATGCAGAGCCGACCTTCTCGGTGTCGCACGTGAGTCCGCTGCTGAAGGAGCTGATCCTCGACGCGGAGCGGTGGGACGACGCCGACGCATCGTCGGATCTGCGGTTCTGGAAAACACGGGTCATCGTCGAAGAGATCCGCCGCGCGCCGCGCGTTGCGGCCGGCATGCCGATTCCCGACGATCCGCGCATTGCCGTCATCTGCCGCGCGCTGGAAACCGATCCGGCGGATGCGCGCATGCTGGGCGACTGGGCCCGTCAGGTCGGCGCCAGCGAAAAGACGCTTCAGCGGGCCTTCGTCAGGACGACCGGCATGTCGTTTCAGCAATGGCGTACCCATTCACGCATGACGAAGGCGCTCGAAATGCATCGCGGCGGCGCTCGGCTGATCGATGTCGCGGTCGCCGTCGGCTATTCCAGCGAAGGCGCGTATGCGCATGCGTTCCGGCAGTTCTACGGCTATTCGCCGGGGCGGATGAAGCCGCGTTCGACGGTGGAGCGGTCCGATTGAACGCACGGTCGGTTCGCAGAGGGCGAACGCGGCGTCTGCCGCGCTAACCCGCATCGTTGCCGGCAATATCGTCAGGTTGCGCGAAGTTCAACTCGACGCCATTGCCCGCCGGATCGCTGAAAAAGATCTGAAGCTGGCGCGTGAGCGGCACATAGGTGCGCGAGTACCGGACCTGCGCGTCGGCGAGGCGCCGTTCCATCTCCGCGGTGTTCGCGCAGGAAAACGCCATATGGTCGAACGTATTGACCGCGTGCGCCGGCCGCACCTCACCGGGTCGCGCTTCCGACAGGTGGAGAATCGCCTGCGCCCCCGCGTAGAGCCAGTAGCCGTCGCTCTGGAACGGCGGCCGATAGCCGGGTTCGAGGCCCACGACGTTCACGTAGAAGTCGCGCAGCGTATCGAGCGTCGCCCGATCGGCGCGCAGGTTGTAGTGATCGAGTCCGATGACTGACATGGCGGGTTGTCCGGTTTGTGCAAGTTATGCATTGCACAGCATCGCGCAGCGCGGGTGTCCTGTCACTCCCGGCTCCCTTTGATCGCCGCAGCCGGGCGCGCAAGCCCGCGGGCCGGCAGCGGCGTCGACATCACGATCGACGTGCGGGTTTCGCCGTACAGGTTGATGCGTTCGATCAGCTGTTCGAGGTGCGCCATGCGCGTGGCCACGAGCCGCAGCACGTAGGAATCCGCGCCGGTCACGTGATGGCACTCGACCACTTCGGGAATCGTCTCCAGCAGCTTCAGGAATTTTGCCTTCGCGGGCTGCTGTACCGTGATGCCGATCAGCGCGCTCACCGGGTAGCCGGCCGCGGCCGGATCGACCCGCGCCGTGTAGCCGTCGATCACGCCGGCCGATTCGAGGCGCTTCACGCGTTCGGTCACCGCCGGCACCGACAGGTGAACCTGGCGTGCCAGCTCCGTGTAGCTGATGCGGCCGTCGGCCTGCAGCAGCGCGAGTACCTTCCAGTCGAGATCGTCCATTGCGGTGGAGTATTTAAGGTGAAACAGCCATTTTTCCTTAAAAACCTTCTTCAGCGGCGATCGGATTTTCCCTACGATGCCGATACATCCCCACTGCCTGACGCAAGGAGCCGGCCATGCTGTTCATCAAGTCCGTCGTGATCGGATTGTCGATCGCGGTGCCGGTCGGCCCGATCGGCATGCTGTGCATCCAGCGCAGCCTGACCCGTGGATTTCAGGCGGGGTTCGCCACCGGCATCGGCGCGGCCTGCGCGGATGCGATCTACGGGCTGCTCGGCGCGCTGGGCGTCGCGGGCATCGCCACCGCGCTCCCGATGCTGACCGTCGCGCTGAAGATCGGCGGCGGCGCGTTCCTCGTGTGGCTGGGGTGGTCCATCGCGCGCCAGGCGCCGGCCGCGGCGGCCGTGCAGCGCGACGGAGCGCGTACGACCGTGCTGCGCGACTTCCTGACGACCTTCGGCCTGACGCTGTCGAACCCGATGACGATCGTGTCGTTCATCGGGATTTTCGCGGCGCTGGGGCCGCTGTCGGCGGCGCCGGACGGTGCGATATGGATGACCGTCGCGCCGATGGTCGCCGGTGTGTTCGCGGGGTCTGCCGCGTGGTGGCTGTGCCTGAGCGGTGCGACCGCCGCGCTGCGCACGAAGATGTCCGGCGCGTTCATGCACGGGCTGTCGCGTGTGTCGGCCGTCGTGATCGCAGGGTTCGGCGCGATTCAGCTGATAGCGGGCGTGCGCGGCGTCGTCTGGTCGTGAAGAGGAACTGCGGTGCGCTACGAACGCATTCGCTCGATGCGGACGGATCCGCGCCCGCGCCCGCGCGCGCCGACGCGCGGGCGGCCGGGCGTCAGAACATATAGCTGACCTTGCCGAACGCGGTGCGGCCGAGCGTGTTGTAGCCGTACGCGGTCATGTACTGGCGGTCGAACAGGTTCGACAGCGTCGCCGACACGGTCAGGTGCGAGTTGATCCGGTACGACGCGCGCAGGTTCACCGTCAGGTACGACGGCAGGTAGGTCGTGTTGGCCGGATCGTCGAACGTCGTGCCGCCGTAGTTCAGCGACGCGCCCGTGCTCAGCGCGTGCAGGTGCAGCTCGTCCCACGTGTGATCGACGTTCACGCTGACCGTCTGGCGCGGCCGGCGGTTGAGCCAGCTGTCGTGGGTTTCGTCCTGCGGATCCAGCAGGCCGATCGCGACGCTCACGGGCGTGTAGCGGCCGATCGTCCCCTTGTACGACAGGTCGATGCCGCGGATATGCGTGCGGCCGATGTTGATCGGCGAGAACGTCGCGGGGTTGTACGCGATCAGGTTGTTCACGCGCGTGTCGTAGATCGCGGCGGTGAACGTGCCGTACGACGTGTTCGCGTCGAGCGCGGCCTCGATCGAATCGCTGCGCTCCGGCCTCAGGTCCGGATTGCCGTAGCCGGGGTAGTACAGGTCGTTGAAGCTCGGCAGGCGGAACGCGTTGCCGTACGACACGCGCGCCGTGTACACCGGCGTGATCGCCCACGACAGCGCCGCGTTGCCGGTGTTCACCGCTTGGCCGGCGATGATTTCATGGCGGCCCGCGACGAACATCGTCACGCTGCCGAGCGTCGCCGACTGATGCAGCGAGAACGCCGAATCGTTGCGCGTCGGTACGCCGTCCGGAACGTCGATCGGCAGGAATGCCTGTTCGCGCGTGAAGTCGTACGCGAGCTTCGTCTCGCCCGACAAGGGCAGCCCGAACAGGCGGAACCCGTGCTCCTGATGCGTCAGCGACGTCGACGACGTGATGCGCTGCGAGTTGATCTGGTCGGTCGGGATGGTCGGGGCGCTCGCATACAGGAACTGGCGGTCGTTCGCATAACCGAACGACTGGTCGAACTGCGTGTCGGGCGTGATGTCGAGATGGAACGCGATGCCGGTCGTCAGCTGATGATCGAGCTGGCGATTCGCATAGCCGGCGTTGTCGTAGGACAGGTCGGAGCGGTGATACAGCGCGAACGTCGAGATCGACCAGTTGTCGCGCGCGTAGCCGACGCGCGCATCGAGGTCCTGCGCGTGATACGGGTTGCGGCCGTCCTCGTGGTACGGCAACACGGGCCGCGTCGCGTCGATGCCGGCCGTGTTGTAGTCGTGCAGCCCGAGCGAGTAGGTGAGGCCGCCGAGCGCCGCGAGCGGGCCGGTGGACGGCACCGTGCCCGACGTGCGCAACTGCGTGTCGAACGTCTTGTTCGAGCCGCCGCCGAACGACACGGTGGTCTGGTTCGGCTGGTTGGCGGCGCGGCGCGTGAACAGCTGCACGACGCCACCCATCGCGTTCGCGCCGAACGATGCGGCAGCCGGCCCCGAAATCACTTCGACGCGCTCGAACGCGTCGGTCGGCAGGTCCGCCCACGGCGCGATGCCGGTAGTCGGCGAGCCGATCCGGATCCCGTCGATGAACACCGCGACCTGACTGGCCGACGAGCCGCGGATGCTGACCGACGCGGACGCGCCCGGGCCGCCGGTCTGCGAGACGGTGACGCCGGGCAGCGTCGCGAGCGCCTGCGTGATGCTCGGATCGCTCGGCGACAGCCGGTCGAGGTCGGTGCGCGTGAGCACCTGCGTCGTCGCGTAGCGCTGGTCGAACGACTCGGGCAGGTGGCGCGTATCGGTCACGCTGATCGTCGGCAGGTCGGCGCTGTCGGTCGCCTGCGGCGGCGGTGCGATCGCCGTGTCGCCGGCGGCGTGGGCGAGCGGGGAGAGCAGCGCCGTGGCGGCGGACGTGGCAAGGAGGTGGCGAAGGTTCATGAGGCAGCGAGCGTGAGGGTGTTGCGTACAGCGAGCGTCAGCGTGGCGCAGCGAGTGCCGCGTGCGTTCTTGTCGGTTTATCGTGCGATCGGACAGCGTGGCCGGTCGTCGCGTATCGCGACGCCGCATATGTGCGCGGACACGCCGCGCATGCCGGCGGCAGGTCGGCGCGATGCTTCCGGCGTGGAAGCGGGTTCGGAAAGCGGGGACATCGGATGGGTCCTGAGGTCGGGCCGTCCATGCAACGAGCGCCGCCAAAGGCGGTGCCTGGGCGCATCGGGACACCCCGCCCGGTGCGGCTGCTTGGACCTCGGGTCGATGGCAGGTCTCCTGGCTCGCGGGTCGTGATTCGCGCCGGCCTTCCCGGTTTCCCAGTGGCATGCGGTAGCGCGGATTCGCCGCTTACAGTTGCGGGGGCAGCCGCAGATTCGAGGCGTTGCCTCTGCTGCGTTCCCTTTTGATCCCGTCTCCGGGAACCATCAGCGCGCAAGCGTAATGGCGAGCGCTCCGGCGCGTCAATTGCCGGTGCGAACGGGATGCGAAAAAACGTCACTCTGCGCCGGATTCTTTCTGCAGCCTTTCTTGTACGGCGCTCGGAGCGCGCTTCACGTCTGATGAAACGACCCGTCGGCGGCCACGCAAGTGCGCCGGAACCGGCTCGGCGCGACACCCGTCCACCGCACGAATGCCCGGCGGAATGCTTCCTCGCCGCCGAAGCCGAGGTGCGCGGCGATCCGCGCGATCGGCCAGTCAGACTCGCGCAGGCAGCGTCGCGCGACGTCGGCGAGACACTGCTCGCGCAACACGTGATAGCCGCTGCCTTCGGCCGCCAGCCGCCGCCGCAACGTGGCGTCGCTGACGCCGAGCCACGCGGCCAGTTCCGCGAGCGCCGGCAGCGCCTGCTCGCGTGCGAGCGCCGCGTCGAGAAAGCCGCGCACCTGCTGCGCCCATGACACGACGGCGGGCGCCGCATCGATCAGACGAAACGGAAAGTCGACGAGAAACGCGTCGAGTTCGCCCGGCTGCCGGATCACGCGCGCATCGAGCCGCGCCGCGTCGAACGCGAAACCGTAGGTTTTGCGGCCGACGTCGACTGGCGCATTGAACAGTCCGAGCAGCGGCATCGCATCGTCGCGGCGCGGATGGCCGAGCCACACTTCGTGCGGCCGCAGCGGCTGCCCGATGAGCCAGCCGAACAGCTGCAGATAGCAGAACAGGCCGGTCAGGTCGACGAGACACGCGGCCGGGCTGCGCGTACGACGCAGCGAATCCATCCGGAACGTCGCGCGGCCGTCGCGCACCGCTAGCGACAGCACGCCGGCACGCGGCGTCAGCATCTCGCAGAACTCGGCCGCGCAACGGATCGCATCGGCGAGCGTCGCGCAGCTGAGCAGGCAACGGCACATCAGGTCGACTTCCTGCTTGCGCATCGGCGGATGGCCGTCGCCGCGCGCGACCTGCGCCTCGAGCCGCTCGATCGCGTCGCGGTACAGCGCGACGAAGCCGCCGGGCGTGGTCGCGGCAACCACGGCGGCCGGCATTGCGTGCGGTCGCGCCGGCGGCGCGCCGCTGCGCGTCAGTTCGTCGAGCAGCCGTGCGCCGAGGCCCGGCAGCACGCGGCCGCTGGCCGGCAGTGCGCGCTGTTTCATGTGTCTCCCGTTCTGATCGCGACGACAGGGGCCGGTGATTGCGCCGGTAGGGGTCCACGCGCCGTCGCCACGCAACAATGCTATCCACGCCGATCGCTGCCGGCCTCGCCGGAACGGCGTAGGCGGCCGGCATCGCATCCCGCCAGAACCACCCGAGACGACACGCGAATGATCCAGATCGTAGACGAAATCACGCTCGCGCCCGAGCGCATTCCCGACGTGCTTGCGCTGCTGCGCGACCGCTATTTGCCGGGCCATGCGGCGCGCGGGCTGGCGGCCGCCGGCCGCTGGGTGTCGCCGCCCGTCGCGGTGCCGGGGCAGCCGAGCACGCTGTGGCTGACATGGCAGGTTGCCGATGCGCGCGCGTACTACCGGATGCGCGCGCTCACCGATGCCGGCGTGGTCGCGTTCTGGATGGCCGTCGACGCGCTGTGCGACGCCCGCCGCCGCCATGTGATGACGGACGCCGACGCGCCGCTGCCGACGCTGCCGCAGCTGCCCGCGCTGACGGAGGCCGACCATGCGGCATGACACGGCCCAGGTATTCGTTTCGGCGACCGCCGATGCCGGCGCAACCGGACGGGCGCTACGTGATGCGGCGCACGCGCTGCCCGGCGCTACCCGCGTGACGCTCGAGCGCAATCTCGACGGATGCTGCGGCGCGGGCGACTACACGCTCGACGTGCTGCGCGACGAAAGCACAGCGGGCCACGCAACGGATTTCACCGCGCTGGCCGCGCTGCCGGGTGTCGTGCGGATCGACGGCGCCGCGTGCCAGCCGATCGGCGGCGGCCTGCGCGAACCGGCGCTGCGCGGCGGCGTGTGGCGCACGCTGATGCTGCGCGTGCGGCCACAGGCCGACGACACGCAGGTTGCCGCACTCGAGCACGAGTTGCTGCGCATGCCCGCGTTCATGCCCGGCATTCGCAACTGGCGGCTGAGCCGGATCGCCGCGCCGCGCGCATGGACGCACGTGTGGCAACAGGAATTCGCGCGCGTCGACGATCTGCTCGGCGAATACCTGCTGCATCCGTACCACTGGGGCTGGGTCGATCGCCGGTTCGACGCCGAAAGCCCCGACTGGAGCGTCGATGCGATCTCGCACGCGTTCTGTCCGCTCGCGTCGAGCCTGCTGGCCGACACGGCGGCATGACGCGCAGCGGGCGATCCCGATCCATACGACATATCGAACATCAATACAGGACAGGAGACACCCCCATGCGAGCCTTGCTGATCGACCGCGTCGGCCATGCCGACGCGCTGCGACTGGCCGACGTTCCCGCACCGCAGCCGGGCCCCGGCGACGTGCTGATCCGCGTCGCGTACGCGGGCGTCAATCCCGCCGACTGGAAATGCCGTGAAGGCTATCTCGGCGCGTTCATGCAGATCGCGTTCCCGTTCGTGATCGGCTTCGATGCGGCCGGCGTGGTCGAAGCGGTCGGCGAGGGCGTCGAAGGCTTCGCACCGGGGATGCGTGTGTTCGCGCAGACCGACGTCGGCGCCGGGCGCTGGGGCGCCTATGCGGAATACGTCGCGGTGCGCCACGACTCGGTCGTGCGCCTGCCCGACGCGGTCGGCTTCGCGGCAGCAGCCGCCACCCCGACGCCCGCGCTGGCCGCGTGGGCCGGCCTGTTCGACGACGGCGGGCTGCGTGCCGGGCAGACGGTGCTCGTGCATGGCGGCGCGGGCGCGGTCGGCACGTTCGCGATCCAGCTTGCCGCCCAGGCGGGCGCGCGCGTCGCGGCGACATGCTCGGCGCGCAATCGCGCGACCGTCGAATCGCTCGGCGCGGCGCTGAGCATCGACTATCGCGCGGAGGACATCGCCGCGGCCGTGCGCGCGTGGGCGCCGGGCGGCGTCGATCTCGTGCTGGACGCGGTCGGCGGCGACACGCTGCCCGCCGCGCTCGATCTGCTTGCGCCGGGCGGCACGCTCGTCAGCATCATGACGCTCGCGGCCGGCGAGGCGGAGCGGCTCGCCGCGACGGCGGCCGAGGCCGGCACGCGCGGCCTGCGCACCGCGCTGACCTACAGCCGGATGCCGAGCGGCGCGACGCTCGGCCTGATCGCCGAACGGCTCGGCACGCGTGCGTTGCGCGTGCCGCGCTTCGACAGTTTTCCGCTCGAACAGGCCGCGCGGGCGCTCGATCTCGTTCAAACGGGCGACGCGAAAACCAAGTTCGTGCTGCACGTTGCGGATATCGCGGGCTGAAACCTTCCGCGTCGCACCGAATACCCCCTTCACCGGAGACACCATGACCGACACCCGAACCGCACAACTCGCGGGCAAGTGCGCACTCGTGACGGGCGCGAGCCGCGGCATCGGCCGCGCGATCGCGCAGCGCCTCGCGTCCGAGGGCGCGACCGTCGTCGTGACGGCGCGCAGCCTCACGCAATCGGCAACGACTGCCGGCACGCTCGCCGAAACGGTCGCGCTGATCGAACAGGCAGGCGGCCGCGCGATCGCGCTGGCTGCCGATCTGTCGAACCCGGCCGAGCGCGACGCGCTCGTCGCACGCGCGGCCGACGCGGCCGGCGGCCTCGACATCCTCGTGAACAACGCGGGCGTGGCCGACTACGCATGCGTCGACGCGATGCCGATGGCGATGTTCGACACGACGGTCGAACACTATCTGCGCATCCCGTTCGCGCTGGCCCAGGCCGCGATTCCGCTGATGCGCGCACGCGGCGCCGGATGGATCGTCAACGTCGGGTCGGTCACCGCGCTCGCGCCGCTGCGGCCGTTCGACGCGTTCGCGCGCGCGGGCGGCGCGACCGTCTATGCGGCGGTCAAGGCCGCGCTGTCGCGCTTCACGCAGGGGCTCGCGGCCGAACTCGAAGCCGACGGCATCGCGGTGAACCTGGTCGCGCCGAGCACCGCGATCCGCACGCCGGGCGCGGCGCGCTATATCCCGGAAGGCTATCCGACCGAAGATGTCGCGTATCTCGCGGAAACCGCGCTGGCGCTGTGCAGCCTGCCGGCGCGCGAGCGCACGGGCCTCGTCACGCACAGCCTGCATTTCCCGCTGTCGCAGGGGCTCGCGGTGCGTTCGCTCGACGGCCGCACGCCGTTGCCGCCGCCCGTGATTCCCGCGTATGCCCATCCGCACATCGACCCGACAGGACGCTGACATGACGACTTCGATTCGCTTCGACGGCGGTACCGCCGTGATCACCGGCGCGGCCAGCGGCATCGGCAGCGGGCTCGCGCGCCACGCGGCCGCGCTCGGCATGCGTGTCGTACTGGCCGACCTCGACCCGGCGAAGCTCGACGCGTTTGCCGCGACGCTCGACACCGACGTGCTGTGCGTGCCGACCGACGTCAGCCGGCCGCAGGCCGTCGACGCGCTGGCCGACGCCGCATGGCAGCGCTTCGGCGGCGTCGACCTGCTGTTCAACAACGCGGGCGTGATGGCGACCGGCTTCAGCTGGGAAATCACGCCGGAACGGTTCGAGCGCAGCTTCGCGATCAACGTGCACGGCGTGATGAACGGGATCCGCAGCTTCGTGCCGCGCATGCTGGCGCGCAACGTGCCGGCGCGCATCGTGAATACGGCGTCGGTGGGCGGCTTCCTGCCGAGCCCGCTGATGTCGCCTTACTCGGCGACGAAGTTCGCGGTAGTCGCGCTGACCGAATCGCTGTACGGCGAACTGAAGATGCTCGGCGCGCCGGTCGGCGTGTCGCTGCTCGCGCCGGGGCCGGTGCAGAGCGGCATCTTCAACGACCCGTTCGGCGCCGCGCACGACCGGCCGGAAGTGCAAGGCTTCGTCGATACGATGCGCTCGATGCTGAACGCGCACGGCCTCACGCCCGACGCGTTCGCGGCGCGGGTGTTCGACGGCATTCGCGACGGGCGCTACTGGCTGATTCCGCAGCCGGAGACGATCGACGGCGCGCTGCAGCGGCGCACCGACGACATCCTCGCCGCCCGCGATCCGTCGCTGCCGTCGTTGTGATGGCATGACGCGGGCGGTCCGGCCGACCGGCGCGGCCGGCTCGTGCCGCGTTACATATGCGTGCCGCCGCGTGCGCGGCCGGAAGGATCGCTACCGCGATCGGGCGGCGTATTGTTCTGATCGATCTTCGCGAGCACGAAGCCGGCGTGCGGCAGCGCGGCGGGCGAGCGGTGGACGGGCCGCGCGACGACGTCGCGCGGCGACACAGCGGGAAAACCGGATGACGTCACGCCCGGTTGAGCGAACGCCGAGAGGGATGCGGCCGCGAGGGCGGCAGCGACGATCGCGTGCGTGTTCATGGTGACTCCTTCTTCACGACTGACTGCGGGACCACGCAATGAGTCTAGGTCGCGAAACTTAACGCGACGTGAAGGAGTGACGGCGCACGGATGACGAGCGCTTCATCGTGTCATCCGCGCGCCGCGGCGGTCATGCGGCCGCGCCTGCCAGCGCGCAGAAATTCTCGAGATCGACGTTGCCGCCGCTGATCACGATGCCCACGCGTTTGCCTTGCAACTGGTCCTTCATCCGGCGTGCGGCCGCGAACGACAGGCAGCCGGTCGGCTCGACGACAATCTTCATACGGGTCGCGAAAAAGCGCATGCAGTCGACCAGTTCCGCATCGGTCGCGGTCAGGATGTCGTCGACGTCGCGCCGCAGGATCGGGAACGTCAGGTTACCCAGGTGCTGCGTCTGCGCGCCGTCGGCGATCGTGCGCGGCGTGTCGATATGGACGATCGACCCCGAGCGGAACGACTGCTGGCCGTCGTTGCCGGCTTCCGGCTCGACGCCGTACAGCTTCGCGTGCGGCGACAGCGCGCGCGTCGCGAGCGCGGTGCCCGACAGCAGGCCGCCGCCGCCGAGCGGCGTGAACACGGCGTCGAGCGGCCCGACCTCGTCGAATAGTTCCTTCGCCGCCGTGCCCTGGCCCGCGATCACGTCCGCGTGGTCGTAGGGCGGAATCAGCGTGAGCCCGTGCTTTTCAGCGAGATCGCGGCCGATCTGCTCGCGGTCCTCGGTGTAGCGATCGTAGGTCACCACGTTGCCGCCGTAGCCGCGCGTGGCGGCCACCTTCGCGGCCGGCGCGTCGTGCGGCATCACGATCGTCGCCGGAATGCCCAGAATGCGCGCCGACAGCGCAATCGCCTGCGCATGGTTGCCCGACGAGAAGGCGACGACGCCGTTGCGGCGCTGCGTCGCGTCGAAGCGCGACAGCGCGTTGAACGCGCCGCGGAACTTGAACGCACCCATGCGCTGCAGGTTCTCGCACTTGAAGAACACCTGCGCGCCGAGCGCTTCGTCGATCGTGCGCGACGTCATCACGGGCGTGCGGTGCGCGTGGCCTTCGAGCCGCGCCGCGGCGGCCGCGACGTCGTCGTAGGTGGGGAGGGTCGGAGTGTTCATGGGTCGCTCGTCGGAAGGGGCGGTCAACAGGTCAACAGGTCAGCGGCGCGCGCATGCGCATCGCGTCATTTCGCATCGTTGTATACGGTGGCCCGCGATACGCCGAGATGCTGCGACACGATTTCCATCGCGCGGCGCACCTCGAGGAAGCCGTCGGTCTTCAGCATCTGCATCAGCTCGCGGCGCTGGTCGGTCTTCAGTTCGCGCGGCGTGGTCGCGAGGCGCGTCGCGAACGCGTCGATGCGCTGCCGGATCGCGTCCGCGCCGGCCGGGTCGAGCGTTTCGGCGACCGGTTCGCCCTCCGTGCTGCAGAACTGGCTCAGCATCCCCTGGAAGCCGCGGAACAGCGTGACGTCGGCATTCAGGCATAGCGCGGCCACGTAGCGGCCGCTCGAATCCTTGATCCCGATCGACGTGCTCTTCGCGGTGCGGCCGTCGGCGAAACGGTTCGCGTAGTTCGCGAGTACCTGCGGGAAGTCGTCGTCGGCGATGCGCGCGAGGCCGAGTTCGGTCGCCGGATCGCCGACCGCGCGGCCGGACAGGTTGTTGTGGATCGCGAGAATCGCGTGCTCGGGCGTGCGCAGGTCGTGCACGACGACCTCGGTGAACGGCGCGAACATCGCGCCGAGCCCTTCGGCGATGCGCTGCACCTGTTCGATCAGCGACGCCTGTTCCGCCTGCGGCGTGTTGCGGGGCGTGCTCATGCGCTCGCCTGCAGCGACGGTGCGTCGGTCGCGTCGATGGTTTCCGGCCGCGTGATGTCGGCCAGCAGCGGGCGGGCGATGCGCACGTAGTCGGACGCATCGAGCACGACGGAACGGTCGAGACGGCCTGCGTTGAACGCGATCTCGTCGTTGCGTTCGATCAGCGCGGGATCGACGACGAGCGTCACGTTCGCATCGAACACGAACGGCGGCACGGCGCCCATCACGCAGCGCGTGACGGCGGCCGCCAGCTCGGGCGGCGCGAGCGTCGCCTTGCGGCGGCCGAGCGCGTCGGCGACTTTCCGGAAATCGATCTTCAGATGACCGGGGATCACCGCGAGCGCGGCGCCGTCGCCGCCGTCCTTGAACGTGCAGAGCATCGCCTTCGCGCCCTGTTCGGGACGTGTGCCGCGAATCGCGGCGATCACGTCGGATTTGCCTTCGGCCGGATGCTCGAGCACGCGGAAGCGCGCGTCGGACGTATTCAGCAGGTCGCACAGGGCATCGAAAACGGGGTAGTCGCTCATGTCGTCGTGGGCAGGAGGGCGCGGATTGCGGCACGCGAAGGCGGCGCATCGTACTGCGCCGTCGATGGATCGTCCAAGTATAGATGTTTTGTCATACGGCTGGCAAAAGCCCGAAGCACGGATCGCGATGTTTGTCGTCCCACCAATTGCCGAAAGGCCATTCCGTATCGCGAAATGCGCGGCGAATTTCCGTCGCGCCGCCTTCCCGCGGCTTGAAAACCTGTTTTGCATCGCAAAACGGGTCGCTTATCTCATTGAAAAATCAGCGAAATTTATATCTTATGTCTTATATAAGAGTTGATCGACAGCGCGCCGGGCGGCATTACCATTGAGTCCATGCAGTTCGCTTCGTCACACGGGGCGGGCAGGCTGAACCCTTTACTCAAATGCGCTTCGTTCCCAGGAGATAGACATGTCCCAATATCAAGACGACATCAAGGCAGTGGCTGGTTTGAAGGAGAAGCAAGGCAGCGCGTGGAATGCCATCAATCCGGAATCCGCTGCCCGCATGCGCGCCCAGAACAAGTTCAAGACGGGCCTCGACATCGCCAGATACACCGCGAAGATCATGCGCGCCGACATGGCCGCGTACGACGCCGACCCGGCCAAGTACACGCAGTCGCTGGGCTGCTGGCACGGCTTCATCGGCCAGCAGAAGATGATCTCGATCAAGAAGCACTTCAACAGCACCGAACGCCGCTACCTGTATCTGTCGGGCTGGATGGTCGCCGCGCTGCGCTCGGAATTCGGCCCGCTGCCGGACCAGTCGATGCACGAAAAGACCTCGGTCAGCGCGCTGATCCGCGAGCTGTACACGTTCCTGCGCCAGGCTGACGCCCGCGAGCTCGGCGGCCTGTTCCGCGAGCTCGATGCCGCGACGGACGCCGCTGCCAAGGCCGCGATCCAGGAAAAGATCGACAACCACGTGACGCACGTCGTGCCGATCATCGCCGACATCGACGCCGGCTTCGGCAACGCGGAAGCAACGTACCTGCTGGCCAAGCAGTTCATCGAAGCAGGCGCATGCTGCATCCAGATCGAGAACCAGGTGTCCGACGAGAAGCAGTGCGGCCACCAGGACGGCAAGGTCACGGTGCCGCACGAAGATTTCCTCGCGAAGATCCGCGCGATCCGCTACGCGTTCCTCGAGCTGGGCGTGGACGACGGCATCATCGTTGCGCGTACCGACTCGCTCGGCGCCGGCCTGACCAAGCAGATCGCCGTGACGAACACGCCGGGCGACCTGGGCGATCAATACAATTCGTTCCTCGACTGCGAAGAGCTGTCGGCCGACCAGCTCGGCAACGGTGACGTCGTGATCAAGCGCGACGGCAAGCTGCTGCGTCCGAAGCGCCTGCCGAGCAACCTGTTCCAGTTCCGCCCGGGCACGGGTGAAGCGCGTTGCGTGCTGGACTGCATCACGTCGCTGCAGAACGGCGCCGACCTGCTGTGGATCGAAACCGAAAAACCGCACATCGCGCAGATCGGCGGCATGGTCAGCGAAATCCGCAAGGTGATCCCGAACGCGAAGCTCGTGTACAACAACAGCCCGTCGTTCAACTGGACGCTGAACTTCCGTCAGCAGGCGTACGACGCGATGCAGGCCGAAGGCAAGGACGTGTCGGCATACGACCGCGCTCGCCTGATGAGCGTCGAGTACGACGAGACGGAACTGGCGAAGATCGCCGACGAGAAGATCCGCACGTTCCAGGCCGATGCATCGCGTGAAGCCGGCATCTTCCACCACCTGATCACGCTGCCGACGTACCACACGGCTGCGCTGTCGACCGACAACCTGGCCAAGGAATACTTCGGCGACCAGGGCATGCTCGGCTACGTGGCCGGCGTGCAGCGCAAGGAAATCCGTCAGGGCATCGCGTGCGTCAAGCACCAGAACATGTCCGGCTCGGATATCGGCGACGACCACAAGGAATACTTCAGCGGCGAAGCAGCGCTGAAGGCGGCGGGCAAGGACAACACGATGAACCAGTTCTGATCATCGTCCGCCCAGAAGCACAACGCCAATCCTTCGGGATTGGCGTTTTTTTGTGCGCGCGATCTTCGCGTGTTATCCGCGCACCGCCTTCACGACGTACTGGCTCGTCGGCACCACGTCGATCTTGTCGAAATCGATGAAGCGTCCGCAGCTGTCCATCATCTCCGCCACGTTGCGCTGGAATTTCTCCTCGTCGCCGACCGCATCGAAGAACGCGTGCGGATCGGTCATCGCCGCGGCCGGGAAGCACTCCTCGACGATCGCGTCGTAGCCGGGCGCCGCATGCGTGAGCGCACGCACGACCACGTTCTGCACGTACAGGAAGTTGTCCTGCGTATCGATCGCGACGCGCGTGTGATGACCGTGCCACACGTCGAGCCACGCTTCGTGCGTGAGCCGCGGCGGGCGCTTCAGAAATGCGAGCTGCGAAAATCCGCTCGTGCGTTCGCCCGGCCGCGCCGGAAAACGCGTGTTCGGAATCGGCTGCGATTCGGTGACGAGATACGCGGCCATGTGCGGGACGACCGCGCGCACCGCGTCGTCGAACGGCTGGCGGAACATCGGGTTCGCGCTGTCGAGCCATACCGCGACGATGCCGTCGATGCCCGGGTGCGTATTGGTCTGCTTCAGCGCGGCGGCCGGCGCGACGTCGGCATCGGCGACGTTCGCCTGCACGCCGTGCGCGCCGAGCGACAACAGCTTGTCCGCGAGCTGCGCGCGCACGCTGCGGCTCCACTGATCGGGCGCGACCTGCGCGTCGCGCCACAATACGTAAATGACTTTCTCCATTGCTCCGGCTCCAGAGGGAATGACGGGATTGGCGGCGCTGCCGCCGGGTTTCAGGAAGCGTTGACGGTGGAACCGGCCGAAACGGCCGAAGCCACTGAAGCGGCCGCGTCGCGCGCGCCCGGCGCGAACCGGTTCGCGGTCAGCGTGAACGACGGCGGAATCGGCGACGTGACGGTTTCGAACAGCCGCTCGTGGCGCGTCGCGTGAATGCGCCACATGCCGTCGCGCTTCACGTACTGGTCGTCGTAGAACGCGGTGCCGTGCACCAGATAGTTGTCCTCGAGATTGATCGCGTGATCCTCGAGAAACCACACGCCGCACGCGTGTTCGGCTGAGACCAGCGTGAGCTCGGGGTGATGGCCGTGATGCATCGTCAGGAAGGTCGGCTTGCCGATCAGCGCGCGCAGGCTCGACACGAACGCGTCGCGGCCGTCGTATGCATAGCGGCCGCCTTGCAGCCTTACTTCGCAGTCGTCGGTCACGCATTGTTCGAGCAGCGACCAGTCGTGCGTGTCGATCGCGCGGAAATACCGGTACTTCAGCTGGCGGATCTGCTCGTATTCGAACAGCGTGCGGGTCGTGTCGTCCATCGCCGTATCTCGTGGTGGTGTCGTTCGATGGTAGGAACGAAGCCGCCCGCGTCACATCGTCTGTTCGGACGAACGCCGCGACGGCGCTGTCGGCGCCCGCCGATGCAAACCGCCGGATTCATCCAAACAGGTGATGGCCGCGATCTCGTGCGCCTGTAACGTGGCGTCGACGCGGCTTCGATCCGCGCACACGAGACCAAGGAGACGGCATGATCCCGATCGAACGAATGGAAGTGCGCGTACGCAGGCTCGAGGACGCCGATGCGATCCGCCGCCTGAAGGCCCGCTACTTCACGTGCTGCGACCGGAAGGATCCGCAGGGCATGCGCGACTGTTTCGCGCCCGGCACCGTGCACATCGACTACGGCCGGATCGGCACGTTCGAGCATCGCGACGCGCTCGTCGACGTGTTCGAGCGGCTCGGCTGCCATCCGCACATCGTCGAGATGCACCACGGCGTGAACCCCGACATCACCGTGCTCGACGACACGCATGCACGCGGCACGTGGGGGCTGCATTACCAGATGCTCGATACGAACGCGCGCACGCTCACGCAGCTCGGCGCGACCTACGACGACGAATACCGGAAGGTCGACGGCGAATGGAAGATCGCGGCCACGCGCTGCGTCGTCACGTCGACGCTGTCCGCCCGCTACGACGGCGATGCGCCGCGCGTACTGTTCGCCGGCGCGCAGCCGCCCGCGATGTGACGACGCGCACCGCTCGCGTCGGTTGAGACCATTTCCCAGGAGACATCGAACATGACACAGAACCACGAGGCGCCGGTCGCCGTCGTGACGGGTGCGTCGCGCGGCGCGGGCAAGGGCATCGCGCGCGCACTCGGCGCGGCCGGCATGACCGTCTATGTGACGGGCCGCTCGCAGAACGAAGGTGATGCGCCGCTGCCCGGCACGATCCACGAGACCGCGCGCGAGATCGATGCGCTCGGCGGTCGCGGAATCGCGGTCGCGTGCGACCACGCGGACGACGCGCAGGTGCAGGCGCTGTTCGAGCGTGTCGAACGCGACAGCGGGCGGCTCGACATCCTCGTCAACAACGCGACCTATCTGCACGATCAGCTGATCCTGCCGGGGCCGTTCTGGGAGAAGTCGCTCGACCTCGTGAACATCCTCGACGTCGGGCTGCGCTCGGCATACGTGGCGAGCTGGCATGCGGCGCCGCTGATGGCGAAGCGCCGCAGCGGGCTGATCGCGTTCACGTCGTCGTTCGGCGCGAGCTGCTACATGCACGGCGCGGCATACGGCGCGCAGAAGTCCGGCGTCGACAAGTTCGCGAAGGACATGGCGGTCGACCTGAAGCCGTACGACGTCGCCGCGGTGTCGATCTGGATGGGCCCGCTGCGCACCGAGCGCACGACGCGCGTGTGGGACGAGCATCCCGATCTGTACAAGGAATTTTCCCTGGTCGCCGAAAGCCCGGAATTCACCGGCCGCGTGATCCACGCGATTCATGCCGATCCGCAACGCATGGCGCTGTCCGGGCACGTGCTGGTCGGCGCGGAAGCCGCGCTGCAGTACGGCATCGCGGATCTCGACGGCAAGCGGCCGCCGTCGTATCGCGACCTGCTCGGCGGCCCCGTGCAGGCGCATCCGGCGATCGTCGCGTAAGGAGCGCGCATGGGCATGCTCGAAGGCAAGGTCGCGCTCGTGACGGGCGCGGGGCAGGGTGTCGGACAAGGCGTCGCGCTGGCGCTCGCGGGCGAAGGCGCGGCGGTGGCCGTGGTCGGCCGCACGCGCGACAAGCTGGTCGCGACGTGCGACGCGATTCGCGCGCGCGGCGGTGTGGCCGAGCCGTTCGTCTGCGACGTGATGGATGCCGAACAGATCGCGCAGTGCGTCGACGCGGTCGTCGAGCGTTTTCGCGGCGTGCAGATCCTCATCAACAACGCGCAGGTCGTGCCGCTCGGCCGCCTGCTCGACGTGAGCGACGCGGATTTTCTCGCGGGCCTCGAGTCGGGGCCGATCGCGACGCTGCGGATGATGCGCGCGTGCCATCCGCATCTGAAGGGCGACGGCGTGATCGTCAATTTCGCGTCGTCGGCCGCGGTGCGCTGGGATGCGTCGGGTTACGGCGCGTATGCGGCGACCAAGGAAGCGATTCGCGCGCTCACGCGGGCGGCCGCCTGCGAATGGGGCGTCGACGGCATCCGCGTGAATGCGGTCGCGCCGCACGCGCTGTCGCCGGGGCTGAAGGGCTGGGTCGATGCGAACCCCGACGAAGCCGCCGCGTTCTTCCGCACGATCCCGCTCGGTCGCGTCGGCGACTGCGAGCAGGACATCGGGCGCGCGATCGTGTTTCTCGCGAGCCGCGACGCCGCGTATCTGACGGGCGCGACGTTGCCGCTCGACGGCGGGCAGGCGTACTGGGGCTGACGGCGAGCGCGGCGTGGCCGCCTCGCGTCGCATGGGGCCGCCTGCGTGCGCATGGGAGCGCGCCGCAGCCGGCAAACGGTAATCGGGAATCGGAAGAATCAGGCAGAGGACGACATGGGTCGACTGGAAGGGAAGGTAGCGATCGTCACGGGCGGCGCACGCGGCATGGGTGCGGCGACGTGCCGGCTGTTCGTCGAAGAAGGCGCACGCGTCGTGATCGGCGACGTGCTCGATGCGGAAGGCGAAGCGCTCGCGCGCGAACTCGGCGATGCCGCGCGCTTCATGCGGCTCGACGTGGCCGACGAAGCGAGCTGGCAACGCGTGGCCGATGCGACCGTCGAGCAGTTCGGCCGCATCGACGTGCTCGTCAACAACGCGGCGGTGCTGATGTTCGGCGCGATCACCGAATTGTCGAAACGCGATTTCGAGCGCGCGGTGTCGATCAATCTCGTCGGCACGTTCGTCGGCATCCACACGGTCGCACCGCGGATGATCGCGCAGAAGAGCGGGTCGATCGTCAACATCTCGTCGGTGGACGGGCTGCGCGGCGTGAACGCGCTCGCCGCGTACGTGTCGAGCAAGTGGGGCGTGCGCGGGTTGACGAAGGTCGCGGCGCTCGAACTGGGGCATCAGGGCGTGCGCGTGAATTCGATTCATCCGGGCGGCGTGAACACCGCGATGTCGAATCCGACCGGCGCGCCGCTCGACGAGGTCAACAAGCATTACGCGCACGTGCCGCTGCAGCGCGTCGGCCTGCCCGGCGAAATCGCGCGCGCGACGCTGTTTCTCGCGAGCGACGAAGCGTCTTACTGCAACGGCGCCGAACTGTCCGTCGACGGCGGGATGGCCGCCGGCGCGTATTACCCCGGATTGCCGGGCGCGCCGTTTTGAGCGGTAGCGCACACAACGCGTTCGCGACGGATGTTTGTGTACGCAACCTAATTCAGGGTTTGCCTGAGTAGCGAAAACGCGAATTCGGGCCAAACGGGTTCGCGTGCGTGCGCGCGAATGCGTCGGCCCGTTTTTTCCGTCGTCGCGAAACCCTTGCCGGACGGACGTTCCAGCGGTTTCGTCCCCAAATCGACCGCGTACACGCGGTAAAAAGAAGCTGCCGGCAAGCGCCATGCCGGCACGCCGTCACAGTTGTTTCTTGTTGCAACGCAACGCCCGCCCAATAACGGCGATGGTATGCTGGCCGGCATGGAGTTGTACGGCAGGTTGCTTGTATGGCGAAACTCGTGTTCGCATTCTCACAAGAGACACCACATTCTCTCGCCCGCATCGCGGCATCGATACGCGCTCCGCTCGCGTGTTCCGCCTTGCGCGTCGCCGCACGCTGCGCTCCGATCGCATTTCTCATCTCGCGGGCACGTCCCGCATCCCCCATCCCCGCCCAATAATCTGGAGACATCCCCATGTCGCAAAACACCATGGCCGAAGCAACACACGGCCCGCTGATCGCTCCCCCGGCATTCGTCAAACACCGCAAGCTGATCGACTGGGTGTCGCGCATCGCGGCGCTCACCGAACCCGACCGCGTCGTGTGGTGTGACGGCTCGCAGGAAGAAAACGACGCGCTCTGCCAGGCGATGGTCGACCAGGGCACGCTGACCCGGCTGAACCCGGCGAAGCGCCCGAACTCGTATCTCGCGCAATCCGATCCGTCGGACGTCGCGCGCGTCGAGGATCGCACCTTCATCTGCACGGAGTCGCCCGACGACGTCGGTCCGACCAACAACTGGATCGCGCCGGAAGAAATGCGCGAGACGCTGAACGGGCTGTTCCGCGGCTCGATGCGCGGCCGCACGCTGTACGTCGTGCCGTTCTCGATGGGCCCGCTCGGCTCGCCGATCGCACACGTCGGCGTCGAGCTGTCCGACAGCCCGTACGTGGCCGTCAACATGCGGATCATGACGCGCATGGGCCGCGACGTGTACGACGTGCTCGGCGACGACGGCGATTTCGTGCCGTGCGTGCACAGCGTCGGCCATCCGCTCGAAGCGGGGCAGAAGGACGTGCCGTGGCCGTGCAATCCGGTGAAGTACATCGTGCACTTCCCCGATACGCGCGAGATCTGGAGCTTCGGCTCGGGCTACGGCGGCAACGCGCTGCTCGGCAAGAAGTGCTTCGCGCTGCGCATCGCGTCGACGATGGGCCGCGACCAGGGCTGGCTCGCCGAACACATGCTGATCCTCGGCGTGACGTCGCCGGCCGGCAAGAAGTATCACGTCGCGGCGGCGTTCCCGTCCGCGTGCGGCAAGACCAACTTCGCGATGCTGATTCCGCCGCAGGGCTTCGACGGCTGGAAGGTCACGACGATCGGCGACGACATCGCGTGGCTGAAGCCGGGCCGCGACGGCCGCCTGTACGCGATCAACCCGGAAGCCGGCTTCTTCGGCGTCGCGCCGGGCACCGGCGTGAAGACCAACCCGAACGCGATCTCGACGCTGAAGGAAAACGTGATCTTCACGAACGTCGCGCTGACGGAAGACGGCGACGTGTGGTGGGAAGGGCTGACCGACACGCCGCCCGCGAAGCTGACCGACTGGCAGGGCAACCCGTGGACGCCTGAAATCGGCAAGGAAACCGGCCGCAAGGCCGCGCATCCGAACTCGCGCTTCACCGCGCCGGCGTCGCAATGCCCGTCGATCGACGACGACTGGGAAAACCCGGCCGGCGTGCCGATCGACGCGTTCATCTTCGGCGGCCGCCGCTCGACGACCGTGCCGCTCGTGACCGAAGCGCGCGACTGGGTCGAAGGCGTGTACATGGCCGCGACGATGGGCTCGGAGACGACCGCCGCGGCCGTCGGCCAGCAAGGCGTCGTGCGCCGCGACCCGTTCGCGATGCTGCCGTTCTGCGGCTACAACGTCAGCGACTATTTCGCGCACTGGCTGAAGCTCGGCAAGCAGCTCGAAGCCGCGGGCGCGACGCTGCCGAAGATCTACTGCGTGAACTGGTTCCGCAAGGATGCGGACGGCAAGTTCGTGTGGCCGGGTTTCGGCGAGAACATGCGCGTGCTGAAGTGGATGCTCGATCGTCTCGAAGGCAACGGCGGCGGCGGCGAGCACGCGTTCGGCGTGTCGCCGGCCTATGACGACCTGCATTGGGACGGGCTCGACTTCACGCGCGAGCAGTTCGATTCGGTGACGTCGATGAACGCGGACGAATGGCGCGACGAGCTGAAGCTGCACGCGGAACTGTTCGACACGCTGAAGCTGCGGCTGCCCGCCGAGCTGACCGACACGATGCACAAGATCGAACAGCGCATCGGCGGTTGACGATCCGCCGCGACGCAGCGGAGTAATGGATCGAACGTCCCGCCGCCGGCAGGCATTGCCGGCGGCGGGACGTCGCCGTTTACGCGGCGCTTTCGTGGCGGATGCGTTGCGTTGGACGCTTACGCGCCGTAATGCGCGACGACTTCGTTCACCGCGCGCTGCACGTCGCCGCGCCGGTAGCGCAGCAGCGCGCTATCGGCCGGATCGGGCTCGTACGACACGACGTTGCCGCGCCCCGTATAGATCGCGAGATCCGGCAGCAGCGGATGTTCCTGGTCGAGCGACGGTATCGTCTGCGGATTGCCGGCCGCGCGGAAGAACGCCGCGAAGTAATCGGCGAAGCTCAGGTTCTCGTCGCCGACGAGATAGGCCTTGCCGGCTTCGCCGCGCTGCAGCGCGCCCCAGATCGCTTCCGACAGCGATTGCGTCGAGATGAAGTTGCTGCCGCCGGCCGGCCCGTATACCGGCAACCCGGCGAGCTTGCCCTGCGCATAGCCCGTGTACGCGGCGAACATCTCGTTGCGCAGCCCGGGCACCGACCCGACCACGAACGGCGCATTGACGCTGCACACCGCGAACGATGGCGTTGCGAGCGCGCGCACGCGTTCGTCGGCGAGATGGCGCGAGCGCACGTACGGCACGCTGTCGACCAGCGCCGGTGCGACCTGCGGATAGAAGCTGCCGACCAGCACCGCGCGCTTCACGCCGGCCTCGCGCGCCAGCGCGAAGAAGCGCGGCACTGCCTCGACGTTCGCGCGCTCCCAGTGCGCGGCTTCGTCGGTGCCCGGCGGCAGGTGACGAATGTCGTTGCCGGCCGCGAACACGATCGCGTCGAACGGCGCGAGATCGTCGCGCGTGAAGTTGCCGGCCACGTAGTCGCGCAGCAGCACGTCGAATGGCGCGAGCGCGCTGCCCGGCGCGGGCGGTTTGCGCGCGGCGAGCGTCACGTGGTTGCCCTGCGCGTGCAGGTGCAGCGCGGCGTGGCCGCCGATGAGGCCGGTGCCGCCGATGATCAGGATTTTCATGGTGTCTCCGGTGACGGCGCAGGTGCGCCGTATCAAATGAACGGATGCCGCTCAGAAATTGAAGCCGTTGCCGGTGACGACCGGCATGTTGGTCCAGAAGCCGTTCGGGTCGCGATACCAGCCGGCCGCGGCGAGGGCGCCGCCGTCCACGTGCAGCGTCGTGCCGGTGACCCACGCGTCGACCTCGTCGCGACGCGTCACGTCGACGGTGCCGACCAGCGCATCGACGCCCGCGGCTTCGAGCGCGTGGCGCACGTCCTGCGCGCGGGCCGGATCGATCTCGGCGACCGCGACGCGCGCGCCCGCCGCGCCGAAGGCCTCCGCACATGCGCGGCCGATGCCTGCGCCGCCGCCGGTGACCAGCACGGCCTTGCCGGTGAATGAAATCATCGGAACCCTCCGGGAATCGGAAAAGCGGCGCGCCGCGTCACAGCGACGACACGAGTTGCGCGTTGTCGATCCGCAGCTCCGCGCCGTTCACGAAACGCGATTCGTCGGACGCGAGGAACAGCACGAGATTCGCGACGTCCTGCGGATCGCACATGCGCGCCATCGGATCGTGGCCGATGCCGAGCTCGGCCGGGTCGAGGCCGGGCATCAGCGCCTGCGTCATCGGCGTCCAGATCCCGTCCGGATGAATCGAGTTGCAGCGGATCCGGTAGCCGCTGCGCTTGCAGTGCACGGCCACGCTGCGCGCGAGCGCCGTCACCGCGCCTTTCGAGCCGGTGTACGCGCACATCATCGGCAGCCCGCCGAGCGCGGCGACCGACGACATCATCACGATCGAGCCCGGCGTGTCGTTGCCTTTCATCGCGCCGATCGCGTACTGGCAGCCGAGGAAATAGCCGTCCGCGTTGGTGCGCATCACGCGGCGCCACGTGTCGAGGCTCGTATCCTCGATCGAGCCGACCGGGCAGATCGCCGCGTTGTTGACGAGCACGTCGAGGCGGCCGAAACGTTCGAGCGTCGCCGCGATCGCGTGCCGCCAGCCGTCTTCGTCGGCGATGTCGTGGCGCACGAACAGCGCCGCGTCGCCGATTTCGCGCGCGAGTGCGAGGCCCGCGTCCTCGTCGATGTCGGTGAGCACCACGCGCGCGCCTTCGGCGGCGAGCAGCAGCGCATCCGCGCGGCCGACGCCGCTTGCCGCGCCGGTGATCAGCGCGACCTTGTTTGCGACTCGATTCATGTCCTGTCGAATTCCCGTGACGTTGAAGGAAGGCGGCCGCTCATGCGACGCCCGGTGCGCGACCGGCCTTGACCGCGTCGAGTGCGGCCGCGCCGTAGAGCTGCGCGATCGTGTCGTCGACGCGCGGGTTGGTGCGCAGTTCATGGCCGCCATCGACCGCGAAGCTCTGTCCCGTGACCCAGCCCGATTCGGGGCCCGCGAGATAACGCACCGCATGCGCGATCGCTTCGGGTTCGCCGAGCGTGCCGAGCGGAATCTGTTCGAGGAAGCTGTCGACGAGCGGCTGGTTGTCGAACATCGGCGCGGTCGCTTCCGAGCGCGTGAGGCCCGGGCGGACGGCGTTCACGCGGATCCTCGCGCCGGCCAGTTCCTCGGCCGCGCCGCGCACCAGCGCTTCGAGGGCGGCCTTCGCGGTGCAGTACGCGGACAGCCAGCGGAAATTGATGTGCGCGGCGGTCGACGAGATGCAGACGATCGCGCCGCCGCCGCTGTCGGCGAGCCGCGGCGCGGCATGCCGGATCGCGACGAATGCGCTCTGCAGGTTGAGGTCGATTTCCGCGCCAAAGCTCGCGGCGTCGTGCATCAGCAGCGGCCGGAAACCGGCACCGCCGACCGTCGGCACGACGATGTCGAGACGGCCGTCGAGCGCCCACGCGACGTCGAGCGCTGTCTGCAGATCGGCTTCGTCGCACGCGTCGCCCGCATGGATCGCGACGCGGCTGCCGGGCACCGCATCGGTCAGTTGCCGCTGCGCGCGTTCGAGCGCGTCGCGGCGGCGGCCCATCAATACGACGGCTGCGCCGTCGGCGACGAGCGCGTGCGCGCAGGCCGCGCCGATGCCGCCCGCGCCGCCCGTGACGAGCGCGGTGCGGCCGGTGAGGGAGAGTGATGCGCGCATCGTTCAGCCCTCCAGCGGCAGGTCTTGCGACCAGTCGACGTGCAGCGTGCGCGCGGCGAAACGCCACGCCGCGCCGTCGAACACGCAGCGGTCGCGATAGCGGAGCCCCCAGTCAAGCTTGCGCTTCACGCCGTCGCGCACGTAGACGTGGCATGCGACGCCGTACGTCTCGACGTCGGCCTCGCCGCCGTCGAGCGTGACGAGCTGGTTGTGCACGTGATGCTGGGTCGCGTCGTAGCGCTCGATTACGCGCATGCCGGCGACGATCGCGTCGCGGTCGTCGAAGCGGAAACCGGGGCCGTCGAGCTGCGCGTCGGCGGTGAAGAGCGCGGCGAGGCGCGGCCAGTCGCGCCGGTCGACGGCTTGCGCGTAACGGCACGCGAGTTCGTACAGCGCGTGGCGGGGATTCGAATCGGTCATGCGGTACTCCCGTGGATGAACGGAAAGCGTCGGCCACGCCGCGCATGCGGACGCGGCGGCATTGCGACGTCGATGCGCAGGTTCGCATCGGACCGGTCGATCCTCATCATCCATACGGAGCAGGGTGCGGGTCGGGGAAAACACCGGGAGCGACGACCGTGCATCGTCCGATGGTGCGATGCAGTGCGCGTGATTCGACATTCGTCGGAGGACGAGGGCGCTGCTCCGGCAAGGCACTCGCCGATATTTCTTTCCCTTCGTCTCGGCGCGCTACCACGCGCGATGTTGCGATGCGGAAGCGTGTCGGGTGCGTGCCTCGCGTTTGCCCCTAGTCGAAATGGACGATGGCCGTCGGCGCGGCGCTGGCTACCGTGCAGTCATCCGGTGCTGTTGCCACCGAGCCGGATTCGAACCGCGGGAGCGGTCAACGGAAGGAGACGACGATCATGAGACTCACGACTCGCAAGCTGTGCGTACTGGCGATGGGCATGTTCGCTGCGATGGCGATGGCGCGATACGGTGCCGATCACGTTCCGTCGCCGCCGTATGCGGCCGGCATCCTGCAGTGCCGCTCGGTCGACCAGAACGGCCTGCCGATCGGTTGCGTGCCGATCGATCCGTCGCACTTCGGTTTCGCCGCATTGCGCGGCATGTGACGCCGGCGCGGCCGCGCGCCGTGTCGGAAGGATGCCGCCGCGATACGGGTGCGGCGGCGTACGAACCGCTTGCGCGAAGGCCATCGCGCCTTCGCTGCGCATCGGCCGAGTTGCATTGCCGATCCAGTCTCTCGTCATTCGATTCCCGGCCGCCGCGCGATGTCACGCGGTGGCCCACGTTCACGGCGCAGCACGCCCGTGCCGGCCTCCACGGCGCGGTGACGTTCGTATCCGGGCGAGCCGCCGCCCCGACCATCACCATCGCCTTTCACGCATTTCGTTCACGCCTATCCACGCCCATGTCATCCGAATACTCCCTGACCCGCCCCCTGAACGCCCGCGACGTGCATCGCTGGGACGCCGAACACGACGTCGTGATCGTCGGCTTCGGCGCAGCCGGCGCATGCGCGGCGATCGAAGCCGCGAGCGCCGGCGCCGACACGCTGATCGTCGAACGCGCATCGAGCTACGGCGGCACGAGCGCGCTGTCCGGCGGCGAGATCTACCTCGGCGGCAGCGGCGGCACGCCGGCGCAGCGTCAGGCCGGCTTCGTCGACGAAACCGAGGACCTGTACCGCTACCTGATGCTCGCGGGCGGCCGCGACGCCGACGAAGCGAAGGTGCGCGTCTATGCGAATGAAAGCCTCGCGCACCACGACTGGCTGGTCGCGCAGGGCCTCACGTACAAGAACACGTTCGTCCCCGAGCGGATCGTCGAACCGGAAACCGACGACTGCCTGATCTGGTCGGGCAGCGAGGAAGCGTGGCCGTTCAGCGACGCCGCGAAGCCGTGCCCGCGCGGCCACACGCCGCAATGGCCCGGCTGGGGCGGCGGGCAGATGCTGATGCGCGTGCTGGCCGAGCGCGTGCAGGCGCTCGGCGTCGCGACGCGCTACGACAGCCGCGCGCTTGCGCTGATCGTCGACGATGCCGGCGCGGTGCGCGGCGTCGTGCTGCGTGCGTATGGCGAGACGGCCTTCGTGCGTGCCCGCCGCGCAGTGATCCTGTGCGCCGGCGGCTTTGCGATGAACCGCGACATGGTGCGCCGGCACGCACCGCAGCTGCTGCGCTCGGACGAACCGATCGGCAGCCCCGGCGACGACGGTTCGGGCATCCTGCTCGGCCAGAGCGCGGGCGGCGCGGCGATCCACATGGACCAGGGCTTCGTCAGCCTGCCGTTCTACGCGCCGGAATCGCTGATTTACGGAATCTTCGTGAACGCGTGCGGCCAGCGTTTCATCAACGAGGACGGCTATCACGGTCGCACCGGTCATCACGCGTTCCATCAGGCCGACGACCGGATCTACCTGCTGGTCGATCAGGCGACCTACCAGGAGCCGCCGGCAATCGCGCGGATCGGCATCGCGGCGGCCGGCGAGACCTGGGAAGAAGTCGAGCGCGACCTGCAGATGCCGGCCGGCACGCTGACGGCGACCGTCGACGTGTACAACCGTCATGCGGCCGAAGGTGTCGATCCGCTGTTCCACAAGGCGAAGAAATGGCTGAAGCCGCTGATCGAGCCGCCGTTCGTCGCGCTCGATTGCCGGATCGACTACGCGTTCTACCCGCATTTCACGCTGGGGGGGCTCGATACGCTGCCGACCGGGCAGGTGCTCGACGCGACGCGCACCCCCGTGCCGGGCCTCTATGCGGCCGGCCGCACGAGCTGCGGGCTGCCGCGCTGGGGCGCCGGATACAGCTCGGGGCTGTCGCTGGCCGACGCGACGTTCTTCGGCCGGCAGGCCGGCCGCCATGCGGCGCAGGGCGCGACCGACACGTTGCGCAGCGCGGCATAGCGCAGCGTTCATCCGAAAAAACGACGCCCCGCGCAACTGCATTGCACCGGGGCGTCGTCGTTCGATGCGGACGTCGCGCAGACGTCCGCCGATCGTCACGCGAGATCGAGCGCGTTGGTCAAATCGCCCGGCGGCGTGGCGTTGCGCGACGCGAACGCGTTGTCGCGTGCGGCGACACCGTCGAGCGGCGCGAGCCCGTGCACGCGGCTGATGAAGCGCAGGATCGAGTTCGTGTCGTACAGCGTGTGATCGACGTGGCCCTTCTTCGCGAACGGCGAGATCACCAGCGCCGGAATCCGCGAGCCCGGGCCCCAGCGATCGCCGACCGGCGGCGCGACGTGATCCCACCAGCCGCCGTTCTCGTCGTGCGTCATCACGATCACCGTGTTCGCCCACTGCGGGCCGCGCCGGATGTGCTCGATCACGTTCGCGATGTGCCGATCGCCCGATTCGACGTCCGCGTACCCCGCATGCATGTTGAGGTTGCCCTGCGGCTTGTAGAACGCGACGGCCGGCAGCCGGCCCGCGTCGATGTCGGCGATGAAGTGGTTGGTCGACGGCGCGTCGCCGAGGCCCGCGTCGCGCAGGTGCCGGCGGCGCGCGTCGGTGCCCGGCGCGAAGTTCGCGAAGTAGTTGAACGGCTGGTGGTGGTACTGGAAATCGGGCACGGTGCCCGTGTCGCGATGGTCGAGCGCGTACTGCCACGCGCCGCTGTACCACGCCCAGTCGACGTTCTTTTCCGACAGCCGATCGCCGATCGTCGCATGAACCTGCGGCGGGATCACGCGGTGATCGGACGGGTCCGCATACGCGGCGTTGCCCGGGTCGGGCGGCGGCACGTAGCTCGGCTGGTACGGCGGCGCCATCGTGTTGACGCCGTAGCCGTCGGGCGTCAGCGGGCCGTCGCCCGCGAACTTCGGCGGACCGTCGAGCGCGGATGCCGGCGAATCGGCGGCGAGCGTCAGGCGCGTGCCGGCCCGATCGTCGCCGTCGACCTTCGACAGCAGCTTCGCCGCATGCGGGTGCTTGTGCGCGTCCGGATAGATCGGCGGTTGCGCGGAAATCAGGAACATGTGGTTGAGCCACGAACCGCCGAAGGCCGCCATGAAGAAGTTGTCGCACAGCGTGTATTGCCGCGCGAGATTCCACAGCCGCAGCGTGTCGGCGGAATTGCGGTAGTGGCCCATCACGAGGCCGCCCGAATCGGCCCACGCGGCGAACTGGTTGTTGCGGCCGCCCGCGATCTGCATCTGGTTCTGGTAGAAGCGGTGCCACAGGTCGCGCGTGATCACGCCGTTCGGCAGCGGCTTGCCTTGCGGGTCGGCGAGCCGGAACGGCGCGTTCGGCAGGTTCACGATGTCGCGTTCGGCGATCGCGTAGCGCTTGCCGCCCACTTCCTGCGCCTGCGGCACGAGCCCGCCCCAGATCTTCGGCAGCACCGGCAGCGGCGTCTTGCCGTCGCGATCGAGCTGCTGCGCATGCGCGGGCTGCACGTCGCTCAGCGGATAGCGCACGCCCGGGAAATCGCCGTACAGATTCGCGAAACTGCGGTTCTCCGCGAAGATCACGACGATGTGGCGCACCTGCCGGCGCAGCGCTTCGTCGAGCCGCAGGTCGGCGGCGGAACGCGGCGCGCTGCCCGGCGTGGTCTCGCAGCCGCTGAGCGCGACGCCTGCGCCCAGCGCGGCGAGGCCGCCGAGTACGCGGCGGCGCTCGGGATCCACGGGAAGGTCGTCGGGGCGATCGGGGGTGTCGTTCACGTCGTGTGCTCCTCGAAGGTCGGTGGTCGTTCGATGTGCGGCAGCGTCGCACAGCCTGCCGCGACGCGACACGGGACGCAACAGCCGCACGGCGATTGCGCCACGCCATGCGGTGTCACAAAAATGTCACGAATGCGACTATAACGCGGCCGGCCGCGCCGATGAAAGGTGTTTGTCGGATACTGCGCGACGCGCGCGCGCGAACTAGACTTGAACGAGAGGCGACGCGAAATGGCGTTGCCCTGGAGGAGGTCGCCCGGCGGCGTCGGCCGACGGTGCCGCCGCGGTGTCATTCATGCGACGAAACGAGGCGACGATGGCGCGGATGCATGCCGTGCGCACGTGGCTGCCGATGCCGCGTGCCGGCCATGCACGCGAGCACGCGTCAGCGCGCCGTACGGTGCACGCAGCCGGCCCGATGCGATGGACAGGAAACTCGATTACGCAGGATTGCTGATTGCGGCCGGCTTCTTCGTGCTGTTCGCCGCGCAGTTGCTGATGCTGCGTCCGGCGTCGACGGTGATCGCGTACAGCGATTTCCACCGGCTCGTCGCGGCGCGGCTCGTCGACGATCTCGAGATCGGCCCGACCGCGATCTCGGGCACGTTGAAGATGCCGCAGGCCGGCGCGATGCTGCCGGCGTCCGAGGTCGAGGCCGCGAAGTCGGCCGGCACGCCGTCGCACTTCCTGACCAATCGCGTGACCGACCCGCAACTGATCGATGCGCTGGCCAGCGCCGGCATTCGCTATCACGGCGCGTCCGACACCGGCTGGATCACGTCGCTCGCATCGTGGCTGGTGCCGCTCGTCGCGTTCGTGTTCATCTGGAACCTGATGCTGCGCAAGCGCGGCGGGTTGCAGGACTTCACCGGAATGGGCAAGAGCCGCGCACGCGTGTACGTGCAGAAGGAAACCGGCATCACGTTCGACGACATCGCCGGCATCGACGAAGCGAAGGCCGAGTTGCAGCAGCTCGTCGCGTTCCTGCGCAACCCCGATCGCTATCAGCGGCTCGGCGGCAAGATCCCGAAGGGCGTGCTCGTGGTCGGCGCGCCGGGCACCGGCAAGACGCTGCTCGCACGCGCTGTGGCCGGTGAAGCGGCCGTGCCGTTCTTCTCCATCAGCGGCTCCGCATTCGTCGAGATGTTCGTCGGCGTGGGCGCGGCGCGCGTGCGCGACCTGTTCGAGCAGGCGCAGCAGAAGGCGCCGTGCATCGTGTTCGTCGACGAGCTCGATGCGCTCGGCAAGGTGCGCGGCGTCGGCCCGATGTCGGGCAACGACGAGCGCGAGCAGACGCTCAACCAGCTGCTCGTCGAGATGGACGGCTTCCAGGCCGGCTCCGGCGTGATCATCATGGCCGCGACCAACCGGCCGGAGATTCTCGATCCGGCTTTGTTGCGCCCGGGCCGCTTCGATCGTCACATCGCGATCGACCGGCCCGACGTGAACGGCCGCCGCCAGATCCTTGGCGTGCATGTGAAGCGCGTGAAGCTCGCGGCCGACGTCGATCTCGGCGAACTCGCGTCGCGTACGCCGGGCTTCGTCGGCGCCGATCTCGCGAACGTCGTGAACGAAGCCGCGCTGCATGCGGCCGAACTCGGCAAGCCGGCAATCGGGATGGACGATTTCGACGAGGCGATCGATCGCGCGCTCACCGGCCTCGAGCGCAAGAGCCGCGTGATGAACGCGCAGGAGAAGCTGACGATCGCGTATCACGAGGCCGGTCATGCGCTCGTCGCGGAGAGCCGCGCGCATTGCGATCCGGTGAAGAAGGTGTCGATCATTCCGCGCGGCGTCGCGGCGCTCGGCTACACGCAGCAGGTGCCGACCGAGGATCGCTACGTCCTGCGCCGCAGCGAACTGCTCGATCGCATCGATGCGCTGCTCGGCGGGCGTGTGGCGGAAGAACTCGTGTTCGGCGACGTGTCGACGGGCGCGCAGAACGATCTCGAACGTGCGACCGCGATGGCGCGCCACATGGTCATGCAGTACGGGATGAGCGAGAAGATCGGGCTCGCGACGTTCGACGACGGCGAAGCGCGCTCCGGCATACCGGGCGGATGGCATGCGGGCGACGGCCGGTGCAGCGAGCACACCGCGCGGATGATCGATGACGAAGTGCATACGCTGTTGACCGACGCGCATGCGCGGGTCGCGGCGACGCTCGCCGAGCGTCGTGATGTGCTGGAGCGCATCGCGCGGCGCTTGCTCGAATGCGAGGTGCTCGAACGCGACACGTTGCAGGCGCTGATCGACGGGCGTATTGAAACTTCCGGGCCCACCGCACCGTCTGCTGCCGACTGCACGCTGACCGCAGGCACGAACGCAACGGAGCAGGCGACGGCGGTCGAGCGCGATTTCGTCGCGTACGGGACGCCGCGCGAACCTGAACGCTGAAGCACGGATCGCACTCGACGCGGCGCGCACTCAGTGACGATCACGTCACGTCGGCGACGCGATGCGCATGTGCCGGTCTTCCTTTCCCTTTCTCTTGCCAGCCACGGAGTCGCCATGAGCGAGGCGCACGTATCGGTCGATGTCGCGCAGCACGCGCGTTTCAGTTTCGAAGTCACGTTTGCCGGCACCGATCTGTCGCCGGTGCTCACCGACGAGCCGCCGCCGTTCGGCGAAGGGCGCGGACCGAATCCGGTCCGGTTGCTCGCGGCAGCGGTGGCGAGTTGCCTCGCGGCGAGCCTGTTGTTCGCATTGCAAAAACAGCGCGTCGATCCGCAGCCGGTCAGCGCGCATATCGACGTCGACATGGTGCAGAGCGACGCGGGGCGCGTGCGCGTCGGCGCGATGTCCGTCACGTTGTCGGTCGGCAGGACGTGGGCCGATCTCGCGGTGGCGGCGCGCGCGCTCGATCACTTCGATGCGTATTGCGTGGTGACCGAAAGCATGCGCGACGGCATCCCGATCGCGGTGACGGTGCAGGACGTGAATGGCGTGGTGCTCGATCGCGAGACGACCGGCGTGTGAGCGTGCGGCAGGATGGGACGCGTCAGGACTCGGTCGCGGCGGCGACTTCGGCGGCTTCGGTGAGCGCGTCGAGAAAGTGCGTGCGCCACCAGCGCACGTCGGTCTTGCGCACGATCGCCATCAGCGCGTCATGACGCCGGCGCCGCTCTTCGAGCGGCATCGTCAGCGCGCGCTGGATCGCCTGCGCGGTGCCTTGCGTGTCGTACGGATTGACGAGCAGCGCCGGCTTCAGTTGTTCGGCCGCGCCCGCGAAACGCGACAGCACGAGCACGCCCGGATCGGTTTCGTCCTGCGCGGCGAGAAACTCCTTCGCGACCAGGTTCATCCCGTCGCGCAGCGGCGTGACGAGCGCGACGCGGCTCGCGCGATAGAGGCCCGGCAAGCGCTTGCGCGCGACCGTGCGGTGGATGTAGCGCATCGGCATCCATTCGAGCTCGCCGTAGTCGCCGTTGATCGCGCCGCACAGGCTGTCCATCTCGCGGCGCAGATCGTCGTACGCACCGAGATCCTCGCGACTCGGCGCGGCGATCTGGATCAGCGTCGCGCGATCGCGGTTCTCCGGATACTGTTCGAGCAACTGGCGGAACGCATGTACGCGCTGCGGCAGCCCCTTCGTGTAGTCGAGCCGGTCGACGCCGACGAGCAGCTGGCGCCGCGAGTATTCGTCGCGCATCCGCTCGAACATGTCGATGCCGTCGCGATTCTCCGCGAGCGCCGCGAATTCGTCGACGTCGATGCCGATCGGAAACGCACCGGCCGACAGCGTGCGGCCGAACGCGCGCAGGCGGCCGTCGGGCAGGCGCGCGGCGCCTGCTTCGGCTTCGACGTAGTGCTCGAAGTGCAGCAGATCACATTCGGTCTGGAAACCGACGAGGTCGTACGCGAACAGCGAACGCATCAGCCATTCGTGTTCCGGAATCGCGGCCATGATCGGCGGCGGCGGCATCGGGATGTGCAGGAAGAAGCCGATCGGGTTTCGGCAACCCGTCGCACGCAGTTCGGCCGCGAGCGGAATCAGCTGATAGTCGTGGACCCACACGGTATCGTCGGGGCGCAGCAGCGTGCTCAGCTTGCGCGCGAACAACTGGTTCACGCGCCGGTAGCCGTCGGCGAAGCGGCGATCGAACTGTGCGAGGTCGAGCCGGTAGTGGAACACCGGCCACAGCACGTTGTTCGAGTAGCCGAGGTAATACGCGTCGTAATGCTGCGGATCGAGATCGATCGTCGCGAGCTGAACGCCGCCGACGTTCTGGATCTGCACGTCGTCGCCATGCGCGGGATGTTCGCCTTCGCCACGTAGCTTGCCGCTCCAGCCGAACCAGACGCCGCCTGATTCCTGCAGGCTGTCCTTCACGGCGACGGCGAGCCCGCCGGCCGCGGCTTTACGGGGATCTGCGATGCGATTGGATACGACGACGAGTCGGCTCACCAGTTCTCCTGCGACGGTTGGGGAATTCATGCGGCCAGGGCGCGAAGCGGACGCCGCCATCGACGCAGAACGCAATGGGGCCGCGATGCGATCGGACGGGAATCAGGGCGCGCGATTCGCCGTTCGAACGTGAAGTGCTGTTTTAAGCATACTCGTCATTGGGCTGATTTAAAAGTGCATGATCGGGATCAATGGACCTGCAGAAGTGATGCGCGACGCGCTGCGTTTCGCGTGCCTATCGCGTTTTCAGGCCGGGACCGAAAATTGCGCAGGGCTGCAAACGCAGTGTGGGCATAGGAGGCGGAGAGGGGGAAGGGCGTTGTAGGCGATGTGAATTATTGTGCTCGCGCACATGTCGTGGCGAGCGCAATCGTATCGGCATGGCGTCGATTGGGTCGAACGCGTCGTGCCGATCGGCTGCAATGTGCCGGGCGGGAGCGGGGTGCGCGCGGATGCTTGGACAGTGCGTGCGCGTGGTGCGTGATGCGTGGTCCGTTCGATTCAGTGCTCGTGCATCGCAGCGGGATAGCGTCGATGCGGTTGAACGCGTGACGCTGATTCGAATTCAAATTGCGGGCGGAAGCGAAGAGTGCGCGAATGCTTGGGCAGTGCATGCACGTGATGTGCGGTTCGGTGTTCGCGGTGTTCCGTTTCATTCGCATCCCGCGACGGTTCACGCGAGCACGATGGTGCGATGGCGCGGCCGGGCGTCGTCCCCAGCGGCCGCGCCATCGTGTCCGCCGTTACGCGGTAACGGCCCGCCAGTGCGACGCATCGCCTGCCGCATGCGCGCGTGCGTGCGCGGACGTCGCGTGTTCGCCGGCCGGCATCCGGAACACGGACACCGTGTCCGACAACTCGCGGCCTTGCGCCTCGAGCGATTTCGACGCGGCCGCGGCCTGCTCGACGAGCGCCGCGTTCTGTTGCGTGGTTTCGTCCATCTGCGTGATCGTGAGGTTCACCTGCTCGATGCCGCGGCTCTGCTCGGCCGATGCCGCGGCGATCTCGCCCATGATGTCGGTTACGCGCGCGACGGCCTGCGTTACGTCCGACATCGTCTTGCCGGCTTCGCCCGCGAGCGCCGAACCGTCCTGGATCGTGCGCACCGACGCGGTGATCAGCTCCTTGATTTCCTTCGCGGCGGTCGACGAGCGTTGCGCGAGACTGCGCACCTCGCTCGCGACGACCGCGAAGCCGCGGCCCTGCTCGCCGGCACGCGCCGCTTCGACGGCCGCGTTCAGCGCGAGGATGTTGGTCTGGAACGCGATGCCTTCGATGATGCCGGTGATGTCCGCGATCTTCGACGAGCTGTGGCCGATCTCCGTCATCGTATCGACGACGCGGCCGACCACCGCGCTGCCGCGCTGCGCGACGTCCGACGCATTCGCGGCGAGCGAGCTTGCCTGCTGCGCGTTCTCGGCGTTCAGGCGCACCGTCGACGTGAATTCCTCCATCGTCGCGGCGGTTTCCTGCAGCGATGCGGCCTGTTCCTCGGTGCGCTGACTCAGGTCGAGGTTGCCCGACGCGATCTCGCCGACGGCGTGCGCGATGCTGTTCGACGAATCGCGCACGTGGCCGACGATGCCGATCAGCCGCGTGTTCATCGTATGCAGCGCTTCGAGCAGATCGCGCGTCTCGTCGTTGCCGCTCACGTTGATGCGGCTGCCGAGATCGCCGTCGGCCACCGTGCGGGCGACGTCGACGGCCACGCCGATCGCCGCGGTGATCTTGCGCGTCATCCACAGGCCGCCGCCCACCGCGACCGCGATCGCGATCAGGCAGATCGCCGACAGCAGGTTGCGCCCGGTCGTGTAGCGATCCGAGAATGCCTGCGCGATCGCGACTTCGCGTTCGCGCGTATAGGTTGCGTACGCATCGGTCGCTTGAACCAGTTGCGCGAGCAACGGACGGCAGTGCGCGTCGATTTCTGCTGTCGCGTCGTCCTTCTTGCCGGCCTGCGCGAGCCCGACGATGTTCAGCGCGACGGGCCCGTAGCTGGTTTCGACCCGCACGATTTCGCCGACCAGCTCGCGCGCGCGATCGGTCGTGTCGGTCGCATTCGCGACCATGTCCTTCAGTTTCGCGAGATTGTCCTGCACGTCCTTGTGCGCCTGTTGCACTTCCGCCAGTTCGAGCGCGATGTCCGATGGCTTGCTCACGAGCACCAGGTTGCGCGCGGCGATCGCGCGCCGGTCCACTGCCGTTCGGATGCGCGCCGACACGTTCGCGCGCGCGTTGATGCCGTTCATGTACCGGGAAAACTCGTCGTTGGTATCGGACAGCGCCTTGAGCGCCATGCCGGACACGATCACGACGACTGCGGCAAGCAAACCGAAGCCGCCAAGCAGTTTTGCCTTGATGCTGATTCTGGCGATTTTCACGATGTGCCTCTGTGCGAGTGGTTGGCGATGGGAATTTATTGTTCGACCGATACAGGCTCGTGCCATCATTAACGGGCATTCCGGATATTTCTTTACCCGTCGAAAACCCTGATGGCGATTTTTTAAGCGCGCCCAAAGCCGTGTCGGACGGACATTCCTGGTGTCGATCAGGTATTCGGAATCACCGGCGGGATAATCCGTTCATACGTGGAATTCGACGCCGGTTTTATCGTTTGCGTTTAATCCCAATTCGTTTAAAGCAAACCCTCCAATAATCGATATCGGCAATGCATCCGATTCGCATTGCGGGTGCTGAATCGGGTTCGGGAACCAGCAGGGGGCGATACGCGGCAGCGCAACGAGAGATGCCGGTAAACGACAACCGGCGCCCGGTTTCCCGGGCGCCGGACAGGCCCGCGGCAAGCGCCGCAGGGTTCGGAGATCAGAACGTCGTGCGCAGGCCGGCCATCACGCTGCGGCCGCCTTCCGGCGCGAAGCCGCGCACGACCGAGGTCGCGTAGCGGATGTCCTGGTTCGTCAGGTTGTCGCCTCGCAGGTACGCGAGCCAGTGCGTCGCGCGCACGCGGAACTTGTAGGTCAGCATCACGCCGAGCGACGTGTAGCCGTCCGTCGAGAAGTCGTTGTCGGGCACGCGGTGCTGCGACCACGCATGCGTGACCTGCGCGCGTGCGCCGAACGGACCATATCCGTAGTCGGCCGCGAGCGTCGCGCGCAGCGGCGCGATGCGCGGCAGCGGCTGGCCGGTGTCGACGTTGCGCGCGTGCGTGTAGTCGGCCGTCAGTTCGAGATCGACCGTGTGGCCGCGCCGCGCGAATGCACGCCACTTGCCGTCCAGCTCGATGCCGTAGAACTCGGCGCGCACGCCGCGATAGATCGCTTCGTTCAGCGCGCCATCGGTGCCGGGCGCGACGGGCTCGTCGTCGCCGTCCACCACGCGGCCGGTGTTGTACTCGGTCAGGTAGTTCGAGAAGCGGTTGTAGAACACGCCGACGCTGCCGCGGTTCGGCCCGCTCGCATAGCGCAGCGACAGGTCGGTCGACACGGCCTTTTCCTTCGACGCGTTCGGATTGCCGATCAGGAACTGCCCGGTCGCATCGTGCGGGCCGTTCGAATACAGCTCGTAGAAGGTCGGCGCGCGTTCGGTGTACGCGACGTTCGCCGCGACGGACCAAACCGGCGTCAGCGAGAACAGCGCGCCCGCCGACAGGCTGCCCGCGTTGAAGTCGCGCGGCTGCGCGCCCGCGAATTTCTCGACGCCGGCCGGATCGGGCTCGACCTTCACGTGCTCGAAGCGGCCGCCGACGCTCAGTTTCAGCGCTGGGACGACCTGCCACTCCTCGAGGCCGAACAGCGCGACGCTGTTGGTGCGCGTGGACGGCACGAGCAATTCGTCGCCGAGTGCGGAAAACGTGTTCTGGCCGAACTGCACGCCGATCGCGCCTTCGAACGGGCCGAGCTTGCGGTGCCGCGCTTCGATGCGCGCCTCGTACCCGCGATTGCGGAAGGTGGTCGCCGTCTCGCCGTTGTCGACTTCCTTGTGCCGGTAGTCGGTGTACGCGAAGTCGAATTTCAGCTTCGTGAACGGTCCGCTCAGGTTGCGCACCTCGGACGCGAACGCGAGGCGTTCCTGACGCATGCGCAGCCGCACGTCGTCCTCGGCGACGGAGCCGTAGTTCGATTCGTAGCCGCTGTACGACAGCCCCGCGAAGCCGTCCGTCCACGTGTACGACGCACCGACCGCGCCACCGTGCACGCGGCCGTCGCTGTTCGGCACGCTGCCTTCGGGTTGCGGCGTGTCGGGGCCGTCGAGCGCGCGTTGCTGGCTGCTGCGCGCATAGCCGGGAATCCGCAGCTTGCTCGCCTCGCGATCGAACGCGTCGACGTGGAATGCGAAGCGGCCGTTGCCGCCTTCGACCTGCGCGGCGCCGCCACGAACCGAATTCGCGCCGCCGTAGCGCGCGTCGAGCGCACCCGTCACGCCTTCGATCGCTTCGCGCGGAATCCGGTTGTCGATGGTGTTGACGACGCCGCCGACCGCGTTGCCGCCGTACAGCAGCGCGGCCGGGCCGCGCACGATCTCGACGCGCTCGATCGACAGCGGATCCTGCGGCACCGCATGGTCGTACGACAGCGACGACGCGTCGTAGGCCGCGACGCCGTTCTGCAGCAGCCGGATCCGGTCGCCGTCCATCCCGCGGATGATCGGACGGCCGACCATCGGCCCGTAGGTGGTGGTCGACACGCCGGGCAGCCCGTTGAGCGTTTCGCCGAGCGAATCGGCCTGGCGGCGCGTGAGCGCGTCGCCGGACAGTTGCGTGGTCGGCGCGACCAGTTCGGTGTCGCCGAGCGGGTTCGCGGTCACGAAGATCGGGGCGAGCGTCGTGGCCGCCGGCGGATTCGCCGGGGTGGTCGTATCGGTTTGCGCGTGCGCGATGGCGGCGAACAGCATCAACGGAACGGGCGAAAGCGGGCGAAGCGGTAGACAAGGGAGGTCGCGCATGGTCGATAAATCGGTTGGAGTCGGATCGGAAAACGAGACATACGGATCACGGCTGGATACGATATATTGTTGCATCACTGGCGCGCAGTGACCCGTTGGGACATGACTCGGCATGGCCCGGCCACCCTGATGGAACGTTTTGAGGCGGACGAGGACGCGAAATGATATGTTATATCATTTCAAATTAAAAGCCTGGCCGACCGGAACGCGGGATTTCCGCCGGGTGATCGAAACGGTGGATGGAGCGGTGGGGTAGTGCGCGACGCGAAGTCAGCGCGACGCGACAGGGGCCGGTTGCGACGACGGGCACGCGATGCTTCGCGGCCTCACGCGCACCCGAAACAGTCCGGCGAATGGGACGGAAGAAACGAATGCGTGGCCCGTCATGCGCGCGCCGCCGGTCCATCCTCGGGGCGCAATGCGCGCCTGAGCTGTTCGGTGAGAAAGAGCCAGGCTGCCTGCTGGGCTGCGTTGCGCTTTGCACTTTCGTGCGACACCAGCCAGAGCGTCAGGTAATGCTTCTTCGCGTCGGGAAACACGCGAGCGAGGCCCGGTTCGCGGTCCGCGAGCACGCACCACAGCGGCGCAACGCCGCCGCCGGACAGGACCGCGCTCCTGAGCGCATCCCATGAATTGACCTTCGTGCTGACGCGCGCGTCGTGCGGCGCGTATTCGCGCAGCCAGTCCGCGAACGGCTTCGGGATGTCTCCGCCCCAGCCGACCCAGGTGCCCGTCATCTCCGGATCGCGCCGACCGGCCGGCCCGTAGACCGCGACCTCGACTTCCCCGAGCGCCACGCTGTCGAGCCGTGCCGGCGCTTCGCGCGACACGCAGATGCCGAGATCGGCGCTGCGCTCCGTCACGACCGCCAGCGGATCGCCGACGTTGCTCACGTCGAGATTGACGAACGGATTGCGTTGATGAAACGCGACGATGTCGGCAATGAATGCGTCGCCGAGCGATGCGGAAACCGCGAGCCGGACGGTGCCTTCGATCCCGCCGTGCGTGCGTTCCCGGAGGGTGGACAGCACGCTCGCTTCGGCTTGCATCCGTGACGCGACCGAGAGGACCGCGCGCCCGGCGGCCGTCAGCTGGAAGCCGCCGTCGTCGAGCACGAACAGCTGCGAACCCACCGATTTCTCCAGTACATCCACACGCCGGCTCACCGTGGTTCTGTCTACGCCCAGCACTTTTCCGGCAGCCAGATAGGAGCCCGATTCAGCGACAGCGAGGAAATATCGAAGGTCATCCCATTTGACTGCGGTATGTGTGTGATTTTGCATGGCGGGGGTGCAAATAAACTCATTTTCTGGTTGTTCGGCGTTCTCTACACTTGGCCGAAGTGTAGCGAACTATGCGACTGAATAGTCATTGAACCTTCGATCAACATGCAGGAGCCTTGAATGCAGCATTACGCGAAAATCATTTCCCGGATGCCCACCCGATACGCGCGCGGTTGGCATTGCTTCGGACTGGAACGCGATATTCGGATGGGAGAAATCACGAGTCTCGAAGCGTTCGGAACGCGGCTGGTCGCGTATCGCGGCGAAGACGGAAAAATCCGGGTATTCGACGGCGTGTGCCCGCACATGGGCGCCAATCTCGCGCTCGGAACGGTGAAGGGCAACAATCTCGAATGCCCGTTTCACTCGTGGCAGTGGGGCGACGGCAATCAATGCCAGCATATTCCGTATGCGTCGCGCATTCCGATGAAAGCGCGTATTCGCGAATGGGACACGATGATCGAAAACGAACTGCTGTTCGTGTGGCACGATCACGAGGAAAAGCCGCCGATCGACGAACAGCGGATCCCACCGCATCGTTGCTGTCACGAGACCGGCTGGTCGGACTGGGTCGTCATCAGCCGGCCTGCGAATACCAACTGCCGCGAGCTGATCGACAACCTGTCCGACGTTTATCATTTCGAGCCGGTTCACGGTTCCCCCGTGAGCAGCTTCATCAACGTCGCCGAAGGCCATACCTATTGCCAGATGCTGACGGGGGGCAATCAGCTGATCGGAACCGGCGACAGCCTGCGCAGCACCGCTTACTACTACGGCCCGTCGTACGTGATCGCCGACATGGATGCCGAAATGTGGGGACATCGGCTGGAATGCATCATGATGATCGGCAGCGTGCCGATCCACCAGGACAAGTTCATGATGCACTTCGGGATGAAGGTCCGCGCGGTACCCGAACTGTCGTTTTCCGAGAACCAGAAACTGATTGCTGCGTACATCGCGAACGGGCAGGAAACCTTCTTCCAGGACCTGCGCATCTGGGACCAGAAGACCCGCGTCGACAATCCCGTCCTGTGCGACGGCGACGGCCCCGTCTATCAGCTGCGCGACTGGTATCAGCAGTTTTATGTCGACCGCAGCGACGTTGCGCCGTCGATCGCCGACAAGCACGTCTACGTGACCCGGCGCCGCGACGATACGCGCCAGTGGGTACTCGAGGAACACGGGTTCGATCTCGACCGGCAGGATCCGGTCCAGATCGTCCGCTCGTTCGACGAAGCGCGCGGAGCGGCGAAACCGCAGCAAGAAGTTGCCACGACTGGCAAGTAAATAGACAGGAGACACGCATGACATCGGATTACTTCTCCGGTAAATACCCGAAAGGTTGGTTCGCAGTCCTTTTTTCTGACGAGATCAGGCCGGGCGAGGTCAAGTCGCTGAGCTACTTCGGCCGGGAATACGTCGCGTTTCGCGGCGAAAGCGGGCAGGTATCGGTCCTCGATGCGTTCTGTCCGCACCTCGGCGCACATCTCGGCGACGGCCGGTGTCAGGGAGACACGATCGTCTGTCCGTTCCACGAATGGCGCTTCTCGCAAACCGGCGCATGCGTCGACGTGCCGTACGCGAAACGCATTCCGATCAAGGCCAAGGAGGGTGCGCTGGCCGCGCATCCGGTGCGCGAGATCAACCAGATCGTCCACATGTGGTTCGATCCGGCCGGCGGACCACCCACCTGGGAACTGCCCGTCGACCCCGCGATGAACGGCGCCGACGGCTGGACGCGCTGGTACTTCAAGCGCTGGCGGGTGCGCACGCAGGGCAAGGAGATCATCGAGAACCTCGTCGATGCGCCGCATTTCACGTACGTGCACGGCTCGCCGATCGAGGACATCGCCGTGCATTTCGACGGCCATATCGCGTCGCAACGCTCGACGATCGGCGGGCATCCGACGCTCGGCAAGCGGCTCACGACCGAGGCGACCTACTACGGTCCTGCCGTGATGCACGTCTCGATGGAGGGAACCTACGCGAGCAAGCAGGTGAACATCCACACGCCAATCGATACCGAACACGTGGACGTCTGCTACGGGATCAAGATCCAGCGCGATCCGGCGCTGCCCGACACCGATGCGATCGCGCAGGAATACGCGCGCTTCGCGCACGACGCGTTCGACCAGGATGTCGTGCTGTGGAGGAGAAAGATCTATCGCGCGGCACCGCTGTTGTGCGACGGCGACGGTCCGCTGTTCCAGTTGCGCGACTGGTATCGGCAGTTCTTCCCGGAGCCGGCACCGGCGAACTGAGTGCGCCGTGCGGCCGGGCACGCCGCCGCGATCGAATGCGCCGCGGCGGCGCGACACTCATCTGCGCATCACGGCGCGAAGAACACGTCGGTGCGGTTCGTCAGGTTGCCCGCGTTGGTCTGGACGAAGAACGGATGGAACGACGACGACGGGAGCACGTCGAGCCCTTGGTAGTCGCCGATGAAGAACCCTTCGGCGTTGGGCGCGAGCTTCATGTCGAACGGGCCGCCGACGCGCCGCTCGTCGGCGAACGTGGCGCCGCCGTCGTGCGAGATCTTGCGCCAGAAGCCGGTCGGCAGCGTCGTCGTGTTGCCCGCCTGCAGGTCGCGGAAGTCGTAGTACGTGACCATCACCGCACCCGTGTTGTCGACGCGCACCGACGGATTGAACGCGGGGCGCCCGGTCGGCGTGTTCACCTGTTGCGGCGCGCTCCAGGTCGCGCCGCCGTCCTTCGACGTCGATATCGCGATCTCGTCGTACGTGCCGCCGTTGAAGCGGCTGTCCTGCCACACGACGTAGAGTTGCCCCGATGCCGGGTCGATCGCCGGCTCGGGAATGATGTCGCCGGTGCGCACGGGTTCGCCGGTGTTCGGATCCGTGACGCCGACGGTCTGCAGCCCCGCGATGATCTGCGGCTTGGTCCACGTCGCGCCGTCGTCGGTCGACTTGATGAACGCGACCTTGCCGGCCGCCTTGCTGAACGGCGGCTGGATCAGGTCGAAGAAATCGTACAGCGTGCCGCTTTTCGGATCGACGACGATCTGGTTGCCGATCGTCTGCTGGCGCGACGGCACGGCGACGATGACCTTCGCGGCGCTCCACGTCTTGCCGCCGTCGGTCGTCTTCGAGAACAGCGTCGGCCCGCGGTACGCCTGCGTGTGCAGGTTCGCGTACGGGTTGCCGTTCGGCAGTTCGAGGCGGTCCCATACCGCATACGCGGTGCCGGCCTTCACGGGGTTGGCCGTCACCGATTCCTTGTCGTTGAAGAACTGGGTCGTCGGTTCGTCGTTCGCGATCAGCACGGCCGGGCTGCTCCACGTCTGTCCGCCGTCGGTCGACACCGACGCGCCGACCGCGTTGCTGTTGTTCGACTGGTTGAACGAGATCGACACCGAGTACGCGGTGCCGTCCGGCCCGAACGATACCCACGGATCGGACGCGCGCTCGTACTTGAGCCCGCCCGGCGCACATGCGCTGAACGGCTGCGGCGTACGCGCCCAGGTTGCGCCCGCATCGAACGTATAGCCGGCGACGAGCCCGTGGGCGCCGCCGTTCGACCAGCGGTCCTGCTGCCACACGCCGATCATGTTGTTCGGGTTCGCCGGGTTGACCGCGAGCCACGGTTCGACTTCTGCATTCACGTAGTTGGTGCCGGGGCCGCCGATGGTGCACGCGGCGAACGGGCTCGGGCCGGACACGACGACGGGGTCGGCGTGCGCGGCAGCGGCGGCGGCAAGCGCCATCGCGGCGGACAGGCGGGTGACAAGCGGATGGGACACGATCATGCGTCGCATGGACGACTCCTCGGTGAGGTGCGAATGCGATGGCGGGGCATGACGAGGCAACGCGAGCCGCGGCGCGGCACAGCATGCCGCGCACGTCGCTGCGTGTCATTCAGCATGCCGCTTCAGTCATCGCAATCCGCGTGCGCTGGATGCCGCCAGCGCTTCGGTTAAGACTCCTCTTCGTTTTCAATGCTTGTCGGGTGTGTCTGCGATGTCGACCCGACGGGGAAGCCAGTCAGGGCATGCGACGAATGTGTCGAAGTGGTTGCAATGTAGACGATTGGAATGCCGCGCAACAGGCGGTTTTTTGTAACAGGACGTAGCCGGAAATCGTTGCCGGAAGCCGGTGTCCGGCATGCAAGATTTGCCGTTGCGGCCGCATCGAAATCGAATCGGAAACGCGAATCGCAATCGCTTGCGATTGATGTCGGCACGCACCGGTCGCGAGCACGTGATGCGCTGCTCAGCGCTCCACGGGAAACCGGTCCTGCAACGCGTGCAGCCAGCGCGCGACGACGTCGAGTTCCTCGTCGGAAAACCCGTCGCACAGCTTGCCGTTGAGCTCGCGCAGCAGCACGCGCGCGCGCTTGAGCGCCGCGTGACCTGCGTCGGTCAGGAACAGGCGTGTCGCGCGCCCGTCGTCCGAGTCGGCGTGACGCGCGAGCAAGCCGGCTTTCGCCATCCGATCCGCGAGCCCCGTCATCGCGGACGGCGCCAGTTGCAGCGCCGCGCCGACTTCGCCGATCAGCGCGCCGTCCTGCTTCGCGAGACAGAACAGCACGCCGGCCTGCGCGGCGCTCGCTCGCGTATCGGTCTCGGCCTTGCGGTCGACCCAGCGCTGCACGCGCCGCTGGCCGATGTTCAACAGTAAAAACAGTCGTCGATCTTCGCTCAAGCTCGGTTCCCACCAGCAATGGAAAGGGACGGGCGACCCGCATCGCGTGACGCATCGAGCGCCTGCGCGAGCCAGTCGGCGACAGCGGGCCACAGCACCGTGCCGGGCCGGCTGCGGAAGAAACCCATGTGCCCGACCGGTCCGCTGCCGGCCGCATGCGGATCGATCTGGCGGCGTTCGACGGCCGCCCGGGTCAGGTAGCTTACCAGTAGGTCGATCGCGCGCGGGTTCGCCCACGG
Source organism: Burkholderia sp. IMCC1007 (assembly GCF_027257875.1). Taxonomy (GTDB): domain Bacteria; phylum Pseudomonadota; class Gammaproteobacteria; order Burkholderiales; family Burkholderiaceae; genus Burkholderia. Next base: position 249,668 of record NZ_JAPVQY010000001.1, read on the forward strand.
GTCGTCGTCGAAGCCCAGCGCGAGGATCGGCAACTGCTGTTTCCCGAAACGCTCGGCGGCGCCCAGCGTCGGATCGTCGAAGAAGTAGCGTGGCAGCGTGGTCCAGCGGCTCCATTCGCGGAACACGCCGGCCGGCAGATCCTCGCCGAGCCCGAGCCGCTTGCCGGGCACGTAGCCGAGCAGCGCGCACGCGAGCGGGCCGAGCACGCGCAGGATCAGCCGCACCTTCAGGCGTTCCGCCGCGCGCGAGATCAGCCGTGTGCTGCCCGCGTGCGCGGCGACCATCACCGCCGCACGCAGGTGCGCGGTGCCGGCCGACAATCCGATCGCGTGGCCGCCGACGCTATGCCCGACCGCCAGCAGCGGCAGCCCGTCGTATGCGTCGCGCGCCCACGCGATCGCCGCGCCGACGTCGAGCTCGACCCAGTCGCGCATCCGGGCCTGCAACGCGCTGAGGCGCGCGGGACGCGACGCGCCGATGCCGCGATAGTTGTAGGTCAGCGCGGCGAACCCGCGCGCGGTCAGGAAGCGCGCGAAGCCCGCGTACAACCGTTCCGGCACGGCCGTGGCCGGATGAATCAGCACCAGCGCACGCGGTGCCGCGTCGGGCAACCAGAGGGTGCCGCGCAGCGGATAGCCGTCGGCGGCGGCAAACCCGATGGGTTCGGATGTCATGACGGCCCTCGTTCGGCGAGTTATTTCGTATGCGAAATATAGGCCGGGATTTATTTCGCGCACGAAATATCTGTCGAGGAATCATTCGAACGACCCGTCGCGAAGCGCTGCGCACGGCCGCCGCGACGCGCCGTGCTTCATAAAAGCTTTGCATCTTTGCATATCAGAATATTGCGTTTGTCTCATGATGAAGATCGACGTATCTTCACCGGTTCCATCCCGTCCGCCGGCCGTCGCGCATGGCGGACAACCGGGCGCCGCCATCGTGCGGCAGCCCGCCAACCTCCGGGGAGATCACGTTGCTGAGCCGAATCGTCACGGCGCTCCTGCTCGCGCTTGCCGCGCAGCCGGGCCTCGCGAAAGACACCGTCACGCTGCGCGTCGGTGAACAGAACTACTTCAACATCCAGGCGTCGATGGAGGCGTCCGGCGTGCTGAAGGACCTGCCTTACACGATCGAGTGGAAGCACTTCCAGGCCGCCGCACCCGTCGCCGAGAGCCTGAACGGCAACGCGATCGACATCGGCTTTCTCGGCGATTCCGCGCTGCTCACGCTGGCCGCGCGCGGCGCGCCGGTGAAGGTCGTCGCGGTGTCGCGGCAGAGCCTCGATGGCGTCGCGATCCTCGTGCCGAAGAACTCGCCGGTGCGCACCGTGGCCGACCTGCAGGGCAAGACCATCGCGGTCTGGCGCGGCGCGTGGAGCCAGCAGCTCGTGCTGCGCGCGCTCGAACACGCGGGCCTGCGCGCGGATGCCGTCAAGTACGCGTACCTCATGCCGATCGACGCGACCAACGCGCTCGCGAACGGCTCGGTCGACGCCGTGTCGCTGTGGGAGCCGTTCGTCAGCACGCTCGCGCTGCGGCAAGGCGCGCGACCGGTGACCACCGCGCAGGGGCTGATGCCCGCACTGAGCTTCGTCGCCGCGAACGAGCAGGCGGCGACGGGCAGGCGCGCGGAAATCACGGATTTCCTGAAGCGCGTGGTGGCCGCGCGCCAGTGGGTCGACAGCCATCCGCGCGAGTACGCGGACCTGTGGGCGAAGCGCGCGAAGCTCGAACCGGATGTGGCGTACCGCTGGCTCAATAACGCGCACCAGCGCGTGGGGCCGGTCGACGAGACGGCCGCGAAGGATGCGCAGAACACGGCCGATTTCCTGCACAAGGCCGGCGTGATCCCGACCGCCTACGACACGTCGAAGCTGCTCGACCGCTCGTATGCGGGCGCGTTCGCAGTGCCGGCGCAAAAGACGGCCGCCGCGCAGTGACCGTGCCGCCGTGCCGCGCCGGCAGGCGGCCCACGGCGGGTTCGCGATCCCGGCGATTTTCCCGGCCATTTCCGTTCGGCAACCAGAAGGACACCCCGACATGCCCGTCGACATTATCGGCATGATCACCGCGACACCCGGCGCGGAGGTCGACGTACCGGGCGGCGCCGCCGTCCAGCCCGACTACGTGCGGCGCTTCGCGCGCGCACGAAACGGCCGGCTTCGACCAGATCCTGGTCGGCCATTTCAGCAACGCGGCGGACGGCTTCGTCGTCGCGTCGTTCGCGGCGGCTGCGACCGAACGCATCCGCATCCTGCTCGCGCACCGGCCGGGCGTGATCGTGCCGTCGGCCGCCGCGCGGCAGATCGCGACGCTCGACGTGTTCAGCGGCGGGCGGCTCGCGCTGAACGTCGTATCGGGCGGCGACGACGCCGACCTGCAGCACGACGGCGATTTCGTGCCGCACGACGCGCGCTACCGTCGTACCGGCGAATATCTCGACGTGCTGAAACGCATCTGGCTCGCCGACGCGCCGGTCGATCACGACGGCGAGTTCTACCGGATCCGCGGCGCGTCGCCGCTCGTGAAAAGCGAGCAGCGTCCGCACGTGCCGATCTATTTCGGCGGGTCGTCGCCGGCCGCGCTGGCCGTCGCCGGGCAGCACGCGGACGTCTACATGACGTGGGGCGAACCGCTCGCGTCGATACGCGAGCAGATCGCGCGCGTGCGGGCCGCCGCGGCGCCGTTCGGACGCGCGCCGCGCATCAGCGTGTCGTTCCGGCCGATCGTCGCGGACACCGAAGCCGCGGCATGGGAGAAGGCCGACGCGATCCGCGAGCGTGTGCGCGCAGCCCGGCTCGCGAACGGCCAGCCGATCGACGGCCATGCGCCGCAGAATGCGGGTTCGCAACGATTGATGGCCGCCGCCGCGCAGGGCGACGTGCTCGACGAACGGTTATGGATGGGCGTCGCGAACCTGACGGGCGCGCGCTGGAACTCGACCGCGCTCGTCGGCACGCCCGAACAGGTCGCGCGGGCGCTCGGCGCGTACTACCGGCTCGGCGTGTCGACGTTCCTGATTCGCGGTTTCGATCCGCTCGACGATGCGCTCGATTACGGGCGCACGCTGATTCCGGCGATTCACGCGCACGTCGCCGAACTCGACCGGCACGATGCGGCAGTGACCGCGTAGACAAACACGGCCGCGACCGCGATTCGCCCCGGCATTTCCGTTGCGCAATGCCGGGGCGATGTCGTTTCGGGCGTCGCCCCGGCAATGACCGGGCCCGTCGTATCAGAACGACGGCAAGCCCGGCGGATTCGTTTCCGCGCGCGCGATCGCCTCGCTCTGCAACCCCCAGCGCGCGAGCGCCTGGCCGTAGCGGCCGTTGCCGATCAGCGTGTTGGTCGCGAGCGTGAGCGCCGGCGCGAGCCCGCTGCCGCGCCGCGTCGCGATCGCGACATCCGCGTTTGCCGGCCAGCCCGCATTGACGACGCCGACCCGCCGGATCTTGCCGTCGCGCGCGGCCTGGTACGCGAGCGACGCGTTCGGGTTCAGCTCGGCATCGGCGCGGCCAGACAGCAGCGCGACGCGCGACGCCGCATCGTCGTCGAAATAGAGCAGTTCGGTGGCCTTCAGCCCTTGCGCGACGTTGCGGCGGCTCCATTCGAGCAGGATGTGCTCCTGGCTCGTGCCGGCGCCCGTGATGATGCGCAGGCCGGCGATGTCCTGCGGGCCGTCGATCCTCGCGATCGGGCTGGCCGTGCGGACGTAGAACCCATGCAGCCCGAGCCGGTAGGTCGTGAAGTCGTATTTCTCCTTGCGCTTCTCGGTCACGCCGACGTTCGAGATCACCGCGTCGTACTTGCCCGACGTGAGGCCCAGCGGCCAGTCTGCCCATGCGATCGGCAGCAGCACGAGCGTGCGGCCGAGGGTATCGGCGACGAGTTGCGCATAGTCGGGATCGGCGCCGACCACGGTACGCGCGTCGGTCGCATAGGTCGAGACGGGCGGCGCATGCGGCGCGATCGCGACCGTGAACGCGCCGTCGCGCACCCAGCGGTAGCCGCTCGCCGCGCGAATCGCCGCGTCGTCGCGCGCTGCGCGGATCCGGCCGGTCTGGCGCGGATCGAGGTCCGCCGTGGCTGCGGCGGCATCCGCCGCATGCCAGCGCAGGCCGGCAGCCGCGGCCAGCGCGGCGGTCATGAAGTGGCGTCGGTCGATCATCGTGCGGTGTCTCTCAATGCGTGAGCGGCGTGCATCACAGCACCCGCGACAGGAACGCGCGCGTGCGCGCATGAACCGGTGCGTCGAGCACGACGGCGGGCGGCCCCGACTCGACGATGCGGCCGCGCTCCATGAACAGCACGTTGTCGGCGACTTCGCGTGCGAAGCCGATCTCGTGCGTGACGATCACGAGCGTGGTGCCCGAGCGCGCGAGTTCCTTGATCACGTCGAGCACTTCGTTCACGAGCTCCGGATCGAGCGCCGACGTCGGTTCGTCGAACAGCAGCACCTTCGGCCGCAACGCGAGCGCCCGCGCGATCGCAACGCGCTGCTGCTGGCCGCCGGACAACTGGCGCGGATATGCATCGGCCTTGTCCGCGAGCCCGACGCGCGCGAGCAGCGTGCGCGCGGTCCGCTCGGCGGCATCGCGCGCGACGCCGGCAACCGCCATCGGCGCCTCGATCAGGTTCTCGAGCACCGTCAGGTGCGGGAACAGGTTGAAGTTCTGGAACACCATGCCGACCGCCGTGCGCCGCTTCAGCACGTCGCGTTCATGCAGTTCGTGCAGCACGTCGCCGTTGCGGCGATAGCCGATCAGCTCGCCGTCGATGTCGATGAAGCCGTCGTCGACGCGTTCGAGGTGGTTGATCGTGCGCAGCAGCGTCGACTTGCCGGAGCCGGACGGCCCGACGATCACCGTCACGCTGCCGCGCGGCGCGACGAACGACACGTTGTCGAGCACGCGCTGCATGCCGAACTGCTTCGACACGTTGTGCACGGCGACTTCGCCGCCGGGACGCGCCGACAGCGGCGCCACCGATGCGGCGCCGGCCTCGCCGTGAGCCGGCACGGCAGCCGCCGCGCGCCGCCACAGCGCGCTGACGCGCGCGAGCACGAACGTCAGTGCCGACGGCGGCGGATTGCGCAGCGCGCCGCGCGCATAGTGGCGCTCGACCTGCACCTGGATCGCCGACAGTACCGTCAGGATGATCAGATACCAGACGGTCGCGACCATCAGCAGCGGGATCACGTCGAGGTTGCGGCGATAGATCACCTGCACCGTGTAGAACAGCTCCGGCATCGCGAGCACGTAGACCATCGACGTGCCCTTCGCGAGCGAGATCAGGTCGTTGAACGCGGTCGGCAGGATCGCGCGCATCGCCTGCGGCAGCACGATCCGCGAGGTCTGGCGGCCGCGCGGCAGGCCGAGCGCGGCCGCGGCTTCGAGCTGCCCCTGGTCGACCGCGAGAATGCCGCCGCGGATCACTTCCGCGGAAAACGCCGCGTGGTTCAGCGTGAGGCCGAGCACGGCCGCGAAAAACGGGCTGATCAGGTCGGTGGTCGGCGTGTCGAACCACACGATGCGGGTGAACGGCACGCCGAGCCGCACGTGCTCGTACAGATAGCCGAGGTTGTTCAGGATCAGCAGCAGCACGATCAGCGGAATCGACCGGAACAGCCATACGAAGGTCCACGCGCTCGCGGCGAGCAGGCGCGAGCGCGACAGCCGGGCCAGCGCGACGAGCGCGCCGAGCGCGAAGCCGAACACCGCGCCGAGCAGCGTCAGCAGCAGCGTGCGCGCGAGCCCGGAGAGCACCGGCGGCGACAGGAACCATTCGGCGAACACCGGCCAGCCCCATTGCGGGTTGCCGAGGATCGAATACAGCGCGAGCGCGATCAGCACGAGCGCGAACACCGTGCCGGCCGTGCGGGACCGGTGGCGGGCCGGCACGATGCGCAGGTGCGTGCCGCCGTTGCGTGTGCCGGGGGAAGAGAGCGGCGGCAGCGCGCCGCCGAGGTGGGTCGTGTCGCTCATGTCGGGGAAGGTCCTCGAGTCGGTCGGGAGCGCGCCGCGCAACGCGGCGCGGCGGCATCAAGCGTGCGCTTCGGCCGCGTCGTCCTGTTTTTGCGCTGCGTCAGGCGTTGCAGTAGGCGCTGCGTTCGACGCCGCATGACGGCTCGCCTTGCGCGGCAGGCCGAGGTGATCGCGCAGCGTGCTGCCCGGCAGGTCGCGGCTGTAGCGGCCGCGCGCCTCGAGCACCGGGATCACCAGGTCGATGAAATCGTCGACGCCCTGGGCCTGCACCGCGAAGCCGAGGATGAAGCCGTCGCCGGCGCCCGCGTCGTGCCAGCGGATCAGCTCGTCGGCGACGTGCTCGGCCGTGCCGATGAAGTTCGGGCGCGGCGTCGCGACGGCGAGCGCCGTTTCGCGCAGCGTCAGGTTCTGGCGCCTGGCGTCGGCCTTGATCCGGTCGGTGGTCGAGCGGAAGCTGTTGCGGCCGAGGTCGCCGAGCTCAGGGAACGGCGCATCCAGCGCGTACTGCGTGAAATCGTGGTGATCGAAGTAGCGGCCGAGATACGCGAGCGCTTCGTCGATCGTCAGCAGGTCGCGGATCGCCTGGTATTTGTCCTCCGCTTCGGCTGCCGTGCGGCCGACGATCGGCCCGATGCCGGGGAAGATCTTCACGTCGCCGGGCTGCCGCCCGTGCTCGATTGCGCTTTGCTTCACGCGCCGCGTGAACGCGGCCGTTTCGTCGAGCGACGGCGAATGCGTGAACACCGCGTCCGCGTACTTGCCCGCGAGCCCGACGCCCGTGTCGGACGAGCCGGCCTGGAAGATCACCGGCTGCCCCTGCGGCGAACGCTGGATGTTCAGCGGGCCCGCGACCTGGAAGAAGCGGCCGTGGTGGTCGAGCGTATGCAGCTTGTCGCGATCGAAGAAGCGGCCCGATGCGCGATCGCGCACGAATGCGTCGTCGTCCCAGCTGTCCCACAGCCCCTGCACGACGTCGAGGTATTCGTCGGCGATCTCGTAGCGCAGCGCGTGATCGGGATGCGCCTTGCCGAAATTCTTCGCGGTGCCTTCGAGCGGCGTCGTCACGACGTTCCAGCCCGCGCGCCCGCCGCTGATCGTGTCGAGCGACGCGAGCTGGCGCGCGACCGTAAACGGCTCGCTGTACGACGTCGAGATCGTGCCGGCGAGGCCGATCTTCTTCGTCGCGACCGCGAGCGCCGACAGCACGGTCAGCGGCTCGAAGCGGTTCAGGAAGTGCGGGATCGACTTCTCGTTGATGTAGAGGCCGTCCGCGACGAACGCGAACGCGATGCCGGCGGCTTCCGCCTTGCGCGCGATGCCGATCGCGAAGTCGAGGTTGATGCTCGCGTCCGGCGGGTTGCTCGGGTGCCGCCACGCGTTCATGTGGCTGCCTGCGCCTTGCAGCATCAGGCCGAAGGGAATCGATCGTCGGGTCGTCATGGGAGCGTTACGCGTTCTGGTCGGGGGAAAGGGAACGGTCGGCCGCGAGGGCCGCCTGCACGGGCGTGATCGACAGCGCGCCGCCGAGCCATTCGGCCGACGCGAGCCGCGCCGCATAGTCGGTCACCGGCGAGTCGATCACGAATGCGTCGACGTCGAGCCGCCGGCTCAGCGCATCGAGCGCGCGGTGCACGCGCTCGGGCGTATCGGCCAGCACCGTCGGGCGCAGCTCGTCGATCCGGTAGTCGGACGCGCCGCTTTGCCGTGCGAATTCGGCGGCGGCCTGCGCGCTGCCGAGGTTGAAGCTCTGGCCGCCGGCGAGCTGCAGCTTGAAGATCTTCAGCGGCCCGATCAGCTGCTCGGCCTCGTCGCGGGTCGGCGCGGCAATCGCGTACAGCGCGACGAGCGGGCGCGTGCCGCCTGCGTCGCGGTACGCGGCCAGCGAGCGTTCGAGGTTCGCGTCGTCGCCGTTGAAATGCCCTGCGTAGCAGAAGCGCCAGCCGTGGCGCGCGGCGAGCGCGCCGCTGTCGGGCGAGCCGCCGAGCAGGATGCGTTCGGGCGCGTGCGGCGGCACCGGCAGCGCGACCGCGCCGGCGAGCGGATGATCTTCGGCGACGCCCCAGCCGAGGAATGCGTCGAGCTCCGCGAGCTGGCCCGCGAAGTCGGGCTTTTTCGCCTTGTCGTGAAACCACTGCAGCGCGCGCGTGGTCAGCGGCAATCCGCCGGGCGCCTTGCCGATGCCCAGATCGACGCGGCCGGGCCCGAGCGCCGCGAGCAGCTTGAACGACTCGGCCACCTTGAACGGGCTGTAGTGCTGCAGCATCACGCCGCCCGAGCCAACGCGGATGCGCGACGTGTGCGCGAGCAGATGCGCGACGACGATCTCGGGCGCGGAACTCGCGAAGCCCGGCGCGCCGTGATGCTCGGCGACCCAGAAGCGTTCGTAGCCGAGCTGTTCGGCGCGCCGCGCGAGCGTCGTCGTGAAGCGCAGCGCGTCCGCGGCGTTCGCGCCGTCGGCGATCGGGCTCTTGTCCAGCAATGAAAGCGAATAAGACATGGTGTTCGACGTTCGTGAGCAAGCGGAAAGGGGCGGCGCTCAGCTCTTCGGCAAGCCCGGCGGGTTCGTGCGCGACTGGTCGATCGCTTCGGACGCGAGGTTCCAGCGGTCGAGCACCTGCTGGTAGCGGCCGCTCTTGATCTGCGCGTTCAGCGCGACGGTCAGCGGCTCGGCGAGTCCGCTGCCGCGGCGCGTCGCGATCGCGATGTCGGCCGTGCGCGGCCAGCCGCCGCTGATCGCGCCGACCAGCCGCGTCTTGCCTTGCTGCGCGCTCTGGTACGCGAGCACCGAGTTCACGCTGAACACCGCGTCCGCGCGGCCCGACTGCACGGCGACGATGCGCATCGCCTGGTCGTCGTAGTACTGGATCTGCACGGGCTTCAGCCCGTGCGCGACGTTCTCGCGGTCCCATGCGAGCAGGATCTTTTCCTGGTTGGTGCCGGCGTCGGTCACGATGCGCAGCCCCGCGACGTCCTTCGGCTCGCGGATCGACTGGATCTTGCTGTCGTTGCGCACGTAGAAGCCGACCAGATCCCTGCGGTAGCTCGAGAAATCGAACTTCTGCTTGCGTTCCTCCGTGACGGTCACGTTCGAGATCACCGCGTCGACTTTCCCCGACGCGAGCGCGAGCGGCCAGTCGGCCCATGCGAGCGGTACGATCTTCAGCTTGCGGCCGAGGCTGTCGGACACGAGCTGGCCGACGTCCGCGTCGAAGCCGACCACGGTGCGCGCGTCGGTCGCATACGTGCTGATCGGCGGCAGGTTCGGCGCGATGCCGATCGTCAGCGTGCCGGCTTCGGCGAACTTGAACGACGCCGGCACCGCGCGCTCGACGGCCGCATCGGGCTTGCCGCGCGGGCGCGTCAGTTGCTCGGGACTCAGGTCGAACGTGGCGGCGGCCGCGGCGAGCGCGGTCAGGCCGATCAGCGCGGCGGCCAGCGTGCGGGCTGCGCGCGGCGTGAAAGGTACGGTTCGTGGCATGAATGCGTCCTGTTGTTGTCTGTTGTTGTCTGTTGTAGGGCGGGAAGCGGGATGACGCGGGTGCGTTCAGCGTGGCAGCGCTGCTTCGGGCAGCGGCGCCCACAGGTCGGCCAGCGTCGACGTGCGGGACGGATCGGCGAGATCCTTGCCGAAGCGCAGGTGGAGATACGCTTCCGGGTCGATCGACGAATCGAACAGCCGCGTATAGCCGGTGCGGTCGTACAGCGCCCACGCTTCGGGCTGGCGAAAGCCGGTGGTCAGGTACACGCGCCGATAGCCCTGCTGCGCGGCGCGCAACTCGAGCGCATCGACGATCACGCGTGCGAGCCCCTGGCGGCGCAGGTCCGTGCGGGTCCAGATGCGTTTGAGTTCGGCGGTCTGCGCGTCGTAGCGCTTGAACGCACCGCCGCCGATCGTCTCGCCGTCGCGCAGCAACAGCACGAACGCGCCTTCGGGCGGCGCGAACAGCTCGGCCGGATAGCGGGCCAGCTCGTCGCGCGCGGACGCGCGGCTGTCCGGGCGGTATGCGTGATAGCGGGTCGCGTATTCGTCGATCAGCGCGTCGATCAGCGGCTGCGCGCGGACGTCGAGCGGCGTCGTGTCGATGATGCGGTCGTTCGTGGCCATGGGCATCGCGAAGGGCGCGCGATGCGGACGTTCCTGTCGGGGGCCGAGCACACGGCCCGGCCGGTCTGTTCCGTTATCGCGACGCGGTTGTCGTGATGACGGCGGCCGCTGGACATCCTGCGAGACATCGGGCGTGCCGCCGCCGTTTCGAACACGTTAGCGGCGCGGCCGGCAAAGGCGAACGAAGCAATTTCGATAAGGATTTCGTGAGCGGCGTCAGAAGGCTTGCAGGGGGAGTGCGGTGGGGATGATGAACGTGCGCATGCGTCGAATGTCCTGTTCCACGCATGCGTGATGCCGAAAGGCACGTTCCCCTGTTTGGAAAATTCATTCGTGGGGCCGGCGCAAGCCCGTTATTAGCGTGAACAGGCCCTAGGCTGCGCGCACCTCGTCGAGTAGATCCGGATGACGATCCAGAATCTTGAGCAGCTTCACAAGGGCAACGGGAGGATTCGTCTTGCCGGTTTCGTAGCGTGAGAACGCATTGACGCCGCCGCCGAATATCTCGGCCGCCTCGCGTTGATCCAGCATCAACTTCTTGCGCACCTTTGCGATGAACCTGGGGTCGACAATGGTCGAGTTCACTTGCTTGTTGAACTCGCTTGTCGCTTCACCGAGCCGGGTTGCTTCGTCGATATCAAGCACCGACTCGCCGCAGGCCGGACAGAAGTCGCCGGTTATATCGGGAACGACGGTCGAGCGACCCTTGTACGTGTAAGGGATGTCTCGTGTATCACGGACCAGTTTCGCGGCACCGCACGCAGGACACTTCATTGTCATCGCTCCTTGAACGACACGATCAGCACATCGTCGATCACGGTCAGTTTCAGATACACGTCGCCATTCACGGTGCGACGCCAATAGACGTCCTGCCAGATCGTGTGGTCGGCGTAGGTCGTCATGCTCTTGTGGAAATCCGCGGTATCCAGCGACATCACGACGCCGATCGCCTCCGCTTCCGTGAAACCCAGTTGCCGGGCCCCGAACACCGCACTCGTCGTCAACCGGACGTTGCCGGTTTCGATGAGCGCCTTGACCCGGGACAGCTTGCAGTGAGGCGTATTCTTTTCCATCTGCGATCATAACCAAAAGGGTTAATTTGTCAAGTTGGTTAATGGCGCGCGCGTGCCGTCCGCCTTTAACGGCAGACAGCACAAGACAGAGATGGATCCGGATTTGGCCTATTGGCCGATGACGCGCGGCGGCGTCGACGCCTCCGCCAGTTGAAACAGACAATCCCCGCGCCGCACCTGCGCGGGTACACGCTTGCACACCACTTCGCCGTCGCCCTTGGAGCGATGCAGCATCGGTTGCCGGAACGGCGTATCGGTCACCGTGCACCGTAGAAATGACGATACTGCCACGCGGCTTGCCTGATCAACTCGTCGTCCGGCCATGGGCCGGCGCCGAATCTGGCGATCGATAGCGGCGTCAGATCGATCGGCGGGGCACCGTCGACGATCCACGCGGCGAGCATCTCTCCCAGCGCCGGGGCGATGGAAAGCCCCGCAACATTGCAGCCGCTCGCGAAGTAAAACCCGCGAACGGCGGGCGCGGGGCCGACAATGTGCTGACCATCGGCCGTCATGGTCGGCAGCCCGCCGCGATGCTCGCGCACTCCCGCCTGCAAAAGGATCGGAAGTTGGGCCTCGACGTCCCGAGCGTAGTGCCAGAGAATCTCGGCGTCGAGCGACAGATCCTTGACGTCGAAGTTGGCGTCGAAGCCATTCATGTCGAAGAATCGCGGATTCTCCTCGTAGACGCCCCAGAGAAATCCTCCGTCGCAAGGTCGCATATACACCGCAGCATCCATGATTCGGACCATCGGTAATGCGGCCCGCGCATCGGGCACGGGCTCGGTGACGAACAATTGCTGCGCAGTGGTCACGAGAGGCACCCGAATTCCGCCGGCTTCGGCCACTTGTCGCGACCAGGCGCCGGCTGCATCGACGACGACCGGGGCTCGTATGCGGCCGCGCGTGCTGTCGACCCCGGCCACCGCGCCGTCCTCGATCAGCACGCGCGTCACCGCAGTATTCGGCAGTAGCACGGCGCCGTTTTCCTGCGCTGCGCGAGCGAAGCCGACGGCCAGTTGAGCGGGGTTGAAATACATGTCGTCGCCGATGCGCAGCACCGCAGCGACTCCCGTTGTTTGAAGAAACGGGTTGAGCCGATGTGCATCGTCAACGGAGATTTCCTCTACGTCGAGGCCATGGCGCCGCCCGCGCAGCAGGTCTTCCTGAATGACGTCGACGTCCACCGGTCGCCGCGCGACTTTGAGGCTGCCCGAGTGCACCCAGTCCAGCGGCTGGCCGGTGTCCGCGGAGAATTCCCTGATCCTGTCAGCCGCCTGCTTGATCAGTTCGATCATCAAGTCGCTCTTGCGCAGGCAACTCACCATGCCGGCAGCGCGCGGCGAGGTCTGTGAGCCGATTTCGAGCCGCTCGAGCAACGCGACCCGCAGCGCGCCTTTCTTCGCCAGGTGGAAGGCTGTCGCCGCTCCCAACCCGCCGGAGCCAATGACGATCACATCGGCCGATTCGATCATCGATGCATCTCCTGTCCATCACGCTTGCCGAGCCGTCAAGCGCGAACATGCTGCATACATGATAGACGTCGGAATCCGGGGCGCAGAACGGTTGCTGACTAACGGATGGACGTTGCGAGCCGAGACCGGGCCGTGCACGCGATTGGCGGAAGGACGGCAACGAGTCGGAAAACGATCGCGATTTCATCGAAAGTCTACGAAGAGCGCCGACTGGTGGTGTGGCGACCCGGAGTAGTCGCACGAGCGGCCGATGTGCAGACCCGTTACCCGATGACCGTTGCCGGCGTCGACGCCTCCGCAGCTGAAACAGGCGATCCCCACGCCGCACCTGCGCGGATACGCGTTTGAACGTCGCGGGTTGGCAGGGGGCGTGCGCCCGCGCGAACCGCCGCCACAGCGGCGACGGTCGCCTTCGCATTGTCGCGTCGGCGCGAAGCCCGGCCGTCGCGTGGCGATGATCGACGACGGCGTTCAGGCCGCTGCGGCTTGCTGAATCGAGTCGTGCTGATCGCCACCCAGAATATCGACGAGACTGGTCAGCATCCGCGCCAATTCGCCCGTCATCAACGTGAAGTCCGAGTCGAATCGTTCATCGTCATTCTGCGCGGTGGGATCCGCCGCCTCCTTGATCACGTCGAGCGGCGTGACACGCTTGATCGTGAGCGACGGTGTCAGCACGAACGAGATCCGGTCATCCCAGGTCATCGCGAGGCGCATGCATTGTTTGCCGGCTTCGATGTGGCGGCGCATGTCGTTGGCTTCGAGCGCGTGGCCGACGTATCGCACCGTGGCGCCGCCTTCGCCGCTCGAGCGCAACTCGGCGTCCTGGTCGACCGTGAATCCGCCCGGCGCGTCGCCGGACAGCAGCCAGTCCGTCATCGCGGCGACCGGCGAACGCGCGACATGAACGCCGGCGAGCGGCAATGGGTCGATCGATTTGACGAGCAGGCTGCGAACGTCGTCGGCAAGCGCTTGTGCCGCCGCATCGATGACGAGCCAGCCGTTCGCCGTATCGATCCACACGCGGGTATCGCGGCGGATGCTGAACGCGCGCGGCAGCAGTTCGTCGGTAACCTGTTCCTTGAGTTCGCGCAGTTGTTTCCGGCCTGCCTTGAAGCCTTGCTGCTCCTCGATTTCAAGCGCACGCGCCTTGGTGACCTGATTGACGACCGACGCCGGGAGCAGCTTCTTTTCGGCACGAAACAGCAGCAGCATCTGCCGGTTGTTCGAATACACCAGCGCGCCGTCGTCACGCGGCGACGCCCATCCGGCGCGCTGCATCTCGACGCTGCTGCCCGGCTGGAACGCGTGAGGCGCCAGCCATTTTTCCATCTGGTCAGGGGTGACGGCCCAAGGTGCCGGAAGACGGTGAAGCTGAAGGTTCTTGAACCACATGGGAGGATGGGCAAAGCGCGTCATTCTAGCCGACGGGGACGGTTGGCCGCCAGAACTGGTCGTTCGCGATCACTGTCCGGAGCAAGGGGGATATCGCTGCTGCGATGTGGCTCTTTCCGCATTGCCATCAATGCGGTGCTGTGCAGGGCAATGAGTTGCCGGCGTCATCCGACTGACGGTCGGCGTGTCGGCAATACCCACTGCCGCCGGCGTACGATGGTTGCGCAGCGTTGTCGCTATCCTTCGCCGGGCGACGGCGCGGGTGCCTGAACGAGTCCGCTGCGTTCCTCACTCGATCACACGCGGCGGCGTCGACGCCTCCGCCAGTTGAAACAGACAATCCCCACGCCGCACCTGCGCGGGCACCCGCTTGCACACCACTTCGCCGTCGCCCTTGAAGCGATGCAGCATCGGCTCCCGCAGCGGCGTATCGGGAAAGTGCACCCACGCGGCAGGCTGTCCGGCCTTCACCTGATCGCCGAGTTCGACGAGCGGTTCATACAGCCCGCGTTCGTACGCGTAGACGAAGTGTCGATCGCCGTCGACGCGCAGGAAGCGCGTGACGGTCGGCGGCGCGTCGGGTACGAGCGTACCGTGCAGCAGGCCGATATACCCGAGGTAGTGCAGCAGCCCGTGACGCCCGAGCCGGATCAGCGACGGATCGGCCATGCCTGCGCCGCCCAGTTCGGTCACGATCGAGATCGCGCCTTGCCGGCGCGCAGCCGACGCCGAATGCACCGGATTCGGCGCATGCAGCAGCGCATTCGGCAGCCCGAACGCGACGAGCAGCCCGTTGAGCTTCTCCGCTTCTCCATTGTCGAGCGGGTCGATCGCGAGCATGTTGCCGCCCTGGTACAGCAGCGAGCTGCCGCCGGAATGCAGGTCGACCAGATACTGCGCGCGCGACAGCAGCGCATGTTCGATGTAATGCGCGATCATCTGCGTCGGCGTGCCGGTCGGGTCGCCGGGGAAGCTGCGGTTCAGGTTGCCTTCGTCGAGCGGCGACACGCGCAAGCCCGCGTCGGCCGCGGGGAAGTTGGCCATCGGCAGCAGGATCAGTTGCCCGCTGACCATCTGCGGGTCGATCTCGCGCATCAGCTGCGACACGATGATCTGGCCTTCGTATTCGTCGCCGTGATTGCCGGCCATCACGAGCGCGACCGGGCCGTCGCCGTTGCGGATCGACGCGATCGGGATCGGCAGCCAGCCGTAGGCGGAACGATGCACGGAATGCGGCAGGCGCAGATAGCCCGCATGCTTGCCCGGTGCATCGAGGTCGATTTCGCAGTGGATGGGATTTCGGTGTGGCGAGGAAGCAGTCATGGCAGCGTCGTTCGAAGAACGGAAGCCGCCATCTTATCGGGAAAAGCGCATCGCGCGGCGCCCGGCGCGCACCGGATGCCGGCCGGCCCGCGTGTGAGCGCGCGGCATGCGGCACGGGCAGCCACGTGCGATGTTGCAGCGCTGAAACGCCTGCCGGCGCACGCGCTGCGCGTGAGTTACGCGCGGGTTCGCGTCAACCGGTTGCCGGCACGGGGCCGACGCGTGTTGCCGCTTCAGCGGCCCGACGTTTCAGCTTCGATACGGCCTTCTTCCCACAGCACCCAGAAGCGGCTGCCGCCGCGATACGGATTCGCGCGATGCGCGGCGTAGTCGGCGACGCCCTGACGATACGCACCGTACAGCGTCAGCGGCGGGT
Organism: Burkholderia sp. IMCC1007; assembly: GCF_027257875.1. Taxonomy (GTDB): domain Bacteria; phylum Pseudomonadota; class Gammaproteobacteria; order Burkholderiales; family Burkholderiaceae; genus Burkholderia. The sequence continues at coordinate 265,399 of NZ_JAPVQY010000001.1, forward strand.
TGTCGACGCACGCGGCTTCGCGAACGGTCTCGCAGGCGGCGGCCGGGCGGCGGGAAACGAGCCGACGGATCAGCGATGCGCCGTCGATCGCGTCCGGTTGATCGATGCGCTCGGTGCCGCTGAGGACTTCGACGGTATTCATGTGCGGGCTCCCCGACATCCTGTCTGGAGGGCAAGGAGCAATAAAAATGCCAACCATGAAATACCGTCTGCCGCGTCGATCGTGCGGGCTTCCGCGGCGAACGTGACGTGCGGCGCGCGACGATGTTACGGAACACGTTACGTGACATGGGAGGCCGCAGCGACACAGGTGCGCGCAACCGTCTAGCCGCGCAAAGCGCAACGCGTTTCGGAATTGAATCGGGGAAAGGCCCGGCGATGCAGCGGCGCCGACGCGCGCGCTCAGCTCGCCTCTGCAGGCGCGACGCGCCGGCTGCCGGCCGAATAGAACCGGTAGATCCCCTTGCCGGCCGACTTCGCGTCGTACAGCGCGCTGTCGGCCTGGCGGATCAGGTCGTCGGGCGATCCGTGCCCGTCGTCGAGCGCGATGCCGATGCTGATTCCGAGGCTCACCGTGTCGCCGCTCGCCAGCGCGTACGGCGCCGAGATCTGCCGGATGATCCGCGCGGCGAGCAGCGAACACGCGTGGGTCGACGTGTCGCCGAGCGCGATGATGAATTCGTCGCCGCCGACGCGCGCCGCCAGGTCGCCCGGCGGCAGCATCTTGCCGAGCCGCTCGGCGACCTGCGTGAGCACGTCGTCGCCGGCGTGGTGGCCGAAGCGGTCGTTGATCGCCTTGAAGCCGTCGAGGTCGAGATACATGACGGCCAGCACGGAGCTCGGCCCGCGCGGCCGATGCGTGAGCATCCGCTTGAGCTCGGCGTGCAGCTCGTGGCGGTTCGGCAGCCCCGTCAGCGCATCGTGCCGCGCGAGGTGCCGGATGTGCTGCTCGGTCTGGCGGCGCGTGGTGACGTCCTCGACGATGATCACCGTGTTGCCGTCCGGCACGCGGTGGCGCGTCAGTTCGAGCTGGCGGCCGTCGGCCAGCGCGATGTCGAACGGCACGGGCTCGTCGCGCGCCAGCCAGCGCGCGCACTGCGCGCGGAGGCCGGGATCGCGCGGATCGGTCACGGCATGCGTGCCGAGCGCCACGACGACGTCGGGCAGCGGCATGTCGAGCATGATGTCGCGCGGCGAGCCGAACAGCTGCGCGGTGCGCCGGTTGGCGACGATCACGCGGCTATCGCCGTCGATCATGCACAGTCCGTGCGGCATGTAGGTGAGCGCGGCGTCGAAGCGGGCGACGAGTTCGGCGTTGCGCTGGCGCGCGGCGATCAGCGCAACGAGCACGCGGTAATGGCGCTGGACGACCGTGCGCATCGCCGCGAGATAGATCACGAGCGGCGGCAGCAGCAGCCACGCGCCGGGCCGCGTGACCAGCAGCGCGCCGATGCCGATCGGCACCACGCCGAGCGTCACCTGCGTCATCGCGAGCCGCGGCAGCGCCGCATTGCGCGACGCGATCCCGCCGAACACGCCGCCGGCGACCATCACCGACAGCGTGCCGATTTCTGCGTCGGGCGCCGCCACGCACCCCATCACGCCGAGACCGAGCACGAAACAGGCGGCGAGCGACACGGGCGCATAGCGCTGCGCCCAGTACTCGGCGCGATCGTCACCGGCATCGCGGCGCACCACGTACGCGCGCGCGATCGCAAGCCGCGTGGTGAGCAGGCCGATGTCGACGACGAGCCACACGAGACACCAGAGCTGCTGCAGACGGATCAGTGCGATGGCCGCGACGAACCCGCTGGCGAGGCCGGACAGCGCCATTGGCCGGATGTCTTCGAACAGCGTCACGAGCATCGACGGGCGCAGCGCGGCCGTCACGCGGTGGTTGCCGCAGGGAGGTGTTGCGAGAACGGAGTTCAGGATGCGTGCCCTGACTGCCATGGCTTTTTGACCTCGACACGATGTCGACTCACGGCCGGCGGCCCCGCACCGCACGTGGCGGGATGACCGGCGCAGCGGATGCGCACGACATTATCATGAAACATGGGTCAAGCATGGCCGAGTAGTCGTAAACCACGCCCGCGGGACGCTTGCGCATTCGCCGACGCGAAGGCACGATCGTTGCGGACGGGACGATATCGGGTCGCCGGCCGCAGACGGGCTTGCCCGTGCGTCGCGGCGCGTGAGCGCCGATGGTCCGCAATGCCCCCGACGTCGATGCGACCCATCCGGCACGACGCAATCGCGCAACGAATTTCACTCTGTGGCCGGGCGCCGCAGCCCTGTCCTGATCCGGTTATAAGAAATTCAATAAGTATTTCATGCGAAAAATACTATAGGCGATATATCCAAAAGAATGCCAGAATGCGCGCCGCTCCGAACGTCGCGACACCCGATCGCCGTCCGAGCCGTATCAGGAGGTTCCCCCCAATGAAAAACCACGGCCTGTCACGGCGGGGTTTTCTGAAAGCCAGCGTGCTGGCGGGCGTCGCGGTGTACGTCGCGCCCATCGGCAGCCGCGCGTTCGCGGCGCTCTTCGAAGAAAAACTCCTCACCCCTGTCAAATGGGATAGCGTCACCGGCATCCCTCAATTCCGCATCGACGGCATCGCGAAGGTCACGGGCTCGAAAGTGTTCGCCCGTGACGTGCGCGCCGCCGACATGCCGCACTGGCCGCAGCAGCAGTCGCATGCGCTGATCCTGCGCGTCACGCAGGCCGACCGCACGTACGAAGGCTTCGACCTGTCGCTGCTCGGCGACGAGCTCAAGCCGGACCGCGTGGTCACGGCCGACGATCTCGCGCGCGACGGCGTCGCGTTCCCGACGTTCTACGGCGACGACATGCTGTTGCCCGCCGGCAAGACGCCCGCGTATCTCGGCCACGCGGTCGCGATCCTCATCTACCACGACTTCGCGCGCTTCCGTTTCGCGAAGAACACGCTCAAGTTCCGCGACGACGTGATCCGCTACGGCGCGGTCACGGGCCCGCTCGAGCGCGATCCATGGGGCACGTTCCGTTACGTACGGGTGGGCGGCAAGACGGCCTACGACGACGATGTGTATTCGAGCCTGAAGGACGCGCCGATCTTCCCTAGCATGATGCGCAAGCACCTGCCGGTCTGGCCGGACGGCAAGGAGCACGGCAAGCTCGACGAGCAGGGGATGTTCCTCGCCGGCCAGATCGCCGCGGAACTCGATCATCCGTCGGCCGACTGGCTCGTGTTCGACCGCGAGTACAACACGCAGTCGGTCGATACGGCCGCGCTCGAACCCGACAACGCGAACTGCTGGTACGACGCCGCGACGCAGTCGCTGCACCTCGTCGTGCCGACCCAGTCGCCGCTCGAAGTGGCGGAGAACGCGGCCGCGATGGTCGCGAAGTGCCGCTTCCCGGTGAAGCAGCTGTTCGTGCATCCGTGCTACACGGTCGGCTACGGCTCGAAGGATCACTGCAACGTGCCGTTCTACGGCCTCGTGTGCGCGCTGTACGCGGATGGCCGCCCGGTGCGTTTCGCGAACGACCGCTACGAGCAGTTCCAGACGTCCCTTAAGCGTCACGCGTTCAAGATGCACTACCGGATCGCGGTCGACCGCAACACGGGCCTGCTGCAGTCGTTCAAGGGCGACTTCGAGGCGAACGGCGGCGGGCGCTCGAATTTCTCGCCGTCGGTGGCGATGGTCGGCGCGACGGCCGCGCAATCGATCTACTACTTCCCGAAGAGCGACCTCGCGGCCGTCGCGATCGCGTCGCGTGCGATCGACGCCGGCTCCGCGCGCGGCTACGGCACGCTGCAGAGCATGGCCGCGACCGAAATGGCGGTCGACGAAATCGCCGCGCAACTGAACATCGATCCGATCGATTTCCGGCTGCGCAACGCGCTGCGTTCGGGGATGAAGAACACGCAGGGTGCGATTCCCGCCGGCGCGCTGCGCGTCGCGGAAGTGCTGGAGCGCGCGAAGCAGCATCCGTTGTGGACGCACCGTGTTGCGCGCAAGACCGAGTTCGAAGCATCGAACCCCGGCAAGCGCTACGGCGTCGGTTTCGCGTGCGTGCAGAAGGACTTCGGCACGGGCGCGGAAGCGTCGTTCGCGAAGGTCGAATTCGACGCGAACGGCAACGTGTCGCTGCATCACACGGCTGCCGAAATCGGCACCGGGATGTCGACGTCGCAGGCCGTCGCGGTCGCGAAGTGGCTCGGCCGTCCGGCAAGCGAAGTACGCGTGGCCGTGACCGAATGGCCGGACCTGCCGGTCGAGACGAGCGGCGATCCGTACCTGATGTCGCAGGCCGACCAGGATCGCCTCAGCGCGAATCCGCGCTGGTCGCCGGGCTATGCGTCGCCGTCGAGCGCGACGAACTCCGCGTACTACTTCACGCACAGCACGCGCGAAGCCGCACGGGCGGTGTTCCGCTACGGCCTGTGGCCGGCTGCGATGTCGATCTGGAGCCGCGGCCTCGGCGGCGGCCAGGCCGCGCCGTACGCGATCCGCATCGAGGACGCGCGCTGGGTCGACGGCAAGCTGACGGCCGACGGTCTGGAGCCGCTGACGTTCGAGCAGCTCGCGAAGCAGGCGCACGCGCTCGGCCTGCCGACCGGTGCCGTCGTGCACGTGTTCAACCGCTGGCAGTGGACCGACGCCGAGTTCGAAGTGGGCGGCGCGGTCGATCGTCTGCCGATCGACGGGCTGTCGCTGCGCGTCGGCGCGCCGAAGACCGGCGACGACGGCCCGATCCCGGGCACCGCCGCGCCGGCCGGCGCGACCGCGCTGCGCGGCACGCTCGCGCCGACCGCGAACGGCTACCGCGTGCTGGACCGCAAGCGCGTGTTCATTCCGCCGACGAGCCGCAACAACGCGGCCGTCACGTACTACACGGCGGTCGGCACGCTCGTCGAGCTGGCCGTGCACGAATCGACCGGCAAGGTCGAGCTGCTCACGCATCACTCGATCATGGAGTGCGGCAACCAGATCTCGCCGCAGCTCGTGTCGGGCCAGTTGCAGGGCGGCCTCGCGATGGGCATCGGCCATGCGCTGCACGAGTATCTGCCGCTTTACGAAGACGGCCCCGGCAACGGCACGTGGAACTTCAACCGTTACCAGCTGCCGCGCGCGACCGACGTCGCCGTGTGGTCGCAGACGGGCGACATCCTGCCGCCGCTGTCCGAGACCGATCCGCCGAAGGGCGTCGCCGAAGTGGTGATGATTCCCGTCGTCGGCGCGATCGTAAACGGCATCGCGCACGCGATCGGCCATCGTTTCACCGATTTGCCGGTGACCCCGCAAAAGATTCAGGAGGTGCTCGCATGACGACCGCCCAAACCGCGGCTTCGGCCGCGAGCGCCGGCGCGGCTGCGACCGGCGCTTCCGGGCCGAACGCCGCTTCGGCCGCCCCGGCTTCGGCGCCCGCCGGAGCCGCACCCGCAGCAGCCACTGCGGCTTCGGCGCCCGTCGAGCGTCCGCTCGTGCGGTTCCAGCAGAAGCCGCTGTCGGTGAACATCAACGGCAAGGCCGTCGGACCGATGCAGGTGCCCGAGGGGCTGATGATGATCGAGTTCCTGCACGAATACGCGGGCCTCACCGGTTCGCGGCTCGGCTGCGGGCAGGGCATCTGCCACGCGTGCGTCGTGATCGTCGACAAGCCGGACGGCACCAGCGAGGAAATGCGCACGTGCATCACCGGCGCGCACTTCTTCCACGGCCGCTCGATCCGCACGATCGAAGGCCACGCGAAGCGCAACGAAGCGGGCGAAGTGGTCGAGCTGTCGCCGATCCAGCAGAAGTTCCTCGAGCATTTCAGCTTCCAGTGCGGCTATTGCACGCCGGGCTTCGTCAATGCGGCGACCGTGCTGATCGAACGCCTGAAGCGCGCGCCGATCGCGAAGGCCGACGTCGAGCACACGATCACCGACGCGCTGAACGCGCACATCTGCCGCTGCACGGGCTACGTCCGCTATTACGAAGCCGTGAAGGACGTGATTTTGACGACGCCGGGACTCGTGAAGGACGCCGCATGAAACGCACATTCGTCCATCGTGTCGCGCGGGCCGCGGGCCTGCCCGCGATCGCGGCCGCCTGCGCGCTGCTGCTCGCCGCGTGCGGCGGCCATGACGCGCCGGTCTCCAGCGCGGCGTCCGGCGCGCCCGGAGCCGACCAGGTCGCGCGCGGCCGCTATCTCGTGAAGGCCGCCGACTGCGCGGCGTGCCACACCGCGAAGGACGGCGCGCCGTTCGCCGGCGGCGCACCGCTCGAATCGCCGTTCGGCACGTTCTACGGCTCGAACATCACGCCCGACAAGGATCGCGGGATCGGCAACTGGAGCGCGGACGAGTTCTACGCCGCGCTGCACGACGGCAAGGCGCCGGGCAAGCGGCTGTATCCGTCGATGCCGTACACGTCGTACCGGCAGCTCACGCGCGCCGACGCCGACGCGATGTACGCGTACCTGCAGACGGTGAAGCCGGTCGCGCAGGAAAACCGCAAGCACGAGCTGAAGTTCCCGTACAACCTGCGCTTCGGCATGGTGTTCTGGGACATGGTGTTCCTGAAGGACAGCCTGCCCGACGCGTCGAGCGGCCAATCCGCCGACTGGCAGCGCGGCCGCTATCTCGCGGGTGCGCTCGGCCACTGCGCCGAATGCCATACGCCGCGCGCGTTCACGGGCCAGCTCGACGGCGCGAAGCCGTTCGCGGGCGCCGCGCTCGGCCGCGTGGCCGCGCCCGACATCACGCCGGCCGGCCTCGCCGCGCGCGGCTGGACGGGCACCGACCTGCAGACGTTCTTCGGTGTCGGCATCGCGCCGCAAGGCTCGGCGTTCGGCGAGATGTATCCGGTCGTGCACCTGAGCACGCAATACCTGACGCAGCGCGACCTGCGCGCGCTGTCCGTGTACCTGCTCGGCGATACGCCGCCGGCGCCGCAGCCGGTGAAGCCCGTGTCGGCCGACGCGCAGCAGCTCGCGGCCGGCCGCTCGGTGTATCTGGCGGTGTGCGCGGGCTGTCATGGCTTCAACGGCGAAGGCAAGCCGCACGTCGCGGTGCCGATGAACGGCAATTCGACGCTGCGTCAGGCCGACTCGCGCAACCTGCTGGTCGCGATGCTCGACGGCATCGACGAGCAGAAGTTCGCCGGCTTCGAGAACCTGCAGCCGATGCCGGGTTTCGCGCACACGCTGAGCGACGACGAACTCGCGCAGCTCGCGAACTACCTGCGCGCGACGTGGGGCGGCCAGCCCGCGAACGTCACGCCGGCCGACGTGAAGGCAATGCGTTAAGCCGTAACGAAGGGCGGGGCGTCGCGCGCGATGCGGCCGGTTTCCGGCCGTGCCGGCGCGCAGCGCTCCGTTCGGGCTGGGGCGGCGCTTCAGTAGCCGCCGCCCCCTCCGCCACCGCCGCCGCCGCCGCCGCCGCCCGATCCGCCGCCGCCGTACCGGCTCATGCCGGACCCCTGCGAAGCGCCACCGTCCGACGACGTACATCCCGCCGACAGCAGCAGCGCCAGCGCCGCGATCACCACCGCGGCCAATCTCGCCGATTTCATTTCAATCTCCTTGCAGTGCGCGCGCCGCATGACGAGCGGGGTCGATCGAGCCGTGCGATTGCGCGATGACGAGACGTTCCGGGCGGCCGGTTTATTCCATGCTTTTTGCCTATCGTCGCGTGCGGCCCGCGCGGGGCCGGATTGGAAGCGTGTCGCGCCGGCTTGGTACACTCCAGCACGCCGCCATTCCGATTCCGACTACAACAACCATGAGTGCCACCCTCGAGCGCCCGCCGCGCAAGTCGTCGCGTCCATCCACGCGTGTCGTGTTCGGCTGCGTGTCGTTCGGCGTCGGTGCGCCGCTGGTCGCCGCGCTCGTATGGCCGCTCGTGATGCTGGTTGCGTGGTCGGTGATCAACGGCCCGCGATGGGACACGCTGAAGCTCTGCGCAGGCATGGTGCCGATGATCTTCTTCGCGTCGTTCCTGTTCGGCTATGTGCTGCCGGCGATCGTTGCGGGCGGCATCATGGCGGCGATCGGCACGCGCATCCGGCGACGCTGGTTCGTGCTGCTCGGGGTGATCGTCGGCACGAGCGCGATGACCGGCTATACGCTGCTGAAGGCCTTCTTGCTGGGCCTCGACGAGATCGGCGGCATCGACGGCGTCGCCATACTCGATGCGTTCGTCACGTCGGCGGTGATGTCGCACTGGCTGCACCGGCGGCTCGAGCGCGCGCCGCGGGCGGACAGCGGGGCGCCGGCGTGCGACGGCCGCGCATAGCGATCCGCATGGAGCGGCGTGGCGGATGTGCGGCGCCGGTCTGCTCGCGCTGCTCGCATTCGTGTGCAGCGATCGCGTGATCTATGTGACCGCGTTGCGGGTGATGCGTTGCGACGACGCCGCCGTGGCGGCGGCATCCGATCAACGATAGACGAGATCGGCGCGGCGGTTCTGCGCCCACGATGCCTCGTCGTGACCGAGCGCGACCGGCTTTTCCTTGCCGAGGCTCACGGCCTCGAGCTGCGAGCCCGGCACGCCCAGCGTTTCGAGCGCGCTCATCACCGCTTGCGAACGGCGTTGGCCGAGCGCGAGGTTGTATTCGGACGTGCCGCGTTCGTCGGTGTTGCCCTGGATCAGTACATGGCGCGCCGGATGGCTGCGCAGGTAGTCCGCATGCGCGTGGAGCAGCGACTCGTATTCCGGCTTCACCGAGTAGTTGTCGAAATCGAAATAGACGCTGCGCTTCGCGAGGGGGCTGTTCGGATTGTCGAGATCGTCGGCCGACACCGTAGCGACCGCCTCGCTCGCCGGTGCGGGTGTCATCCCGGCGTTCTCGGGCGTTTTCGCCGCGTGGTGGCAACCCGCCAGCAGCGCGAGGATTGCCAGGACCGCAACTCGGTTTGTTGTGCGCATTGTGTATCTCCTGCGGTTGACTGCGTGGAAAGCGTCGTGGGTGCAAGCGGCCACGTCATGTATCCGGTCGCGACCGGCGCGAAAGTGCCGGCGTTTCGTCAGCGATGCGAGCGCTTTCGTAAGCCGGCGATGCGCCATATGAAAGATTGTCGTGGCCGGAACGCCGAACGACGGCGCCGCTGCAATCAGATTAGGAAAAATGTCACAACGTGACCAGCTTCTCCTGCTGATTCGCGCAGGAAGCGACGCTTGAAACGCGGCCCTGCACACGAAGCGGCGCTGCCGTCAGAACTTGTGCCGCAACCCCAGCGCGACGACGAGCTGGTTGCTGTTGGCGGACGGCGTCATCGTCCAGACGGTCGCGTTGAACGCCGGATTGCCGTCGCCGCCGCTCACGCTTTGATAGACGCCTTCCAGATACGCATCCGTGCGTTTCGAGAACGCGTAGTCGGCCTGCGCGACGACATGGTTCCATTTCGGGCGCGTCTGGCCCGTGCGGCTGTCGAAACGGCCCATCGTGTACGTGTACGCGGCGGCCACGCTGAACGCCCGTGTGACGATGAAGCGGCCGTCGACCGTGAAGTTGTCGAACACGAGCGATTCGCCCTTCAGCGCCGTGATGCCGCCGCCCTGCAGCACGCCGGTCACGCCGTCGGTCGTCGAGTGCGACCATGCGGCACCGACCGAGTGCGGGCCGAACGCATAGCGTCCGGCCACCGACCAGATCTGCTGGTTGCCGCCCGTGATCGTCGCGGATCCGTCGACCGTGCTGAGCGCGCCGTCCGGGTTCGGCGCGTTGCGATCGCGGCTGATCTTCAGGTAGCCGGCGCCGAATTTCACCGGCCCGTTGGCATAGCCGAGCCCGGCGCTCCAGACGGCGTTGTTCGAAAACTCTCCGGCCTTGTTCGACAACCCGAACATCGCGCCGAACGTCAGCCCGCGATAGGTCGGGCTCGTGTACTTCACCGCGTTGTTGATGCGCAGGTTGCGGTTCGAGTCGTCGTTGTCGTACGGGTGCACCGCGAGATTGCCGCCCCAGCCGGGGCCCGCCGCGCCGAGCGGCGTCACGAACTCGAGGATCTCGTCGTACTGGCGGCCGAACGTCAGCGTGCCGGCCGTGCGCGAGCTGACGCCGATCCACGCCTGACGGCCGAACAGGTCGACGCCTTTCTGCGACAGCTTGCCGGTCGTCCCCGAGAAGCCGCTTTCGAGCGCGAAGACGGCGGCCGTGCCGCCGCCGAGATCCTCACGGCCGCGCAACCCCCAGCGCGATGCGTTCAATGCGCCGCTCGTCATCGCGACGCTGCCGCTGCCCGGCGAGCCGGCGCCTTGCGTGCGCTGGTCGGTCGAATAAGTGATCGACGTGTCGATCAGGCCGTATAGCGTGACGCTGCTTTGTGCATGTGCGATGCCGGGCATGAACGGGGCGATGCAGGCGGCGATGACCGTCCCCGCAGTCTTGCCCGATGCGAGGCGGCCGCGGCGGACGGCGTGCGTCGCGGCAGCGCCGGCGTGTCGGTTCGTTTTATAGGAATGCATAGGATTTTTTATCGTGGCTCAGGCGTCGAGCGCCGACGGGCCGCGTCGGCACGCTTCGCTGACGGATCGAGCGGCCATTATTGGAGATCGTGCGACGGGCGATTAAGGCGCTGCACAGGAAAGGTCCTCTGCAGAATCGCGCGGAATCGGCGCGTGGTGCTGCGGTGCGCGCACGGCGGCGTGCTTTCGTTCCGGGGGAGTACGCTCAGCGATTCACGTCGGCTTCGCGGTGGGCGATCTCGAGCGCCACGTGTTGAAACGCCGTATCAGTGCGCGTTTCCGTACTGCGTAAACAACCAGTCGCGCATGGCCTCGAGCGCTTCCGAATGCGCGTTCGCTTGCGGAAAGACGACATGGAACCCGAGCGTCATCGGAAAGGAAAAGTCGAAAACACGCCGCAGCCGGCCATCCGCGATATCGCGCTCGACGAGCGGCTCGCTGGTCAGCGCGATGCCTTGCCCCGCGACTGCCGCGTCGATGGCGAGCAGGGTCTGACTGAATCGCGGCCCTTTGGTCGGGTCGGCTTTCACTTTTCCGCCGAGTTTGCGGATGAATTCGGGCCACAGATCGTGGGCGTCGTGCAGCAGCACGTGCTTCGACAAGTCGGCAGGCTTGCGGATCGGCGGATTGCCATCGAGCAGCTTGGGACTGCCGACGGCGAAGATATCGAGCGGAAACAGCAATTCGCCGGTCAAACCAGGCGGGAACGGCGGCTTGCACAGTCGAATCGCGATGTCGACGCCATCGGCCTTGAACGTCGCGAGCCGTTCGTCGGCGATCACGCGCACCTCGATGTCGGGATGCAGCCGGCTGAAGTCCGACAGCCGCGGAATCAGCCACTTCGACGCGAACGACGGCGTCGTGCTCACCGTGAGAATCGTCGCGCGCTCGCCCAGCGCTTCCGTTGCGTCGGAGATGATCTGCAGCGCGCGCTGGACCGACGAGAAATACTCGAGCCCGTCGCGCGTCAGCGCGAGCCCGCGCGGCAAGCGCCGAAAGAGCTGGACGTCCACGGCGACTTCCAGATGCCTGACCTGTTGCGCGACCGCGCCCTGCGTTACGCCGAGTTCATCGGCGGCCAGCCGGAAATTGAGGTGGCGCGCCGACGCTTCGAACGCGCGAAGCGCATTGAGCGGCGGGAACCGGCGGGTACGCAAAAGAGCCTTCATGCAGTAGAAATTCTACAGGGTGACTGGAGAAATCATCGTTCGACATTTGCATTATAGAGACCTAGAGTGCTGCAATAGCTCGATGTCGAGACCGAACACGGCGTACCGCCGACCTATCCAGGAGAACAGCATGACTGTAGAGAAAGTGGCTTTAGTGACGGCGGCGGGCAAGGGCATGGGCGCTGCAATCGCGCGGGATCTTGCCGGCAACGGCTACCGCGTCGCGCTGATGTCGCCGTCCGGCAGTGCCGTCGAACTGGCGAAGGAACTCGGTGGTTTCGGCATCGCAGGGTCCGTCACCGAAGACGCCGACATCGAGCGCTTCGTGAACGAGACACTCGCAAAGTACGGCCGCATCGACGCCGTCGTCAACAACACCGGGCATCCGCCGAAGGGCGACTTGCTTTCCGTGAAGGACGACAAGTGGCACGAAGGGCTCGATCTGATCGTGCTCAACGTCGTGCGCGTGCTGCGGCGTGTGACGCCGGTTTTCCTGAAGCAGGGCGGCGGTGCGGTGGTCAATATTTCGAGCTTCGCGGCCGATGCGCCCGAGCAGGCAATGCCGGTGTCGTCCGCGCTGCGCGCGGCGCTCAGCTCCTTCACGCGCCTGTACGCGGATCGCTATGCGAAGGACAACATCCGGATCAACTCGGTGCTGCCGGGCTTCATCGACAGCTGGCCGGAGACGCCCGAAATCGTTGCGCGCATTCCGGTCGGCCGGTTCGGCAAGACGCAGGAGATCGCGCAGACCGTGACGTTCCTGCTATCCGAAGGCGCGGGCTATATCACCGGGCAGAACATTCGCGTCGACGGTGGGATCGTGCGGGCGCTGTAAGACGAGCCGGCATCGGCGGGGCGGCGCGCGTGCGAAGGCCCGCGCGGCGTCCGTTCGACGCGAATGTGCAAAGAGATATCGAAGGGCGCCTGAAGGCGCTCGGCGTCGTGCTACCCGTCGCGCCGCTGTCTGCTCGACGCTCGTTTGCAGCAGTCCGCCGCGATCTACCGCGACGGGCCACACACAAAAAAGCACGACACCCTTCCGGACCCCGCACCCAACCCAAACTCTCGCGACTGGGCGCTACTTACGACGACGACCAGGGCCGGCTCTCATGGATGCTCACATTGCCAACCCGAGAAACCAGCCCATCCACTACGCTTACTTCGCGGTCGGCATCGCGAATTCTGCCCCCTTGCCGATGCTCGACGACCAGCGCTGCATGATCGACTTTTGCTTCGTATAGAAGCGCACGCCTTCTTCGCCGTATGCGTGCATGTCGCCGAACAGGCTCTTCTTCCAGCCGCCGAACCCGTGCCATGCCATCGGCACGGGGATCGGCACGTTGATGCCGACCATGCCGACCTGGATGCGGCGTGCAAATTCGCGCGCGATGCCGCCGTCGCTCGTGTAGCACGCGACGCCGTTGCCGAACTCATGCGCATTGATCAGATTCACGGCTTCGGCAAAATCCTTCACGCGCACGCACGCGAGTACCGGCCCGAAGATTTCTTCCTTGTAGATGCGCATATCGGTCGTCACGTTGTCGAACAGCGTGCCGCCGGTGAAGAAGCCTTCCTCTCGGCCAGGGACTTTCAGGCCGCGACCGTCGACGACGAGCTTCGCGCCTTCCTGCACGCCGATGTCGATGTAGCTTTCGATCCGCTTCAGCGCGTCGCCCGTGACGATCGGGCCCATTTCGACTTCCGGCGACATGCCGTCGCCGATGACGAGCGTTTTCGCGCGCTCCGCGAGCTTCGCGACGATGCGATCGCCGATGTCGCCGACCAGCACGGCGACGCTGATCGCCATGCAGCGCTCGCCGGCCGAGCCATAGGCGGCGCCGATCAGTCCGTCGACCGCTTGCTCGAGGTTCGCGTCGGGCATCACGACCATATGGTTCTTCGCACCGCCGAGTGCCTGTGCGCGCTTGCCGTTTTGCGATGCGCGCTGGTGTACGTAGTGCGCGATCGGCGTCGAGCCAACGAAGCTGACCGCCTGCACGTCGGGATGATCGATGAGCGCGTCGACCGCGTTCTTGCCGCCTTGCACGACGTTGAAGACGCCGTTCGGCAGGCCCGCCTCGGTCAGCAAATCGGCGATGAACAGTGCCGCCGACGGATCGCGCTCGCTCGGCTTCAGCACGAACGTGTTGCCCGTTGCGAGTGCGACCGGGAACATCCAGCACGGCACCATGCACGGGAAGTTGAACGGCGTGATGCCCGCGACGACGCCCAGCGGCTGGCGCATCGTCCAGTTGTCGATGCCGGTGCTGACCTGATCGGTGAAGTCGCCCTTCAGCAGTTGCGGCACGCCGGCGGCGAATTCGATGATGTCGATGCCGCGCGCGACTTCGCCCTGCGCGTCGGAGAATACCTTGCCGTGTTCGGCGGTGATGATCGCGGCGAGCGTGTCGCGATGCTCGTTCATCAGCTGCAGGAAGCGGTGCATCACGCGCGCGCGACGGATCGGCGGCGTCTCCGACCACGCCGGGAATGCGGCCTGTGCGGCGGCGACGGCCTGGGCGACTTCGTTGTCGTCGGCGAGCGCCACGCGGCGGGCGGCCTTGCCCACTGCCGGATTGAACACGTCCTGGAAGCGGCCGCTTGCGCCCGGCACGCGGGCACCGTCGATGTAGTGGCCGACGTCGTCGGACGAGGTGAAGGCGGGAACCGTGGTCATCGAATCGTCTCCTGAGCGGTGGTCCTGATTGGGAAGGCCTCAGTCTAGGCAAATGACGGCGGCTGGAGAAGACCGCTCCAATTGATTCACTGTTCAGAATACTGAATAATCGAGCGATGAATTCGCAAAATACCCAAACCCTTTGGCCGCACATCCATTCGCTGACCGTGCTCGCCGTGACCGGCAGCTTCACTGCTGCGGCGCAGCGGCTCGGCATCAGCAAGGCGGCCATGAGCCAGCGCATCGCCGATCTCGAGGCGGCCGCCGGCGTGCCGCTCGTGCGGCGCACCACGCGCAGCGTGCGGCTCACGGAAGCAGGGCAGACGCTCGTCGACAGCACGCGCGAGGCGTACGAGACGATCGAGATGAACTTCGCGCGCGTGAAGGATCTGGCTGGCGAGCCGCGCGGCCTCGTGCGCGTGACGATGCCGGTCGCGCTCGGACGGCAGCGGATCGTGCCGCTGTTGCCGGCCTTCATCGCGCAGTATCCGGCGGTGCGCATCGAACTCGAGTTGTCGGACCGGCTGTTTTCACTGTCGCAGGAAGGCTTCGACCTCGCGATTCGTCATACGACCACCGCGCCGCAGACGCATGTCGCGTGGAAGCTCTGCGAGACGCGCTCGCTGCTCGTCGCGAGCCGCGCGTATCTGGCGCGACGCGGCACGCCCGAGCATCCGAATGCGCTCGTCGATCACGACTGCCTGTGCTATTTGCGCGGCAACGAACCGACCGCATGGAGCTTCGAGCCGCGCGACCGGCGGCGTGCACGCGTGAGCGTGCCCGTACGCGGCTGTTTCGCAGCGAACAATAGCGAAGCGATGCGGGAGGCGGCGCTCGGCGGCCTCGGCATCGCGTTGCTGCCGGATTTCAGCGCGCAGCGCGACATCGACGCGGGCCACCTCGTGCCGCTGCTCGGCGCGTGGCGTCCGTCGGGCGCATTCGGTGACCATATCTTCGCGATTCGCCCTTATAGTCCGGTCGTGCCTAGCGCAGTGCGTGCGCTGGTGGAATATCTACGGGGGGAACTGAGCGGCGGGTTTTCGCCTGGCATGGCGGCGTCTCGCTAAGCGTCGAGAGAAATCCGCATATCGACAAGTACGTGCTGCCGGCGAACGTCTACGACTCCCGTCGAATCAGTTCAAGACCCTTTCGGTAAGTTGTGGTCTCGAACTTGGGAAACCGGCGCTTGAACTTCGTGGAATCAAAGAGGTTGTCTTGCCCGTAACGGGGCAGGAGTTCCCTGATCTCGCGAACTTGTTTGGAGAAAAGTCCGGCAGCGAAAAATGCCCATTTCCCGACAACCGTATAGGTCGGCTTCCGCCCGAAGGCCTCGCTCGCCATGGTGACAAACTCCTTGTATGTCGGTCGATTGTCGCAGCACGGCAAATGCCAGGTTTGCCCGTACGCATCTGACGTATTGCCCAGTGTCGCGAGCGCACGGCTCGCGTCGGGCGTCCAGATGAGCGTTCGCCGAGTATCGGCTCGCAATGGCACCTTGGGCGTCTCGCCGGCCTTGAGTTTGTCGATGATCAGTGCATTCGTGAAGCTCTGAGTCTTGCCCGGGCCGTAGAACTCGGGCGCGCGCCCGATCAGAACCGGAATGTCTCCTTTCGCCATCTCTTCGAGCACCATGGACGCCATTGCCGCACGCACCTTACCTTTCGGGCCTAGCGGTGCGAACGACGTCTTCTCCGTCTGCAGCAGGTTGTTCTGGGGATACATGTAGGTGTTGTCGAAGTACGCGAACTTGGCGCCTTCCTGACGGCACGCGTCCAGCGCATTTTTCAACATGACGGGAAACTGCGCTTCCCAAAGCTGCGTATCCGGCGGAAGGCCTGCGGTGAAATAGACAATGCTGCTGCCTTTGACTGCCCGCGCGGTCTGGCTCGCATCGAGAAGATCGGCCGACACCAGATTGTCGGTGTCGTTCACCTTGCGAGGATTACGGCTCACGAGGCGGATGTCGCTCGTACCCATGAGGCGTAACTGTCGCGCCAATTCAGTGGCGATTTGGCCGTTTGTCCCGAGTATCGTTTGCATGTCGGTTGTCCTGCGTCAAATGATGATAGGTGCGAGGCTAACGTTGAAGCTCGGTTCAAGGTCAAGCAGTGGTTCACGCGCAATGCCGTATGCGACTGCGTGATAGGGATGCACGGATTCCAATGAAAACTTCGTTTTACTGATCTGAAGTCGGATCGACGTGTGACGCAGGCATGGCATGCGGGAAACGGATTCAACAGGACGGACGCTCGATCGGTATCAAGCCAGCCGACGCCTTCATCGACGCGGATCTGCAGCGTCACGACACCACTTGACATTCAACTTAACTTCAATCCTAGGATTTCGTCCGAGGCGCTTCGCGTCGCCGTGATATGCGAGCGGCTCGGGTTAGATGGTGTTGTCAAAACAGCGCCGACTCCTATGAGGAATTTGGAAATGTTCAAGCGTTGGTTCACCAGGTCCTGGCTGCTCGCCGTCGTCGTCTCGATGTTGACGGGCGGATACGCGTACGCAGCAGACTCCATCCAGAGCGAGGGCGCAATGCAGCCTGGCAGCAAGATTCTGGTCGTGATGACCAATCACGCCAAGTATCCATCTCGATCCGATACGACGGGGCTTTGGTTCACTGAGTTGACGCATTTCTACGACGTCGCCCAGGCAGCCGGACTGCAGATGGATTTTGCGAGCCCCGCAGGCGGCGAGGTTCCGATCGACCAGCGTAGCCTGAAGTCGTTTTACCTCGACGATTCGGCCCGCGCACATCTGAGCGATCCCGCCTTCATGGCACGACTGAAGGCAACGTTGCCGGCTGCCTCCGTTACCCCATCCAACTACAAGGCGATCTACTTCACCGGCGGGCACGGTACGTTGTGGGACTTTGCCGATAGCGCGGCACTGAAGGCCGTCAGCGAGCAGATCTATCGCCAAGGCGGCATCGTTTCAGCGGTTTGCCATGGAGTCTCCGCGCTATTGCCGCTGCAGGATGAAGCAGGGAAGTCGCTCATCGAGGGCATACCTGTCACGGGGTTCTCCGACATGGAAGAAGCGCTGTCCGGCATGAAGTCCCAGGTGCCGTTCTTTTTGCAGGATTCGCTCGTAAGCCGCGGTGCTCGGTACAAGAAGGCGTTTCTTCCCTTTACGTCTTATGTTCGTGAGTTCCGACCGGATCATTACCGGGCAGAACCCGCAATCGAGCAAGGAAATTGCCGAGGCCGTGGTCAAGCGGCTGAAGGCGATGAATTGATCGGCAGCCGATATGGGCCGGGCAAGCAGCAGGATGGGGCGCGTTGTCGATGCGTTCGCGCGACGGGGGAACGGAGCGCGCGATCGTTCGCGGTCCTAGTGGCGAGTGGTCCGGTGTAACCGCTTTCGATTGCCAAAGGAGGCTGTCATGAGCGGTAAAGAAGGAATCGACGTCGTCAACAAATCGCGTCGGGAATTTCATCAAGAGCTAAAGACAGACGCAGCCTCTGTCGAGAGAGGCTGTTGCGTTCATTGTGCAAGGATCGCTTCTGCCGTGAGAACGATCTTGCCGATATGCACGCCAGAGTCGATCAACTCGTGTGCGCGACGCGCATCCCGCAACGGGAAGGGAGGGCGCAAGCGGAGTGCCAGGAAGAGGTTCCCTCCTGGCACCCGTGGCGATTAGCCGCGCAAGAATTCGAGCAGATCGGCGTTGATCGTGTCGGCGTTAGAGGTCGGCATGCCGTGCGGGAAGCCCTTATAGGTCTTCAGCGTGCTGTTCCTTGCAAGCTTCGCCGAGAGCAGGCCGGAATCAGCATAGGGGACGATCTGATCGTCATCGCCGTGCATGACGAGAACTGGAATCGTAGTGCTTTTCAGGTCTTCGGTGAAATCCGTCTGCGAGAAGGCCACGATGCCGTCGTAGTGCGCCTTGGCACTGCCCATCATGCCCTGGCGCCACCAGTTCCAGATGACGCCTTGCGACGGCTTCGCGCCGGCGCGGTTGTAGCCGTAGAAGGGGCCTGCCGGCACGTCGTAGTAAAACTGCGCGCGATTCGCCGCGAGCTGGGCCTGCAGGTTGTCGAACACGTCCTTCGGCAAACCACCTGGATTGCTTGCGGTCTTGACCATCAGCGGCGGAACGGCGCTGATCAGCACGGCCTTGGAGACGCGATCTTCGCCGTGGCGGGCGACGTAGTGGATGACTTCACCGCCACCCGTGGAGTGACCGACATGAACGGCACCCTGCACGCCGAGGTGGTTGACCACGGCCGCGACGTCATCGGCATAGTGATCCATGTCATGACCGTCCCACACCTGGCTGGATCGTCCGTGCCCCCGGCGGTCATGCGCGATGACCCGGTAGCCGTGCGACAAGAAAAAGAGCATCTGGGCATCCCAGTCGTCAGCGCTGAGCGGCCAACCGTGATGGAAGAAGATTACCTGCGCATCGCGCGGGCCCCAGTCCTTGTAGAAGATCTGAACGCCATCCTTCGTCGTGACGTATGCCATGATCCGTACTCCTTTTCAATATGCAGATTGAGAATCAGTTGCGTGTTTGACAATTTTTGTTGCTTGCTGGAAGGCGACTCCTTTTATGATGGTGATCTACGAGGCGGCAGCGTGATCACGGGGCTGGTCACGCTACCGGAAGTGCGCAGGCCGGCGCCACCATTCGCTCAGGCCTGGTCGGAACAATGCGCTCCTTTCGTTGAGACAGTTTCAAATGATCCGCGGCCGTGGTGCGGTTGCTCGCCGAAGCATCCGCTGTGTTGCTCCCGCAGTCATGGGGCAACTTTAGGATTAAAGTGAACGTTAATGTCAATAGCTTTTTGGGGTGTAGAGTGAAAATCGGAGAGTTGGCGAAGCGCACCGGTCTGACGGCTTCACGCATCCGTTTTTACGAGGCCGCCGGCTTGATAAGGGTGGTGGAACGTAAGGCGAACGGCTATCGGGAGTATCCGCCGGAGGCGGAAGTGATCCTGGCGATGATCGCTATCGCGCAGCAGGCTGGGTTCACGCTCGAGCAGATTCGGCAGTTGTTGCCGGTTGGCCCGGGCGCTTGGGATCATGGTGCGTTGCTGGACGCACTCAAGCGGAAGGTGGTTGAGATCGATAGTGTTCGGAAGCGTCTCGACCAGACTCAGGCGCAATTGCTTGTGGTGATCGAGGCTATCGAGAACAGGCCGGATGAAATCGAATGCGCCGACAATAAGAAGCGCGTGCTCGACCGTCTCCGTGAAGCAGGTATTACGCCAGACTTCAGCAAGCTGGGCGACGCCGGCGTCGGCTGATCCCCGCGGCGAGCGACTTTCTCGATGAAGGAGAGTCGATCGGGCTATCTGTTGCCGGTCCTTGCGTGGCGTGACAAAAGGCCACGCAAGGTGCAACCGGCCTTCCGGTCTGGTCCCGAATTTTCATCGCCTCGCGGCGGCCAAGAATACCAATCGTGCCGATTCGTCGTTGAACGCTTGACCTTAAAGTCATATTCAATCTTAGAGTGATTGCTACCGGCTGTTAATCCGTATGCCTCCCGCGGCAAACATCGTGCTTCGCATGGACGTGGTCGGAGACCCACAACGGGTCCTCAACATGCCAACCCGGCTAGACACTTTCGTACCGAGATCATGAAGATAGGAGATCTGGCGGAACGCACAGGGCTGACGCCGTCGCGCATCCGCTTTTATGAGCGTATTGGTCTGTTGACCGCAGTCGAGCGCCAGCCGAACGGCTACCGGATCTATTCGACCGACGCGGTGCTGGTGCTCGGGCTGGTGGCGACCGCGCAAAAAGCCGGCTTCAGCTTGGACGAGATCCGCATGTTGCTGCCGCCCGATCTCATGCAGTGGCAACGTGGCGCGCTACTCGAAGCGCTTCACCACAAGGTGCGGGACATCGAGGCCATGGAATTGCGTCTGGCCCAGAACAAGCAGCATCTCGTGTCGTTGATGGCCGAAATTGAATCCAAGCCGGACGACGTGGATTGCGCGGCCAACGCGACACGCCTGTTGTCGAAGATGCAGCTGGGGAAGCTGGACAGCACGGTTGCAAAGAAGGGCGCGGCCAAGCTCAAGCGACGCCGGTCGATCAGGAACAGCTAGGCGAGGAGGGTGAGACGGCAGCCGGCGACGAGCAGCGCGCCGCTTGCGAGTTTCTCCAATCGCCCTCGATCCATCCCGTGAAAGCCCGAACGCGCGCCGACCCATTGCGCCGATGGGCCATGACGACCCATGCGGCGAGCGGCTCGGGACGCAAGTCCGGCCGGACCTCTACGAGCGCGCCGCTTTGAATGTGATTGCGCTAGCGCTGAGTATCCCGTCTGGCTGAACGTGATGCGCGCCAGCGCCAACCGCTTGGTGAAGCATCGCCTGGCACCCTCGCTCCGCGCTTACCCCTATTGACTGCCGGCAAAGGCCAATCGGGTGACCGAAATCACTCGTTTGAAGCCGGAATTGCGCTGCTCACCGGAAATGTTGAGCATTTAAGTCATTGTTATAGAAAAGATAGTTTCACAATTTCACTCGCATTAATCGCATAGCGATCATTTGAATTTCAATGCAATTTCGTTGCACCTATGCTTCTCTCTCACGGTTGCACCACATCCTCTAACCCTGAATAGCAACGGCCACTGACGCGCATTCCGCGAGGTCAAGGGCAGCCCCGTGCTTGAAGCGGCGACGCCGAGCAAGGGCCGGCGATCGGAGCGGCGGTCGACGTGCGCCCGCGCCGCCCGGCCCGCTGCGTGTGCCGCACGGGACCTAGAACAAATGCCGAATCCCGACGGCGGTGCCGAACGTCGATCCCGACACGCCGTAGAGCGCGCCGTTGGTTGAGAGGCCCGTGTTCATCTTGCCGTGGTTGTTGACGAACCCGAACTGGCCGTAAATCAGCGTCGCTTTCGACAGGTTGTAGGTCACGCCGGTTGCGGCCAGAATCGAATGGTTCGCGGTATCGTTCCCGTCGCTCGTGTACCACGCGCCAGCGTCGGCGTGGATCGTCGGCGTGAATCGGTAGCTCAGGCCGCCGCCGTAGACGCGATTGTCGAACGCGCCCGCAACCTTGTAATTGACGAACACCGCATTCACGGTCAGGTCGTTGAATTCGTAACGGGCACCGATCGTGCGGCCCGAGAATGCGACCGTGCTCGGCACCGGCGTAGTCGCCGCCGTGCCGCCGGCGTTGCCGCTATACATCGCGGCGCTGACGAGGAGTGGGCCGTGCGTGTAGTTCAGGCTCGCCGAGTACTGACGGCCCGCCTGGAAATTGCTGGCGACACCGCCGAACGCCAGCATCGCATTGCCCTGAAAGCCCGCAATCGTGGGGCTCGCATACGAAATGGCATTCGCGTTGAAGATGCCGGTCACGAACACGTTATTCACGTAGATCGGCACCTGGCTGCCGAAGAACGACACGGAGCGCGGGTCGGTCGCGATCAGCGAGAGCACGAACGGGGAAAACTGCAAGCCGGCCTTGACGGTACCCACGCCGCTCTCGATACCGACCCACGCATGGCGGCCGAAGACGTTTCCGTTCGAATCGGTGAAGCCGCCTTTCGCCAGATCGATGCCACTCTCCAGCGTGAAGATCGCCTTCATGCCGCCGCCGAGATCCTCACTGCCTTTCAGGCCGAACAGCGATGGCGTCATTCCGCCGCTGATCAGCGAAAACTGATGGCCGGCGTTTCGTCCGGTTGCCGGGTCGACCGTCTTGCTCGTGTACAGGATTCCGCTGTCGACGATGCCGTAAAGCGTCACGGTGCTTTGCGCGTCGGCGTGCGGTGCCGCGCCGCCGAGGAGGGCTGCTGCCAGCGCGATTGACCGATTGCCCGAACGGAATGACGTCATTGATTGTCTCCAAGGTAATTTCAACTTCTACTATTTGGTATTTTTTGAAACGTTTCGAAAAAATGAATTAGGAAATTCGTAAGTTCACGATTCCCGCTTCATTCCGAGCGATGGTAGATCACGGCATCGCGAAGCTGAAATACGGTACTAGTACTAGATATGTGTGAAATCGATCGACGGCTATGAAAACAATTCATTTGCCTCGATTTTTCTGCCTGTCTACGCTTTAAACCATTAAAAAATCGACGAACCTCGGCGGTCTGCACAGAAGTCTTTCCTGCATGCAGTCGACCGGGGAATTCAAGCGGTTGATTTGACAGGAGACGAAGCATGGAGTCGAAGAACGTTCCGGAGGTGGCTGAACTGTTGCGCGATGCGCCGAAGAACTGGGGCAAGTGGGGGCCCGACGACGAAGTCGGTTCCCTCAACTACCTGACCGAGGCGGAGGTGCTGCGCGGCGTTGCGGCCGTGCGTTCCGGCAAGACCTTCACGCTGCAGGTCCAGATGGGCAACCCGAAGGGCGACCCGGTCTGGCCGGGCCGCTCCCAGGCATGCCGCATGAACGTGATGGACAAGGGCCACTACATGTGCGGCAAGGGGCCGCTGTTCCCCGGGCTCGCCGAATATGCGGACGACATGATGATCATGTATCTGCAGGGTTCCACGCAGTACGACGCGCTGGGGCACGTCTGGTATGGCGACCAGATCTGGAATGGCTACGACGCGAAATCGACGATCGGCGGCCTCGCGAAGGCGAGCGTATTGCCGATCGCGGAGCGCGGTGTCGTCGGGCGCGGCGTGCTGATCGACGTCGCCCGGCACCGCGGCAAGGCCGTGCTCGATCCGGGCGAGACCTTCACGCATCGCGATCTGCTCGAGGCCGCCGACGCGCAGCGCGTTTCAATTGAAAAGCGCGACATCCTCGTGATCCGCACCGGCTGGATCGGCTCGTTCTATGAGCGAGACAAGAACGAGTTCTACAAGAATTTCATCGAGCCCGGCCTGACCTACAGCCCGGAGCTCGTCCAATGGTTCCAGCAGATGGAGATCCCGAACCTCGTCACGGATACGATTGCGAACGAAGTGACGATCGATCCGGAGTCGGGCGTCGCGTTGCCGCTGCATAACGCGCTGATGCGCAACCTGGGCGTCACGCTGACCGAGATCGCACAACTCGATCCGCTCGCTGCCGACTGCGCGGACGACGGGCAATGGTCGTTCCTCTACACGGCGGCGCCGCTCAAGGTCGTCAGCGGTAGCGGTGCGCCGGTCAACCCGGTGGTCATCAAGTAGGCCGCTTCAACTCCGGTCCGACCGCGCCCGGCGCTGCCAAGCACCGGGCGCGCAGTGCAATTTCGGTGGCGCACGCACGTGATGCCGCGCCGCCCACTCCTGGAGTGTCCATGACGCCCTATGACAACAAGCCCTGGCTCGCGAACTATGCGGCCGACCATCCTGCGACGATCTCGCCGATATATACCGACGCACTCGGCATGTTCCGAGCGGCGGTCACGCGGGCGCCCGAGCGTGCCGCGATACTGTATTTCGACGGCGTGCTGACCTACGCCGAACTCGATGCGCAATCGGACGCGCTTGCAAGCGCGTGGCGCGAGCGCGGCTGCGTAGCCGGCGACCGCGTTGCGCTGTACCTGCAGAACGTGCCGCAGTTCGTGATCGCGCTGGTGGCCGCGTGGAAGCTCGGAATGATCGCGGTGTCGATCAATCCGATGAACCGCGCGCGCGAGCTGCGCGTGTTGCTCGCGGATTCGGGCGCGCGAATGCTGATCTGTCACGAATCGCTGTACGTGGACGTCGTACACCCGTTTCTCGCGGAGGAAGCCCAAGCCGCCGCGCGCGGCGAGCCGGCGGTGCAGCCGGCCGTGATGACCACGAGCGAACTCGAATACCAGAGCCGGCACGATGCACGGCTCTTTGCCGGTACGCGACGGCAGCCGGTGCAAGGCGTGGAGGATCTGTCGACGACGATTGCCGCTTATCGCGGCCATCGGCCGCCGTCCGTCACGCTCGAGCCAGCGGATGTCGCGATGCTCGTGTACACGTCGGGCACCACCGGCGTGCCGAAGGGCGCGATGAACACGCACGGCAACCTCGCGTTCAACGCGCAGGTGTACCGCGACTGGATCGAGCTGCGCGAGGGCGGTCCGATCCTCGGCGTCGCGCCGCTGTTTCACATTACCGGGCTGGTCGGACATATCGGTGCGGCATTGATCTGCGCGGCGCCGTTGATTCTTGCGTGCCGTTTCGAGCCGGGCGTGATCCTCGATGCGATTCGCGAGAATCGTGCGGAATTCACGATCGGGTCGATCACGGCTTTCATCGCGCTGATGAATCATCCGCATGCGACGCGCGAGCATCTGGTGTCGATGCGACGCATCTACTCCGGCGGTGCGCCGATTCCGCCTAGCGTCATCGATGCGTTCCGCGAACGCTTCGGCCACACCATTCACAACGGCTACGGCCTGACCGAGACGAGCTCGCCGACGCACTGCGTGCCGCTCGATCGCGACGCGCCTGTCGATCCGTCAACCGGCACGCTCGCCGTCGGCGTGCCGGTGTTCAACGTGGAGTCGTATATCGGCGACGAAACCGGCCACCCGCTGCCGCCGGGCGAGATCGGCGAGATCATCTCGCGCGGACCGATGGTCGTGCCGGGTTACTGGAACAAACCGGCCGAGAGTGCGCGAGCGATTGTCGACGGCTACTTCCGGACCGGCGACGTCGGCTTCATGGACGAGCAAGGCTGGTTCTATCTCGTCGATCGCAAGAAAGACATGATCAACGCGGGCGGCTACAAGGTGTGGCCGCGTGAAGTCGAGGACGTCCTGTATTCGCATCCGGCGGTGCGCGAGGCCGCTGTCGTCGGCGTAGCGGATAGTTACCGGGGAGAAACGGTCAAGGCGGTTGTGAGCCTGAAACCGCATGCCGACATCTCGCCCGACGCGTTGATCGCCTACTGCAAGGAGCGGATGGCAGCGTACAAGTATCCTCGTATCGTCGAGATCATCGACGAATTGCCGAAAACCATGACGGGGAAGATCTTGAGGCGCGAGCTGCGCGGATAAGCGGGCGGGCATCGACCGACGCGGGCGGCGGCGCATCGCGTCACGTATCACTCGCCAGGCCCGCGTCACCGGAGTTAAATACTTCGCCCACTTGCCGCCGCAGCCACTGATTCGCGGGATCGGCATCGGAATTCGCGTGCCAGTAGAGATAGGTATCGATCGATACGTCGAATGGGCACTCGAGCATCTGATTGCCGCACATCTGGTTGAGCAGCCGCGCGTATCGCTCCGGCATGGTCAGCAGCAGATCGGTCTGATTGACGACACGGCACGCGGCGAAGTACCGAACGCAGCGCAGGCGGACTCGCCGCTCGGCGCCCAGCTTGATGAGTGCGGCATCTTCGGCGCCGCCGCCGCGTTGCCGGCTCGTCACGAGCACGTGCTCTTCGGCGAGGTAGTCGGCGAGCTCGAGGCGTTGGCTGACGCGCGGATGATCGCGTCGACACAGTACGACGTAACGGTCGGTCGAGAGACGCGTACTCCTAACGGATTGCGGATGCGGCAGAAGCACGTCGATCACGGCATCGAGCGCGCCGGTGAGAAGATCCGCTTCTATCGCGCGCCGATCGTGTTGCACCGCGGCGACGTCGATCGACGGCGCATGCTTCGCGATGTATTGCGCGATCGGCGGCAATACCACCGGTTCGTGCGCATTGAGAATGCCGATCGTGAAGCGTCTGACCGTCGTCGCGACATCGAACCGGCTGGCTTCATGCAGCGTGCTTTCGAGCGTATGCAGACCATTGCGCACGCGCGCAATGATCGCTCTCGTCAATGGGGTGGGCGTCATTGCGTTGCCGTGACGCTCGAACAGCGGGTCGCCGAGCAGTTCGCGCAGCCGGTTCAGCGCATGACTGACCGCCGATTGACTGAGATTGAGCTGCTGCGCCGCGCGCGTGATGCTCTGCTGGGCGTAGATGCGTTCGAGCACCACGAGCAGATTCAGGTCGGTCCGGAAAATGTTCATGACATTGGGGGAGTAAAGGAGGCGGGCACAGCGCGGCGGCGATTCGTCAGAAATACCGTGCGAACACGCGTTCTTGCCACCCCCCGCACGGGGGGCGGGACGCGTCGCGCCGCTGCCGCTGAAATTCCATACGCGCGCCAGCCCCGAATTTCGGTCGTCGCCGGGACCAGTCGGTGTTTCCCCGGAGAACGCGCGACCGCGCCAATGCCCCCCACCTGAGGGGGCTGCTATTCGCCCATGGCGGCAATAAGCTCAGTTGTCCAAGCGATCGCGCAGCGACGTTCAGCCGGGAAAAGAAGCGAACGCGATTCTATGGATAACGAATCTATTGACGGGATGACGGATGCGTACGGTATTCCTGATTCTCCAAAATTGGCGATGGAGGAGGCATATGACGTTGAATGCAAGTGCAGTTTCGCACATCCGGGAGCATGTGAAGTTTCGTGAGCTGGTCGACGAACGCGCTCGCCTGGGCTGGGTGTTGATGATCATCGTGTTGGGTGCGTATTTCGGGCTGATCGCGCTGGTCGCGTTGCGGCCCGACCTGTTGCGCAGCCCCGCGTGGACCGGAAGTGTCACGACGGTCGGTGTGATATTCGCGATTGCCGTGATCGTCGCGGGATGGGGGCTGACGTGGCTCTATGTCCGTGTGGCGAACGATCGGTTCGAAAGACTGACCCGCGAATTGCTTCGCGAGGTGGGCCAATGACATCGATCGCACGCGTATCGACCGCGGCATTCGCGCTTGCCGCCGCGCCGCGCGGTCCTGCGTGGGCCGCTCCTGTCGTCGAGGCAGGGCAGCGTCAGCCGCTCAATCTGGCCGCCATCGCCATGTTCATGGTGTTCGTCGGCATGACGCTGGGCATCACGTACTGGGCCGCGCGCCGCACGAGGACGGTGAATGACTTCCTCACCGCCGGCGGCGGAATCAGCGGACTTCAGAACGGCCTTGCGGTCGCCGGCGACTACATGTCCGCAGCGACGTTGCTCGGCGTCGTGAGTCTCGTCTATGCAAAAGGCTACGATGGCCTGCTCTATGTCGTCGGCTTCTTCGTCGGATGGCCGGTGATGCTGTTCCTGATGGCCGAGCGACTGCGCAATCTCGGCAGGTTCACGTTCGTCGACATCATCGCCTATCGGTTCGATCCGGTCAGCACGCGCTGGATGGGCGTGGTCAGTTCGCTGACGGTGGTGTTTTTCTATCTGATCGTCCAGATGGTCGGCGCGGGGGAACTCGTTCAACTGCTGTTCGGCGTCGACTACAACTATGCGGTCGTCGGCGTCGGATGCCTGATGATCGTCTACGTGACCTTCGGCGGGATGATCGCGACGACGTGGGTTCAGATCATCAAGGCCGTCCTGCTGATGTTCGGCGGCACGTTGCTGACGCTGCTGGCGCTCGGTCACTTCGGGTTCAGCTTCGAACGGCTTGCGCAGTCGGCGATCTCGGTGCACAAGGCGGGGAACTCGCTGATGCAGCCGGGCCGCCTGTTCTCGGATCCCGTTTCGGCCGTCTCGATGTCGCTTGCGACGGTGTTCGGCCTCTCCGGACTGCCGCACGTCCTGATGCGCTTCTTTACCGTTCCGAACGCACGCGAAGCCAGAAAAAGCGTATTCGTCGCCAGCACGTGCATCGGCTTCATGTTCATCGCGATGTTCGTCATCGGGCTCGCGAGCGTCGTGATCGTCGGCACCGACCCGCAGTTCTTCGAGGGCGGACGCGTGGGCGGCGTGCTGCGCGGCGGGAGCAACATGGTGGCGATGCATCTCGCCAACGCGACGGGCGGCAGCCTGTTTCTCGGCTTCCTCGCGGCGGTGACGTTCGCCACCATCCTGGCCGTGGTGTCGGGGCTCGTACTGGCGGGCGCGTCGGCCGTATCGCACGATCTCTACGCGAGCGTGCTGCGCAAGGGGCAAGCCAGCGGAGCGGCGGAGATTCGCGTCACGCGGTGGACGACGCTGGCGATCGGTGTTGTCGCCGTCGTGCTTGGCCTGCTGTTCAAGGGGCAGAATCTCGCGTTTCTCGTCGCACTGGCGTTCAACGTCGCCGCGTCGGCGAATTTCCCGCCGCTCGTGCTTTCAATGTACTGGAAAGGATTGACGAGCCGTGGCGCCGTCTGCGGCGGCATCGTCGGGCTCGTATCGTCGGTCTCGCTGGTCATTCTGTCGCCTGCCGTGTGGAAGTCGGTGCTCGGGCATCCGGCCGCCCTGTTCCCGTATGATCATCCGGCGTTGCTTACGATGCCGCTCGCGTTCGTGGTGAGCTACGTGGTATCGACACTCGATCGCAGTGCGAAGGCCAACGCGGAGCGGCGTGCTTTCGACGCCCAGTTCGTCCGTGCTCAGACCGGACTCGGTGCGGAGCGGGCCGTCGAGCACTGATCGGCACGCACGGCCATGCCCGACGCGCGCCGATGAACGCATCAGCGTGCGCGGCCTGGCGTCGACGCGTGGTCATGCGGCGCCGGTAGCGGCGAGTCGGGTGCCGCAAGCGCGCTGTGAATGAAATGCAGGCTACCGAGCACCGTCTGAAGGTGGGGTGCCGTCGGGCGCGCCGCATCGGTGGTCTGCATCGTCCGTTGCAGCGTGGTGATCGCAACCCGCACCGCGTGCGTCGCAGCGGTGCTGGCCTTCGATGTCGGCGCCTCGAACAATAGCCGAATCGTGCGGCATACGGATGCGCAATCGTCGAGCCATGCCGGTGCGGCATCCGCGCCGGCGCGCGCTGCCTCGATCGCCATCGCGCCGCGCAGGTCCACGACGGCCGAGCCGATCTCGAGGACGGACAGGAACCATTCGACTGACTCGCTGTTCGCCGCCCGGTCGTCACGCGAAATCGACCGAACCTGATACATGAGGTCGCGTGTGCGGCTTTCGAAGCGCGTGCGCAGTGTCGCGGCCGATTCGGTGCATGCGAACACGACCTGCCTGCGCATGTCGGCCAGCAGGTGTTTGCGCAATCCGCGCATCGTCGGCGGCAGAAACAATTCGAATGCGATCGACGCCATCAGCATCGACAGGACCAGCGCGATCGCGTCGTTCATGAACGACGTCGGATCGTACGCGACCACATTGTCGGGCCCCGTCAGAAAGCAGAAGTAGATGCAGTATCCGATGCCGTACCCGGCCAGCGACGGGCGCGTCGTCATCCAGCATCCCAGTGCGAGCGGCGCAGCCAGTACCACGCACAGCAGCGGGAAGCCGTCGATGATCGGGTAGACGACAAACATGACGATCGAACCGATGACGGACGCGAACGCCGTGCCGATCGCCATCTGGAACGCCGTGCGGGACGGGCGCGCGGAAGATGCGACCAGTGCGCAGATTGCGCCGCCGTTCAGCACGAACAACGCACCCGACGGCCACGCGGTCGCGATCCAGAACGCGCTCAGCACGAGCGTCAGCAGCATCGCGCGGATGCCGGCGACTGCCGCGATGAGCGGATTGGTTCGCGGTTCGTATGGCGCCATCCACTGTTCGCGGTCGTGCGCGGTGGCGCTCAGCGATACATAGGTGCTTGCATAGGCGATATAGCTGTCCAGAAATCGGTCGATCAGGTCGACCGCCGTGTCGAAGTCGAGCACGGCCGCGTTGCCGCCGAGTCGGCTTCGCGCCCGCTGCGCGCGTTCGGGCAGCGCGATCCGGCAGCGTTCGAGGGCGACGGCCACCGAGGCGGCGAGTGCGTCGATGTCGTCGGCGTGCGTCGCATCCTGCCGCTCCAGTCGGAGCGGCGCCACGACACCAGCGATCAGTGCGTCGATCTCCGTCAGCACGGCAGCGGCTCGCGCGACACGCAGTCGGGCGATGAGTTGACTCAATGCGTGCAGGCGCGTCGACGCCGCCATGCGTTCCGCATTGAGACGCGTCAGGCGGCCGTTTCGCAAGCGCGTGTCGGGGCTTTCGAAAACCGCGGCGCTGCGTGCAGCTTCCGAATTGACGGTTTCGTCGACGATGCGCACGCTCAGCGCCTCGAGAAACGACCGGTCGATCCGGCCGGACAGAACCGACAGCACATCGTCCGCGAATGCGGTGAACCGTGCGCGGTTCACGCGGTTGATCTGTTCGCTGACATGCTGCGGAAAGACCAGCGCGCTGACCGCGCCCGAACTCAGGATCCCGATCGTGACCTCCGTCACGCGTGTCATCGCCGAAAGAAAGGCCGCGTCCGGATGCTGCCATGACGGGATGCCGATGAGCGCGGCAGTGTAGCCGGCAAGCACGAAGCCATAGGTCCGGAAGTTGCGGTTTCGCGCGGCACCCGCCGTGCAAATGCCGATCCAGAGCGCGGTTGCACCGAGGAAGAGCTCCGGCGTCTGTCCGAAAAGACCGATCAGCACCAGCATGGCCAGCAGGCCCACGATCGTGCCGCAGATGCGGTACAGGCTTTTTGCGAGCACCATGCCGCTTTGCGGCTGCATCAGCACGAAGACCGTCGTCATCGCCGTGCGCGGCATCGGGAGTTCGAGCTTCATCGCCACACCCAGCGCCAGAAGGGCGGCGAGGAGGGTCTTGAAGATGTACAGCCAGGTGACGCCGTTCGTGCGGGCCCATTCGCAGGCGGCATCGGCGATCGCGACACCTGATTTGGAATCCGAAATAGATGATATGAATCTGAAGGGCGATGAAGACATGAGTTGGATGGCGCGTGATGCACGCATGCGGCGACAGGACGCCCGTGATTGTATTTTCCGGACGCGCGCTCGAGTGTTGCGCGTGGTGTTAAACGCTTTTTCCGGATCTGCCCGCATCGCGTTCGCTGCCCCGAGCGCTCGAGCGACCGCTCTCCCGCGCATGTCGTGCCGGCGCGAGACCGGCGGCGAACCGGACGTTCGCCGCCGGTGCGGCGGTCGCGCCGCGGGTCAAACGCGCGTCAGCATGTTCAACAGCGCCTGGGCGGCCGGTTCGGACGACGCGGGATTCTGGCCGGTGATCAACAGGCCGTCGACGACCACATACGGTTGCCAGTCATCGGCTTTCGAATAGCGGCCGCCCTTCGACTTGAGTTCGTCCTCGACGAGAAACGGCACGATATTCGTCAACCCGACGGCATCCTCTTCCGAATTCGAGAAGCCGGTGACGGTCTTGCCGGCGACGAGCGGCTTGCCGTCCGGCCCCTTGGCATGGCGCAGCACGCCCGGCGCGTGGCACACGGCCGCGACCGGCTTGCCCAACGCGATGGCCTGCTCGATCAGCGAGATCGATCGTGCGTCTTCGGCGAGATCCCAGAGCGGGCCGTGGCCGCCCGGATAGAACACCGCGTCGAACCCGTCGACGGCAATCTCGGACAGTTTTTGCGTGGCCGCGAGCGCGGCCCGCGCGTCCGGATCCGCTTCGAAGCGACGCGTGGCGTCGGTCTGGAACGCGGGGTCCGCGCTTTTCGGATCGAGCGGCGGCTGGCCACCGGCCGGCGACGCAAGCGTGATGTCGGCGCCGGCGTCTTTCAGCGTGAAGTAAGGGGCAGCGAATTCCTCGAGCCAGAAGCCGGTTTTCTCGCCGGTCGAACCGAGGGTGTCGTGGGAGGTCAGGACGAACAGAAGTTTCATGATGTTGATGGGTGACGATGAATGATGGATGCGTGAATCCGCTTCACGCAGCGGCTTCGGCGACGCGCACGACGACCTTGCCGAAGTTCTTTCCCGCAAGCAGACCGATGAGCGCGTCCGGCGCGTTTTCCAGGCCGTCGGTGACGTCCTCGCGTGGGGTGATCTCGCCGGCCTTGACCCATCCGCCCATTTCGGCCAGGAACGCCTGATAGCCGGTCGCATAGTGATCGAGGATGATGAAGCCCTCCATGCGGATCCGTTTCTTCAGGAGCGTGTCGGTCAAGCGCGGAAGGCGGTCGGGGCCGGGCGCCGGTTCGCTGTCGTTGTATTGCGAGATCAGGCCGCAGAGCGGCACGCGCGCGCCGACGTTGAGGAGCGGCAGCACGGCGTCGAAAATCGCGCCGCCGACGTTCTCGAAGTAGACGTCGATGCCGTCGGGGCAGGCTTGCGCGAACTGCCGCGCCAGATCGGGCGCGCGCCGATCGATGCAGACGTCGAAGCCGAGCGTCTCGGTGGCGTACCGGCATTTCTCCGCGTCGCCCGCGATGCCGACGACGCGGCAGCCCTTCAGTTTCGCGATCTGGCCGACGACGGCGCCTACCGCACCGGTCGCCGCAGCGACGACGACCGTTTCGCCCGGCTTCGGCTGCCCGATCTGCAGCAGGCCCGTGTAGGCGGTGAAGCCCGGCATCCCAAGCACGCCGAGCGCATGGGACGGGTGCTCGACATCCGTGCCGAGCGGCATCAGGTCCGCGCCGTCGGAGAGCGCGTAGTCCTGCCAGCCGCTGTCGCCAAGCACCAGGTCGCCAACCGCAAAGGCCGGGTGCTTCGATGCGATGACGCGGCTGACGGTGCCGCCCACCATCGTATCGCCGAGCGCAACGGGAGGCGCGTAGGACGGCGCGTCGCTCATGCGCCAGCGCATGTAGGGATCGAGCGACAGGTACAGCGTCTGCAGCAGGACTTCGCCGTCGGCGGGCGTCGGCACGGCTGTCGTTTCAAGCCGGAAGTCGTGCGCAGCCGGCGCACCGACGGGGCGGCTGGCCAGCACGACACGGCGATTGATGGATGGGGATTGCGGCATGGGTGACCTCTGTGTGACGGTGTCGCCGTCCGGACCGTGCGGGTCGGTGGCGGGGGTTTTTCGCGTGACGGTCGCGATGCGCGGGACGACGTGGCAACGCACGCCGCACGCGAAAAGTAGACCAGTCGTCTAGTGCTCGGGCGCTTGCCGGCAACGTCGCAGGGCTTGACCTGCGGATGTGCCGGGTCGGCACAGGCATCGCATCGCATGAATGCGAGGGCGGACCATGAAGCCGAACCACGGGGCGGATCATACGATCGAGTAGACCAGTCGTCTAGTCAGAATGCGGCGCGATTTCGCTGCGCGGATCTGTCCCGTTTCCGGTTGAACGGGGGGGCACGGCCCGGCAAACCGCGCGTCCGTTCGCCGGCAAGCGCCGTGTCACAAGGCGCTCGCCGGGATCGGGTGTTGCGGCGAATGACGGCATCCGGCCGGTTCCGATACGCGGCGGCGATGCGGTCCGCCTCCCCGATCGGGGGGGCACCTCGGCCGCGCGAAACGCCGTAAGGTAGTTGGCAAGTTCGCCGTCCGAGTCGGTCCGGCTGGCGCAATCGTCGTGTACCAAGCGGGAGGACGCATGACCAGGACGGTGTTGATAACCGGCGCGGGGTCCGGATTCGGGCGCGGCGTCGCATTCGCGCTTGCCGAACGCGGGCATCGCGTGATCGCGGGTGGCCAGATCTGGCCGCAGGTGTGGGCGTTGCGGCAGGAGGCCAACGCACGCCGGGTGGACATGCAGGTCATCAAGTTCGATGTGACGAGCGAAATCGACCGCGCGCATGCGTTGACGCACGAGATCGATGTGCTGCTGAACAACGCCGCGATCATGGAATCCGGCCCGCTCGTCGAGATTCCGATGGCCGTGTTTCGCTCGGTGTTCGAAACCAATGTGTTTGCCGCGCTCGAAGTCGCGCAGGGATTCGCGCGCAGGATGGTCGTGCGCGGGCATGGCCGGATCGTCTGGATGTCGTCGGTCGCGGGACTCGTCAAGGTGCCGTTCGACGGCGCCTACGCCGCGTCGAAGTATGCCGTCGAAGGCATCTGCGCGGCGATGGAGGAGGAACTGAAG
Source organism: Burkholderia sp. IMCC1007 (assembly GCF_027257875.1). Classification (GTDB taxonomy): domain Bacteria; phylum Pseudomonadota; class Gammaproteobacteria; order Burkholderiales; family Burkholderiaceae; genus Burkholderia. The sequence goes on from NZ_JAPVQY010000001.1 coordinate 299,241, forward strand.
CCTTACGGCGTCGAAGTCGTGACGATCAACCCCGGCGCCTATCGCACCGGCTTCAACGATACCGGCATGGAAAGCATGGACCAATGGTGGGACCAGGGCGAGCGCGTGGTCGCCCACTGGCCGACGCGTGAACTGAATCGGCAACACGATCCCGCGGAGATGATCGACGCCATCGTCGCGGTGATCGAGGCGGAGGCGCCGCCGTATCGTACCGTCAGGCCCGCGTCCGCCGAGCAGCTCGTGCGCGATGAACAGGCCGCCGCATGGCAACGGATCGTCGGCGGCAAGCGCTGAGATGCGCGCACGACGCCAACATGTGGCCGGCTTGTCCGGCATGCAGGAACACGCGTCGCCGGCGGCCTCGAGGCGGCGCGTCTAGACGAAGCGGAGCAGCGGGATCGTGATCGTCAGCGTCACCGCCGACAGCAGGCTCGACGCGACCAGCGTCGCGCCCGCGGTCGGATCGTCGATGTCGTAGCCGAGCCCGAACAGGATTCCGAACGAACCGCACGGTATCGCCGCCAGCAGCACCAGCTGACCTGCCATCGGCGCCGGCACCGAGAAGAGTCGGACGCAGAGCCACGCGAGCAGCGGCTGCACGATGTGGCTGAGCAACAGCGCAACCCATACCTCCGGGTTCAGTCTGAGCGGCAGCGCGGCCAGGATCAGGCCGGTGGAGAACAACGCGAGACCGGCCGTCGTTCCGCCGATGATGCCCAGCGATTGGGCGATCAGCGTCGGCAGGTGCCATCCGAGCAGCGAGCAGACGATGCCGCCGAGCGGCGCCAGGACCACCGGCTTCAGGAAGGTATTGAGCAGCGCGCCGGCGAGCGGTCGCGCATTCGGCCGACCTGCGTATTCGGTGCCGCGGGCGCGCTCGAGCAGAATCAGGCACGCCGGAGACATCACGACCGACGCGATCGTGATCGCGAACGCGACCGTCAACGTGCTCGACTCGCCGTACACGGCGACGAGAAGCGGCAGGCCGACGGCCGCAAAGTTCGGCATGCCGACCGTTACGGCACGCACCGCGGCCCGACCGGGATCGACACGAAAGACATGCTTCGACAACGCGAGCGACGCGAAGTACGGTACGAGCATGAAGATCACGATGATCGCGACGGGCACCAGATGGCTCGCGAGTTCCGCGCGCGGCATCTTCGCGGTATACACGAACAGCGCGAACGGCAGCGCGTAATCGACCAGCATCGTGTTGATCGACACGATCGGCATGTTTCCGGCGTGCGTTTTCCCGGCGAAATAGCCCATCGCCATCGAAAAGAAAAACGGCACCAGCGCGGAAGATATTTGTGCAGCCATCGAAGCTCCAGAGCGGATCGCCGGGCGGCGTGCCGGTATCCGGCGCGATCGCCCGCATTCTGACCAAGCGATCTCGACGCGGCGAAACACCCCGCCTCGCGAGTCGCAGCGTTGCTGCCAACATGAACGCCTTGTGAGTTTTTTTCACCCCCCCGGAGTGGGGGTAGAGCGGTCGGCGCGACAGCGCTATCGTTGGGTCATTCAATTGCACTGCGCGACTGTTCGCGTCGCGTGGAGAAACCCGCCATGATTTTTGAAATTGCCCAGATCGACATCCAGCAAAACGGCGAGCAGGGGTTTGAACGTGCGGTCGCTGAGGCGAAGGCGCTCATCGAACGCGCACCCGGCTGCCACGGCTTGCGTTTGTATCGCGGTATCGAACAACCGTCGCGCTACCGCCTGATGGTGCAATGGGAAAGCGTGGAACGGCACGACGCCTTTCGCCAGACAGCCGATTTTCAGCGTTGGCGCGAACTGGCCGGCCCGTTCTTCGTCGGTCCGCCGTCGGTCGAGCACGTACGCGAAGTCTGAGCAGCCTGCGCTTGAGCGGCGGTGCGGCTTCCTGCTGCACGACTATCGGCAGCGCCGCGATGCGTTCGTCGACGAGATGGCGGCGTGGTCGAGGGGCGGGCAGATCGTGCATGACGAAACGATCGTCGACGGTGTCGCGCATGCACCGGCGGCATTTATCGGGCTGATGAACGGGACCAACGGCGGCAAGATGCTGGTCAGGATCTCGTGACCGATTGAACACACGTGGTCGACCGCGCCCAGGGTGCTCGACCGCGCCGGCTTGCGAGTGCGACATGCCTGATGCGACTTCACGACTGAACGACGGGCCGCGCGTGGGTAGCGCCCGCGAGTTCGCGGGTGCCCGGGTGACGGTGCTGGAATGCGATGGAAGCGTGCTGGTGGTTCGTTGGGTCGAGCCTGGCGTCCGGCATTTCGGCGAGCAGCGCTGGCGGCGCGGCATTGCTTCGCGCCGCGGCATCTGCGTGCTGTCGCATTTGCCGATCGTCGCCGGTGACACCGTGTTTCGTCCGGCGGAGCGGCCGAGACCGACCAATGCCGGCGCGATGATCCTCGCGAGCGATGCGCTGGGCATCCAGCCGTCCTGAACGCATACCGGCGCGCGCCGCGCCGGTACGTCCGGATCACGATTGCACGACGGTATTCCCGAGTACGCCGAGCCCTTCGATCTCGACCTCGCACACGTCACCCGCGCGCATCCACAGCGGCGGATTGCGCGCCATGCCGATGCCCGACGGCGTGCCGGTCGCGATGACGTCGCCGGGCTCGAGCGTCATGACTTCGCTGATGGTGGCGATCAGCGTCGCGATGTCGAAGATCATGTCGTTCGTATTGGCTTCCTGCACGACGACGCCGTTGAGCCGGGTCTGCAGCGCGAGGCCGGCCGCGCCCGCCGGCAATTCGTCGGCGGTCACCAGCTCGGGGCCCAGTGCGCCCGTTTCGTCGAAGTTCTTGCCGACCGTCCATTGCGGCGTCTTGAACTGAAAGTCCCGCAGCGTCGCGTCGTTGAAGATCGTATAGCCGGCCACATGGTTCAACGCATCGCTTCTCCCGATGCGTCGGCCGCGGCGGCCGATGATGACCGCCAGCTCGCCTTCGTAATCGAGCTGCGCCGATTCCGCCGGCATGCGTATCGCTGCGCCGTGCGCGGTCAGGCTGCTGTGGAAGCGCGCGAACAGCGTCGGATACGACGGGACCTCGTATCCGGCCTCTTGCGAGTGCTCGGCATAGTTGAGCCCGACGCAGATGATCTTCGCCGCCCGCGTCACGGGCGGGAGCAGCGTGCAGGCGGCCAGGTCGAGCGGTCGGCCGGTCAACTGCAGGCGTTGATTCGCATCTGCCAGCGCGGCAGGACCGCCGGAGACGACGGTGTCGAGATCGCCGGGATAGTCGGGATCGGCACGCGTCAGTCCGAGATAGCGGCCGTCGGCGGCGCGGATAGCGAGGCCGGGGGTGCCGTCGCGTACGAAGCTGGTGAATCGCATGATGGGTTTCCAATGATCAAGTCAAACAAGCCGGACATCGTGCGGCCGCGCCGCGCAGCCCTTCGACCGCGTGCGGGATGGCGAGGCCCGTGCGATACGGGCTGCCGCCCGATGTCATTTGCCGGTCGAACCGGGCGCGCCGCCGTCGCTCACTTCGTTCGCGACGGCCGTGCTGATCCGCTTCAATTGCGCCGGGTCGATCTGTCGCCTGACCTTCGCGACGTCGGAGGCGCTCACCGGGCCGGCACGATTGCCCCAGCTGTCGCGTACGAATGTTGCGAGCTGGGCGACCTGCAGGTCCGATAGCCGCCAGCCGAAGGCGGGCATCGCCAGCGGCGCAGGATCGGAGCGGGTCGACGGCATCCGCGAGCCGGTCAGGATCACGTGAATGACCGACGACGGATCGTCGGACGTGACCATCTCATTGCCGGCCAGCGCGGGAAACGCTTTCATCGCGCCGCTGCCGTCCGAGCGATGGCACGCATTGCAGTTGTTCAGATACAGCAACGCACCGCCGGTCGGCGTGACGCCAGCGCGCAGCGACGCGGCCGTATCCGGCTTGGGCGATGGTGCCGCGGCCGTCCGCGGCGCGCGCTCGGGGTCGAGGCTGCCGAGGTATTCGGCAACCGCGCCGAGGTCGGCGTCGCTGAAATACTGCGTGCTGTTCTCCACGACTTCCGACATGCCGCCGAACGTGGCGCTGCCGTGCGATCGTCCGGTTCGCAGAAGCTGAACGATGCGCTCCCGTGTGAGCGCGCCGGCGCCGCTTCCGCGCCCGGCGCGCAGGTCGGGGGCATGCCAGCCCGCGAGCGTGTAGCCGCTCAGGTACAGGTCCGTTCCGCGCGCATCGAAGGCCTTCTCCTGGCCCATCAGGCCGTGAGGCGTATGGCATGCGCCGCAGTGCGCGAGCCCTTGAACGAGATAGGCGCCGCGATTCCACGTCGTGCTTTGCGCCGGATCCTGGCGATAGGCGCCACTGGGCCGAAACAGAAGATTCCATCCCGTGAGCAGCACGCGCAGGTTGAACGGAAAGTGAAGCCGCGTCTCCGGATTCGGCTGGCCGATCGGGCGGACGCCGTGCATGAAGTACGCATAGAGTGCGCGCGTGTCGGTATCGCTGACCTTCGAGAAGGACGGGTACGGCATCGCGGGGTAGAGCAGGTGTCCGTCCTTCGCGACGCCTTTGCGCAACGCGGCCGCGAAGTCGTCGTAGCTGTAGTTGCCGATCCCGTGCTTGATATCGGGCGTGATGTTGGTCGAATAGATCGTGCCGAACGGCGTTTCCATCGGCAGCCCGCCGGCGAATGGCTGATCGCGCCGCGCTGTATGGCAGGCCACGCAATCGCCGACGCGTGCTAGATACGCGCCGCGCGCGATCTGGGCGGCATCCTGCGCGTTCGCGGCGGCCGGTTGCAGCCACGTGGCCAGCGCGGCGAAGGTCAATAGCAGGCCGAACGGGATCCCGGCCAGTTTCGTGCGTCGCTCACTCATTGCAATGCCTATGTCGGTAGCAGCGGACCGGGATTCTTCAGATACTGCTCGCGGATTGCACGCGCCGCGAAGTACGCTTGCGCGCCGACCATGCCGGTCGGGTTGTAGGCCCAGTTTTGCGGAAACGCGCAGGCGCCCGTCACGAATACGTTGTGCACGTCCCACGATTGCAGGTACTTGTTCACGACGCTCGTGTCCGGACGATCCCCGCAGACCGCACCGCCCGTCGTATGCGTGGTCTGGTACGGCCGCATGTCGAAGTGATCGCCGATCTTGCCGGCATGGACCGACATCGATTTCGGCTTCATCGCGCGTGCGACTTGCTCGGCCTTGTCGGTGACGAAGCGCGTCATGCGCATTTCGTTGTCGTGCCAGTCGAATGTCATGCGCAGCAGCGGGAGGCCGTATGCGTCGCGATAGGTCGGATCGAGATCCAGGTAGTTCGTGCGGTACGACATCACCGAGCCCGCCGTACCGATGGAAAACGAATGCAGGTAGTTGTCCTTGAGCGCCTTCTTCCAGGCCGATCCCCATCTGGGCGTCCCTTCCGGCAGCAGGGTCTGGCCGATCGGGCGGCCGCCGGTGACCATCGCGCTGATGTAGGCGCCGCCGACGAAACCCGCCGCGGAGTGATCGAAGTGATCCGCATTGAAGTCGTCGAAGGCCTGGCCCCCTGAGCCGGCGCCGATGAACGGATCGATGTGGACGTCCTTGCCGAAGAACAGCGAGACTGCGCTGTTCTTCTGATAGGCGAAGTTCCTGCCGACGGTTCCCTTTCCCGTCACCGGATCGTATGGCGTTCCGATCCCGGACAGCAGCAGCAGGCGCACGTTGTGCATCTGGAATGCGCAAAGCAACACGATGCGCGCCGGCTGAAACACTTCCCGGCCCTGTGCATCGAGATAGGTCACGCCGGTGGCCCGCTTGCCGGACGAATCCAGTTGCACACGCGTCACATGGGATCGGTCGCGCAACTCGAAATTGGGTTTGGCCAGCAACGCGGGCAAGATACACGCTTGCGGCGATGCCTTCGCATACATGTAGCAGCCAAAGCCTTCGCAATAGCCGCAGAAGTTGCACGGGCCGAGCTGCATCCCGTACGGATTCTGATAGGCGATCGACGCATTGGACGCGGGAATCGGAAAAGGGTGGAAACCGGCTTCGCTTGCCGCGTGCTTGAACAGCGCGGCCGGATAATTGTCGGCGAGCGGCGGACACGGATAGTCGCGCCGGCGCATGGCCTCGAAAGGATTGCCGCCGGCGACGAGCGTGCCGTTCAGATTGCCTGCCTTCCCCGACGTGCCCATCACGGCCTCGATACGCTCGAAGTACGGTTCGAGTTCGTCCGGTGAATAAGGCCAGTCCTGGATCGTCATGTCGCCGGGAAGGAACCCGGCGCCATAGCGCTGCAGGTAGTGCGAGCGGATCTTGAGGTCGGCAGCATTGGCGCGCCAGGTCGTCCCGTTCCAGTGCACGCCGGAGCCGCCCACCCCGGTACCCAGCAGGAATGCGCCGAGCTGGCGGTAGGGCAACGCGTCTTCGTTCGGCGCATGCCGGATCGTGACCGTCTCGCGCGCAAGATTCTGCATCAGCTTGCGCCGCTGAATGTAGGCGAGCTCGTCGGCGATGGCCGGGTACGCGAACTCGGGGCTCGTATCCCGATTCTCGCCGCGTTCGAGGCCGACCACGGTCAAGCCGGCCTCGGCCAGCTCCATCCCCATGATCGAACCTGTCCAGCCCATCCCGACCAGGACGGCGTCCACTTCCGGCTTCGTGATGTGCGGCATACGCATGTCAACCCTGTTGACCTTCGATGCTGACCGGGCCGTACGGATAGCGCTTGCCGGTCCCGACCCAGTCGAGGAAGTCGGCCCTGGCCCCCGGGAAGCCGATCATCTTCCAGCTGCCCATTGCCTTGTTGCCGCCGTGTATCGGGTCCGACAGATAGCCTTCGCGGGTGTTCTCCAGCAGAAACGCGAAGAAATCCGTCGACGAGATGTCGTCGAATGCCATTGAGCCGGACTCCAGGCGCACGAGCACGTCGGTCTGTTCCGCGACGGCGAGTTCGGCAAAGCGCTTGCCGGCGAACTCGCGCATGCATCGTGCGTTCGTTGCGTGGATGCCGGCTCGGTACAGCTCGCGCGGCGTGAGCCTCGACTGATAGCCGAACAGGGGCGAGGCGGCGCGAAACGGGCCCTGCATATACCAGTGCGCCGCGTAGCCATAGCCGGTTTCCAGTTGCCTGTCGATGAAGACGGGCACGTTCAGGTCCAGCGCGCCGGGACCCTCGTCATCGTGCGGGATCAGGCGATCCACCGCCGCGAGCACGAAGTGCCATTCTTCGGGCGCGAAGAATACCGGACGATAGGTGTCGAGCCGGATGCCGTCGTCGGCGTGTTGCGTCGCTGTCGGTGCCAACTCCGGCGACGCGTCGTCGCCCGAATGGCACGCACCCATCGCGACGGCGGCGGGGACGATGGCGACGCGTTTGAGGAATACGCGCCGGCCGGACTCCGGCGTCGGCTCGTCGGCGGCTGACTGGGTTTTGCTCATAGCTGAATTTCAGACCATTGCGTGGTGTCGTCCCGCGCGCGGCCGCTACGGTCTGCTGACCATGCAGCGACAGCGTGTCGGTACGCTTTTCGACAGGCATGCGCCGTGCCGCTGCTCCAGAATGGAGCGGCGCGCCGGACCAGGCGTCGAAGGGTGTGTGCGACAAACAGTACCCATCGCCCGGCGCGATGGCAGCCCCCTGTTTGGGGAGGGCGCGCGCGACGGACCGAACATCGCGCGCGGCCGCGCAAGGTTGCTGCGGCAGCCCCCCGATCGGGGAGGATCCTTGCAAGGGCTCCGACGGCAAGAGGATCATGACGTTGGCGACGCTCGCTTCTTCAAACTGACGGATGCCGCTCGACGGTGCCGGATTGCTGGCGCAGTCACCGTGATCCGCAGTGCCGGCGCAATCCGCTGCGCCAGTGGATTGAATTGGCGTTACTCGACTCCGCCGCGAATTGAGAGCCCGGCGTGGCTCTGCCGAGGCGAGATGAAACCAACCAAGGAGTCTGCCATGTCGACTTTCTCACGACGTTTATTCGTCCAGTCCATCGGTGCCGCGACACTCGCGCCCGGCGTGTTGCCCGCGTCGGCCGCGGGTGGCGCTGCGCCCGAGAAATCCGCTCCCTCGCAGGGGAGTGGCGATACCGGTTACAAGCATATCCAAGTCGCGCGCGATGGCGGCGTCGCGACCGTCACGCTGAACTACCCGCCGCTGAATCTGCTCGACGAGACGCTGTCGGCGGAATTCGACGCGGTGACACGCGAACTGGAGCAGGACACGAGCGTGCGCGTGGTCGTGCTGCAAAGCGCCGTGCCGAAGTTCTTCATCGCCCACTCGGGCCTGCACCGTGTCGGCTCTGCGCCGAAAGCGACGTCGAATACACGCACGTTCCGCCTGACCCAGATGCTCGGCGAGCGCCTGCGCAACATGCCGAAGGCCGTGATCGCGAAGGTCGAAGGGATCGCACGGGGCGGCGGCTGCGAGATCGCGCTGGCCGCGGACATGTGTTTCGCGGCGATCGGCAACGCGGTGTTCGGTCAACCCGAGGTCGTCTGCGGGCTCGTTCCCGGCGGCGGCAACACGCAGCGGTTGCCGCGACGGATGGGCCGCGCGCGTGCGCTCGAGGTGCTGCTGAGCGGGGAAGACTTCTCTGCGGAACTGGCCGACCACTACGGCTATATCAATCGTGCGCTGCCCGCCAACGAACTGGGGCCATTCGTCGACAAGCTCGCGCGCCGTATCGCGACCTTTCCGCCCACGACCATCGCCCACCTGAAAAAGTCCGTGGACATGGGGTCCGACGTTTCCTTCTCCGAAGGTTTGCTGGTGGAAGCGCACGAGGCCGATCTGTGTGTTGCCAACGAAGCAATTCAGGCGCGCGTGAAAGCGATACTTGCTGCGGGTGCCGAAACCTATGAAGGCGAGCTTCGCTTTCCGGACCTTTCGGCAAAACTGCCTCCGGCCGATTGAGCGGCATTCTTGCGCAGCGCGGATCGATGATTTGATGCGTCGGACGCACGAACCGACGATGACCATCAGACCCGATGCACAGATGAAGCGGGCTCCCACTGACTGGCGGCTGCCGCTACATCGCCTTTGGAAAGAGCGATCGCGGCCAGATATCCGAATGTTACCGCGGGCCCGAGCGTGATTCCGGCTCCGATGTAGTGACCGCCCACCGGCGAGTTCATGTCGTTGCCGCAGGCATACAAGCCAGGAATCGGACGGTTATCGCCGTCGAGCACTTCACCGTTGGACCCTGTCACGAGGCCTCGGCTTGTTCCGAAGTCGCCCGGCATCAGCTTCACGGCGTAGAACGGGCCCTTCTCGATGGCCCCCAGACAAGGGTTGGGGGAGTGTGTCGGGTCGCCCTTGTAGATGTTGTAGGCAGACGAACCCTTCCCGAAATCCTCGTCGATGCCGCTTGACGCAAAGCGGTTATTGCGAGCGACGGTACGCTCCAGCCCGGTCGGGTCGACTCCGATGTTGCCCGCGAGTTCGCCGAGGGTTCGGCCGCTGAACAGATACCCAGCCTTCTCATAGCGACGCAGCGACATACTGCCGGGCAGGATGACACCGATTCCGTATTTCTTTATCGCGGCGGCGTCGGCGATCAGGTAGGCCGGGATCGCGCCCGCTTCAAACATGCCCAGCGTAAAGTCGTGGTACGACGCCGCCTCGTTTGTGAAGCGCTTGCCGTCTTTGCCGACGGCGATGAAGCCGGGCTTCGGACGGTCAAGCATGAAGTGCCCCCAGAGTTCCATCCCGCCGCCGCGACGCGAATAAGCAGAAACTGGAACGTAATATCCGGTGTCGCGGGAGTTATGGTCGATCCTGCCGCCGGCCGATTCGCCGAGCTGGATGCCCTCGCCGATGTTGCTGGGCAGGCCCAGTCCGAGCTCTACCGTCGGCTGGCGCGAGTGCTCCCGGCGCATCGCCAGGTTGCCCGGGTAACCGCCCGTCGCGATGACCACACCGCGGCGAGCGCGAACGCGAACCGTGCGGCCGTCCCGGGTCACTTCCGCGCCGATGACCATGCCGTCGACCATGATCAACCGCGTGGCGCACGCGCGCAGCCAGACATCGATTTTTCGGTCCAGCATCGTCTTGTACAGTCGGCCCGTGAGCGCATTTCCCCCGACGAGCCGCGTACCGCGGTGGTGACTCATCCGGTCCATGCCGTAGCGGGCGAAGCGCTTCAGGACATGGAAAAACGATCGTGCGGAGCGCGTAAAGGAAAGGAAATGGAGCAGATCGACGAGATCGAGCATCATGCCGCCGAACGGTGCGAAGGCAGGCAGCGGCGCACGCAGGTCCTTAAAGTGCTCGCCGAGTTTACGGCCGTCGAATTCGAGCGGCGCGTGCGCGCGGCCGAACATGCCGCCCTCCAGTTCCGGGTGATAGTCGGGGTAGTCGACTGCTACGACCTCCAGTTCCGACTCGCGCAGCAGATAATCGAGCGCGACGCGGCCGTGCGAAATATAGGTCTCTTGCAGTGAGCGGTCGACGGTAGCGCCGACCGTCGCAGCAAAATATTTCCGTGCGTTGTCTAACGAATCCTTGAAGCCGGCGGTCCGCATCGGCGAGCTGTCGACGAACCACATCATGCCGACGGACCATGCAGATGTGCCGCCGACCTGGTCGGTCTTCTCGAGAACCAGCGGCTCGAGCCCCTCGTTCTCCGAAACGATGGCAGCCGTCATACCGGCTGCACCCGCGCCCATGATGATTACGTCAACCTCGTGGTCCCAGTTCTCCGGCGTAGCGGTGCCCATGGTGCATGTCCTGATCTAAGCGTTGCTGGCAGATGTAGAAGGGGCATTTCATGTTGGCGTGTGGATGCGATGGTCATGCAAGGACACGTCACGTCTCATGAATCAATCCCGCAAATGATGCTGTATAGGATAAACCTATATCGAATGATATGTTCGAGGGCGGTGGATGTCAAGAAATCCTAATGTCCTGGTCCAGTCTGGGGTCGCGATGCGAGCCGATAGTGGCGTGGGGCGGCATGGTGTGGGGTTCTCCGGCGATTCACCTGCCCCCGGGTTGCTGACCCGGATGTTCGACAGGAACGAGCTTCTTGACTTGCATGATCCCGAGTAGGATTATGCGATATAAATCTATATCGCCGATCCCGGATCGATGTCGGGCCGTCAGGGCGTCGATGTTTTTTCAGCAACGAATGGGAGCAACAATGAGCAAGCTTCAACTTTCCGTCGCGGTGGGCAATTACGACCGGATCAGGCCGTTGGTCGACGGCGACGTTCAAATCGAGGGCGTGGACCCGATCTTCATGCTGCAGGACCCTGAGGAGATCTTTTTTCGGGCGTTCAGGCATGCGGACTACGATATCTGCGAACTTTCGCTGAGCAGCTACTCGGTGAAGACCGCGGCCGGGACGTCACCGTACATTGCCGTTCCGGTATTTCCGTCGCGAGCGTTCCGGCACACGTCGATTTATGTGCGGGCGGACCGCGGCATCGATAGTCCTGCCGATTTGAAGGGCAAGCGCATTGGCGTGCCCGAGTATCAGTTGACGGCTAACGTCTGGGTACGCCTCTTTCTCGAGGAGGATTACGGCGTCAAGGCTGCGGATGTGACGTGGGTGCGAGGCGGCTACGAAGACGCGACGCGAGTCGAGAAGATCACGCTGAACCTGCCTGAAGACGTCCGGCTCGAGAATGCGCCCGAAGGGAGGACGATCTCGGACCTTCTGGCGGCAGGGGAAATCGATGCGGTCATCGGTCCGCGCGCGCCGTCGTGCTTCGACCGTGGGCACCCGGAGGTCAAGTATCTCTTCGATGACCCACACAAAGCGGCCGCCGACTGGTATTCGCGTACGAAGCTTTTCCCGATCATGCACACGCTCGGCATCAGGAAGACGCTCGTGGAGCGTCATCCGTGGTTGCCGGGAGCAGTGATGAAAGGGTTCGAGAAGTCCAAAGCTCTTGCGTTGAAGCGGTTGAGTGATACGTCCGCCACGAAGATTACGCTGCCGTTCGTCGAAGACCAATTGCGCGCTGCCCGCAAGCTGATGGGCACCGATTTCTGGTCGTACGGGTTCGCGGAAAACGAGCGGATTGTCGATCGCTTCCTGGAACGCCATTATGCCGAGGGGCTGTCCAGCCGTCGGCTGGAAGCTCGGGAGCTTTTCCACCCGTCTACGCTCGAAAGCTTCGCGATCTGATCGCCGACGGCCGGAGTAGTGATTGCTGAGAGTTGGCGTGTAGTCGCCAAACTCTCAGCAGGCGCGGTATTGGGCCCTGACGCTCGAAGAGGTTGCCCTCGTACGCGTCGTCAGGCGCGATAGACGGGCGCGCAGCCCAGCGTTTCAGGATTGTTGCTGACGATGACGACGTTGGCGCCTTCCTCGAAAAATAGCCGCGCGGAGAAGCCAAGCCGATCCCGCTGTCTGCGCCGGTAATGACCGCGACCTTGTCTTTCAATTGCATGCGATGCTGGAGGAGTATTCGGCATCAATACAACACGCTGCCGAGATTGATACTGCCAGCGCGCTCACGTGTCGCAACGACCTTTTCCTTCCCATCCTTGCGAACCCGAAGTTCGATTGTGGATGTCCGTGTAGTCAGGCCCGAAAACCGGAAGTCGCCGAAATGGTCGGTTGTGGTCGTACGCTCGCTTCCATCTGCGGAGTCGTGCAGGACAACTTCAGCGCCCTCCAGATTGCGCAGTTTGCCGTCGCCCAAGTCTTCGCAAAGGTTGCCGGCAACTAGATGGCTGAGTGCATCGTCAAGATTCTTATAAAAGACGCGAGGCTTGGTGCCCAGTTCAGGGCGAAGCACGGACAAATGCTCTTTCTCGACCATTTCCGCCAGTTGGGTGCTTGTTGCATTCACCGCTCGGAGTGCTTTGGTGGGGCACGCTTGCGCACACCGCGGCTCTTTCCAGCCGGCGTCGAGGAGGTGGGCATCGAAATTCCAGTTCTGTGGCACCTGCTCCTGTTCGTTCCATTCGATTACGCCGTAGGGGCACGTCGCAACCAGTTCCCGGCGACCCCGCGACTTCTCCGGGTCGATCACGACGACACCATCTGGGCGCTTGTAGATCGCACCATCCGCGGCTGCCTTGATGCAGGGAGCGTTATCGCAATGGTTGCATGTCTTCGGAATGTAGGTGACATCGACGAGGGTGCCTTCGCCGCGGACATGACGTTCGATACGAATCGTATCGAGGCCTTCCGGAGGCTGAGGCGCTGAATAGCCGGGGAACGAGTTCCCGGTGTGCTCGTCCTTGGTTGCCATCACACAGTTTCGACAGTTCATGCAAAGCGAAACATCGATGATCAGTGCCCATCCGCTCATGCCGCGTTCTCCAACGTCCAGTCCCATTTTTCCACCTCCACCCAGCAACTGTTGGGCATGATCCCATCTGCCGTCACACTCATTTTCCGGCCCGGCGTCAGGAGGTTCAGGCACCCCCCGCGGTCGACCGGACCGATCGAAGTCTGAACGATGTCGAGCTCGGCACACGATTCGTTGCCGCGGGCGACACCGCCCTTGACGAGTTGCGAAACGTCCAATGCGCAGATGACCGAGGCCTGGGCGTTGTACACACGCACAAGATCGCCGGAACTCAGGCCGCGAGCCGCCGCGTCTTGAATGCTCATCCGCAATACCCAGTACCGATATCCTCCGACATTCATTCGGTGTTCATTGATCGTACTGATGTGACTGTTTTTCCCGTCCGCCTGTGTATGGAAACTGTAGACCGGATGGTTGGTCACGAGTTGGAGAGGGAACGGGCGTTGAATCGCGGTGTCTCGGTTGATGTAGCGGTTTACCGCCGGCCTGGCCGGATCGATGTGCTCGATACGGCGCAGGCTGGACGGAACGAACTCGAATTTGCCGGACTGGGTGGGAAGTCCTTCACCGAACGCATGCGAGTACACGCCGGGGAGAGGATTCGCTTCCGGCAAATCCTTGGGCCGCCCTTCGGCGAACCAGCGCATGTCGACTGGCTGCTTGTCGTGTTCCGACGGAGGCGGCACGACGTGATAGCCCTTTTTCAGAAACTTCTTCCATGTGGTTTGCTTCGGCAAGTCCGTCGAATTGAACATTCGCTCGCACCACGTCAATTCGGAGCAACCACCCTCCGAGTACATTCCGCCATATCCGAGTCGCATCATGATGTCCAGGAAGATCTGATAGTCCGACTTGGATTCACCGAGCGGCTCGATGCATTTGTGCTGCATGATCATCATCCGATGATTGACCTGGCTCTGTGCATGCTGAATGTAGCCGCCGCAGTTCGCCCATTCGGAGATGTCGTCTCGCTCCAGAGCCGTGCATGCCGGCAGGATGATGTCCGCGAACTGCGCTTCGTTTTCCATCCAGATGGATTGGTTGACGACGAATTCGAGCGACGCATGACGATAGGCGTCGACAAGTCGGTTCGAGCCGGGGACCGTGCCGAACGACGACGAGCCATAGCGGTACAACATGTGAACTTTCGAATAGCCCGGCCGCGGATACGAATAGTGGGCGAACTGTCCTTCAGTCGAGAACCCTTCCCACAAGTAGCCGTCGGCATGTCCTTCCGTGATGGCCTCCGCCAGCCGCTGGCGGGGGATGGACTGCTTCACCGGATTTATCGTGATGATGTGCGGCATGCGGCAGTAGTTGTTGGCAGCGCTCGCGGTGTAATTCAGATCGCCAGAAATTCCGCCCTCGGCGTACCCAGGGAAGTAGAAATTCAGATCCTGCGGCGCACCGATCTGCAGATTTCCGAAATTGATCCCGGGCTTGCCCCATCCTTGCATCGCCATCATCATCACGACACTGCGCGCCCATTGAGCTCCGGTTTCCGTGCGGCAGGCACCGCCGAAGCCCGCACCCAAGCCGCCGGCCGCGAGGTAAGTCTTTTTCGACGCCCACAACCGCGCGAGACTACGGACATCCTTTGCCGGAATACCGGTTTCGGCTTCCTGCCACTCGGGGGTCTTGGGAACGCCGTCCTCTTCTCCGAGGACATAAGCGCGCCATTCTTCGAAGCCCGTCGTCTTCGACGCCACGTATTCCTTGTCGTAGGTTCCGCCGATCATCCATTCATGCATGATGGCGATTGCGAACGCTGAATCAGTGCCTGGCCGGATTGGCAGCCACTTGCCACCCAGCAGCTGCGCAGATTGTGTCAGGTAAGGATCGATGTGAACGAATTCGATCCCGAGCTGCTTCGCCCACAAGCGGCGTTCCGTGCCTTCGAAACCTGCATACACGCCGTTGGTCGATTCCGGATCGCTCGACCAGAATACGATCACCTCGGCATGCTCGAGACAATCTTCGGTCGTGCCGTAAAAGCTCGGCGTGCCGAGCCGTAGGCTGTTGCCGTAGTGGTGCATTGCGCCCCAATACCAACCTTCCCAGCTGATGGGGCTCATTTCGATGCGCGTATATCCGATCAAATTGCCGAAGCGCTGCATCGCGCTCAAGTAATAGTTGATGTTCCCCCATTGATGGTGGGCACCGGTGGCCATCGCGATCGCGCCCGGTCCATGCTCCTGCTTCATGCGGCGGATTTCTCCCGCGACGATGTCGAGCGCTTCGTCCCACGTGATTCGTTCATAGCCCGAGATCCCGCGATTCTGTGGATTGCGTTCGCCGTTCGGGTCGAAATCGACGCGCTTCATTGGATAGAGAATCCGCTTGTCGGAGTAAACGAGCGATTTGAGCGACAGCGCGTGCGGGCTGACGGTTGCGCGCCGCGCGGGCGAAAAACGACGCCCCCTCGCGGAGAGGGTCCAACTCGGGCCATCCTCGTCAATAAGGTCGATCGGCGTCGTTCGCACGATTTTGTCGTCCTTGACGTAGACGAACACGGGGCCGCCATTGGTCAGCGTGACGAAGCGGGTGGTTCCGTCCTTCATCTGCATACCCTTGCGCCACGATGCGGTTTTCATCGTGTTCACGAGCTGGCCGAACCACACCAGGGCTCGATCACTTCCGCCCTGCGTGATCTTGAAGTTCTTGAGCGCATCGATCAGGAACGCGTGATCGGTAGTCGGGGCGAGCATGCGGCGTGCTGTCGCCACGTCCATGAACACGAGCTCCGCATCGTTTGCTTGACCCGGGCCCCAACTGGCTGCCACCGTCCCATCCTTGAAGCGGAGTTGCCGAGCGACGCTGTTGTCCCGCAGCCGCAATTGAATCGTCCATCGGGCCGAACCGAGATGCTGACGCACGGCGGGAAACCTGCGTGCCGCGATTCGGAGCGCGATCGGCATAACCCAGAGAATGAATACGAGTAGTAGTCGTTGCATACGGGTCCTGGTCTTGAACTGAACGCTTGAGCCAGCAAAGACTGCGGTATGATGTCTCACGCGCCGGATCATTTTCGTAGAGATGATTCCAGTCGGAATCGATTTATATCGAATGATGTGTTCCGGGATGAGTGAAGTCAAGGGGATCAGGGGAATACCCTGTCATTGCACATGCGACCCTTTTCTTTAGCGCAGGCGCCTGATCATTGACGCAACACCCTGTCGAGGTATAAGAGAATGCCCAAAGCTAGTTCCACTGCGGCCAAATTGGCCGCTGATGCTCCACCGCTGCAGAAATCGGCAGCGAAGCAACCGACCGACATGTTCGACGATCGTGGCAGGACCGTCCCATGGATGGCCCGAACCGTACACCGCCTCTACGATGCTCGGGCGCAGGCGATTCTCGACCAGGAAGGCATTCCGATTGCCTATTGGTACTACCTGCGGGTGTTGGCCGAGCGAGGCGAGGTCAACCAGCTCGAGCTCAGCAAGCGCGTCGGCATTGCCTCGACTACGGCCGTGCCCGCGCTCGACAATCTCGAAAAGCGGGGCCTCGTGGAAAGAGTTCGAGACCCGAACGACAGGCGTCGATATTTCATTCGGTTGAAGGACGAGGGCCGACGCTTGGTCGACGAGATGCTGCCGCCACTCATCGACATGATTTCGGCTTCACTCGACGGGATCAGCCAGAAGGACATGCGAGTTTTCTGGAAGGTCATGCATCAGATCGAGACGAACCTCGTTCAGGCGTCCGAAGATGACGACACGATAGTGGATTGACTGCCGGCAACGCTGGCGCTGTCATTCCGCGGATGCAGGCGGCCTGCTCGTTGACTGTTTCACCGATCGGATCGAGGTGAAAGGCATTTGCTCATCGATGGATGCGATGACAGCGGCGTCGAGCGACACCTTTACCGAGCCAGTTCTCTGTGCGGCGAGCGCCGTGTCGTAACCGCCATTCAACCCGCCTGGCGGTTACGAGCGGTAGCATCCGCGGCCACGCTGGCTTTCGGCAATCAGAAGTAGTGCATGATACCGAAGTAGCCGCCTTGTTGATTGTGCCCGGGCAGCGGCTGCGAATCTGCTGTTTCGACCGGGAAGGCGGAATTCTTGCCGTTAAACATTGCGCCAACGGTGAGGTAGACGAACGTTCGTTTGGACAGACTGTAGGTGGCGCCCAGGACGCCGAGATTTCCGGTGCCGCCGCCGTGATTCACGTTGCCGTGAAACCAGCCGGCCTGCAGGGCTAAGGCCGTGGTGGCCTGGTACGTCGCGCCCAGCCACTCCTGCTGACTGCGGGTCGCACCCGAAGGATTGAAGGAAGTGGAAACCGTATCCTGTCCGGACGACGCGAGCAACTGATAGCCGGCGTAGAGCTTCAGCGCTCCCAACTTGTAGGTGGCGCCCGCCATGTATTCGCGCGATGCCGCATACAGATCGGAGAACTTTCCGTTATTGTCGCGAATTTCTTCGTATACGCCGTATGCGGCGAAATCCGACAGCGTGTACGCGAAACTTGCGCTGAACTGACGTCCACCACGGAAGTTGCCTGCCTGGTTGCCGAATCCGTCTTGCAATCGGAAGGAAAATCCGGCCCAAGTCGGTGAATTGTATGTGACGACGTTCGATCGGGGGCCCCAGGCGCGCCCAAATGCAAAGTTGCCGACGCCCGTGGCTTGTTCGCCGAACGGATCGATGTACCAGCCGGTCTCGTCGGTCAGCGACATCGCGCGACCGAACCAGATGCTCCCATATCTGTCGTCGGCCAGACCCACATACGCGTCTCGCGTAAAGATCGTGTTTGGCGGCGTCTGGCCGGTACCGGAGGTGAACAGGCTTTCGAGCTTGAACACGGCATGGAGGCCGCCTCCGAGGTCTTCTGTACCGGTGAGTCCGAACCAGCTATATCCATACTGATTGCTGCCGAACCGGTAATTGTTTTTTGACTGTCCGTTCGGCGTCGCGACGTTCGTCACGAAGTCGAGGCCGGATGCGACCCGCCCGTACAAGGTCACGCTGCTCTGTGCATACGTGTTGCAGACGCCGCAAACCATCAGCGCTGCGCAAGGTAATATCTTTTTCATATCGGAATCCTAACTGTCAAAAGGTCTCCAAACCATTACTGCAAGGCGGACCCGGACGAGAAAGCTGCTGAGCCAGGGTCGCCGCTTTCGTCTAGTTATTTTTTGCGAAAGGTCCTGAGGGCACTCGGCAGATGGCGCACGGTCGTGGCGAGCAGAATGGCGCACGCCTGCACGAGCAACTGAACCGACGGCCCCGCTCCTAGTGCGAGCACCAGCTGGCCAAGCTGTGCCATGAACAACGCTGCGACCGCACTCGCGATGACGCTTCCTTTACCACCAGTAAACGGTGTGCCGCCGACAACGACCGCGGCGATGGCTGGCAATAAGTAGTCGTTGCCGGACGTCTGTGACGCGCTGCCAATGAAGCCCGCCAGAAGCATCCCGGCGGCCGAGAAGCACACCGCCGACGCGATGTAGGCTCCGATTCGATAGCGGAGAACCCTCACTCCAGCCGCTTCTGCGGCACGTGCATTGACTCCCACAGCGACGAATCTGCGCCCAACCGCGGTTTTCCGCGTGATGACCCAAGCCGTCGCCACGAATGCGAACGCGAACAGCACATTGGCTGGCAGGCCGACGAACTGCGCGTGCGAGATCGTCTGCATGGTCGTCGGGACACTGACCGGTACGTTGCCCGTGAGCGATCGCACGCAGCCGATGAGCAGCGCGTTGACGGCCAACGTAGCGACCAACGGTGTAATCGCAACACGGGAAACTAGTGTTCCATTGACGATTCCGACAGCAACCCCCACGCACAGCGTGACGATCACGGCGGCGACGATGGAATTGAAGCTGAACCCTGCTCGTGCCATCACGACACCCGCAAGCGAGACCATTCCGATGGCCGACATATCAAGCCCTCGTTGCTGGATCACCAGGGTCTGACCAGTTGCGACGATGGCGAGGATGCCGGCGAAGGGAAGCATCGCCAGTATGGAACCACCGTTCATCGTGCCGGGCGCAACGACTGAACTGACTGCGAAGAGCAGGCCGAGCCCGAACCAGATCCACACGAACTCGCCGTGCGCCGGAATCCGACCGCGCTTGGTGTTCGACGGCAACTGTGCAGGGTCCAGCACGGCGTTCGCTCGATTGCTCATGATCTTTCTCATTTTGCTACCGCCATTTCTCTGCTCTTCGAATAGAGGGCCACGGACACCAGGATCATCCCGCCCAACAGGTACGATTGCCAGGCGTCCCCGATATCCAGAAAGGAGGTGACCACGTTGACCTGAATAATGAGGAGGGCGCCAAGCAGTGACCCGATGAAGGAACCGCGCCCCCCGAAGAGACTTGCACCCCCGATGACGACGGCGGCGATGCTCGCGAGCGTGTAGTTGATGCCCGCGCTCGGATCGCCGGTGCCGACTTGAGCCATCATTGGTACCGCTGCGACACCAGCTAGCAGCGAGCAGCCGACGTATGCCATCAGCAACGTCAGATGCGGTCGCACGCCGGCCATGCGGGCCGCGTCGATCCGCGAACCGACACCGCGGAACTCGAGACCACGACGGGTCCTGAAGAGAACCCATTCGAGCAGGATCGCAAGGACGATCGCAAGGATTGCAATCACGGGCATAAAGCCGGTCTGCGCACCGATTGCCTCGATCATTGAATCGGCGATGAGTCCGCCCGGGATAGGGCGCAGAAGAAGAGACACTGCTTGCAATGCCATGTAGGTGGCGAGCGTGGCGACCATTGGATGGAGCCGGAACGGATCGACCAACACCCAGTTCAACAACCCGACTCCGACGGCGACCACGAGTACGATTGCCCATCCCGATAGCTGATGCCCCAAGGTGGCACCGTCGTTCAGGAAAAAGGACTGTATGACGACCAGCAGCCCCATCAGCGGACCGACGGACAAATCAATCCCGCCGACAAGCATCAACGTCTGCTGCCCATAGGCGACGATTGCTAGCGTCGCTACGAGCGCGAGCATTCCGCTCAGATTTCGGGCGGATAGATAGGCTTCGTTGACGTGAGACGCATACAGGCCGAGCGCGCAGACTGCCACGGCAAGCATCACGAGTGGCGCCCAGTCTCCGGCCGCCCACTTCCAGAAGCCCGATATCTTTGATGAACCTCTGTCGCGTTCGGTTGTCGCAGTCAGCACCGCTGACGTGATATTGCTTTCGCTGACGTCCGCATCACGCAGTTCCTTTACGATGTGTCCTCGCGAGAATATGAGCACGCGGTCACATAATCCTGCGACTTCGAGGGCATCGGACGACACGACGATGACGGCCGTGCCTGCCACAGCTGCGTCGCGGAGCACTTTATAAATTTCCATGCGAGCGCCAATGTCGACACCCTGCGTCGGCTCATCGACGAGGAGGACCTTGGGATTGCTTGCGAGCACACTGGCCAGTACCAGCTTCTGCTGGTTGCCGCCGGACAGCGAGCGTATTGCCGTGTCGACGGACGGCGTCTTGATGGCGAAATCTGTAACCGCCAGTTGAGAGCGTCTTGCCTCGCTGCTCTGCCTGACCCAGCCCTTGATCGCGTCGACCGGAAGGCTGCGGATCGAGAAGTTCTCTCGGACGGAAAGGTCGCCGAAGATGCCTTCCCGGTGGCGATCTCCCGGCAGGTAGCGGATGCCTGCGCCCGCGGCCGCCTGCGAATTTTGGAGCTTCGCAGGTACGCCTTTTACTTTGACGCCGCCGCGACTTGCCGCCAGACCTGCGACCGCGCGCATGAACTCACGCTGCCCGTTGCCGTCGATGCCGGCCAGGCCGACGATTTCTCCATTGCCAACGCGAAGTGAGATATCGCTGAAGCCTGGACCGTAAAGCGACGCTACTTCGAGAACTACGCCGGTGCCTTTCGTTCCGACTTTTGCGGGGAAGTCCCGATCGAGCGTCCCACCGACGATCAGTTCGACGATCTGTTGTTCGCTCAGCCCGGCGGCCTGATATGTGCCTTGCCCTTGTCCATCTCGGAGCACGGTGAGACGGTTGGCGATCTTCTGTACTTCGCGGATCCGATGCGAGATATATACAACCGCACACCCCGAGGCTGTCACGTTGCGAATGCGATCGAACAGGCGGTCGACGTCGGCCGCCAGCAAATGCTCGGTGGGTTCGTCGAGTACGAGAACCTTGGGCTTTGCAGCCAGCGCTTTCACGATCTCGACGATGAAGCGTTGCTCCGGATTCAAGCTCGACACGCGCTCGTTCGCATCGATCGCGACATCGTCGCTCCACTGCCGGAGCAATTGTTCCGCCCATTTGACGGTACTCATCAAAGACGGACGCTGTTCGGGCGGAACGCCAAGGTAGAGATTCTCGGCGACCGTCAATTCGGGCATCAGCGCCGGTTCTTGACGAACGATTGCCAAACCCAGCCGCCGCGCCAAGTCGGGATCACCCTTCGCCGCGATTCCGCTGATCACGACACGGCCACTTTCCGGGACGAGGGCGCCCGACGCGACTGCCATTAACGTCGACTTTCCGGCGCCGTTTTCGCCAACCAGACCGTGAACTTCACCTGCGAGCACTGAAAACGTAATGTTATCGAGCGCTCGCACACCGGGAAAATCCTTCGTGACACCATCGATCTGAAGCAGTGTGCTCTGGTCATTCATGGTTCGTCCCCGTCCATTACTGTTCGAACACTGCCTTGAGCTTCGCAGGAGGAAGTGCCGAGGACAGATCGGCATCGGGCGGCGCGTTCGGATCACACTTGGGATCGAGGCCCTTGGAGCTGTCGGCGTATGCGAAGGGCAGAATTACCGGCGACTCCTTGTCGGACGCACCCTGATAGCTGGCTACCCCCTGTCGCACCGCAAAGCGCACGTAGGTTGTCGTGCCATCAAGCGTGTAGTAGGGAAATGGGGTCCCGGACTTCTTCATCGACAAATAGTGGCAATTCAGCTCGTTATCGCTCGCGATGGTCGCGACTGCCGGCACCGTAAGGTGCGCCTGTTCGAATGCTTTGACCGCGGCCAGCGCGGTCACGCCAAAGTCCGTAACGACCGCGTCGATGTGTGGGTACTGCGCGATAAGGCCGGCGGTCGCCTTTTGAGCGTCGACGGGATTCCAGTTCGTCACAACGAACTGATCATTCAACAGCTTCAATTCCGGATATTTCTTGAGCCCATCCCTAAGGCCGTCCATGAAGTTTCGGGACGGGGCTGCACCGGGGGAGCCGCCCATGAAGACCACGTTGCCTTTCTTGACAGTGGTGCCGAGCCAGTCGGCCCACAGCACGCCGATCTGCTTCGAGTCCCCGACGACGTTGACCACATAGTCGCGTCCGGGTGTCCCCGCGATCTGCGCAGAGTACGGTACGACCGCGACGCCGGCCTTCATGGCTGCGCGCATTGCGGGAAGCTGGACGGCACCAAAATCAGGAAGCATCACCAGCACGTTGACGCCTTGTGCGACCATGCTATTGATGTCGGAGTTCGCCTTTTGCGGGTCACCATTCGCGTTGCTGTAGATGATGCGTTTCACGTTCTTGCAATGACTCAACTCGTCCTTGACCTCTGCCAAGCCTGTTTTGCGCCAGGTATTGCCGCCGTACCCGTCGGACACGCCGACGACCATCGGTTTCGTACCGCAGAGCGGCGTGATGTCGCCCTGATGGTTCGTGAGGGAGTCAACGGCCGCATGTGCGGGGTGGTACACAAAGCTCGCCAAAGCAAGCAGCGCGATACGAAACTTTCCAGGCATGGCGATCCTCGGTTCAGGTGAAGGATGTTGGGTTAAAAATCTATCGGCTGTTATGAAGGTAAATTCGTCACTAAACAGCTTGGACGACTGATCGGATCCGTGCGGATTTGTCTGGCGCTTGGGTCCTATACATAACCCAACTCTCAATCTCCTCACGCCGGATGATTCATGTGAGATGATTCGTTGTCGAATCGATTTGCATAGAATGATGCGATTCGGGTCTGCCAATGTCAAGAATCCTAGGGAATCTACTTAGCGCCACACACACCGGCGCGCTGGACATCTGGTTGGTCGATTCGACCGCGGGCGCAGGTGCCCTGATCCCCACACGGATTCGCTGAAATGACGCAGTACACCGGCAACCTCGTGATAGCCGGCTAGCTGCCCTGCGAAGCTTTTAGGAGTCCATGCAATTGAGCTTGAGCATGGTGTGGGAATGGTCGGACGTTAGGAACGTCTTGGTGCGAAGCGGGCGCAGCCGCTACAGTGCGCCGCGCGTGCTAGCGGAGTGGGTCGTACGTGTACTGATTGTCGATATCAGTGCAACGGTGAATTGGCGATGTCGGTACTTACCCTGACAAGCGATCGATCATAGTATTTAGTCAGCCGTTACAGAAAAGTTCTATGTAGCGTTCCTGACAGAGTTTTAAGAGGTATGTGATCATGAAATCGTTCGTCAAGATGTCCGTTATCGCCGCGCTTGTTGCTGTGCCCGTTGTGTCGTTCGCGCAGTCCACCCAACCGCAAACTCTTGCAGAGTTGATTGCCGAACTGGCGCAACTGAGGAAGGCAGGCTATGACCCGCAGGACTGGGCCCACTATCCGGAGAACCTCCGGGCAGCTCAGGCGAAAGTCGAGTCGCAGAACAGCATGGCTCAAGGAGATGCTTCGGGATACGGCCGCGCAACTGGTGAGGCTTCGCGTTCGGGCTCCGCAACGGGCATGTAACCGGCAGGATATTGAGCTGCGGAAACCTCACCGCACTCTTGACCTGCTGTTGGAAACTCGTGCGTTGCATTCGTTTCGTTCGCCCAGGTGAGAGGCACTCGTGAAGAAGCATTTCACCGCAGGGCGAGCGCGGCGCTCGCTCTGCGAACGATGGAGCTTGAAGGAACTGGCGCGGTGGAACAACGGGTCAGCGCTATTTCGACATCGGTATGTGACCGCCAGGATCGACGCTTGAAGACGTTCGATCCAAAAGATACACCGCCCTGTATGGCCGAATCCAGGCGGCGGGACGGACGGCCGTGGCAACTCGGAGCCGTCATCTAGTCTACGATCGGATCCTCCCCGATCGGATCCTTGTTCGACATGGCCATCAGGTTCGACGCGACTTGATGCAAGGTACGCCAGAAAACGAGCATGTCGTTGGCGTTCACGCCGTCGAACGAACTGCAAATCATGCTGGCGATCTCTGGCAGCAGTTTATCCACCAAGCACTGGCCGTCGTCGGTGAGGCTAACGTAATACTTGCGCCGATCTTTCGGATCACGCGTCCGCTTCACCAAACCGCGCTTCTCCATGCTGTCCAACGCCGGCACAGCCGTCGTCGACGCGATCCCCACGCGTTTGCTCAACTCGAGCTGATTTAGTTCGCCGCGCTGCGCCAGTACTCTGAGGTAGTACCAGTGGGCGATGGACACTTTTTCCCGATCCAGAATCTTCCGCGCCTCCATGTCATACAGACGATGGAGCGTTCGCGTCATCCACGGAACGGTTCTGCCACGATCGTCAAAAACCTCTGCGGAATCTGGACCGGGACCGCGTGAGCGATCGATGGCGTTCGAACCGATATCGATTGCGGTGTCGTAAGAGCTGACCATTTGCTCATCCCTTGACGTGAGGATGCGGCCCGACGAAAGCGCGAGCACAGCATCTAACGGGCGACCGTGGTGGACTCAAGGGAATTCCCTAGTGTCCTTGACTTTTGTCATCCTTGATCGCATCATTCGATATAAATCGATTGTTGACGGGATCATCTTATCACAATTGATTCGATCGAGGTGCCATAGCCGTGCTGCGTAACCGCGGCGCGGTTTCATGCAGGGAACGCGTCTACTTCGTGGTTTTAGAAAGGAATGCTAATAATGGTGGCGACTAGTACTGCATAGAAAACGAGCAGTTGATGTCTGATTGCCGTCGGCTCGATCAATCTCGAGCCCTGCTTCACTACCTACCCCTACCGTTGAGGATCATCATGATGGAAAAACTGCCACTCTGGGAAGCCGCCAAGCGCGAAATGGAGGAATACCAGTTCATTGCCGGTGCGGAACTGCAGCCGAAGTGGGACGTACCGGAGAAGGTCGCGATCAACGCCGCTGTCTCGGGACGCTTTGAAGATACGACGTCGTTCCAGGCGTACGTGGATGAAGCGACCCGCGTGATCGAAGCCGGCGCCTGTGGTGTTCACATCGATTTCTCATTCATGACCGACGCGCAAGGACGCCGCCTCGATCGCGATATCCTGCCGGTCGAGGCGTACAAGCAGGTTATCGACCCGCTGCGGGCTCGGTTCGGCAACGACTTCGTGCCCAACGTGAATGTGTTGCACGGCACGACGTTCGATATGTGCATGAGCCCCGCTCGCGAAGGCCTGACGGAAGTCGCTCCGTGTGCGCCGGGCCATCCGGAGGCCTTCGCCGTGCCGGCGGTCGCAACGCTCGAGGAGGTCGGCGTCAAGCCCGAACTGGCCGTCCATAGTTCGGGTGAAATCGAACTCGCGAAGCGCAAGCTGATCGACACGGGTATCCTCAAGAAGCCGTACAACTGGCTGCTTCTCTACGGCTTGCCGTTCAATGTCGGCCGCACGCTGGTTTCCGGAACGTGGGTGAGCAATGCGAAGGACATGACCCAGCACATGTTCCTCATGGTCGATCAGATCCGGCAGATTGACCCCACCTCCGTGATCAGCGTATGTGCGGCGGGCCGTGCGTCGCTGTATATGACGACGCTCGCGACGATGATGGGGCTGCATGTCCGCGTCGGTACGGAAGACACGCCGTGGAAGTATCCGAACAGCGATCAGCGCCTTACGAGCAATCTTGAAATGTTCAATATGGCGCGTGACATCGCGGGTTTGCTCGGGCGCAAACCGGCGACGGCGAACGAATACCGGGCTCTGATTGGCCGGCCGGCTCGATAGTCGTCGATATTGACAGTGGTGGCGCCGCATTCGGGGCGCCTTTCGCTCTGACCGTGCAACAGAGGAAATTGATCCATGACTGATAAGACAAATAGCGAGCCGCCTGCCGTGCAGCTGTGGACCCGGGACGGTTTTTTGGGCGCACTATCGGTCGTGACGCGCTCGACCTACGCACCTGACTACTTGTCGGCAGAAGGGCCTCACGTGCCGCGTCGCGCGGTGCTCGATTGGTTGAAGCCGGACGATCATGACGATGCCGCGGCGTTTCCGACCACCGTGGCAACATCCAAGCAGGGCGTGAAGTTGCACGTCTCCGGTCGACGCAAACCCATGCCATACGTGGTACGTAACGTCGAAGCGGACGAGATCCATTTCATCCAGTCCGGTACGGTGAAATTCGAAACGGACGTCGGTTGCCTGACGGCGGAGGAGGGAGACTTTGTCTGCATTCCGCGGTCGGTGGCGTACCGTTACGCGCCCGTCGGTGACGAGATGCGCAGCGTTATCGTCGAGAGCCCGTCAGCCCTGAAATTTTCGCCACCGGCAGCTTCAGGGATGCTCAACCTCGGGCGAGACGTGACCTACGCAAAGGTCGGTCAGGACATTCCGGTGGGCGGCCCAACGAAGCTGGTTCTGAAGGCCACCGACGGAGAAAACACGGTTTTCACGATGCCGCACGACCCGCTATCTCTTGGCGTGCAGTTGTCGGAATCGGTTCCGGTGTGGAAGATCAACCTGTCCAAGATCCAGGTACTCACCTATTTGCCGGACGGCGGGCCACCGAGTCACTTTCTCGCATCCAACGCCGGGGACGTCCTGATGTTCAATCTTAGCTCGCGCCCGTCGAGTCGACCGCCGATTCATATCAACGCGGATTTCGACGAGGTGATCTGTTATGTGCGCGGACCCGGGGCGTGGGGTGGGTGTACGGAACCTGGCACCCTGACTTGGGTACCGAAGGGTGTGATCCATCATGGCCCGCCCGAGGACATCCCGGAGACTTATCAGGCATGGTTGCTGGAAACCGGCGCACTGCTCCGTTGGACGCCGAAGGCAATTGCGGCGTCGCAACTGATGGAGACGGGCGAATACGGGCCGCACCCAAGCGTCGGCAAGTAGACCAAAACGGGGGAGACAAAGTGGACTTGCGGCTTCAACAATTTCTGGACGAGGCGGAGATCAAGCGCGTCCATATTCGCTACTGCCGGGGCATCGATCGGATGGACTGGGATCTCGTTCGATCGTGCTATCACCCTGACGCTGTCGATCGTCACGGCGCTTACAACGGCGGGGTGGAAGGGTTTATCGAATGGGCGGCGGAATTGTTGCCGAACTTCGAGTGCACGCAGCACTTCACCGGCAATCAGTATGTTCAGCTTGACGGTGATGTCGCATATGCCGAGCACTACGCGCACGCGTTTCACCGGACGAAGCCGACAGATGAGCAGCCGGCAATGGACTGGGTTGTGTACATCCGGTACGTCGACCGTATGGAGCGGCGCAATGGGGAATGGCGGATCGCCGACCGGGTGGTCGTACTCGATTCCCAGCGTATGGATCCTGTTCCCGGCAATTTGGCGCCGATCGAGAACTCCAACGTCGGGCGTCGCGATAAAGGCGATCCGTCATACAGGTACGGGTTTATTTGATCCGGCCCGGCACCCGAGTTTCGGATCGCGATCATTTTACGGTTTCGAGGAAATAATGGATAAACCTTTTCGTGTGGGTATCGTAGGCCTGAGCGCTGACCGCGGGTGGGCCGCTACCGCACACATTCCCGCATTGCGCGCGCTCGCTGATCAGTTCGAGGTGGTGGGTGTGGCAAACACGAGCCTCGCGAGCTCGCAGGCGGCAGCGGCCGCTTTCGGCATTCCGCAGGCCTTCGCGAGCGTGGCTGAGCTCGTAGCGTCCGCGGACATCGATGTCGTCATTGTGACCGTCAAGGTTCCATACCATCGGGAGGTGGTATCGGCGGCGCTTGGGGCCGGAAAAAGCGTTTACTGCGAATGGCCGCTCGGCAACGGTTTAGCAGAAGCCGCTGAACTCGCACGACTCGCGGCCGAGAAAGGCGTGGTCGCAGTCACGGGAACGCAAGCGCTTGCCTCGCCTGAAGTCGCATTCGTTCGCCGGCTGATTGCCGAAGGCTACGTCGGCGATGTGCTGTCGTCGACATACAGCGGCGCAGGATTCAGCTGGGGCGAGCAGATTCCGTACGGCGACGCCTATGCAATGGATTCCAAAAACGGCGCAACCCTTCTTTCGGTAATCGGCGGGCATGCTATTGCTGCGGTGCAGTGGGTCTTGGGCCCGGTCCGGCAGGTCGATGCCGTGCTATCGCAACGCCGGAAGGTCGTGAGCGAAATCGGAACGGGGGAGAGCGTTCCGATGCGTACCCACGATCACGTAATGATCAACGCTGTGCTTCAGTCGGGCGTGCCGTTGTCTATGCAACTGTGCGGCGGGCTGCCGCGTGGTACTGGGCTATTGTGGGAAATCAATGGCAGCGAAGGCGACTTGCGCATCACGGCGGCGGTCGAACAGGCGCCGGTGATAAACATCTCACCCTTACGCGTCGAAGGCGGCCGAAAAGGTACGGACGGCTACCAAGAGCTTCCGGTTCCGGATTCGTATTACTTCGGCGTCGATGGCGCCGTCACCGCCCGCAATGTCGCGGGAATTTACAGGATGATGGGTGATGATCTGCGTACCGGCGCTCGCACGGCGCCGAGCTTTGACGACGCGTTGGGATTGCATCGAACGCTTGATGCTATCGAAGAATCCAACGCAACCGGTCGAAGGATTCAAATCGCCTGACATATTTGAGCAGATGCGTATTCAGTCGGGACGTTAGCCGGACGGGGCGCGAAGTGTATGCCAGCGAAGACTCCATCAGGTGGGATCACGTTGGCTGCTGCGCCGCGCCAATGATAGGCATGACCGGCTTTCCCCCGAGTAGGCAGCGTCGAACAGGCCCCGTCTCGCGTTGGCCGCTCGCGGTCGTTGCGGGGCGTCGAATAGACCATTATTTCGTCGCCCTTATGCGACTGCGGAAGCTAGCGTTTTCGAGGACGATCGCGACGTTTGAATTCGCTTCGCCCTCGCGCATCGGCATGTACGAAGCGAGCCCGCGGCCGTGCGCATGCTGCTCGAGGCTTCCTTAAGGAACGCGAGGAACGCGACGCTCTCCGCTACCGAGGCGTCGTGCTGTCCCATTCCGGCGCGAGCCCATGCGGATCGACAATCCGGCTGTTTTGCGTCGCCAGTCGATGTATTGCCGACATGTCGTCGTCGGCCAGCTCGAAATCGAAGATTGCAGTGTTCTGCGCGAGCCGTTCGACCTTCGATGTTCTCGAAAGTGCGACGACGCCATCTTGTTGCACAAGCCAGCGCAGCACGATTTGCGCGACCGTCTTGCCGTAGCGTGCCGCAACCTCCTTGAGCACCTCATCGGAAAAGACTCGGCCGATTGCCATACCGCAATAGCTCGTGACCGCAAGCCCCGCTTGTCTCGTGCTTTCGATCAGCTTGGACTGCTTCAGGTACGGATGGTATTCGAATTGATTGGTCACAAGCGGTATCGTCGAAAGCTTTATGGCCTCAGCCAGCAGCGCACGATTAAAATTGCTGACGCCGATGTGACGTACCTTCCCGGATTTTGCTACCGCGTTCAACGCTTCAATTTGCTCTGCAAGCGGAACGGTCGAACTTGGCCAGTGCAGCAACAGGAGGTCGATATAGTCCGTCTTGAGCTTGCGAAGGCTATCGTCGACAGAGGCCGCGAAATTTCGCGCCGAATAGTTGCTGACCCAGACCTTGGTCGTGACGAAGACCTCCGATCGGGGAATGTGGGAGGCGGCGATACATTCTCCGATTGCCGCTTCGTTGCCGTAGATTTGCGCGGTGTCGATATGGCGGAAGCCAGCATCGAGGGCGGCTGGAAGAATGCGGTAAATGTCCAGTGCCGGCATTCCATAGGTGCCGTAACCCAGGGCGGGAATGACTGCTCCGCCTGCATGAACGGTTTGCATGATCGATTATTCGTGAACGGACCGGTAGAAGGAGTATGTGGCGCGTTGACGTAAAGTCGACGGCCGGATTTGTCGAGCCGGGCTCTCGGTCAGGAAATCGGCAACCGGCGCGCCGATATCCGGCTGACACGACTATCGATGCTGAGCTTGCCGGCACCGAATGCCGAGAAACCGAGTAGGCCACCGGCCATCATCAGGTTCTTCACGAAATGAAGCATCTCGTTCAAATCGCCAAGCGTGTGATGGAAAATGAGGGCGGTTGCGATGCAATACGAAGCAAGCACGGATGAAACAGCGCGAGTTCGATAGCCGACGATCATCAAAATGCCACACGCGAGTTCGAATAGCATCGCGAAAATCAATCCTGGCCCGGCCGCTGGGAGCCCGAACGAGTCGATGTAGCTTGACGCGGTATACGGCCAGGCGAGCTTGGCGATTCCGCTGGCGATAAACCCGGCGGCGATGAGAACACGCCCAGCAAGCGCACCGATATCGCGATACAGCGACTGCGCGTCGGGCATGTCCCCGGCTCTATACCTGATCATTGGTGAAGTGACGATAAAGACGGTCAGGCTAGCCGATTCGCCCGGCACGGCGAAGTTGCATACCGATTTCGGCGATTCGTCGTTCGCCGGCACGTAACGCTTCCTCCGACGTGTGGACGGAGTAATAGCCGAGCGAGAGTTTGTATGGATGAGGGATGGCCGACGCGAGCACGAACTCTGCATCTCCACGGGCCTTGAACGTCAGCGCACCGCTCGACTCGCTGAATACGGCCAGTTCCGCGCTGAGCCATTGTCCGGCGGCCCGAAGTGAGCCGCGCTGAACACTGACCCACGCGATCTCGTGTCCGATCGGCGGCGTATAGGTCCATACCTGTTCGTCCGACAGCTTCACGTGCAGGTAGTTAATCCCGGCAGGCGCCGCGACCGGGCTCTGAATGTTCTGATGGTGGCCAAGTATGACCCTTGCCGGTCCGACTTGCGGAATACTGCTTGCAGACAGGTACTGGCTTTGAGCCGGCGCCAACTCCTGCTCGCGGGGCAATGCTATCCATAGCTGGTAACCGCGTACCGGGCCGCGGCCCGCCGGGCGTCCATCGTGCCAGACGCCGCCGCCGGCGTTCATCCACTCGACGCTACCTGCCGACATGAGCCCCGATGCGCCCGTCGTGTCTTCGTAGCGGATTTCGCCCTCGAGGAGGATCGTCGTCGTCGCGATGCCTGAATGGGGATGCATCGAGAATGCCGTTCCCGTATGGGCAGGAATCTCGAAGTAGTCGAGAAAGACGAAAGGTTTCAGTAGTTCGCCGAGATCTCCGGGGCTGAACACTCGGTTGACAGGGCCGTGCTGCGTTCCTGCCGTTCGCGCGACGATCGTTCTCGTTGCGGGAAGATGCGTTTCAACGCTGAATGTATCGTTTGTGGCGATGGAATCGTATCCTGATCGCGCGGGCGAATGGATCAATTTGGCCGTCGGAGAAGACATGGTGCTGATGTTCCCTGTCGGGTTTATGTCAGTGCAGGTTAGCCGTTGCTCGCGTGAAGAAGAAGCCAAAATATTTCGATGCGTTCCATCGTCAGGAGCGATACATATGCTGGATGGTGTTTCCCTTGATCAGCTTCGTACGTTCATAGCAGCAGCGGACGAGGGAAGTTTTTCCGCTGCTGGCCGCCGGCTGCGCCGCGCGCAGTCGGTCGTCAGCCAGACGCTTGCGAATCTCGAAGGGCAGATTGGCGTGACGCTGTTCGACCGTAGTGGGCGCTATCCGCGGTTGACGGCAGAAGGCGCGGTGCTGATCAGCGAAGCACGTGCCGTCGTGCGCGGAATGGACGGATTCAAGGCCCGCGCTCGGGATTTGTCGGGTGGCCTCGAACCCGAGCTGGCTGTGTCAGTCGACGCGCTCTATCCGATGGACCGGCTGACCGCCGCCGTCCACGCCTTTGCGCAAGTGTTCCCCGATACACCGGTGCGCCTCTCTGTCGAGGCGCTGGGTGGCGTGACGAAGCGAGTGCTGGACGGTGCTTGTCGTCTCGGGATTATCGGATCAATGCCGTTCGTTCCCGACGAGTTGGCTGCCGAGAAAGTTCTGGACGCGAGCATGGTGACCGTCGTCGCAAGCACACATCCGCTAGCGTCAATCGATCGTGTCTTCAGGACGCACGAGCTCGAGCACCACGTTCAGCTTGTGCTCACCGATAGCACGGATATGACGATCGGCAAGAACTTCGAGGTCTTGTCGCCGTTCACGTGGAAGTTGGCGGATATGCATACGAAGCATGTGTTTCTTCGGGCCGGATTTGGATGGGGGCACATGCCGATGTCGATGGTGCGCGAGGACCTCGAGTCCGGCGTGCTAAAACGGCTCCGTCTCGACAAATTCGAGCCTTCAATACCAGTGCTGCCAATGTTTGTCGTATATCGCAAGGATGAGCCGCCCGGTCCCGCCGGCGCGTGGTTCATGAAGGCGCTGAAGGACGGTGCTGTACCGCAGTGACGAAGACACACCGGCTTCGGGCTTGCTTGTTGCTCGCAGCGCCCGCCGCGCTGTCTTGTCTCGCTGTCCCGACGGCGCGTTGTCGACTTCGTTCAGTTCGGGCGGCGCTAGCTCTTCCATCCATGCCAGCGTGATTCTGCGACAAGCGCAACGCAATGTTGATGGAACCGCCGTCCGGTCTCAGTCAATGACACGCTGCGGCTCGTGCGATGCAGCAGTCGCACGCCCAACTCTTCTTCCAGCGCGCGGATGCACCGGCTGAGCCTCGACGTCTGCGCGCCGAGGCTGCGGGCTGCTGCCGTGAGGCTGCCATGTTCGATCACTTCCGCGAAGGGCCGGAGATCGTTGAGGTCGGTGATCTGGTTCACGGGTGGTCCTCGCGTCGAGATCGTTCTATGAGAAGCAAAGATACGTTCTAAATGCGGAGATATGCAGACAATCGTTGCGCGCCTAGCATACTCACATCGCGCGGTGCTGGCAGATGTCAATGCGGCGCCGGCCAGCAACGACCCGCGCAGCGGGCGACAGGAAAAGGATTCGGAAATGCTTATCCATCGACGATGGGCGTCACTGGACAGCCGAGATATCGGTTGGTTGCGCGCGAAACACCATTTCGCGGTCAGCGCCGACGGCAATCTCGAACACGGTGCATTGGGCCCGCTGATTGTCTGGAACGATGACGAGATTGCCGTTGGCAGTGGTTTTCCGATGCATGGTCATCGCGACATGGAAATCATCACGTATGTTCGACAAGGGGTTCTCGGCCATCGTGACACTTTGGGATCCGAAGGAACGATCGGCACAGGCGACGTCCAGGTGATGAGCGCTGGCATGGGTATCCGCCATGCCGAATTCAATATGGGCGACATTCCGCTCAAGCTCTATCAGATCTGGCTGGTGCCGCGTGCAGGCGGTGGAACGCCCGGATGGGGAACGAAACGCTTTCCGAAGAGTGACCGGTCCGGCCGCTTCGTCGTACTGGCGAGTGGCTTTCCCGACGACGAGGGCGCACTGGCGATTCGTGCGGATGCCCGCGTGCTCGGCGCGACGCTGAAGCAGGGCGAGAAGATCGAGCAGCAGTTGAGCTTGACTCGCCATGCATATCTCGTTGTCGCGTCGGGAAGCGTGGTAGTGAACGGCGAACGCGTAGGTCAGCTCGACGGCGCGGTGATCGCGGATGTATCGGTTGTCGAAATTTCTGCCCTCGAAAATTCTGAGTTGGTGATGGTGGACGCCGGCTGAGTGCCTTGACTTCTTTGATGATGGCCGGTATGGCGCGACGACGATCGCGGGCGGGCAGGGGCAGCGGCAGCCGACCGGGATCGAGCTCGCCGGCGCGCGTCATCAGGGCGAGCTGATTGCCCGAACCGCCAACAAGTTGTTCGGCTGAGCGTCGGGACCACTAATCGTCTGGCAGGCGTGCAAGCAACGGGCGGGAAAACATTGTCCCGACCGTCGCCAAGAACCGTTGCTGTCATGACTTTGCGATTTGAATGAGCTGACGATGAAGAATCTTTCTACCGCATACGCTTCGACGGATTTTGTGGTGACGCATGCTCTCGACCCATCTGATGCGATCGTCATTGCAAAGATGCGAGCCGGCATGCGGGCCGCGAAAGGCATACGAATCGGTGTCGAAGCGCGAGATTCATTTGATTCGATGATGGAGAGCGTGTTGCCGCACGATGGCGCCACGTTTGAATTCGACACGATCGGCGGGGTGCCCGGTTATTGGGTGTATCCGCGGCATTATCGATCCGACGATGCGATCCTCCACCTGCATGCCTGATGGTTCAATTTCGGGTCTGCTGCCGCCTTTCGCCATTTTGTTTCGCAGATTGCAACAAGGGCCGGAGCGAAGGCCTTCATCCCGGACTATCGGCTGGCCCCCGAGCATGCGTTTCCGGCGGCCACCGACGATGTATTGGCGAGCTATCGAGGACTCGTCGAAAGAGGAATTCGCCGGATCGCCGTCACGGGGGATTCGGCCGGGGGCGACCTCGCGCTCGGACTCGCTGCGCGTATCGTCGGCGACGCGACACTAGTCGGCGTAGCTGTGTTGTCGCCCGTCACCGACCTGACGCTGTCTGCGGACACCTACGAGTCGCGTGCGGATGCCGATCCGCTTTTTACGCGCGCGCAGGTGGCCGAGCTAGTCAATGCGTATCTGCGAACGGCTGATCCGAAACATCCGCTGGCGTCGCCGCTCTATGCCCGGTTATCGGGCGTGCCCCCTGTTCGCGTCCATGTTGGAGACGACGAGGTGTTGCTTGACGATTCACGCCGGTTTGTCGAGCGGGCAATTGCTGCGGGTGTCGATGCGAAACTTGATGTCTGGATGGGGATGCCGCACGGGTTTGCCGGCAGCGTTGGGCGATTGCACGCGTCGGCGCAAGCGCTAGACGAAATCGGTGCATTCGTTGCCGAACGACTGCTGCACGGTGCCGATTCGTGATTGCACTGATCTGGATGGCGAGGCGCTGCACCGTTCGGAACAGGTTCGAGCGGGTGATAGGAGCTTGTGAAGAGTTTTCTTTGCGGTGAGCAGACTCTTATGCTCGAACTACCCTGAGCAACGTGATTAGTTTACCTGCCGGTAAAGGTCTTCGATGACCTTCGACGGCGTGCTGCCGATCAAGCGTTCGACGTTCAACATCGGCACCGGCGAGTGGAAGGACACGTCGATCGTCGCCGACGAAGTGCAGATCAAGTTCCATCTCGTCGCCACTAAGTAAGCGGCGAGTTCTCGCGTCACCCAATTGCCGCGCGATGGCGCGGCGCTGTTCCAAGGAGAAAGAGTTGAAAAAGCATCTGATCATCGCCGCGGGCACTCTGGCCGCTTCGCTGTCATTCTCGGCGTTCGCCGCCACCGCGACGTACCAGTTCGATCCGAGCCATACGTACCCGAGCTTCGAGGCTGACCATATCGGCGGCCTGTCGGTCTGGCGCGGCAAGTTCGACAAGTCGAGCGGCACCGTGACGCTCGACCGCGCGGCGAAGACCGGCAGGGTCGACGTGACGACCGACATCGCGTCGATCCACACGGGCAGCGAGAAGCTCGACGAGCACCTGCAGACCGCCGAGTTCTTCGATGCGGCGAAGTTCCCGCAGGCGAACTACAAGGGCACGATCAAGTTCGACGGCGACAAGCCGGTGGCGGTGGTCGGCAACCTGACGATGCACGGCGTCACGAAGCCGTTGACGCTGAAGATCGATGCGCTCAAGTGCATGCCGCATCCGATGCTCAAGCGTGAAGTGTGCGGTGTCGACGCGGTCGGCGAATTCAGCCGCGACGACTTCGGCCTCGACTACGGCAAGCAGTACGGCTTCAATATGAAGACCAAACTGCTCATATCCGCTGAAGCACTCAAGCAATAACCCGGAGGCTGGTCTCATGAAACTGCTACGGGCGATCACATCGCCGAAGACGGAGACTGCTGCACTTGCGTCGTGACGCTGCAGCGCCACAGTAAAATATTGAGTGGAGAGCAATTGTGTCGAACACCCGAAAATTGATCGCCGTTGTCGGTGCAACTGGCCAGCAAGGTGGTGCGGTGGTGCGCGCGCTGCAGGAGAGTGGCCAATTCAAAGTGCGCGCGTTGACCCGTAATCCGGCCAAGCATCCGACGCTCGGTGACGAAGTCGTTCTGGCGGATTTCAATCGTCCGGAAACGCTCGAGGCCGCATTTTCCGGCGCACATGGTGTTTTCCTGGTGACGAACGCGTGGGAAGCAGGCACCGAGGAATTCGACCAGGCGCTTGCCGCCGTCAGCGCGGCGAAGGGCGCTGGCGTGCAGCATTTCATCTGGTCGACGCTTCCGAACGTGGAAACGATCAGCCTCGGCAAGATCAACGTCCCGCATTTCACGAACAAGGCGAAAGTTGAGCGTATCGTGAGCGAAGCCGGCTTTGCCAGCCACACGTTTGTTATCGCGTCATTCTATTATCAAAATCTGATCGGCGTCATGGCCCCTCAGAAGCAATCGGACGACGCCGTGGGTTGGGCACTGCCGCTCGATCCCGCGCGACGAGTCTTCCACATGGGCGACGTCACTGAGCTTGGCCGCATCGTGGCTGGTGCGTTCGCACATCCGAATCTCGTGGGGCACGGTGAGTATTTGCCGCTTGTCGGTGATTTTCTAAGCTTCAACGAAATCATCGAGATTCTGAATCGCCAGGGAAACAAGCTTGTATTCAAGCAAGTTCCGCACGACGTTTTTTCTGGCTGGTTTCCGGGTGCCGAGCGCGTCGCAGCGATGCTCGAGTATTTCGAAGCACACACTTATCTCGGCTCGGATTCGCGCGAGGCGATCTCGCTCGCGAACCAGGTCGCTGGCCGCCAGCCGACGAAATTTGCGGAATGGGCCAAAGCCAACTTCACGATCAGTTGACCACGTGAAAATGTCTCGTTTCGTGCGATTGAACATTGTTGTGATCGCGTCTGTGAAATTTCCATCCACTGCACAAGGAAAATCCAATGACTGATTTCGCAAAACCGAGAGCAATCGGCTTCAACCACGTAGCGCTGGAAGTCGGCGATATCGACGAAGCGCTGGAGTTCTATGGCCGAATCTTCGA
Source organism: Burkholderia sp. IMCC1007 (assembly GCF_027257875.1). Classification (GTDB taxonomy): domain Bacteria; phylum Pseudomonadota; class Gammaproteobacteria; order Burkholderiales; family Burkholderiaceae; genus Burkholderia. The sequence goes on from NZ_JAPVQY010000001.1 coordinate 336,408, forward strand.
ATTTGAACTCCGCGGGAAAAGCAAGGCAATGGCGTTTATTGATCTCGGCGATCAATTTATCGCATTGCAGGCAGGACGCAAACAGCCAGTGGATGATGGCCGACATGTCGGCCTCGTCGTCGACGACAAGGCGGCGGCGCACGCCGCCCTGAAGGCAGCGGGAGTCAAGTTGCTCGACGGTCCGTTTCTGGATTTTCTCGACCCGTGGGGAAATCGGATCGAGATCGTTGGCTACGACAATATTCAGTTCACCAAGGCTCCGAACGTTCTGCGCGGTATGGGTCTGTCACATTTGACCAAGAACGAAAGTGCGAAAAGGGAGCTGGCGGAAAAGGGGATGTCGGAGAATTAGCGTTGTTCGCATGACTTGTGGGCGATGCTCAAGAATTATAAAGAGCGTTCATAATGTTTAAATTGACATATTTGAGATGAATAGGATTCCGTATCATACAGTGGACGATGCACCCGCTGCGTCGCGTCCCATTTTGCAAGCCATCGCTCAGTCCTCCCCGACAGGGCGTCCGATGAACCTGCACGCGCAGATGGCGCATACTCCGGCGGTGCTGGCGGCATACGCATCGTTGCGCACCGTGACTGCTGAGCACGGCACTTTCGAGCCCAAGGTGAGTTGGGCGTTGAATCTCGCCACCGCGGCCACAGTCGGCAATGCCTACATGGTCGATATCGCGAGCCGATTTGCGCGCATGAATGGCTGGACCGACGACCAAATCGCCGCATTGCAGGCAGGCACCGCGACGAACGACGCGAAAATTGACGTGCTGACAAGCGTGGTCAGGGAGGCAGCGGCCCATTCTGGAAACGTTACCGATGGGACGTGGAGCGCCGCCCGACAAGCCGGCTGGAGCGACGAGCATCTGGCGGAAGCTTTCGCATTTCTAGGGCTGACAGTGTTCACCGGATATTTCCTCAATTACGCGCAAACCGAGATGGACGCCTGATCGGGCGTTTCGACTCGGCCGGGGTTGAGCGCCGATGATTTGCTTCACTTGGGTTGTCGGCGAAGCGGGTGATGCACTTGGGGGCCCGCGCGCCGTTGTTGCTGGGATTGCTGGTGGCGGCAGTCGGGCTGGGTCCTGTTTGCGCGTAGTATTGACAACGCCGAGCCAGCGGGGGAAACGCCGCGTCATTGGTCCCAGCCGGCGCTTCTCGAGTTGCGTACGCACGGGAATACCCGAATGATCGGGCTTGGATCCTAACCAGCTTGCCGGCGGCATGCGGGTGTAAATGTTCGCTGACGCGGCGTTTCTGCACTACGCCCGATGGTCAGCCTCCGCGTCGAGAAAGAACCGTTCACATTCCCAGTCAGCGGGCGCCGCCGTCGCCGCCGGATTCTCCTAAAAGCGCCACTGTCGCTTTCGAGGGCTCAGCGCAGAGCATGCTTTCGAACGTATCCGTCATACTGGCTACCGCATAAGCTGCCGACCAAAGCCGGCTGCCCTCCTTGTCGTCGCGACTGGCCTCCCACGCGGCGAGCGCGCCATTGCCGTAGATGCTGACGAGCGAGAGGCGATGGTCCACTATCGCCGGCGGGATATGGTGAAGCAGGCGTCGCAGTTGAGTATTGCAGCGCTGGTAACCAAGATTCCACTTGTTATCCAGCGCATCGCGAAGGAACTCCCGGTTGTTGAGTTGCAGATTGGCGATCATGCGTATGTACGTCGCCTGGCCCGTGCGTTCGGCCAGATCGAGCATTGGATTGATCAGCGCATCCAGAACCGAACGCACAGTAATCTCTCCGGTCGCCTCCAGGCTGTCGAGTCTCGCTTGCCGATCCTCGTCAATGAGCCTGGCCCCGTCGACAACCAGCTCGCGGGCCAGCTCGACCTTGTTGCCGAAGTAATAGCGCAACGACGCACTGTTGCGCTGTCCGGCAGCGGAAATGATGTCCTGAACGGACACGCCATCCAATCCGCGTAACGCGAAAAGCCGCTGGGCTTCCTCTTTCAAGCGCGTGCGAGTTTCGGCCCCGTCCGACCGAAGGGTTTTTCCTGATGCGATCATTACTTTACCGTTTCTGGTTAACTAACTACACTTAAATAACTAACTGGAGTGGAGAAAGTAGCATGAAAGTCGTTGTCGTCGGTGGAGGCATTGGTGGGCTCACAACCGCTCTGGCGTTGCTGCGCCACGGAATCGAGCCAATTGTACTGGAGCGGGCGCCCCAGTTGACGGAGGTGGGTGCGGGGGTCCAGATCGCGGCCAACGGTACGATCGTACTACGTGAATTGGGGCTGGAACCCGCGTTGGCGGCGGTTGCTACCGTCCCCGAACGGTTCGATTATCTCGAGCTGTCTACGGGGCGATTGTTGTATGTGGCACCGCTCGGGAAGGAAGCGGAGGCGCGTTACGGCGCGCTGCTCTATAACGTTCACCGGGCCGATCTCGTCGATCTGCTGGCGAAGGCGTTGCCACGCGACGTGATTCGCCTCGGTGCCGAATGCGCTTCCGTTTCCCAGGACGCCGACGGGGCCTATGTCACCCTGCAGAATGGTGAGGTCATTCGCGGCGACGCCGTAATCGGTGCCGACGGCATTCACTCCGCTGTCCGAACGGCGTTGCGCGGACCCGAGGAGAAGCAGTTCGCCAACATCCTGATGTGGCGCTCCCTGATTCCAGCAGACCGGCTCACCGGGCTGAAGCTGCCGGTTGCGGGGAACAACTGGTTCGGCGTCGGCCGCAACATCGTGTCGTATTGGGTCCGTAAGGACCTCTATAGCATTCTTGCATCGGTGCCGGCGACCGAAGTGAGCCGTGAATCGTGGACGCAGTCCGGGGACGTCGCGCAACTGCGGCGCTCGTTCGAAGGCGCCGAGCCGACCGTGCAAAGGATGCTGGAGGCCGTCGACTCTTCGTTCATCACCGGGATGTATCACCGCGATCCGATCGAGCGGTGGAGTGTCGGAAGAATCGCGCTGCTCGGCGACGCAGCCCATGCGATGGTGCCGTATCTTGCGCAAGGCGCCTGCCAGGCGATCGAAGACGCGTGGGTTCTCGCCACTTGCCTTCGTAAGCACGGTTCGACCGGTATCCAGGACGCGTTGCAGGAATACCAGCAACGTCGTCAGCCGCGCACCACGCGTATTCAAGCGGGAGCTCGATTCGTCGTCGATTGGGCGCACGAGCCCGATGAAGCGCGCGTGCGCCAGCGCAACGGACGCTTGAAAGGCCTGTCGCGAATCGATCCGCTCGCCGAGGCGTCGTGGTCGTTCGCGTGGGGGCATGACATCCTCGAAGCGGTCAAATTGCCGGCCGGTGAGGTTGTGGGGCTGAGCGCGGCGCGCGAAGGCAAGCGGATGGCACGTCCCGAAAGCCAGCGCGCATTCGATTTATGGAAAGAGGTATTCACGCCGGACGACATCGCCCGTGGCGACCGCGGTCAACGTGCGGCTTACGAACGGTTCCTGCTGGAGCAGTTTCCGGTGCCCGGCGGCACCGATGCGACGGAAGTCGATCTCCACGGAGTGAGCGCGTTGCGGGTGACGGCCGCCGGGGCAGGACACACGGCAACCGTATTGCACTTCCATGGCGGCGGTTATGTGCTTGGTTCGGCACGAAGCTCCGTCGAATACGCGAATCGTCTATCGCACGTCATGAACGGCCCGTGCTATTCGGTCGACTATCGACTTGCGCCGGAGCATCCGTATCCGGCGGCGTTCGACGACGCGCTAAGCGCGTATCGAGGGTTGCTCGCCACGGGGATAGATCCATCGACGGTGTTTTTGAGCGGCGAATCGTCCGGGGGCGGCTTGGCGTTGGCGTTGGCAGCGGCGTTGCGCCGAGCTGGCATGCCTTTGCCGGGCGGTGTCATTGCAATTTGTCCGCTCACCGATCTGACGCTTGGGGGCCCTACAGTCACCGCCAATTCAGGCAACGACCCGGCAGCGAGTCGCGAGCTGCTCTCCAATCTCGTCGCTTCCTATTTTCAGGGCCACGAGCCAACGGATCCGATGGTGTCGCCGCTGTTCGCGGATCTCGCCGATCTGCCGCCGATATTCGTTTCGGCCGTGCGCGGCGAGGTGTTGGAAAGCGACGCGACGCGCTTTGCGGAGCGCGCGCGGGCGGCAGGTGTCGACGTCACGTTGAAGATGGTGGACGACTCGGTGCACGTCTTCACAATCTTCCCGTTCTTGCCCGAAGCTGCCGATACGCTCGAGGAAATCGGCCAATGGAGTCGCCAATTGCTGCGCAAGTGAGCTATCGGCGGCACGCGTCGCGCGACGCGGTTTCCTGCGCGAACCATTCGGGCGCCGCGGATCGCGCATGCCGTCACGGGCGCCGTGCCCGTGACGGGCGCGCGAGAGCCCGATACACAGCGCAATCTCGCTGCATTTCATGGTCCATTGTTCGGAGCAGACATGACGGAAAAATCATCGCGCCAGCCGGTCGGCATGCCGCGCCATTTATCTGTGCCGGCGACGTCACTGTACGCCAATCTCGATGCATCGGCGAACCGCCATCCCGACCAAGTCGCCATCCTGTACTACGGAAGCTCCATTAGTTATGGGCAGCTGCGAGGTGAAGTGGAAGCATTGGCGGGATTTCTGCAGCAGCACTGTGGGGTAGCTCGAGGCGATCGCGTCGTGCTGTACATGCAGAACAGCCCGCAGTTCATCATCGCGTTCTACGCGATTCTACGTGCGGATGCTGTCGCCGTGCCCATCAATCCGATGAATCGGGCTTCCGAATTGCAACACATCGTCGAAGACAGCGGTGCCCGTGTTGCCTTTGTCGGAGAGGAACTGATGGAATATGTCGGGTCATCGTGCGGCTGCCTGGACCACGTGATCCGCGCACGTTATGCCGACTACCTGCCCGACCGGACCGACCTGCCACTGCCCGACGTGTTGATGCAGGACAGTGCGCGATATCGCACTCCGGCCGTCGGCGATCGCGTTGCTATCGTCGGTTGGGGCGAAGCGCTGGCTTTTGCATGCGCAGCACGTGAGCACACGGCGCAGGCAGACGATAAGGCAGTCATTCCGTATACGTCGGGGACGACAGGACGTCCCAAAGGCTGTATCCATACGCATCGAAGCGTGATGCATTCGACCGTTTCATGCGCGGAATGGCCGAATCTTGCGAACGATAGCGTGATGTTGTGTTCCGTTCCTCTATTCCATGTGACTGGCATGCAGAACTGCATGAACATGCCACTATTTATCGGCGCAACGATGGTGATCATGACGCGGTGGGACGCGAAATGCGCCGCACGCCTGATTGAGCGCCATCGGGTGAGCACATGGGTCACCGTTCCAACGATGATCATCGACTTGCTCAACTTGGCCGATTTCGACAGGTTCGATTTGCGCTCTCTGACCTACCTGAGCGGCGGCGGTGCCGCGATGCCGCAAGCCGTTGCGCAACAGATTCGTGCCCGCCTGGGTATCCCGTATGTCGAAGGCTATGGGCTGACCGAAACCATGGCGGCGACGCACATCAATCCGCCACTGCAGAGCAAGTTGCAGTGCATGGGTGTTCCGGTCTTCGACACGTTTGCACTGATCGTCGATCCGAACACCCTCGCACCATGTGGCGACGGGGAAACGGGTGAAATCATCGTGAGCGGGCCGCAGGTATTCAGCGGCTACTGGAATGCTCCGGATGCCACGCGGGATGCATTCGTATTGCTTGGCGACAGGAAGTATTTTCGTACGGGAGATCTCGGCTACGTCGACAGCGACGGGTACTTTTTCGTCGTTGACCGCCTGAAACGCATGATCAATGCCTCCGGCTACAAGGTTTGGCCGGCTGAGGTCGAGTCCATGCTGTTCGAGCATCCCGCCATCCAGGAGGCGTGCGTCATTGCGACCCGCGATTCGCGTCGTGGCGAGTCCGTCAAGGCTGTCATTGTGCTGCGCAGCGGCGCCCATGCGACGGAGGACGACATCGTGTCTTGGGCGCGTGAGCACATGGCGTCCTATAAGGTCCCGCGCGTGATCCAGTTCGTCGTCAGCTTGCCGCGCACGGAAAGCGGAAAGATTCAGTGGAGACTTCTGCAGGAAGCGGAAGCGTAGCGCCGTAGCGCTTGAACCGTTCTGGTGCTGTCCTTGATTACGGACCTGCACTACGACCGGCAGCGTCAGTCAAATGGCAGAAGAGTCTCCGCTCGACCAAATTGATAAAAATGATTCGCAGTGCAAAGTAATAAAAAATTGGAGAACATGCATGAAGCTGGTTGGAAGATTGCTCCGCGACGCTGTTCTGGAACGAAGAAGAGAGGAGGCTGGAAGATGCCGGCTCCGAGCGAAAAGCACTCACTGCGCGGGCGCGGGCGCGCGGCTGGAATTGCAGGTTTCGCCGTCGGGTAGACGGCGCACGCGTTCGACTGGGGCAATGTTCATGGGCGCGATTTCCGTCGCGGCGCTGTATTCGACTTCGTCGGCTGCCCAATCATCGGTGATGCTCTATGGGCTTGTGGATTCCGGAATCCGATACACGACGAATGCGGACCGGGCTGGCGATTCCCAGGTTCGCCTTGTCAGCGGCGCCAGCGAGAGTCATTTCGGACTCAGGGGCATGGAAGACATCGGCGGCGGAACGAAAGTGCTGTTCCAGATCGAGGATCGCTTTCTTTCGAACTCTGGGGCCATCGATCCCGCTTACCCATTGTTCAACACGGCGATCGTCGGGGTCCAATCGAATACCTTCGGATCGCTCACGATGGGGCGGCAGTTCAATCCGCTGTCCGACGTCGTAATGCGTGCGTTCGTGACCAATCCGTGGCTTCCGACCTTTTACCAGTTCCGGCCGGAAGTCATGATGGCCCAAGGCGTATGGACCAGCAACATGGTCAAGTACGCAGCCCGATGGCAGGATCTGACGATCGAACTGTCATATGCGTTCGGCGGTAACGCTGGCGCGTTCGGTGCAGGGAGCCAGATCGGGGCCTCGATGCTGTATTCGCCCACCGCTCCATTGCGCGTCGGCGTCGCATACCTGGACTCGCGCGATGCCGTAAACAGTTCGGCGCACTTCAAATCGTGGGGTGCCGGCGGTTCGTATACGGTCGGTAGCACGATGCTCATTGCGGGTTGGGCCGTGAATCGGCAGGACGCTGCATTCGTTGGAAATTTCCCGAATGGTCCCTTCAGCGAGGCCGAATTGACCGCGATCAAATTCAACACGTTCAGTGCGAGACAGATGTTCTTCGGTGCGGTAACGCAGCCGGTTGGGGCAGCCGCTCATTTTTCCGCGAACGTATGGCGTACGATCCAGACAGGGAAGAGTCAGTCATCCGATGGAAACGCGACGCAATTCCAGCTGCTCGCGGACTATAACTGGACGAAACGCACGGATACGTATCTCGAGGCCGACTACTCGCTGTACCGAGGCGGCCTGGTCGGCGCGCAGTTCCAGGGAGTGAATGCCGTGAGCTCGGCATTCAGAACGACGCAATTCGGCGTCATGGCTGGCTTGCGGCATATGTTTTGAGGGTTGCCGTACCGTCATCTTCTAACTGCTTCAGCGTGGACATCGTTGCGCAAGCAGCGTGAGGTGACGGGCCGCACGCGCGTGTGCCGATGCCGATATCGAATCAGCGACCGATCGGGATGAACACGGGAGCAAGCGTGGCCGGATATGCCGTGGGCTTATCGGCGCATAATTGCCGCGGCTTCGACGGAGGCGCAGCTCGTCGTCGCGTCGTAGTCACGACGAGCGGCGTGACCTTCAGGGCGGCGGCGCCCGAATATTCCGCGGACCGCAAAGCAACTCCACCCGCCAGGGTGAAGCCACGTATGCTCATCTATCCGCTGGGCCTGCAATATTGTTACCAGGATTCCTGGAGCAGTTCAATGCGAAGTTGATGTCTACGAGGGTGCGCTATCTGCGCTTGCAAGATAGAGGCAAGTCGTCAGCTTCCACTCGCGCAGCAACTCATCGTTAAAGAGATCGTCAACAATGCAGGTGTGGCGCGTCTTTTGGAGATTGAGCGTGAGAAGGTAGCACGCTTTGTATCGACGACATCCTTGATCAGGTGACCGGTGTTTATCCGAAAGTAATGCGCGACGGATTGTTGCATTCAGGCGCCTGGAGTTGCGGCATGGTTGCCGGCTTGATTCACGACGTGCCGACCGTCAAGGCGCTTATCGACGACATCGTCGGCCAGGCGGAGAAATGGATCGGGTCATCACTTCGATCGATGATGGGTGGCGCGAGCGTAGACAATCCGAACCGGAGCTATGGCAAGGATGCTTCGGAATGATGCCGCGATAGCAGTCAACCTATCCACACCTGCACGGCGCGGCGCGTGACGTGTTTGTGGTCACGGCGGACGTCGTCGAGCGCGAACTCGCGCCCGCCACCGGTAGCGTGTATTGCTGACCAACGGCGATGAAACTGCTCAAAAACGGTTTTCTCGGTTGAAGTACGAGGTCCACCGGAGTAGCGTGATGAAGACTTTTTCCGGTGTTTCGTCCGACTTCCATCCGTTCTCGAGATGCGGCCATGGATTATATCGAAAGCATGCGTATTTTCCGCACCGTGGTCGAACTGAAGAGCTTCGCCCGCGCGGCCGATCACCATGGCATTGCGCCGCCGGCGGTGTCGCGGACGATTTCCGCGCTCGAGAAGCGGATGGGGTGCCGGTTGTTGAACCGGACGACGCGCCGCGTGTCGCTCACCGAAGCGGCGGAACGGTTCTACGACAGCTGCGTGCGCATTCTCGACGAGGTCGACACGATCGAAGCGGACGTCGCGACACAGACGCGCGAGGTGCGCGGCGTATTGCGCCTCGTCGCACACACGACCGCGACGGTCTACTGGCTCGTCCCGCTGATCGCCGCGTTCGAACGGGCCCATCCGAAGGTCAAGCTGGATGTCACGCTGACGGAACGGCCGATCGATCTGGTCGGCGAGGGGTACGACCTCGGCATCGTCGTCCCGTTCATGATCGTGAGCGAGACGACCGTCGTGCGGCGACTCGATCGAATGCCGCTCGTTATCGTCACGACGCCCGACTACCTGAAAACCGCATCGATGCCCGTCCATCCGTCGGATCTGGCTGCGCATCGCTTCGTGCCGATCTCGCCGTCGATCCGTCAACCGGAGTTGCGCTTCCGGATCGACGGCGACGATCTCGTCGTCGCGCAGCATTTCAACATTTCGTCGAATAGCCCCGCATTCAACCGCGAAATGGTGTTGCAGGGGTTCGGTCTCGGCGTCATGCCGATGGCGCTGGTGGAAAACGAACTGGCGTCCGGCACGCTGGTCCGGGTGCTGGCCGACTTCCCGCTCGTCGACGACGGCATCGAGATCCAGCTTGCGTACAGCAGCCGGACACTGCTCCCTGCCAAGGTTCGTGCGTTCATCGAGCACGCGGTCGGTTTCTTCGACGTCCCAGGAACTGCATAGGCGACGCCCATGTCGTCGTGGCCGCAGCCACCCGTGCCGAGAGATCGTCCGTGCATTCTTGCGAGAATTGATATCAATCTTGTAACCCACCCGCCATCGTTCTCCGCAGAGTGCGGTACTACGCTGTGTGCATGCACTCAATCAACCTCCTTGACGATGACTGTTTCGCGCTCCGCCAGGCTTCGCGGCATATCTCGAAGCTCTACGAGCACCATCTGTCCGCCGTCGACATCACGCCAACGCAATTCAGCATCCTAGGCACGCTCGCCGTCAACGCAGGGCTGACCATGGCCGAACTCGCGAAAGCGATGGTAATGGACAGAACGACGCTGGTACGGGTGCTCAAGCCGTTGCTGCGGCGCGGGCTGGTGGCGACGCCGGCAGAAGGGAACCGCCAACGTCGGCTCCAGGCTGTGTTGACCGAAGATGGATCGAAGAAGCTCGATGAAGCCGCCGTGCACTGGGCGGCCGCGCAGGCCAGCTTCGAACGCGATTTCGGTTCACAGCAGGCGGCGCGTCTGCGCCGCGAACTGTTTCGAATGACGCACGACACGTCGGACAGTTGGCCACTCCGGCAACTCATTCATGCCAATCCGGATATTGATACACGAAACATGCCTGGCTAATGTGTGCATATGCACTTGTTATCGGTTCAATGACTTGACGACCAGAGGGAAATGAAAATGGAAACGACCTATCACTCGCACCCCCGGCCGCAGTCGGGTATTCGTAAGGAATGGATCGCTGCGGCGCTGGTGTTCAGTCTGGCCGGCTGCGTGAACTACGCCGGCATCCACAGCGACAAGCAGATCGCGGCGCCGGAGAAGTACGAGGCGACCCAGAGCCTGCCGGCCGAGGGCGGCAAGTGGCCCGCGATGAACTGGGCCGGCCAGTTCGGCGATCCGCAGTTGCCGGCGCTGATCGACGAAGCGTTGCGCGGTAATCCGACGATCGACCAGGCGCGCGCGCGGATCGAAAAGGCATCCGCCTACATCGGCACCGCGAAATCGGCGCTCTATCCGAATGCGAACGGCAGCTATACGTGGACGCGCCAGCGGTACACCGAAAACGGCATCGTACCGCCGCCGTACGGCGGCTCATGGCAGAGCGAGAACAGCCTGCTGGCCAGCGTGTCGTGGGATCTCGATCTGTGGGGCAAGAATCGCGAGCGGCTGCACCAGGCGGTGTCGTCGCAGAAGGTGGCGGACGCGGAAGCCGAGGAAGTACGCATCACGCTCGCCGCGTCGGTCGCGAGCACCTACAACCAGCTCGCGCTGCTCTATGCGTTGCGCGACATCCAGGTTCACGAAGTCTCGAACCGCGAGACGATCGCGCACATCACGGAAGGGCGCGTCAACGCGGGGCTCGACAGCAACGTCGAGCGGCAGACCGCCTACGGCGAAACCGCGACGAGCCGCTCGAGCGTCAGCGATCTCGACGGGCAGATCAAGACCGTGCGCTATCAATTGGGCGCGCTGCTCGGCGCAGGCCCCGACCGCGGCCTCGCGATCGCCAACCCGTCGCTGCACGGCGGCGACGTCGTCGCGCTGCCCGACAACCTGCCGGCCGACCTGCTGTCGCGTCGGCCGGACATCGTCGCGGCCTACTGGAAAGTCGATGCGGCCGTCCACGACGTGAAGGAAGCGAAGGCCGAGTTCTATCCCGACGTCAATCTGTCGCTGGCGGCGGGGCTCGACGCGTTCGGCTGGGGGCGCTTCCTGACGGCGGGCAGCCGGCAGTTTCAGGCCACTCCGGCCATTCACCTGCCGATCTTCGACGCCGGCGCACTGCGCTCGCAACTCAAGGGCCGCTACGCGGACTTCGACTACGACGTCGCGACCTACAACCAGACGCTGATCGGCGCGCTGTCCGACGTCGCCACGCAAGTCACGCAGATCCGCTCGACCGATCAGCAACTGGTCGACGCGCGCAAGGCGCTGGATGCGCAAACCACGGCCTATCAACTCGCGGTGGCCCGGTACCGGTCGGGGCTCAGCCCGCAATTGCAGGTGCTGAACGCGGACGACAACCGGCTGGCCGCCGATACGGCCGTCGTCAATCTCGAGATGGGGCGCCGGGGTCAGCAGATCGCGCTGATCAAGGCGCTCGGCGGTGGCTTCGATGCATCGCAGGCGGGTCTGGCCGCGACCGCCGAAACACCGATTCCCGCGCCGTCCCGGCCTGCTGCGACGAACTGATTGCTTGCTTTAGCGGTACGTGCACGTATCCCGCACCAAACGAAAAACCGTGATTTCACCTTTTGCCTGGAGCCATTCATGAACACCCCTGATTCGCAACCGACCGACGAAGCACCGAAGAACCCGGGCAAGCGCAAGGCGCTGCTCGCGCTGGTCGCCGCGTCGCTCGGCATCGCCGGCGCTGCATACGGTGCGTATTACTTCCTCGACGCGCGCTATCACGTCGAAACCGACGACGCGTACGTCAACGGCAACGTCGTGCAGATCACGCCGCAGGTGTCGGGCACGGTCATCGCAGTGAACGCGGACAACACGCAGATCGTGAAGGCCGGCGAGCCGCTCGTGCAGATCGATCCCGCGGACGCGAAGATCGCATTGCAACAGGCGGAAGCGGATCTGGGCCGGACCGTGCGCAAGGTGCACGGCCTGTATGTCGACGACGACAAGTACCGCGCGAACATCGCGGAGCGGCAGTCCGATCTCGCGAAGGCGCAGGACGATCTGCGGCGCCGCCAGTCGACCGGCATGATTGGGGCGGTGTCAGAAGAGGACATCGCGCATGCAAAGGACGCCGTCCGATCGGCGCAGGCTGCGCTTGACGCCGCGAAGCAGCAGCTCGGCTCGAATCTCGCACTGACGTCCAACACGACGGTCGATCAGCACCCCGACGTGATGGCGAGCGCTGCGCGCGTACGCGATGCCTATCTGGCCTACTCGCGCACGACGCTGCCGGCGCCGGTTACCGGCTACATCGCACAGCGCTCGGTCCAGGTCGGCCAGCGCGTTTCGCCGGGTGCCGCGCTAATGTCGGTCGTGCCGCTGAATCAGGTGTGGGTCGATGCGAACTTCAAGGAGTGGCAACTGCGCCAGATCCGCATCGGACAGCCGGTCGAGCTAACGGCCGACGTCTACGGTTCGTCCGCCGTCTACCGCGGCAAGGTAGTGGGCTTCACGCCGGGCACCGGATCGGCGCTGTCACTGTTGCCGGCGCAGAACGCGACGGGCAACTGGATCAAGGTCGTGCAGCGGCTGCCTGTGCGGATCGAGATCCCGGCCGACGAACTGGAGAAGCATCCGCTGCGCGTGGGGTTGTCGATGACGGTCGACGTCAACGTGAAGGACCACGGCAGTGCCGGCCCGGAGGCCGATCCGCCGTCGACCTACAAGACCGACGTGTTCGCGAAGTACGGCGACAAGGCCGATGCCGCGATCGCCGACATCATCGCCGCCAACAAATGACTTCGCGTCGCCCGACGAGCGGACGCGCAGCAAAGTGCGCGCCTGCTTTGCCGGACCGAGTGTAACCGGATGATCACCATGACCACCAATCAATCGAATCCTCCTCCGCTGACGGGCATCACACTCGCACTGGGCTCGCTGAGCGTGGGCCTCGCGGGTTTCATGACCGTGCTCGATTCATCGATCGCCAACGTCGCGATCCCCACCATCTCGGGCAACCTCGGCGTATCGGTCGACGAGGGCACCTGGGTCATCACCGTTTTCGCTGCGGCGAACTCCATCGCGATCCCGTTGACCGGCTGGCTGACGCAGCGGCTGGGGCAGGTGCGGCTGTTCGTCGGCTCGATCCTGCTGTTCGTGCTTGCGTCATGGCTGTGCGGCATCGCGCCGTCGCTGCCGTTCCTGCTGGGGGCCCGGGTGCTGCAGGGCCTCGTGGCCGGGCCGCTGATCCCGATGTCGCAGGCGCTGCTGCTCAGCTCGTGGCCGAAATCGAAATCCTCGCTCGCGCTCTCGCTGTTCTCGATGATCGTCGTGACCGGGCCGATCGTCGGGCCATCGCTCGGCGGCTGGGTCACCGACAGTTACGCATGGTCGTGGATCTTCTACATCAATATCCCTGTCGGGTTGTTCGCCGCCACGATGGTGTGGTTCCTTTACCGGAAGCGCGATACGCCCACCCGCAAACTGCCGATCGACTTCGTCGGGCTGACGTTGCTGGTCGTCTGGGTCGCGTCGCTCCAGGTGATGCTCGACAAGGGCAAGGACCTCGACTGGTTCTCGTCGAACACGATCGTCGTCCTGACCATCGTCGCCGTCGTGGGCCTGGTGCTGTTCATCATCTGGGAGCTGACTGACAAGAATCCGATCGTCGATCTGACGCTGTTCAAGCAGCGCAACTTCCTCGGCGGCACGATCTCGATCGCGGTCGCCTACGGGATCTTCTTCGGCACGTTGGTGCTGCTGCCGCAGTGGATGCAGGAATATCTAGGCTACCGGGCCGTCGACTCGGGTCTGGCGACAGCGCCGCTCGGCATCTTCGCGGTGATCGGCGCACCGATCATGGGCAAGATCCTGCCGCGCTCGGATGCGCGCGTCATCGGCACACTCGCGTTCGTCGGCTTTGCGATCGTCTATTACATGCGCACGTTCTTCTTCACGGACATTAGCGAGGGGTACATCATTCTGCCGACGCTGCTGCAGGGTATCCCGATGGCGCTGTTCTTCGCGCCGCTGACCGTGATCATCCTGTCGGGCCAGCCGGCCGACAAGGTGCCAGCCGCAGCCGGCCTGTCGACCTTCGCACGGATGTTCTTCGGCGGTATCGGTACGTCGCTCGCGGGCGTCGTGTGGAACAACCGGACGATCATGCACCACGAGATCCTGACTCAGCAAGCGAGCCCGACCAATCCGCTATTCAACGCGCAGATGGGCAGCTATCACTCAATGCTCGGCCTCAGCCAAGGATCGTCATATGCATTGTTCGACCGCGTCGTGCAATCACAATCGGCGATGCTCGGGCTCAACGATGTCTTCTACGGCGCCGCGGTCGTGATGATTGTCATCATCCCGCTCATCTGGATCACGAAGCCGGGTAAGGCAGGCGGTGCAAGCGACGCGGCGGCGGCCGCGCATTGAACGAAGGGCAGCCGGCGTTCCGCGACAGCGTTCGTGCATCGCAACGCCGCAATACTGCCGCTTCACTGGAAGGTCGCACCCGTCCTGAGCTGACCCTGGGAAGTCGGATGGTCGGAATTGACGGCTGTACCGATGAGGGCTGAGTTCTGTTGCAAGGGACTCAGCCCGAATCATGGCTTCGCAGCCGCGTCAGAGTAAACCGCTGGGCGTCATAAGATCTATTCCTCAGGAGTAGAGACATGCGTTCTAGCTGCGAATCCAGGCAGTCGAAATCACCTGGAACGAATCCGGCGCCCTGTGTCAGCACTCAGAACCGCGATATCGCTTGGCCAGTTACCGAATCCTGGCAGCCACTTCCGACACGCCGGCCGTCTCCGGCTGCGCTGCCAAAAACTGGTGAATCTGCGCGACTACGGCGGCCCCTTCGCCCACCGCCGCTGCGACGCGCTTCGTTGAACCCGAGCGGACATCGCCGATCGCGAATACTCCTGCGACGCTCGTCTGCAGCGGCAGCAGCAGCGGGCGCGTGCCGTCTTCCGCCAGGTCAGCGCCCGTCAGCACAAAGCCCTTCGCGTCCAACGACACGCCGCACGTGTGTAACCAGCCCGTATTGGGTTCTGCGCCGATGAAGAGGAACAGATGGCGGGTCGCGAGGCTTTCTGGAGCACTGTCGCCCCGGCGATAGTGGACCAGTTCGAGCCGCTCCTCACCTTCGAGCGTCGTGATCTCGCTATTCGTATGAATCGTGACGTTCGGGAGCGCCGCAATACGATCGATCAGATAGCGTGACATGCTGTGCTCGAGGTCCGGTCCACGGACGATCACGTGGACATGAGCGGCGTGCGAAGCAAGGAAGACCACCGCCTGCCCTGCGGAGTTGCCACCGCCGACCAGCAGCACGGGTTCATTGCGGCATAGTCGGGCTTCGATCGGCGTCGCCCAGTAGTAGATGCCGCGACCTTCGAAGCGCCCAAGCCTGTCGACTGCCGGACGCCGGTACTCCGCACCGCTCGCGATGATGACGGTGCGCGCTGCGACGCGGCGCGAGCTGGCCAGTTCCACTTCGAGCGGATACTCTTCGCAATGCAAGGCCTTCACCTCTGTCGGGATCGCAATGTGAGCACCGAATTTCTGCGCTTGAATGAATGCTCTCCCGGCTAGCGCTTGCCCCGAAATTCCAGTCGGAAAACCGAGGAAATTTTCGATGCGCGCACTCAAGCCCGCTTGGCCACCGGGCGCACGGCAGTCAAAAACGGCCACCGACAAGCCCTCGGACGCCGCATACACGGCCGCCGCGAGACCCGCTGGACCGGCGCCGACGATCGCAACGTCATAAATGTGTGCGGGATCGAATTCCGGCAAGAGTCCTAAACAAGAGGCGAGCTGCCCCTCGTCCGGATTGCGCAGCACGGTACCATCTGGACAGATAGCGAGCGGCATATCGTCACTCTGTGGGGTCAAGCGCTCCAGCAATGCGATGGCATCGGCATCGACCATGTCCAGCGTCATATGCGGGAATCCGTTGCGCCGCAGAAAGTGTTGCAGCGCGAGCAGACGAGGGTTGTCTGACGAGCCCACGAGCACCGCCCCCTGGCCGCGCTCGATCGCCGCGACGCGCCGCAAGATCAGCGCGCGCATGATCTTTTCGCCGAGTTCGGCCTCCGCAATCATCAGGGCGCGCAGTTTCTCTGGCGGGATCACCAGTACTTCGACGTTTTCGATGACTTCCGCATCGACGAGGGCGGGCTTGCCTGACAGCATGCCGATGTCAGAGGTGAACTCGCCCCGTTGCACTTGCGTACGAAGCAAGCGTCGACGCCCCAGCCCATCGCGTCCGGCATAGCGAATCGTGCCCGACAGCAAAACGAACATGCCAGGACTGAAGCCGCCCGCTCGATAAAGCATGTCGCCCGACGCATAACAGCAGAGTGCACCGAAACGATGCATCCGATCGATCTCGGCATCGGTCAGCGCCGGAAAGATTTGATGAAAACGTAGGTTGCTATACGGGGACTGCTCGTCTCCCGCGGCAGGTCGACCGGCGCCATTCGTACCGATTTCGCCTTTGTTCGCGGGGGCATCGCTTTCCGAAGAACCGTCGCTGACCATTACGAGCCTCCCAACCGCGGCCGCGAATCCGATCGATGACCTCAACGTGAGGCGGCGCCGCGGCGTTCGACGCCCCCAAGCAGCTTAGTACGTTACGACAAAGAATAGTGCGGCATTTGCTTTACGCGATGAAAGACGAATCGCATGAAATCCCGCCGAGTCGATCGATTTCGCCGCGGCGCCATCCTGGCGAAACACAATGGCTTCGACGGCGTCGAACCGCATGCGGCCAAGGGCTATATCTTCGACCTTTACGGAACTATCTAACCTTCGTACGGGCCCCATGGCGGGCCGAATGGAACCTTCGCCCGTCTACTGTTCCGGTGTCTTCGTGTCCGGCAACTTTCGGTCGGGGCAAAGCGGGCTACCCCATATCGAGGATCAGTTTGCGGCACAGCCGAAATATGGTGATGGGGCAGGGGGGCCTCGAGCAGCAACACCGCGTTACTACCCCCGGGTGATCGGGTCGGCCGCGATTGCGCACGTGGACTGTTTCTTGCCGGCGCACGCCGTTCCGGCCGCCATGTGCCAAGCGAGGGAGTTCTCGCCGTTTTTGAGCGGCCTGCCATTAGTCTTACAGAATTGAGTCGGACGCTCGCGAACGGCGGTCGCTATTGAAAAATGAGTCCGTCGAACTTGTTCTGACACAAGTACGGCGATGGCTCGTAGGTCAGATCCATTGTGAGAACTGCGCTGCGACCTTGATCCAATTGCCGGTCGCGCAGTGAGTTATTGACCGGTCTCGGTCGTCGCAGTGCGTTCGCTGCCGTATCCGCTGCTCGAACCGGTTGGTAGACCTTGGGCGGACGCCGTTTGCGTGGAATCCCGAGGCCGGAAGCCCTCATCAGCGTACGAACCGTTTCGACAGCCAGGTCAATGCCGTGCATTCGCGCAGCTTCTCGCAGGCCAGCGTCGGCCCGAAATCGGCGTAGCGCTCACGAATGATCGACAGCGCGCGGTCCACAATGATCGCGTCCAGCCGGTTGTTGCTGGGCTTCGCATACCGTCCCGA
This sequence comes from Burkholderia sp. IMCC1007, assembly GCF_027257875.1. Lineage (GTDB taxonomy): Bacteria > Pseudomonadota > Gammaproteobacteria > Burkholderiales > Burkholderiaceae > Burkholderia. Next base: position 353,973 of record NZ_JAPVQY010000001.1, read on the forward strand.
CACGAGACCTTGAGGGCCGCGTTCCCGCAATCTGGCGACCAGCCGGCGAACCTGCCGCGTCGTCAACTCCAGCCGTTCCGCCGCACGCCACGGCTTGAGCCTGCCGTCCGCCACGTCCTGAATGACCTTGAACCTGTCCAGCTCGCGCATCGTCATCGTGATCCGCTCCGTTGCAGCCATCCCAGCCTCCGGCGCCGGACAACCGGCAGCCGGTCAGCTTACGCGGCCCGAAAGCGGACATTTCTATCTAGCCAAAAGCGGACATTTCTATCTAGCCACTACAAGCAAGTCGGTTGATAATTCACGACAAGTTAAATCGCTAACTAAAGCTCGTGCTACACCCGGCAGATGGTTGTCTGGCGGGCGTTAGCGGGCAACACGAGCGACCGAAAATTTCTGGAAAATTTTTCCCAGCGGCGCTCCCATTGGTCGCGCTGATCCTCACTCTTCGCACGCTCCGCGCGTGACGAAACGATCACTTCAAGCGGATTCACTTCCAGAATTTCGGCGACGTGAAACGCCACGTCATCATCAAAAGTCGCGCGGCCGTTCCGGTATGCGCTCACAGCCGATCGCGTTACACCCAGCACCTTTGCCGCAGCGTAGTCGGACGGCAGGTCTAGACGCGCCTTCAGCGCGTCCAGCCACTCAGCAGTAGTTTTCATGACAGACCCCTTACAAATTTACTGACCCGGCGTCAAGCGTAGTTCAACGGTCATACCCACGCAACGTGTTAGGTCATTACACGTGCAACAGCGTTTGACACGTGAAATGGGTATGAACTATTCTCCTGACCAAGCCCGGGGCTGGCGTCCTGACCCCGCCGGCGCGCCCTGACGGGGGCGCATCCCGGGCGATTCCCAATCGGGACGGGTCAGGCAGGGGCAGATCATGCGTAAAGAGCCGTTACAAATTCACCAGGCCGCCTTGGGCGGCTACACGATCGACGGGCCGTACACACCTCAGGCGAGAGCGGGCGAGCGGGGCGGGCTAGTAGCGAAGCCGCCCCGCTTTTTTGCGTTCCGCTGCCTCGTCGCGCGGCTCTTCCGGTCGGGGGTGTGACGTGCTTTTCGCCTTCGGAATCGGCTTTGCCCTGGGCGCGACGGCCGCCGTCGCGGTCGTCGGCGGTGTGATCGCGCTCGCGATGCGCCATATGGATGACGGGGAGGGCGGACCATGCGCCTGATCCGCTGCACGCACTGCGGCTCGATGCGCCGCCCTGGCGCTGCCTGCACGCGGTGCCTTCGCCTTTTCGTGTGGGGTGTCTGATGGCCGGCGCCCCGGAATACCGCGAAAACCCGCGCACGACTGATCTCACGCCCGACGAGCGTGGCCATCAGGGCTTCTTCAACGGCCTGGTCCTGGACGACAACCCGCACGAATGGCTCTCCGACGACTGGCACGCCTGGCGCGCCGGCTGGTGCCGTGCTGAAGCCGAATTCAGCGAAGGGGAGGCGTTCTGACGATGACCGGCCCCTCATCCGCTTTCCTCGACCTGGGCTATACCGAGCCCAGCGAGCCCCGCCCCTCGCGCGCCCGCCGCGCTTCTGCCGTCCCCGTTCCCGTCCATCACGAAACCGCACCAGGCGACCGCTCGCCCGCTGCGGCCGCGCTGCGCGCCATGCGCACCGCGATCGACGCGAAGCGGGGCTTCCTGCCGTCCGACCAGGGCGTGCGTGCTGGCGACGATCCGTTCGCCCGCGCGCAGCTGGCCGTCGCGTACGAGCGGCTTCGCGCGGCCCTGGCGCTCTACAACACCTTCGCGGCCGACCTGGACGTGCCAGGCGCGCGCGCCTTCATTGGCGACGTCGAAGTGCGGGAGGGCGGCCAGTGACTTCGATCGGTGGGAAATGCCGGCGCTGCGGCGGCCGGTGGCTCAACGCAACCCGGTGCGCGCGCTGCGGCCGCGTCACGCGTGTGGGCGCGCTCGGCCGCGCCTTCCGGATGGGGAGGCGCGCACCATGACCGCCCCCGAAAAATTGCCGTCTGGTTTTCTTGGTATAAACGCGAAATCGATACACGCGGCCCGCACGCCCAATACCGACGCGGTTTCCCGGGCGAAGGCGAAGGGCCGCCTGCACGATCTCCTGCGCGTCTCCCAGTCGGTCATCTACGATCCGGCCGCGGCGAAGGAAGCGCAGCACCGCACGTGCTGGTGCCAGCGCGCGCTCACGTCCCCGGGCGAGACGCTCGGCGTGCGCCGCAACGTCGACGGCTCCGGCGCGAGCCTGGCCGGCGTGTCGACGTGCGGCTCGGTGTGGGCCTGCCCGGTGTGCTCGCTGAAGGTCTGCATGCAGCGCCAGGCCGAAGTGGCGGACGGCATGCGGGCGCACGTCGCGAACGGCGGCTACGTCTGGCTCATGACGAACACCTTCCCGCACGAAGCGGGCCAGCGGCCGCTCGCCGACATGCTCGCGCTGCAGGCGAAGGCGATGCAGAAATTCCAGAACTGCCGCACGTACAAGCGGATCCTGGGCAAGGGCGTGCGCGCCGGCTCGATCAAGGCGCTCGAAATCACGCTCGGCACGCACGGCTGGCACCCGCACACGCACTCCCTGGTGTTCGCGACGCCTGACGCGTTCGGCGACGTGAAGGAAGGCGACACCGGCCGCATGGCGTCGCGCCTCATCGATGAGCTGAAGCGCGCCTGGTACGAGGCGTTGCTGAAGGTCGGTTTGTGCGAGCCGTCGCAGCTGTCGGACGTGCTCGATCACGGCCTGGACGTGCGCGGCGGCCAGTACGCGGCTGAGTACGTCGCGAAGTTCGGCCGTGACACGAAGTGGGGCCTGTCGCGCGAGCTGACGATGAACGCGGCGAAGATGGGCGGCGGACAGAAGGGCGCGCACCCGTTCCAGCTGCTCGAGTGGGCGGCGGCCGGCGACGGCCAGGCGGCCGCGCAGTTCCGTGAATACGTCGCCGCCTTCACCGGCCGCCGCATGCTGACCTGGACGCCTGGCCTGAAGGCCGCTCTTGGCCTCGACGAGCTCGAACAGTCCGACGAAGAAGCCGCGGCCGCGCAGCTGCCCGAAGAGGAGGTGGTCGGCGCGATCTCGGCCGAAGATCTGTCCGTGCTCACCGCGCGCAGCATGCTCGGCCGCTTCCTCGCGTTCGTGTCTGAGTACTGCTACGACCCGTCGACGGCCCAGGCCGATATCGACGACTTCATGGCGTTCGCGCGCGAGCACGAGCGCAGGGCGAGCGGTGCGATCAGCGCGCCGTATTGGTCCGCCCGCACCCGCAAGTTCTACGACCCGGAAAGGGAAGCCCATGCCTGACCCGAATCAACACAAGCATCCGCACATCGAAACCCAGGTATGGGCGGACGATCTGCAGGACGCGAAACAGGAAGCTGCAACGCTCCGCGCGATGTTTGACAGGCTGACGCCGTTCGAACGCAGCATGGCGGCGAAACAGATCTCCGCCGTGAAGCGCCTGGTCGAGGCAGTCGAAAAGCTGTAACGGCACGCGGCCGGCCGATCGCGGCCGCACACCACTGAGAGGAAGACCATGTCCGAAATCCAATCCCTGATCGCGGCCGTGAAAGCGAAGGCCGAATCGCTCGCCGAGCTGATCGCCGGCAACCTGCCGCACACGTTGACGCTCACCGAGTTGGCCGACGCCGTGCATACCGCGCTCGCCGATATCGAAGGCCGCGTCGCGGCGATCGAAGCGGCCGCAAAGGGTGATGTGGCGTCGATCGAACAGGCGCTGACCGACAAGCTGACGGCCTTCGTCGACGCCAAGATCGACACGTTCGCCCAGGGCGTCACGTCGACCCTGCAAAGCCACCTGTCGCAGATCCAGCAGGCCGTTACGCTGGCCGAAGGCGCGAAGACCGCCGTCGACGCGCTGAAGGCCGGCACGTCGGCCTAAGGGGAGGGCGCACCCATGTCCGCACCCGGAAAGTACATCGGCACCGTTCCCTGCAAGACGAAGGGCTGCTCGGAAGTGGTGAGGGTCAAGCTGAACAGGGGCGGACGCGCCTACGGCAAGTGCGATCGGTGCACGTGCCGATTCGAGTATGAGGGCCTCGCGCACTCCCAGCGCTTCGTGCGCGAGGAAGTCACGCTGCAGGCCGACCCATACGACGACAACCCCGGGAATCCTGGGGAAACCACGCCTCCCGGCGGTCCGACTCCGGCCGTCGATCCCAAGATAACCCCGGAGAAAACGAAGCGGCGCGGGCTGCTCACCGGCACTCCCTTCGAAGGGCTCTGACCATGGATATCAAAGCGCTCGAACAGATCGGACAGGAAGAAGCGGCGGAGCGCGAGGCGCTCGCCGACGAACAGCAGGAGCAACTGCAGGCCGAAGTCGCGAAGGAAACCGCGTCGCTGTCGGACCAGTACTTCTTCGGGCTGAACAAGGCGCGCGGCGTCGTGCTGAAGATGCTGCCGGAGTGCACGGACGATTGGACCGACGACGTCACGCACGAGATCGCCGACGCCCTGGCCGAATGCGATGCGTACTACGGCTGGGGCGGCGTCGCGAACGTGATGCAGCACCCGCTGCTCAAACTGGCGGCCGCGACCGTCCCGCTCGCCTGGAGCCTCGGCTTTGCACTGCGCAACCGCCGTATCCGCGCGCAGATGGAAGCGGCGGCCGCCGGCAGCGCCGGCAAGCATCACGTCGTGCGCGCGGTCGCGCCGGCACCGGCGAAGCCCGGGCAGAACGTCGAGCCGATGCCGGCTGCAGCAGTCGTGCAGCCCGACGCCGCGCCTAGCGTCGAACCGGCTTTCGGCAGCGACCCGGGTGCGCTGATGGCTGACACATTGGAGGCAGCATGACGCGGCGCGCCGGTACGCGGCACGGCGGCATCATCGGTGTGATCGGCCGCTCCCGATCGGGCAAGGGTGTGTGGATCAAGCGCTATTTCCTCCCCAAGTGGCGTGGCCCGGCGCTAGTCTGGTCGCCGCTCGAAAAATCCCGGCCGGACAACTACGCGGGGGAGATCGGCGGCGAATGCGTCTACACGATCCAGGAGCTGGTGAAGGCGCTGGCCGCCGGTAAGACGCGCCTGGTGTTTGTGCCGTCCCAGGATGATGCGGAGCGCGAAGCGCAGTTCGATCGCTTCTGCAGAATCCTGGAGAATCCCGGGTTCAAGCGGTGGCTCGTCATCGTCGAAGAGCTGATGCTGGTCACGAAGCCGAACAAGGCCCCGACTGCGTGGAAGAGCATGACCACGGCCGGCGCGCACTCGCGCGAGATGACGCTCATCGGCGTCTCGCAGCGGCCCGCGCAGGTCGACAAAGACTTCCTCGGCAATTGCACCGAGATCCACTGTTACGCGGTGTCGAACGTGGCCGACGCGAAGGTGATGGCCGACGTGCTGTTCGTCGACAAGGCCGAGATCCTCGGGCTGCAGAAATTCCACTACATCCACCGCGACGCGGAGAAAGGCGAGGTCACGACGGGCGCCGTGTCGTTCGAGTAGCGTCGAAACAACGTTTTTTGCGGGCCCGGAAAGCCGGGAATCCCTGATCTGACAAGGGATTCCCGGCTTTTGTCATTTCCGGCGCCCGTCCGCACGATGAGGGCTCTTTCACCCCATAGAGCGCTACGTGTCCCTCTCTGCCTACCTGCCATCGAAACAGCGGCTCTCCCAGGAAGTCATCGCGACCACGGTCGGCGTCCTGGTCGCGGCTTGGATCATTTCCAAGTGGCCGGCCGCGCGGAAGCTGGTCGACGGCAACACGATCTGGTCCACGTCGCAATCTGACTTTCCCACGTCCTGAGGTCCACATGAAAAACCCGCACGTCAAGACCGCAATCGTCGTTCTCGGCACGGTCGCCCTTTGCGCCTTCATCCAAAAGTCGGTGTTCCAGATCCCCGTGATTGGCCCGTACCTGCCCGGCGGCGCCAACTCGTAAGCACCGCACGGCACCGGTCCCCCATCACGAACATAGGAGCGCGCGATGCGCAAAGAACAACTCGTCAACCTGCAGAACGTCAACCCGGGGCAGACCGCGCTGCTGTCGATCCCGTGCGGCCCGACGTACGAGCGCCTCAAGCTGTATCTCACCGGCGGCCTGCTGATCTCGATGCTCGACCTCATCACGATCAAGCAAAACGGAAAGCCGATTTGGGCGGTCGCGGGCTCCGACCTGCTCGCACAGAACCTGTACGAGGCGCAGTCGAACCCGACCAACGTCGCGCTGATCGACTTCACGCGGCGCGGCGCGAAAAGCTCGGCGACGCGAAACAGTGCGGGCGTGACGATCCAGTCCACGCAGGTGCAGGAAGAGCTGTTCACGTGCTTGGCGACTGCCGGCCTGCAGCAGTGCACGATGGAAATCAAGATCAACGCGGCCGCGCCGGCCGGCATCGGCATGACGGCCTGGGCGCAGGAAGCCGACCCGTCGAAAAACCCGTGGATCTTCAAGGAACAGTCGGCGACGTACGCGCTGATGACGGTCGGTCAGAACGATATCCCGCTGCCCGTGCAGCAGGCCGGCTCGGTGATCACGAAGATCTACCTGCACCAGTCGAACTACGGCCAGGCCGGCGCGGGCTCGATCCAGTCGCTGCAGATCCGCAACAACCAGGTGATCATCTCTGAGGGCACGCCGGCCGTGTACCAGGATGACCAGGTCGACTACAAGAAGGTGCCGCAGGCGGGCCTGTTCGTCGTCGACTTCGATCTGCAGGGCATGCGCGAGAAGTGGCTGAACACGACGCTGTCGAAAAACGTGTTCATCCGCGTCGTCACGCAGACCGGGCCGGTGTTCCTGACGGGCTACGCGAAGATCGTCGACCCGATCAACCGCTAACCGCACGGGAGGCGGCATGTCGCTCTACGACTTCTCCCTCGACGGGACCGGCATCGACTCCGGTTCGGTCGACCCGAGCGGTGCCGATGCGTCGACGCTGTACGGCATCTATGGCCCCGACGCGACGAACTCGAACTACACATACGCGACGGCGCAGGACGCGTCGAACAACACGAGCCTGCCGTCGACGCTCGGCCAGATGCAGACGAACGGCAGCGATTCGAGCGGCAGCAATGGCGCTCTGTGGCTGTCCGGCTTCCAGTCGCTGCTAGGCGCCGCCGTGGCCGGCGACGCGATCGCGAACGGACTGACGGCACAAGGGACCGTGCCGGTCTATCGCGCGCCGAACGGCGTGACGTACCCGGTCGGCTCCGGGCCGAGCCTCACGCACGGCAATGGTCTGGGAATGTTGCTGTTGATCGGCCTGGTGGTGCTGTTGCTCGATCACGAGGGGAGGGGCTGATGACTTCCCCGATCACTGCGGGTGCACCGTCCTGGGCAGGGATGCCGAATCTTTCGCTCGGCCTCGGCGGCGGACCGTCCGGCGCGTATTCGACGACGAACAGTTCGTTTAACGACGGCTCGTTCGTCGTTTCGAATGGTGGCGGCTCGCTCGATACTGCGCTGGCCGGCACCGCGGCGGTCGGCAGCGGCATCCTGCAGCAATACCTTCCCTACCTCTTGCTCGGGGCGGTCGCATGGTACGTGCTGAAGCACCGCAAAGCCTGACCATGCGCCCGGCGACACGCGCGGAAATCGCGTCCATGTTCTCGCCCGTCGATCGCTGGATGACGACGGGCGAGGGCGCGGCCGACTGCGCGGCGAAGGGTGATTGCTTCGTGCTCGAGCAGGACGGCGTGCCCGTGCTCGCCTGGTCGCTGAAGGTCGACGGCGATGAACTGTTCATCCAGGCGGCCGCCGGCCGCGCCGGTTTCGACCTGACCGAATTCGGGCTCGCGCTCGTCGAGCGCCAGGCGGACGGATTCCGTTCGATCGCCTTCCGCACGCGTCGGCGCGGCCTCATGAAAAAAGCCATCGACAACGGCTTCTACCCTGCCTGGCGCAAGGGCGACGTCGTGCTGATGCGAAAGGACCTGAAATGATTCTTCGCCCTCAACAGATCCACCTGGTGCGCCTCGGCCTGCCGTCGACGCCGTGCAACGGCGGCAGCTCGGACAGCGAAACGAAGACGAGCAACCAGAACGTCGACCAGCGGCTTGACGTCGGCGGCGGTGGCGTCGGCGCGACCGCTTCGAGCGGCGGCTCAGTGAACATCAACGTGACGCCGACCGATGCCGGATCGATCCAGCAATCGTTCGGCCTCGCGCACGATGCGCTGTCCGATGTGACTGCGATCGGTACATCGTCGGTGAGCGCGAGCACGCACACGGCCGAGCTCGCAATCACCGGTGCGCTCGACAGCGTCGCTGGCGCACAGGCGGCCTTCCAGCAAGCCACGCAGGCGGTTCAATCCGCCTATCAGGATTCGTCGCAGCAAGTTTCCGCCGCATACCAGGACGCGAAGACCGGCAATCAGCGCGTGATCGTGATCGGCGCGCTCGTCGTCGTCGGCCTGGTCGTGCTCGCGCCTGTGCTGCGGGAGGCCGCGTAATGCAGACCATCAAGCAACTGCTCAAGGCCGGCCCTGGTCAGCGTTTCGGAATCAGCGGGAAAGTGTTCTTCCTGCAGTCGGCAGACCAGGGAAACAACGTCACGGTGCGGTTCGATTCCGGCAACTCGGAGGTGTACGAGGTCGAGGGCGTCGGCCAGTCGTTCAAAGCGTCGCCCGTCAATGGCTTCACTGGCGTCACGTTGACCGTACCCGTCGATACCAACGTCGTCTTCATCATCACGGACGGCGACGTTGATCTGCAGTTCCTTCAGTCGACCGTCACGATCGGGAACGGTAACGGCAACCCTGTGCCGGTGTCGCTGCAGACGGCGGCGACCTTCACGGCATCAAATGTCGCGATCAACAATCCGCCGGCGAACCCGATTCCTACGCTCACGGTGCAAGCGTCGACGGTCACTGACTCCGCACCGGTCGCCGTGCCCGCGTTCAACGTCAGCGCGCCGAACCAGGTGCATATCCGAGCGGCCGGCGCATGTCGAGTGCTCCGGATCACCAATCCAGAAACGTCGAGCGGCATGCTGTTCGTGGGCGGCCCAGGCGTCACGCCCACGAATGCCGCGATTCGCCTGTCGCCAGGGGATATGGCGATCGAAACCGATGTGCCGCAGTTGGACTGGTATGCGACCAGCGATAGCGGCGCAACCGCGAATGTGCAGGTGATTGCATGACCAGCATCGTTCGGAGCAATCGCTATCGACTGCCTGGCGCAGGCACGGTGTCGCGCGCCTATCGGGACAAGTTCGCGGAGCGCATCAGCCTGGGAGATTTCGGGCTCCCGACAAGCGGCGACGTCACGGCCTCACTGATGGCGTTCAACGCCTATGGGCGAGCCAATCCGAACAAGCGGACGGAACTGTTATTGCCCGCCGGCACACTGTCTTTTACGCGGCCGGACTGGATGCAGGGCATTCGCTGGTTCAAGCTGATCGGTGCCAATACGGTGCTGTACAACAGCAGCACCAGCGGAAGCACGACGCAACAAATCCCGCTCGATATCAACCCCGGTTTCAACCTGGACGGAACGTCGCAAGGCGTCGGCGGCACCTTCGTGCCTGGCTACCCGATCGCGACGCTGCCGCGCTTCTCGCGCATTGCAACGCTGCTGACGCCGAGCGACAGCGCAAACTTTGCGATCGGATCGTGGGTGATGATCGAAGGCTATAACCAGGGTTCGTCGGGCTTCCCGGCGTCGATGCGTTACTTCGAATTCCTGCGCGTGAAGGCGGTCAACATCGCGACCGGCGCGATCACGTTCGATCGCGCGACCAAGTACAAATATCGGCAGGACTGGCTTGATATTCAAAGCAACGCGCCGCAGGCGGCGACCGGTGCTGCGCGGCTGGTGCCGCTGAACCGCGCCGGCTTCAACGTATGTGAGTACGCGGGGTTCGAAAACATCGTGTTCGGCCCGAGTGCAGGCGCGACCGATGGCGTCGTGAACTCGCTTGCCGGCTCGCTCTATACATCGGGATGCCTTGAGGTCGAGATCAAAGCGTGCCGTATCAACGGCTACTTTTACCCGACCGAATCGGATACGGTGCGCGTCGTCGACTCTCACGTCGAATATTCGGAAGTCGACAAAAAGGTGTCGCACGTGCTGTTCGATAACTGCGAGATCGGCCAGATCGACAACGGGCCGGCGTGCCGCAAGCTGTCCCTGTTGAACGGCACCCGCGTGCGTCGGCCGATCACGACGCTTGGCCCGCGCAAGTTCGTCTCGCACGACTGCGAATTCCTGATCGGCGATGTCGACGCAAATCCGCGCGCTTCGCAATACATCAACATGGGGCTCTCGACTGCGGTCGAGACGATCGATATCGAGCGGCCAACGATCGACACGATCGACCCGTATGAAGTGCTCGGACAGCTGCCATCGCAGGCGGGCGCGAACAGCACGCAAATCGTGCTGCCAGCGTCGGCGTCGGCGACTGATGGAACCTACCTTGGCTACTCGGTGCGGATCGTTCGCGGCACCGGCGCGGGCCAATATCGGCAGATCTCCACGGCTGCCGGCAGCTATACCGGCGCGACCCGCACCGCTGTCGTCACGAACGCATGGTCGACTCAACCTGATGCGACCAGCATCGCGAAGGTCGAACGCGTGTTGCCGTTCCTCGCGGGAGGCAACCAGATTTCCGTAACGGTCGCGGCCGTCGACGCGAACGCGAACACCATCGAAGTTGCGCTGACCGCAAACGGGCTCAACGATCCGACAATCCGCGGGCTCGATACGGGATCTTTGTTGTCGAGCACGACGACGACGACGGTCATTCGCGTATCGGACATTTACTACAACCCCGCCACGGGGAACACGGTCATCGCGGGCGAGTGGTCGGCCGGCGGTGTGGTCGGATCGGCGACCGGTGTGCCGACCGTGGGCGAGGTGTTCGCCGCGAACATCGTGCGCCACGTGAGCCTGAAGCGGCCGCGTATTCGTGGCACCCAGCCGTACTACGACAACCGAAGCGCGAACAGCTACGGCGGGGCGCTCGATCTGGCCGGCCATATCTTGGCCGACGACGTATCGATCGAAACGAAATACCGGAAGGGAAACTGTCTGGAGATCCCATTCCTGTTCCTGCAGGACGTCGACGGACTGCTCGCGTACTGGACGCAGATCAAGGGGCGACCGACGCGCTGGGTGATCGATGTGGTTGGCGCCTATACCGGCACGCAGCCGACCGCGACGCTCACGCTGTCGCGACCGAGTGCGGAAACCACGCCGGTGAATCCGGCCCCGGCGTCGATCGTGATCAATCTGAAGGTGGCGGGTACGCGTGTGATCGACGTTGCGGGCGTGCACGGCGCGCAAAGCGGCGACACGCTCGGCACTGGCATTACGCCGTTGTCGTTCTGGGATCAGTTGGTGGCGACCGTCTCGGCGGCGCTTGGCGACGCACCGCCGATCGGTTCGATCTTTATCGAATTCGCACCATGAGCGCGGCACCTTTTCTCGTGCTCGTTGCTGGCGCGGCTGCGTTGCTGTACACGCAGTCGAGCAGCGCGAATGTCGCGCCGAGCGATTCGAGTAGTGCGACGGACCTGGGATTTTCTGACCTGCTCGATAGCGCATCCGGCGCCTGGAGCGACTTAAACGGAACGGTGAATACGATGCTTGGCACGGCTGACAACCCGAATTACAACGGCTACGACGCGAACCTGTCCGCGTTCCTGTACATGCTGCGCATGGCCGAGTCGAACAACCGCTACAACGTCATCAACGGCGGCCGCACGTTTAGCGACTACAGCCGACATCCGAATATCGGTGTGCCGATCCCGTGGCGCCCGGGGAAGGTCAGCACCGCGGCAGGCGCATATCAATTCATCTTCCGAACCTGGAACCAGGTCGCGGCGGAAGCTGGACTGCCCGATTTTTCGCCCCAAAGCCAGGATGCCGGCGCGGTGCAATACCTGTCGGACCTGGGCGCACTTCCGTATATCGAAGCCGGTGATCTGAATGGCGCGTATGCACAGATCAATGCGACCGGCGTCATCTTCGAGAGCTTGCCGAACGCACAGGGGCACAACCGGAGCCCGGCACAGCTGCAGGCGTGGTATCAGGCTGCGGGAGGTGCATTCGCATGAGCGACACCGCAAACAACGCAGCGCTCGGGCTCGGCGTCGCCGTGCTCGGCTTCGCGCTGTATCGGTATTTCCGAGGGCAGGGAGGCGCCGCGCCGACGTCTACGGTCACGAATGCACCGACGTCGCCGAACGGAGGTGCCACCTGGTCGCTGTTGAATTTCGGCGGCTCGACGAACGGTCCGTCTCCCCTGGCCGTCGACAACCCTTACGCGTCGACGGCATGGAATCCGGACGCGTTGAGCGGGGCCATGTCGCAGGACCTCGCGGCCGCGCTCGCGAAGGCGGGAGAGGCCGGCATCAATTCGTACGGGTTCACGCTGCCATGACTCTCAAAGCGAACGCAGCAGGGCTCGCGATCGGCGCTGGCGCGATTCTGATCGGCCTGGCCTACGCGAAGCGCGGCTCGATCGTCGCGTCGGCGGGGCAGGCCGTGAGCAACGTCGACGGCACGCTGACCGATGCCGTGCTGCAGATCCCAGGCGCGTCTGCGTTGACCGATCCGGTAACGGGGGACTTCAACCCGGTGGCGGCTGGCCAGGCGGCAGGCCAGGCGACGCGCGATTGGCTCGGACAGCAATGGACGGGTGTGCAGAACTGGTGGGATGACGTTACGGGCAACGCAGTCGACCTCGGCAAGGGGCCGGGGTGGTGAAACGATTTTTCAACGGAGGGAAAAAGGCCATGTCCTTATTCGATCGGCTCGGCGAACCGAGCACGCACGCCGGCATCGGCGTGATCGCAACCGCGGCGTCGACGGCCGCGATCCAGCTCGGCGCGAACCCGACCAAGGTCGGTGCGATCGCCGCGATCCTGCAGGCGCTTGTCGGCCTGTTCGCTGTCTTCGCGCCGGAAAGCGCGTCGACGCCGCCGGCCGGCCAGTAACGGAGGGCCTATGGACGCAGCTCAATGGCTGACCATCGGCGTGAGCATCGTGCAGATCCTGGTCGTGCCGGTGGGCTGCTTCCGCTACATCTTGGGGGTTGAGAAACGCCTTACGCGGATCGAAGCCAAACTCGGAATCGCAGACTGATCGGAGGATCTATGTCGAAGCACCATAAGCGCCGTACGCCGCCCCGCGACAGCAAGGGCCGCTTTCGCCGGAGGAAGTGATGAAAATTCACTGGGGGTCGTTCGCTATCGGAGCGGTCGTCGCGCTGGCATTCTCGGCGTGGAATGTCGCAGGGAACCTGCAGGCTGGAACGATTAGCCTGAACTGAAAAAGCCCCGGGAAAACCGGGGCTTTTTGATTCAAGACACTGAAGTCCAATCCTGTAATGGGCATCCTCGCGCGTACGGAATTACTGCTGTGTCCTTGATCACAACAGCGCGCATTTCGGCGGAATCTCCGGAACCGCGTGCCATCAAGGCGACAGCCATCACATACTGTCGGCCGGTAATACCGATGTAGCGAATCACCAAAATATCCGACTGGTCAGCGCCATATTGCGGAGCTTCCTGAAGACTTAGCCGGGTGTCCTGCAGTCCTTGCATCCGCGCCGTCTTGTGGTAGCAGGTCAGCACCGCATGCGCGACGTCGCCGATCGCGCCACGTATTTCATTCGGGCTAACGGCGCCAGGTGCGACCGCCCGATTGACTGCGGCATTGACTACCTGTGGATCTTTGGTGACAAATTGATAAACGAGCATGAGAGCGGAAAGCATCGGATTGGTCTCCTAGGGTGATCGCGGGCAATTATCACCGGCTACAACGAAAAAACCCGACATAAGCCGGGTCTCGTCGGTCAGGCAATACGGCGCGGCTCGGGCGCGTCCGGGATCAGCTCCAGCTGCACCAGGGCCGGATACTGGATGATCGGATCGTTCGCGGCGCACGGCCGCGACGCAGCTAGCCGCGCGCAGGCCCGCGCGGAAACCTTCGCGTCCTGAGCCGCCCAAGTCATTTCGCGCATGCGCTGCCAGTGCTCGAATTGCCGTAGACGCAGCAGCTCGGGCACCCAGAACGGTAATCGCTCCCGTCCAGCCAACCAGTCGCGCACACAGCGCTCAGATCGCCGCAGCTCGCGCGCCAGCTGCGCGAGGGTGCGGCCGGCGGCGTAGTGTTGAAACTCAGCATGTTTCCCGTATCGCAGGTTTGGGTATCGCATCGTTTTTCTTGTCCAAAAAAATAGCCGGGAGGAATCCCGGCTACGGCATCGTGCGTTGGCAAAATTACGGTGGTTTTGGGGTCAGACTCAGAGTCCCGCGATTTAACTTCGATAATTCACGTTATGTAAAATAAACAAAACGGCGAGTCGACAGCCGCTCAGGCCGGAACCCCGTCGACAGCCATGCGAACCACCGTATCTTTGCGCCGACGATGCGCCACCGTCGGCCAGCCTACGCGCACGTCGATGAAGTACCCGTGACCAACCGACAAAAAGACTCGCCGGCTCCGCTCACTGACCCAACGCCCTGGTTCCTCCAATATCCGATCGCCACCATGACACTGTGCGTGCTTGGCCTAGCCGATATCGATCGTGCGACTTACGGTCTGCGCCGCCTCCGATTTCGGCACGGTCAACGTGAGTACGCCGTTGTCAAACTTCGCCAAGGTGTGGTCCGGGTCGGCGTTTTCCGGCATCGGGATCGTGCGCACGAAGCTTCCATGGGCGCGCTCCAGCCGGTAGCAGCCGTTTTCCTCGCTGCGCACATCCTGTTTTTTCTCCCCGCGCAGCACGATTGCCCCATCCTCGACGCTCACCTTCACATCTTCGCGCTCCAATCCGGGCAGTTCGGCGGTCACACGCAGCACCTTCCCTTCATCGACGACGTCGATGCGCGGCTGGAAGCGCGATGAACTGAAGTCGCCAAACCATCGTTCGAGCGCGCCACGACCTGCAAACGGGTCATGAAACAACTCCTCGACTGCACGCCACGGTTCGCGTGAAAACAGCCGCTGAATGTCAGGCCACGGAGCACGCCACGGTTCGCTTGTCGGCGGGTTTTCCGCGCCTTCCGCATCGGACTTGCGGGCAGCGCCGCGAAGAAACTTGAAGGGGTTCCACTTTTTCAAATCGGGATTCATAGCGTCCTCCGATTCAGCATCAATCTGCTTCAAGCTGACGGCCAGCCGATCAGCTCGCGAGCGTGTCCGGAGCTTCGACTGCCCCAGCCACGCTCGCGCTGCCGCTTCGGCTGCTGACCTGCCGGTGCCGACGCTTCAGCTGGTCTTGATTTCGATGCGCCGTGGGCGTGCCTCGTCGCGGCGCGGGATGGTCAGCTTCAACACCCCGTCCTGCAGGCTCGCCTCGATCTTTGACGCATCGAAGTCCGGTGACAGCGTGAAGGTTCGGGCGAAATGCGGCCGGCGGACCTCGGCATGTTGCAGCCGCAGATTTGCCGGCGTTGGCACCACCGCTTCGGCCTCGATCGAGAGGCTGCTGTCGTGCACTTTGACGTCCAGCTTGTCCTTGGTCACGCCGGGTAGATCTGCCCACAACGTGACGGCCTGGCTGTCCTCGTAGATGTCGACGGCCGGGGTGAGCGTGATGCGGCGCGTGGCCTGTTCAGTGTCGCGACGCTGTACGGCGGACTGGTCGCGCTCAGCCAGTTGTGTCGTGTCGTTCATGATCGGCTCCTCCGATTACTGGACAGTGATGGCGCGTGGCTTGGACGACTCGCGCTTGCCGACACTGATCAACAGGCAGCCGTTTTCGTAGTGCGCCTGCACCTTGTCGGGATCAGCTGTGTCGGGCAGCTCGATCACGCGCCGGAACGCGCCGACGAAGCGCTCCTGTGCATAGGTACGCGTCTCGCCCCCGGTGTCGGGTTGTGGCGATTTGCGTTCGCCGCTGATAGTCAGCACGCCCTTGTCGATCGATACGTCGAGTTCGCTGGCGTTCACGCCAGGCGCGAACGCGACGATCTCGATCGACTCGTTGGTCGCACCGATGTTGATCTGAGGAAAGGCGCCGAGCCGGCCGGCGCGGATGCTGGACGGGAAACCGCCGAAGAGCTGCGCCATCTGCTGCTGCAGGCGGTCGAACTCGCCGAAGAGATCGGTTCCGAAGTAAAGATCGCTCACGATCGTATCCTCCTTGAGTACAGCCGGGAGGCGAACGGGCCTACGCGCTCCAGTTCGCCTGCCGGACCGTTGGCAAACAAATCGAAACACGCAGCGCGCGGATTGATGCGGCCCGCGCGTCTGCCTGAGCGAAACTTAAGATAGGAACTCTGCGGAGAATTTCAAGGTGCGTCGGGAGGTTTTCGAGCCGCCCTTGTTCGTTTAAACCGCCATCACGGTCACCGACTTCGTGACGAGATACGGCTCCAGCGCTTCCGGCCCGCCTTCCGACCCGTAACCCGAATCCTTCACGCCGCCGAACGGCATTTCCGGCCACGGCGTCGCGGGCTGGTTGATCCACAGCATCCCGACTTCGAGGCGCTGCGTCAGCAGGTGCACGTTCGCGAACGAGCGCGTGAACGCATAGCCGGCCAGCCCGAACGGCAGGCGGTTCGCTTCGGCGATCGCATCCTCGAGCTTGTCGAAACCGCGGATCGCGGCGACCGGGCCGAACGGCTCGTTGTTGAACACGTCCGCTTCGAGCGGCACGTTCGAGATCACGGTCGGTGCGAAGAAGTTGCCTTCCGAGCCCACCCGTTCGCCGCCGGTCTCGATGCTCGCGCCAACCTTGCGCGCGTTGTCGACGACCGACGCCATCGCGGTCAGCCGGCGCGGATTCGCCAGGGCGCCGAGCGTCGTGCCCTCCTCGAGACCGTTACCGACCTTCAGCCCCTGCGCATGCTGGACCAGCGCACGCGTGAATTCTTCGCGGATGCTGTTGTGCACGAGGAAACGCGTCGGCGAAATGCACACCTGGCCCGCGTTGCGGAACTTCGCGCCACCGGCGGCCTTCACCGCCAGCGCGACGTCCGCGTCCTCGGCGACGATCACCGGCGCGTGGCCGCCCAGCTCCATCGTCGCGCGCTTCATGTGTTGACCGGCGAGCGCGGCAAGCTGCTTGCCGACCGGCGTCGAGCCCGTGAACGTCACCTTGCGGATCACCGGATGCGGAATCAGGTACGACGAAATTTCAGCCGGATCGCCGTACACGAGACCGATCACGCCGGCCGGCACGCCGGCGTCGACGAACGCGCGCAGCAGCGCGGCCGGCGATGCCGGAGTCTCTTCCGGCGCCTTCACGAGGAACGAACAGCCGGTTGCGAGCGCGGCGCTCAGCTTGCGCACCACCTGGTTGACCGGGAAATTCCACGGCGTGAACGCCGCGACCGGGCCGACCGGCTCCTTCACGACGGTCTGCTGCGCGCCGAGATTGCGCGGCGGCACGATCCGGCCGTACACGCGGCGGCCTTCGTCGGCGAACCATTCGATGATGTCGGCTGCCGACAGCACTTCGACGCGGGCTTCCGTCAGCGGCTTGCCCTGCTCCTGCGTCATCAGTTGCGCGATCGCATCGGCGCGCTCGCGTACCAGGGCGGCCGCCTTGCGCATCGTCGCCGCGCGCTCGTGTGCCGGCACCTTGCGCCATGTTTCGAAACCGCGCTGCGCGGCAGCCAGCGCACGATCGAGATCGGCGATGCCCGCGTGGGCCACCTTGCCGATCGCCCTGCCCGTCGCCGGGTTCACGACGTCGATCGTCTTGCCGCTCGCGGCGTCGACCCACTCGCCGTCGATCAACAGTTGCGTATCGGTATAAGTCACGTTAGCCATCCAGACACCCCTACTTTGCGTCGATAAAACGCGCGCTGCCGCGAACGGCCGCGCGCGGGTTGACAGAAAGAGCTGCGAAGCCGGGCGCGATTGCACCCGGCAAGGTTCGACGGCAGGCACACGGCACGCATGCCTGCCGTCATCCGCCACGTCCGGCCACGCTCAATGCG
Organism: Burkholderia sp. IMCC1007; assembly: GCF_027257875.1. Classification (GTDB taxonomy): domain Bacteria; phylum Pseudomonadota; class Gammaproteobacteria; order Burkholderiales; family Burkholderiaceae; genus Burkholderia. The sequence continues at coordinate 371,803 of NZ_JAPVQY010000001.1, forward strand.
CGGCCGCCGTCGCCTTGCGGAGTTTCGCGACGTCCGCCGCCTGCACGGCCGGCGCGCCGTTGCTCCAGCCGGCGCGCATGAACGTCAGGACGTCGGCGATCTGCCGGTCGTTCAGCTGGTTCGCGAACGCCGGCATCGGGTACGCGGACGGCACGCCGCCGATCACGAGCGTATCGCTGCCGTTCAGCGTCACGTTGATCAGTGACGACGCGTCGGCCTCGAGCACGTTCGGATTGCCGGCAATCGGCGCGAGCAGCGGCGCGTAGCCGCGGCCGTCCGCCCCATGGCAATGCAGGCAGTAAGCGTTATACACCTTCGCGCCGGAATCGTTCGCCGGCCGGACCAGCGCGACCTGCGTCGCCTTCGGATCATAACGGTAAGGCGGCACGCCCGTGCCGCCTGCCGCCGGCAACGATTTCAGATACCGGGAAATCGCCGTCAGGTCGTCGTCGGTCAACGCTTGCGTGCTGTGATTGATCACGCTGACCATCGAGCCGAACGCCGTCGCATGCCGGTTTGCGCCGGTCTTCAGGAACTGCGCGACATCGGCGTCGGTCCAGCGGCCGAGCCCCGTATTGTGCTCGCCGGTCAGGTTCGACGCGAACCAGTTGTCGATCGCCGCGCCCGACAGGAACGCCGCGCCGCTTTCGTCGAGCGCCTTCTCCTGGAAGCCGACGCCGCGCGGCGTGTGGCACGACCCGCAATGGCCGAGCCCTTGCACGAGGTACGCGCCGCGGTTCCACATCGCGTCCCTGGCCGGCTTGTCGGCATATGGCGTGGTGTCGAGGAACACCATGTTCCACAGCGCGAGCGGCCAGCGCATGTTCAGCGGCCACGGGATGTCGGACGGGCGGTTGGCCTGCTTCACCGGTTCGACGCCGTGCATGAAGTACGCGTACAGCGCCTTCACGTCGTCGTCGCGCAGCTTCGCGTACGACGGATACGGCATCGCCGGATACAGACGATGGCCGTCCTTCGCGACGCCCGCGCGGACCGCGCTTGCGAACTCGGCCTCCGTATACCCGCCGATGCCCGTGTCCGGGTCGGGCGTGATGTTGGTCGTGTAGATCGCGCCCATCGGCGTGACCATCTTCAGGCCGCCGGCGAACGGCGTGCCGCGCGGCGCGGTGTGGCACGCCACGCAGTCGCCCGCTTTCGCGAGATACGCGCCGCGCGCGACGAGCGCATTGTCGGCCTCGGCCGGCGCCGTTTGCGCGGCCTGCGCGACCGTGCCGGCGGTCAACGCGGACAGCGCCAGCAGCGATGCGCCGAGCGCGTGCGCGGCGCCATTCAGGCAACTCCGACGGTTCAACGTGAGGTTTCTCATCGCTCTTCCCTCCCCTCAAGCCGTCTTCAACTGACTGCCGACCGGCAGCTTGCGCAGCCGCTTGCCGGTTGCCGCGAAGATCGCGTTCGACAATGCCGCCGCCGTGGCGGCGGTGCCCGGTTCGCCGATCCCGCCCGGCGCCTCGGCGCTTTTCACGAGATGGACCTCGATCGGCGGCGTCTCGTTGATGCGCATCATCCGGTAGTCGGTGAAGTTGCTCTGCACGACGCGACCGTCCTCGATCGTGATCTCGCCATACAGCGCGCCCGTGATCCCGAAGATGATGCCGCCCTGCACCTGCGCGTCGATCGTGCTCGGATTGACGACCATCCCGCAGTCGACCGCACACACCGCACGCTTCACCTGCACTTCCCCGTCGTCCACCGCGACGTCGATGACGATCGAGAAGAAGCTGCCGAACGCATGCATCACCGAGACGCCGCGCCCTTGCCCCTTCGGCAGCGGCGTGCCCCAGCCGGCCGCCTTCGTCGCGACGTCGAGCACATGGCGCGCACGCGGCGTCTTGTCGAGCAGCGCACGGCGATACTGGACCGGGTCGGTCTTGGCCTGTGCGGCGAGCTCGTCGATGAAGCTTTCGACGACGAAGGTGCTGCGCGTCGGCCCGACGCCGCGCCAGAACGCGGTCGGCACGTGGCGCGGCTCCTGCCGCACGTAGTCGACGAGCTGGTTCGGCAGGTCGTACGGCAGTTCGGACGCCACCTCGACCGCGTCGGGATCGACGCCGTCCTTGACTGCGGGCGGCGCGAAGCGCGCGAGGATCGATGAGCCGACGATCCGGTGCTGCCAGGCGACCGGCTTGCCGTTCGCGTCGAGCCCCGCCGAGATCCTGTCGTAGTAGCACGGCCGGTACATGTCGTGCTGAACGTCCTCCTCGCGCGTCCAGATCACCTTGACCGGCGCGTTGACCTGCTTGCCGACCTTCACGGCCTGGCCGATCATGTCCGTTTCGAGCCGGCGGCCGAAGCCACCGCCGAGCAGGTGGTTGTGCACGACGATCCGCTCCGGCGACAGGCCCGTGAGCCGCTGCACGGTATCGCGCGCCCGGGTCGGCACCTGCGTGCCGACCCAGATCTCGCAGCCGTCGCCGCGCACGTGCACCGTGCAGTTCACCGGCTCCATCGTCGCGTGCGCGAGCAACGGCTGTTCATAGACGGCGTCGACACGCGTCTTCGCGTTCGCGAATGCCTTGCCGACGTCGCCGTCCTTGCGTGCGACCGCACCCTTGCCGTTCGCCGCCGCCAGCGCGAGATCCGCGAAAAGATCCTTCGTCGACACCTTCGCGTCCGCGCCCTCGTTCCACTTCACGACGAGCGCCGATGCGCCGCGCTTCGCGGCCCACGTGTGATCGCCGACCACCGCGACCGCGTTGTCGACGCGTACGACCTGGCGCACGCCCGGGATCGTGCGCGCGGCCGTGTCGTCGACGCTCGCGACCGTGCCGCCGAACACCGGGCTGTTGACGATCACCGCGTACAGCATGCCCGGCAGGCGCACGTCCAGCCCGAACTGCGCGGTGCCGTCGACCTTCTCCGGCGAATCGAGCCGCTTCACCGGCTGGCCGATCAGCTTGAACTCGTCGGGCTTCTTCAGCGCGACGTCCTTCGGGACCGGCAGCTTCGCGGCGGCGTCCGCGAGTTGGCCGTACGATGCGCGCCGGCCGCTCGGCGAATGCCGCACTTCGCCGTTTTCGGCCCGGCACGCGGCTGGATCGACGTGCCACTGCTGCGCCGCCGCCGCAACCAGCAGCGTGCGCGCGGTCGCGCCTGCACGGCGCAGCGGTTCCCACGCGTAACGCACCGACGTCGAACCGCCCGTCAGCTGGCCGCCGAGCAGCGGGTCGAGGAACAGCTTCTCGTTCGGCGGCGCATGGTCCAGCGTCACGCTGGACAGCGGCACCTCGAGTTCCTCGGCGATCAGCATCGGCAGCGCGGTGTAGACGCCCTGGCCCATTTCGACCTTCGGCATCACCAGCGTGACCTTGCCGCTACGGTCGATCTGCACGAACGCGTTCGGCGCGAAAACGCCGGCGCGCGCGCTTTCGTCGGCATCGCCGCCGATCACCGAGCGCCGCGCGTCATCGCCGGCTGCCGGCATGCTGAAGCCGAGCAGCAAGCCGCCGCCCGCGGCCGCGCCGAGCGATACGCCGAACCTGAGGAACGAGCGGCGCGACAGGCCCGCGCCGGCCCGACCGGCTTCGATCAGTCCGCGTGACATGTCAGCCTCCGCAGCGCAGCTTCGACGACGCTGGCCAGCCCCTCGGGGCGGCGCGGACAAAGTGAACGTGACGGTCGTTTCATCTCACGCCCCCTTCGCGGCGTGCTTGACCGCCGCGCGAATCCGGTTGTACGTGCCGCAGCGGCAGATGTTGCCGGCCATCGCCGCGTCGATGTCGGCGTCGCTCGGGCTCGGGTTCGATGCGATCAGCGCGCTGGCCGCCATTACCTGCCCCGACTGGCAGTAGCCGCACTGGACGACGTCGAGCTCGCGCCAGGCCTCCTGCACTTTCTGGCCGGCCGGCGTCGCGCCGACGGCCTCGATCGTCGTGATCTTGCGGCCCGCGACGGCTGCGACCGGCAGCACGCACGAGCGCGCCGCGACGCCGTCGAGATGCACGGTGCACGCGCCGCATTGCGCGATTCCGCAGCCGAATTTCGTGCCGGTCAGGCCGACGACGTCGCGCAGGACCCATAGCAGCGGCATGTCGTCGGGGGCGTCGACCGTGCGGTTTTCGCCGTTGATGTTGAGGGTGACCATTCAGCCTCCGGGGCCGGTGTATTGGGGAAGCGGCGCGGCCGGCGCGCCGTGTGTTCATCGCCGCCGCGCGTTGCGCAGCGGCTGTCGCGCGGCCCGGATGGGGGCGAGCCGCGGCGGTGGTTCAGCGTCGGTTATTCGGCCGCGTCGATGTCCGACAGCACCTTGATGACCGGCGGCGCCGCGAACCAGTCGGCCGACTTGATGCGAAACGCGGTGAAGTACGGGCTGGCGAGGTGGGCGTCGAAGGCAGCCTGATCGTCGTAGATCTCGAACAGGTGCAGCGCCGGCGAGCCATCCTGTTCGCGGAACAGGTCGTAGCGGCGGTTGCCGGGTTCGGCGCGGGACTGCGCGACCATGCCGCGCAATTCGGCCTCGACGGCCTGCGCATGTTCGGGTTTCGGGAATACCGAGGCCATCACGTAAAGCGCCATGCTTTCACTCCTTTTCGAAACGGAAATGCTATGGAAATGCAGAAATGCCGCCGCCGGCTCGCGCCATCCGACGCGGGCCGGCAGCCGGCGGACGGTGCGCGTCAGACGAGTTCGTCCGGGCCCACGCGCACGACGACCTTGCCGAAATTCTTGCCGGCGAGCAAGCCGATCAGCGCATTCGGCGCATCGGCAAGATCGGGGATGACATCCTCGCGCGTCTTCACCTTGCCCTGCGCGACCCACTCGCTCATTTCCTTCAGGAACGGCGCATACCCGGTCGCATAGTGATCGAGGATGATGAAACCCTGCATGCGGATGCGCTTGCGCAGGATCGTGCCCATCAGCGCCGGCACGCGATCACGGCCGGTCGACACGGCGGTGTCGTCGTACGCCGCGTCGTTGTAATGCGCGATGATGCCGCACACCGGCACGCGCGCATGATCGTTGAGCAGCGGCCACACGGCGTCGAACACGGCGCCGCCGACGTTCTCGAAATACACGTCGATGCCGTTCGGGCACGCTTCCTTCAGCTTGGCGGCGAACTGCGGATCGCGGTGATCGACGCACGCGTCGAAGCCGAGCGTGTCCTTCACGTACGCGACCTTGTCGGCACCGCCGGCGACACCGACCACGCGGCAACCCTTCAGTTTTGCGATCTGGCCGACCACCGCGCCCACGGCTCCGCTCGCAGCGGCGACCACCACGGTTTCACCGGCCTTCGGTTCGCCGATCTTCAGCAGCCCGGTGTACGCAGTGAATCCGGGCATACCGAGCACGCCAAGCGCATACGACGGATGGGGGAAGTCGCGGCCGAGCGGAATCAGGTCGCTGCCGTCGGACAGCGAGTAGTCCTGCCAGCCGCCGCCCGCGACGACCAGATCGCCTTCGCGATACGCAGGCAGGTTCGATGCGACGACGCGGCTGACGGTGCCGCCGACCATCACGTCGCCGAGTTCGACCGGCGGCGCATACGACGGCGCATCGCTCATCCGGCCGCGCATGTACGGATCGAGCGACAGCCACACCGTGCGCAACAGCACCTGGCCTGCGCCGGGCGTCGGCACGTCGCCGGTTTCGGTGCGGAAATCGTTCGTGGTGGGTGCGCCGACCGGGCGCGCGTTGAGGATGATCCTGCGATTTGCTGTCTTGTTTTGCGGCATGGGAACCTCCGTCAAAGGAATGGACGTGCAATGGGCACGAGCGGATCCAACGTTGGACAACCGTGATGCAAATGCCTGCGGCGGTACCGGGGAAGCGGCCGGCGCAGCCGCAGGCATGCGGGTCAAGCAGTCAGACGTCGATCTGAGTAGACCAGTCGTCTAGTTATTCGTGTAAAAACAAGGCGCGCCAATGCGCGCCCGGGTTACGGCTGTGCTTCGTCATCCGCGACGGGCGGCAGATTCAGCATCCGTCGCGTTTCGCGCATCGCGCGTTCGAGTGGTTTGCGGTTGCGGTGAATCTTCTCCAGCAGCGTTGCGCCGAGCCACAGCTCGTAAAGGATCGCGGCCGTGTGTGCCGGATCGTCGACGCCGCTCAGCGAGCCGTCGGCCAGCCCGGCCTCGATGCCGCCCGCGAGGCGCTCGATGATCTGGCCGGTGCCGCGCCGCAGGACCGCGCGCATCGCTTCCGACAGATCCGACACTTCCGCGCCGAGCTTCACCGCGAGGCACTTGCCTTCCGGGTCGTCCGCGCACTGCGTGTGCAGCCAGTTGCCCCAGTACGTCATCAGGCGCTGCGCGCCCGTGCCGGCCTGGTGCTTGAGCAGGTTGTCGAGATGCTCCAGGTAGCCTTCGAAATACGCTTCGAGCAGCGCTTCGCCGAACGCCTCTTTCGAGCCGAAGTAATGGTAGAACGAGCCCTTCGGGATGCCCGCCGCGGCGAGAATCTCGTTCAGACCGACCGCCGAAAACCCCTTGTGGAGCATGATCGGCTTCGCGATATTCAGGATGTGCTGGCGGACTTCCGCGCCCGAAGATGCATTCATGATGGCGTATCCTAGCAACGATTAGACCGGTCGTCTAGTAACGTCGAGCCGGCGGATTGAGCGGCACTTTACCCGAATCGCGCGGCAGCGCGGACGCGTTCTCGTCGCACCGTGGCGCGCGCGTCACGCCGGTTTTGGCAGACGTTTTCTGGCGACCGGTTTCGCGACGCGCAGGCCACCGCCGGCCGGCCGGCCCGGGGCTCTGCGCGCGAGCCCGCGAGACGCGCGTTCGGCGCGCAGCGTGTCGAGTTCGGCGACATAGGTGGCATTGGCCGCGCGCACACCGTCGAGCTGACCTTCGAGCATGCCGCAGCGATGCTGCGTATCGGCCAGTTGCGCCTGCAGTGCCGCGAGATCCTTGCGGTGCTGCGTATCGCGCTGCTCTGCGCGCGCGGCGGTGGCATCGAGCTCCTTCTGCAGCCGGGAGGCCGCAAGCCGTTCGCGGTCGATCTCCTGGAGCGCCCGCTTTTCAGATGCGCGCAAGCGCTCTTCCGCTCGACCCGCGTCGTCGCGCAACCGGTCGAGTTGTGCCGTGAAATCGGCACGTGCTTGCGCCAGCGCGCGATCGGCGTCCGCGTTGTCGGCCTTCAGTCGCTCGATTTCCGACTGCAGTGCGCGGCGCGATGCTTCGTCGGCCGCCCTCGCCTGCTCGAGCTCCTGAATCCGCACCTGCGCCGCCAGCAACGCGGCCGTGCGCTGCTCCAGCGCCGTTTCGGTGCGGGACAGTTCGGCCTGCAATCCCGCGACCTCCACTTTCGCGGCGACGCGCTCGGCCTCGACTTCTGCACGCAGCGCATCGAGCGCCGCAGCGGCATCGGTGCTGGAGCGACTCCATAACGCGGCGACCAGCTCGCCCGCGGCGGCCTGCAAGTCGGCCGGCAAATCCGGATGCTCGATGCGAACCCGGCTCTTTTCCCGCAACTCCGCCCAAAACTCGCCGAGAACCGCCGTCGGCGTGCTCATGCTGCCCTTGCGCACGAGTTGATACAGGCGGTTCGCGGTGGGCGTGATCCCGAAGCGGAAGAACATCAATGCGCAGACCTCGCGGTACAGCTCGCGGGTTTTCGGGAAATCGGCCTTCAGGCGGTCGATTTCGGCGATCAGGCGGGATTCGTCGGCGGTGAGGTCGGACATGAGCGGTTGCGTTGAGAATTTTCATGAATAATATAACGTAAACCGTTAAATATCGAACTTCCTACGTTTAATAATTTGACATTATTTCTATAATGTTGAGATTTCCGATGTGACCGTCGTCGTTTCCGAATGTCGCTCGCCGCTTCGCTGTTGCTATTCGCATTGGCGTATTGCGCCTCCTGTCGCGCGTTGCGGAAAGACTGCGCCGGCTATTCCAAGGCATTCCTGAAGCACCACGCGCGCCCAGCCCGCCCGCCTACGTGGCTACCCCGAACCCTCACTCGCCCGATAGGCGACGTCCGTGCATGACTTCGATCGATCATGGCGTCATCGCAGATCCGGCGATCCCGCCCTGTCACGCACCTGCAATCGTCGCCCGGTAGCGTTCGAGGCTGCCCCACGATTTCGACAGACGAATCCGCCATGCAGCGCACGTCGCGCGTCACGTCCCACGTTTATGCGGCCACGTCCCGCGCCCTCGCCGTCAGTCTCGCGATCAACCTGCTGTTGCTCGCCGCCGAGGCTGTCGCGGCGTGGTCCGCGCATTCGTCCGGCCTGCTCGCGGACGTCGCGCACGCAGCGATCGATCTGGCGGCCGACGCGCTGATCCTCGTCGCCTGCCGGTTCGACGCGCGGCTGCCGCCCGAGCGGCGCCCGACCTACGAGCCGCTTGCGCTGGCAGGGCTCGGCGCATTGCTGGTCGCGACGGGCGTACGGATGATCTGCCATGCATCGAACCGCTTCGACGCGCCGCCGGTCGTGCAACCCGACGCGATGACGCTCGCGCTGATCGTATTCACGCTGGCCGGCAAGGCTGCGCTGTCGCGCTGGATGCTGCGCAAGGCGCGCGAAACGAGCTCCGCGCTGCTTGAAGCGAGCGGCTGGCACGTGCGCACCGATGCGCTGTCGGCGTTGCTCGCGGCGCTCGCGATGAGCGCCGCATGGGTCGGCCTCGGCCGTCTCGACGATCTTGCCGCACTCGCCATCGGTGCGATCGTGATCCGCACGGGTGCGGGGTTCATCCGGCGCGGTTGCGCGCAATGGCCGGCATTGTTGGCGTGGGCGTATCGTTCGACGCGTGGGTCGTGACGATAGAAGCGCGATCGCTGCATGCGATGGCGTAAAACATCGGATACCCGCCATCGGCTGCATCAAATCGCGTGCATCGGAAATCGGAAGCGAAAGAGGCTCGCACTGCGCAAGCCTCGCAAGCCGCTTTACGACACGATGTCGCGATCGTCTTGCTGTCGTATGCACGTCGCCCGCGCTCGATGTATCGGCAGACGAATGCACACTCGATACCGATGTGGCGGCACAACACGTACCGCCCCTGATCAACCGAGGGGCACCACACTCCCGAGCAGGATCCGCACGAGCGTCGCCTGGCGCGTCACGCCCGTCTTCGAGAAGATCGCACGCAGGTGCGTGCGCGCGGTGTTCTTGCTGATCCCCGATTCCTCGGCCGCCTCCTCGAGCGTGAGCCCGTTGGTCAGCAGCAGTGCGAGCGACGTCTCGGCGGGCGTCAGGTCGAACAGCTTGCGGATGATTTCCTGCGCGCCTTGCGGCTTGCGATCGGGATCGCGCAGGAACAGCGTGACGGCCGGCCGCCGCTTGTTGTCCTCGGACCAGTCGGACAGCAGCACCGTGCGCACCAGCAACCCGAGGCGCGGCTTGTCGAACCCGCGCGTGATCGGCATCGCCTCGACGATGGCCGCGGCCGTCCCATGGTGTCCCATCACCGCGTGACGGATCAGCCGCTTGAGCGTGCGATTCTCCTGCGCGTCGGTCGCCTCGATCGTGCCGCGCGCAATCGTCAGACCGTTGTGCTGCTTCAGGATCTCGTCGGCGACGCTGTTCATGTCGATGATCGTGCCGTTCTCGTCGAGCGTGATCGTGCCGATCTGCATCCGGTTGATCGCGTTCGCGTAGATCGAGCGCTCGACCTCGGCCGTATCGAGCCGCGAATGCAGTTCGACCGCGCGCTTCAGGTGCGGCAGCAGCAGCGCGCAGATCGCCTTGTCGCGCGCGGAGAACTGCTTCGACGCGTGGTTGCGGCACACGCGGAACCGGCATTCGACGCCCGACGATGTGCGCAGGTCCGCGCCGAGGATGTAGCGCACGTCCTGCGGCTTCAGGAACTGCTTGTACAGTTCGCTCGACAGCCAGCCCGTATCGCCGAACACGTCGTCGACCGTGACCACGCGATCGGCCGGCAGGCCAACGAACGGGTCGAGCGAATAGTAGTAGTTGTTGTACGACGCCTCGCCGTCACCCGGCACGACCGGGCCCAACTCCGACGCATGCACGGACAGCGGCGCACGGCGATCGCTCGCCGCTGCGCGCAGGATCAGCGTCACGTAGTTGGCCTGCAGCAGCCGGCGCACCATCTCGAGCGCGCCCGCCCACGGCGGCGTTTCCATCGGGCCCTGGTAGATGCGCGCCATCAGCTCGCTGAAATCCGCGACGCCGATGTCGGCTTCCTCGCTTGTTGACTGGCTCTCTTGCGGAGCCCATCTCGTCTCCATCAGCACGCTCCATCCTCCTTGCGACTTGTTGTCGGTGCGACTCGTCCGCGCCGCCATGATTACGACGTGTCTTAATTCCGGCGTCATCGGGACATTCACTGAAGAGGGAGCTTTGGCTATCCGGGCGTGCGGACCATCGTCCAATCGGATGATGTGGCGCCCTGCCTGCTGCGCTGGAATGCCCGTCAGGCCGTGCCGGCAAGCTTCCGGCGCGGGCTCAGGGAAAACCGCGACGCGGGTTTACCTGATTCCGACCGCACCCGATTCAGACAGGAGTTTCCATGCCGCTCGACCCTCAGGCGCAAGCGCTGCTCGCCGCGCTCGCGCAAGCGCCCGCGATCGATTTCGATCAACTGACCATTCCCGCGTACCGCGCGAGCCTCGCCGGCGGCAGCGCGTTCGCGCCCGGCGACGCGATTGCCGCCGAAGAGGACTGGCGGATTCCGGCGCCCGGTCGTGAGTTGTCCGCACGGCTGTATCGACCTGAAGCAGACGGACCGTTGCCGCTGACCGTGTTCTTCCATGGCGGCGGCTTCGTCGCGTGCGGGATCGACTCGCACGCGAACCTGTGCCGCAGTCTTGCCCGACGGGCGCGCACGCTCGTGCTGTCGGTCGACTACCGCCTCGCGCCCGAAGCGCGGTTCCCGGCAGCTGCGCACGATGCATGCGATGCCGTCCGCTGGGCCGCCGCCAGCGCGCGTGATCTCGGCGCGCGCGCGGGCGCGATCGCCGTCGCCGGCGACAGCGCGGGCGGCAACCTGGCCGCCGTCGCCGCGCTGCAGTTGCGCGGCTCGGGCATCGCGATCGCGCATCAGTTGCTGCTGTATCCGGTCGTCGATTGCGCGACCGAACATCCGTCGTACGAATCGCTCGGCGAAGGCTATTTCCTGACGGCGGACGCGATGCGCTGGTTCAAGCGCCACTATTTCGATGACGGTGCCGATCGCGCGTCGCCGCTCGCGAGCCCGCTCGCCGTACCGGACCTGTCGGACGCGGCGCCGGCCACCATCGTCAGCGCCGAATTCGACCCGCTGCGCGACGAAGCCGAGGCGTACGCGCTGCGTCTCGCGCAGGCCGGCACGCCGGTGTCGCTCGTACGCTGGCCGGGCCAGTTGCACGGCTTCGCGAGCATGCTCGGCGCGGTCGATGCAGCGGACCGCGTGCTGACGTTCGGCGCCGCTGCACTGCGCCACGCGTTCGACGCAACGGAGGCGCAATGACGCTCGCCAGCACGCTGGAAATCGTCGACGAATTGCGTGCGGGGCGGATGGTCCTGCTCGTCGACGAAGAGGATCGCGAGAACGAAGGCGACCTCGTGATCGCCGCCGATCATGTGACGCCCGACGCGATCAACTTCATGGCGCGCTTCGGCCGCGGGCTGATCTGCCTGACGCTGACGGCCGAGCGCTGCGAGCAACTGCGCCTGCCGCCGATGGCCGACCACAACGGCACGCCGTTCGGGACCGCGTTCACCGTCAGCATCGAGGCGGCCGAAGGCGTGACGACCGGCATCTCGGCCGCCGATCGCGCGCGGACGATTCGCGCGGCGGTCCGTTCGGGCGCGCGTCCCGATGACCTGGTGCAGCCCGGCCACGTGTTTCCGATCGCCGCGCGCCCGGGCGGCGTGCTGGTGCGCGCGGGGCACACGGAAGCCGGCTGCGATCTCGCGGCGCTGGCCGGGCTCACGCCTGCGTCCGTGATTTGCGAGGTGATGAACGACGACGGCACCATGGCGCGGCTGCCCGAACTGAAGACGTTCGCCGCGCAGCACGGGCTAAAGATCGGCACGATCGCGGACCTGATCCATTACCGCCGCGAGCACGAGTCGCTCGTCGAACGCGTCGGCGAACGGCCGTTGCATACGCCGTGGGGGCGCTTCCGCGCGATCGAATATCGCGACACCGTGCACGGCGCGCCGCATCTCGCGCTGGTGCGCGGCGAACCTGATCCGGCGACGCCGGTGCTGACGCGCGTGCATGAATGCCATTCGCTGCTCGACCTGCTCGATGCGGAACCGTCCGCGCATTCGTGGCCGCTGCACGCCGCGCTGCAGCGGATCGATGCGGCCGGCTGCGGCGTCGCGGTGCTGCTCGACTGCGACATGCGCGGCGACGCGACGCGCACGCCTGCCGCCCATGCGCGCCGCGACGGACGCGTGACGGGGATCGGCTCGCAGATCCTGCGCGAGCTCGGCGTGCGGCGCCTGAACGTGCTGTCGAGCCCGTTCCGGTTGCCGGCGCTGTCGGGGCACGACCTCGAGATCATGGCGTTCATCCCGCTCGGCGACGACGATCCGGAAAGCGTGCGGGCCGCCCCGCTGCGGGCGGCATGACGCACGGCTGACGGCCGTGCGGCGCGCACCGCGGCCCTTGCCTTGCCCGCGGGGTTCCGCACGACAGGCTATCGTTTGTTTTTATGAAATACAGTCTTGGGTTTGTATTTTGACGATACATACCATAGACTGTATTTTCAGATTACAAACGATCGCCTGTCATTTCGCGGAGAGCCCATGGCATTCCCTGTCCAGACCTTGAGCCAGTTGCGCCCGATCCTCGTCGGCTTCCGGAAGTCGGCGGGGTTCACGCAGGCGCAGCTCGCCGCCCGCCTCGGCGTCACGCAGCAGTCGTATGCGCAGCTCGAAGCCAATCCGTCCGCGGTCAGCATCGAACGGCTGTTCAAGGTGCTGAACGTGCTCGGCGTTCGCGTGATGCTCGAACCGGGCACGCACGACGATGCGCCGGCATCCGATGTCGCCGATGTCGCTCCCGATGTCGCTCCCGATGTCGCTCCCGCGCCGGCCGCGCGCCGGCGTTCATCCCGGCATGTGGCCGATACCCGCGAGGCCCGCTCGCCGGCCGCCGCCAACGCACCGGCCGCCGCGTCGCGAAAACGGCCTGCCGCGGCGACGCCCGGCACGCCGCGCGGCCCGAAACGGGAGGACTGGTGACGATGGCCCGCCGCCCCCGCCACGACCGTCTCCACCTGTGGATGAACGGCATCCCGGTCGGTTATTGGGAAGTTCGACGCGGCATCGAACGTCTCGTCTACCTGCCGTCGTGGGTCGACGATCCGCAGGGGCGTCCGCTGTCGCTGTCGTTGCCGTTCACGCCGGGCAACCAGCCGCACCAGGGCGCGATCGTCGCCGACTACTTCGACAACCTGCTGCCCGACAGCCAGCCGATCCGCCGCCGCATCGCGCAGCGCTACCGGCTCGGGTCGACCGCGCCGTTCGAACTGCTCGCGTCGATCGGCCGCGATTGCGTCGGCGCGCTGCAGCTGCTGCCGCCCGACGAAATGCCCGTCGATCTGGAAGCCATCGACGGCACCGCGCTCGACGACGCAGCGGTGGCCGACGTGTTGCGCCACGCGACCGCTGCGCCGCTGCCCGGCCATCCGGAGCCGGACGGCGAACTGCGCCTGTCGATCGCCGGCGCGCAGGAAAAGACCGCGTTGCTGCGCCACGGCGGGCGCTGGCTGCTGCCGTCGGGCAGTACGCCGACCACGCATATCTTCAAGCTGCCGCTCGGACGCGTCGGGAACATGCAGGCCGACATGCGGACGTCGGTCGAGAACGAATGGCTGTGTTCGAAGATCGTCGCCGCGTACGGCCTGCCGGTCGCGTCGTGCGACATCGGCCGGTTCGACGACCAGAAAGCGCTGATCGTCGAGCGCTTCGATCGCCGGCCTTCGCGCGACGGGTCGTGGATCCTGCGGCTGCCGCAGGAGGACATGTGCCAGGCGACGGGCACGCCGTCGGGCGCGAAATACGAGTCCGACGGCGGCCCGGGCATCGCGGCGATCATGGGCATCCTCGCGAATTCCGCCGATGCCGCGCAGGACCGCCGGCATTTCTTCATCGCGCAGCTCGTGTTCTGGGTGCTCGCCGCGATCGACGGGCATGCGAAGAACTTCAGCATCGCGCATCTGCCGGGCAACACGTATCGCAGCACGCCGCTGTACGACGTGCTGTCCGCGCACCCGATCATCGGCACGCGGCGCAACCAGTTGTCGCCGCATCGCGCGCGGCTCGCGATGGCCGTGTGCGGGAAGAATCGCCACTACGTGATCGGCGACATCCAGCCGCGCCACTGGATCGCGCAGGGCGCGCGCGTCGGCCTGACCGAACACGACGTCCGTGCGGCCATGGCCGATGTGGCCGCGCGCACCGAACCGGCGATCGCCGACGTCGCGTCGCGCATTCCGGCGGGTTTCCCGGCGGACGTCGCGGACGCGATCTTCGACGGCATGCGCCGTCAGGCGCGCAAGCTGGGCGGCTGACCAGGCCGGCGCGCCCGCGGCCATGGCCGCGGGTCATCCGCGCGGACGATGCGGGCCGCTGCCGACTGCGCACAATGGTCGCCGTGCCCCATCCCGATGCCCGCCCGACATGCAACCTGCCCTCGATACCGCGTTCACACCGCTTCAGCTCGGCCCGCTGACACTGCGCAACCGGCTGATCAAGTCGGCGACCAACGAAGGGATGACGCCGAACGGCGTGCCCTCGCGCGCGCTCGTCGGATTTCATGAGCGCATTGCGGAAGGCGGCGCCGCGCTGACGACCGTCGCCTATTGCGCGATCAGCGACGACGGCCGTACGTTCGTCGACCAGGCGCAGCTCGACGCACCGACGGTCCGGCAATTCCGCGCGCTCACCGACGCGGTCCATCGGCACGGCGCGGCAGCGTCCGCGCAGATCACGCACGGCGGCTGCTTCACGTTCCTGCCGTCGCTGTCGACGAAGCGGCCGTTGAGCGCGTCGGGCGGTTTCAACAAGGTCGGCGTGATGAGCGGCCGCTTTCTGAAGCAGGCGATGACGCGCGATCAGATGACCGCCATCGCCGACGAATTCGCGCGCGCGGCGCGGCATGCGCGCGACGCCGGGTTCGACGCGGTCGAGATCCACATGGGGCACGGCTACCTGCTGAGCCAGTTCCTGTCGCCGCTGTACAACCGCCGCCGCGACGCGTACGGCGGCGATGCGGCGCGGCGTGCGGCGTTCCCCGTCGAGGTGCTGCGCCGCGTGCTCGACGCGGTCGGCCGCGATCTCGCCGTGGTGTGCAAGATCGGCGTGACCGAAGGCGTGCGCGGCGGCGGGACGGCCGACGACGCGAGCGCGATCGCGCGGCTGCTCGAAGCCGAAGGCGCGCATCTGCTCGTGCTGAGCGGCGGGATGAACGTCGAATCGGTGTGGCAGTTGTTCGGCAGCCCGCTGCCCGGCGATGCGCGCGCGAACGCCGACAATGCGATCGTGCGCGCCGCGATGGCGCTGCAGAAGCTCACCGAGCCGAAGATGGGCGCGTTTCGCGAAATGTACTTCCTCGAGCATTCGAGGAAGGTGCGCGCGGCCGTCCGGATGCCGCTCGCCTATCTCGGCGGCGTGCGCTCGCGCGAGAACGTCGCGCTGGCGATGCACGAAGGGTTCGATGCGGTCGCGCTGGCCCGCGCGCTCGTGTTCGAGCCGGATTTCGTGAACGGGCTGCGCGACGGCCGGCTTGCCCGGTCGGGCTGCACGTCGTGCAACCGCTGCGTCGTGTCGATGTACACGCCGGGCGGCACCGCGTGCGTGCTGCGCGAGCCGAACGACCCGGCGCCGAACCGCGTGCCGGCCGCCGGCGCATGACCTGCGGCGCATGACGCTCGGCGGCGCGTGACGCTGCCTGCTGCTTGCCGCGTACCGCCGGCCGAGACAGCGGCCGCCGGTCGATCAGCCGACGTCGCGGGCGCGAGCGAGCGCCGCGAGGTTGCCTTCCCCGAACCCGTGATGCCCTTTGCGCTGCACGATCTCGAAGAAGATCTCGCCGGGCCGACGTTTGACGAAGGTCTGGAAGAACAGGCGCGGCACGCCGTCGGCGCCGATTTCGCCGTCGACCAGCACCGCGCGCCGACGCAGCGCGTCGAGATCGACACCGTGCCCCGGCAGCCGCGCGTCGACCTCGTCGTAATAGCGTGCGGGCGGTTCGATGAATTCGACGCCGTTCGCGCGCAGCGCATCGACGCTCGCCAGGATGTCGTCGGTCGACAGCGCGACGTGCTGGACGCCTTCGCCCGGATGATCCGGCAGATACGCGTGCATCAGCTCGGTGCGCCGCGTGCCTTCCTCATAGACCGGAATGCGCAGCGCGCCGCAGGGCGACACCATCACGCGCGATTCTTCAGACACATGCCAGTGCGCGTCGATTTCGTGGATTTCGCGGAAGTGCAGCAGGTCGTGATAGAAGTCGAGCCACTCGCGCATACGCCCCGCGCCGACCGTCTGCGTGAAGTGGTCGACCTGCTGCAGGCCCGTGCCCGCGCAGTCGAGATCGGTGTGTGCGGTCGCGATGTCGATCGGCCGGAAGTCGATGTCGAAGATCGAGATGTCGCCGACGCCGCCGCGCTGGCCGCCGCGCCCGCGCCAGCGGTCGACGAAATAGAGGTGCGAATCGCCGATACCCTGGATCGCGGGTATCTTCAGTTCGCCGACGCCGATCCGCTCGCCCTCGAACGCCCATGCGCCGAGCTCGATCGCACGCTCGAACGAGCGCCTTGCGCTGGCCACGCGAATGCCGATCGCGCAGACGCCCGTGCCGTATTCCTCCGCGTAACGCGCCGCGAACGAATCGGGTTCGGCATTGATCAGGAACTGCATCTGCCCTTGCCGGTACAGCGTGACGTTCTTGCTGACATGACGCGCGATCGCCTTGAACCCGAGCTGCTCGAAGCGTTGCGCGAGCGCTTCCGGCACCGGTGCCGCGAACTCGACGAATTCCAGGCCGGCCATTCCGAGCGGATTGGCAGCCGAATCGGCAACGGGCGGCGTATCGCTGGACAGGGGGTGGGAATTACCGGGCATTCCATTCTCCGGAGGCAGGCGGTGGATGGGGATGGCGCCCGACGCGGGCGGCACATCCGGCCGATGAGACGGCCGGACATCCGCGCGGATCGGGCGAACTTTCAATGGTGCAGATTTTAACCAGATCGTTCACGGCGGCACACCCTGGCCGAACGGGATATTGGCACGCCGCATAGTGCAAATCCGGAAAACGTTCGTTAATCGCACGCAATTGAACGCTAATCGCGCACGCTGACCGGTCTGCCAATTGCCGGGAAGCGGCGCACGTCCTATTCTCCGTTCACCGTTCGACTTCAATGCAGCATCGGCCGCGGCGCCGCCACGATTCCACGATGCGTCGTGCCAAGAAACTTCGTCACGACCGCAAGCTTCGACACCCTTGATACTGCCGCCCGTGCCCGAGCGCGCAGTCAGGCTCGCAAGGCCGCGATCGGCAGCTTCGTCGGCGCCGTCGTCGACCGGTACGACTTCCTGTCGTACGGGATCGTCGCCGCACTCGTATTCAACTCCAAATTCTTCCCGAAAGTCAGCCCCACGATGGGCACGCTCGCCGCGTTCGCGACGTCTGGCGTCGGCTTCCTGTTCCGCCCGCTCGGCGGCGTCGTGTTCGGCCACTACGGCGACCGGCTCGGCCGCAAGCGGATGCTCGTGCTGACCGTGATGCTGATGGGGCTGTCGATCGCGCCGTTGCCTGATCTCGCTGGTGGTAGCCGGCGCGTGCGCGGCCGGCCACTTCCCACCGTGTCACCGCCCCCTCGGACAAACCGGACGACACGACATCCCCCAACGTCAAACACCGTCAATCCCACGCTCAGAACCCCTTTTCCCGCTCCGAACATTCCACGCCGCCCGCCGACCAATGGCATCATATGGGCCTACGTCAGTCACCGATACGCCCCCATATCATGTCGAATCTCATCGTCCACGGCGGCACTCCGCTGCGCGGGGACATCAAGCCATCCGCGAACAAGAACGCCGTCCTGCCGATTCTCTGCGCCACCCTGTTGACCGATCAGCCGCTGCGCCTCGTCGGCGTGCCGGACATCACCGACGTGCGCAAGATCCTCGACATCTTCCGCGCGCTCGGCAGCGACGTGTCGGTCGATTTCACGACAGGCATCCTCGAACTCCACCATTGCAACACGACGTTCGATCCGGCCGTCCACCGGCTGCCGGAAGCGATGCGCTCGTCGATCATGCTGATTCCGCCGCTGCTCGCGCGCTTCGGCGTCGCGCGCCTCGAGAACGACGTGAAGGGCTGCACGCTCGGCGTGCGCGAAATCGATCCGCACGTCGAAGTGTTCGAGCGCTTCGGCGCGCACATCGAACACACGCCCGATTCGCTGATCGTCCGCGCCGACGGCCCGCTGACGGCCAACGACCACTGGCTCGACTACGCGTCGGTGACGACCACCGAGAACTTCGCGCTATGCGCAACGGCTGCAGCCGGCACGTCCACGCTGATGAACGCGGCATCCGAGCCGCACGTGCAGGAGTTCTGCCAGTTCCTCGCGATGATCGGCGTCGCGATCGAGGGCATCGGCACGTCGCGCCTGTGCGTGACGGGCGGCGCCAAGCTCGGCGGCGGCGAATTCCGCTTCGCCGAGGACTTCCACGAAATCGCGACGTTCCTCGCGCTCGGTGCGATCACGGGCGGCGACATCACGGTACGCAACTCGTCGCCGGAGCATTTCCCGCTGATCGACCGCACGTTCGCGAAGTTTGGCGTGAACGTCACGCACCGCGACGGCTGGTCGCGCGCGGAACGCGACGGCCCGTTGCGCGTGCGCCGGCCGTTTACGCAGAACATCCTGACCAAGGTCGAAGCCGCACCGTGGCCGTACCTGCCGGTCGACCTGCTGCCGATCTTCATCGCGCTCGGCGTGCGCGCCGAGGGCAGCGCGATGTTCTGGAACAAGGTCTACGACGGCGCGCTCGGCTGGTCCGGCGAACTGTCGAAGTTCGGCGCGCACGTGCTGCTGTCGGATCCGCACCGGCTGATCACGTTCGGCGGCCTGCAACTGACGCCGGCACGCGTCGAAAGCCCGTACATCATCCGCGTCGCGATCGCGCTGCTGATGGTCGCCGCGAGCATCGAAGGCCGCTCGGAAATCATGAATGCGCTGCCGATCCGCCGCGCGCATCCGCATTTCGTCGAAAACCTGCGTTCGGTCGGTGCGAACGTCGAGTGGACGAGCAGCGAATAACGGCCTTCGGGATGCGGCGCGACTGACCATCGCGCCGCTGTTTCGCACCGCCCCCGCACTCGCCAGGCAGCTTCCGCAGAACGCCCGGGCGATTCCTCGTGGCAGCGCGTCCCTTCCTGGTCGGTGCAGTCATGCCGCCGCGAGGGCCGGAGATGCGAGGTACGCAGCGCAACGCCGCTACGAGGACTGCCACCCTGGCCCGCCCCGCCACCTTTCTCGATTCCGCCCCGCAACTCACATCGAGCGTCACCAACGGTATTCGCACGGTTCTCGATCTGCGCGATAATCGCTCATTCCCGAGCGAACACCGCCCACCGGCCCCCCACCGACGATGAAAAAGCCCGAACTCGACCGACGCGACTGGATTGCCGGCCTCGAAAAAGGCCTGATGATTCTCGAGGCGTTCGACAGCCAGCACGCGCGCATGACGCCCACCCAGGCCGCCGCCCGCACCGGCCTCACGCGCACGGCCGCTCGCCGCTACCTGCTGACGCTCGAATCGCTCGGCTACGTGTACACCGACGGCAAGCTGTACGGCCTCACGCCGCGCGTGCTGCGAGTCGGCTGGTCGTACTTCGACTCGGCGCGCCTGCCGCGCACCGTGCAGCCGTATCTGCAGCAACTGAGCGCGTCGCTGAACGAATCGGCGTACGTCAGCGTGCTCGACGGCTGGGAGCTCGTGTTCATCGCGCGCAACGGGGTATCGCGCGTGATGACGACGGGCTTCGTGCTCGGCGCGCGCGTGCCGGCGCCGCTGACGTCGCCAGGCGTCGTGTTGCTCGCCCATCATCCGGATCGGGAAGCCGTCCGCACGTGGCTCGACGACACGGCGCTCGCGCCGTTCACGCCGCACACGATCACCAACAAGGCACGCCTGCTCGAACAAGTCGACCACGCGCGCGATGCAGGCTACGCGGTGATCGAACAGCAATTGCAGGTCGGCGTGCGCGGGATCGCGGTGCCGCTGAAGAACCGTCACGGCGAAGTCGTCGCCGCGCTGAGCACGAACATGCCGATCGGCGCGGAGACGACCGATGCAGCCGTGCGCCGCGTGCTGCCGCATCTGCAGGAAACCGCGCTCGCGATGCTCAACGTGCTGTAGGCGCGGGCATCCGGCGCTTCCGATGCCGATGCCGATACCGATACCAACCCACACCACGCCCTCACCCGATCCGCCACCACCTCGGCAGCAGGTCGCGCACCTCGCGCCGCCGGTAACGATCGTCGATCAGGTGCACGACGCCCTCGTCGTGTTCGGTGCGGATCACGCGCCCGGCGGCCTGCACGACCTTCTGCAAGCCCGGATACAGGTACATGTAGTCGTATCCGTTGCCGAACCGCGCGTCCATCGCGCGCCGCATCTGCTCGTTGACGTCGTTGACCTGCGGCAGCCCGAGCGTCGCGATGAACGCGCCGATCAGCCGCTCGCCGACAAGGTCCACGCCTTCCGAGAACGCACCGCCCAGCACCGCGAAGCCGACGCCGCGGCCGCCCGCATCGAAGCGGGCGAGAAACGCGTCGCGCTCGCTTTCGGCCATGCCGGGCGCCTGTGCCCACACGGGCACGTCCGGATGGCGCGCCTGCATCAGCGCGACGACGCGCCCGAGATAGTCGAAGCTGCTGAGGAACCCGAGGTAGTTGCCGGGCCGCGTCGCGTACTGCGCGGCGATCAGGTCCGCGATCGGTTCGAGCGAACGGTCGCGGTCGCGCCAGCGCGTCGACACGTGGCTCGCGACGCGCACCGTCAGTTGCTCGGCGCGAAACGGCCCGTCGACATCGAGCCAGCCGGTATCGGCCGGCAGCCCGAGCGTGTCGCGATAGAAATGGAACGGGCTCAGCGTGCCGGAAAACAGCACGGTCGCACGCGCAGCCTCGTAGCGCGACGCGAGAAAGCCGGCCGGAATCACGTTGCGCACACACAGCGTCGACTGGATGCGGCGTCGGCGCGCGGCCGGCGCAACCCCGTCGAGCCCCGACTGACGCGGCAGCGGCTCGCCGTGCAGCGTCGCATCGAAGATCGACGCACTGTCGAACGCGTCGGCGAGCACGCCGAACTGGATCGCCTCGAAATGAAAGCGCAGCAGCGCGTCGCCGTTCGCGCGCGGCGCATCGGTCAGGTGTTCGCCGATCGCCGACACGAGGTTCTGCACCGCCGATACGATCGGGCCCGGAATCTCGGGATACGCCGCATAGCGTTCGGTTTGCGCGCGATTGAGCGCGCCCCACGCGCGCGCGAGCCGGTCGAACGGCTTGCGCAGCGCCACCGGCGCGGCCTCGCGCGCGGCGGCGAACGCGAACGGGTCGAGCGACGCGCTGTACATCTTGCGCGCGCGATCGAGCAGGTTGTGCGCCTCGTCGACGAGCACGCCGACGCGCCACTGGTTCTGCTGCGCGAGCGTATGCAGCATCGCGCTGCCGTCGTAGTAGTAGTTGTAGTCGCCGATCACCATGTCCGACCAGCGCGCCAGCTCCTGCGCGAGGTAGTACGGGCAGACGTCGTGCGCGAGCGCCGCGTCGCGCACGGTCGCGCGATCGAGCAGCCCGGCGCCGATTGCCGCGTCGCGCGCGGCCGGCAGCCGGTCGTAGAAGCCCCGCGCGAGCGGACACGATTCGCCGTGACAGGCGCTGTCCGGATGCTCGCACGCCTTGTCGCGGGCGACGAGTTCCAGCACGCGCAGCGGCAGCGCCGGCGTGCCGGCGCCGAGCGTCGTCGCCGCTTCGAGCGCGAGTGCACGGCCGGGCGTCTTCGCGGTCAGGAAGAACACGTGATCGAGTTCGCCCTCGCCGCACGCCTTCAGCAACGGAAACACGGTGCCGACGGTCTTGCCGATACCGGTCGGCGCCTGCGCCATCAGGCAGCGTTCGTCGCGCGCCGCGCGATAGACCGACACGGCCAGCTCGCGCTGCCCGCTGCGGAATTGCCCGTGCGGAAACGTCAGCGCGCGCAGCGCCGCATCGCGCGCCGTGCGATGCGCGGTCTCGCGCTCGGCCCAGCCGACGAAACATGCGCACTGCTCGGCGAAGAACGCGGCCAGCTCGCTCGCGCTGAGGGTTTCGGTCAGCACGGTCTCGCGCTCGGACACGATGTCGAAATACACGAGCGCGACGTCGATTTCCGGAAGGCCGCGCGCGTCGCACATCAGGTGCGCATAGACCTTCGCCTGCGCCCAGTGCAGCGCGCGGTGATTGGCCGGCATCGCATCGAGGCTGCCGCGATAGGTCTTGATTTCCTCGAGCCGGTTCGCGACCGGATCGTAGCCGTCCGCGCGGCCGCGTACGGTGAGCGTGCCCCACGTGCCGGTCAGCGCGATCTCGGTTTCGTAGCGCGCGCCGCGGTTCGACGTGACGGCGCCATGGCCCGCGATGCCTTCGAGCGCGGTCGGCGCGGGCGTGAAGCGCAGGTCGAGATCGCCGCGCCGCGCGGTGAACTCGCACATCGCCCGCACCGCGACGACATAGCTCATGCGGATAACCCCGCCGCTTCGGTCGGTTCGACACCGACGCCCGCCCATTCGACATCGACGACGCGCACCGGAATGCCGTGCGCGATGCAGTACGCGAGCCAGCGTGTCTGGTTGTCCTGCAGCCGGTCGCCGGGGCCCTTCACCTCGATCAGCTCGTAGCGCCGCTCGCCGGGCCAGAAGCGAACGAGATCGGGCAGCCCCGAGCGGTTGCTGCGGATATCCGCGAGCAGCCGCGTGAACCACAGCCGCAGATGCTCGGGCGGCAGGCATGCCAGCGCCTCGTCGAGCAGCGCGTCGGTCAGCACGCCCCAGAACACGAACGGCGATTGCAGCCCGGCCTTCGTCGCGTAGTGACGCAGGATCGTGTCGCGATAAGCGCCCGAATCGAGCTGCGCGAAACACGCGGCGAACGCGTCGGTGCGGCGCAGCGCGAAATCGGGCGCATGCAGGTCGGCCGGGCCGCGCTGGAACGGGTGAAAGAATGCGCCGGGCACGGCCGCGAACACGGGCTCCCAGCACAGCAGCCCGAACAGCGAATTGATCAGCGTGTTCTCGACGTAATGAACCGGCGCGTCGGGCTGCGCCAGATGATCGCGCACCGCGAATTCGACACTGGCGAACGCGTCGGGACGCGCCAGCACCAACGTTTCGCGCGGCACGTCCGGCGCGGCATGCGCGCGTTCGACCCGCTGCCCGACGCGCCGCTGCAGACGCGGCAGCATCCGTTCGACGCGCTGGCGCTCCTCGTCGCTTTCGAAGCCGTTGCGCGCGTCGAGCGCGAGCGCGAGCGCGTCGTCGTCGCGTCCGCAGCGTTCGAGCACGCGAATGCGCCGATGGCGGCTGCCCGGCCACGCGCTGCGCGCATACGCGTCGAGCGCGGCGGGCCAGTCGGCGCGGCGTTCGCAGATTTGCCCGAGCGTGAACAGCAGCTTCGCGCGGCGCGTCGCCAGCCACGGCTGCGTGCAACTCACCGCATCGATCGCACGCAGCAGATCGTCGAACGGCAACTCATCGGGCCACGCGTCGAGCGCTTCGCGGCAAGCGTGCAACGCGAGATACGCATCGACGTCGTCGCGCTGCTGGAACGCGCGCGACGACGGCGCGAAGGGCACGCTCTCGTACTGGAACACGCCGAGATCGGCGAGCACGAATTCGCTCCAGTCCTGGTGCAGATTGCCGAAGAACATCAGCCGCAGCCGGTCGCACAGCGCGCCGACCGTCACGCGCAGCACGCGATCGTCGGTCTGCTCGAACCACGCATCGAGCGGTTGCGCGGGATCGTGCGCGGGCCGCAGGCGCTCGAGCCAGTCGGGCTTGCGTTCGCCCGCGTGCGCGGCGAGAACCGGAAACATCTTCAGCAGATCGGCCTTGGTCGACAGCGCGAACAGTTCGTCGAGCGAGAGCGCGGGCGCCGGATCGACCCAGCCGAGTGCGACGAGCGGCGCGGCGGCGGCGTGCGGGCAGCCGATTTCGTCGTAGCCGAGCTTGCTCGCGCGGAAGTCGGACCCGTTGCGCATCAGCATCCGCACGAGCAACGCGCGCGATGCCTGCGGCAACTGCGGGAAATGACGCAGAAACGCGTGCTCGTGCGCGTCGAGCACGTCGTCGTAACGCTCGCCGAGCCAGGCCAGCGCGCGTTCGAAATTGGTCAGGTAGTAAAACGCCGGGGGCGTCGGCGATGCAGGTGTCACGGGGATCGATCACTGTACGTTTGTACAGGTCGCAATCATAGCAAATGTGACG
This sequence comes from Burkholderia sp. IMCC1007, assembly GCF_027257875.1. Lineage (GTDB taxonomy): Bacteria > Pseudomonadota > Gammaproteobacteria > Burkholderiales > Burkholderiaceae > Burkholderia. The sequence continues at coordinate 396,225 of NZ_JAPVQY010000001.1, forward strand.
AAAAATGCCGCACGTCGCCGCTGCCCGCCGGATCGGCACTGCTCAGAACTGGTAATTCACCGACATGTCGAATACGCCGTTGGTCGACTGCTGCGTGATCGGGCTGCGCCGTGCGCGGCCCACCAGCTGTTCGATCGCGCCGTCCATCGTCACGAACCAATGCTTGTTGACGAACCAGACCATCGTCACGCCCGCGCCGTACGACTTCATCCCGGCGCTCGCCGAATAGGTCGGCAAGCCGGAGCGCGCCGATGCGCCCTGGCTCACGCCGAACCAGCTGTTCATGTAGCGCGAGTCGGCGAACGACACGGTGGGCCCCGCAAACCAGAAGAAATGCTCGTTGCTGCCCGGCATCGGCATGTACGCGGAGAAATCGCCGACCCAGCCGTTCGAGCCGCCGATGCTGCGACGGACATCGGCACGCAGCACGAGCGGAAAATCCTTCGAGATCACGTAGTCGGCCGCGAGCTTCATCACCGGCGCCGCATTGATGTTGTCGAGGCCGTTCAGGTGGCCGAGATCGTCGGCCGAACGGCGCCCGAGGTCATAGCCGACCGACATGCTCACGCGCCAGTTCGGCCCGCGCAGCACGTTCGCGCCGAGCCCCTCGCCCGTCGACAAGAAGAACAGGTCGCGATAGCGCAGGTCGAAATTCGGGCCGCCCATCACGCGATAGCGATCGGAGCCCGCATAGCGCGGCTGCAGCGTCATCGCGGCGCCGACGCTGACCTGCCACGTGGGGACGGTCGGATTGAACAGCTTCTGCAGCGGGACGCCCGCCGAGTATTGCCATTCGCCGAGCGGCGAAGGCGTCTGCGCCGACGCGTCGCGCGCGCCGGATGCCGCGAGCGCGGCGAAGGCCGACAGACCGGATACGAACCGGCGCGTGGCCGGTGACAACAACGGGCGAGCAATGGTCGACAAGGCGGTCTCCACCGGTTGCGCAAAACGAACCTGAGGGAAAGCGCGTCGCGCTTGATCGGTTGCCACGACAGACTGCCGACGGCGCGAACGTAGTGTGCGCTGAATTAACGGACATCCTAACGCGACATGCGCGAAGCCGCAAAGCGCCCGCTGGATGCGGGCACTTTGCCGGCTTCCGGCACGCGCCGTTGGATCGTTGCGGAATCAGAAACGCTCGACGTGGTAATCGCCGGCGAGCGCGGCCGGGCTACGTGTCGACATCATCCGCGAGAAGCCGTCCGCGAGCCGGCCGAGCGCGAGCTGCTTCTGGCTCGCGTCCCAGTGCGTGTAGGCGTCGTACGCGGAATCGTCGAACGACACGGTGACGGCGACCGGGCGGCCGCTCGCGCGAAAGCCGATATGCAGCACGCCGCCCGGCAATTCCTCGATGTGATAGCGCAACGAGCGCGACTCGAAATAGCGACCCAGCACCTGGGCGATCGCGCGCTTGTCCGGCGATTGCACGTGAATGTCCATGATGGTCCTCCTTTCAGTGATCGCGCGGCCGGCTGCGGTTTGCCGCATCCGCCCGGGATCCGCATCGGCGGCGGCTGCGACGGCGGATCGCCGTGCGGCGGCCCCAGCGGCACGGGCGGATCCACCGGATCGTCGTGCGCGGGCCACGTCGGGTCGGGCTCGACGTCGGGGATCGGTTCGGGGCGGTGCAGCATGGATGGCGTATTCATGTCAGTCCTGCGCGGCGGCTCGCGCGTGTCGATTGGCGCGGCCAGCGCACGCAAGCGACGTACCTGCCCGGTGCCGATTCCTGCGACCCAACACGGCCGCTCACCTGTCGTAAGCCGCCATCGCGAGCCATCTCGTGCGCCCGTCCGCGGCAAGCTGCACCGCGAGCGCGAACGGATCGGACGGCGCGCATCGCGCGACCCGCGCCCGCTGCGCGCTTGCCGGCCCCTCGTAGACGGTATGGTTCAGTTCGCGCACGTCGTCCTTGCCGGCGAACAGGCGCCGCTCGGGACGATAGATCGACGATTCGCGCTTCCGTCTATCGAAACGCTCGCGCACGTGACTGAAATCGCCGCCGCACACGTTCGCGTCGTAACGTATCCTTTCCGTGGGTTCATTCATCACGATTTCCTCTCGTCCACGCCGGCGGCGGGCGCGCCTCGCGTCCGTCGGTCCCGGCGGGCTCGATGGCTGCAAGGGCCATGCCGCCGCCGCTACGCGGCACGGCGCTTGCGTCCGTCGTTACCATAAAGGAGGTTCGATCATGACCGTTCACGAAACCGGCCGCCGCGATGCCGTGTCGCCGGCCGCCGGATCATTTCGGCTCGCCACGTCGCGCCCGCCGTCCGAAGACAAGAAGACGGAGGAGCGCATCGACGAAGGGCTCGAAGAGACGTTTCCGGCCAGCGACCCGCCCGCCGTTGGCGGCGCGACCCGCATCGACCCCGCCAAACCGTCCGGCGAACGCAAACGTCGCGCGCCCGACGTCCCACCACCGCCCCGCGATCACGGCTGACGGCGGCATCCCGGCCTGCGGTGCGCGCCAGCGTGTCGCAAGGCCGGGCCAACCGGAGCGAAAGACATGAAACGCATGGAACGAGCATGGCATGAAGTCAGCGGCGCCGCGGGCGTCGCGGCGCTGGCCGCGATCGAGAGCGCGCTGGTCCTCGCAATCGTCGTGATGACGGGCGTCGGCCACTGACGTCGCTCGCGGCCCGGCCGCGGTTCCGGCCGTGGAAGATGTACAAGCGCGCTGGCAAATTCCTCCGGAGCCCGGCCGCGCCGGCCCGGCGCGTGCCGGCCGGACGCGGCACGCATCGTGCTCCCGCATCGTCCCGCTTACGAAGGAGGCGTTCATGTATCGCGTCAACGAGATCATGTCGCGCGACGTGGTGTGCGTCGCGCCCACCGACACGATTCGCCATGCGGCCGAATTGATGCAGCGCTTCGACATCGGTGTGCTGCCAGTTTGCGACGGCAACGAGCTCGTCGCGATCGTGACGGATCGCGACCTTGCGGTGCGCGCGCTGTCGCACGGCCATTCCCCGGACACGCCGGTGACGGCGGTCGCATCCGCACCGGTGCAATGGTGCGTCGAGGACGACGGCGTCGGCGACGTGCAGCAGCGGATGGCCGACGTGCAGTTGCACCGGATGCCGGTGCTCGACGGCAACAAGCGGCTCGTCGGCATCGTGTCGCTCGGCGACATCGCGACACGCGCGGGCGGCCCGGCACGCGACGAGCTGGCCAACACACTCGAGGACGTGTCATTGCCGCGGCGTCGCTGAGCGGCGCCCTTTCACCCGTGCGGCGCCCCGGCGCAAGCCCGGCGCCCGTTCGACCTGGAGACTGCGATGACAACGGACAGAGCGTCGCGCGCACCCGCGCGCATCGTCGGCAACGGCGGCCATTCGGCCGGCGGGCCCGGCCCGGACGTGATGGCTGCCGGCACGCTGAAAGACGACCATGTACTGACGATGGACGGCGACGACATCGGCAAGGTCACGCACATCATGCTCGACGTCCGCTCGGGTCGGATCGCGTATGCGGTCGTGTCGTCGGGCGGCTTTCTCGGGATCGGCGACAAATTGCTCGCGGTGCCGTGGAACGTGCTCACGCTCGACACGGAACGTCGGTGCTTCGTGCTGCCGCTGCCGACCGAACGGGTGCGCGAGGCGCCCGGCTTCGACCAGGGCAACTGGCCGACGATGGCCGACCCCGTATGGGGCGAAGCGCTGCACGCGTATTACGGCTCGGCGCCTTACTGGCTGATCGAGGAAGGCGAAACGGCACTGGACGCGCCGCCGTACGAAGCGTCACCGGGCGGCCCGGAAAGCGATACGCGGCGGCCCTGACATATCACGCAGCGTCTCGTGCTGCGCCGTACGGCCCTTAGTGCGCGGCGGCAACCGTCTGCGCGAGTTGCCTGGCGGCTGTCAGGTGCGCCTTCAGCATCGGCAGCGTGTCGGCAGCGAACGCGCGAAGCTGCCGGTCGTGGCCGTTGTGCGCTTCCGCCTCGTAGAGCCGAACGATTTCCTCGTGCGCATGCGGCCCCGCCAGTTCGACGTATGCCGTGTCGAATGCCCGGCCCTGCTTGCTTCGCAGCGCGTTCACCGCGGGATCGACGAGCATCCGCGCCTGTACGGGCACGCCCTTTTGCGCGCCGAGCCGGCTCAATGTGCCCGCGATGCGGCCGTGATCGTCGAGCATCCGGCGCGCGAATGCCTTGACGTCCGGGTTCGACGACCGGTCGAGCGCCAGCTGGCCCGCCTGCAACTGCGTCCTGCCGACGATGCTCGCCTTGTCCACGAATTCGGCGTCGATGCCGGTCGGACGCCGTGTCATGTCGGCCTCGTCGGCGGTCTCGCCGGGGCGCACGACGCCCGGCGCGACCTGCACCGACGACGCGCTCGCCGGCTGCGCCCACACGGGCGCCGCCGCCAGCGCGCAACACGCCGCGAGCGCGCCCGACACCAGCCTGCGCGCTGTACCCACGCGCCGCATGAACCGGGATCCGGTCCGGCGCTTGCCGTCGGGTTTGATCCCGAGCGCCGGCTGCGCCGAAGGCCCGGGCCGGTCGAACGTTGCAGACGCGCGCGTCATGCGGGGCGATGCTCGGACGTGAAGAAATCGGTCCACGCGCCGTTTTGCCATGCGCCTTCGACGCGCTCGATCGACAGCGCGCCGCACGCGAGCAGCGTGCGCTCCGCAAACGTCGCCGTGCGTCGCGTGACGTGCGCGGCCAGCACGACGCCGTTCTCGCATTGCTTCAGCGCACCATGGCCTTCCGGCGCATCGCCCTTCATCTTGCCGAGCGCACCGCACAACGCGCCGACGTAACCGCCGACCAGCGGCACGCCGATCCACGCGAGCGGCGAATGGAGCCCGGCGAGATACAGCAGCGCTGCGCCCACCAGCCCGACGATCGCGCCGATGGCCACGCCCTCCAGCGCGCCGATCCCGCCCGGGCGCGCTGCGGAATCCGCGTAGACGTCGCCGCCGAGCCAGAACAGCGCATGCTGCCCCGGCGGATTGAGAAAGAAGACCTTCACGTCGTCCCGATGCACGGCGTGGCCGCGCAATTGTTCCGCGCAGCGCTCCGCCCGCTCGAGCGTCGAGAAACGGCCCGCGATGATGGTGTCCATGTCGAACCCTCCTGCTGGTGCCGCGCAGGGCCGCAACGCGCGCGACGCCCGATCGGCCCCGCCGCTTGCCCGCGCATCACGTTACTTCCGGCGAATCTGCAACCTGTCGCGCAGGCCGCGCACGCCGTCGACGTCGTGCACGCCCCGGACCGCGGTCGCCTGTAGCGGCTCATCGGGCATCGGCCCGTCAGCTCGGCTACGCGGCCGTGAACCGGCACGTCGATGTCGTCGGACGCCAGCCTCCGCTCGGCGACGAGCGCGGCCCGGATACGGGACACGAGGGTCGCATCGCGCAGCTCGCTGCCGACGGCCGACGCCTGGCTCGCGAGCTTCGCCCGAACGCTTGCGTCCGCCGACGCGCAGCGACGCATCGCGATCCATGCACACGACAGCATAAGTATGCTCGCGATCTGCGCGACCGGCGGTATGCACGGGATGCGTTCCGGCGCCTCGGGGGACGCCCTCGCGCAGCGGGTCTTCCGATCCTTTCATCGCGCCTCCTGCGGGGGAGCGGATCGAGCCCGTGCGTCAGCGCCGCGATCCGCTTCCGCCCTTCCGGTCGCCGGCCGATATGTCGACGATCACGCTCGCCAGCGTCGGCATGTCGACCGGTTTGCACACATATGCATCGAAGCCGGCGGCCATCACGCGACTGCGGTCCATGCTGCCCGCATGCGCGGTCACGGCGACGACCGGCAGGCGTGCGCCGCCGTCCGGCAGATGCCGGATATGGTCGACCAGCCAGAAGCCGTCGCCGTCCGGCATCGCGAGATCGGACAGCACGACGCTCGGGCGCTGCTGCGCGACGGCGTCGAGCGCATCGTGTCCCGATTGCGCGGTCGACACTTCAGCGCCCAGCGTTTCGAGCGCCGCGGCGAGGCTCGCGCGCGTCGTCGCGTCGTCGTCGACCACGAGCACGCGCTGGCCGTCGAGCGCGACCGCCGTCGATGCGCCGCCCGACCGCATCGGGTGGCCGAACGACTCGTCGCCGCCCGGGTCGACCGGCAGCATGACCGTGACCGTCGTGCCGCGCCCGGCGCCCTCGCTCGTTGCCGCGACTTCGCCGCCGTGCAGGCGCGCGATGTTGCGCACGATCGACAGCCCGAGCCCGAGCCCGCGCTTGGGCGACGCCGACGCGCCTTCGGGCCGGTTGAACGTATCGAACAGATGGGGCAGGCGCTCCGCGGAAATGCCTTGCCCCGTATCGGTGACCGACAGCCGGACGCGCGCGCCCGCGCGCGTCAGCGAGATCTTCACGTGTCCGCCCGGCGGCGTGAACTTGAACGCGTTCGACAGCAGGTTGGACAGCACCTGGCGCAGGCGCTCGCCGTCGGCAGAGATCACGCAGTTCGCCATCGTGCATTCGGTCGTCAACTGGAGCCCGCTCGCCTCGGCACTCGCGCCGAGTTCGTGCGCCGTTTCTCGCACGATGCGCACGAGGTCGACCGGCACGCGCTCGAGGTGCGTGCGGCCGGTCGCGAGCGACGACGCGTCGAGCAGGTTGCCGACCATGTGCGACAGCGATCGCGCGCTACGGTCGATTGCGTCGATCGCCTGGTGTGCGAAGCCCTGACCGTCGACGCTGCGCAGCACCTCGACCCAGCCGTAGATCACGTTCAGCGGCGTGCGCAATTCGTGGGACACGGTGGCCAGCAACTCGTCCTTCATCCGGTTCGACTCGTCGGCCTGCACGCGCGCGTCGCGCGCGCCGCGCAACGAGCGCACGTGGCGCCGCTCTTCGAGGCGACGCTCGCCCGCCTCGCGCAGCGTCATCGACAAACCGGTGCAGTTGCCCTGTGCGTCGACGATTGGCGATGCCGCGACGGTCGCGCGAAAGCGGCCGCCGTCGCGGCGCAAACACAGAATGTCGAGCGGGCCGGAAGGCGCGCGCGTGTTCGCGAACGACGCCGGGACGGGATGCCGGCGTAGCCAGCGCGGCGCGATCAGGCTTGTCACGTCCTGTCCGATCACGGTCGCGGCATCCATGCCGAAGATGCGCCGGGCGGCCGGGTTCCAGCTCGTGATCCGCCGGCCGGCATCGACGCCGACGATCGCGTCGGGCGATGCATCGACCACGCGACGCAGCAGGTTGTCGTCGAGCGAGCGCGTGGCGGGAGCCGGTTCGCGGCGCGGCATCGGCGCGGCGTCCTGGGCGGCATCGGCCGCACCGCGCAGGCGGTCGCTCGCGAGCAGCGGCTTCACGGCCATCACGAGCATGCACTCGACGAAACTGATTGCGATGAACGCGCCAGCCTGCGCGAGCAGCGTGGCCATCGGCGCGCCCGGCCACCACACCACGGCGAGCACGGCCACGCTGGCAGCCGTCGCGGCCAGCCCGCCGGCGAATGACGTCAGCCAGGCGGCGGCTGCGACACCGGCATAGAAAGGCAGCGGTGCAAACGGTTCATGCACGCCGACGACGCGAATCGCCCACGCCTGGAGCGCGGACGCCACCCCGACAGCCAGCACGACCCATACACCCTGCCGCAACAGTTCACGGGTAAAGGTCCTCATCGTTTCCTTGCATCACGCCGGCAACCGTGATGCGACGGCACACCGCCTCGGCGGTCCGGCAAGCCGTCGAGCGTGCCGAGCGAGCTTTCAATGCGCCGCAACGACCGTACCTGCGGCCGGCACGTTCGCTGCCGTGCCGCAGGTACGGTCGGCGTCGGAACATGGCCGGGGTACCGATCGGTCAAGCGCGCATATGCGCGCATGCAATTGCAGTCGCTTTCGATTTTTCATTGAAGCGTCGTAAAAAATGCACTCATCGGCGACCCGCCGGCCGCGATCGCCTATTTCTTGCGGCATCGGCGCGCGCATTGGAATTTTCTATATTGAGGCACCTTCCGGTCCGTTGCGCTGTCGATGATAAATATTGCAACGAAGGAACCGTGCGGTGCCGATTTTCAAACCGGCCCGCCTGAACCCATGGCTGAATCCGCGAACCGTTCGAAACAGCGCGCCGACCCACGCCGGCTGTCGGGCCGCTCCGCCGCGATGCGCACGTTGCTCGGCCGTATCGAGAAAATCGCGCCGACTCGCGCGAGCGTGATGATTGCCGGCGAAAGCGGGGTCGGGAAGGATATCGTCGCGCGCCGGCTGCACGACCTCAGCACGCGTCGCGACGGGCCGTTCGTGCCCGTCAACTGCGGCGCGATTCCGGCCGATATCGCCGAGGCGCAATTGTTCGGCCATGAGAAAGGCAGCTTCACCGGCGCGGTCGCGCAGCGCGAAGGATTCTTCGAAGCCGCGTGCGGCGGCACGCTGCTGCTCGACGAGATCGCGGAAATGCCCGCAGCGTTGCAGGTGAAGCTGCTGCGGGCGCTCGAATCGAACACGATCGTGCGGGTGGGCGGCACCGAATCGATTCCGCTCGACGTGCGGATCCTGTCCGCGACGCGTCACAATCCGGCCGAAGCCGTGCGCGACGGGCGGCTGCGCGAGGACCTGTTCTACCGCCTCGCCGCATTCGCGTTGTATGTGCCGCCGCTGCGCCAGCGGGACGGCGACGTCGAGACGATCGCGCACGAATTCGTCGATGCGCTCAACGCGCGGCACCGTTCGCACAAGCGGTTGACCGATGCGGCGATCGCCGCGCTGCGCGCGTATTCGTGGCCCGGCAACGTGCGCGAGCTGCACAACACGATCGAGCGCGCGTACATCCTGGCCGACGACGGGATCGACATCACGCTGCCGAAGCCGTCGATGCTACCCGACCTCACGTCGGACGATGCCATGGCGCTGCCGCTCGGTGCGACGCTGCACCATGTGCAGCAGCGCTTCATCGCGGCGACGCTCAATCACTTCGACGGCAACAAGCCGCAAGCCGCGAAAGCGCTCGGCATCAGCCTGAAGACGCTCTACAACCGTCTCGCGCTGATGCGCGACGACGCCAACACGTGACGGCGGGCGCCGTCACGCGCATCGCGGGCACACGGACCGGCAATTGCCGATCGCGCCGCCCGGCTCGGGTCATGCGACCTTGAACTGCCCGACCGTCGACGCGAGCGCGTTCGCCTGCGTCTGCAGCGCGGTCGCGGCCGCGGTCGACTGTTCGACGAGCGCCGCATTCTGCTGCACCATTTCGTCGAGCTGCGTGACCGCGCGATTCACTTCCTGAATCCCGCGCGTCTGTTCGTTCGCCGCATGCGTGATCTCGGAGATGATCGTCGTCACGTTCGTCACGTTCGACACGATCTCGCGCATCGTGTCGCCGGCCTGGCGCACCTGCCCCGACCCGGCCGACACGCTCGCGACCGTCGATTCGACCAGCACCTTGACCTCGCGCGCGGCCTGCGCGCTGCGCTGCGCGAGGCTGCGCACTTCCTGCGCGACCACCGCGAACCCGCGGCCCTGCTCGCCCGCGCGTGCCGCTTCGACTGCCGCGTTCAACGCGAGGATGTTGGTCTGGAACGCGATCCCGTCGATCACGCCGATAATGTCGCCGATCCGGCCCGACGCTTCCTCGATCTTCTCCATCGTCGCGACGACGTCCGACACGACCACGCCGCCGTGCGACGCGATCCGCGACGCAGCGGCCGCGCGTTCGTCGGCCTGGCCCGCGGCGGCTGCCGACTGGCCGACCGTCGCGGTGATTTCCTCCATCGACGCGGCCGTTTCCTCCAGGCTCGCCGCCGCCGATTCGGTGCGCGACGACAGATCCTGGTTGCCGGCGGCGATTTCGTTCGCGGCCGTTCGCACCGACTCGCTCGCATCGCGAATCTGGCGCATCACGTCGTTCAGCTTGTCGACGAAACTGTTGAACGAGCGCGCGATGTCGGCCACCTCGTCGCGACCTTCGGCCGGCAGGCGCTGCGTGAGGTCGCCCGCGCCCGAGCCGATCGACGCCATCGCCTGACGCACCTGCGACAGGCGGCGGAACGCGGTCGTGGTGATCGCGCCGACGATCAGCGACGCGACGCCGACGATCACCACCAGCGTGATCAGCGACGCGGTCAGCAGCGAGCGCATCCCGGCCGTCGCTTCGGATTTGTCCAGCAGCACCAGCGCATACCAGTCGGTGCCCGGTACGGCCTGCGCGCGCACCAGCTTCGCGTCGCCGCCGACGTGCACGTCGACCGGCGCGCTTGCGCCGGCGAGCGACGCCGCGCTGATCGCGCCGAGATCGGGCGACACGTCGGCAACCGGCTTCAGCGTGAGCTTCGCGTCGGGATGCGCGACGATGTGGCCGGCGCTGTCGATCAACATCCCGAAGCTCGCGGGCGTCGGGCGGATCGACTTCACGTTCGCGATCACGCTGTCCATCGCGACGTCGGCCGCGACGACGCCCTTCAGCCCGCCGTCGCGCAGGATCGGCACCGCGAACGTGACGACCAGGTTGCCGGTGCCGGCGTCGATGTACGGCGGCGTGACGACCGGCTTGCCGGCCTGCGCGGCCTGCTTGTACCACGGACGGCTGGTCGGATCGTAGTCGGACCCGATGCCGGTCGGGTCGGAGAAATGGAACGCCTTGTCCGCGTAGCCGACGTAGACGTTCGTGAAGCCGCCCGCCGCGGCCATCTGCTTGAATACGGGCACCGGATCGGGCGACAGCGCCGCGTCCTGCAGCGACGCGATCATCTGGCTGCGGGTCGCGACCCAGTCGCCGATGCCGACCACGTGGCCGCTGGCGACGGACGTGAGGTTGCGGTCGATCGCGTCGTCGTTGTACGAGCGTGCGATGAAGTAATTGATCAGCGTGGTGGCGACGAGCGCGAATACGACGATGGCAACGCACGCGGCGAGAATACGGGTCCGGATGGACGAGAACATGGCAACGACTCGGTAAGGGAGCGCGAACGCCCGGTGGACGAATTCACCGGGTATACGGCATTCGCGCCGCTTACTTGAGGCCGTCGTGACAATTCGGCGAATCGTCTGACGAAACTCGCGGATAGTCGCAAGCCCGCTGTCAGGACCATCGAGCGGACGCCGCGGCGGGCAGACGGGCCCGCCGCGACGTCTTTCACAGACGGCGACTCGTCGCCTGATCCGGTTCCCGTTGCGGCGTACCGGCCGACGTGTCGCGTTCGAGTTCGGCCTGCCTGCGCATCCGTTCGCGCAGGTGACGAATCGCGAACACGTGGATGTAGTCGTGCACACGTGCGTCGGACGACAGCGCCCGTACTTCTTCGTCGAGCATCGTACGCAACTGGTCGGGGCCGATTGCGCGCCGTTCGGCGACTTCCTTGAGTGATTCGAGCAACTTGTCCTGTGACATCAACGGGCTCCTGACGGTCGAGGAACGAAAAGATGACGCTACCGAAAGTTTGGAGACTGGACGGCCGCCCGGCGTGCGATGCGCCGAAGCGTGTTTGCGCTCGCTCAACGGTACGTTGCATACCGCTGCGCCGATCCGCCGATGGACCGGTGCGCGCACTGCGCCCGCGGTGCAGGATCGCCCGCGAGCCATTGGAAGCACTGTCACGCCACCCCGAGGCGCGGCACCGACGATCGAGCGGGAGATGGACCGCCGCGCGACGTCGATGCAGTGGGGAACTTAGTCCGGCCGAAGGCCGGCGTCAAGCGTCGGCACCCGCGACGATTCGTCGGCCGAAATGCGCGCGGCCGGCGCGCTGCGCGTCGTACGCGCGGTGCCGGACCGCAGCGCCGCGGCAGATCGGCCGCTGCGCGTGTCAGCGGATTCCGATAGGTGGCGCGCAATGCCTGACAGCGACTTCAGCGCGCGCCGATTGGCAACGCCCGCTGCCGGACCGATACTGAAGTCATGAACTGAGCGTTCATACCGGGTCATCGCTCAGCCGGCCGTCGAGCCGGCACGCGGGGTCCGGCGCAGGAGACCGATCATGGCATCAAGTCACTTCCGGGCCCGGGACGGACAGCGGCGCGCTCATGCGCACGCCGCACCCGCGGCGCAGGACGGCATCCGCCCGCCCGCAGATCTGGACGCGCTGCTCGCGCTCGCGCGCGAGTCGGGTTTGCTCGTCACGCTCGACGGGCAGATCGGCCGCGAAAAATACCAGAGCGTCGCGGGGTCGGTGTTCGCGCTGCAGCGGTTCGCCGCCGCACTGTGCGCGCGCGCCGATGCCGCCGTCGATGCACCGGCCGTTGCGGGAGCGCGCCGCAAGACGCGCCCCGGTTGGCCGCGCCTACGCCATCACAGGCCCGCCACTCGAGGACGACTGCATGGCGCGCATCGCCATGCGTGCGCCTGCCGCGGCGCCGGCCGTCTGCGCGAGCCGCACGCGCTTTGCATCACGTAACGGCCTGAAACCCGGGCCTGCACGCACGAACGCAGCCGACGTGGCACGCGGCCGCAGCGCGGCTGCGTCGCACATCGGCAGCGATGGCCGAACGCGTAGCGCCTGGCGCATACCGCCGAGCATGGACGACAGCGCATCGCATGCCGCCATCCACACCGATCCGCAATCCGCGATCGCATGCCGGTACCTGCGATTGCGCGCCGTTCCGCACGGCGACATCAAAAGAATATTCCTGCGAGGAAAGTGGTTCGACGGGGCCGGGAAAGCGGACGGGGTGATCGACACCCCGTCCGTCGCCCAAGGCGGCAGTCTGCCGCCTACCCTCGTGCCAGAGAGTGCTTGCTCGGATCGTGCCACGCGACGCATGGCCCGGGTCCGGAAAACGATCCGCGCGAGACGACGCCGGCCGCGCATTCGAACGCGGACTTCGACGGCACGGTTCAACGCGCTGCACGACCGATGGATCGGGGCCGCACGCATCGCACGCGGACGCGAACCCTCTACGTGCGAAGTTGCGTCAATGTCTCACGTGCGAATGACGCCGTTTCTGACACAGGTCAACGAATGTCCGCTTCGCTTGTGCGCCATCGCGACATTCACGCGGCACCGCGCACCAGCAGCACCGGCACCTGTGCCAGATGCGCAACGCGGCGCGCGACGCTGCCGATCAGCCACGCGGCGATACCGCGCCGGCCATGCGTGCCGACCACCAGCAGTTCCGCATGCCAGTGCACCGCGTCGCGCATCAGCGCGTGCGCGACGTCGTCGCTGGTCGGACGGGTTTCGACGATGCCGCGCTTGGTCGGGTTCCCGGTGGCGTGGAACACCGGACCGATGCGGGCGAGCGCATCCTCGCCCTCCGCGCGATACGCATCCTCGAGCGCGCGCACCGGCACGATATCGGTCAGACGAACCGCGCGATCGACGACGTAGGCGGCGTACAGCAGCGTCGTCGGCGCCGCGAAGCCGAGCCCGACATGAACCGCATGCAACGACGGCTCGCTGCCGTCGACCGCGAACATCAGACGCTGCAGCGGCCCGTCCGACGGCCGCGCGTAGCCGACCGGCACGATCAGCAACGCGCAGCGTGCGCGGGCGGCGAGCGTGTCGGACATCGCGCCTTCGACGAGCCGCAGCAACCCGTGATGCGGATTCGCGCCGACCACGAGCACGTCGGCGTGCCAGGTCGACGTGTCGTTCGCGAGCGCGTTGGCCACCGTGCCGCCCGTGACCGACGTATCGATGATGGTTTGCTCGAGTTCCACGCCGGCACCGGCGAACAGCGCGGCCGTGCGCTCGAGCACCGCCTGCGCTTCGCGCGCCATGTCCTCGCGCGCCGAGCTCAGCAACGCGTCGATGCGCGGGATGTCGGGCAGCACGAGACGCGGATTGTCGATTGCGCAGACGATGCGCACCCGCATGCCGGGACGCAGCAGCGTGCTGACATAGCGCGCGGCGGACAGCGATTCCGGCGTCGGGTCGACGGCCAGCGCGATCCGGGCGAGCGGCGGGATGGACGGGGTGGGTTGCATGGCGAAGGCCTCCTCGCGGGTGCATCGTCGTGAAACGACGCCCGGAGCTTCGCGCGGCGGTGACACGCGACGGCCGGACGGCCGGCGCGGTCGCAGCGATCGGCGGATGGCCACGCGAAGCGCGGACAAGCGATTCAAACAGCATATGACGCCCGCGCCGGCCGTGCATGATCGCGATCAACACACGCGCGGACCGCGCTGCGCCGCGACCGCACTTCGGGTGCGCGGCACGGCGCTCGTCGCCCGGCTCGCTTACGACTTCGTCGATATCGACGTCGCCGGGCGGTTCGCGCAGAACACCGCGTACGCGAGGCCCAGCAGCACGATCCATACCGGGCCGATCACGAGCGCGACGCGCGTATCGGGCGCGAACGCCATCAGCACGACGACCAGCGCAAGGAACGCCAGCGCGGCGAACGAACCGAGCGGATAGAACGGCACGCGGATCGGCAGGCGCGCGACCTGGTCGGCCGACAGGGTGCGGCGAAAGCGCATCTGTGCGATCAGGATCACGCACCACGTCCAGATCGCGCCGAACGTCGACACCGACGTCAGCCACACGAATACGTGCTGCGGCGCGAGATAGTTCAGCAGCACGCCGATCAGCAGCAACGCGACCGACACGAGCACGCCGTACACCGGCACGCCGTTGCGGTTCACGCGGCCGAGCAGCGCCGGCGCCTGGCCCTGCTGCGCGAGGTTGTAGAGCATCCGCGCGGTGCTGAACAGGCCGCTGTTGCACGACGACAGCGCCGCCGTCAGCACGACGAAATTGATGATGCCGGCGGCGGCCGGGATCCCGAGCCGCGAGAACGTCATCACGAACGGGCTGCCCTGCGTGCCGATCCGGTCCCACGGATACAGCGACATGATCACGAACAGCGCGCCGATGTAGAAGATCAGCACGCGCCAGAACACCGAATTCACGGCCTTCGTCAGCGACTTCTCCGGGTTGCGCGCCTCGCCGGCCGTGAGGCCGAGCATCTCGACGCCGAGATACGCGAACATCACGATGGGCAGCGCGCCGATCACGCCGTCGATGCCGTGCGGCATGAAGCCGCCGTGCGCCCACAGGTTCGAGATGCCGGTCGCGACGCCGCCGTTACCGATTCCGAACGCGATCATCAGGCCGCCGCCGATGATCATCAGCACGATCGTGACGATCTTGATCAGCGCGAACCAGAACTCGAATTCGCCATACAGTTTGACCGCGATGAAGTTCACCGAGCCCATCGCCAGCAACGCCGCGAGCGCCCAGATCCAGTTCGGCACGGCGGGGAACCACATGTGCATGTAGACGCCGACCGCCGTGATTTCCGCCATGCAGGTGACGATCCACACGAACCAGTAGGTCCAGCCGGTCAGGTAACCGGCGAGCGGGCCGAGGTAGTCGCGCGCGTAGCGGCTGAAGGCGCCGGCGACCGGGTTGGTGATCGCCATCTCGCCGAGCGCGCGCATGATCAGGAAGATCGCGATGCCGCCGAGTAGGTAGGTCAGCAGGATGGCCGGGCCGGCCGTGCGGATCGCGGTGGCCGAGCCGAGGAACAGGCCGACGCCGATCGTCGCCCCGAGCGCCATCAGGTTGATGTGCCGTTCTTCCAGCCCGCGGTGCAGCTGGTCTTCTGGTTGTTTCAAATCCGTCTCCTGGCAGCCGCGCGCGGGCCGTCGTCATTGTGTCGATGACAATGCGCGACCGTTCATACCGATTTCGGCAGCCGAAAACGAAATAATCCCTGTTGTCGATTTCCGAATGAGAAACGACATGGATGCCGCGTCAATTCGGTTGGAATTGTCGTGGATTATCCGTATTTCCCGGGACAATCCGGAAAAACGGATCGGGTCTTTCACGGAATACGCTCGAGCGGCCCGTCCGATGCGGCTGTGGGCGGGACGAGCGGTAACGGGATCCATCGCCTTCGGCGCGAACGAACGCGCGTCGAATGTGCGCAATCAAGCGCACGCAATATGCAGGCGGGATTATAGGGAAGATCGGCGGTTTCACGCCAGGCGATTTTGGGGAAAATCGCGGCTGGTGAAAGTGGTGGTTGGATTCGAATGCGAGGGATCGCACGCGCGTTCTGATCTACAGACCTCGATATACGAGAGCGACTGCGACGCCACCAGCTTTGGTGGCGTCGGACATGCGCACCGACAGAGGTCGTCACTGGTTGCCGACCGGTCAGGTGCCTGAATGACATGGGCCATCGCATGCGCCTGTGCCGGATGGCTCGCTTAGCCGCAGAAGCCGGTCAGTTCCCTATTTTCCTGCTTCGATTGCTGTCGGGACTTCGCCAGTGTCAACTGTGCGAAATACAACGTGAGATCGCAACGAGCGTCACGATCCCGCTCAAAATTGGGCCGTCACCTGAAATCCGACCGTCACGCGTGCGGTCGGAAATCCAGACGGCTTGTAGGCCGGCGTACCGGCGAACAGGTCGTAACCGTAGCCGCCGAAACGTGTCGCTACGCTGCCTTTGACGCCAATTACCGCCCCGGCCAACTGCGTACCGACCAACGCAACCGGCTGCGGCCCCCAAACGCGACCGTAGTCCAATCCTGCATAAATCGCCTGTCCGGTTTGTCCGATCGACATCTGCAGCTCGTTGCGCCAGTAGAAACCGCGTGCCGCCGCCAGCATCGTTTCGCCGTCGAAACCGCGTACCGTGTAGCGACTGCCTATCGTCAAGTCATCGATGTAGTACAGCGAGTTCCCGGTATATTGGCCGTGGATGCTCGTCACGTATCGGAACGGCTGCTTCACGATCGCGAAAGGCACTGACAGGTTCGCATCGAGTACCGCCATCTTGAAGCGGTAAGTCGGACCGCCACCGGCAGCAAGAATGTCGTCCTGCGCACCCAAGCCCCCGACACCCTGTCGGTACGCCAGCGTGCCGTCGAACTGCGCCCCGTCGAAGTAGTGACGGTCGGTCAGGCCGAATTCAACGAACGTGTTGTTGCGCCGCTGCTGCGAGATTTCCGTATCTTCGATGAAGCTCTGACCGAAGCGACGGGACAAGCGGACATAGCCACCCAACACGTCGTTCTGGCTACGGGCAAGCACTCGTGCCAGTTTGAAATCGATCGTCTTCGAATTGCCGCTTGCAACGAACGTTTGATTCACGCCAGCGATTTGCTGGTAGTACGTGTTCGTGTAGGCCGATAACGTCGCGGTCCAGTAGCCCCACGGGATCGAGTAGAAGCCGTTCCAGCCGTGCGAACCAAGGCGCTTGTCGCCAAGTTCAAGGTCCTGGCTCACGCCGACGTTGAAGATGTCGTTCAGGCCTAGCGGGTTATCGATGCCGATCGACAGGTTGCCTTGCAGCTTGCCGGTCGCGCGCGTGCCCGAGTTGTCGATCGATGCCACTACAGTCCACGGTTTGCCGCGTTTCACGTCGAGCACGACATCGCTTTCGCCCGGGACGTCGCCCGGAACGATCTGCATCGAGACGTCTTGACTCTGTACGCGCTTCATCTGCTCCAGACCTTGCTCAAGGTCGCGCAGGTTCAACAGTTCTCCGTCGCGCGTCGGGAATGCGGTTTTCCATGTGCCGCGCAGTTTTTCGTCAGCGAAACGCACGTGTCGGATCACGCCGGGAATCAGCGAGACTTTCAACGTACCGGACGACAAATCCTGTTCGGGGAGCAGCACGCGCGTCGTGATGTACCCGCGCGAAAGAATGTCTTGCGACAACGCTTTGACAAGCACATCAAGCCCTTGCTTGCCGACACACTGTCCCGTGTAGTGTTCCAGCCATTCACGTGCGAACGCGAAGCGATCCATGGGCAGTACGGACGCGCCCTGCGCCTTCACGCCGTCCGGCAGCGAATCGGGAACGTCGACCGTGAAACGATCAATTCGGAAGCACGGCGTTTCGGTCGGAAGCTGTGGATAGCCTGCACTCGCAGCGACACTCGAACGAATGCCCGGCGCGGAAACGATTCGCTCACGCTCGCGTGCTTCTTCCTGCTGACGGGCCTGTTGTTCGTTGCCAAGCGGCTGTACCGATTGTGCCATCGCACCGGCCGATGCGATAAGCAACGACCCCGCGACAAGGCAACTCCCTCGGATCTTCTTCTTCATGTATTTGATTCTCTCGATTACGCGTACCGCGTGATCATCCAGACCCCAATCAGGATGACGACAGCACCGACGACCTGCATCGGCCGCAACAGGTGTTCGTGTAATGCCGTGAACGACAACAACACGAGCATGGAAATCGCCACCATCGCCGGATACGCAACGCCTAGCGTTGTTTTGCGCAGCGCGATTGCGTAAAGGAGGAACCCGACACCGTAGGCGCCTATGGCTGCCCCGCGGGCGATCCATGGCAACATGCTCGACTCACCAAGTGCGATTCCCTTGAGAGCCGCAACTCGGAGCAATATGCTCGCGAGACCACCGAAAAAGCCACTTGCGACGACGATCAGCCAGTTCACCGCGCGGCCTCCGTCACGACTGCCACATCCGGCCGCGGCCTGGTGTTTGTGCGGATGTCATCGGATGCGCCCGTGTTCCCCTCAAAAATCATATTGAACCGATTCGCGCCATGGAGCGCGATCAGCACGATGGCGGGAAAGACGACCGAAAAGTTTCGCGCCTCATCGCGGTAGCCGAAAAAGAAGAACAACACCAGCACCGGCAGGAATGCCGCAAAAAAATAGATACGGTATCGATGTGGCGTCGCGCGCCACGCCGAGCCGAAGAACACCGCAAGCGGGACAAGCATCAGCGGATTTTCGAGACTTGGCGTAAAGATGCCCTTGCCGATCAGGTTGTAGAACGACAGGTAAGACAAGGGATTAAGCCAGAATTTCAGGTTATCCCAGACGTGAAATTCGACGAAACCACCTGCATTCGCGTCGTAGCCGCTCATGATAAAATGGCGCGTGCCCACGCAGATCACAAGCTGCAGCACCAGCCAACCGACTCGTTTCAATACCGGAACGTCGCGCTCGTGCAGGAAAAATAGCGCGAGCGGAACAAGGAAGAACGTTTCCTTGTTCAGGGAGAAGATGGAAACCATCAACGTGCATGCCAGCATCCGCTTCTTCAACAGGAAATAGCAGGCACCGAGTACGCCGAGCAGTTCGAAAAAGTCATAGTAGTAACCGCCCTGCTGAAACGTGAGCGGATAGATGAAGCCGAACGCCGCCAGAAAGCCAACGGATTGCCCGAAGTTCAGGCCATGTAGTCTGGCCAGCTTGTAGATCAGCAACAGCGCGAACAGCGTCGACAACACGATCGCGATGTACGTCAGGTGATAGACGAGTGCCACGATCGGTGTCCAATATTCGTCCGGCACACTGGTGAAATAGGCGTTGTGCAGCGAATCATGTCGTTTGATCGATTTGAAAAGCTTTTCCTGCTTTTCCTGCCCAAGCCGCTCGGCTACCCATTTTGCGGCTCGCGGGAACGACGAGCGATAGACATACGGCTTCGGCGCCTCGCCATTCATCATGCCGACGAGGCTGTAGCTTGTTGCAAAATCCCCTTTCTGGTCGTCGCGAAAACCCCACTTCAGCAACATGCTGTTGGTGATGTTTCCCGCGCATACGAACAGCAGCACATAGACGATGGCGAAGCGGCAGAACGCCAGCACGCGGTTTCGGTTTTTTTCTGTCATAGCAATTGTGCCGCTCACGGAGCTGGCAAGAAGTGAGCGGCCAGCACGATCGCCACCATTACGCAAAGCATGCTGAAGCTACCGCGATTCTCGAGAATATGGACTATCGGATCGTCGTGCATCACGCCGCGAACCGTAGCGATCCATAGACGGCCGAACAGATAGATCAATCCGATCTGCACGAACCAGAGAAGGTGCGGAACCGTGTAACGAGCCACCGTTTCCGGGGCGTTGATGAACAGACCAAACACGACCACCGCAGCGAGGGAAGCACCGATGCCAAACGGCCAAAGGACTTCGAGGTCGCTCACTCGATAATCCCGACCGGCCGTCGCGTTTTTGTCGCTTTGGCGCAAGAACACCAACTCGGAGCAACGTTTCACGAGCGCGAGGCTGAGAAACGCAAACACTGAGAACGCAAGGAGCCATCGACTCACCATAATCTCCGCTGCAACTGCCCCTGCGACGATTCGGTACGTGTACAGCAATGACAGAACGACCACATCGAGTAGCACGACTGACTTCAAACGCCAGCTGTACGCCGTCGTCAGGAACAGATAGAGCGCGAACATGCCGGTAAATTCGGCTGACACCGCCAACGCCAATGCAAACGCCAATGTCAGCAGTACCGCGGCGCATGTGATGCCTTGACTGATCGACAACACCGCGCTCGCAAACGGACGATTGCGCTTTCTTGGATGTCTGCGATCGCTGTCCAGATCCCAAAGATCGTTGCCGATGTAGGTTGCCGACGCGCCAAGCGACATTGACAAGAACGCCAGTGCGAGCACGCCAACTTTGTCGACGTCAAGGAATGCAAAGGCCGTCAGCAATGGGACGAACAGCAGCAGGTTCTTTAGCCATTGGTGAACACGCAGGGCCTTGCACCAGGTCAAGAACGTTGCACGTACATTCGTGAACTCGTGTTCGATGGGAACGTGGCTGCGAACGTCTGCGGCGACATCAAATGAAACGCCAGCAAGTACGGCCCCTCTCGCGCCGGCCCAAACGGGCAAGTCGGCTTTGCTGTCACCCGCATACACGAAGTCGTCGCCGATCTGCTCGCGAATGCAAGCCAGTTTCGCCTCCCCCTTGAGATTCGTGCCGCCACTGGTAGCGATGACACGATCGAACAGGCCGAGATGCGTGCTCACACGCTCAGCGATCGAACAATGTGCGGCAGTTGCAAGCACGATTTTTCGACCGCTCTCGCGTTCGTGAGTGAGGTAGTCGATGAGCGATTCGCGGTAGGGAAGCATTTCCGCTCGAAAATCGGCATGCTCTGCGACCTTGGCCTTAAACGTGGCGCGACCGCCCGCGAGCCAGAAAGGCAGGCGCAGTAGGTTCGTAGGTTGTCTCTTGACGACACGTATCACGGATTCCATCAAGGTATCCGAGGTTGTCAACGTGCCATCAAGATCAACCACGAGTGGAAGTTTTTTGGTCTCTCGCATTTTTATGGCTTGACCTTAATAGATCTGACCATCAGCTTAACTAGCTTGATTTGATCGGTCATTCCTTGAACCCATATTCAGGTTGAACTTTCCAGTCATCACTCGGAAATTCCTGCCAACCGAAGCGAGGATCGGCATACGCTTTTTTACGTCGTGCATTAAGCCATCAAAAAAACCAGATAGGCCCTGAAGAGCAATTCCAGCGTGGATTAATCCAGCTTTTGCCGTCAACTTGTCCCCATTTTTCATGGCGGAGTCATACAGGTCGAGGGCATCCTGAACGTGGCGCATTTCTTTCGCGAACAATTCATCTTGATCCCGTTTCCAATTGATATAGCACTCTAGGTCGTCCACTTCTTCGTTGCATGCACGCAGATCAGGATCCGTCAAGCCGTGTGACAGCGCTAGGTCCCGCAACAAGGTTTTGATTCGATTCAGTTCCATAGCCATCAACTTCCCTCCCTACTCCCGAGCAACGGATTTCTCTCATCGAAGCACGCTCCTTGATCCGGCATTGGTCTGATAAAAAATCCCTCAAAAACCATGCGGATTCGTTCACGCAAATCATAAACCTTCTCACGATCAAGATTTTCGATTTCATACAAATCGTTCTGGTCGAGGTGGGAGCAAATCGCATTAATCACGAAATTGAAAATCAGAAAGACTTCTGCGTACAGATTAACTGCGATCGTCTTTTCGTGGGCGAGTGCGTACAACGCCGCTTCCAGCATCCAATATTGTTCCTCTTGCCAGATTCCTCGCTCGTGCAAGACACCAGTAAAGGATTTCTCGTCGTAGGCGGGCGATGAGAAGACGTTGGCTGCAACAATCGTCTTTGTATCCATATTCAACCCCTAGGGCACACAACATGACGTAGCTGCATCTTGCCGTCGTTTTCTCATGTCAACCGTCCGAACGTGACGCATCCTTTCATCGAATCGTCGCTATTTGAGAAATAACATCTTCGTCTGAATCAATCGACATAACTGGATCATCATAACCATCGATGTCATCGCTTAACCATTGCTCCCCGGGTCGCCGGACATGGAATTTGATCACAACACTAAATTCGTCAGCACTTATGATGGCGACGAGTTGCAATGTTCGGTGCATTGCATGCCATACCATAAACACCTCTTTCACGAGCAGGACAGCCTGTGCAAGCGGCGCCACCGAAACGTAGTCTTCAACATGCAAAGAATTAACGAAGCATTCGTAACCAGTGCAATCGGTAAAACTCCCACGCGTCGCGTTCGTTGATCCCAATAGACTATGAAGAAAGTAACATCCTTCAAGCAAATCGAATCCACTATCTGCGATGCCCTTTAGCGACGGATTGAGCGGGTAGTCCAATCTCAACTCACTTAATGCCCCCTTCATGGCACGATTAATTTTCATCATTTACCCCCAAGGTACTTACTGAGTCCCTTCTGAATTGCGGAATAGAAGCTTGAATTGTTTAGCAGCTTGTTAACTGAGTTCGGCGCCCCCGGGAACGAGTTCGTATTAGGATCGTAAAGATACTTGTTTCCTTGATCATCCTGATAGTGTATTTGGCCCGGACGCTGACCCGGATTCGGATTTTCCACGTCGATTCGCTCCTTGCCATCGCCCTTCCAAATGGTCTTGCTAGGAAACTGCGTACCGTCAGCGCCCAACATTGGAGTATTGGAATCGTTAGCGCCCGACGGCTGCCCATTTTTTGCCAATGTAGCCGTATCCGGTCCATACCCCGCAACGCCCGGCTTAATGAGTTGCCCGCCCGCCCCCGCCCCTGCCTCTCCTGCCAACACCAGTCCCGGACTCGCCGTCGGCGGCTTACCACCACCAACGCCAATAACCGCGTTCAGCCCATTGGCGATACTCTGCAATACAAGATCAAGCGCCGTCGTTTTCTTACGAACCGTGCCTTGCCCACTGGCCTCTTCAAGCGTATCGGTATCCGTATGGTTCCACTGGTTGTACAGGTTTACGTTCGAAGCAGTAGCTGCGCCCGCTGTTCCACCGACCAGCCCGCCCAATGCGCCGATGAGCAAGTTTCCTGACACCTTCCCGGCAACGGTCGAATCCGTCGCAACGGCCACCGCATTTGCGGCCTGCTTCGTCTGATCGGCCAGCAACGCTGCCAGTCCTGCTCCAGTTGCACCTTGCGCCGCGTGGCCGACTCCGCCGCCACCCAAGCCGCCCATCAGCGCACCGCCTGCTATGTGCAGATAAAGTCGGTTAGTTCCGCCTTCGTCCCAAGAATCCGCTTCGGCTTGATAGGCGGCTTGCGCCGTCGTATCGCCTGCCAGCTTGGCCGCATCGGCAGCGTGTTGGGCTTCCTTCTGCTTCATATCCGCGTAAGCGCCGATGCCTTGCGCGACGACCTGTCCTGCAGCTTGCGCAGCGTTCATCGTATCGGCTTGCTTATCCAGCAGATTCTGCACGTCCGGTGTTTTCGATACCGTTCCGTTCAGGTTCGACGTGTCGCGGCTCAGGTTTGCCACGTCTTGCGTCTGGCCCGCCGGGTTAGTGATATTGATCGTGCCCACGCTCACGCCGCTTCGTGTGGTCGCGTTTTCACTATCACTATCCGACTGCGAAATCATCGGCGTTACGCCACCTGCACCGCTGACCGATCCCGGTCCGATCGACTTCCCGGTGACACCAACGCCTGCGCCCGCGCTAAAACCGCTGCTATCCGCGTTGTAGGTCGAATGGTTTTCGATATCCCGATAGGTCAGCGTACCTGTCGTCAGCGTGTTTTTCGACGGATCGGCTGTGCTGGCGATCGCCGCGCCCGTCAGGTCCGTATTGCCCTTGACGTTTACATTGAACCCGCCCTCACCTGCCTGAATCCCGGCCTGTTCGTTCACGGCCGCGTAATTGCCGTTCGCGTTTCCGTGCGACGAACTGAAGCTGGCACTCCCCCCCATCGTGCTGACGCTGATGCCGCCGCCCGCGCTACTTTGATGCGCGCTACTGACGGTCGTGTCCTGCACGCTGCGCAAGTTCAGATTGCCGCCCACGTCCGCAGTGACGGTGCGGCCCGATACGGTCGAGCCGATTACATTCGTATCACCACCGCTAACAAGCGTCACGCTATTCGCACCGGTCACGTGCGAGTTGTTCTGCATCACCGCATCGCTGTTGCCGTCACCATGTGCGCGCGACATGGCGGCCGACACCCCGATACCGTTCGTGCCGATCGACACGCCGACACTCGCGCTCGATGACGAATTCGAACTGCGCGTCGAATCGGTGTTCGTCGTGTTCTGCACGTCAATCTGATTCTTCGCGGCCAACAGCACATCGTTGCCGGAAACGTTCGAACCGGCCACCGTGATATTGCCGCTACCAGGCGCGCCGTTGCCGGTCGCAATCAGCGATGTAGTGCCGCCAGCGCTGACGCTCGATCCGCGTTGCGTAGTCTGGCTTTCCGACGTATCGAGTCGGCTATGGCTCGATCCAACGCTGACTTGAACGCCGATGCTCGGTGTACCACCGCCCGCAAGCGCACCGCCCGTCAGACCGGCTACACCCATCGCAGC
Source organism: Burkholderia sp. IMCC1007 (assembly GCF_027257875.1). Taxonomy (GTDB): domain Bacteria; phylum Pseudomonadota; class Gammaproteobacteria; order Burkholderiales; family Burkholderiaceae; genus Burkholderia. The sequence continues at coordinate 420,666 of NZ_JAPVQY010000001.1, forward strand.
ATTACCTGCTGCTGCAATCGCGTGCAGGGCCGTCGCCCGACCGTCGCCGCTTCCGCTCTTCGCTGCCTGCGCTTGTTGGTAAGCGCCGTTGATCGCATCGCCAATGCTACCCGACAAGCCGAGCGTGACGCCACTGCTACTGGTTGTCTCGCTATGGGTCCTGTTGCTGGTATCGGTTGCCGAATCGATCACAACATTCGACGCTACGCCGGTCAAATTCTTCCGGGCGATCAAGTGGCTACCTGTCACGTGCAACGTATCGCCAGCCTTGATAGTCAAATCGCCATTGAGCGAGCCCACCGTGCTCGCGTTGTTCGTAACCGACGATGCATGATCCGTATCGGCCTTCTTCTGCGTGCCGATACTCACGCTTAGGCCGCTTGCGCCGATACCCGAATGCGTTTCGTGATAGTAGCTGTCCTGCGAAACCGTATCTTTGGATGTCGTGATATTGACATTGTTCACTGCCGCAAGACTCACGTCGTTCGTCCCGACGACCGTGCTGCCCTGAATGGTCAAATCATGACCCGACTGAATGTTGACCGTATTGCCCGACACGGTACTGCCGACACCGACATTCGCCTGCGTGTTCTGCATCGAATCGGTTTTCGTGCTGCTGACGAAACTGCCGCGCTGGACCTGCACTGACTGATATTTGTCGTGTTCCTCGCGAGCCTCGTTGATTGTGACGTTGCCCGTCGCCCCGATGTTCGCTGCACCGGTACCGTTTTCGACGCCGTTCGTCATGCCTGCCGTGAGCGATGAGCCTGTTAGCGTGACGTTGCCCTTCGACGCATCGGTACTTGCTGCCGCGAGCGCCGCATTGCCGCCTGCGGTGAATTGCGTGCCAACAGCGTGCTCGTCGTAGTTGTGATCGACTTCCTTACGCGTCTTGCTGTCCGCCGCCACATTGTCGAGCCTCGCGGTATCCGAGCCCGTCGTTGCCGTCAAATTCCCGCCTGCAAGTGCAGACAAGTCTTTTCCGGCGGATACAGTCGCGCCCTTCAGCGTCATGTCGTTGCCGCTTTGCATCCCCAAGCTGCCGCCTGCGGTGATGCCGCTCGTCACGTTCTTCGTCGTGGATTCTTCCCAATGATGCTGATCATTCAGATACATCGATTGGTTCGTCGTGGACTGAACCGTATCGACGTTGATATCCCGACCTGCCGTCACCAGCGCATCGCCGGCCGCCGACAAATTCGCGCCGTGAATGCTCAAATCGCGCGCGGCCTCAACGGACAGATCACCCGTTGCCGCTATCGTGCCCTGCTGGCCGACCAGACTCGTGCTGACCTTGCTCGCACCCGACGTGCCGGTTGCGCCAACCGTATCGACCAACGTTGTATTGACGATATCGCGACCGGCCGACACTGCGACGCGATTGCCGGTAATCATCCCCGACGCATTCACGAGATCATTGCTCGCTGAGACGACCGTCGTGCCGTTCTTGCCGCTGCTCGAAATCGTACCGCCACGATTCAAAATATCCGTCGCCGTCAGCACGGTTTTCGTACCGCCCTTGATCACGCCGGAATTCGTTGCACTACCCGTCGCATGAATTTCCACATCGTCCGCCGCGATCAACGCGCCAGTCGGTTGCAGATCATTCGCATGCGTCTGCGCCATGTAGACGACAGGAGCCAGCACGTGGGTCGTGCTGCCGTTCGGCAACGTTACCGTCTGATCGACCAGCCATACGATATCGCTCGTCAGCGCATTCATTTGCGCGGCCGTCAGCGCCATCCCCGGCACCAGGCCGAACTCTTTTGCGTAGTTCGCCCCATTCGTCATCAGCGCACGATATTCATCCTCGGCACTCGCGTAGCCCGGCAAGAAAGTGCGCCCCGTCAGTTGCGTGATCTGATTGCGCACCATCTGCTGCTCGTACATCCCGTCACCCAGGCGCTTTTCGATGCTCGCCGGGTTCAGGTTCAACTGGCCGAGCATGTAGTCGCTCGAAATGAAGTTCGTATAGCTCGTCAGGCGCGGATCGGTCACGATCAGATACGGCTGGCCCGGGGCGTCGTGAATCGAATAAAGACCGCTCGTCGGTAACGTGATCGGCAATGCGCCGGACGCATTTGCCACCGATTGCTGCGCGCCAACCGGTGTCGATGAGCCGCCTGCGGCTCCGATCGGCGTCAGCTTGCCGCCGGATACGCCCTCATTGGCCGAATTATTTCCAAGCGTGCCGCCGGTTGCGCCAGTCGAAGAATTCTGCGCCGCAACGTTCTGGTTGTTGACATCCTTTGCGTCGATGATCACCGACTGGTTGGCGATGATCGTGCCGCCAGTGCCGCCGATGGCAACCGGCGTATACACCTTCGAAGGTTGAACGATCGTGCCGCGATCCTGCGTCGTATCCTCGTTCCACGCGTACATCGATACGATGTTGTCGGTCTGATACTGATACAGCGTCCGCGCGACGTTGTTCACGACCGTGCCACCGTAGCTGCCTGAACCTGCACTGCCGGACACATCCGAATCGCCGATCTTGATCGATCCGCCCGCCGCAATCGAGCTGTATTCGTTGTTGATCGTGCCGACGTTGTTCATCACGATGTTGTTGCCAGCCACGAGTTGCGCTTGCTGCGCCTGGCTTGCAATCTTGTCCTGCTGAACCGTGGTCGTCGTATCGCGCCAGATTTCGACACGCTGATACCCGTTGTGGCCATCGCTGCGCGTCGTGTATTCCGTATCCGGAACGTAGTTGACGTGCGGGTCGTACGCATCCCAATAGTTGACCGTAACCGTACCGTCAGCGTTGGTCGTCAGCGTGTTGTAGTAAATCGTCTGCTGCTTGCCGTTCACGTTCACGACCAACACCTTGTCAGTCGCGTTCGGTCCGGATGTTTCCGATACAACCTGCGAAGGGCTATAGGTCGAGGTGAGCGGCGTCTTATAGCCGTTCACCCACATTGCCTGCGAGCACCCGCCGTTCGGGTCCGCATTCATCGTCGCGCACACGATGTACTTCTGACGCTTGGTTTCGTGCTTGCTCGTCGTGCTCGTGGTTTCAGTGGTCACCACCGGAGCCGGACGCGTGTTCGTGAACGTGCCAGCCGCGAGTTCGATACTGCCTTGCGCTTCGATCGTGGACTGATCATTCAAGACATTTTGCGTACGGTTCGCGAGAAACCCGTTCGCGTCTCGCTGACCGTTCGCGGCGATATTGATGTCGCCAACGCTAAAGACATTCGCGCCGCCCGTGTTCGACAACTGGTTGGACGCGTACAAATTCACCCGTTCGGCTGCGGCGATCACCGCCGCTGCACCGGTATTGGCGATCGTGCTCGCATTGGCGGTGATTTCGCGCCCGATGATCGTCGCGGTGTTGTTCAGCGTCGCGCTGTTGGTCGCGACCGTATCGCCTTCGATGCGACCTGCGTTATCGATCGTGCCGCCGTTGACGTTGATTGTCGTCGTGCTGGAATTCAGATCGGCGCCCGCCTGGTTTTCAACGTTCGCGGCATTCACTGTCAGCGCACCGTTGGCGTCCAGCACGCCTTCGTTCGTCAGCTTGCCCGACGTGGAAAACGTGAGGTCGCCGTTTGCGTGCAACTTGTTCGCCGTGGTCTGCGTGTAGTCGCTACCGAGCGTCACCGTACCGTTTCGGCCTGCTACGATCGATCCGTCACCGTTCAACGCACTCGCGGTCAACGTCAGGTCCTGATCGCTGCCGATAACGCCGTTCTGGTTGGCAAACGTGCCGGTCTGGATTGAAATACTGCCGCCGCTGCCTGCGTCGTTACCGATTTTGCCGGACGTGTTGTCGATCGATGCCGTGTTCAACGACAGTGCGCCGTTTGCACGGATCGACCCGGCCTGATTCGACAGCGCAGCGTTTGCCGCGCTCAGCTTGAGGTTGTTCGCGGCCGACAGTACACCACTCGCATTACTTACGTTATTCGCAACGCTCAACGTCAGATCGTGGCCGGAAAGCGTCTGACCGCCTTGTGCATTCGTCAACGTTTGCGCAGTCAGCGTAACATCGCCATTGCCGCCGATCGTGCCTGCCCCCGCTTTGCCGGACGCGTTCGTGTTCGTGATCGACGCGCCGCCGTCGATCGTCGTTGCACCGCTGCCGATATTCGCGATACGCCCGTCGCTGTTGTCGACGTTGCTCCCCGACAGCGCGAGCGTCGAATTCGTGCCGTTCGCTTCGATTTGCCCTGCGTTGTTGTTGATCGCGCCCTGTGCTCGCAGCGACAGATTCCCGTTCGCCTGAACAAGACCAGCTGCATTCGCGATTGCACCGTTCGACTGCACCGAAAGCGCCTGTCCAGCCAGCACCGAGCCACCGGAATTATCGACGCTGCCGGCCGACACCGACACGTCCCCGTTGCCGCCAATGGTGCCGCCCGCCGTATTCGTCAGCGCGTTTGTCGTCGTAACCAACAGCGCGCTCGTGCCCACGTTTTTGAGCGAACCGCCATCATTCGCGAGACTGTCGGCCGTCACTGAAACGCCGTTGTTCGCTTCGAGCGTGCCCGCACGGTTATCGACAGCGCCTTGAGCCTTCAGCGTAATGCTGTCCGCACCGACGTAGCCGCCCGCATGGTTATCGAGCGACTGTACGTCGAGCGCCGCCTGTCGCTGCGCGGCCAGCGTACCTGCACTATTCGATACGGCTGCAGCTTTCAGGCTCAATGCACCGTTGGTCGCGATCGTGCCACCTTGGTTCGACAATGCGCCGGTCGAAATCGACAGCGCACCGCTTCCGGCGTGAGTAATTTTCCCGTGGTCGTTGATCAGCGTCGCGGGCGTCAGGTTCAGGTCGGTGTTGTTGGTCTGAATAACGCCGTTGCTCGAATTATCGAGTGTGTTCGAGACGGCGACATTCATTGCGCCGGTCCCGGTTTGTGTAATGGTGCCGCCGTGGTTCGATAAATTCGTCGCCGCGAGCGACAACTGCGCTGCCTGTACAGAACCCGCATCGTTGCTCAGCGTCGCAGCATTCACGGTCGCGGACCGTCCGGCCGTGATGCTGCCCGAACCGTTCGTCAACTGCGCACCCGCATTGATCACTGCGTTTTGTGCAGCTGACAACGTACCGCTGCCGTTGTCGAGAGATTGCGTGCCGACGTTCAGATTCGTTTGCGCACTGACTGTGCCGTGGTTCACGACGCTGCCCGATTGAATCGCCACGCCGCCGTTGCCACCGATTGCACCCCCTTGGGCGCCGAGTGCGGTCGTACCGGCTGCATTCGTCAGTTGCCCCGTCGTCGCAATGGACAGACCATCCGAATTCAGCGACGTAACGCGGCCTGCACTATTGTCCAACGAGCGTCCCGAAATATTCATTCCGGCCGCGCTCTGGATCGTGCCTTGGTTGTTCGCGATTGCACCGCCGCGCACCTGCATCGAACTTTCGGAAACCAGCGTGCCGCCCTGATTCGCGATTGCGCCGTTCGACTGCACGTTCAGCGGACCTTGCGCCGAGATCTTGCCGCTTTGATTCGAAATGCTGCCCGCGGTCAACGTTGCGTTGCCTTGGCTCGACAGCGTGCCGCGATCATTGATCAACGCACCCGCTGCGTTCACATTGAGAGCGCCCTGCGCACTCGTTATCGCATTCGAGAGGTTCAAGTCCCCGGCGCTTGCGTTCAGCGACACGTTACCGTCCGCGGCCGTCTGGCTACCCGCGAGGCTCACGGCAGCGCCCGAAATTGACGCGTTCCCGCCCGCGACGTTCTGCCCGGTCGCCGTCAATTGGCCGGTGCTCGACAAATTCAGATCGCCGCTTTTCCCGACGGAACCATCGTTATTTACACCTGCGCCGAGCGTCCCGGTCGAATTGATGCTGCCTGCGCTGACCGTCGTATTTTGCTGTGCGGCGAGCGTGCCGCTGTTCGACAATGTACTGGCTGCTGAAACGTTTGCACTCTGTTGCGCATACGTCGTGCCGCTGTTTTGAACACTATTTGCGGTTGCCGTGAGATTTCCGCTCGCAGTCGTCTTGCCGGTGAGTACGAGCTGGCCGTTGGATTGCAGCGTCAGGTCGCCCGCTTGTGCCGCGATCGTCCCGGCGTTCGCGACACCGACGCCGTTCTCGTTCGATACGAGAAAGACCCTGTTCGCGTACATACCGCCGAGTTGGCTCACGTCGATCGCGATAGCGGATGCGGCACCGTCGCCAGCAATCGGTGTCGCCGCCAGCGTGTCGTGGTTGACTTGGTTCGCACCTGCGACGACGTTCAGATTCTTTGCGTAAATGGCTGCATTGGCCTGCACTGCGCGCGAAATCAAGTCGACCTGATCGATATTCGATGCATTCAGGCCAGCACCGCTGACGGAGATCAGGCCGCGCGACACGTTGAATCCACCAAGCGAGCCATCGGCGCCGTAATACGGCGTGCCGGTCGTGAGAACCGCTCTCGACGTATTGATGAACCCGCCGCCGTCAACCTGAATACCGGCACTGTTCGACAAGATCACTTCGGCGCGATTGCCCGCGACCTCGACGTAACCTCGCAGTTGCGACGGCGCATTGCTGTTGACCTGATTGACGATGATCCGTGCGGACTGACCTGCGCCGAAATTCGGGTTGCCGTTGATCATCCCCGCCTGCTGCGTGTTCACGATCGTCGACGAGTTGTTCAGGATCGCGCCCGGTTTTTGTACATCGAACTGGTTGTACGTGTTCACCGATACGCCAACGCCCGACGGTGCGGCAATATTCACCTGCGGGATGCCATTCTGTGTCTGGATCACATGTGTGCTCGTGCCCGGAGTCGGCGCGATTTGCGCGAAGCTGAATAACGGCACGCCAAACAGCAATGCAGCCGCCATCGCGATCGGCTGCCAAACGATTCGCAAGCGCGATGGCGTGCTCACGCCTTTAGAATTCCCGGCTGCATGCGGCGAAGTACCGTTTTCCTGAACGACCATCATCGCGCCGCGCGCGCGATTGAACACAACCCGATAGCATTTCTTGTTCATTCCTTATTGACGCGCACTGCGTCCCCGCTTGCGATCTTATTTTAATTCAGCGTCGATAGGACCGAACGTAATTCGCCGTCTGGTCTTGAACGCGCTTGCAACGGATAGTCAGGGCGACAACGCCTCTCACGCATGTCGCGATTGCGAGACAGCGCTCGCAATTGGCCTCCTCATATCCACCGCACGATCCTAGCAGAAGCGATCACCGCGCATTGTAAGAAATGAGTAATGCGACACGCGGCGCATTGGCCTTCGTTGCTCTAGTACCGGGAGATTTTGAAAAATGCTGAAGAATTAATATTTTTATAATGTTTTCAGAGTGTTAATTCTGAGGCGGGATGCGACTTTATTGGGATAGGCGCGACGTAATTCTAGACACTGGGCCAACCAACCGATTGTGGCCGGATGCCCGTGATATGGTGAGTCGAACCATTGCGAGATAAGCGGCGATAGTGTCGCGAAATTCGCTTGTCGGAAATATATAAATCAAGATGGGAAAAATATGCGCTCTCGAGCGCCGCAACCGGCTCCGCGCATCACTTCGACAACGTCGCCCGCACCGTATATTCGCCTTCGAGCGCGGCGCCGTGATCCGGTCGCACGAAATACCGCGCCGCGTCGAGATCGGCCGGCAGCGGCTCGACCGGATAGCCGTGCTTCTCCCACGCATCGAGCCCGCCCTTCAGCGCCTTGATGTTGTGGATCATCTTCTTGCGCTGCATCTTGGCGATCAGGCGCTTCGCGGTCGCCTCGTTGGGGCACACGCAGTACACGACGATCGGCCGCTTCAGCACCTCGGGGTCCAGCAGGTCCGGCGAATCGAGATCGACCGGCACCGCGCCGGCAATCCGGTACGGCTCGCGCTCGCGAATCGCCTTCGGACGCGCGTCGAAGATCAGCGGCGGCTCGTCGGAGGTCATCATCTCGACGAGCTGCGGCGGCGAGATCCGCAGCTGTGCCAGATAACGGCGGAATTGCAGGCGGCGCACCCAGCGGTACAGCAGGAACGTGATGAAGATCGCGAGGAATGCGTCGAGGATCGTGCCGCCGCTCGCGCGCACCCACAGCACGAACTGCACGATCTGGTCGTGCACGGCCGCGCCGCCGACGAGCCACACCGTGGCCCACAACGCCGCACCGGCCAGATCCCAGAACAGGAATACGCCGACGCCGATCGCGGTCGTGCCGAGCAGCGGCGCCGACACGAGCCCGAGGCCCGGCAGAAATTTGGACAGGACGAGCAGCGGTGCACCGTATCTTTCGAATACGTTACGCGCGAAGCGCAACGTCGTGTCGAGCGACAGCGAAAAACGCACGAGCCCGTTCAGCAGACGCCGGCCGCGCGTGCGGCCCATGAAGAACCACACCGAATCGGCGAGCATCGTCGCGCCGATCGCCGCCGCGAACATGCTCGTCCAGGACGCCTGCCCCATCGCCGCCATCGTGCCGCCCAGAATCAGCATCGGCACGGCCGGCACCGGCACGCCGAGCTGCGTGATCAGCACGCTCGCGAACACGGCCCACGGGCCGAGCGACGAGGGAATCGCGATGGGAAAGTGCCACACGGCGGCGCTCCTGGAAGACTTGCGAACCGTGCGGCTGGGGCGGCCGCCGATACGGCTGGCAGCGGTCGCCGCGGCACGCCCGCAGCCAACCCTGCATCACGGGCATTCTAAACGGGTTTGACCAATGCCGCGCGGAATGGCCGCGGCCGAGCGCGGCCGCAAGTGGGCGGTGGTTGCCGCTCGCCGCTCGCCGCTCGCCGGGTGGCGGGTGGCAAATCGCCGGTCGCCGGTCGCACGTCGTAGCTCTCAGCTCTCAGCTCTCAGCTCTCAGGTCGCAGGACGCAGATCGCAGATCGCAGATCGCAGATCGCCACGATCATCGCCGGCGTACTTACGCGTCGGGACGCTGCGCGAGCCGCGCGACATATTCGGCGTACTCGGGGAAGGCGGCGCTCAGTGCTGCCGCATCCGCAAGCTCGAATTCCGCGAACTCGAAGCCCGGCGCCACCGTGCATCCGACGAGCGCGACGTGCTGCGGCGACGCGCAGCGCGCGCCGAACCAGCGTCCGGCCGGCACGACCGCCTGGAACACGGTGCCCGGATGTGTGAGCGGATTGCCGAGCCGGTGGATCGTCAGCCCGTCCTGTTCGTCGAGCACCCACACTTCGAGCGGATCGCCCGCGTAGAAATGCCAGACCTCGTCGGAACGGATCCGGTGCCACGACGAATACGCGCCGTCGCACAACAGGTAGTAGATCGCGGTGGACGCGGCGCGCGGCGCACCGTCGGCCGGGCGTAGGACCGACCCGGTCGCGCGGTAGGTTTCCCTGAAATAGCCGCCTTCCGGATGCGGCTGCAGTTGGAACTGGTGAATCAGGTCGGCGGCGGAAATCGGCATGGCGGATGATATGGAGGAAGTATGGAACCGGTATGCGACTCGCGGGCCGATCGACGATGCGAGGCCGTGAGTGGCGTACCGCTGCGCCGGTCGCCGCGGCCATGCACGCGGCGACCGGATCGCACGCGCAACGCAGCGCACGATGATGGAAGCGAACCCGGGTCGATGCTGCCAGAAGGATGGGGCGCGACGCAACCGGCCGTGCCGCGAGGCGGCTATGCCGACGCGCGCGTACGCGCTGCGACGCTCAGCGCGCGCAACACGCGATTACGCGATCACGCGCGTTACCGCAACCTGCTCACGACAGCCCTGCCCGCCGCCGCCCGCCCGTCCACCGTCACGCAGTCGCCGCTGCCGCCGCCTCGTTGTGCCGCACCAGCAGCACGGGCCGATCGGCCGCGCGCAGCATCGATTCCGCGACGCTGCCGAGCAGCAGCCGGCGCAGGCCGTGGCGCCCGCTCGTTCCCATCACGATCAGATCGGCGCCGGCTTCCGCAGCCGTGCGCATCAGCACCGCGGCAACGTCTTCGCCGTACGCGTCGAGCGCGCGCACGGTGCCCGTCACATGCTGCTGCGCGAGCGCGGCTTTCGCTTCGTCGAGCACCGCCGTCGCCGCATCGGACGCGACCGCATCGCCGTCGCGCGCGGCCGCAAAGCCCGCGTCGACGTCGACGAGCTGCGGCCGGTGCTCGACGACATACGCGCACGTCACTTCGCCGCCGGATGCCGCCGCGATCCGGATCGCCTCGTTCAGCGCGAGACGCGCACTCGGGCTACCGTCGAGCCCGACGAAAATCCGCTTGTACATGGTCCGCCCTCCGACCGGGCCTGCGTCGCGCTTTGCGCCACGACGGCCCGTCACCGCGAACCGGCCCGATGCCGGCTCGCCTGCCGAACAGTCTGCCCCACGTGCCGACGCGCCGGTTGATGCGCGTCAAGCGCGGCCGGTACGCGCGCTGCAACGGCCGGTCATGGTCTTTTTACTGACCCCTATTACAAAAAGCATATAAAACGCGCACAATTTCATCTCGAAAATAGACGCGCACGTGGCCGGTGCGAATTTTTTCCGGTTTTGCCGCGCCGCCTGCGTGCCGCAGGCGCCCCGACCACCAGAATGGCCATCGATGACCGCCAGTGGAACCCTGCCGCGTGATGCCCGAGAGCCCACGCGCCTCAAGACCATGTTACGCCAGCCGCTCCCGGCTGGCGTCGTCACGCTGTGCGTCGGCGCCGCGCTGTCGCTCGGCGTTGCGCTGCTCGTTCGCGAGCAGTGGCAAGGGGCCGTCCATACGCGCTTCGAACGCCGCACGGCGCGCGTGACGGCGATGCTGCGCCACGAACTGCAGTCCGGCGTGGCCGTGCTCGAGAGCGCGCGCGGCGCGTTCGGTCTCGCGCCGCAAATGACGCCCGAACAATGGCGCCGCTATGCCGACACGCTCGATCTCGACAGCGGCTATTCGCCGGTCCGGCAGATCGGCTATGCGCCGCTGTCGCCAGCCGCGCGTAGCGCCCTCGCCGGCAAGGCGCCGATGCCGGCCGGCCCGCTGGCCGTCGCCACGCTCAGCGCCCCGACGTCGAGCTCGGTCGTCGTCCGCTTCGGCGCGTCGGACGCCGCGCCGCTCGCGCGGACGCTGCGCACGGGCGACGTCGCGCTCGGCATCCACGCCGCCGACGACACGTCGCGCGACACGCGCACCCTCACGCTGTTCCTGCCCGCGGCGGCCTCGCCGCGCGCGGCCGCCGCGTCGTCCAGTCCGCACGGGCGCGGCATCGACGGTGTGCTGTTCGCGGAAGTCAGTCCGAATCGCCTGATCGAGCGCGCGCTCGACGCGGAGCGCGGGCTCGATCTGCGGATGAGCGCCGGCAACGATCCGCTCCCGATCGCGAGCGCCGAGACGACGACCGACGAGGCATCGATGTCGCCGGATCTGATGCGGCGGTCCCACCAGCTGAATTTCGGCGGCACCGTGCTGACGCTCACCTACTCGGCCGACGGCCGCCCGAGCGCGACCGGCGCGCAGCGCGCGGCAGGCACGGTGCTCGCGGCGGGACTGATCGCATCGTTCGTGTTCGCGGCGCTCGTCCATGCGCTGCTGCGTGGCCGTGCCGACGCCGGTGCCAGCAGCCGCGGCATCCTCAACGAAGCGCGGATGATGGGCATCATCCGTTCGTCGATGGAGGCGATCATCACGATCGACGAGAAGCAGACGGTCGTGATCTTCAATCCGATGGCCGAGCAGGTGTTCGGCGTGTCGGCAATGGAAGCGATCGGCGCGCCGCTGTCGCGCTTCATCCCCGAGCGGTTCCGCGCGGCACACGCGAAGCACGTCGACCAGTTCGGCGTGACGGGCGTGTCCGAGCGGCAGATGGGCCGTCAGCGCGTGCTGTTCGGGCTGCGCAGCAACGGCGAGGAATTCCCGATCGAGGCGTCGATCTCGCAGATCCGCGATGCGTCGGGCAAGCTCTACACGGTCATGCTGCGCGACATCACCGAGCGACAGCGCGCCGAGAATGCGCTGAAGCAGTCGCGCGAGGAACTGCGCGAACTGTCCGCGAACCTGCAGAACGTGCGCGAAGAGGAAAAGACCCGTATCGCGCGCGAGCTGCACGACGACCTCGGCCAGCAACTCACCGCGCTGAAGATGGACTTGTCCGTCGTCGAACAGCAACTGCGCGCGCCCGCTCGCGCGCAGCCCGACGACGGCATGCTGTCGCACCTGCAGGGCATGCGCCGGCTGATCGACGCGACGGTCGCATCGGTGCGGCGCATCGCGGCCGACCTGCGGCCCGTGATGCTCGACGATCTCGGCCTCGTGCCCGCAATCGAGTGGCTTGCGAACGACTTCACGAACCGCTACGGCATCGATGTCGAACGTCACATCGAAACCGGCGGCCTGACGTTCACCAGCGCAGGCGCGACCACGCTGTTCCGCATCGTCCAGGAAGCGCTGACGAACGTCGCGCGCCATGCCGACGCGACGCGCGTCGCGCTGCGGCTCGACGTCGAGGACGGCTTCTGCGTGCTGCGCGTCGCGGACAACGGCCGCGGCGCGGCGCCGGGCGGGCAGGCCCACGAGGACAAATCGTTCGGCCTCATCGGCATTCGCGAACGCGCGCACATGCTCGGAGGCACCGTGACGATCGACACCGCGCTCGCGCGCGGCTTCTCGATCACCGTCGCGTTTCCGCTCAGCACCGTTCAACAGGAAACTACCCTCACATGATCAAGGTGCTCATCGCCGACGACCATACGCTCGTGCGAGACGGTCTGCGGCACATCCTCCAGAACGCCACGGGATTCGAGGTGGCCGGCGAAGCGTGCGACGGCCCGTCGACGATCGCGCTCGTCCGCTCGACGCCCGCGCAGGTGCTCGTGCTCGATCTGTCGATGCCGGGTCGCAACGGCGTCGAACTGATCAAGCAGATCAAGGACGAGAAGCCCGCGCTGCGGGTGCTCGTGCTGACCATGCACGCGGAGCAGCAGTACGCGGTGCGCGCGTTCCGCGCGGGTGCGTCGGGCTACCTGACGAAGGAAAGCGCGAGCGCGGAGCTGGTCGGCGCAGTCACGAAGGTTGCGTCGGGCGGCGTCTACGTGAGCCTCGCGATGGCCGAACAGTTCGCGCAGAGCCTGAACGAGCCGGCCGAAACGCTGCCGCATCAACGGCTGTCGGATCGCGAGTTCGACGTGTTCCGGCGCATCGCCGCCGGCCAGACGCTGACCGAGATCGCGCAGGCGCTGTGCGTGAGCGCGAAGACGGTCAGCACCTACAAGACGCGGATCCTGGAAAAGATGCAGATGCCGCACGAAGCGGCGCTGGTCCGCTACGCGATGCGGCACAAGCTGCTCGATGAAACGGACGACGTGTAACGGACGACGTGTAACGGCGACGTGTAGCGGACGAAGTCGGCACCGCTGCGGCGGCCGCGCGGTATGCGTGTGGATGAACGAAGCGCCCTTCCGTTACCTGGCAGGCACCGGGCACGCGAGATCGCCTTCCTCGCACGCCAGATAACCCTTCAGCGTCTCGGTGCGCGTCTTCGTCAGATCGTCGAGGCAGGTCGACATGACCATCGGATACACGCTGCCGCCCTCGGCCTTCGCACTGGAGAAGTTGCATTCGGCGTCGCGGTACGCGATCCACGCGCGCTGCGCGTTCACGAGCTTCTCGGCGAGCGGCCGGACGTCGCGCAGCCGAGCGGTGACGGCCTGGTACGTGCGGTTCAGGTCCGCATCGGATTTCTTGTAGGCACGATCGGCACACGCGGTCATCGCCGCCTGATCCGTCGCGTCCGCGCAATTCGCCTGCGCATGGGCGAGGTTCGCCGTCAGCGCCAGCGAGCACAGCAGGCCGGTCAACACACGCATGGATGCTCCTGGATTGTTTGTTGTTCGTGATGTCGTGGAACCCGGATGCCCGACCGGCGATGCGGCCGAGCGTCGGCACGCGGTGCCGCCGACAGGCCGGCGCTGGCCCCCCAGGCGCAACGGCTGTCGTACCGCGTCGGTACCGACCGCGATGCTAGCGCACGCGCATCCGATTGTCAGCCGGTGCCGTCAGCCGGTGCCGCGCGCGCCGCGGACGCAAAAAAGCCCGCACTCGGTTCAGAGTGCGGGCTTTTCGATACGACCGGACGGCGGGTCGGAAACCGCCGTGCGACAAACGGCTTAGTGGCCGAAGTACACCGACGAACTGTCGGCTGCGGCCGGCACGACCACGCGCTGGCCGGACTGCGACGTCGCGCGCGGGGTCGAGCCGTAGCCCGTCGCGTCAGCCGACGCGCCCGTGCCCTGCGCTGCGGCGATCTTCGCCTGTGCGGCCTGGATATTTTCCGGGTAGTTGATCCAGTCGTTCGGGTTGTAGCCGGCCTTTTCGAGCTGGACCAGTTCGGCACGCACTTGAGCGCGCGTCAGCGGCTGCTGGTTCGATTGGGCAAACGAGACAACCGGTGCGGCCACCAGAGCGGCCAGTGCAACTGCCTTGATCAGCGATTTCATGATGCTTACCTCCAGATTGTTTTGTCAGGCGCCTGGGACACGTGGTCTGTTGCGCATGAGTGAAGTCTAGGCTCGGCCAGCATCAGGGTAAATACCTAAATCGCTAATACACTGTTGACGTAAACCGTACAATTCGCGCGCGTTCGATCAAATCGTCAGATGATTGTCTCGGATTCCAGCGCAATACAAGCGAACTCACTTCGGCCGCCCCCAATAGAGGCGGACAGGCCACCCGCGCCTGGCGGCCGCCCGGTTTGCGTCAAGGTCGAACGGCCGTCTCGCATCGACGTCAGCGGACCGGATCGGCCTCCGCCGACGCCATCGACAGATCGAACAGCAATGCCTTCAGGCGGATCCGGTCGGTGGCGGCCATTTCCTCGAACGCAGCGTGATGGAGCGTCCATGCCGGTGCCGCGGCATCGGCGTGCACCGCGCGCACCGTGCCGGCGAGCGTCAACAACTCGACGCGGTCGGCCGCGATGCACGGAAGCTGCACGTGCAGCGGCTCGCCGGTCGCCGCGATCGGCCGGTCGACGGCGATCGACAGTCCGCTCAGGCTCAGATCGCGGACGATCCCGATACTTTCCGCCCCCTCCGTGCCGCCCGAACAGCACGCCGCGATCCGTACCGGCACGCGCGGCTCCGCGCGTGTCCGCAGCCGGTCGACGAAGCCCGGCCGCGACAGAACCATGAACGGCGCGGCACCGGACAACTGCACCGATTCGACGGTCGCGCCGAAACGCGACACCGCCGAACGGCCGATCGCAACCGCCTCGACGTCGTCGCCCTGCGCGAAATCGAGCACCGTCGCCGGCTGAAGCTCGACGAACAGCACGCCCGACGCGCCGACGCCGATCAGGCGGCAACGCTGCAGCACGCGCGTCGTGCCGACGCGGCGGCGAATGCCGATCGCGGCGCCTGCCGTCAGCCCCATCCGCGTCGCGGCCGGCGCGGTGTCGTGCGTGCGCGGGTCGGACTCGGCGCCATCGCGCTTGCGCACAGGGCGGAAATGATCGAACAGGAATGCGTGCTGCGCGGGATCGCGCAGCGTCGTGCCGGCCGGCAACAGCGCGGCGCCGCTCGCATCGTAGAGATCGAAGCCGAGCGGGACGCCGGCGGAGAAGTCGTCGCGCGCGAGCGCGACGTGATCGGTGGGAAGCCGCATCGGAAAAGCGCGCGGTGAGCGCGCGAGCTGTCGTAACGCCTTCATTACGGCAACTTCGCGCGAAACCTGAACGGCTCGGTTACTCCGAACCGCCGGTGGCGTCCGGCGAAGCCGGCGCCGGCGCTGGTGCCGGTGCTGGCGATTGGGCCGGCGCAGCCGGGGGCGTGCCAACCGGCGCGGCACCGCTACCCGTGCTGCCTGAGCCGCCTGCGCTGCCCGCGCCTGCCGTGCTGCCGCCCGCAGCGGGCGGCTGCCCCGGCTGCGCAGGCTGCGTCGGTTGCAGTTGCGACGCCCCCGCCGACAACGCAGCCGCCGACGCCGCCACCTCGGACGCCGGCACCCACTCCTCGACCACGCCGCCGGACGCCGCATCGGGCGCCGATGCGGCGGAAGCAGCCGACGCAGCGTCGGCCTCCGCGTCGGGTTCACGCTCGATACGCTGCGTCCTGACAGGCACAGGCGGCTTCGCGTCGGGTTTGAACCAGCCGTCGAACACATCCGTCACGCGGTCGCGCACCATCGCGAACCAGCCCGGCGACGGCTCGGTGTCGAACTTCGCCTTCGTGTCGATGATCCGGGCACGCTGCGCGCGCTGGAAGAACTCGCCGACGATCGGCAGCGCGCTGTGCGCGCCCTGCCCCCAGTAGTCGCTGCGCAGCGTCACGCGGCCGTCGTCGAAGCCGACCCACGCGCCGGCGACGAGGCCGGGCTGCATCAGGATGAACCAGCCGTCCGCGTTGGCCTGCGTCGTGCCGGTCTTGCCGGCCACGTCGCCGCGAATGCCGAAGCGGGTGCGGATGCTGCCGCCGGTGCCGCGCGTGACGACGTCGCGCATCACGTCGAGCAGCGTCTTGTCGGTCTCGGCATCGAGCGCGCGCTCGGGCGGCGCCGGCGCGAACTCGGCGAGGACGTCGCCCTGGCGAGTCTCGATGCGCGTCACCATCTGCGGCTCGATATACAGCCCGCTGTTCGCGATCGTCGCATACGACGCGACCATTTCCTTCAGCGTCACGGGGCTCGTACCGAGCGCGAGCGACGGCACGCGCTCGAGCGGGCTTTCGCGCACGCCCATGTCGCGGGCGAGCCGTGCGACGGCGGCCGGCCCGACCTTTTCCATCACCTGCGCGGTGATCCGGTTGCGCGACAGCGCGACCGCGTCGCGCAGCGTCATCGGCTTGCCCGACGGCGGCACGTCGTCGTTCGGGCGCCAGATCTCGCCGCCCTTCAGCGGAATCTCGACCGGCTGATCGGGGAACGTGTCGTCCGGCTTCATCCCGCTCGCGAACGCGGCGCCATAGACGAACGCCTTGAACGTCGAGCCGGGCTGACGCCGCGCCTGCGCGACGTGATCGAACGGCTCGTTCGTGAAGTCGCGGCTGCCGACCCACGCGCGGATCTGCCCGTCCCGCGGATCGATCGCGACGAAGCCGGCCTGCACGTCGGTCTTCGCCTTGCACAGCGCGCGCATGAAGCCGCGATCGGACGCGAGCTGCTTCATCGCCGCCGCATCGTTCTTGCCCGCATCCAGCGCGGCCTTGTACTCGGGCGACTCGCGCATGAAGGTCCGGAACACCTCGTTGTCGGTGCCGCAGCCGTCGCGGCCGCTCCACGCGTTGTTCGCGATGCCCTGCAGCTGGTTCGCCTGCTGCGTCAGCGCCTGGGTCGCCATCTGCTGCAGCCGCGCGTCGATCGTGGTGCGCACGATCAGCCCGTCGGAGTAGATGTTGTAGTCGTTGCGGTCGGCCCAGCCGATCAGCCATTTGCGCAGTTGCTGCGCGAAGTGCGGCGCGGGCCCCGGCGGCTCCTTCTGGCGTTCGAAGTCGATGCGCAGCGGCCGGCGTTGCAACTGGGCGAACTGCGCGGGCGACAGCTTGCCGTACTTCACCATCTGGCCGAGCACCGTGTTGCGCCGCTGCAGCGCGCGCTCCGGATTCAGCACCGGGTTGTAGTAGCTGTTGCCCTTCAGCATCCCGACGAGCGTCGCGCTGTCGAGCACGTCGAGTTCGTCGGCCGACTTGTCGAAGTAGGTGCGCGCGGCCATCTCGACGCCGTACGCGTTGTACAGGAACGGCACCGTATTCAGGTAGGTCTCGAGGATCTGGTCCTTGCTGTAGATGGCCTCGATCTTCAGCGCGGTGATCGCCTCCTTCACCTTGCGCGTGAGCGTCGGCGCACGGCCGATCTCGTCCGGATACAGGTTGCGCGCGAGCTGCTGGGTGATCGTCGAGCCGCCCTGGCGGTCGCCCGAGAACGTATGCAGCGCGGCCGATCCGGTGCGCTTCCAGTCGAGGCCATGGTGCTCGTAGAAGCGGTGGTCCTCGGTCGCGATCAGCGCGTCGACCATGTGCGGCGAGATCTGCTTGAGCGGCACCCATTCGCGGTTCGACGGCTTGAATTCCGCCAGCAGCTTGCCGTCGGCGGACAGCACCTGCGCGGGCTGGTCGACCCGCGCCTTGCGGATGTCGCCGATGCCCGGCGTGAACGGGATCAGCAGCAGCACGTACAGCGCGAACAGCGCCGGCACCGCGGCGGCCGCGAGCAGCACGCTGCGGCGCGTCGGATGACGCAGATGGTGCCTGGCAATGGCCAGGACACGCTTGACGGGCACGGCGGCAGCGGCCGCGACGGGTTGGGCGCGCGCGACCCAGTTGGCACAAAAGTCACGCACAGACGACACGTTTCGGCGATTCACGCGGGTGGGGGATCTGCTGGAAAGGCTGCATCGTACCAAAACTCGCGCGGCACACCGGCGGGTGGCCGCACTGGGCACGCGAGAATGGCGTCCGGCCGCGCGTGTTCAGGTGCAAAAAAAGGCGCGCGTCCCGCGACGGGACCGCGCGCCAAGCCTGGTACAACGCGGTAGCCGGGCGCCGACGCTCAGCGCACCAGAAAACCGTAGGTCAGCGGATCGCGTTCGTCGATGATCCAGTTCGCGAACCCGCAGATATGCGCGCTGCCCTCCACTTCCGGAATCACGGCCGGGATGTCGCCGACGGTGGTCTCGCGCAGCACGCGTCCCTTGAACACGGTGCCGACGATCGACTCGTTGACGAGCGTGTCGCCGGCCGCGAGCAAGCCGCGCTGGTACAACTGCGCGACGCGCCCGCCGGTGCCGGAGCCGGTCGGCGAGCGATCGACCTCGCGGTCCGCGAACACGCAGCAGTTCGCCTGCGTCGAGCCCGGATGGCGCGGCGCGTTCGCGATGATCGTGCCGTAGATGTGGTTGATTTCCGGGATCTCCGGATGCGCGACCGAATACTTCGCGTTCGCGGCGGCCTTCACTTCCGCGCCGAAGCGGATCAGCTTGTCCACCGCCGCTTCGCGCACCGGCAGGTCGAACGGCGCGCCGTCCACGTAGAAATAGAACGCGCCGCCATACGCGATGTCACCCGTCACGGTGCCGAACGACGGCGTGTCGACCGACACGTCGCGCTGCCAGATGAACGACGGCACGTTGACGAAGCGCACCGGCCCCGCGTGCTCGCCGTCCCATTTGACGAACGCCTCGATGAAGCCGCACGGCGCGTCGATGCCGACGCGCGTTTCCGGCACGGTGCGCTGCACCCAGCCGAGTTCGACCGCCGCGGTCGACAGCGCGATCACGCCATGCCCGCAGTGATCGCTATAGCCTTCGTTGTGCAGAAAGATCACGCCGAAATCGGCGTTCGGCGAGACCGGCTCGGTCAGGTAGCCGCCGTACATGTCGGCATGGCCGCGCGGTTCGAACATCAGAGCTTTGCGAATCTCGTCGGCGTTCTCCTTGAGCCACGCGCGACGCTGGACGATCGTGTCGCCGGGCAGGCGCGGCAGCCCGCTCGTGACGATGCGGAACGCTTCACCGCCGGTATGGACCTCGACGGTGGACAGGGAGCGGGAAATTTTCATGGTCGATCGAATGCGTGAAGCGACGGACGGCGGCCGCGCCGCCATCCGGTGACGGTTGACGATTACTTCTCGTACGGCACGGGCAGGCCGTTGCGGATCACGTAGACGGTCGTCGGCGCGCCCTTCAGGTCGCCGTTGGAGTCGAACGAGTAGGTGCCTGCGACGCCGACGTAGTTCGTCTTCGCCAGCTGCGCGATCAGCTTCGCCTTGTCGCTGGTCGTGCCGGCCTTGACCATCGCGTCGGCGAGCAGCTTCATGCCGTCGTAGTAGTTGACGCCGTAGACCTGCGTATCCGTGTGATAGGTGTCGTGGTACTTCTTCAGGAATTCGCGGCCGGCAGCCGTCTTCTCGAGCGCGACGCCGCCCTGCGCGCAGTAGACGATCGACGCCGCTTCGCCCGCAACCTTGCCCATATCGGCCGAGCAGATGCCGTCGCCGCCGAGCAGCTTCGCGCGCAAGCCGCGCTGCTTCATCTGCTTGGCCATCGGCGCGCCCTGCGCCGCATAGCCGCCGAAGAAGATCACGTCGGGGTTGCCGGCCTTGATCTTGGTGAGAATGCCGAGGAAGTCGGTGGCCGACGAGTTCGTGTACTCCTGGTCGACGATCTTGATCCCGTTCTCCTTCGCGACTTTCGCGAACTGCTCGGCCACGCCCTGCCCGTACGCGGTGCGGTCGTCGATCACGGCGGCCGTCTTCGCATGCAGCGTGCGCGCGGCGAACGTTGCCATCGTGCCGCCGAGCTGTTCGTCGCTCGCGCCGATCCGGAAGATGTTCTTGAAACCCTGCTTGGTCAGCGCCGGATTCGATGCGACCGGCAGCATCGGCACGCCTGCCGTGTTGTACACGCGCGATGCCGGGATCGCGACGCCCGAGTTGTACGGCCCGAGCACCGCGACGACGCCCTTGTCGACCAGATTCTGTGCGATCTGCACGCCCGCTTTCGGGTCGGCCTGATCGTCCTCGGATACCAGCTTGAACGTGACGGTCTTGCCGGCGACCTTCACGCCCGCCTTGTTGAGCTCGTCGACGGCCAGCCGCGCGCCGTTTTCATTGTCCTTGCCGTTGGCGGCCTGCGGGCCGGTGAGCGGCGCCGAATGGCCGATCATCACGGCTTCCTGCGCATGGGCGGAAGTCAGCGCGCCGGCGGCGAGGGCCACCGAGAGCGCGGTCAAGACGTGTCGCATGGCGTCTCCTGATTGGTTTTGCGTGAAACCAATGTAGGCGACGCGTGGTCGCCATGCAAGCAATTTCAAAATTACTTTTGGCGATGTGGTTACTTTCGATACCAGAGCGATACGGCGGCGTCATTTCGGCGCGATGTCGCGCCGCACGCGGCGGATGTGCTGCTCGACATAGAACGCAGCCGCGTCGGCGTCGCCGGACACGATCGCCTCGTAGATCAGCCGGTGCTCGGACACATAGAGCCGAATGCGGCCGGCATCGTAGATTCCGTCGTCCTTCAGCCGTTTCCACAGCGGCTGGTCCATCGTCTTCGCGACTTCGTCCGCGATCTTCACGATCAGCGCGTCGCCGGTCATCAGCGCGAGCTGCCGGTGGAACAGCCGGTCGCTCTCGTTCCACACCGCGCGCTGCTGCGGATCGTCGACGTCGGTGATGGTTTCCATCTGCGCGAGATAGCCCTCGGCGACGGGATCGGCGCGGCCGTGCGCAGCCGCGAGGCGGGCGATCGCAGGTTCGAGAATGAGCCGCACGTCGAGCGTCGACGTCGGGCTGAAGTCCGCGTCGGGCGCGCCGTGTGTGTCGCCGCGCCGCGCGAGCACGTCGAGCGGCGCCGAAACCACATAGGTGCCCGAATTGCGCTTCGTGAACACGAGGCCTTCGTTCTGCAGCGCGCCGAGCGCCTCCCGCACGGCCGGCCGGCCGACCTGGAACAGCGCCGCCAGTTCGCGCTCCGACGGCAGCCTCGAATCGGCCGCGTAGCGCCCCGCGCGGATCTCGTCGCGGATCTTCTCGGCGACCTGCTCGTAGATCTGCAGCGGCCGGAAACCGGCTTCGAGCGATTCGGGGCGGGCGGACATCATCGGCAGGCTCCTGCAGCGGCGGGCGTGGACGTGAAATGGGTTCGCACTATACCGGAGCGACACCCGTGCCGATACGCGCAGCGCCATCTGGACGGATATTAGAACCAAAATTAGCGATCCGTTCGATTTTCCGCCTTGCGGGATGGCCAGTAACTGGTATAGATTCGATCCAGAACATTCGCTGTCGCGGTACCGCAGCCTCCGTGGCGAGCGCACCTTGCGCCCGTCGTCCATGCCCACCGACGCAACCGATCCACACGATGACCGCCCTCTCCCGGATTCCCGCTTTCGACGCGGCCGAAACGGCCGCGCTGCTCGACTACCCGGCGCTCCTCGCCACGCTCAGGCAAACCGTCGCCGAATACGCGGCAGGCGAAATCGTCAGCCCCGAGCGGCTGGTCGTGCCGCTCCAGGCGGGCGGCGTGATGCTGTCGATGCCGTCGAGCGCACGCGATCTCGCGATCCACAAGCTTGTGAACGTGTGCCCCGGCAACGGCGCCCGCGGGCTACCGACCATTCTCGGACAGGTGATCGCGTGCGATGCGACTACCGGCGCGATGCACTTCGTGCTCGACGGCCCGACGGTCACGGGCCGCCGCACGGCGGCCGTCACGGCGCTCGGCATCGAGGCGCTGCACGGCGCCGCGCCGCACGACATCCTGCTGATTGGCACCGGCAAGCAGGCCGCCAATCACGCGGAAGCGCTCGCGGCGATCTTCCCGGACGCGCGCCTGCACGTGCGCGGCTCGCGCGCCGACAGCGCAGCCGCGTTCTGCGCCGCGCACCGCGCGCAGGCGCCGCGGCTCGTGCCGCTCGACGGCGACGCGATTCCCGATGCGATCGACGTCGTCGTCACGCTGACGACGAGCCGCACGCCCGTCTATCGCGAAGCGGCGCGCGAGGGCCGGCTCGTGGTCGGCGTCGGCGCATTCACCGCGGACGCCGCCGAGATCGACGCCGACACCGTGCGCCATAGCCGGCTCGTCGTCGACGATCCGGCCGGCGCCCGCCACGAAGCCGGCGACCTGATCGTCGCGCAGGTCGACTGGCAGCAAGTCGCGTCGCTCGCCGACGTGCTGCGCGGCGCATTCGAGCGCAGCGGCCCGCTGCTGTTCAAGAGCGTCGGCTGTGCGGCGTGGGATCTCGCCGCGTGCCGCACGGCGCGCGACGCACTGGACGCGCGCCAGCGCAACTGATTCGGCGGCAGCGCGCCGCTGCCCGCCTGCCGCGCGCCCGTCATCGCGACCTGCGCGCGCCGCCGCGTGCCGTACGCGTTGTAGGAATCGCCCTACAACGTGGCGAAGCGGCCTACACAAACTTCCAATTCGGCCGATTTCCTTTTCGGCGGCGGGCCACGATACTGCCCGCATGAATGCCAGCCTGTCACCCACCGCGCTCAGGGTGTTCCTCGTCGATCATGCCGTCGCTGTCCGGCAACGGATCGCGCTGCGCGTCGGCGCGATCGGCGGCGTCGTGGTCGTCGGCGAAGCGGAAGACGGCCACGACGCGCTGACCCATATCCGCGGCAGCCACGCGGACGTGGTGATCGTGGACCTGCGGCTCGCCGACGGCAGCGGCCTCGACCTGATCGGGATGCTGTCGAAGGCGGTACCGCGCGTCGTCACGATCGTGCTGACGAATCATTCGGCAGCGGCATTCAGGGAGGCATGCGCGGCGGCCGGAGCCGATTACTTCTTCGACAAGACCGCCGAATTCGACGCCGCATGCCGCGTCATCGAATCCCTGGTGCACGCTCGCGAGCACCATCCCTGACCGAGCCAGAGCGACCCATGTCCACCGCCGCCACCTGTGCAGCCGGCCCGTACGTCGAGCCCCGGCCAACCATCGCCCTTCGTGCGGTTGCGTCCGCCGACGCCGCCAAACATCCGGGCGCGCGCTGCTCCGTCTGCGCGATGCGCTCGATGTGCCTGCCGCCTGACCTGACGGCCGCCGAGTACGGCCGGCTCGACGCGATCATCTGCGCGACGCGGCAGATTCGCCAGGGCGACGCGCTGTTCCGCGCGGGCGACCCGTTTCACAGCATCTATGCGGTGCGCGCAGGCTCGTTCAAGACGGTGATGATGCATCGTGACGGCCGCGAGCACGTGACGGGTTTTCAGATCGCAGGGGAAACGCTCGGCATGGACGGCATCGGCGGCGGCCACCACTGCTGCGATGCGATCGCGCTCGAGGACAGCGTGGTGTGCATCATCCCGTTCGGCGCGCTCGAAGCCGCATGCCGCGAGATGAAGCCGATGCAGCATTTTCTCTATCAGATGCTGAGCAGCGAGATCGTGCGCGAATCGAGCCAGATGCTGTTGCTGGGCACGATGTCGGCCGAGCAGCGCGTCGCGCACTTCCTGCTGAACCTGTCGGCGCGCTTCGAGGCGCGCGGCTATTCGGCATCGGAATTCAACCTGCGCATGACGCGCGAGGAAATCGGCTGCTATCTCGGGATGAAGCTCGAAACCGTCAGCCGGATGTTCTCCCGGTTCCATCGCGACGCACTCGTCGAAACGCGCGGCAAGCGCGTGCGGATCATCGACGCGCAGGCGCTCGCGCAAGTCTGACCGCCGTCACGCTCGAGTTCGCTTCATCGCGACGCGTCGCCGGTCGCGGCGCCGTGAAGCGCGACCGCTTCGACGTCGCCCGCCTGCCACGCGTCCAGCATGCGTTCGGCCTGCGCGAACGCGCAGTGCAGCGCGTCGATTGCGTCGTCACGGGTGCAGCATGGCAGCGATGCCGGCGCACGGCCGTACATCGCCAGTTCCAGCCTCACGTCGTAAGTCCGGCCCCCGTCGACGGACGTGCGCGCCTCGATCGCCAGGCGGCAATCCCCGAGCCGCGCGCGGAATCGCGCGAGCCGCACCAGTTGCGCACCCGCCTCGGCTTCCAGCGCGGCCAGGCTCGTGCAGCCGACGCAGACGATCTGCATGCCCACGCCCATTTCGCTCCTCCTGACGGCGTTGCCCGCTCGTCGACCGCGTTGCCTGCCCACTGGCGCGCCCGCTGCGGGATGCGGCGCCGGCCGTACCAAGCGGCGGGGGGCCCCTAGCGCACGTGCGGCGCCGCGCGTGTTTCCCGCCGACGCAATGCACCGCTACCCGTACAGCGCGCCCGTATCGAGCGACACGCGGCCGTTCACACGCTGAACGTCTGCGACGCCTTCATTTCGATCCACGTCATTCCGGCGCGCAGCCCTTCGATCGCCGCCTCGTGTTCGGTCTGGTACGCGTGACTGTGCTCGAACGTGTGATGAAAGCGCGCCGGCCCCGTGCCGTGCTCGACCGACACACGACAGCGGAACTGGCCCGATTCGCACGGCCGTGTCTCGACTTCGACCGACCAGTCGCGTTCATGAATATTGCCCTGCAGTGTCATGCCCCCTCCTGCGGTATCAGTCGTCGAGCCGGAAGTGACCGCTATGCAGCAACACCGGCCGACCGCCGATTTCTTCGAGCATTCTCCGTGCCATCGCCTCGATCGCCGACCGATGCGCGTCGAACGCATCCAGCAAGTCGCGCTCGAGCAGCGAGCGCGCGCCGAAATGGTCTTCCAGTGCTTCGGCCGTGACCGCGCACTGCACGCAGCGACCGTCGACCAGCGCCGAAAACGCCACGACCAGATCGCGCGCGCAGTATTCGGGCGGGTCCGGTGGAAAGGCAATTTGCATCTGTCCGCCTGTCATCGTCGTAACGACCCCATGACCAGAGCATAGCGGCGTGCACCGCCGCCTGCTTGACCCACGTCAACCGGTTCGCCGGGCCACGCGATCCCACGCAACATCGCGCGCGGTCGGGCGGATTCAGCCCGCGTCGGCCTCGATCGTCGCCCCGCGCTCCGCCAGCAGCTCGCGCAGCACGCTGCGATGGCAACGCTGTTCGTCCTCGCAGTAACAACCGATCGAGAATGCGCTCGTTGCGGACAGCGCAGCAAGCAGGTCGAGCACCTTCGGCGCGTCGCCGTGCGCCATTTCCGCGCGGAAGTGGCGCGTGAACGCGTGCCACTGCGCGTCGGTCTCGGCTGCCAGCGCCTGCGCGACGAGCTCGGCGCTCGGTGACAGCGTCGGCAACCATACATCATAGTAGTTTCGCGACGCGAATTCCGCTTTCGGCACGCCGCGCGGCGGCCGGCGCACCGTGCCGATCCTCACGCCCTCGCCGGGCGCGCGTGGCGTGCCGAGCCGTACGATTCGAATAGCCATGCCGCTCCTTCGCCGCGTTCGATCGTCCATCGTACCGCCGCGCCGCAGCCGCGCAAGAAAAAACCGGCTGCCTCCGCATGGAGACAGCCGGTTTCGGCAATGCGATCCGGCGGACGGGACGCCGGCGCGCCGGTCAGACGCCGCTCTTCAGCACCTTGCCGATCGCATCCGCGACGATGCCGACGTTCGAGTCGTTCAGGCCCGCGACGCACATGCGGCCCGAGCGCAGGATGTACACGCCGTGCACTTCGCGCAGCGCTTCGACTTGCGATTCGGTCAGGCCCGTGTAGGTGAACATCCCGCGCTGCTTGACGTAGCGCGTCAGCGCCTCGCCGCTCACGTGGTCGCGCAGGCCGTCGTGGATCGCCTGGCGCATCCGCGCGATGCGGCGGCACATCGCCGCGAGTTCCTCTTCCCACTGCTTGCGCAGCGCGGGCGTGTTGAGCACGGCCGCCACGACCTTCGCACCGTAGGTTTGCGGGTTGCTGTAGTTCGAGCGCACCGCGCCGGCCAGCTGGCCGAGCACGCGCTCGGCCGCGGCCGCATCCTCGCAGACGACGCTCAGGCCGCCGACACGCTCGCCGTACAGCGAGAAGTTCTTCGAGAACGAGTTCGCGACGAGCGCCGGCACGCCGCGGCGGGCCAGCTCGCGCACCGCGAACGCGTCAGCGTCGAGCCCCGCGCCGAAGCCCTGGTACGCCATGTCGACGAACGGCAGCAGCCCGCGCGCCTCGATCACGTCGATCAGCTTCTCCCACTGGCCTTCGTCGAGATCGACGCCGGTCGGGTTGTGGCAGCACGCGTGCAGCAGCACGATGCTGCGCGCCGGCAGCGCGTCGATCGCCGCGAGCATCGCGTCGAACTTCAGGCCGCCCGTCGCTTCGTCGTAGTACGGGTACGCATTCACCGTGAAGCCCGCACGCTCGAAGATGAAGCGGTGGTTTTCCCAGCTCGGATCGCTGAGCCACACCTGCGCGTCGGGGAAGTAGCGCTTCAGGAAATCCGCGCCGACCTTCAGCGCGCCCGAGCCGCCAAGCGTCTGCACGGTGGCGATGCGGCCGGCGGCACGCGCCGGGTGATCGGCGCCGAACACCAGCGACTGGACGGCGTCGCGATACGCGGCCAGGCCGACCATCGGCAGGTAGGGCTTCGGGCCGGTGTCGCGCTGCAGCGCGGTTTCGGCTTCGCGCACGGCGCCCATCACGGGAATCCGGCCTTCGGCGTCGAAATAGATGCCGATGCTCAGGTTGACCTTCTGATCGCGCGGATCTTTCTGGAAGTTCTCGTTGAGCGTCAGGATCGGGTCGCCGGGGTACGCGTCGATGTGTTCGAACATGGCTTGAGTCGGTCTCGTTTGGAAGAATGATCGGGGGTGGCCTGGCCTGCGTGTCAGTGCGGTCGACGCGGAGTCAGCGCGGACGCGCCGTCGCGCACCGCATAGCCCGCATTCTTCTGACGGAAGCGATACCCGATCGCGAGCACCGCGAGCCATACCGGGATCAGGTACACCGACAGACGGAGATCCGGCGTCAGGTACATCACGACGAGAATGCCGGCCATGAACGCCAGGCACAGGTAATTCGTGAAAGGATAGCCCAGACTGCGGAACGAAGTCTGCTCTCCGGCGATCCGCTTGGCCTGGCGGAACTTCAGGTGGATCAGCGTGATCATCGCCCAGTTGATGATCAGCGCCGACACGACGAGCCCCATCAACACCTCGAACGCCTTGCCCGGCATGAAGTAGTTGACCAGCACGCACACGCCGGTCGCGAGCGCCGACGCGCCGAGCGCGGCGAGCGGAATGCCGCGCTTGTTCACCGAGCACAGCACCTTCGGCGCGTTGCCCTGCTTCGCGAGGCCGAACAGCATCCGGCTGTTGCTGTACACGCCGCTGTTGTAGACCGACAGCGCGGCCGTCAGCACGACGACGTTCAGCACGTTCGCGACCAGGTTGCTGCTCAGCGCGTGGAAGATCAGCACGAACGGGCTGCCGCCGGACACGACCTTTTCCCACGGATACAGCGACAGCAGCACGGCCAGCGCGCCGATGTAGAAAATCAGGATCCGGTAGATCACCTGGTTGGTCGCGCGCGGAATGCTGCGCTTCGGATCGTCGGCTTCGGCCGCGGTGATGCCGATCAGCTCCAGCCCGCCGAACGAGAACATGATCGCCGCCATCGACATCACGAGCCCGGACACGCCGTTCGGGAAGAAGCCGCCGTGCTGCCACAGGTTCGCGACGCTCGCTTCCGGCCCCGCATGGCCGCTCGCGAGCAGCCAGCCGCCGAAGCCGATCATGCCGACGATCGCGGCAACCTTGATGATCGAGAACCAGAATTCCGTCTCGCCGTACGACTTCACGCTCGCCAGGTTCAGCAGGTTGATCGCGACGAAGAACACCAGCGCCGACACCCAGGTCGGCACGCCCGGCCACCAGTACTGCACGTAGATCCCGACGGCCGACAGCTCGGCCATGCTGACGAGGATGTACAGCACCCAGTAGTTCCAGCCGGACAGGAAGCCGGTGAAGTGGCCGACGTACTTGTCGGCGAAGTAGCTGAACGAGCCGGCGACGGGCTCGTCGACGACCATCTCGCCCAGCTGGCGCATGATGAAGAATGCGATGATGCCGGCCACCCCGTAGCCGAGCAGCACGGACGGGCCGGCCATCTTGATCGTCTGCGCGATGCCGAGGAACAGCCCCGTGCCGAGTGCGCCACCCAGCGCGATCAACTGGATGTGGCGATTCTTCAGCCCCCGCTTCAGGCCGTCCTTCTCGTTTCCAGAAACCATGTCTTCTCCACTCTCTCCGCCTCCGCCGGAAGCGGTGCGGCGCGCCTCGGTGTGCCGGGCGCTGTTTTGCTGTGCCGGCGACCGTTCGTGGAGCCACCGGGTTGGGGACTGCAATCTTCGCGTGGCAACGCCCGATGATTCGCGTCGACGGGCCCGCAGACCGGCCGCCGACTGTCGTCCTCGCCGCATTGCTGCGGTCGCACACGAAAATCCGGCGTCAGTTTAGCGTCGCGACGGCGAAATCGGGTTGCGTAACCCGCTCATGCAAACCCTACATTATGAGATAAGATTGCATCCGGGAGACAGATGAGGAAACAAAAATGCCTGAACCGGTTCTCGATCGCATCGATCGCCACTTGTTGTCGGTGTTGCAGGAGAACGGCCGCGCGTCGAACCTCGACCTCGCGAAGGCCGTCGGGCTGTCGCCCGCGCAGACACTGCGACGCCACCGCCGGCTCGAGGAGATCGGCGCGATCCGCCGTTACGAGACGCGCCTTTGCCCCGATACGCTCGGTTTTGGCGTCACCGCGTTCGTGCACGTGACGATGGAGCGCGGGCATATCCGCGATCTGTCGAAGTTCCAGAAACTCGTGTCGGATCTCGCGCAGATTCAGGAATGCTTCTCGGTGACGGGCGATATCGACTACGTGCTGAAGGTCGTCGCGCACGACCTGAAGGGGCTGTCGACGTTCCTGCTCGAAACGCTGATGCGCATCCCCGGCGTGAGCGGCGTGCATTCGAGCGTGTGTCTCGACGAGATCAAGTGCACGAGTGCGATGCCGGTGGAGAGCTGACGCGTCGAGCGATACGCCGAGCCGTGCGTCGTTCGATCGTCGCCGTGTTCACCGCACCGCTTCGAACGCACTGATCAACAGCGCGCCGGCAGCAATCACGAGGCAACCGCCCGCCCGACGCGGCGTCAGCCGCTCGCCGAGATACACGCGCGCGATCAGCGCCGCAAACACCACGCTCGTCTCGCGCAACGCCGACACCGGGCCCATCGGCGCGCGATCCATCGCCCAGATCACGATCCCGTACGCGAGCGCCGCGAATACGCCGCCGCACGCCGCCTTCGCCGTTTCGCCGACATCCTGCGTGAGCCGCAGCGAGCCCGCCCGCAGCCGGTAGTACGCGCCCATCATCAGCCCGGTCAGCACGAACATCCACGCGGTATAGCCGATCGTGCTGCCGCTTTCTCGCACGCCGATCCCGTCGACCACGCTGTACGCGGCGATCGACACGCCGGTCGCAAACGCGGTCGGCAGCACCTGCGTCATCCGGTGCCGCGCACCGCGTCCTCGCTCCAGCCCGATCGCCATGATCCCCGCGCAGATCAGCACGAGCCCGAATTGCGCGCCGACGTTCAGCCGCTCGCCGGCGAACGCCGCCGCGCCCAGCGTGACGAGCAGCGGTGCGGTGCCGCGCGCGACCGGGTACGCAACGGTCAGGTCGCCGTGTTCGTATGCGCGCACCAGCAGCAGCGTATAGACGACGTGGAGCGCCGCCGACGCGACGACATACGCCCAGCTCGCCGGCGAGATCGGCGCGGCGGCCGGCAGGAACAGCAGCGCGAACAGCCCGATCGCGATCTGCAGCACGGTGGCCGAACGCAGCCGGTCGCCGCTGCTGCGCACGAGCGCATTCCATGACGCGTGCAGGAACGCGGCGCACAGCACGGCAAACAAAACGGGAATCGGCACGCTGAATACTCGCTGACGGTCGGCAACGCGAAATCGTCGCCGCGGGCCGTCCATCGTATGAATGCGTCACGCGATTGTCAAAAACCACCCGCCGTCAGACCGCCCGATCGGCGCCAGCCACCGCCCGCCGCGCGCCATCGCCCGCCCGATATGGCGTCCGAGGCAGTGATCGGAGGGGCCGGCCGAATGTGTCGCAACGGTCGCGGACGCCCCGCCCCTTTCCGTTTTCTTTCGCCGCCCTCCGCGCCGTAATGAAATCGATACCGCAACGCAACCCTCGCGAAACCGCTCCGCCCCCATATCTTCATACCGAGCTGTTTCAATGCCGGTGCTCTATCGACGCGCTCCGCGCCGAACCGACACGGCGACGGGGCCGATCTCCACCATCGCAACCCAATCTGGAGCTTCCCGATGTTCCGTCAAGCCTTGCTCGTCACCGCCTGCGCCGGCGCAGCGCTTGCGCTGTTCGCCTGCGGCGGCAGCGACGATCCCACGTCGACGCCCGCCGTGTCGTCGCAGGACGCGCTGCAGACCGCCACGCCGATCAAGCACGTCGTCGTGATCTATGGCGAAAACGTGTCGTTCGACCACTACTTCGGCACCTACCCGAACGCGTCGAACCCGTCGGGCGAACCGGCATTCACCGCGAAGCCCGGCACGCCGGCGATCAACGGGTTGTCCGGCACGCTGCTCACCGCGAACCCGAACTTCACGAACACGGCCAACGGCACCGACGCCGCGAACCCGTTCCGCCTCGATCGCACGCAGGCCGCGACCGCCGACCAGAACCACGCATACACGGCCGAGCAGCAGGCCGAGGACAACGGCCTCGCGGACCTGTTCCCGAAATACACCGGCAAGGGCTCGTCCGGCGGCGCCGGCGCATTCGGCACGAAGGGCCAGGTGATGGGCTACTTCGACGGCAACACCGTCACCGCGCTGTGGAACTACGCGCAGCGCTTCGCGATGAGCGACAACGCATACACGACGGTGTACGGCCCGTCGACGCCGGGCGCGCTGAACGTCGTGTCGGGCCAGACCAACGGGATGCAGATCGTCAAGACGTCGAAACAGCCGTCGACCCTCGCCGCCAGCTCTTACTACATCAACGACGGCCAGGGCGGCTTCACGATGATCAACGACGTCGACCCGGGCTACGACGTGTGTTCGAGCACGACCGACCAGGCGATGATGACCGGCAAGAACATCGGCGACCTGCTGAACGGCGCGAAGATCACGTGGGGCGGCTTCATGGGCGGCTTCAACCTGTCGACGACCAACGGCAACGGCACGACGGGCTGCGCGCGCAGCACGGTCGCCACCGCCGTGAACGCCGCGACGGCCGACTACATCCCGCACCACAACTGGTTCCAGTACTACGGGTCGACGTCGAACCCGCAGCACACGCGGCCGAGCTCGGTCGCGGCGATCGGTTCGAGCGTCGAAGCCGACGGCAAGACCGCCGAGCCGGCGAACCACCAGTACGACACCGACGACTTCTTCGCGGCCGTGAAGGCCGGCAACTTCCCGTCGGTCAGCTTCCTGAAGGCGCCTGCCGCACAGGACGGGCACGCAGGCTATTCGGATCCGCTCGACGAACAGGCGTTCGTGACGAAGGTCGTCAACTTCCTGCAGCAGCAGCCCGACTGGCAGAACACCGCCGTGATCGTCACCTATGACGATTCGGACGGCTGGTACGACCACGCGTACACGGCACCGACCCACGCGTCGTCCGACGCGGTCGATCAGGTGAACGGCAACGGCAAGTGCGGCTCGGGCGGCACCACCGGCGTGAACGGCGGCACCGTGAACGGCCGCTGCGGCCCGGGTGTGCGCATTCCGCTGGTCGTGATCTCGCCGTACGCGAAGCAGAACTACGTCGACCACACGCAGATCGACCAGGCGTCCGTCGTGCGCTTCATCGAGGACAACTGGCTCGGCGGCCAGCGCATCGGCGGCGGTTCGTTCGATGCGTCGGCGGGCGATCTGCGCGGGCTGTTCGACTTCTCGTCGAAGCCGAATACCGCGCCGCTGTATCTCGATCCGACGCAAGGCACCGTGCTGAGCGCCGCGCCGGCGATCTGACCGGCAGCGCGTAACACGTCGCAGCAAGCAGCAGCAGGCCGGCGCTTCGTGCGCCGGCCGTTGCCATTTCATTTCACGCGCCGCGTCATGCGGCGCCCGAACCCCGGCTTCCGATCGACAGCATGACAGTTCGTCCCGCGTACTCGTCTCCCGACGCATCCGGCGCCGCCGCGCCGCGTTCCCCCTCCCGCGCATTGCGCCGTACGGCGCTCGCGCTCGGCGCGGCCGTGCTCGGCTACGGCGCGTTCGCGATCGCGTTTCCGGCCCGCACGCCGGCGGCGATCGGCGACGTCGTCGCCGACTGGACGGGCGCCAATCCGCATCCGGTCGTGCTGCAGCGGCCGGCCGCGCAGCCGTTGTCCGCGGTCGCGCAACTGGGACGCGCGCTGTTCGTCGATCCGTCGCTGTCGGCTTCCGGCAAGCAGTCGTGCGCGTCGTGCCATAGCCCCGATCACGCGTATGGGCCGCCGAACGCGCTCGACGTGCAGCCGGGCGGCCTCGCGATGACGCAGCAGGGTTATCGTCCGCCGCCGTCGCTCATGTACCTGTACCGGCAGCCCAACTTCAGCATCGGCCCCGATGCCGGCGAAAACGACGCCGCGCCGAGCGTCGCGCAGCAGGCCGCGTCGGCGGCCGGCGTCGTCAAGGCGCAGAAGGTGGCCGGCACGTCGGCGGCACCGCAGCTCGTGCCGCAAGGCGGCATGTTCTGGGACGGCCGCGCCGATACGCTGCAGCAGCAGGCATTCGGGCCGCTGCTGAATCCGGTCGAAATGGCGAACGCAAGCATCGGCGACGTCGCGCAGAAGCTCGCGCAGTCGTCGCACCGCGCGCAGTTCGAGCGGTTGTTCGGGCCGCGCGTGTTCGACAGCCCGCAGCTCGCGGTGTCGGAAGCGATGTTCGCGATCGCGCGGTATCAGGTCGAGGATCCGTCGTTCCACCCGTACAACAGCAAGTACGATCGCTGGCTCGAAGGCCGCGCGCGCCTCACGCAGGCCGAGCTGCGCGGGCTGCGGCTGTTCAACGATCCGGACAAGGCCAACTGTGCCGGCTGCCACCTGTCGAAGCCCGGCAAGGACGGCTTGCCGCCGATGTTCACCGACTATCAGTACGAGGCGCTCGGCGCGCCGCGCAACCGGCAGCTCGCGCAGAACCGCAACCCGGCGTTCTACGATCTCGGCGTGTGCGGGCCGTTCCGCGACGACCTGGAGGACCAGACGCAGTATTGCGGGATGTTCCTCACGCCGACGCTGCGCAACGCCGCGACGCGCCACGTGTTCTTCCACAACGGCGTGTTCCATACGCTCGATCAGGTGATGGCGTTCTACAACGAGCGCAGCATCTCGCCGCAGAAGTTCTATTCGCGCGGCGCGGACGGCAAGGTCGACGAATACGACGATATTCCGGCCAAGTACCGCGCGAACGTCGACGTGACCGATGCGCCGTTCGATCGCAAGCCGGGCGACAAGCCCGCGATGACCGCGCAGGACATCCAGGACATCGAAGCGTTTCTCGGCACGCTGACCGACGCGCCCGCGCAACACTGAGCGCCGGTCCAGCGCCGCATCGGGTCAGCAGCGCGCGCGGATGCAGAGGAAGGCCGGTGCGCGCGACAGCTCCGCATGGAGTCGTTCGGATACGGCCTTCATCTCCGGCAGCGGCGTCGGTTCGACCAAGCGGTCGAGCCGCCAGCCGGCATCGGCGAGCGCGTTCAGGATGTCGGCAAGCGGGCGGCGCCAGGCTTCGACATACGGCTTCGGTTCGCCGAAACCCGACCAGTAGAGGCCGAACCGGTTCGTGTCGAAGTACGTGCCCTCCCCGTGCGTGCGCTCGTCCATCCAGTCGCGCATCGGATGCGCCATCGAGAACGCCAGCGTCGCGCCAGGCCGCGCGACGCGCCGGAATTCGCGCAGCGTCGGCGCGAGATCGCGCACATAGTCGAACGCGAGCGAGCACAGAATCTTGTCGAATGACTGGTCGGGCAACCACGCGAGCGGCGCCTCCAGGTCGCCTTCCGCGACGTCGACCGCCAGCCCGGCGCAACGCGTTCGCGCAAGCGCGACCATCTCCGGCGTCACGTCGAACGCATGCACGATCGCACCGTGGCGCGCGAGGTGCTCGCTGCAGATGCCGGGCCCGCAGCCGGCGTCGAGCACCGTCAGGCCGTCGACGTCGCCGAGCAGCGCCATCGTCGCCGGCCGTTCGTAGAGTGCGTTGTGCGCCTTGGTCGGCGCGATGTCCGCGTAGCGTTGCGCGAAGCTCGCGTATGCGCGGCGGGCGGGTGGGTCGTTCGGGTCGGGCATGCGGTGTCCGTCGGTGGGAATCGGGGTGTCGATTCTGCCCGATCGGAACGGGGACGGCGATGGTCGAATGCGGTCGCCTATCGCGGGTTCTCGGCCCGGTACGTGCTGCCCGGGCGCGGGATGAGCTTCTTCGCGGCGGTGTCCAGTTCCTTGCCGTGATACAGATCCATGCACTTCAGGTAGTCGAACTTGACGTCCGCGACTTCCGAATCGACAACCGGATTCCGGTAATCGCGCGCAAGGTACTTCGCCACCAGCGCATGCACGACATCCGGCGCGCGCTCCAGGTCGTAGTAGCTCCAGTCGCGCAACGCGTTCGTGCTGCTGCCGATGTCCTTGCTCACGGCGGGCGCCTGCTTGTAGGCGGTAGCCAGACACTGCGCGAGCACCATGTCCTTGAAGTTCTGCAGGTATGTCCGTGAACCGGCTTCCGGCGACGTTTGAGCCGCTTCCTTTGCCGACACCGTTGCAAGAGGCAGCACAGCGCAAGCCAGTGCGATCGCAATCCAGACTCCCTTCATGACAGGCTCCAAAAATTCGCACGATGCGCACGATAGCGTGCGCCGTCAGAACAGATACATTCCCCCGACGAACACCACGCCCGAAAACAGCAGCGTCGTCACGCAGTACCCCATGATGTCGCGCACGCCGAGCCCCGCGATCGCCAGCGCGGGCAGCGCCCAGAACGGCTGCGCCATGTTGGTCCACGCCTCGCCGTACGCGATCGCCATGGCCGCCTTGCCGAGATCGGCGCCGAGCGCCTGCGCGGCCGGCATCACGAACGGCCCTTGCACGACCCAGTGGCCGCCGCCCGACGGCACCGCGAAGTTGATCACGGCCGAGCTCAGGAACGCAAGCAGCGGGAACGTGTGCACGTTCGCGATATCGACGAACCACTTGGTGATCACGCCCGCGAGCCCCGAGTGATCCATCAGCGCCTGGATGCCCGCGTAGAACGGGAACTGGATCATGATCCCGGACGCGCCGCGCGCCGCGCCGGCCACCGCGCGCGCATAGGCCATCGGCGTCCGGTGCAGCAGGATGCCGGCCGCGAGGAACGCAAGGTTCACGGTATCGATGTCGAGCGCGAAGCCCTTCTGCATGAAGCGCAGCACGAGGAACACCGCGCACAGCGCCGCGACGAAGATCGACAGCGCGCGGCTCTCTTCCAGTCGTTCGGCGAACGTCGCGTCGGGTCCGAGCTGACGCTCGACGCTCGGCGGCTCGGCGAGCAGCGCCGGATCGACGCTGACGACCTCGCCGGGCTTCGGCATCATCATCCGCGCGAGAAACGGCAGCATCACGATCAGCCCGATCGTGATGAACGCGTTGTAGCCGGTGAAGATCGTGTGCGACACGGGAATCAGCCCGATGGTCTTTTCCATCGGATTGCCCTTGGTCGCGGCGACGAGCGGGACGGAACCCGACAGCCCGCCGTGCCAGCTCAGGAAGCCCATGTATGCGGACGCAACGAGCAGCCGGTAATCGCTGCCGGCCACGCGGCGCGCGACTTCACGCGCGAGCATCGCGCCGAGCACGAGGCCGAAGCCCCAGTTGATCGCACACGCAAGCGCGCCGACGAACGCGACGAGCATCACGCCCTGCCCCGGCGTGCGCGCGGTGCTTGCGAGCGCAACGAGCATGCGCCGCACGGGCGGCGAACTCGCGAGCGCGTGGCCGGTGACGAGAATCATCACCATCTGCATCGAGAACGCGAGCAGGTTCCAGAAGCCCGAGCCCCACATCGTCGTGAGCTGCGCGGGCGTGTTCGGCGTGAGGCCGAACGCGAGCGCGAACGTGACGATCGTCAGCAGGATCGCGAAAATCAACGGGTCGGGCAGCACGCGGTGGACCACCTGCGTGAAAAAGCGGGAAATGCGTTGAATCAACTTGAGCTCCTCGTTTCCTGATAGGGACGTCCGCGCGTGTGGTTCGTTGTTCGGTGCGCGGAATCGCGCGGATTCTTGCACAGAACCGCGTGATTTGCTTCGATGTGATCGCCTGCATTTGTCCCGATGGATCCGATCGCCAATCCCTCAATCTGCGCGGGCTACTCCGTCTCCCGGTCAGTGAGAGCGTCGCCGCGATGACCCGCGAACAAATTCAAGGGTTTTTCGAAGCATTGCGGCGGTACAACGGCTATCCGGAGACCGCGCTTTGCTTGCGCGTGATTGTCGTAACGGCTTGTCGTCCCGGCGCGGCGTCGGATGCTGAGTGGGACGAGCTCAACGACGAGGGCGAGGTATGGCGCCCGGCTGCCAGGAGCCGGTGCGATCATGCATGTGCGATACCGTGAGCCGACGAACGCCCGTCTCGCCGATTCGCTTTCGGCAACTCCTGCCCCTAGCGCAGCAGCGCAACGTTCTCGTCGATTCGACGCTGAATGTCCGTCAGGGTGTCTTCTGTGATGATCCCCTCGTAGCGGCGCTTCGCAATGGCCGAGAACTGGCTGGCCACTCCGCACATCCCGTCGATCATGTCGCCGGCAGCGGCTGCGGAAAGCTCCGCTTCCTTTGCCAGTCCGAGCAATGCCGCCCGGTCGATCCGCAGCGCCTCGCCCATGACGTCCATTTGGTGGTAACCGCCCGGCCCCTCGCAGAATGTCACGTCGTAGGCCGGCGCGAGTTTCCACTGGCCGGATCGCGACATGACGTATGCGAAGTTTTTCGGATGATCGTCGCGATTGTTGAACGCGACATTGAAGACAGCCCGTTCAAACGCCCGCGCCTTCTCGCGTACGTCGTTGGTGCACATGTGAGTCGCACGCAAGAAGTTCACGTAGTCCAGCGCACCCGGCGTTTTGTAATCGGCACCGGTAAACGCGGCAACGCTTTGCATGGGCACGCGCACACCGTCCCGTCGATCGAAACGCCTGGACGCAAATGCCGCCATCCCGTCAGGCAAATTGAAATGCAGCGTGTCCGGAGTCTCGATGCCGCACATGCGCAAGCACTCGGCGTAGACCATTTCGATCGCGCACACCTCGGGATGCTCTTGCCGGGCCGGGAACTTGACCAACCACGCTTCAAAACCCGCCACCGCGGCCGTGGTAAAAACGCCGGACTGCGGATCACGATAGACGAGGGCCTTCGGCCTGGCACCTTGCGGAGGGCCGCCCACCTGCAGCAGTTGATGAAGGAATTCGCCGCCCTCACCATTGAGGACTTCCTGTACCTCGGCCGCGAGCCGGTCAAGAGGAATATCCGGCTGCGGTGCCTGGATCTCGGGCGCGACCGGCTCGAACGACATGGCGCCCATCGCATGGTTGCCAATGTAAGCCAACCGCTCCATCGGCCCGATGCGTGCCGCGTTGAGACCGCGGCGTTTGAACAAGCGGTCCATGAGCAACATGCCCCAGCCGTCGGGCAGCGCGTCATAGACTGGGCCGGGCAATCCCAGCTGGTGGGACGGAAAGTCCTTGCGCAGCCTCGCGCCATGCAATGGGAGCACATAAGACGACAGTTCCAGCCCCCTCTTGCGCGCGTCGTCGCTATATTCGAATACGATCAACGGGCGCCCAGTGATCGCCGTCGTAGAAACCATCGATCCCCACAGCCAGTCCTCGCCCCAGCCGTCGTAGTAGACATCGATCCGCTCGATCATTTCGGGTTGCCCCTCTTCACGCGCTGACGTTTGGCACTCTTTTCATACCGGTGAACGTCTTCCAGGCTATCGAGCTTCGGCAGGAACAGTCCTTCGAGTTCCTTGCTGCGTCCCAGGACCATGGCTACACGGACTACCGTCTCGAGGCTCACATTACGTCCGGCTTCCAGATTGGACACGGTATTGGCACCGACGCCGGCACGCGCGGCTACGTCGCTCTGCGTCAGTTGCAACGCCAGCCGCTCCGTGCGAAGCCTCGCGCAAAGCAGTGTGACGATTTCAGCGGGCTTGCGAAAGCTTAATTCCAACATAGTGCGGCTTATGGCGCTATATCTGTCATAACTCACAACATTATAGAGTTATAGGCGGGATGCGCTCAAGAATTCTAATTCCCGAATGTTGGGTCTTACGGTCGAATTTTGCGCTTTAATCCACCCCAAAACGGAATTGATGCGTCAGCAGTGCGTGCGCTTCCCGTACCCAGGAGACGCCCTCCAGACACGCCACGTCGTGGCATGGGTCCGCCGCGCTCATCGATGCGTACACGGGCGCTGGCGCGAGCCCGCTAGCGAGCAGCCGCCTCCGGCGTGCTGACGGCTGCGATCGCTGTCGCTCGTCGCTCCGCCAGCTGCTGCGCAAACCGATACGCCACAAGCGAACCTGCCACGGCCAGCAGCATCGGCACGAGGCTGTCGTGATTCGCGCGCGTGAATTCGAGCAGCAGCACGACGGCCGTGATCGGCATCTGCATCGACGCGGCGAGAAACGCGGTCGCGCCGATCAGCGCGCATCCGCCGATCGACGCACCCGGCCACACGAGGCTCCACACCCCGCCGAGCACGACACCCAACAGCGCGCCGTTCGCGAGGCCCGGCGTCAGCAACCCGCCTTCCGCGCCGGCACGCAGGCTGGCAGCCTCGATCAGCACCTTCAGCACGAGCAGCGCCGCAGCAAGACCGATCGTCAGCGAGCCGTCGAAACCCATCGAAGCCGGTCCCTTGCCATTGCCGAGCAGTTGCGGAAACCGCATCGCGAGCACGCCGATCACCGCGAAGTTGATCAGCGCGAGCAGCGGCAGCAACCGGCCTTTCGGCGCATCGGCCCGTGCGCGGGTCGTGAGCCGCACGAAGCCGTACGCGGCGAAGCCGAACAGCGGGCCGCAGACGATCGACCACGCAACGAGCGGCGCGCTCAGCACGAACGGCGGCACCGCGTACTGGTGGTCGTTGCCGAGACCGATCCATGCCACCACCGCCGCGATCGCCGACGTGACGACCGCCACGACCAGCGCGCGCATTTCGAACGTGCCGAGCAGCACTTCGAGCACGAACACGGCGCCACCGAGCGGCACGTTGTAGACGGCCGCGAGGCCGGCACCCGCGCCGCACGCGACCATCAGCCGGCAGTCGGCGGGTGTGAGGCCCGCACGGTGCGCGAGCTGCCCGGCCAGCAGCGAACCGATCTCGCGCGGCGCGACTTCGCGGCCGAGCGGCGAACCGAGCGCGACGGTGACGATCTGCAGCAGCGCGTGAACCGTCGTGCTGACGACCGGCAACCGCGGGTCGGCCGCGCGAACCGCACGGCGGATACTGACGAGCGGCCGCCCATATCGATACAGCGCCCACCAGCCGCCGCCCGCGACGACCCCGCACACGACCAGCACCGCAAGCCTGCGCAGCGGATCGGCCTGGGTCACGCCTGTGAGAAAGCTCTCGGTGCCGACCACGTGCTGGAGGCTGTAGCCGTACGCGACATGCTGGATCGCGTGCAGCAGCAGCGCGAGCAGCATCCCGCCGAAGCCCGCGCCGACGCCGGTCAGTACCGTGACGACGGCGATCCGTACGAACGGGCTGGTGGACGGAGAAGAAGACGCGGGAGCGGACGGGAGATCGGGGCGCATGAGGTCGTCGAACGAGGAGCGACAAGACGGCGCGCACCATGCGCGCCGCCGTCAGGACCGCATCGTAGGCGCCGACTTCTCATGAGACAAACGTATTTTTCTGATCAACTCATGTATTTTGAGAATACTAGAGCGCCGATGCTCCGCGGCGGGCAATGCCGCGCCCACCGTGGCCGCCTCACTCTGGATAAGCCACCCGCTCCGGCTCGCGCCGCATGATCACCTTCCCGTGCCGCAACGACAGCGTGGCCTTCGCCTGCCGACGTACGGCTTCGTAATCGCTGTCGGCATCGAGCACGACGACGTTTGCCGGGCGCCCGACCGCGATCCCGTAACCGTCGCCGAGGTGCATCGCCGTCGCGCTGTGATCGGTCACGAAGTCGAGGCAGCGCTGCAGGTCCTGGTAGCCCATCATGTGGCAGATATGGAGCCCCGCATCGAGCACCCGCAGGATGTTGCCGTTGCCGAGCGGATACCACGGATCCTTGATCGAATCCTGCCCGAAGCACACGTTCAGGCCCGCGCGGTCGAGCTCCGCGACGCGCGTGACGCCGCGACGCTTCGGAAACGTGTCGAAACGCCCCTGCAGGTGGATGCTCTCGGTCGGGCATGAAATGAAGTTGAGCCCCGCGCGCTTGAGCAGCCGGAACAGCTTCGAGCAATACGCGTTGTCGTATGAACCCATCGCGGTCGTGTGGCTCGCCGTCACGCGCGCGCCCATCCCGCGCACGCGCGCTTCTTCCGCGAGCACTTCGAGAAAGCGCGAATGCGGATCGTCGGTCTCGTCGCAGTGCACGTCGACGAGGCAACCGGTGCGCTCGGCCAGATCCATCAGGAAACGGATCGAACTGACGCCCTGCTCGCGCGTGTTCTCGAAATGCGGAATCCCGCCGACGACGTCCGCGCCGAGCTCGATCGCCTGCTCCATCAGCGCGCGCCCGTCGTCGAACGACTCGATGCCTTCCTGCGGAAACGCGACGATCTGCAGGTCGATCAGCCCGCGCGCTTCGTCCTTCACTTCGAGCATCGCCTTCAGCGCGGCGAGCGTCGGATCGGTAACGTCGACGTGCGTGCGCACATGCTGGATGCCGTGATCGCGCAGCATGCCAATCGCCGTGTGCGCACGCGTCTTCGTATCTTCGTGCGTGATCGTCGCCTTGCGTTCGGCCCAGCGCTCGATTCCCTCGAACAGCGTGCCGCTCATGTTCCAGGCCGGCTCGCCGGCGGTAAGCACGGCATCGAGATGGATATGCGGCTCGACGAGCGGCGGAATCGCGAGGCGCCCGCCCGCATCGACGTCGTCGGCACCGACGGGCGCGACCGGTGCGGTTTGCGCGTCGATCCGCGCGATCTTGCCGGCGTCGATGCCGATCGTGAACAGCCCGTCGCGGCCACGCAGGCGTGTATTGAACAGGTTCATGTGGGTCCAGGCGTCGTGCGGCCCCGGGGGCCGCATGGGTGGGGAAAACCGGTTCGCGCAGCGCGCCCGGCCGTTATCTGAAATCCTCGATCTTCAGGCCGGTCGCCGCGCTCATCTCGTCGTTCGACACCTCGCGCACGTGCTTGCCGAACGTCCATACGTGCCGGCCGGGGTCGCGGGCGCGATACACGCGCTCGCCGTAGAACTGGTCGGCCGGTGCCTGCAGGATCTCCGCGCCGGCGGCACGTGCGCGTTCGCAATGCGCGTCGATGTCCGCGTCGTCGGGGAGATGCACGTGGACGCTCTGCGTGTTCCGGTCGCGGGTGTCTTCCGGCGACGCGATGAAATCGGCCCACGAACCGCCGATCATGACGACACCGTCGCCGAATTTCATTTCGGCGTGTGCGACGTCGCCTTCCGGCGTGGTGACGACGATCAGGCGCTGGAACCCGAATGCGCGCTCGAGCCACGCGAGCGCGGCTTTCGGGTCGCGATAGCATAGCGCGGCGCTGAAGGACGGGCGGCGGGGCGTGGTCATCGGATGTCTCCGGATCGTGTCGTCGGATTGCTCATTCTCCACGCACGCGCTGCGGCAATCAACTCCCGTTCCCGCCAACGTGCATGTTGTCGCTGCGCGACACGGGGTGCGCAACCATCGCGCGCCACACGCCGCATCGCAGCCGAAAAACCACGTCCCGCCGCGCTCGCGCCGGTTTGTGAACGCTGTGTGACGCACTTTTGCGCGACTCGCAAAGGTGCACTCGCGCGTCCGCCGCCGGAATCTGGCGCACATGCCTCTACACTTGCGCCGAACTTGATCGCCAGCCCCACACGCAGGAGTCCTTACATGAAAAAAACCACCGCTACCGTCGCATGCACCGCCGCGCTGTTCGCCCCGCTCGCCCATGCGCAGAGCTCGGTCACGCTGTACGGCCTGATCGACGCGGGCATCGCGTACACGAACAACGTGAATGGCGCCGCCCAATGGCGCATGGCCACCGGCACGATCAACGGCAGCCGCTTCGGCGTGCGCGGCACCGAGGATCTCGGCGGCGGCGTGAAGGCGCTGTTCGTGCTCGAGAACGGCTTCAACGCGAACAACGGCGGGCTCGGCCAGGACGGCAAGCTGTTCGGCCGCCACGCCTACATCGGCCTGAGCCGCAACGGCTACGGCACGCTGACGCTCGGCCGCCAGTACGACACGCTGGTCGACTTCGTCGCGCCGCTGTCCGCAACGTCCGGCGAGTTCGGCGATACAGGCTTCGCGCATCCGTTCGACAACGACAACCTGAACCACTCGGTGCGCATCAACAACGCGGTCAAGTACACGAGCGACACGCTCGGGGGCTTCAAGGTCGGCGCGCTGTACGGTTTCTCGAACTCGACGAACTTCGCCGGCAACCGCGCGTACAGCGTCGCGGCGAGCTACACGAACGGCCCGTTGAAGCTGGCCGGCGCGTACCTGCAAATGAACGGCACGAAGGGCTCGACGAGCGCGAGCGCCGGCGCGACCGACGTGGTCGAAGCGAAAGGCGTGAGCCAGGGCGGCTGGTCGGTCGGTGCGGATCGCATGCGTGCGTACGGCGGCGGCATCGGCTACGTGTTCGGCCCGGCGACGGTCGGCTTCGTCTATACGCGCTCGCAATACGACAACTCGGGGTCGTTCGGTTCGACCGGCCAGGTCGCGTTCAACAACTTCGACGTGAACGTGCGCTATGCGGTCACGCCGGCCGTCAGCGTCGGCGCGGCCTACGTGTACACGGACGCCACCGTATCGAACCCGGACAGCCGGCACGGCACCGATCCGAAGTGGCACCAGGTCGACCTGCAGGCCGTGTACAAGCTGTCGCGCCGCACCGACGTGTACGCGGAAGCGATGTACCAGCACGCATCGGGCCGCGGCTACCAGGCGTTCATCAACACGTCGGGCGGCGCATCGAGCACCGCGAATCAGATCGTCGGCACGATCGGCATGCGCACGCGGTTCTGATCGGCACCGGCATCGGCAACCGCTGCCCGCCGGCAACGAACCTGCCGCAACCGGCGGATTCGTTCGCCGCGGGCAGCGCGCGCCAATGTTGTGCCATCTGGAAAGCTGCCTCCCTGGAATCGGGGTTTTTGCGATCGAGCGCGCTGCATAGACTGACGTCGACGGTTCGGATCGCGGATCGATCGTCGAACCGGCCTCACACCCGTCTACAGGAGAACATCGTGAAATCGCTCGTCGTAACCGCCGCCGCTGCCGTTCTGCTCGCCGCACCGGCCCTGTCGTTCGCGCAGTCCGCCAAGTCGCCCGTCACGCGTGCGCAGGTGCTGCAGGAGCTGTACGACCTCGAGTCGGTCGGCTACAACCCGTCGCTCGGCGACGCGGGCAACTATCCGGACGACCTCATGGCCGCGCAGCAACGCCTCGCGGCAAAGCGGCTCGCCGAGCACAAGGCCGCGCAAGCCGCATATGGCCCGGCCGCTGCGGGCGCAACCGAATCGGGCGTTGCCGCGAAGCCCGCGCTGTGAAGACATCGCGCAGCACCGCGCCCGCATGACGTGTGTCCCGCGGGCGCGGTTGCCATCGTGGAAGGCGGCCGGTGACGATACGGCCGGGGTTCGTACGCGACACGCGTATGAATGGCGCTCAGGCGGCCTGCGGTTCGCGGCCGATCGCGTCGAGCATGTCGACATCGCGCGCGATCATGCCCGGCACCTGGGCGCGCAGCATCTCGACCCACGTGCGCACCTTCGCGTCGACGAAACGGCGCGACGGATACAGCGCATACACGTTCATCTTCTGCAGGATGTGCGCGGGCAGCACGCGCACGAGCGTGCCGTCCTGCAGCGCGTCGATCGCCGAATACAGCGGCAGCATGCCGATCCCGATCCCGTCGCGGATCGCGAGCGCGAGCGATTCGGCGGTGTTGGTCTGCACCGGCCCGGCAACGTGAATCTGCTCGACGCCGTCGGCGCCCTCGAGCACCCATTCGTGCGTCGGAAAGGCCGGCGTGCAGAGCGTCAGGCACGCATGCGCGCCGAGATCCTGCGGACGTGCCGGCGCGCCGTGCCGCTTCACGTACTCCGGCGACGCGCACAGGATGCTGAAGGTCGAGCCGAGCAGGTGCGACACGAGTTCCGAATCGGGCAGCGACGACGCGGTCACGACCGCCATGTCGCTCGTGCCGTCGAACAGGTCGGGCATGCGCTGCGACAGCGACAGCTCGATCGACACG
Organism: Burkholderia sp. IMCC1007; assembly: GCF_027257875.1. GTDB lineage: Bacteria > Pseudomonadota > Gammaproteobacteria > Burkholderiales > Burkholderiaceae > Burkholderia. Next base: position 465,325 of record NZ_JAPVQY010000001.1, read on the forward strand.
TCCGGAAACTGCGTGTGATAGCGCGTGAGCGCGGGCATCACGTAGTGATGGCCGACGCTCGCGAAGCTGTGCATGCGCAGTACGCCGGCCGGCCGTTCGTGCGCGCAGCTCGCTTCTTCTTCCGCGCGATCGACGTCGGCGAGGATCTGGCGGCAGCGCCGCAGATAGCTTTCGCCGGCCGACGTCAGCGCGAGACGGCGCGTCGAGCGATTCATCAGACGGGTGCGCAGGCGCGCCTCCAGTTCCGACACCGCACGCGACATCGCGCCCGTCGTCGAGTTCAGCGATTGCGCGGCCGCGGTGAAACTGCCCGTCTCGACGACGCGCGTAAACACCCGCATGTTTTGTAAGGTATCCATTCTTGTGAGCCACCTGTAGCGGAGCTGCTATTTTCCTCCAGCGGGTGCAGCAGATTGTTACGTCGCCTGCAACTATCGTTTCCCCGTGGCTGCGTTAATGCGCGCGCGCCGCACTCCTACAATCGGCGCCTCACCAGTCGAACGGACCCGTCCGGACGCGCCGCGGCACCGCACGCGCCCTTTTTCCTTCATGAAGCCACAACCTGCGATCGAGCGACCTCCCATCGAACCGGCACGATGGAGGAGATGGCTGGATCCGCTCGGCGACGCGGCGCGCGACTGGGCCGCGAGCGATGGGCTCATCTGGCTGCACCTCGCGAAAACCGTGCTCGCCGCGCTGCTCGCGATGGGCATCGCGATGCGGCTCGAGATGTCGCAGCCGCGCACGGCGATGACGACCGTGTTCGTGCTGATGCAGCCGCTGTCGGGGATGGTGTTCGCGAAGAGCTTCTACCGCATGCTCGGCACCGCGGCCGGCCTCGTCGCCGCGCTCGCGCTCGGCGGGCTGTTCGCGCAGCAGCCGGAGCTGTACATGACCGGCATCACGCTGTGGATCGGCGCCTGCATCGCGCTCGCGGTACGCAACCGCCACTTCCGCTGGTACGGGTTCGTGCTCGCGGGCTACACGGCCGCGCTGATCGGCCTGCCCGCGGTCATGACGCCGCAGACGCTGTTCCAGTCGGCGCTCACGCGCGCCGGAGAAGTCGCGCTGGGCATCGCCTGCTCCGGCGCGGTCAGCGCGCTGATCCTGCCGCTCAGCTCCGCGAAGGCGCTGATGCGCACGCTGACTGCCCGTCACGTCAAATTCCCGGCGTTCGCGGCCGGCGCGCTGTCGGGCGAGTTCGCACGCGGCGACTTCGAACGGCGCTTTGCCGATTTCGTCGACGAGATCGTCGGCTTCGAGGCCAATCGCGCATTCGCGTCGTTCGAGGATCCGCGCATTCGCGCGCGCAGCCGCCGGCTCGCTCGGCTGAACAGCGAATTCATGAACGCGTGCACGCGGCTGCATGCGCTGCACCAGCTGATCAAACGCGTGCGCGCGAATCGGTCGGATGCCGTGCTCGACGCACTCGCCCCGCACATCGATGCGCTCGCGCAACGGATCGCCGCATTGCGCGACGAACGGCAGCGCGGCATCGCGTCGACGACCGGCGCGCTGCTCGAGCTGCGCCGCTTTCACGATGCGTTGCCGAAGGCCGCGCGCGCGACGCGCCGCGAGATCGAAGTGCACGCGGCCGGCGGCGTGCTCGACTTCGATACCGCGATCGAGCTGATGTATCGCTTCATCGGCGAATATCTCGGCTATGCGGATACCTACGCGTCGCTCGACCAGGACAATCACGCGCTCGAACGCTCGGTCACGCGCTATGCGGTGAAGACCAATGCGTTCTTCGTCGGCTTCGCGTTCCTGCGCACGCTCGTCGCCGTCGGCGCGATGAGCGCGTTCTGGCTCGCGTCCGAATGGCCGAGCGGCTCGCTCGCCGTGATCGCCACCGCCATCGCGTGCGCGCTGAGCTCGACGTCGCCGCGCGCGCCGAAGTTCGTCGCGCAGATGGGCGTCGGCGCGGCGTTCGCGACCGCGGTCGGCTACGTGTTCCTCTGCTACGTGTACCCGAACATCGACGGCTTTCCGCTGCTGTGCGCGGCGCTCGCGCCCGTGCTCGGCCTCGGCGCGTTTCTCGCGATGCGCCCGGGGCTGTCCGGCTACGGGATCGGCTTCGCGGTGTTCTTCTGTCTGCTCGCGGGCCCCGACAATGCCGTCGCGTATACACCCGAGGTGTTGATCAACAACGGCCTGGCGGTCGTCATCGCGATGCTCGCGTGCTCGATCGTGTTCGCCGTCGTGTTTCCGACCCGCATGCCGTGGCTCACGGGCCGCATCGCGCACGACCTGCGCCGCCAGGTCACGCTCGCGTGCGAAGGCGCGCGCGACAGCCTCGCGCAGCGCTTCCAGTCGAGCACGCACGACCTGATGGCGCAGCTTCGCACGCTGCTCGTGCAACGCACGCGCCAGCATCGCGACGCGCTGCGCTGGATGCTGGCGACGCTCGAAGTCGGTCACGCGGTCATCGACCTGCGCGACGAGCTCCACGCGTTCTGTGAAGCGAAACCGCCGCAGACGCTGCACTGGACCGCGTCGATCGACGCGGTGCTGCACGAGCTGCCGCGCTTCTTCGACGATCCGACGCCGAGCCACCACGCCCGCACGCTGAAATCGGTGAACCTCGCGATCCGCGCGGCGCAGCACACGCTGCATGCGTGGCACGCGGTGCCCGACGCGCGCCGTCGCATGCAGCGCATCGTCGGCTGCCTGCACTTCATCCGCAGCGCGCTGCTGGACAAGGACGCGCCGTTCAACCATCACCGCCGTTGAAAGGCGACGTCGATCGATGCGCGCGCAACGTCATCCTTGTTCCGTTTGGAAATAAGCTCTGCACCCGCGGCGATTAATCTTCAAGCAGTGCGAGCCTATAGTTTCCTCACTGCCAGCAACACTGGCAATCACCCAGGAGAAACTCAAATGAAGCCGCTGCACCTCGCCCTCGTTGCCCTTTCGCTCACCGCCGCTGTCGCACACGCACAGCCTGCGCCGGCCGAGCACGACGCGCAACAGCAGGCGAACCGCGCCGAAGCCGTACAGGCTGCAGGCCGCGTCGATCGTGCGCAATCGAAGCAGGACGACCCGAACGCATGCGTCGGCCCGGTCAGCTTCTGCAACGTCTACTTCGGCAGTTGAGCATGACGCCGCGTCGTCACGGCCAGGCCCGCCGCTCGCGCAGCGCATGCGCGAACGCACGGCGAGCCGGCCGATCGTCGCTCCCGCAACACCGCTCGCCACGCCGCTTCGATTGAAGCGGCGCATGCCGTTTCAGGCGCCGCGCCCCGGCCGCCAGCCCACTTCGCGCAACGCATCCAGCAAGCGCGCATGCCCCAGCCCTTCGACGCGCACACCGCGCGACTCGACGTCGCCGCCCGCCACCAGCGCATTCACGATCGCCTCTTCCACCGCTTCCGCCGCCGCGACGAACAGCGCGGAGATATGGTCGTTGTTCACCATCCGCACGCCGGTCGTCGGCGCGCCCTTGCTGCCGTAGTTCGCGGCCGGCAGCCCGTCGTTGCCCGTTGCGAACGCAACGAAGATGTCGCCGCTCGAATCCTCGGTGCCGCCGCCCACGCGCGCGAGCCCGACGCTCGCGCGCTGCGCGACGCGCGTGCACTGATGCGGCAGCAACGGTGCGTCGGTCGCGATCGTGACGACGATCGAGCCCATGCCGGCCTCGCCTTTCGCTTCTGCTGCGCGGAACGGCGAATGCACGTGCCGCAGCACGTCGCCGACCGGATAGCCGGCCACGCGCAGCATGTCGCGCACGCCGTAGTTCGCCTGCACGAGCGCGCCGACGGTCCAGCCGCCTGCGTCGGCCGCGGTCACGCGCGACGCGGTGCCGATGCCGCCCTTGAACTCGTGGCAGATCATGCCGGTGCCGCCGCCCACGCCGCCTTCGGCGACCGGCCCCGACTGCGCGGCGGCCAGCGCGCGCTGCACGTGCGCGGCGCTCACGTGCTGCCCCCAGATGTCGTTCAGCAGACCGTCGTAGGTTTCCATCACGACCGGCATGCACCAGTACACGCGGCCGGCCGCCGCTTCGCGCTCGTTCGCGATCAGTGCATCGCGCACCGCGCCGACGCTGTGCGTGTTCGTATAGGCGATCGGCGTCGTCAGCAGGCCGGCTTCGCGGATCCATTCGAGGCCCGTGGCGTCGCCGTTGCCGTTCAGCACGTGCACGCCCGCGAAGCACGGCGCATCGTGCGCGGCGCCCGCGCGCGGCTCGATGACGGTGACGCCGGTGCGGATCGACGCGTCGCCGTTCTCGACGTTCAGCGTGCAATGACCGACCCGCACGCCCGGTACGTCCGTGATCGCGTTGAAGCGGCCCGGCGTGCCGAGTCCGATGCGGATGCCGAGATCCCTCGTGCGCATGATGCAGCTCCTCCAGTGTTTCAATGGTTCGATGTTTCGGTGTGGCAAGGTTTCGCCACGGCGTTCAGAGCGAGCGGAACGCCTCGCTGTGGCGCGCCCAGACGCCGTACATCACCAGCGCAGCCACCAGCAGCCCGCCGATGATGAACAGGTCGGTCGACTTCGTCGCCGTCGCCAGCGTCGTGTAGAGCGTGTACGCGGCGCCCGCCACCGCGACGAGCGGCGTCACGGGCCACAGTGGCATCCGGTAGTGATGTTCGACGTCGCGGCGCACGTACCGGCTCGCAAGCGCGGCCAGCCCGACGACGAGGTAGATCAGCAGCAGCAGGTCGACCGTGAATGCCGTCAACTCGTCGAGGCTCGACACGAACACCAGCCCGGCCGATGGCACCGCCAGCGCGAGCGTCGCGAGCCACGGCGATTCGAAGCGCGGATGGATCGTCGAGAACGCGCGGTTGCAGGTGCGCGACCAGAGCGCGTGGCGGCCGCTGCTGTAGAGCAGGCGCCCCATCGTGATCACGATCGCGATGATCGCGTTGAACACCGACAGGAAGATCCCGCCGCTGACGATGCGCGACACCACCGGATTGCTCAGCGAGCGCACGACGTAGCCGATCGGGTCGGCACTCTTCGTCAGCTCCGTCAGCGATGGCGCGCCGAGCACGATCGCCGTGAGCGGAACGAGTTCGACGACGAGGATCACGAGCAGCGAATAGATCACCGCCTTCGCGACGTTGCGGTTGCCGCCGCGCAGGTCTTCCGCGAGGTACGCGGCGGAGCCGAAGCCGTTGTAGCAGAAGATCGCCGTACCGATCGCCGGCACGATCGCCGCGAGCGTGGCGGGCACCAGCGCAGTGCCGCTCACGACGACCGGCGCGACGAGCACGTCCGCGCCGCGATGCGGGGAGCCGAAGCCGAGCCCCGCGATCAGCATCAGCACGCCGATCTCGACGACGAGGAACGCGCCGGTGATCCACGCGTTCGTCTTGATGTTCAGCATCCCGAGCACGTAGCTGAGCAGCACGATCGTCAATGCGACCGACTGGTTGCTGAAGTGCGTGCCGAGCGCGTTGTTCAGGTACGGCGCGGCGCCGCTCGCGAGCACGGCCGGAATGAACACGCTGACGGACAGCACCGTGATGAAGGTCAGGTAGCCGGGCAGGGTGCCGAACACGCGCTTGGCCATCACGTACTCGCCGCCCGCGCTGCGGTGCGCGGCGCTCAGTTCGGCATAGCAGAGCGCGAACGCGAGCGCGAGCACGCCGCCGAGCACGAACGACAGCACCGCGCCGCTGCCCGCCTGCTGGATCGCGAACGGCGCGATCACGAAGATCGAGCTGGCGGGCGTCACGCCCGATACGGTGATCATCACTGCGTCGCGCACGCTGAGCGTCTGCGACAACGCGCGCGGCGCGTCTTGCGTGGCAGGCGTCGCTTGCAGCGTGCCCGTCGATTCCGACATCATCGCCATTTCGTTCTCCTGTAGCTTCTATCCTGCTTTTTTTTGAACGCCCATACTCGGGCCCGGTTGATTGCGTGGCAGTCTAGGAAGCCAAATTCACGACCGCTATTCCCCCTTCGTGTTACGCCCTCCGGTGGTGGTATGGATCGTCTCTTCTCCGAAATCGCGATGCACCAGGCGCTCGGCCGCGCAATCGATCATCTCGGCCAGCCGCGCTTCTGGCGTTTCCTGGTGCTGCTGCTCAACGAAATGGTGCCGTTCGACAACGCGCTCGCGACCGCCATTGGCCGCGACGGCGTGCCGCTCGTGCTCGACGAATACGACGCGGGCGGCGCCGACAGCGCGTCGCCGGTGCCGCTTTACCTCAATGGGTTATATCTGCTCGACCCGTTCCTGCAGGCCGCGCACGACGGGCTCGCCGACGGCTGCTATCGGCTCGAGGAAGTCGCGCCCGACCTGTTCCGGCACAGCGAATATTTCCTGAGCTATTTCCGCGATGCGGTCGGCGACGACGAGATCCAGATCCTGCTGCGGCCGAACCCCGACATGCTGCTGTCGCTGTCGCTCGGTGCATCGACGCGCTTCGACGTCGAGCCGCTCGGCAAACTGACGGCCGCGATGCCGTGGGTGCTCGCGGCGATCCGGCAACACTGGCGGCTGGTGGGTGACGCCGCGCGCGCAACGCCCGACGCCGACCTCGGCGCGCGCGTCGAACAGGCGCTCGCGCGCTTCGGCGCCGGTCTGCTGACCGATCGCGAGATGTCGATCGCACGGATGGTGCTGCGCGGCAATTCGTCGAAGGCGATCGCGGAGCGGCTCGCGATTTCACCGGAGACGGTGAAGGTGCATCGGCGGCATCTGTACGCGAAGCTCGGGATCTCGTCGCAGCCGGAGCTGTTTTCGCGGTTCATTCAGGCGCTGGGGGAAGATGCACCCGGATGAGCGCATCGATCAGGACGGATGGCAACGGACGCGGAATCCGGCACGATTCGTGAGTCGCGTCGACGCGCGGTCATCCGGGGAAGCGGTCACGCATGTTCCGTCGACAACAGTGTCCTCGGCACGCGAGCGCCGCGCCATGCGTCCCGCCCGGTGGTCGAGCGGGGCGTGGTCATGCGCAGCGTCCTGCTACTTCCACTTCGCGCCGAGTTGCGCGAGCCCGGCGTTCCGGAGGTCGTCCGGCAGCATAGCCACACGAAACTCGCAGTCTGCATTCAACATCAGGAACCACGGCTCCGCGAGCGCCGGGATCTGCGACGGATCATCCAGATTGACGATCACGACGGCGCCGCGCGCGCCGCTCTGCTCGGTGAAATACACGGCCTCCGGCTTCGCCGCGTCGAGTATTCGCGAGATCACGTCGCCGACGCTGCCGTCGCGCACCAGCGTGTTGAACGGCTCGTGAGGGATTCGTATGTTGAGAAGCATGCGCATGATCATCCTCCTGGGGCTCTGCCCGGCCTGGGCCCTTCAAGCATAGGTGCTGCGCGATGCCGCGCCAGCGGCGCCGAAATCCGTTGCCGGCACGCATTCACATTCCGACGATTCGACGCCACCGCATCGCGTGAACAGCGTTCGGCCACCTGCACCGCACGCGTGTTCTTCGCTGCACGGGGAAAACAGGACGCCGGGCAACAGCTCGACTGGGCCACGCTCGCGCTGGACGAGGGGTTCGCCGACCAGGCGCACCCGAGCCGCGCGACGCGGCGCATCACGGGCTTCTCGCCGACCGAGTTCGTACGACGCTTCGCCGAAGACGAATCGTTCCGGATGTACCGCTTCTGGATGTGTCGGGCGGCTGCCCGCCCCGCATCAAGCACCCGATCGACCACCCGATTCGATGAACCCGCCGGCGGGCGCCGGGTGCGGCACGTACCAGCCGAAATACACCTCGGCCTCGACGATCAGGCCATCGCGCACGCGCAATCGCTCGGCATTGCGGAATCGCTTGCCGGCGGTCGTGACGGCTTCGTACACGACGAACACGTATTCGCCGTGCACGGCGACGTCGACGAACTCGAAACCGGCGAGCATCGCGCTGTTCGGCCAGCACCGCGCGAGATACGCATCGCGGCCGAGCCCGTTGTCGAGCGGGCTCGTGAAATGGAAGTCCGGCGCGATCAGCGCTTCGATCGCGTCGCGGTCCTTGTCGACATACGCGCGATAGCTGGCGCGCGCGACTTCACCGGGGTCGTCAGGCATCGTCGTTACCTCCGCGAAGGGTCGGCGTGCGCGCAACGGCCGCGCACCCTCGACGCATCGATGAAACGAATACGGGCGGCGTGAACGACCGCGACCGATTCCGCGTTCGCAGATATGCGCGCACGCGCGACGCGAGACCATTCACGGAAACCCGCACGCGTCGCCCAGCAACAGTCGCTACGGTCGGCCTGTGCCGCGGTTGCCCGTTTCCATACGCGCGGGCAGGCTGTCTGCCAGCCTCCCGGCCCGCGCTCGTTAACTTCGGCGGCTGTGGATAGCCCGGATCCGCATGGCGCCATCCGCCACATCGGTCAGCGAAGCAATCCGCATGCCGGCCCTTCGCCACCCACCTCACCTCGCCCGTGTCGCTACGCGCATCAGAACGCTCGTCGCGATCGCCCGATACCTGACCTTCGCGCGCGCTGGCGAAGCGATCGGCCTCACGCAGTCGGCCGGGAGCCTGCAGATCCAGGCTCGAAAGGGAATACAACGTGCAGCTGTTCGACGGGTCGCGCCGCCAGCCGGTGCTGACCGAAGCCGGCAACATCCTCGTCGCACCGGGCCTCGGACGCACGTCGAATGCGGTCACCGGACTGTCAAGCCCATGTCGTGCGTCAGACATACGCGGCGCCGATGCGCCCCCGTTCTTCTCGCAGCCCCGCCAAAAACCGCCTATGGTGAAAGAAGCGCGCCCGTTTTGCCGCCATTCGACTCCGCGTCGCTCGCACCGGCGGCCACGGCGCAGCGTTCCGGCACCATTCCCCGCCAGTGCGCGCACGCCCGGCCATGCGCGCGACGGCGCCGCCCACCGGACTACAAGGAGGTACCCATGAAAGCCGCGCTGCTCGTCAGTTCCGCCCTGCTCGCCCTCGCATCCGTTTCGGCCTCGGCCCAAGGTTCGATCACGAAGGAAGAAAACGGCGCGCTCGTCGCCGCGAACGGGATGACCGTCTACACGTTCGACAAGGACAAGCCCAACGGCGGCACCAGCGCCTGTTCGGGCCAATGCGAAACCCTATGGCCGCCATACAAGGCCAGTGCGACCGACGTTCCGGTCGGGCCCTACACGATCGTCAAGCGCGACGACGGCAGCCCGCAATGGGCGTACAAGGGCAAGCCGCTATATTTCTTCTCGAAGGACATGAAACAGGGCGACCGCAACGGCGACAACTTCAGGAACGTGTGGCACGTGGTCGCGCCGTAAGCGTTCTCTCCGCGCGTTCCGCGACGGCGCAACCGCCGCACACGTAAAAGGGCCCGCCCCGATCGAACACCGGGGCGGGCCTGTGCGTCTTCACGCCGGCTACGCGGCGGCGCCCGCTCGCGGGCGGGCGATGCGCGCAGCCGCGGCGCGCGTCCGCAATTTCAGCGGTTCGACGGGAAGCTGAACACCGTGCCTTCGCGCACGCCGGCCGACGGCCAGCGCTGCGTGATCGTCTTGCGCTTCGTGTAGAAACGCACCGCATCCGGGCCGTAGGCGTGCAGGTCGCCGAACAGCGAGCGCTTCCAGCCGCCGAACGAGTGGTACGCGACCGGCACCGGCAGCGGCACGTTGATGCCGACCATGCCGATCTGGATGTTGTCGCTGAAGTAGCGCGCGGCTTCGCCGTCGCGCGTGAACAGGCACGTGCCGTTGCCGTATTCGTGCGCGTCGATCAGCGCCATCGCGTCGTCGAGCGACTTCAGGCGGATCACGCCGAGCACCGGCCCGAAGATCTCGTGCTGATAGATCGGCATGCCGGGTTTCACGTCGTCGAACAGGCACGGGCCGAGGTAATAGCCGCCGTCGTGGCCGTCGACCTTCACGCCGCGGCCGTCGACGACGAGCGTCGCGCCCGCCGCCACGCCCGCTTCGACGAAGCCGGTCACCTTCTCGAAATGCTGCTGCGTGACGAGCGGCCCCATGTCGACGCCCGCGCCGCTGCCGGGGCCGACCTTCATCTTCTCGATCTCGGCCTTCAGCCCCGCGACCACCTTGTCGCCCGTCTCGTCGCCGATCGCGACGACGAGCGGAATCGCCATGCAGCGCTCGCCGCACGAGCCGTACGCGGCGCCCATCAGCGCGTTCACCGCGTTGCCGATGTCGGCATCCGGCATCACGACCGCGAAGTTCTTCGCGCCGCCGAGCGCCTGCACGCGCTTGCCGTGCGCGCAGCCGGTCGAGTAGATGTATTCGGCGATCGGCGTCGAGCCGACGAAACTCACCGCCTTCACGCGCGGGTCGGTCAGGATCGTGTCGACCGCTTCCTTGTCGCCGTTCACGACGTTCAGCACGCCCGGCGGCAGGCCGGCTTCGAGCGCGAGCTCGGCCATGCGCAGCGTCGACGACGGCGTACGCTCGGAGGGCTTCAGCACGAACGTGTTGCCGCACGCGACGGCCATCGGCCACATCCACAGCGGCACCATCACCGGGAAGTTGAACGGCGTGATGCCGGCGGCGACGCCGAGCGCCTGGAATTCGCTCCACGAATCGATCGCGGGGCCGACGTTCTTGCTGTGCTCGCCTTTCAGCAGCTCGGGCACGTAGGTCGCGTATTCGACGTTCTCGATCCCGCGCTGCAGTTCGCCCATCGCGTCGGCAAGCACCTTGCCGTGCTCGGCCGTGATCAACGCGCACAGTTCTTCCGCGTGCTCCTCGAGCAGCGTCTTGAAGCGGCTCATCACGCGGGCGCGCTTCAGCGGCGGCGTGTTGCGCCATGCGGGGAACGCAGCCTGCGCGGACGCGATCGCGGCTTCGACGGTCAGCTTGTCGGCGAGCGCGACGCTCTTGTGCGATTCGCCGGTGGCCGGGTCGAACACCGGCTGGACCCGGCTGCCGCCGTCGACGCGCTTGCCGTCGATCAGGTGGCCGACGGTGGAAGTCACATTGCTGTCGTGTTTCATGTTTCTGGCTCTTTCGTGAATTCGGTTATCGCTGGGAACGAGCGCGGGCTCAGTCCACTTCGTTCAGCGCGTCGGACAGCGCGTTGACCAGGTTGTCGATCTCGCGCTTCTCCGCGATGAACGGCGGCGCGAGCTGGATCGTGTCGCCGCCGTAGCGCACGTAGAAGCCCTTCGCCCAGCAGCGCATCGCGATCTCGTACGGGCGCCGTGCCGGCTCACCCGGCAGCGCGGCGATCGTCAGGCCGGCCGCCAGCCCGTAGTTGCGGATGTCCGCGATATGGCGCTGGCCCTTCAGCCCGTGCACGGCTGCCTCGAAATGCGGCGCCAGATCACGGACGCGGTTCACCGCATCTTCCTTCACGAGCAGGTCGAGCGCCGCGACGCCGGCCGCACAGGCAACCGGGTGCGCCGAGTACGTGTAGCCGTGCGGGAACTCGAGCATGTACTCGGGGCCGCCAGCGGCCATGAACGTGTCGTAGATTTCCTTCGTCGCGATCACGCCGCCGAGCGGCTGCGCGCCGTTCGTCACCTGTTTCGCGAAGTTCATGATGTCCGGCACCACGCCGAACGCGTCGGCGCCCGTCATCGCGCCGGCCCGGCCGAAGCCAGTGATGACTTCGTCGAAAATCAGCAGGATGTCGTGCGCGGTACAGATGTCGCGCAGGCGCTTCAAATAGCCCTTCGGCGGGATGACGACGCCGGCCGAGCCGGAGAACGGCTCGACGATCACGGCCGCGATGTTCGATGCGTCGTGCAGCGTGATCAGGTCGAGCAGACGATCGGCCAGGTCGGCGCCGTTCTCGGGCATCCCGCGCGAGAACTTGTTTTCCGCGAGTTGCGTGTGCGGCAGGAAATCGGCGTCGAGACCCTGGCCGAACAGCTTGCGGTTCGCGCCGATCCCGCCGACCGAGATGCCGCCGAAGTTCACGCCGTGATAGCCCTTCTCGCGGCCGATCAGGCGCGTCTTCGTGCCCTTGCCCTTCGCGCGCCAGTACGCACGGGCCATCTTCAGCGACGTGTCGGCCGCTTCCGAGCCCGAGCCGGTGAAGAACACGTAGTCGAGGCCGGCCGGCGTCAGCTCCTTGATCTTGTTCGCCAGCTCGAACGACTTCGGATGACCGAACTGGAATGCCGGCGCGTAGTCGAGCTGCGCGACCTGGCGGCTCACGGCCTCCGTGATTTCGGCGCGGCCGTGGCCGAGACCCGTGCACCACAGGCCCGACAGGCCGTCGAAGATCTTGCGGCCTTCGCCGTCCGTGTAATACGCGTCCTTCGCCGACACGATCATGCGCGGGTCCGACTTGAACTGGCGGTTCGCCGTGAACGGCATCCAGTGGGCGTCGAGCCACGCGGCGTCGGTGCGGAGATTCGTCTCTTCGTGCTGGTTGGCGATGGTCGTGTCGGTCATGTCGGTCGGCGCGGCGCGCCCCTCCTCCTTGTGTTGATGTTGCGCATTGTCGGCACGCCAATTAGTCTTTTGAATATCGCAATATCAATGTTCACTTGCACAATTATGCAAGCAAAGAAACCGAAGAGTCGCGCGCTGCTCGGGCAGCTCAGCGACATGGATCTGCGGCTGCTGCGGGTCTTCAAGGGCGTCGTGCAGTGCGGCGGGATGGCGGCCGCCGAACTCGAGCTGAATATCGGCATTTCGACGATCAGCCGGCATGTGAAGGATCTGGAAACGCGCCTCGGCCTCGTGCTGTGCCGGCGCGGCCGCGCGGGCTTCACGCTGACGGCCGAAGGCCAGACCGTGTACGAGGAAACGCTGCGACTGCTCGCGTCGATGGAGGCATTTCGCAGCAGGATCGACGGGATTCACGACAAGATGGGCGGAGAAATTCACATCGCCGTATTCGACAAGACGGCCACCAACGCGAACGCGCGGCTCGGCGACGCGATCCGCCAGTTTGCCGACGAAGCGCCCGACGTCGCGCTGAACCTGCATGTCGCGTCGATCAACGAAGTCGAGCGCGGGATCATCGACGGCAGCTATCAGGTCGGGATCATTCCGGCTCACCGCAGCTCGGGCAGCCTCGTGTATTCGGAATTGTTCGACGAGCGGATGCTGTTGTACTGCGGCCGCCAGCATCCGCTCTTCGACGCGCCGCACGGCAAGCTCACGTGGACGACGATCCGCAGCCACGCGTTCGCCGGGCTCGGGTTCCATTCGCCGAACATGGAGCTGAGCCATCGCGCGAAGCTCACCCGGAGCGCGACCGCGTCGGACCAGGAGTCGATCGCGACGCTGATACTGTCCGGCCGCTATCTCGGGTTCCTGCCCGATCACTACGCGGAGAGTTTCGAAAACAAGGGGCTGATGCAGCCGATCGCGCCGCACCGGTTCAATTACCGGTGCCGGTTCGTGAGCCTGCTGCGGCGCTCGCCGCGACCGTCGCGGGCCGCGTTGCTGTTCCAGTCGTGCCTCGAAGCCGCGCATGCGGCGGGGCAGCCGGTGGCATAGCGGCGGCTTCGGCTTCCGGTTCAGCTTCCGGCTTCGGTTCGGCTTCGGTTCGGCTTCGGTTCGGCTTCGGTTCGGCTTCGGTTCGGCTTCGGTTCGGCTTCGGTTCGGCTTCGGTTCGGCTTGGGCTTCGGCTTGGACTTCGGTTCGGCTTAGGTTCGGCTTCGGCTTGGGTTCGGCTTCCGGTTCAGCTCCCCGCTTCGGCTCCGGTTCGGCTTCGTTCAGCCCCCATCGCCTCCCGGGCGCAGCTGCCCGCGCTTGCGCATGACGAAGTGGGTCGCGACGAGCGCCGCGGCAAAGCCGGACGCCGCGCCGACGCCGAGCGCCCAACGCGGGCCGAGATGGTTCGCGACCCAGCCGGCCACCGGCGCGCCGATCGGCGTGCCGCCCAGCGCGACCGCGAGGCGCAGCGCCATCACGCGGCCGCGCATCGCCGGCTCGGTGGACAGTTGCATCAGGCTGTTTGTGGAATTCATGAAGGTGATCGCGGCGATCCCGGTCAGCACGAGCGCGGCGGCGAACGACCAGTAGCCGGGCGCCAGCGCCGCGAACGTGCAGCCGAGCCCGAACAGCGTCGCGCCGATCCACAGGTGACGGAACCGCGGCTGCTCGCGGCGCGCGGCGAGCAGCGCGCCCGAGATCGTGCCGACCGCCATCATCGACGACAGGAAGCCGAACCCGCGCGCATCGACGTGAAACACGCTGGCAGCCATCGTCGAAATGAACAGCTGGAAATTGAGCCCGAACGTGCCGATCAGGAACAGCATCACGAGGATCGCCATCAGGTCCGGCCGATGCCATACATAGCGAAACCCGTCCAGCAAACTACCGCGCGAGCGGCCTGCCCGCACGTTCGCGCGCAGTTCGTCTTCCCGAAGCCGCGACAGCGACGCCAGCACCGCGAAGAAGCTGAGCCCGTTGGCAAGGAACGCCCAGCCGGTGCCGACCGATGCGATCAGGAAGCCCGCCGCCGCCGGGCCGACCATCCGCGCGGCGTTGAACGACGTCGAGTTGAGCGCGACCGCGTTCGCGAGCTCGCGGTCGCCGACCAGCTCGGCGACGAAGGTCTGCCGCACCGGTGCGTCGAACGCCGACGCGCAGCCGAACAGGAATGCGAACACGTACACGTGCTCGAGCCGCACCGCGCCCGTAACCGTCAGCACGCCGAGCACGAGCGCCAGCGCACCCATCAGCGCCTGCGTAGCCATCAGCAGCTTGCGCTGGTCGAAGCGGTCGGCCGCGTAGCCGGTCCACGGCAACAGCAGCAGTTGCGGGCCGAACTGCAGCGCCATCACGGTGCCGACCGCCGATGCATCGTGATGCGTGAGCTGCGTGAGGACGAGCCAGTCCTGCGCGGTGCGCTGGATCCACGTGCCGATGTTCGACACGAGCGACCCGATCGCCCACACGCGATAGTTGAAGCTGCGCAGCGAGCGGAACACGCCCGCGGCCGGCACGCTCATGGCCGCTCCCGGTCGGGCGCGTTGCCGCTGTGCAGTTCGCCGAAATGCCGCGCGAGAAACAAGCCCAGCACGAGGATGCCGAGACCGAGCGCCACCGCGTCGGCCGTGCGCTTCAGGTCGAAATCGCCGACGCGGCACACGAGCGCATAAGCGATCGCGAGGTTCACGACGCCCCACACCACGTTCACGGCCGACGACGACAACCCGCGCCCGGGCGGACTCGCGAACGGCGTCTGGAACGGTTCGCCGCGCAGCCCGCTGACGAGATGCGGCACGGCGTTCGCGAGAAACGCGCCGCCGAAGAAGTACGACACGAGATGCAGGAGGTTCATGTGCGGGGTGCCCTTGCCTCAGGCGGATCGATACGGTTTACGGACGGGCCGGATCCTGGAATTCGGCGAGCCGCTGCAGCAGCTTCACGGCCGCTGCAAGCTCGGCCTGTTCCGCCGTCGACAGTTGCGCGTGCAGCGCGCGGAGCAGCCAGTCGTCCTTGGCTGCGCGGTTGGCTTGCAGCACCTTGCGGAAGCCCGGTGTGACCGCGATCAGCGTCTGCCGGCCGTCGGTCGGATCGGCTGCTCCGTCGACCGCGCCGAGCGCCTCGAGCGCCGCGACCGTCACGCGCATCGACTGGGGGCGCACGCTTTCGGCACGCGCAAGCGCCGACACCGTGGCCGGGCCGTCGCGATCGAGCCGCAGCAACACCGATTTCTGCGAGGACGTGAGGTCGCTCGGATGGGTCTGCTCCCGCATCCGCCGCATCAGCTTGCCGACCGAGATGCGGAGTTCGCCGGCGAGACCGGCCAACGGGAGCGTTTCGGGGGGAGACAATGGCGAGTTCATCAATTCAAGATAGCATATCGACAGTCAAACTGTACAGTTTGACTGTACATCTCATCGTGTAAGGATCGGGCCGTCGAGCACGCTTTCGTGGCGACGCCGCACCCCATTCGGCCGCTCGCAGCGCCTCTGCGATAATGCGGGCTTCCCGTTCCCACCCGCCTTCGCCATGACGCAGCCGTCCGCCCCGCTCTCCACTGACTTGCCGCCGATCTCGTGCCTGCCCGGCGACGCGCTGCCGTGGCTGCCGATGAGCGCCGACCTGCCGGGGCTCGCGATCAAATACCTGCACATCAATGCGGCCGAGGACACGCTGACCGCGCTGCTGAAGATGCCGGCGGGCGGCACGCTGCCGCGCCACCGTCACGACGGCGAAGTGTTCGTCCATACGCTGCAGGGCGCGTGGCGCTACCGCGAATACGACTGGGTCGCGCATGCCGGTTCGACGGTGCTGGAACCGGCCGGCTCCGTGCATACGCCGGAAACGCTCGGCGCACCGGGCGAGGATGTCATCACGCTGAACGTGATGCGCGGCGACCTCGTGCTGCTCGACGACGACGGCCGCGAAACCGCGCGCGAGAACTGCCGCGTCGCGCTGCTGCGCCAGCGCAAGCATGCGCGTACGGCGCCACACGACGCGACGGCATTCGTCACGCGCTGACCTGACCCGCTGGGTTCAGGCCGTTTCGCGCTCATCCGCCCGCGCGTCGCGCCTGATTGCCTGCGGCGGCACGCCGAACCCCCGCACGAACGCGTCGCGCATGTGCCGGCGGTCGCGAAAGCCGTTCTCCTTCGCGATCACGTCGAGCGGATGGCGGCTCTGTTCGATCATCAGCCGCGCCGATTCGAGCCGCAACCGCTCGATCGCCTTCGCGGGCGACTGCCCGGTTTCGAGCGTAAACACGCGGCTGAACTGGCGCGGGCTCAGGTGCACGGCCTCGGCCAGATCCTCGACCGTCAGCGCGCGGCCGAGATTCTGCCGCGCGTAATTGAGCGCATTCTGGATCCGGTCGGATTTCGGCGCGAGATCGAGCATTTCCGAATGCTGCGACTGGCCGCCGGCGCGGCGCTGGTGCATCACGAGCTTGTGCGCGACCGACCGTGCGGCGTCGGCGCCGAGATCCTTTTCCACCATCGCGAGCGCGAGATCGAGGCCGGCCGTCATCCCGGCCGACGTCCAGATCGGGCCATCGACGATGAAGATCCGGTCGTCCTCGACGCGAATCTCCGGGTAATGCCGCTGCATGTCGCGGCCGAACGCCCAGTGCGTGGTCGCGCGACGCTGCGCGAGCAGCCCGGCCTCGGCCAGCACGAACGCGCCCGTGCAGATGCCGGCGATCCGCCGCGCCTGCCCGTTCGCGCGGCGCAGATAGGCGACGACACCGGCCGGCGCCGGCGCGGCGAGCGGATCGTTGACGCCCGCGACGATCCACGTATCGACGCCGAGCCGCCCGCGCAGCGCGCGCGTGGCGACCGGCAGCCCGAGCGACGAGCGCACGTCGCCGCCGTCGACCGAATAGTTGTGCATCGCGTAGAACGGCGCGTCCATCCCCATGTTCGCGTACTCGAACACCGACTGCGCGGCGAGCGCCATGATCTGGAAGCCGTCGCTGATCAGAAAACCGATTCGGTGCATCTGCGTTCTCCCGTTTCGTGCCGACTGGCCCGATGTCCGGAATCATACCCATCTACGTCATTTGTGTCGCAGCGCTTCGAGGCCAGAATGCGTTCACGCCATCCGGCCATCCTCGTCTCACCGAAACGGAGCACATCATGACGCAAGCACATCGCGGTACCGCCCTCATTACCGGCGCGTCGTCGGGCATCGGCGCCGTCTACGCGGACCGCCTCGCGCGCCGCGGCTACGACCTGATCCTGGTCGCGCGCAACCGCGACCGGCTGAACGCCCTCGCCGACCGCATCACGAACGACACGCAGCGCAGCGTCGAGATCGTGGACGCGGACCTCAACGACCGCGCGGCGCTCGCCGCCGTCGAAGCGAAGCTGAAACAGGACGCGAGCATCACGCTGCTCGTGAACAACGCGGGCATCGGCACGCATGCGCCGCTGCTCGACAGCGACGTCGACGCGATGACGCGGATGATCGACCTGAACGTGACCGCGCTCACGCGGCTGACCTATGCGGCCGTGCCGGGCTTCGTCGCACGCGGCCGCGGCGCGGTGATCAACATTTCGTCGATCGTCGCGATCTCGCCGGAAACGCTGAACGGCGTGTACGGCGGCAGCAAGGCGTTCGTGCTCGCGTTCAGCCAGTCGCTGCATCACGAGCTCGCCGACAAGGGCGTGCAGGTGCAGGCCGTGCTGCCCGGCGCGACGGCCACCGATTTCTGGCAGACGGGCGGCCTGCCGCTCGAGCACCTGCCGAAGGAAATCGTGATGACGGCGACGGACATGGTCGATGCGGCGCTGGTCGGGTTCGATCGCGGCGAGCTTGTGACGATCCCGTCGCTGCACGCGGGTGACGAATGGGACGCGTACGACGCCGCGCGCCGCACGATGGCGCCGCATCTGTCGGCCGATACGCCCGCGCCCCGCTACATCGCGGCGCGCTAGTTGCCGGCGGGGCCTGCGCCGCGCGGTGCGGCGCGCACGCCCAGCAGCATCGCGACCGCGCATGCGGCCAGCAATCCGGCGATCATCAGCATCGCCGAATCCATGTTGCCGGTGCGCGTGCGGATCACGCCGACGATCCACGGCGTGATCATCCCGCTCGATACGCCGATGCTGCTGATCAGCGCGATCCCGCCCGCCGCGCCGGCCCCCGCGAAATACGCGGACGGCACGGCCCAGAACACCGGATGCGCGGCGAAGATCAGCATCGCCGCGATCGACAGCAGCGCCATCATCGCGACGATGCTCGGCAGGTGCAGCGTCAGCAACGCGAGCGCCACCGCGCCGCCGAACGCGCACGCGGCGAAGTGCCGGCGCCGTTCGCGCTTGCGATCCGAGCGCCGCGCAATCGCGATCAGCCCGGCCGCGCCGATCGCATTCGGCACGATCGACAGCAGGCTGATGTGCACGACGTCGTGAATGCCGAATTCGCGAATCATCAGCGGCATCCAGAACAGCAGCATCAGCAGCGCGGTCGTCAGCGAGAAATAGATGAACGCGAACAGATAGGTGCGCGGCTCGGCCAGCACCTGCCGCAACGAGCCGGCGACGTGCGCGGGTGCACCGGCGCGATCGGCGGCGAGGTCGGCCGCGAGCCGTTGACGGTCGTCGTCGGACAGCCAGCGCGCGTGCTCGGGACGGTCGCACAGCCAGAACCACGCGATCACGCCGAGCAGGACCGCGGGCGCGCCTTCGATCGCGAACATCCATTGCCAGCCGTGCAGACCGAGCACGCCGGACATCCCGCGCATCAGCCAGCCCGACAACAGCCCGCCGACCATCCCGGCCACCGCGACGCCCGCATAGAAGATCGACAGCACCGACGCGCGCCTGCGCGCCGGAAACCAGTACGTCAGGTAGAACACGACACCCGGGAAGAAACCGGCCTCGAACAGTCCGAGCAGGAAACGCAGCACGTAGAACTGCTTCGCGCTGTCGACGGTGATCATCGCGACCGACACCGCGCCCCACAGGAACATGATCCGCGCGAACGTGCGGCGCGCGCCGAAGCGGCGCAGCAGCGCGTTGCTCGGCACCTCGAACAGCACGTAGCCGACGAAGAACAGCACGGCGCCCAGGCTGTACATCGCATCGGTCAGGCCGAGATCCTGGCGCATCTGCAACTGTGCGAAGCCGATGTTGCTGCGGTCGAGGATCGACACGATGTAGCAGATGAACAGGAACGGTACGATCCGCATGCCGATGCGGCGATACAGCGCGTCGTTGTCCGTCGTGACGGAACCGGACGCGACCGCTTGCGCGGCGTCCGCTTGAAGGGGGGCTGACATCGATCGTCTCCTCGATGGATGCGAATGCTGGGTACGAATGCGGGCCGTCGAATCGAACGCCGGTCGCCGCCGCGCGCCGGCAGCGACCGTGCGCGATTCAGTCGTGCGGCGCGGGTTCGCGCTTCACGCCGAGCATCAGCGCGGCGCCGCTCAGCGCGAGCAGCGCGGCGAGCAGGTACACCGCGAGATCCATGCTGCCGGTGCGCGTGCGGATCATCCCGATCACCCACGGGCTGACGATGCCGCTCGTGATCCCGATGCTGCTGATCAGCGCGATCCCGGCCGCGGCCGCGTTGCCCGACAGGTAGCGGGTCGGCACGGCCCAGAAGATCGGCAGCGCGGCGAAGATCAGCGTCGCCGCGATCGACAGGCACGCGAGCATCGCCGCGAAGCTGTGCAGATGCAGCGTCAATGCGGCGAGCGCGAGCGCGCCGCCGATCGTGCAGCACGCGAAGTGCTTGCGGCGTTCGCCGGTGCGGTCCGAGCGGCGCGCGATCAGCACCAGCCCCACGGCGCCCACCGCATTCGGCACGACCGTGTAGAGGCTCACGGCCACGACGTCGGTCACGCCGAAGTCGCGGATCATCAGCGGCATCCAGAAATTGAGCGTCAGCGATGCGCAGGTCAGCGCGAAATAGATGAACGCGAACAGGTAGACACGCGGGTTCGCGAGCGCGGCCGCCACGCTGCGCGCGTCGTGCGCGCCATGCGCGGCGCCGTGCGTGCGGCTTTCCGCGCACAGGGCGGCCACGCGCGCCTTTTCGTCGGGCGTGAGCCATTTGGCGTTCTGCGGCCGGTCGACCAGATACGCGAACGCGAAGAACGCGAGCACGATGGCCGGCGCGCCTTCGATCGCGAACATCCACTGCCAGCCGTGCAGCCCGAGCACGCCGCTCATGTCGCGCATGATCCAGCCGGACATCAGACCGCCGAGCACGCCGGCCACCGCGACGCCCGCGAAGAACACCGAGATCGCCGCCGCGCGCCGGTTCGCGGGGAACCAGTAGGTCAGGTACAGCACGATGCCGGGGAAGAAGCCGGCCTCGAACACGCCGAGCAGGAAGCGCAGCACGTAGAAATGCGACGGCTCCGACACGAACATCATGCCGGTCGACGCGAGGCCCCACAGCAGCATGATCCGCGTGAACGTGCGGCGTGCGCCGAAGCGGGCGAGCAGCATGTTGCTCGGCACTTCGCAGAATACGTAGCCGACGTAGAACACCGCGGCGCCGAGGCCGTACATCGCATCGCTGAAGCCGAGATCGTGCTTCATCTGCAACTGCGCGAAGCCAATGTTGATGCGGTCGAGAAACGACACGACGTAGCAGAGGAACAGGAACGGCACGATCCGCCATGCGATCTTGCGGAACAGCGGCGCGTCGCCGGATTCGGATCCGGACGCATACGCGGGAGATGCGGAAGATGCGGAAGCCGACGCCGTGGCACTCGCGTGCGCGATCGTCGCTTCGCCGGGAAGCGATTGGGGCATGTCTCTCTCCAAACGGGCCGCGCGAATCGAGCGCGCGGCAGTCTCCGAGGGCGTGCATGCGCCCTGCTTTCTTGTGAGACCGGAAATCGGCGCCGTGAGCCGCGGCGCAACGCCGCCGCCGTTCACGGGCCTTCAGGAAAACGGCGGGACGTCCGTCCGGACGCCCGGCCATCGTGACCCGCTCAGTCCTGCAGCGCGTCCCACATTTCCTTGTCGCGCTGCGCGGTCCAGATGCGCGGATGCGTGATGCCGCTCGCCTCGTCGAACGCACGCGACACGTCGAACGGCAGGCAGTGTTCGTAGATGAACACGTGGCCGAACTTCGGGTCCATCGCTTCGCGCGTGAGCGCCATCGATGCCTTCAGGTCGAGCTTGCGCTCCACCGCCTTGCGGCCCTGCTCGAGCAGCGTCGTCACGAAGTCCTTCGTGTAGTCGAGGCCCTTGTTCACGTCGGCCGGATTCAGCAGCGCGGGGCCGCGGCCCGGCACGAGCTTCTCGGCGCCCAGCGCGCGCAGCGCCTCGAGCGTGGCCGGCCACTGTTCGAGCTGGGCGTCGCCGCAATAGCAGGCGGCGTCGTATTCGACGAGGTCGCCCGAGAACAGCACCTTCTGCGACGGCAGCCAGACGATCGTGTCGCCCTTCGTGTGGCCCGAGCCGACGTGCATGATCTTCACTTCGAGCTTGCCGAGGAACAGCGTGATCTCGCGCTCGAACACGAGCGTCGGCCACGTGAGGCCCGGCACCGTCTCGACGCCCGCGAACAGGCGCGGGAAGCGTTCGATCTCCGACTTCATGTCGGCCTCGCCGCGCTCGACGATCATTTCGTACGTGCCGCGGCTCGCGATCACGTGCTGCGCGCCTTCGTCGAAATACGCCGATGCGCCGAGCACGCGCACCGCGTGGTAGTGCGACAGCACCACGTGCTTGATCGGCTTGTCCGTCACGCTGCGGATCTTCGCGATCAGGTCCTGCGCCATCGCGGGCGTCGCGGTCGTGTCGACGATCAGCACGCTGTCGTCGCCGATGATCACGCCCGAGTTCGGGTCGCCTTCGGCGGTGTACGCATATGCGTTCTCGGACAGCTTCGTCCAGGTGACCTTCTTCTCTTCCAGATCGGCTTGGGATGCGAATGCTTTGGCCATGTTGCGTTCCGTGGCTGCGAGCCATGTGTTGAGGGGAGTGAGCGGATCATCGTCCCGCGCCGGATATTTGTCAATGGCAAATCCGCTTGCTATTGTCTAATACGGGTAAACGCGTGGGCTCGCGCGGGAAATGGCGTCGGATACCATGCGGGGTTTCGTCAACGGAAGAATCATCGCGTGCAGAACCACGAAGTCAGCGCAGACGACGCGCCGCCCAAGGCGCAGCGCGGCATCCAGAGCGTCGAGGTCGGCGGCCGGCTGCTCGACGCGTTCGCGCGCCGGCGCAAACCGCTCGGGCTGTCGGAGCTGGCGGCCGAGGCCGAGTTGTCGAGCGCGCAGGCGCACACCTATCTCGTGAGCCTGACGCGCCTCGCGCTCGTCAAGCGCGACGCGATCACCGGCAACTACGAACCGGGCCCGCTGTCGCTGCGGCTCGGGCTGATGTCGATCGAGCGTCAGCCGGCCTATCGCGCGGCGCTGCCGCACGCGGCGCGGCTCGCGGAGACGGTGGGCCTGAGTGTCGCGCTGTCGGTGCCGGGCGCGCTTGGGCCGACGATCGTGCGCATCGAGCACGGCGGTTACCCGCTGCATGTGAACCTGCACGTCGGGTCGGTGATGTCGCTCGACACGACCGCCACCGGCCGCGTGTTCCGCGCCTTCGGCGACCCCGCGCAGCTCGACGCGATGGCGGCCAGCCAGGCCGGCGCGGGCGACACGCTCGCCGGCGCGGAAGACGCGCAGCCGGCGGCCGATGCCGGCGCGCGGCAGGCCGAATGCGACGCGATTCGTGCGCGCGGGATCGAGCGCGGCGTCGATCGGCCGAGCCCCGGCGTCAGCGCGATGTGCGTGCCGGTGCTGGACGCGGACGGGCGCCTGCAACTCGCCTTGACCGTGATCGGCTCGACCGGATCGATCGATGTCGGCTGGGACGGCCCGATCGCGACGGCGTTGCGCGACGCGGCGCGGCAGGCCATCGCGTCGCTCGACGCGGAACGCGACGCACCGCCGGCCGCACCGGCCGCGGCGCCGGCCACGTCGCGCGTGCCGCCCGCACTCGGCGACGACGCGAAGACGCAACGCGGAATCAACGCGCTCGACAGCACGGGCGAGCTGCTGCTCGCGCTCGTCTCCGCGGGCCGCGCGCTGCCGCTGCGCGATCTCGCGGCGGCGGCCGGGATGCCGGCTGCCAAGGCGTTCCCGCATCTGGTGAGTCTTCAGAAAATCGGCCTGCTGAGCCGCGACGACGCGGGCTGCTTCGGCGGCGGGCCGCTCGCACAGGCACTCGGGCTGATCGCGATGCAGCGCGTGTCGCCGACGCGCGATGCGGAAGCCGAAATCGTCGCGCTCGCCGCCGCGACCGACATGAGCGTGGCTGCCGCGACGCTCGGGCCGCTCGGCCCGACCGTGATCCGCCTCGAGGAATCGGCTCGGCCGCAGCACGTGAGCCTGCAGGTCGGCACCGTGATGTCGCTCGTCAATACGGCGATCGGCCGGATCTTCGCGGCCGGCATGTCCGACGACGTGCTGGCCGGACTGCTGGCCGACGAGCCGGTGCGCCTGGCCGGCAGCGCAACGCGGGTCGACGACGCGTTTCGCGCGCGGCTTGCGGCAATCCGCGCGGACGAGTTGGATTTTGCGTTCGACGCGCCGGTGCCCGGCATCGGCACGATCGCCGCACCCGTGTTCGATCACACCGGCAGTATCCGGCTCGTGATCGCGATCATCGGCTCGTCGCGCGGCTTCCCGCGCGGGCCGGACAGCGCGCTCGCGCACACGCTGCTCGCGGCGACGCGCCGGCTGTCGTGGCGGTTCGGGTGGATCGGCGCCTGATCGCCGCACGACCGCTGCACCGCCGCCGCTCGCCCCCCTGCCTGACTTCCCTTTTGCCGTTTCCTCGATGCGAGGCCGTGCTCGCCACGGCCGCGTTGCCCGTGCGCGCCACGACGGTCCGCAGGGGGTGCGTTACATGTTGCGCGGCAGCAACAAAAAGTGTCAGTAATTCTCATATAACGAAATCGCATTTCACACCGCGGTGAAGTTTCTTTATGATTAGGGTTATCCCTAATCCACCACCTCTCCGGGGTTTCGTCATGCAAACGTCTAATGTCTCGAACCGTTCCACCGAATCCGCTGGCTGGCTCGCACGCGTTGGCGAGCTGCTCGCAGAAGCCTGGGCGCTCCACCTGGAAAACTGCGAAGTCATCGCTGAAGCACACGCACGCCTGCCGCGCTAAGCGCGGCAACTGGCCGCCGGCCGGCGGCACGATTACCGGCCCGATCTACTTGTCACGGCGCGCGCCGCAAGGCCGCCGCGTCCCGGGATCGGGGCACCGGACGAATTTCATCAAACAGGCCCGCATGGCCCTGACTCGAATGGCCTCGGCACGATGCGAGCGCCATGGGCGATGGCCGGTGCCGACATGCGGTCGGCAGGGTTTTGACAGTCAGTGAACGCCGCGGCTGGCCGCTGCGTGCGCTGACGACGCGCAATCACGCAGCGTCGCATCGCGCCCGGGGCGCCGCGGAAGATTCATCCATTTTCCGGCCCCGTCGGCATTTTCCCGCCCGTATCCGGTTCAGGGCCGCGCGCACGCGTCGCGCCGCCCGATCGCCGTCCTTCCCCAGCACAGCCGCATCCATCGCCGCCGCGACGGATCGCCGGGCCGACGCTGTCCCGTCATACCTGAATCGACGGCACATCCTTCATGCACCGCAGCGCGAACATCGAGCGACTGTGGCGAATGCTCGAAATCCTGTACAGCTTCTCGCGCAGGAACCGCTCGTAGCCGGCCGTGCCATCCACCGCGACCTTGATCCAGTAGTCGTATTCGCCCGACACGAGATACGCCTCGAGCACCTCGGGCAGCGCCGCGAGTTCGGCGCCGAAGCGCGCCAGCGCGTCGTCCTCGTGGCGATCGAGCGTGACTTCGAGGATCACGATGTCCGCGTAGCCGAGCATCTTCTGGTTGACGAGCGCGACGTACCCGTCGATGTAGCCGTCGAGTTCGAGCTGCCGCGTGCGGTTCCAGCACGCGGTGGTCGACATGCCGATCTGCTCGGCCAGTTCGGCGTTCGACAGACGCGCATTTTTTTGCAGTGCACCGAGGATCTTGCGGTCCTGGTTGTCGAGGGTTTTCGGCGTGCGTTCGCGGGTAGCCATGGCAGAAAGAATCTTCTACTGAAAATCGGCATTCTATCTGAACAGGATTCCGGTTTCGGGTCTGTTTGGCTGGAAAACAGGAAGCCTTTTAACCGGCCCGCTTGATACATTTTCTCCATGCCTGTGGTCCGGCACGCTCTCCGCGACAACCCCCTCGCACCGGGACGCCTGGCCGCAATCACGAGTTGCGGCGCCGGACCTGCAGGCATGCAATTCCCCGCCTCCGCGCGGCCTATCCGGCTGCCGGGCGGCGCCCGACTTCCCTGTTCCCGTACTATCCCGTCATGTCGTTCAGGCTTTATCTGTCGTTCCTCGCTGCATCCGCCGTCCTCATCTACGCCCCCGGCCCCGTCAACCTCCTCACGATGAACCAGGCACTGCGCACCGGCTGGCGCCGCGCGCTGCCGTGCGTATGGGGCGGCACGCTCGCCGTGCTGCTGCAACTCGCGCTGACCGCGCTGTGCCTGAACTCGCTGGTCCATCTCAACGAACATGCATTGACCGTGCTGCGCTGGGCAGGCGCCGCGTACCTCGTATGGCTCGGCTGCAAGCAATGGCTCAGCCGCGCACCGGCGAATGCGGGTGCCGCGTCGGCCGAAACCGCGGTTGCCGCATCCGACGCCGACACCGGGCGCGCGCTGTTCTGGCGCGGCGTGGCGACGTCCGGGCTGAATCCTAAGACGCTGCTGTTCTTTCCGTCGTTCTTTCCGCAGTTCATCGTCCCGAACGCCGACTGGAGCCTGAACGCGCAGTTCCTGCTGCTCGCGACGACCTTCGCGGTGCTGTTCGCCGGCGGCGTCGCGTCGATGGCGCTGTTCTCGCACCGGCTGAGCCGCGCGTTGCAACGGCCGGCGCGGATGCGCGCGATGAATCGCGTGACGGGCGGGCTGCTGGTGGGGATGGGCGCGATCATGGTCGGCTGGAACTGAGGCCGGAGACGGGGCGGCGGCGCGAGCGGGTGCCGCGTCGCCCGGTGTCGCCGTCTCGAAAAAGCAGCCGGGCGCGGAATGCTTCAGGGTAGCGCCTGGTTCGTTGGACATGCCCGGCTCGCCCGGGCGATTGCATGAAGCACGTCACTACCCGCGGGCGGCGCCTCGTGAACCAGCAGCGCAACGTCGAGCGCCTGCGCCTGCTGAAGCCCGACATGGTGTTCTCGCCGCAGCAGCTCGCGGGCGAACTCCTCGCGAGCACGCTGAACGACGAACCGGTCGACAAGTCGATGATCTCGCACCCGCTGTTCGGCACCGCCGACGCCGCGTGACCGGTTCCGGCGGCTGCGCGGCCGGTACAATCGCGCGATGTCCGAATTGCTCACTTACGGCGGCCTGTGCGCCGTGTCGATGGTCGCCGCGACCCTGTTTCCGCTCCAGTCCGAAGCCGTGCTCGCCGGCCTGCTGCTCGCCGGGCGCGAACCCGTGTGGGCGCTGGTGCTGGTCGCGAGCGTCGGCAACGTCGCCGGCTCGGCGATCAACTGGGCGCTCGGCCGCGGCATCGAGCATTTCCGCGAGCGCCGCTGGTTTCCGGTGAAGCCGGCCGCGCTCGCGCGCGCCGAGGGCTGGTACCGGCGCTATGGCCGCTGGTCGTTGCTGCTGAGCTGGGCGCCGGTGATCGGCGATCCGCTGACGATGATCGCGGGCGTGCTGCGCGAGCCGCTACCGACCTTCCTCGCGATCGTCACGATCGCGAAGGTCGGCCGGTATCTGGTGATCGCGTGGCTCGTCGTGCATTGATGCGTTGACGCGCTGAGGCGTCGGGCGCACGAAGCGCGCCAGCGACGTTACTTCTTGTCCCCCGCCAGATCGATCGCCTTGTCCGATCCCACCGCGTTGCGCAGCTGGAATTTCTGGATCTTGCCGGTCGACGTCTTCGGCAACTCGCCGAAACGCACGGCCTTCGGCACCTTGAAACCGGCGAGCAGCTGCTTGCAGTGCGCGACGATCTCCTCCTCGGTCGCGCTCGCGCCTTCGCGCAATTCGACGAACGCGCACGGCACCTCGCCCCACTTCGGATCGGGCATCGCGACCACGGCCGCGACCGCGACGGCCGGATGCCGGTACAGCGCGTCCTCGACCTCGATGCTCGAGATGTTCTCGCCGCCCGAGATGATGATGTCCTTGCGGCGATCCTTGATGCGGATATAGCCGTCCGGCGTCAGCACGCCGAGATCGCCCGTATGGAACCAGCCGCCGTGGAACGCCTCGTCGGTGGCCTTCGGGTTCTTCAGGTAGCCCTTCATGCAGATGTTGCCGCGGAACATGATCTCGCCGAGCGTCTCGCCGTCGGCGGGCACCGGCGCCATCGTGTCCGGGTCGAGCACCGTCGCGCCCGCTTCCAGGTGATAGCGCACGCCCTGCCGCGCATTGAGGCGCGCGCGCTCGTCATCGGGCAGTGCTTCCCAATGCGCCTGCTTCGCACACACGGTCGCCGGGCCGTAGACCTCGGTCAGCCCGTACACGTGCAGCAGGTCGAAGCCGATCTCCTTCATCTTCGCGATCACGGCCGGCGCGGGCGCCGCACCGGCGACCATCGCGTGCACCGTGTGATCGATCCCTTCGCGGAGCTCGGCCGGCGCATTCGCGATCGCGCTCTGCACGATCGGCGCGCCGCAGTAATGCGTGATGCGCTCGCGGCGGATCAGGTCGAACACCGTCTTCGCATCGAACTTGCGCAGGCACACGTTCACGCCCGCGCGCGCCGCGACGGCCCACGGGAAGCACCAGCCGTTGCAGTGGAACATCGGCAGCGTCCACAGATACACGGCGTGCTTCGGCATGTCCCATTCGAGGATGTTGCTGATCGCCGCGAGATACGCGCCGCGATGGTGATAGACGACGCCCTTCGGGTCGCCGGTCGTGCCGGACGTGTAGTTCAGCGCGATGGCGTCCCACTCGTCGGCGGGCGGCGTCCATGCGTAGTCGGGGTCGCCGCCCGCGACGAACGCCTCGTAGTCGGTCGCACCCGCGAAGCGCGCGGGGTCGGCCGGCATCGCGTCGGCGACGCTGACGATCTTCAGGCCCGGCACCTCGAGCGCCGCGCGCTGCGCGAGATCCGCGTATTCGGTGTCCACGATCAGCACCTTCGCTTCGCCGTGACGCAGCATGAACAGCACCGACGAAATGTCGAGCCGCGTGTTGATCGTGTTGAGCACCGCGCCGGCCATCGGCACGCCGAAGTGCGCCTCGACCATCGCCGGGATATTCGGCAGCAGCGCCGCGACCGTGTCGCCGCGCGCGACGCCGGCCTGCGCGAGCGCGCTCGCCAGCTGCTTCGCGCGCGTGTAGGTTTCGCCCCACGTGCGCCGCACGTCGCCGTGCACGATGGCCAGGCGCTCGCCGTAGACTTCGGCCGCGCGGACCAGGAAGTCGATCGGCGTGAGCGGCACGTAGTTGGCATCGCGGCGGCCGAGTCCGGCCTCGAACATCTGCGTCATGATCCTGTCTCCCGTTGTCTGTCGACCGGCGCGTGCGTCGACGCCGCGGCGCACGCATCGGTCTCGTGTTCGGCCGGCGTGCGTGTTGCGTGCACTCCGATTCGTTTTGATGTGGTTCAATTGCCGACAGCCTAACGGGCGCTATTGTGAGCCGTCTGTCATCGAAACGACAGAGTGCCTTTCGCGCGCTGCGCGTTATCCCTATCCTCGCAAACCCGCACTCATGCACGACCACCTCGTTGCGCCGCCCGACGCGGCCGCCACCCCGGCCACCACGGCCGGCACGCCGTTCGAACCGGGCCCGTTGCCGGCGCTGTCGACGCTGTTCGCGCAATGCGCGTGGTTCCGCGCGCTCGCGCCGGAACATCAGGCGCTGGTGCTCGCGCAGTCGCGTGCCGAGCAGCGCGAAGCCGGCGACGTGATCGCGCAGCGGCTCGCGCCGTCCGAGTACTGGATCGGCGTGCATCGCGGGCTGCTGAAGCTGGCGATCTTCAATGCGTCGGGCCGCGGCTGCACGTTTTCCGGCGTGCCGTCGGGCGGCTGGTTCGGCGAAGGCAGCGTGATCAAGCGCGAGCTGCGCAAATACGAAGTGGTCGCGGTCCAGCGCTCGACCGTGCTGTTCGTGCCGGTCGACACGTTCCATGCGCTGCTCGACACGAGCCTGCCGTTCACGCGCTTCGTGATCCATCAGCTCAACAACCGGATGGGCGAGTTCATCGCGTCGATCCAGAACAGCCGGCTGCTCGACGTCGATGCACGGGTCGCGCAGGCGCTCGCGCAACTGTTCAATCCCGATCTGTATCCGGACACCGGCCCGTCGCTCGCGATCTCGCAGGAGGAACTGGGCATGCTCGTCGGCGTATCGCGACAGCGGATCAACCAGGCGCTGCAGCAACTCGAGAAACTCGGCGTGCTGCGGCTCGCATACAACCAGATCGACGTTGTCGACCTGGCCGCGCTCGCGCAGGTCGGCATGGAGCAGATCTGAGCGCGGCGCGATGAACGCAACCGTCGTCGACGCAGTGTGCGCAGACGCTCGGGCAGCCGCTTTCCGGCTCCCGCGCCAGCCCGTTTCCATCGGTCGATCCGCACCGCGCCCGAAACTGACAATTCCGCCAGTTTCATGTCAGTAACGCGTTCAGCCCCGACGCCTATCATTCGGGTTCCCTTCACCGACGCCTGATCACCGCCCGTCCCGCTCCCTCCATGTGGATCGTCAATCTCGCCCTCAGGCGCCCGTACACGTTCATCGTGATGGCCATCATGATCGTGCTGGCCACCCCGCTTGCGCTGATGCGCACGCCCGTCGACGTGCTGCCGGCGGTGAACATCCCCGTCATCAGCGTGATCTGGAATTACAACGGGTTCTCGGCGACGGCCATGACCAACCGGATCACGGCCGTCCACGAGCGGATCCTGACGACGACGGTCAACAACATCCAGCACATCGAATCGACGTCGCTGCCCGGCATCGCGGTCGTGAAGGTGTTCCTGCAACCGGGCGCGAACGTGCAGACGGCGATCGCGCAGACGGTGTCGTCCGCGCAGGCGATCGTCCGGCAGATGCCGCAGGGCGCGACGCCGCCGCTCGTGATCACCTATTCGGCATCGAGCATCCCGGTGATCCAGCTCGGGCTGTCGAGCAAGACGCTCAGCGAACAGTCGCTCGCCGACATCGCGCTGAACTTCCTGCGGCCGCAACTGATCACCGTCCGCGGCGCGCAGATCCCGTTCCCGTACGGCGGCCGCACGCGCGTCGTCGCGATCGATCTCGATCCGCAGGCGCTGCGCGCGAAGGGCCTCACGCCCGCCGACATCGTCAATACGATCAACGCGCAGAACCTCGTGCTGCCGACCGGCACTGCGAAGATGGGCCAGACCGAATACCGGATCGACACGAACGCGTCGGCCGACACGATCGCCGACATCAACAACCTGCCGATCCAGACCGTCAACGGCGCGACGACCTACCTGCGCGAAGTCGCGGCGGTGCGCGACGGCTTCGCGCCGCAGACCAACGTGGTGCGCCAGAACGGCCAGCGCGGCGTGCTGATCTCGATCCTGAAGACCGGCGACGCGTCGACGCTGAAGGTCGTATCGGACCTGAAGGCACTGCTGCCGAAGGTGATCCCGACGCTGCCCGAAGGGCTCACGATCACGCCGCTGTTCGATCAGTCGGTGTTCGTCAACGCCGCCGTGCAGGGCGTGATCCACGAGGCGCTGATCGCCGCCGTGCTGACCGCGATGATGATCCTGCTGTTCCTCGGCAACTGGCGCAGCACGCTGATCATCGCGATCTCGATTCCGCTGTCGATCTTCACGTCGCTGATCGCGCTGTCCGCGCTCGGCGAGACCATCAACATCATGACGCTCGGCGGGCTCGCGCTCGCGGTCGGCATTCTCGTTGACGACGCAACCGTCACCATCGAGAACATCGAGCGCCATCTGCATCTGGGGACGAACCTGCACGAAGCGATTCTCGAAGGCGCGGGCGAGATCGCGGTGCCCGCGTTCGTATCGACGCTGTGCATCTGTATCGTGTTCGTGCCGATGTTCTTCCTGACCGGCGTCGCGCGCTTCCTGTTCGTGCCGCTCGCGGAAGCCGTCGTGTTCGCGATGCTCGCATCGTACGTGCTGTCGCGCACGCTCGTGCCGACGCTCGCGATGCTGCTGTTCCGCCCGCAACAGGCGAACACCGACGCCGGCCGTTCGACGTCGCGTTTCGCGCGCATCCATCACGCGTTCAACCACGCGTTCGAGCGGCTGCGCGCGTGGTACATCGTGCTGCTGAGCATCCTGCTCGTGCGCCGCCGCTTCTACGCGATCTGCTTCCTCGGCTTCTGCGTGCTGTCGACCGGCCTCGTGTTCGTGCTCGGCCGCGACTTCTTCCCGAACGCCGACTCCGGCAACATCCGGCTGCACATGCGTGCGCCGACGGGCTACCGGATCGAGGAAACCGCGCGGCTCGCCGACCGCGTCGAGCGCGTGATCCGCGAGACCGTGCCGCCCGACGAGCTCGGTGCGATCGTCGACAACCTCGGGCTGCCGGTGAGCGGCATCAACCTGTCGTACAGCAACGCCGGCACGATCGGCACGCTCGACGGCGAGCTGCTGATCGCGCTGAAGCCCGGCCACCGCGCGACCGCGCACTACGTGCAAACATTGCGCACGCTGCTGCCGCAGCGCTTCCCGGGCGTCGAGTTCTTCTTCCAGCCGTCGGACATCATCACGCAGATCCTGAACTTCGGGCAGCCGGCCGCGATCGACGTGCAGGTGCTCGGCAACGATCTCGCGAGTAACATGACCATTGCGAGCAGCCTGATGAAAAAGATCAGGCAAATCCCCGGCGCAGTCGACGTGCACGTGCTGCAACGCAACGACGAGCCGACCCTGCTGGCCGACATGGACCGTACGCGCATGCAGCAGCTCAATCTCTCGGCGCAGAACGTCGCGCAGAACATGCTGATCTCGCTGTCCGGGAGTTCGCAGACCACCCCGTCGTTCTGGATCAACCCGCGCACCGGCGTCCAGTACCCGCTGCAGATCCAGACCCCGCAGTACAACATCGCATCGGTCGACGACCTGCTCGGCACGCCGATTGCCGCGAGCGGCCGCACCGACACGCCGCTGCAACTGCTCGGCAACCTGGTGCAGATTCGCACGGCGGAAAGCCCGGCCGTGATCACGCACTACAACATCCGGCCGGCGATCGACCTGTACGTGAGCGTCGACGGCCGGGATCTCGGCTCGGTCGCCGGCGAGATCGACCGCGTCGTGTCCGACGCGCGCGCGACGCTGCCGCGCGGCACCGAGCTGTCGGTGCGCGGCCAGGTCGAGACGATGCGCACGTCCTATATCGGCCTCGGCGCGGGCGTCGCGATGGCGATCGTGCTCGTCTACCTGCTGATCGTCGTGAACTTCCAGTCGTGGCTCGACCCGCTGATCATCATCAGCGCGATGCCGGCCGCGCTCGCCGGCATCGCGTGGATGCTGTTCATCACCGGCACGCATCTGAGCGTGCCTGCGTTGACCGGCGCGATCATGACGGTGGGCGTCGCGACGGCCAACAGTATTCTGGTGGTGTCGTTCGCGCGGCAGCGCCTCGCGGCCGGCGCGCCGCCGCTCACGGCCGCGCTCGAAGCCGGCGCGACGCGGATCCGGCCGGTGATGATGACGGCGCTCGCGATGATCATCGGGATGGTGCCGATGGCGCTCGGCCTCGGCGAAGGCGCCGAGCAGAACGCGCCGCTCGGCCGCGCGGTGATCGGCGGCCTGCTGTTCGCAACCGTTTCGACGCTGCTGTTCGTGCCGCTCGTGTTCGGCGGCGTGCATACGCGGCTGGCCCGCCGGCGCGCGCGCCAGGCCGGACACTGACTTTCGCCTATAGACCGGTCAATTCATGGAAGAGAAACATCACAGCTCCGTCGGCATCCATGTGGATGAACATGGCA
Source organism: Burkholderia sp. IMCC1007 (assembly GCF_027257875.1). GTDB lineage: Bacteria > Pseudomonadota > Gammaproteobacteria > Burkholderiales > Burkholderiaceae > Burkholderia. Next base: position 498,563 of record NZ_JAPVQY010000001.1, read on the forward strand.
TGCACCTGCCGAGCCGCACGTCGGTGTCGCGGCGCGGGCGGATCGTGCTGATCGTGATCGGCGTGCTGCTGGCCGCCGGCGCGGCGCGCACGATCGTCGTCAACGTGCTGAACCGCAACCAGCTCGACGCCGTTGCCGAGCAGAACACGCGCCAGTACGTGAACGTCGTGCATCCGGTCGATGCGGCCAGCGGCGGCAAGCTGACGCTGCCCGGCACGCTGCGCGGCTTCATCGAGGCACCGATCTTCGCGCGCGCAAGCGGCTACGTGCTGCGCTGGCAGGCCGACATCGGCGCGCACGTGAAGCAGGGGCAGGTGCTGGCCGAACTCGACACGCCCGAGCTGAACCAGGAGCTCGCACAGGCCACCGCGCAGCGCCAGCAGGCGCAGGCGACGCTCGCGCTCGCGAAGACGTCGTTCGACCGCGCGCAGCAGTTGCGCCAGCGCGATGCGGTGTCGCAGCAGGAACTCGACGACCGGCAAGGCGCGTTCAACCAGGGCACCGCGAACCTCGCCGCGGCCGACGCGAACGTGCGGCGGCTCACCGAGCTGAAGGGCTTCCAGCGCATCGTCGCGCCGATCGACGGGATCGTCACGCAGCGCAACGTCGACGTCGGCGACCTCGTGAACGCCGGCAACGCGGGCCGCGCGCTGTTCACCGTCGTGCAGGCCGACCGGCTGCGCCTGTACGTGCAGGTGCCGCAGGCGTACGCGCAGCAGGTCAAGCTCGGCCAGCACGTGAGCATCGGGCAGGCCGAACTGGCCGGCCACACTTTCGACGGCACGATCACGCGCACGTCGCAGGCGATCGACGTCGCGACGCGTTCGCTGCAGATCGAGATCACGCTGCCGAACCCGGACGGCCGGCTGCTCCCCGGCGCATACGTGCAGGCGACGCTGCCGATGACGCCGGTCGGCCGCCTGCAGATTCCCGCGAACACGCTGCTGTTCCGTGCCGAAGGGCCGACGGTCGCGACCGTCGATGCGAACGGCCACGTGCGCCTGAAGGCCGTGTCGGTCGTGCGAACGATCGGCCAGACGCTCGAAGTCGACGGCCCGCTCACGCCGAACGACCGCCTCGTCGCGAACCCGAGCGACGCGCTCGCGGAAGGCGACACGGTCGTCGTGCAGGCGCCGGTCGCGCAGCCGGCCTCCACGGTTGCGGGAGCGAAGTCGTGATCGCGATGCGCGCGCGCGTGCGCCCCGCGGCGGTTGCGGCCGCGGCGACGGTCGCGCTCGCGGCCCTCGCCGGCTGCACCGTCGGCCCCGATTACCACCGCCCGGACGTCGTTACACCGGCCGCGTGGCGGCTCGATCCGGCCGACGCGTACTGGCAGCCGGCCGCGCCGGCCCGCGCGCCGCTCGATCCGGCATGGTGGCGCGCGTTCGGCGATGCGCAGCTCGATGCGCTGGAGGCCGACGCGCTGCGCAACAACCAGAACCTGAAGGCCGTCGCCGCGCGCTACGACCAGGCGAAGGCCACGCTCGCGTCGGTCGCATCCGCGCAGTATCCGGCCGTCAACCTCAACGCGAGCGGCCAGCGCTTCAAGATCTCCGCCGACCGGCCGCGGACCAACTACGCGACGGCGAGCGCGTCGACGGTGCAGAACGACATCCAGGTCGGCGCGAGCGTCAGCTACGAGCTCGACTTGTTCAGCCGCGTGCGGCGCAATGTCGAATCCGCGCAGGCCAGCTCGGAGCAGGCGCGCGACGATTTCGCGAACGCGCGCCTCGTGCTGACCGCCGATCTCGCGTCGAGCTACTTCGCGCTGCGCGAGCTCGATACCGAGATCGACGTGGTCAAGCGCTCGATCGACCTGCAGCAGAAGGCGCTCGACTACGTGAGCGCGCGCCACGACCTCGGCGCGGTCTCGGGCCTCGACCTGCTGCAGCAGCGCTCGCAGCTCGATGCGACGCGCACGCAGGCGCAGTTGCTGATCCAGCAGCGCGCGCAGGTGGAAACCGCGATCGCGACGCTGGTCGGCACGCCGGCCCCTGCGTTCTCGCTGCCGGCGCGCGTCGTGCCGATCAACGCGCCCCCGTTGCCGACCGGCATGCCGAGCGACCTGCTGCAGCGGCGCCCCGACGTCGCGTCCGCCGAGCGCGCGATGGCCGCCGCGAACGCGCAGATCGGCGTCGCGCGCGCCGCGTATTTCCCGCACATCGCGCTGTCGCCCGACATCGGCTGGGATGCGACGCGCTTCGCCGGCCTGTTCACCGTGCCGGCGCTGCTGTGGTCGGTGGGCGCGTCGGTCAGCCAGCCGCTGTTCGCAGGCGGCAAGCTGAAGGCCGGCGTCGATTTCGCGCAGGCCGGCTACGTGGCCGCGCAGGCCAACTACCGGCAGACCGTGCTGACCGCATTCCAGGAGGTGCAGAATGCGGTGACGGGCTTGTCGGTGCTCGCGCAGGCCGCGCAGCAGGCGTCGGCCGCCGTCGACGATGCGCGCAAGCTCGTGTCGCTCGCGCAGGACCGCTACGCGGGCGGCCTGGCGCCGTTCATCGACGTGCTGACCGCCGAGCAGCAATTGCTGACGAGCGAGCGCCAGGCGGTGCAGATCCAGGGCCAGCGCGCGGCGCTGGTGGTGTTTCTCGCGAAGGCGCTCGGCGGCGGCTGGGACGGCAGCGCCGCGTCGGCCGCCGTCGCGGCGGCGGCGCCGCAGCCCGAAACGGGCGTGGCCCCCTAACCCGGTTACGCGGACAAGCCTATGAAAGTCCTGATCGTCGAAGACGAACCGAAAGTCGTCGAATACCTTAAAAGTGGCCTGACCGAGGAAGGCTGGGTCGTGGACACCGCGCTCGACGGCGAGGACGGCGCGTGGAAGGCCGTCGAGTTCGACTACGACGTGGTCGTGCTCGACGTGATGCTGCCGAAGCTCGACGGCTTCGGCGTGCTGCGCGCGTTGCGCGCGCAGAAGCAGACGCCCGTCATCATGCTGACCGCGCGCGACCGCGTCGACGACCGCGTGCGCGGCCTGCGCGGCGGCGCCGACGACTACCTGACCAAACCGTTCTCGTTCCTCGAGCTGATCGAGCGGCTGCGCGCGCTGACGCGCCGCGCGCGCGTGCAGGAATCGACGCTGATCTCGATCGGCGACCTGCGCGTCGACCTGATCGGCCGCCGCGCGACCCGCGACGGCACGCGCCTCGACCTGACCGCGCAGGAATTCCAGCTGCTCGGCGTGCTGGCGCGGCGCAGCGGCGAGGTGCTGTCGAAGACGACGATCGCCGAACTCGTGTGGGACGTGAACTTCGACAGCAACGCGAACGTCGTCGAGACGGCGATCAAGCGGCTGCGCGCGAAGCTCGACGGCCCGTTCGCGGAGAAACTGCTGCACACGATCCGCGGGATGGGCTACGTGCTCGAGGCGCGCGACGACGCCGATAGCGAGAGGCACCCATGAAACGCTCGATCACGCTGCGCCTTTCCGCGATGTTCGGCATCGTGTCGCTGCTCGTGTTCACGCTGGTCGGCTGCGGGCTGTTCGTGATGATGGAGCGCCAGTTGTTCGCCGAACTGCGCGCGACGATCGACACGCGCGCGAAGGTCGCGCAGATGATCGTGTCGCATGCGACCACGGCCGCACGCGGCCGCCTGATGCAGGAGAAGCTCGCCGACCTCGAACCGCCCGACGGGTCGACGCGCTATCAGGTCGACGGCCCCGACGCCGACTTCCGCTTCGGCCATCCGGTCGACGGCGTGCCCGTCGGCAAACCGTTCGGTGCGTTCCAGCAGTACGCGCTCAACGGCAGCAGCTACGACGTGATGACGAAGACCGTCGCGGTCAAGGGCAGCGGCGAGCGGCCCGACCTGAAGCTGATCGTCGCGACGTCGTGCGAGCGCACGCAGCGGATGCTGCGGCGGTTCGTGTGGACGCTCGCCGCGCTGATCGCGACGGCCACCGTCATCACGCTGCTGCTGAGCCGCGCGGTCGCGCGCTTCGGGCTCGCGCCGCTCGAACGGCTGTCGCAGGATGCCGCGGCGGTCAGCGCCACCAACCGCCGCCAGCGGCTGCATACCGACGCGCTGCCCACCGAGCTGCGCGATCTCGCCGCGTCGTTCAACGGCGCGCTCGAACGCATCCAGCAAACCTACGCGCGGCTCGAAGCGTTCAACGCGGACGTCGCGCACGAATTGCGCACGCCGATCAGCATCCTGATCGGCCAGACCCAGGTCGCGCTGACGAGCCGCGACCGCTCGGTCGACCGGATGCGCCAGACGCTGCAGTCGAACCTCGAGGAGTTCGAACGGCTGCGCGTGATCATCAATGACATGCTGTTCCTGTCGCGCAGCGATCGCGGCGAGCGCGCGACCGACCTGAAGCAGGTGTCGCTCGCCGACGAGGTGCGGCGCATGCTCGACTTCCTCGAGATTCCGCTCGATGAAGCGCAGTTGCACGCCGAACTGGACGGCGACGCGCGCGCGGCCGTCGATCCGTCGCTGTTCCGCCGCGCGATGACGAACCTGCTGATCAACGCGATCCAGCATTCCGCGCCCGGCGCGACGCTGAACGTGACGATCACGCGCCGCGACACGCTCGTCGACGTGTCGGTCGCGAATCCCGGCGAGCCGATCGATCCCGTGCAGCGTTCGCACGTATTCGAGCGCTTCTACCGGCTCGAGGAAGCGCGCGCGAACAGCAAGGAGAATCACGGGCTCGGGCTGTCGATCGTCAAGGCTGTCGCGGAAATGCACGGCGGCAGCGTGTTCGTCGCGTGCTCCGGCGGCATCAATACGTTCGGCTTCTCGGTGTCGACGCAGCCGTTCGCCGGCACCCCGCTGCGCGCGGCCGACGCAACCGACCCGCATACGCTGCACCCGGCGCCCGCGTCGCGCGCGATGCCTTGACGGCGGCCGCACCGGCGAGGGCAGTTTTCTTCAATACGGGGCCGCCCCGCGTGTTTAGTCTCGATGCGACTTTCACCTTCGCATGGAGACATCCGATGAGCATGCTGGTTTCGATGGCCGCGTTCGCGCTGGCGTCGTCGATCACACCCGGTCCCGTCAACATCGTCGCGCTCAGTGCGGGCGCGCGCCACGGTCTCGGCGCAAGCCTGCGCTATGCGGCCGGCGCGACGCTCGGCTTCGTCGCCCTGTTCCTGCTGATCGGCCTCGGGCTGCACGCGGCGCTCGCGCGCTGGCCGATGCTGACCACCGCCACCCAATGGTCGGGGATCGCGTTCCTGCTCTACCTCGCACTGCGGCTCGCGCTCGACGACGGCCGGGTGTCGGCCGACCCCGCCGATCCGGGCGCGCCGAACGTTGCGGGCCCGTCGGCGGCGGCCGGCGCGGCGATGCAGTGGTTGAATCCGAAAGCGTGGCTCGCGTGCGTGGCCGCGATGGGCGCGTATGCGGCCGACGGCGACCGCACGCAGGTCTGGCAATTCGCCGCGCTGTATCTGGTGATCTGTTTTGCGTCGATCGCGTGCTGGGCGTATGCGGGCGCAGCGCTGCGGCACCGGCTCGCGAACGCGCGGCGGATGCGGTTGTTCAACCGCGCGATGGCGTTGCTGCTTGCGGGCAGCGCGCTTTATCTGCTCGACGTCTAGGGTCGTCTCGGCGAAGTGTGTTGTTGCGGCAGGCGCCGCCGGCGGACGTTGATGCAGCGCGTTGCCGGCGGTTTGGGGGCTGCGGTTTGGGGCTGCGGTTTGGGGTCTGCGGTTTGGGGGCTGCGGTTTGCGGTTTGCGTGTGCCGTTTGCGTGTGCGGTGTGCGGTTTGCGCTGCGCAAGGTTGCGGTCTGCCGCGTGCGTCCGGCACCCGCCCGACCGTCCCCCCGCTCAGTTGGCCGCGCTTCGATACTGCCCCGGCGTCGCGGCCGCAATCCGTCGAAATGCGCGCTGGAAATGCGCCTGGTCCGCGAACCCGGCATCGAGCGCGACGTCCGCGATCGACCGGCCGCGGCGCAGTTCCGCGCGGCCGTACTGCACGCGACGATCGATCAGGAACGCATGCGGCGTCATCCCGTAGCGGGCGTTGAACGCGCGAATCAGATAGGACGGCGACAGGTCGGCGGCCGCGCAGATCGCATCGAGCGTGACGGCCTGCCGGCAATGCGCGGCGATGTAGTCGGCCGCGCGCGCGAGCTTCGCGTTGTCGGCGCCGCGCACGGCGCCCGCAGGCAGGTCGCGATCGAGCGCGCCGTGCAGTCGCGTGAAGAATTCGACCGCCGCGCTTTCCTTGCCGAGCGGGTCGACAGCGGGCGACACGAGCGTGCGGTAGAACCCGCCGAATTGCGCGAACAGGTCGCGCCGTTGCGTCGACTTCGGCGAAAAGCCATGAAAATCGCCGTTCGGATCGCGCCCCAGCGAATGCTGCAGCCGCGTGAGCCACGGCACGTCGACGTAGATCATCCGGTATGCCCACGCGTCGGGGCCGTACGGGTTGCACGCGTGCACCTGTTCCGGATCGATGATCACGAGCACGCCGCGCCCGACCTGCTCTTTCGTCGCGCCGTTCAGGTAGGTGCTCGTGCCGCCGACGATCGCGCCGAGCGAAAACGTATCGTGCGTGTGTTTCGCGTAGCAGATCGTCCGCCCGTCGTCGACGGTGCGCGCCTCGATGAACGGCAGCGCGGCATCGCGCCAGAATGGCGACGGCACGGCAACGGTGTTGGCGGAACGGCTCACGCGACAGGCTCCCGGATCGGATGGCGAACGCACACCGTACAAGAGTGCGCCGCGCGATGCAACCAGCGGGCGCGTCGCGGCCGGATCGCCTAAGCTTTGAATTCCGGCCGCCGCGGCGCATGCGGCGGGTTCCGTTCCCTCTTCGAACCGGTACGTTCATGCACATCGATCTGAAAGGCAAGACCGCGGTCGTCACCGCTTCCACCGCCGGCATCGGGCTGGCAATCGCCGAAGGGCTCGCGCGTGCGGGCGCGCGCGTCGTGATCAACGGGCGCAGCGACCAATCGGTCGAATCCGCCCGCGCGCAGCTGCGCGCCGCGGTGCCGGACGCGGACATCGACGGCGTCGCCGCCGACCTGTCCGACGCCGCCGGCGCCGCGCGCATCGCGCAGCACACGCCGGACGCCGACATCCTCGTGAACAACGCGGGCATCTACGGGCTGAAAGCGTTCTTCGACATCGAGGACGACGAATGGGCCCATTACTTCCAGATGAACGTGATGTCCGGCGTGCGTCTCGCGCGGCACTACCTGAAGGGGATGCTCGCGCGCAATACGGGGCGCATCGTCTTCATTTCGTCGGAATCGGGCCTGAACATCCCGGTCGACATGATTCACTACGGGTTCACGAAAACCGCGCAGCTGTCGATTGCGCGCGGGCTCGCGAAGCTCGCGGCCGGTACGAACGTGACGGTCAATTCGGTGCTGCCGGGGCCGACGATGTCGGAAGGCGTGCGCACGATGCTGAAGGCGCAGGCCGACGAAACGGGCCGCAGCATCGACGATGTTGCAGTGGAGTTCGTGCGCAGCGAGCGTGCGACGTCGATCATCCAGCGGCCGGCGACGACGGAGGAAGTGGCGAACCTGGTCGTGTACGTCTGCTCGCCGCAGGCATCGGCAACGACGGGCGCGGCGTTGCGCGTGGACGGCGGCGTGGTCGATACGATCGCGTGACGGCAACCCCGGCCGACACGATCGCTACGGCAGGCGCGGCGGACGGCCGCCGCGCTATCGGGAAGCGGTCTGCCCCGGCTGCAGCACGCCCTTGCGGTCGGCGTCCATGCAGGTATCGAAGCCGTGTTGCGTGACGGCGCCGGCCTTGTCGAACACGACGAAGTAAGGCCGATGATCGTTGCCGTGCTCGATGAAGTAGTTGTAGCAGACGCCGCTGCCGTTGCGGACCATCCATACGCTGCGCGGATTGCCGGCGGCGCGGACGACGTCGGCGCGCGTTGCGCCATGCCGCGACGCGGCCCTCGCCAGCGGGGTACGCGAGTACGAGAACGGCAGCCACGAATCGAACCACGCGCAGCCGTGCAACATCAGGCAGCTGGCCGCCAGGGACAGCGTCGCGGCGCGGCGGGACATCGGAATCAATCGCATGCTAGGAAGAATCTGCTGCGCCATGCCGGCGCGATCGAAAGCCCCATGCTACTAGACCTTGGGGTTCGAATCGAAAAGAAATGTTGAGATCCGTGTCCGGCTGCGCGGATCATGCCCGCCGCGCGCAAACCCGATCGCGCTGACGCGCTGCGCTGCCGGACGGCCTCCGACCCGCGTGCGCCGATACGCCGATATACCGTTACGCCGATGGGGCGGACCGGCGCTGCGGCCGGCACCGTCATGCAACCCACTCGGCCCACAGCATCGTCAGCACGGTCATCAGCGCGGGGCCGACGAACAGCCCGATCAGGCCGAACGTCTCGGCGCCGCCGAGAATGCCGAACAGGACGAGCAGGAACGGCAGGCGCGTCGAGTTGCCGATCAGCACCGGCCGCACGAAGTGCTCGGCGACGAACACGACCACGAAGCCGACCGCCAGCACCACGACCGCCCACGCGGTCGCGCCCTGCACGAACAGCCACAGCGCCGCGCCGCAGAACACGACCGGCGCGCAGAACGGCAGCATCGCGGCGATCGCCGTCACGAGGCCGAGCAGCGCCGAGTGCGGGACGCCCGCGAGCGCATACATCACGCCGAGAATGGCGCCCTCGCCCAAGCCGACGACGACCAGCCCCGTCACCGTGCCGTACACGGCCGCGACCATCCGTTCGATGAGGTCGGCGCCGTCGCGCCCGAACGCGCGCCGCGCGCCCTGCAGCAACGCGCCCGACAACTTGTGGCCGGCCCGCAGGATCACGAACAGCGTGACCAGCATGAAGCCGAATTCGAGCAGCCCGTGCGCGAGCTTCGTGCCGAACTGCCGGCCGAACGCGATGAATTTCTCGCCGCTCGCGCTGTGCATCGCCGTGCCGGCATGCAGCGGATGGCCGAGATTGGCCTGCCACCATTGGGTGATCTGCGCGGCCCCGTAAGGCAGCCGCGCGACCACGTCGGGCACCGGGATGCCGTTGTCCTGGATCGAATGCAGCCACATGCGCAGGTCGTGCTCCTGCGCGAGCGCCTGACCCAGCGCGAGCGCCACCGGCAGCACGACGAGCAGCGAAATCCCGGTGGTGATCACCGCCGCGGTCAGGGTCGGCCGGCCGCGAAACCACCGGTCCGACTCGAAGCGTTTCAGCAACGGCCACAGCGCGATCGCGATCACGCATGCCCATGCAATGGCGGGAATGAAATCGCGGATCACCCACAGCGCGAGCACCAGCAACACCGTATACAGCACGGCGCGGGCGATCTGCTGCGCGCGCGGTCGTTCGGCGGCATCCTGGGACGGCGAGACATGTACGCGCATGGCACCTCTGTCGAAATGAAAAAATGGCGGTTCGCCCGGGCCGAGCGCCCGGTCGAACCGCCATTCTATCCATCGCCGCCGCGACGGCATGCCGACGTCGCGCGCCACGTCGTCGAACGCGGGCCGCGAACGCCGCGCCGCCGCGCGACCGGACGCGTGCTCAGGCCACCTTGTCGGCGACGCGATAGCGCTCCAGCCAGTGCGCGTACGGCGCGGGCAGCGTCCACGACGGACGCTCGACGCCAAGCTGCTTGGCCGCATAGTACGGCCAGTGCGGATCGGCAAGATGCGCGCGGCCGACCATCACGAGGTCGAGCTGCTGCTCGGCCACGACCCGGTTGGCCAGTTGCGGCGTGTCGATGCCCCACGCGGACGACACCGGCAGCCCGGTCTCGCGGCGCACGCGTTCGGCGATCGGCGCGAGGAACGCCGGACCCCACGGAATCTGCGCGTTCGGCGTCGAGAAGCCGACCGACACGCTCAGCATGTCGAGCCCTTCCTGCTTCATCCGCTGCGTGAGCGCGATCGATTCTGCAAGCGTCTCTTCGTCGCGGCCGTCGTATTCGAGCACGCCGAGGCGCGCGGTCAGCGGCAGGTGCTCCGGCCATACCTGGCGCACCGCCTTCAGCGTATCGACGAGGAAGCGGCCGCGGTTTTCCGCCGAACCGCCGTATTCGTCGTCGCGCTGGTTCGCATGCACGGAGAAGAAGCTCTGGGCGAGATAGCCGTGCGCGAAGTGCAGCTCGAGCCATTCGAAGCCGAGGTCGCGTGCGCGCTTCGCCGACGCGACGAAGTCGGCCTGCACGCGCGCGATGTCGTCGTGCGTCATCGCGCGCGGCGTCTTCGGCAGATGCGCGCCGAACGGGATGGCCGACGGCGCGATGGTCTGCCAGCCGCGCGGATCGCCGTCGGCGATATGATCGTCGCCTTCCCAAGGACGGTTCGCACTCGCCTTGCGGCCCGCATGCGCGATCTGGATGCCGGGCACGGCGCCCGCCGCCTTGATCGCCGCGACCGACGGCGCGAACGCGTCGGCCTGCGCATCGGTCCACAGCCCCGCACAGCCCGGCGTGATCCGGCCTTCCGGCGACACGGCCGTCGCCTCCGCGATCACGAGGCCCGCGCCGCCGCGCGCGATGCCGGCCAGATGCACGTGATGCCAGTCGTTGACGACGCCGTCTTCGGCGACGTACTGGCACATCGGCGGCACCGCGATGCGGTTGCGCAGCGTGACATCCTTGAGTTTGAACGGTTCGAACAGGGCAGACATCCACCACTCCTTTGCTTGGTTCTTCGAAACGACTGGGACGATCCGCCGCGCGGGTACGCACGGCGGAGCAATGCGGGCCGTCGTCGGGCCGGCTGTGCCCGGCGACGGAAACGGCGCGGCACCGGTCATGCCGGCGCCGCGCGAACTTTTATCGACGGCTGAGCTGCGCGAGCAGCGCCTCGGCCGCGGGCGCCGACGACGCGGGGTTCTGCCCCGTGATCAGCAGCCCGTCGGTGACCACGTGCGGCGCCCAGTCGGCGCTGCGCTCGAACTGCGCGCCGTTGGTCTTCAGCATGTCCTCGACGAGGAACGGCACCACTTCCGTCAGCTCGACGGCCGCTTCCTCGCTGTTGGTGAAGCCCGTCACACGCTTGCCGCGCACGACCGACTCGCCGGTTTTCGGATCCTTCACATGGCGCAGCACGCCCGGCGCGTGGCACACGGTCGCGACCGGCTTGCCGGCCGACAACGCGCGCTCGATCAGGCCGATCGAATGCAGATCCTCGGCGAGATCCCACAGCGGGCCGTGGCCGCCCGGATAGAACACCGCGTCGTAATCGTCGATCGACACGTCGGCCAGCTTGCGCGTCGCCGCGAGTTCGGCCTTGGCCGCCGCATCCGCATCGAAACGGCGCGTGGCGTCGGTTTGCGCACTCGGATCGCTGCTTTTCGGATCGAGCGGCGGCTGGCCGCCCTTCGGCGACGCGAGCGTCAGTTCGACGCCCGCATCCTTGAACGCGTAATACGGCGCGGCCAGTTCCTCGAGCCAGAAGCCCGTCTTCTTGCCGGTGTCGCCGAGCGTGTCGTGCGAGGTCAGGACAACCAGAATCTTCATGATCGGACACTCCTTCGAAATGGGGGAACGGGGCCGCATCGCGCGGCGGCAGCTTGGCGCACGCTGCATGCCGCGAACGACGCGCGCCTGCCGGTTAGTCAGTTGGCAGGCGCCGACGTGCGGAGCGCGTATCAAAAATGTTTGGCTCGATGCTATTAGACCAGTCGTCTAGGCGCAGCATCAAAAAAACGACGATCTTCCTGCGCGAGCAGCATCGCAGTGCGATATGTCATTGTCGCGTCTGCACCGTGCGGCATGAACGGCGTCGCATTCATGAGGCCGGATGATAGCGTCGGATTAGACCGGTCGTCTAGCGATCCGCGATTCGGCCCTTTCGGCGACATGGCTTTTGCGCGGGAGCGCGTCCGGCAACCTGCGTTGCCGATCGCGCCCGCTCCGCCGCCGCTTCGGCTAGCCGTCGTGCGGCGGCCCATCCGTATCGCCGGCCTCGATCACCGGAAGCTCGAGCCGATGGCCGCGCGTCCCGTCCGCGAGCAACCCGAGCATCAGGTCCGCCAGCGCGCGTCCGGACGCATGTCCGGTCGGCTGCATGACCGCCGTCACGCGGTGCGGGTACGCGACGTCCGGCGGTACGCCGTCATAGACGATCAACGACATGTCCTTCCCGAGCCGCAAGCCGCTGTCGACCAGCGCGCGGAACGCGCCGCCGCCCGCGATGTTGTTGTCCACCAGCAGCGCCGTGGGCCGTTCGGGCAGTGCAAGCAGCGCCTGCGCCGCCTGCTCCCCGCCGCCGCGCGTAAACGGACACTCGACGAGCAGCGCCGGATCGGGCTCGCGGCCCGCTTCGCGCAGCGCCGCGAGATAGCCGGCGCGACGCTGCATCGCGAAATTGAGCGACAGCGGCGCGCTGATCATCGCGATGCGCCGGTGGCCGAGGCCGATCAGGCGCCGCACCGCATCGCGCGCGCCGGCCTCGTTGTCGAAATCGAACCATGCATAGGGCTCGGCGGCTTGCGTGCGGCCATACGCGACGTACGGAAACCCGTTCGACCGCAGGTACGCGAGGCGCGGATCGTCGACCCGCGTGCGCGCGACGATCAGCCCGTCGACGAGCTTGCCGTCGACGAGCCGGCGATAGGTGTCCAGTTCGGCGTTCGGCCGCGCGGACGCGATGATGAAGTCGAGATTGCGCTCGGCGAGCCGCTCGGTGATGCCCGCGACGACTTCGCCGAAGCGCGGATCGCCAAGATCGCACGCGCCGAACGGATACACGATGCCGATCGTATCGGCGCGCCCCGTCGCCAGCCGGCGCGCGGTCGGATCCGCGACGTAGCCGAGTTCGCGCGCGGCCTTCATCACCCGCTCGCGGGTCGCCTCGCTCACGTCGTCGTAGCCGTTCAGCGCCCGGCTGACCGTCGTGCGCGACAGCCCGAGCGCATCCGACAGCGCCTTCAGATTCACCTTCACGTCGCTCCTCGCGTTGTGCATGCCATTCGGCCGACGGCCGCGCGTGCGGCAATTATTCCCGAATGGCAGTTATTACCGTCAAATATTTATCTTTTGACGTCCAAACCGGTTTGAAATAGTATCCAAACCGGTTTGGATATCGATGCCGCCGTCAATCGTTCCCTTTCACCGTCAACGGAAACTACGCCGACATGACTTATTTTCCTTTTTGCCGCGCGCACGCGGCCAAACGTTTGCTGTTCGCCGGCGCCGCACTGGCCGCGTTCGCGTCCGCCGCGCACGCACAGACGGCCGGCGCACCCGCGCCCACGCCGCACACGCAGCAGGCCTACGACCCCGACAGCAACTTCACGATGCGCTGGACCCGCGCGGACATCCGCCAGATCGTCGCGCAGTCGCACACGGCCGGCGCCGACCGGAACTCGCTGCCGCAAGCGCTGACGATGCCGGACATCCCGCAGGACTTCCCGCTGATCAACCCGAACGTGTGGGTCTGGGATACGTGGCCGCTGGCGGACCTGCGCGCGAACCAGCTCAGCTACAAGGGCTGGGAAGTGATCTTCTCGCTGACCGCCGACCCGCATGCCGGCTACACGTTCGACGATCGTCACGTCCATGCGCGCATCGGCTTCTTCTATCGCCGCGCCGGCGTGCCCGCGTCGCAGCGGCCCGCGAACGGCGGCTGGACCTGGGGCGGCCACCTGTTCCCGGACGGTGCGAGCGTCAAGGTGTTCGGTACGTCGCCGATGACCAACAACGCCGAATGGTCGGGCTCCGCGCGCCTCACGCAGGGCGACAATGTCAGCGTGTACTACACCGCGACGTCGTTCAACCGCTCGGCGCCCGGCGGCGCCGACATCACGCCGCCGCAGGCGATCATCACGCGCGCCGACGGCCACATCCATGCCGACGACAAGCACGTGTGGTTCAGCGGCTTCGACGATCACAAGGCGCTGCTGCAGCCGGACGGCACCTATTACCAGACGGGCCAGCAGAACACCTACTTCTCGTTCCGCGATCCGTTCGTGTTCACCGACCCGGCGCATCCGGGCAAGACCTACATGGTGTTCGAAGGCAACACGGGCGGCCAGCGCGGCGCGCGGACCTGCACCGAGGCCGACCTCGGCTACGCGCCGAACGACCCGTACAGGGAAGACCTCAACGCCGTGATGAACTCGGGCGCAGTGTATCAAAAGGCCAACGTCGGTCTGGCGGTCGCGACGAACCCGCAACTGACGGAATGGAAGTTCCTGCCGCCGATCCTGTCCGCGAACTGCGTCGACGACCAGACCGAGCGTCCGCAGATCTACCTGAAGGACGGCAAGTACTACCTGTTCACGATCAGCCATCGCACCACGATGGCCGCGGGCGTCGACGGGCCGGACGGCGTCTACGGCTTCGTCGGCAACGGCATCCGCAGCGATTTCCAGCCGCTGAACGGCGGTAGCGGCCTCGTGCTCGGCAATCCGACCGACTTCTCCGCGCCGGCCGGTGCGCCGTATGCGCAGGACCCGAACCAGAACCCGCGCGAGTTCCAGTCGTATTCGCACTTCGTGATGCCGGGCGGGCTCGTCGAGTCGTTCATCGATGCGATCGGTCCGCGCCGCGGCGGCACGCTCGCGCCGACGGTGAAGGTCAACATCAACGGCACGTCGACGGCGGTCGACCGCTTCTACGGCCGCGGCGGCCTCGGCGGCTACGGCGACATCCCGTCGAACCTGCCGGCCACCGGCGCCGGTCACAACGACGGCGGCGCCGGCGCCCGGCCGTAAGCGCGGTGGCCCGGTAGTCCGCCGGTTCGGCAGGCAGGCAGCGCGCGTGTCGCATGCCCGCCTGCCTTCTTGTTCCGCAGCCAGCGCGTGCCGCCGTTGCCGACGGCATGCGCGCCCTTCTTTCCGCTTTGCGCCGCGAAGCACGGAATCCTGCATGAGATCGATGCTTCACCACTGTTCATTCCGGCTCGCCGGACTCCTGCTCGCGTGTGCGTCCGGCCTGCCGTCGGCACACGCGACCTGTGCCGCGCCGCCGCTCGCGCGCGATACACCGCAATGGCGCCCTGCGCTGCACTACACGCCGCAGCGCAACTGGATGAACGATCCGAACGGCCTCGTGTACGAAAACGGCCGCTATCACCTGTTCTACCAGTACAACCCGCTCGGCCCCGACTGGGGCAACATGTCGTGGGGCCATGCGACCAGCACCGACCTCGTCCACTGGCGCGAGCAGCCGGTCGCGATGCGCGCGAGCGCGACGGAGGAAATCTTCTCCGGCTCGATCGTCGCCGACACGCACAACACGTCCGGCCTCGGCGCGCCGGGCGAGACGCCGCTCGTCGCGCTTTATACGAGCGTCTACCAGGCCGGTTCCGGCCACGCGCCCGGCACCCAGGCGCAATCGCTCGCGTACAGCCTCGATCACGGCGCGACGTGGCAACCCTATGCACACAATCCGGTGCTCACGCTCGATCCGGAATCGAAGCAGTTCCGCGACCCGAAGGTGTCGTGGTACGCGCCGGGACGCTACTGGCTGATGACGACCGTCGTCGCCGATGCGCAGGTCGTGAAGCTCTACCGCTCCGACGACCTGATCCACTGGTCGTTCCTCAGCGACTTCACGCTGCCGGACGTGCCGCATGCGGGCGCGCTGTGGGAAATGCCCGATCTCTTGCCGCTGCGCGTCGACGACGATCCGCGACGCATCAAGTGGGCGATGATCGTCAACGTCAACCCGTGGTCGATCGCCGGCGGTTCGGGCGCGATGGTTTTCGTCGGCGACTTCGACGGCCGCACGTTCGTCCCGAGTCGCGTCCCACCAGCCGGCTCCGATCCCGCGCAATTCCGCTGGGTCGATCACGGCGCCGACTTCTACGCGGCCGGGACGTTCTCCGGCACGCCGGGCGCGCGCCCGGTCGCGATCGCGTGGATGAGCAACTGGGACTATGCGTCGAAAGCGCCGACGGCGCCGTGGCGCGGCGCGACGACGCTGCCGCGCGAACTCGCGTTGAAAACGATCGGCGGCGAACCGACGCTCGTGGCGACGCCGGCCGCCGCGTTCGAGGCGTGGGCCGACGGGCGGCCGGCCATCCATGAAGGCGACCTGAGCGTCGAGTCGGCCACGCGCGCGCTGTCGGCTGGCGCGCGCGGTGTGGTCCAGCGCATCACGGTGACGCTCGCGCCGCAGGACGCGGCCCGCGCGGGCCTGATCGTCCGCAGCTCGGCGGACGGCGCGATCGGCACGCGGATCGTGTACGACACGTCGAAACACACGCTGACGCTCGACCGCTCGCGCTCCGGCACGATGGATTTCGCCGGCACGTTCAGCCGCGAACACATCGTCGACCTGCCGCTCGAGCATGGCCGCCTGCGGCTCGAAATCGTCGTCGATCGCGGATCGGTCGAAGTGTTCGCGAATGGCGGCCGCGCGGTGCTGACGGATCTGATCTTTCCGCCGCTCGATGCGGATCGTGTCGCCGTGTTCGCCGAGCAGGGCCGCGCGACGTTTTCGGGGCTGACGGTGACGCAGCTCGATGCGCGCGACGCTGCGCTGGGCGACTGCGCATCGCACTAGCGATTAGCGATACGAAGCGACGGCGGGACCGCGCCGCCCGACGTCCGTCAGGCGATGCAGCCCCGCCGGTTTCACGCTCAGAGCAAGCCCATCCCGCCCGACGCGATGATTTCCGCGCCGACGATGAACGCCGACTCCGGCGCGCTCAGATGCAGCACCGTCGACGCGATTTCGTCCGGCGTGCCGAACCGGCCGATCGGCACGAGCCCCTTGATCTTTTCCGCGGTCGCGTCGAGCGTCGCCGCATCGAGCCCGAGCTTGCCGTACAACGGCGTCTCGACCGGCCCGGGGCTCACCACGTTCACGCGCACGCCGTGCGGCAGCAATTCCGTCGACAGCGTCTTCGCGAACGAATTGACCGCCGCCTTGCTTGCCGCGTACACGGACGAACCCGGCATCCCGATGTGCGCGTTGATCGACCCGTTGATCACGATCGACGCGCCGCGGTTCAGCAGCGGCACGAGCGCCTGGATCTGGAAATACGCGCCCTTCACGTTCGTGTCGAACACGAGGTCCCACAACGCCTCGTCGATATCCGTGAACGGCGCGAGTTTCGCGACGCCCGCGTTGATGAACACGGCGTCGAGCCGCACACCGGACGCTGCGAGCGCGTCCGCCAGCGCCCGCGCCGACGCGACGCTGCCGGCCTCGTTGCGGATCGCGAGCGCGCCGTCACCGAGCGTCGCGCGCGCGGCGGCGAGCGTCTGCTCGTCGCGACCGGTGATGACGACCCGCGCGCCTTCGGCCGCGAATGCCCGTGCGGCCGCCAGGCCGATCCCGCTGTTGCCGCCCGTGACGAGTACCGTTTTTCCTTCGAAGCGTTGCATGATGTTCTCCTGTGAACCGGTGAGTTGACCGTGAACACAGGATGCGCCCCGCGCGCACTGTTGCCGTACGACGGGCGCGGCAGACATGTTCGAAATCTTCGAACGTGTTTGCCCGCGCGCCCCGGCCCGTCGCGTACTCGCGTGGCGCAGTCAACCCGCCACGTCGATCCCGTCGAGCAGCCGTTGCGCGAGCCGCGGCTCCCGCAGTTGCTCGAGCCACCATTGCAGCGCGCGGCCGTCGCGGTCGCCGCGCCACGCGACATACAACACGTTCGGTTCGCGCGGATCGGCCGTTTCCTTCTCCACCAGCTCGCCGCGCGCCAGCAGCGACGCGACCCGCCGGCGCGGCACCCAGCCGACGCCGAGCGCGTCGCGCTGCGCGAGGATCTTCGCGCGCATCGACGGCACCGCGAGCACCGCCTGCCCGCCGAGCAGCCCATACGCGCGGCCGGCCGAGTGCCGCGACGAATCGGCGACGACGACCGCGCGATGCGCGCCGATCGCATCCCGCGTGAGCCGCCCGCTCGCCGCCGCAAGCGGATGGCGCGGCGATACCGCGAACACCCATTCCATCGCGCCGAGCTCGAACCACTTGAAGCCCGGAATCGCCGGCGGCTCGTTGGTCGCGCCGACGACCAGATCCGCGCGGCCGTCGCGCAGCGCCTCCCAGGTACCGCCGAGCACTTCGTGCGTGAAGCGCAGCGACACGCCCGAATCGAGCGCATCGAACGCGCGCACGACCGGCAGCAGCGTATCAAACTCCAGCACCTCGTCGCTGACGATCCACAGCCGGTCCTCCCAACCGCTCGCGACCTGCCGCACGCGCTGCGTGAGCCGCGCGACGTCCAGCGCGACGCGCGATGCCTCGTCGGCCAGCAACTGGCCGGCCGCGGTGAGCTGCAGCCGGTAGCCGCGCCGGTCGAACAACAGCGCGTCGAAGCGCGTTTCCAGCTGCCGCGCGGCATGCGACACCGTCGACGGCGCCTTGCCGAGCCGCGCAGCCGCCCGCGACAGGCTGCCGGTGGCGCGGATCGCATCGAGCAGCGCGAGTTCGTCTTCGGACAACATGAGCGGCACTCCGGTCAGGGCGTGAGGTGGATCGTAAGGCAGCGGCGCGCGACGGTCCAATCGAATGGCGCTGCGCCCGGTATGTGGCGGATGCGGGCCGACCCTCGTCGCCACGGGCGATCCCGAGCATCCGGACCGGCTCGCGAACCGCGCTCGCCATTACAACCGCAAGCACGGCCGTTCCCCGGGACGCACCGCACCCGCGCGCCCTCCCGAGCGCCAATCCGGCCATGAACTTCCGGTATGCTGACTGACACCCAATTCCAGCATTCGAGGTAACCACTGCGATGGACATCGCGATCCGCATCGAAGGCCGTCACGACCTGACCGGGCAGATCTTCCGCCAGCTGCGCACCGCGATCGTCGACGGGCGGCTCGAGGGCGGCGCCCGCCTGCCGTCGACGCGCGATCTCGCGAAGCAGCTCGGTGTGTCACGCAAGACGACGCTCGACGCGTTCGAGCGCCTCGTCGCCGAGGGCTATCTGAACACGCGCGCCGGCGACGGCACGTTCGTCGCCACTGGCCTCGCACGGGTGCCGCATGCGGCGGCCGCGGCAACGCCGTCGCTCGTCGAAGCCACGCCGCAGGTCCATGCCGTCGCAGCGCGCGAACTGTGGGACGACCTGCCCGACGCGCTCGCGATGCCCGCGCCGCAGGAGTCGCCCGCCTTCGATTTTCGCGGCGGCGTGACCGACAAGACGCTGTTCCCGTTCGACGCGTGGCGCCGCTGCCTGCATCACGCACTGCGCCTGCAGGCGCGCGGCCCCGGCCAGTATCACGACCCGGCCGGCGATCCGCAGTTGCGCGGCGCGATCGCGCGCTACGTCGGGTTCAGCCGTGCGGTCGCGTGCGGCTGGGACGACGTGCTCGTCACGCACGGCGCGCAACAGGCGCTCGACCTGATCGCGCGCGTGGTCGTGCGGCCGGGCGACGTCGTCGCGGTCGAGAATCCCGGCTATCCGCCGGCACGCGCGGCGTTCGCGTCGCTCGGCGCGACGGTGATCGGCGTGCCGGTCGATGCGCACGGCATCGTCACCGAGCGGCTGCCCGACGACGCGCGCCTCGTCTACGTGACGCCGTCGCACCAGTTCCCGCTCGGGATGCCGATGACACTGGACCGGCGCGTCGCGCTGCTCGAATGGGCTCAGCGCCGCCGCGCGGTGATCATCGAGGACGACTACGACGGCGAGTTCCGCTTCGAGGGCCGCCCGGTGGAATCGCTGAAAAGCCTCGACCGCGCCGGCCTCGTCGCGTACGTCGGCACGTTCTCGAAGACGATCTTCCCGGAACTGCGGATCGGCTACGCGATACCGCCGCGCGCGCTGCGCGGCGCGCTGTGCAAGGCCAAGCAGATCGTCGACTGGCATACCTGCTCGCTGACGCAGGCCGCGCTCGCACGCTTCATGGTCGAAGGCGACTTCGCCCGGCATCTGCGACGCGTACAGAAGCACTACGACGCGCGCCGCAAGATGCTGATCGCACACCTGCGCGGCGGACTCGCGCCGTGGTTCGACGCGATCGTGCCGACCGCCGGCATTCACCTCGCCGCGCTGCTGACACCCGGGCTCGACGAAAGCGCGCTGGTCCGGGCAGCCCGCACGCACGGCATCGGCCTGTACGGGATCTCGGCGTTCCACGTCGGCGCGCCGGAGCGGGCAGGCTTGCTGTTCGGCTATGGCGGGATCGACGCGCTGCGGATCGATACGGCGCTCGCGAAGTTATTTGCGCTGCTGGATTCGGACGCTATCGGCGACACGCCACTGGTTACCTGAATTTTCTCAAAATTGGCCATTCAAGCGAGCCAGTGACGGGCATACAGTGGGTCCTGTCGCGCCGCCGTGCGCATCAACCCACCGAGGAGCCGCCATGCAACCGCGCCTGAACTTCTACGCCGCCAGCCCGAACGCCATCAAGGTGATGCGCAACGCCGAGGAATTCCTCGCGAAGAGCACGATCGAAAAGCCGCTCGCCGAACTCGTCCGGCTGCGCGCATCGCAAATCAACGGCTGCGCGTTCTGCGTCGACATGCATACGGCGGACGCGCGCAAAGGCGGCGAAGCCGAGCGCCGCCTGGCGACCGTCGTCGTGTGGCGCGAAACGCCGTTCTTCACCGAGCGCGAACGCGCGGCGCTCGAATGGACCGAGGCGCTGACGCTGGTCGCCGACAACCACGTGCCCGATTCGGTCTGGGAAGCCGTGAAGCCGCATTTCAGCGACGAAGAGTTGTTCGAGCTGTCGCTGCTGATCACGACGATCAATGCGTGGAACCGCTTCGCGATCGCGTTCCGCAAGATGCCCGAGTAAGGAGACGGCGATGAGCACGCGTTCGACTCTCCGTCACACGGTGTTATGCGCGTCGCTCGCGCTCGGCGCCGCGCTGCCGGCCGCCGCCCATGCGCACGATGCGGGCGACCACGTGCACGCGATCATGCGGCAGGCCGTGCCGGACGCGCCGGGCAAGCTCGCGGTCGTCGCGACCGTCGACTATGCGCCCGGCCAGGCGTCGGAACCGCACCGGCACCTCGGCTCGGTGTTCGCGGTCGTGTCGAAAGGCGAAGTGCTGTCGCAGCTGAACGGCGGGCCGGTGCGCCGCTATCGCGCCGGCGAAGGCTGGTACGAGCCGCCCGGTTCGCGCCATCAGGTGTCGCGCAATGCGAGCGCGACCGAACCCGCGCAACTCGTCGTGTTCGGGCTGACCGGGGAGCACGACCCGCTGAAGTCGCCGATCGCTCAGTAACGATGCTGGAGGGGGCGCGTGCCGTGGCGGGCACGCGCCGCGAGGTGCGCTCTCGGCTACCCGGCCCGTGCCGAGCGGTCCCAGGCAGCGGCTCCGCTTCGCCATTCCGCCAACACTTCCCCCGCCGTGCCTGAAGTGGTCGACCAACTTTGGACGCAGCGCCGGGCTAGGCCGCGAGCGTTCCAGCGCGCTGGCGGCAGTCCCTTCGGTTTCCGCATTAGCCGTTCCCTACATTCCAACTGCGGCACACACCGGCTCGCCGCGCCGCCGCCCCGCCATCCCGCACACCACTCGCCGCCAAGCCGGCCGCGCCAACGCGCGCGAAAACCCTTCCTTGAAATTAACTAACTCATCAATTAGCGTCGTGTGCATGAACGCGAAAGCCACCGTCGCCAGGCCGCGCGGGCGCCGCCCGTCGGTGCACGATTTCGACCTGCGCGACCACATGCTCGACGTCGCGATCCAGTTGTTCGCGGAGCGCGGCATCGCCGCGACGACGGTCGCGCAGATCGCCGCGGCTGCCGGCGTCACGTCGGCGATGGTCCATTACTACTTCACGAATCGCGAGCAGCTGCTCGATGCGATCGTCGAGGAGCGGCTTGCGCAGGCGATCGCGTTCGTGTGGCGCCCCACGGCTGCGCAGACCGAAAGCGATCCGTTCGCGCTCGTCGCCGAACTCGTCGACCGGCTCTTCGACGTCACGCACCGGATGCCGTGGCTGCCGTCGATCTGGCTGCGCGAGATCGTCCACGAAGGCGGGCTGCTGCGCGAGCGGATGGTCCAGCGCATTCCGCTCGAGCATGTCGGGCGTTTCGCCGAACGCATCCGCGCCGCGCAACAGGGCGGCACGCTGAATCCGTCGCTCGAACCGGCGTTCCTGTTTCATTCGATCATCGCGCTCGTGATGCTGCCGCTCGCAACCGCGAAGCTGTGGCAAAGCGCGCGCGGCCTGCCGCCGATCGATCGCGACGTGCTGCATCGCCATGTCCGCGCGCTGCTCGACGCCGGCATGCAGCCGCCCCGCGTCGCGCCGGCTGCGCGCGCACGCTCGTCACGGAGGCGCGCGTGAGCGCGGCCCGCGC
>NZ_JAPVQY010000010.1 GCF_027257875.1 Burkholderia sp. IMCC1007
GCCCCGCGCCCGGCGGCGCTCAGGCGGTCGCGGCGGCCAGCTCCGCGCGCGCGGCGGCGGCCTTGCGGGTCTTGCCCGCGCGCGACGGCGGCTGGCACAGGCCGCAGACGAAACCTTGATGCGGATCATGCGCATGCGCGACGAAGTGACCGCCGCAGCGCGTGCACGGGGTCGTCTGCAGCATCCCCGAGTCGAAGAAGCGCACGAGCGTCCACGCGCGCGTGAGGCTCAGCGCCGCCTCGTCGCCGGACAGGTTCACGTGCTCCAGATACAGCCGGTATGCCTTCACGATCGACTGGATCGGCTCGCAGCGGCCGTGGTCCTGCATGAACCGGTAGATGTTGTAGAACAGCGACGAGTGGATGTTCGGCTGCCACGTCATGAACCAGTCGGTCGAGAACGGCAGCATCCCCTTGGGCGGCGACACGCCCTTCAGCTCCTTGTACAGCTTGATCAGGCGGTCGCGCGACAGGCTCGTCTCCGCCTCGAGCAGCTGCAGCCGGGCGCCCAGTTCGATCAGCTCGATGGCGAGGGTGATTTCCTTCACCTCGATCACGACGCTTTTGCTTGCCATGGTGAATAACCGTCCGCTTGACGTTGTTCGGATGAATGGCCAATACGACGCCGCCGGCGCGCTGCGCCGGGACGAACGCGAGGCGGGGAAGGATCAGCGGATGCTTTCGACCGGCTGGCCGGCCATCAGGATGGCCGAGTGCGCGTGTGCGACGACGTCGCTGCGCCCTTTGTCGGCGAGCGAGGACAGCAACGCGTGATCGTCGAAGCGGAAACGGCACAGCAACTGGTTCGACGCGGCGAGTTTCACGGTCTGGGCGAGCGTGAGGTTCGCGAGCACGTCGGCCAGTTCCTGCGAGATTCCCATGCGGAACATGCCCATCGCTTTGTCTTCCCGCAGCAGACGCTGCGCGAGGAGGAGGTACGACAGGTTGACCTCTTTGATCTCACTGAGCATTTCGCTGGTAGCGCTCATGATTCCCCCGTTAAAAGCTTTGCCTTGGCCTTTCGTGTTATGAAAACGTTTGCTCGATCAGTCGCACTCGGCGCTCGGTCGGCACGTTTATAGTCTTACAGGCCGAATTTTGGCCAAACGGCATTTATGCCGGTATCAGCAAAGTGGCGTATGCCATGCAAGATTTGTCTGTAAACCGTGTAGGAATTTTTCCGACAAGGCGAATTGAAAGGAAACAGGCGGCGGGGCATGCGGGGCGCGGATCCGACCGATTCGGCTTCGGCATCGGGGCGAATTCGGCGAAAGACTGTCCGGCAGGCTTCCGGACGGTGAATCGGTAAAAATTATAGTGCTTTTTCACAATAGCGCAACAATAGCTCTATCCGCCCCGCTTCATGTTTTATGGGCCTTTCCATCAGGGTTTTCGCGTATTTCAGCGTGTAACAAGCCTTAAGTGTTTGAAAAAACACTCGAACCCCGCAAGGCGATATCGATAATGGACTCCAATGGGCGGCGGCGTGAGCCGCGCCGGCCCGCCCCGCAGCTTGCCGCCCGACGCCCCGCGCACCGCGCCACGGACGGGCCACGTACCGCAGAACGCGGCGTCGGCGAGTTCCGCAACCGTTGCACCGGACCAGCACACGCACTCGAGCGCCCACGCTGGTCGACACTGGAGAACGCCCCATGCGTATTGCCCAGATCGCGCCGCTTTACGAAGCTGTCCCGCCGAAGCTCTATGGCGGCACCGAGCGTGTCGTGTCCTACCTTACCGAGGCGCTCGTCGAGCTCGGCCACGATGTGACGCTGTTTGCCAGCGGCGACTCCGTCACGTCCGCCCGCCTCGAGGCGGCGTGGCCGCGCGCGCTGCGCCTCGATCCGTCGATTCGCGATTCGATGGCGCCCCATATGCGGCTCATCGAGCAGGTCGCCCGCGTCGCGCACGAATTCGACGTGCTGCACTTCCACCTCGACTACCTGCCGTTCTCGCTGATGTCGCGTCTCGATACGCCGTATGTGACCACGCTGCACGGCCGCCTCGACCTGCCGGAACTGCAGCCGGTGTTCGACGCGTTCCCGCGATCGCCCGTCGTCTCGATCTCGAATTCGCAGCGCAAGCCGCTGCCGCAGGCCGCATGGGCCGGCACCGTGTATCACGGGCTGCCCGAGACGCTGCTGACGCCGCGCCCCGAGGTGAAGCCCGAATATCTGGCGTTCCTCGGCCGAATCTGTCCCGAAAAGCGCGTCGACACCGCGATCCGGATCGCCGCGCAAAGCGGGCTGCCGCTGAAGATCGCCGCGAAGGTCGACAAGGCCGACGCCGACTACTTCAAGGAAGTGATCGAACCGCTGCTCGGCGAAGCGCACGTCGAATTCATCGGGGAAATCAACGAGGCGCAGAAGCCGGCATTCCTGTCGGGCGCGAAGGCGCTGCTGTTCCCGATCGACTGGCCGGAGCCGTTCGGCCTGGTGATGATCGAAGCGATGGCGTGCGGCACGCCGGTCGTTGCGTTCAACCGCGGCTCGGTGCCCGAGGTGATCGAAGACGGCGTGACCGGCTTCATCGTCGAGGACGTGCAGGGCGCGGTCGGTGCGCTGCACCGGATCGACAGCCTGTCGCGCGACGCGATTCGTGCACGCTTCGACACGCGTTTCAGCGCTAAAGCGATGGCGCGACGCTATGTCGAAACTTACGAATCGCTTTGCACGGCGGCAAAACGGCCGACCTTGCGCCAGGTCGCGAGCGCCTGACGCCGAAATTCAGCCGGAAATATTCTGTAAAATTCGCGCCGAAATTCGGCGTGTAAAAGCAAAGAGCCGCATCGTCGATGCGGCTCTTTCTTTTTTACCGGTCATTGGATCAGGAAGCGATCGCGGTTTTTCCCGACGATCCAATTCGGCGGCTTGCCGCGGCCACTCCACGTGGCGCCCGACTTCGGATCCTGGTATTTCGGCGGCAGCGGTGCCTTTTTCGGCGGGCGACCGCGCCGCGCGCGCTCCGCGAATCCCAGGTCCTCGGCCGTGAGGCCATATTCGGCAATCATTCGCTGGACCTCGGCAATCACCGCCGCCACTTCCTGACGCCGCACGTCTTCCGCCTGTGCCTGCAGATCGGCGATCTGCGCCTTGAGTTTCGCGTATTGAGACATTTTTGGACTCCCCTTTTTCCATGATGCGGTTCCGGCGAGTCTGGCCGGAACATCGACACCTGTTACGCCACCTGCACTGACGCGCTGCACTTCGACATTAATGCCGCCATCTTTAACCAATCCGGCCATATCGAGAATGCGGACTTATTCTAATAAGCGCCATTCGTCTGCCATTCAAATTTAACAATCGTTGACCCTCAACGAGCCGATTCATTTTCTATAATCCAGACCAATTCCAGGCGACGGGATTATTCGGCGAGTCGTCCGGTTGTGATCCATCCGCTCGAACGAGGTCCTTACATGAATCTTTCTCAGCGTCTGGCTGCAGAGGTATTCGGCACGTTCTGGCTGGTGCTCGGCGGGTGCGGAAGCGCCGTGCTGGCTGCCGCCTTTCCGGGCGTCGGTATCGGCTTTGCCGGTGTCGCCCTTGCGTTCGGCCTGACGGTGCTGACGATGGCATTCGCGATCGGCCATATTTCGGGTTGCCATCTGAATCCGGCCGTCAGCGTCGGCCTGACCGTCGCCGGCCGCTTTCCGGCGCGCGATCTCGCACCGTACATCGTCGCGCAAGTCGTCGGCGCCACGATCGGCGCGTTCGTGCTGTATCTGATTGCATCCGGCAAGCCGGGCTTCGACGTCGTCGGCAGCGGCTTTGCGACGAACGGCTTCGGCGACCGCTCGCCCGGCCACTACTCGCTCGGCGCGGCGTTCATCTGCGAAGTCGTGATGACGGGCTTCTTCCTGTTCGTGATTCTCGGTGCGACCGACAAGCGCGGCGTGCCGGCCGGCTTCGCGCCGATCGCGATCGGGCTGTGCCTGACGCTGATCCACCTGATCTCGATTCCGGTCACCAACACGTCGGTGAACCCCGCCCGCTCGACCGGCCCGGCACTGTTCGTCGGCGGCGATGCGATCGGCCAGCTCTGGCTGTTCTGGGCCGCGCCGCTGATCGGTGCGGTACTCGCCGGGATCATTTACCCGCTGGTCGCCGGGCGCGACGATGCCGTCGACCTGCTGCCCGCATCCGCTCGCACAAGCGAATAAAACACTACGGGGTGACGCGAGCAGAGCAGCGAGCCTCACGCTGTCCAACAATATCGAGGCAGGCTATTTCGACGGGCGCCATGTGCGCCCGTTTTTCATTTCCGCTCAGGACGCGGCGACGCCGTCGACGGTGTCCTCGAGCGCGAACAGCGTGCGCAGGTGACGCGCGACGCCCGCATCGAAGTTGTTGCCGATGCGCGGGATGTGCGGCAGCTGCGCGATCAGATCGGGATTTGCGTTGTTCATCATGAACGCGTGACCGGCGGTTTCGAGCAGATCGATGTCGTTCATATTGTCGCCGAACGCGATGCAGTGGCCGGCGTCGACGCCGAGCCGACCGAGAACCGCGCGCAGCGCGCGGCCCTTCGACACGTTCGCCGTCATCACTTCGAGGCAGTCGGGCAGCGAGTACGTGACGTACAGCGCATCGCCGAACTGCACGCGCATCTGCTCGGCGACCGCCGCCAGGTCGGCCGGCTCGCCGATGTACAGCACCTTCGCGATGTCGGCGCCGTCGTGCGCGGCCATGTCGATCACGTCGTAGCGGAAACCCGAATCCTGATGGAATTCGAGCAGGTGCGGCGCGTCGCGATCGATCAGCCAGCCGCGGTCGGTGAACAGGTTGACGATCACGCGCCCGTGCGCGCCGACCACGCCCGGCTGCACGAGCCCGCGCACGATCGCCGGATCGATGTCCTGCGCATGGATCGCCGTGTCGTCCGGCGCATGCACGCGCGCGCCGTTCGACGTGATCAGGTACGGCCGAATGCCCAGCACGTCGCGGATGCCTGCGACGTCCGCGTAGTGACGCCCCGTCGCGATCACGAACTGCAGGCCGTCGCGGTCGAGCCGGCGGACGGTCTCGATCGTGTACGGATCGAGCTGGTGGTCGCTGTTCAGCAGGGTGCCGTCGAGATCGGTGGCGATGACTTTGTACATATCGGGCGGGGTAAAAGGCGCGCAGGATTCTGCGGAACCGTCATTTTAACGTCGTGCCCGGAGGCGCGTCGGGTGGTGGCGGAATGGGGGCGTGGGCCGCCGTTCGCCCTTCGCCCTTCGCCCTTCGCCCTTCGCCCTTCGCCCTTCGCCCTTCGCCCTTCGCCCTTCGCGGGCCAGTCTGCCGTTTTCTGCTCAGCCCGCTTCGGCTTCCTTCAACGTCCGCAGCGCAAGCCACAACGCACCGTGTGCGGAATCGTTGATCGGTGCGCGCAGCCGGGCGGCATAGCGCGCCGGTACCGCCGGCGCGAGCGCATCGGCCAGGCCGCCGCACAGCGCTACCGGCAATGCCTGATGCGGATCGAGCGCATCGATCATCTTGCCGATCTCGTCGCCGGCCTGTGCGATCAGCGCGGCAGCATAAGCATGTGTGCGGTGCGCGAGCACGATCGGCGCGAGGCTCGCGTAGATCGTCTGGCTCGCATCGCACGACCACTCGACGAGTGCGTCGCGGTCGCGCGCGCCCGTCTGCTCGAGCAGTGCATCGGCGAACGCGTCGCGCGGCACACGGCCGTCGAGCGCCTGCTGCGCGTAGGCGAGCGCGCGCATGCCGAGCCATGCGCCGCTCGCTTCGTCGCCGGACGGAAACCCGAACCCGCCCGAGATGCGGCAGATGCCCGCCGCATCGAGCGACGCCGCGATGCTGCCCGTACCGAGCGCGACGACGAGCCCCGGCGCGCCGCCGTGCGCGCCGACGACGGTCGTATAGGCGTCGCTCTCGACTGCGAGCGTGCCGAGCGGCGCCTGCGCGCGGAACGCCGCGAGCCACGCGGCATTGTTGACGCCCGCGAGCCCGCAGCCGAGCGCGCACTGCGACCACTCGAACGCGAACCCTGCGCGCCCGAACGCATCGGCGCAGGCCATGCCGATCGATGCCCACGCGCGCTCGATGCCGAGGCCAAGGCCCGACGGACCGCCGCGCCCCTGCGCGAGCTCGTTTCCGTGGCGATCGGCCAGTACCACACGGGTGCCCGTGCCGCCGCCGTCGACCCCGATCGCAAAAAGTAATGCCGCCATGCCGTGACCCCGCTGATTCGAAACAGGCGCCAAGCTTAACCGGATCGGCACCGCGCGCCCATCTGCCGTTCGGCCAGCTATCCCGTGCATGGGCCTTCCGCTATGCTGGCGCGATCGAATCGACACTGGAACGAGGCTGACGATGTCGCAGCGGTGCAATTGGGTGAAGACGGAAGCGGATGCTCACTATCACGATACCGAGTGGGGCGTGCCGTCGCATGACGACCGCCACCTGTTCGAAATGCTGATCCTGGAGGGCGCGCAGGCGGGGCTGTCATGGTCGACGATCCTGAACAAGCGGGCCGGCTATCGCGAAGCATTCGCGGAATTCGACGTCGACGCGGTCGCGCGCTTCACGCCGAAGCGCATCGAGAAACTGCTAGAGAATCCCGGCATCGTGCGCAACCGCGCGAAGGTCGAGTCCGCGGTGACCAATGCGCGGGCCGTGCAGCGCATTCGCGACGAGCACGGGTCGCTCGCGCACTTCCTGTGGTCGTTCGTCGACCATACGCCGATCCAGAACGCGTGGCAGTCGTATCGCGACGCCCCCGCGTCGACCGCCGAGTCCGATGCGCTGAGCAAGGCGCTGAAGGCGTACGGCTGCAAGTTCGTCGGCTCGACGATCTGCTATGCGCTGATGCAGGCAACCGGGATGGTCAACGACCACGAGGTCGGCTGCCCGTGCCACGCGCAATGCGCAGCACTCGGCGGCCAGCAGCCGGCACGGCGCCGCAACGCGGGCTGAAGGCGGCGAGGCGTTATCGGCCGGCCGGGTCTGTGGCTCGCCGGGCATCGGCAATCGCCGCGCCCCGTCGCAACCTGATTTGTCGCCGGGCGTGTCACGCGTGCCGACGTCCGTTCGGCTGCCCACACGCACGCTGCGCGTCGCCCGCACCCGCGCGCTGCGCTTCGTCACCCACATGCAGATACCCGCAACGCTGAGCATCGCGATGACGATGCCGAGCACTCATCGCGACACGGCCAGCAACGCCGGCGATCCCGGCTTCGCGTGCGCCCGAGCGCGCGGACTCGGCGATCCGCTCGCACGGTAGCCGTTCCACCGTAACGGCGCGCGATTGGAAGCCCGTGTTCGGGCGGCCAAACAGTTTCACATTCGGCTGGTTTGCTGCGATGCGCGGCGTTCCAATTCCATGCGAATGATTCTTCCGGCAGCTTTGACAATAATGGGGCCTGCGTCGGACACCATCTTCGGCTGCCCCTCTTGTCACAGCCCGCGGTCGTTTTCGGCGCCCAAAAGCAAAACGGCGGAGCGGCTTCTTTCGAAGCACACTCCGCCGTTTCGCGGCAAACCGTCAGACGCTCTTAGTGGAGCTTCTTCGGCAGCATCTGGCTGCGCAGGCGCTTGTGCAGGCGCTTGACGGCTGCTGCCTTCTTGCGCTTGCGGACTGCGGTCGGCTTTTCGTAGGACTGGCGTTCGCGCAGTTCAGCGATCAGGCCATTTTTTTCGATAGCACGGCGAAAGCGGCGAATCGCCACTTCGAACGGCTCGTTTTCTTTCAGAAGAATCGTCGTCATGTCGTTCCTAAATTGCTTAAACGGTCAAAAACGTAGCGGCCAAGCGCCACGCACCGGCCATCCGGGCGTTCCCACAACAGGCGAAACGAGCGGAAATACGGCCTCGGAGGCCGGAAAAGAGAGGCGGAAAGCACCGCGAGTACGCTTCACAAGCCGCGTGCAGCGCCGCGTTTGACTGCCAGCAGGAATGCCGCAAGGGCATCGGCGTGACAGAAAATCTCAATTCAGCCCGCCATCATATCAGGGAATCACAGACAAAACCATCCTTTTGTCGATTCCGCGTGCGCATCCGCACAACATCGCGGCCGAGCCATTCCGCCCCTGTTTTTCGTCCGTGGCTCCGTGTCGGTCCGCTCGAAATGACAAAGAAGGACAAAAAATCGGGCCGAATGACAACGATGCCCTCAAGTTTTGTTTTGGGCCGCCGAAATCCTGCTCTGAGGCGGCCAGCAATGAACGAGTGCTTCCGCCGATGCCAAAACGGCTTTCCAGGGCTTTCGGCTTAAACAGGAGAATTTTTCATGCTCGGAATCAATAGCAACATCAACTCGCTGGTTGCTCAGCAGAACCTCAACGGCTCGCAAAACGCCCTGTCGCAGGCAATCACCCGCCTGTCGTCGGGCAAGCGCATCAACAGCGCGGCTGACGATGCAGCAGGTCTGGCGATCTCGACCCGCATGCAAACGCAGATCAACGGCCTGAATCAGGGCGTGTCGAACGCGAACGACGGCGTGTCGATGATCCAGACCGCATCGAGCGGCCTGTCGCAGATCACGTCGAGCCTGCAGCGTATCCGCCAGCTGGCCGTGCAATCTTCGAGCGGCTCGCTGTCGCAAAGCGACCAGCAAGCGCTGCAGACCGAAGTGACGCAGCAGATCGCTGAAGTGAACCGTATTGCTTCGCAAACGAACTACAACGGCAAGAATCTGCTCGACGGTTCGGCTGGCAACATCAGCTTCCAGGTCGGCGCGAACGTCGGCCAGACGATCGGCCTGAATCTGACGCAGAGCCTGTCGGCCGCGAATCTCGGCAGTGGTACTGTCCAAGCTGGGGTCACGCTGGGAAGCTTCACCGGCCTGAGCCTGACAAGTGGCGGTGTGCAAGCTCCTGCTGGCTCGACTCCGGCGATCACTGCCGTTAACGTAATCTCTGACGGCAAGGGTGGATTCCAATTCACCGATCAAAACGGCAGCTCGATCAACACCGCGGCGGCAGGCCAACTTTTCACGAGCACCGGTGGCGCCGCTGGGAATCAGTTCCAAAATGCAGCCGGTGTCACAACGCCCCTGCAACTTTCTTTCAACGCAAGTGGCGCCCTGTCGGGAACCACTACGGGCTTCCAGACTCAAGCAGCTGCGGCAACCGCGCAACAAGTTAACGCTATCTCGGGTGCTAATAGCGCAACGTCGACTTATCCCGCTGCGCCGACGAGCGGCAACTTCGCAAACCCGGGCGTTGCTCTCGGTAGCATTACTGGCCTGAACCTGAACGCAGACGGCACGGCAAACACGGGCACGGCACCCGCAGCAATTACGTCGATTCAGATTTACGGGGATGGCAACGGCGGGTACACGTTCGGCATTAACGGAACCGACCCGACCACCAACGCACTGTCAGCTACCGCCACGAGCGCACTGTTCAACGCTGGTGCCGATCCTACCGCAGGCAATCCCGGTGCAACGCTCTCGGTCAAAACGGGTAGCGCTCTGGATGACGGCACCGGCTTCACGGTCCCGACAGCAATCGCATCGAACGCCAATGCACTGAATACGGTCAATCAGGATAACGTACCGGTGGCGGTCTCCAATATCGACATCAGCTCGACCATTGGCGCCAACCAAGCGATGGAATCGATCGATAACGCGCTGGCTTCCGTGAACAACCTGCAAGCTAACCTCGGCGCCGCACAAAACCGTTTCACCGCAATCAGCGCGACGCAGCAAACGCAGTCGACCAACCTGTCGCAAGCCCAGTCGCAAATCCAGGACGCGAACTTCGCGCAGGAAACCGCGAACCTGAGCAAGGCACAGGTGCTGCAACAGGCCGGCATTTCGGTGCTCGCGCAAGCGAACTCGCTGCCGCAGCAGGTTCTGAAGCTCCTGCAGTAATATCGCTTCTCGCTGTCACGCCCGGGGCCTCGCGCAAAACACCGCGCGGCGCCCCGGGCGCTTTGGCCTTACACGCCGAAATCAACCGAATCGCAACACCGCAGGCCTTCACGCACTACGCGTTCGATAACCACATACGCATCGCTCATCCGGGGCACGGAGCCGTCATATGTCCACCGTCAACACCAGCACGTCCAGCGCCAGCGCGGACAGCGCGCTTCAGCAAGCCGCGCAGTCGATCATCAGCGGCTCGACCGGCAACTCGACGATGGACGTCAACTCCCTCGTGACGGCGCTCGTGAACGCGAAAACGGCCGGCCAGACAGCCTCGCTGACCGCAAAGCAAACCTCCGACAACACCCAGATTTCCGCGTACGGCACGCTGTCGGCCGCGTTGAGCGCACTGCAGACCGGCCTGACGACACTCACCAACGGCTCGCTGCAGAGCACCTTCACCGCGACGGCGAGCGGCAACGGCCTCACCGCGACAGCCGGCCAGGGCGCGGTCGCCGGTAGCTACAACGTGAACGTGAGCCGTATCGCATCCGCGCAGGCATTGTCGTCGGTCGGCTTCACCGACCCGACCAAGGGCCTCGGCAGCGGCACGCTGGCCCTGTCGCTCGGCAGCCAGTCGTTCTCCGTCAAAGTCGACAGCTCGAACAACACGGTGGCCGGCATCGCGGCCGCGATCAACGGCGCGTCGGGCAACCCGGGCATCACCGCGACGGTCGTCACCGGCACCGACGGCGCCCACCTCGTGCTGAGCTCCGCATCCACCGGCGCAGCCAATACGATCAGCGTCGCAGTCAGCAACCTGAGCGGCGACGCTGGATTGTCGAATCTCGGCGTCACGTCCGCCCCCGGCCAGAATGGCGGTCCGTCGACCTACACGTCCGCCAACACCAAGGCCGCATGGACGCAGAGCACGCCCGGACAGGATGCCGCGTTCTCCGTCAACGGCATCAGCGCAACGAGCTCGACCAACACGGTCAACACCGCGATCGCCGGCGTGACGCTGAACCTGACGTCCGCCGCGGTCGGCGACGCGCAAGCACAGACCCTGACGATCGCGCCCGACACGAAATCGCAAGCCACGGCGATCAACAATTTCGTGAGCCTGTACAACACCCTCGTCACGACGATGGGCACGCTCACCCAGTTCACGTCCGGCGCGACCACGCAAGGCCCGCTGCTCGGCGACTCGACGCTGAACACGATCAAGAACACGCTCGCATCGCTCGTCACGACGGGTGTGAAGAGCGGCAACTCGACGCTGACGCTGTCGTCGATCGGCGTCACGCTGCAGGCCGACGGCACGCTGCAGACCGACAGCACCAAGCTCAATACCGCGCTGCAGAGCAACGCAGCAGGCGTCGCCGCACTGTTCAACTCGACGAACGGCGTCGGCGCGCAAATGTCGAAGGCGATCACCAAGTTCACGCAGACGGGCGGCCTGATCGACGTGCGGACGTCCGCGCTCAACGCCGACCTGAAGAGCATCGCGCAACAGCAGTCGAGCCTCGCGGACTACACGACCCAGCTGACGAAGCAGTACCAGGCGCAATTCACCGCGCTGAACACGCTGATGGCGACGATGAACAACAATTCGCAATACCTGACGCAGTTGTTCGGCGGCACGAACAGCGCCGGCGCCTTGTCGAACAACAAGTAAACGGCGCGGACGAGGCGGAAAAATGGAACAGCACGAACTGATCGAGCGGCTGAACGCACTCACCGACGACATCGAACACGCAGCGTCGATGGCCGACTGGGCGGAAGCCGCGCGTCTCGCGGAAGTCCGCTCGCCGCTGCTCACGACGCTGACGGCGAACCAGCCGCCGGAAGGGCTCGCCGCCGTTAGGCGCATTCAGGCCAGCAACGAGCGCATTTTTGCCGAAGCGCATCTCGCGCAGCGCGAACTCGCCGACGAATATCAAGCGGCCATGGGACGCGTGCAGGCCGTCAGCGAATATCACGACATGGCGCGCTTGTAACGGCGCCCGCGAAGCCGTATCCACGAACAACAAGCACTACACGCCGAAGTGAGGGCGTGCTCGTTCGACTCATGCCCGCGTTCGCGCGGGTATTTTTTTGTCCATCGATCCCATACGCGCCGACGGCACGGCGCAACGGGAATCGCGTTCAATTACTCGACGAACATGTGATGCAGCCGCGCGTGCAACACGTCGGCACAGAACACGTCCCAGTATTCGAGCGTGTATTGCAAATGGAAATGCCACGCGGCATCCACCGCGACCGACGGCGTGACGGGATGCCCGGCCGCCTGAGCAAGGAACGCGAAACGCTTGTATTCGTCGATCACGGCGAGCGCGTGCGCATGCGTCCAGCCTTCCGCGTCGGCAAGGCGCCGGCTGTACGGCAGCGCGGCATGCGGGTCATCGGGGGAATAGGCCTGCAGGCGCGCAAGCAGGGCACGCTGCGCGTCGGTCAGCACGCAGGCGTCGCCTGCGCCCGGCGAGAACGGAATGGCTGCCATCGGAAGTCGGCGCGATGCGCGGACGGCCGCCGCGATCGACGTCTGGAGTTGTCGTTGCGGGGGATTCTCGCATACCGGCGCGGCAGGGAAACGACGCAGGGAACGGCCTGCTGGCGACGATACGCGATTGCGTCGGCGTGATCGCGCAGCACCGGGAAGTCACGCGGACTCGACCGATTGCACAACGCCGCACTGCGGGCACTTCGGGGAACGATTCGGGTAATACGACGCCTGGAATCAGGCAATTTGGCGCGCCCGGCTGGGATCGAACCAGCAACCCCTGCCTTCGGAGTTTTGCCGGCCCTCTCGCAACCCTTATAAATCAAAGCCTTACGCAACTCGCAAACTGCAAAAACAAGGCTGCACAAGGTCATCTGAGGCCAATCCAGCCCGTCCAAGCTGCAATTTAGCTGCACTGGCACCCACCCAGCTTCCCATTACAATACGACACACACGACGGGCCACGTCGCGAGAGTCGACGAGAACATGAACGGGGAAGCGCGCAATGGCAAAAAAAGAAACAGTGAGCGTTACACAGCTCGATCTGGACACCCACAATCCACGGACCACGCCAGAAGGGAATCAGACCGACGCTCTGCGGAGCCTCCTCGCGGTTGAGCGCGACGGGGAAAAGGTCTACGAATTGGCTCGAGACATTTGCGACGTTAGCATGCTGGATCCTGGCGACCGTCTGTTCGTCCTTCCGTCTCAAGAGAAGAACCGATTCATCGTACTAGACGGTAATCGCCGCCTTGCTGCACTTCGCCTGTTGTCGCAACCGGGGCTAATCGAGCGCGAGGACATTGGACTGAATCAGTCGCTACGAAATCGATTTAAGCGGCTCCAGGTCGACCACGCGAACAACTGGCCCAGCAACATAGATGTGGTTGTGTTCGATACGCGTGAGCAAGCCAACAGGTTCATCCGATTGCGTCACACCGGCGAGAATGCTGGCGCCGGTAGAAGCGCGTGGTCGGCACTTCAGATTGCACGCTTCGATCACACCGGCATCTGGCAATGCCTGAGTGCTCTTCGCGACGCAGGTGAGCTCGGACTTGATGTATTGAACGAACTGGATCGCAGCGATTTCAATATCACGAGCTTCGATCGCGTCGTAAGCACCGAGGAATTCCAGCGCCGCTATGGCTGCAGTATTGGGAAAAACTCGTTCTCCCCCGGCGATGACGCGTCCCGTGCAATGAAGGCTTTGGGCAAAGTCGCAAACGACGTCGCCATCGGCCGAGTTCATTCGCGAGGTGAGTTCGCCGAAGCAAAGACCATGTCCGCTTACTTCGCGGAAATAGAAACCTTTGTAAACGGACACTTTCCGCCTGCCGCGCCGACATCGCAACCGGGCGCAGCCACATCGCCGCCGATCAAGTCTCCGCCAAGCACCGGCGCAACCACTTCGTCGACTACGACCTGGCAACCGAAACCCGGCGCAGCGCCGTCGGCCCCGCCCCCTACTGCCACCACGCCAACCACGACGATCAGCGCTCTCCCGATTGTTCGCAA
This sequence comes from Burkholderia sp. IMCC1007, assembly GCF_027257875.1. Classification (GTDB taxonomy): domain Bacteria; phylum Pseudomonadota; class Gammaproteobacteria; order Burkholderiales; family Burkholderiaceae; genus Burkholderia. The sequence continues at coordinate 13,828 of NZ_JAPVQY010000010.1, forward strand.
AAAGCGGGCCTCGAAGTTCCTGATAAGCAAGACCGAACTGACGACCGTGACCAATCAGAAATGTCGCCAGATCTTGACCGAGCTCAAGCAGGGGGTGTCGGTACAGGATGCGCCGTTCGCGTGCGCCCTTCTGTTGCGCAGCCTGCAGGAGATCACCGCGGAAATTTATGTGACGACGGTCTTAAACCAGCAGAAGAGCAATCGCGCGGCGAATCTCGACGCAGCTGCAACGCATCTCTTGAGCCACAAGCACGCCACCGATCCAGGCGACAAGATCGACATCACGTCGAATTTCCGTCAATTCCGTGACGAGTATGAGGAACTTTGCAACGCAGCTCACAGCAAGGTCACCGACCTCAGCCCGGACCACCTCCGTTCGACTTGGAACAATATTCGTGGCGGCATGGACCTCTTGTGGAAACGCATCTATGCTGCCGAGCTTGAACGATCCCAGAAAATGACATCGCAACAATAAACGCTGTCACTAGCTCCATGGCAAATTGCACTCCCCTTCGCTATCCAGGCGGTAAAGCGCGCTTGCGCCCATACCTTGAGCGCTTGATTGCGCAGAATCATCTGTACGACGCGCACTACGTCGAGCCCTTCTGCGGCGGTGCGGGTCTAGCGCTTGAGCTGTTGATGAGCTACGTGGTGAGCACGGTTCACCTGAACGATTTTGATCGGGCCGTGTATGCCTTCTGGTACAGCGCGGTCAAGCGGACGGATGCATTGTCTGCACGAATTGCAGACACTCCGTGTACGATCGATACGTGGCACGAGCAGCGAGCGATCTGGTTGAATCGCAAAAAAGCGAATCTGCTCGATCTAGGATTCGCTACCTTCTTCCTGAACCGCACAAACCGATCCGGGATCCTCGACGCAGGCGTCATCGGTGGGAAGAACCAGTTAGGGAAATGGAAACTCGACGCACGATACAACCGTGACGATCTCATATCGAGGGTTCAGACAATCGGGAAGTTCCGGTCTCGGATTCGGATATACAACAAGGAAGCGGTCAATTTTTTACACGACCTTCAGCCTGACCTGCCCCAAAAGTCGCTCGTCTATCTCGATCCGCCCTACGTAGAGAAGGGACCGGGGCTGTACATGAACCACTATGGCGAGGATGACCATCGATTCCTCGCCCAATGGGTAACACGCAAGCTTCGACGGCCTTGGATGGTGTCTTACGACTCCCATCCCCTAATTCGCGAGTGCTACGAAGGCCACACTGAAGCAGAAATGAACTTGCACTACAGCGCGCACGGCAACGCCCGTCGTGGAACCGAACTCGTCTATTTCTCGGACGGAATTATCCCGCCAGATATGAGTAACCGGACATCGCGCTACCACCAGCCATGGGAGGCATTCGAGGAGGCGCAGCTCTAAGCATGAGCTGAAAGTGGGCGTCGTCCGCGAAGTGCAGATTGCATAACCAAGGCGCATAAAAGTGCACAGAAGAATTGGTCCGCCGATCGCCGCGCGGTCCGCGCTAGGCGGCCCCAAGCGCCGGGCGCATGAGTGCATAAAAACCGTTCGTTTTTGCGGGCAGGTGGGGAGGGGCTACAACTGCGCGCGCCGGGTCGGAATCAGCATCATCCGGAGCTGATCCGGCCCCAGGATGCCCCCTCCCGCGCGTCAGGGGGCCCGCCACGGGCCTGCCGCGCGTTGTCGCGTCTGTTGGCGCTGGTTCGCGGCCGGCCGCCCTGAAGGTGTCTGAGCCCGCCGGGGCCGTGCATGGGGCGCATACGAAAAAAAGCCGCCGGCACCGAAGTGCCTGGCGGCTTTTCCCGCGATCGACCGCGCGTCAGAAATCGAGCTGCGCGCGCGATGCCGCAGCTCTCCCCGGCCGACTAGATACTCACTTCGCTGGCGCCTCGTACGCGCGAAAGCGCACGACATCGACGCCGAGCCAGTCGTTCACCTCTTTGAGCCGCGCTTTCAGCGGTTCGATCTCGAGCTCGTGGAAGACTTCCGCCGCGTCGCGCACGTTGCCGAATCCGCCAGCATTCGACGGGATGATGCCCATGAGCTGCGGCGGCACGCGGTGCGCGGCGAGCTGGTCCTCGACCGTCACTTTCTTGATATTCCAGAACTCGTCTTTCGCCGCAACCTCGCCGATCGGCAAAAGCTGGATCCCGTCCTTCTTCCCCTTCGGCGCATACATAAACAGGTTGCGGAAGTTGCCCGGCCCCTTTGCGTTCTTCAGCGCCGCGCGCAGGTTGTCGACGTCCTCCTGTTTGTCGGCCGGATCGGTCATGTACATGATGAAGCCGGCGTGGCTCCCGTTCTTGTAGTAGCGCCGGCGGAACAGCGTCGCGCTCTCGTTGAGCCACGTCGAGTTGAGCGCCGACAGGTATTCGGGCAGGCCGTAAACCTCCTGATTCAGGTCAGGCTCCCGCAGGTGATACACCGCGCCCGGTGCAAACGCGTAAGGCTCGCGCACGTTCGTCACGAACCAGTACTGGTCGGAGTCGACGCCCGCCCGCGTGTACTTCGCCAACGGCGTCGTCAGCGCCAGCGTATCGCCGAGCCGGTTTGTGCGCCGCTCGAGGTAGCTGTTCGCGAACACGAGGTACTCGAGCACGAACCGGCTGAACTCCGCGCGCGGCAATAGCGGATGCTCCATATACGACTGCACCAGGATATTGCGCTTCACGTAGATGGCCGAGCTGTGATGAGGCGCGGCGCGGAACGAGCGCGCCAGGCCGTCGAGCGGTAACGGCGGCTCGTACCACTGCCCCATGCGCATACACTCAACGTAATCGAGCAGTTCGCGCCGATCTAGCACTTCGACCGGATCGCCGAAAGAAAACACCTCCGCGCGCGTAGCCGGCGCCGGCGCGGCAGTCGAGTCGGCCGCCGGCTCTGCGCGATTGTGCGTGCGCCGTGCGGCGCCGCGTCCATTCTTACGGGACATCAAAAATCTCCATGAATCCGGAATTGGTGCTCGTCGCGCCTTCGAGCGGTTCGTTCGCGAGCGCGTGCATGCACGCCCAAGCCAGGTCGCCGTGGCTCGCCTCTTCCGAGCGCGTCGTCGTGTACGTCACCTGCAGCCCGCTCGGCGTGATCGTCTTCTTGATCGCCATGAACGAGGCGGTCAGGTCCGTCCATCCGGCGTCGTATTCGAGCCGCCCCTTACGGATCACGTTCTGCGCCTTCATCACCAGCATCGCCTTCACCTCGACCGAGTAGCGGATCGGCGTCGCGGCAGGGAAAAACTTGCTCACCAGCTCGTAGACGCCCTGCCCCATACCTGTCGTGTCGATGCCGATGTAGGTGACGTTGTAGCGATGCGTGATCGCCTCGATCTTTGCGGCCTGCGCCTCGAAATCCAGCTTGTTCCATTGGTGCCGCTCGATCACGCGAAACTTCCCGCCCGGATACTTCGGCGGCGCTATCACCGCGCAGCCTGCGCTATCGCGAGTACGTGACGGGTCATAGCCGATCCACACTTCTTCGTCGCCATACGGGCGCAAGTACAGCGGCTTGACGTCGTCCCACACCTCCCAGGTGTCGACCAGGCACGACTGCATCGTCGACAGCGGAAACACCGACTGCGAATCGTCGATGAACTGACACAGCAGCAGGTTCGCGTACTCGTCCGTGCTGTATTCGAGCTTCAGGCGCTCGAGGTCGAACAGGTTGCAGCCGCCACGCACGGCGTCCTCGACGGTCACGATCTGGCGATACTGGCCGTCCGGGCATGCGCGGCCCGTCGCGAGCGCCGCGTGCGTAAGCTCGAAATCGACGCGCTGATCCTTCGGCCGGCCCTTGTTGAACTGCGCGCCGGACCAGAACGGATAAGCGTCGTGCGCCAAGCTCGACGGCGTCGAAAAATACGTCTGCCGCCACTGCGAATGAATGGCCATGCCGGACGCCACCTTCCGGAGATCCTGAAAGCGCGGCACCCAGAAATACTCGTCGAAATACAGGTTGCCGTGATAGCTCTGCGCCGTGCGCGCGTTCGTGCCGAGGAAGTACAACGTCGCACCGTTCGGCAACACCATCGGATCGCCGCGCAGCTCGACACCGACCGCGTCCTTCGCGAACTGGACGATGTACTGGCGGAACATGTGCGCCTGCGCCTTACTGGCCGACAGGAAGATCTGATTGCGCCCGGTGTTCAGCGCGTCGAGCAGCGCTTCGCGCGCGAAGTACCAGGTTGCGCCGATCTGCCGGCTCTTCAGGATGTTGCGCATCCGCTCTTTGAAGCCTGCCCGATACCAGGTGCGCTGATAGTCGAAGATCGATTCGAGGAACGCATCGTTCAACTTCTCGATCTGCTCTTCGCTGAACGCGTTGCGGTCGTCCGAGCTGCGTGATCGGCGCGTGCCGCCTCCGCCCCCGGATTCGCTCACCTTTGCATCGTTCGCTGATCGCGAGCGTAACCGCTCAAGCTGACGCGTCAGTAGGTCGATCTCCTTGAAGTCGCGCCCTTCCTTCGCCTCCTTCGTGACGAGCTTTATCAGCTGCGCCTCGATCGTCATGTTGACGCGATCGACCGGCTCGGTCTCGTCCCATCCATCGCGCTTTTTCCAGCTATAGAGCGTGGCCGGCTTCACGCCGAGCAGCTCGGCAATGTACGCCATGCGATACCCCTGCCAGTACAGGTCGCGTGCGCGTCGGCGTGGATCAACGCTAGATGAATCAATAGGAAATGTAGTCATGCAGCAAGACTACCGACACGCGCGCGCGAGCCCTACTCCATAATGTTGTAACGGTTGCGCACACAACCAACATTCATTGCGACGCGTGTTCTAACTGCCGAAACTGGAATCCCTGAACAAAGCACTCAGCCCTCTCAGAGGATTCGCACATGGCACAGGATTCGAAGAAGACGAAATATTTCCGCATCGCGACGGAAGGCATGACGACGGACGGCCGCAAGATCGACCGCAAGATGCTCGAGCAGATGGCGAGCAACTACGACCCGAAGAAGTACGGCGCGCGCATCAACATGGAACACATTCGCGGCCTGTACCCGGACAGCACGTTCCGCGCATACGGCGACGTCATCGCACTGAAGGCGGAAGAGCAGGACGGCAAGATGGGCCTGTTCGCGCAGCTCTCGCCGACGAAAGACCTGATCGCAATGACCACCGAGCAGCGCCAGAAGGTCTACACGTCGATGGAAGTCGACCCGGACTTCGCCGGCACCGGTGAAGCGTATCTGGTCGCCCTCGCCGTCACCGACAACCCGGCGAGCCTCGGTACCGAAATGCTCGAGTTCAGCGCGAAGAGCAAGGCGCTTGATCCGCGCAAGCAGCGCCCGGAAAACCTGTTCAGTGTCGCGATGCAGGCTGACATCGAGATTGACGAAGAAGAACCGCGCACCACCGGCGCCGGCCGCTCGCTGTTTTCGATGGTGAGCAACCTCTTGAGCCGAAAGGACGCGACTGACGATCAACGCTATTCCGACATCTCGAAATCGGTCGTCGCGATCGCAGAAAGCCAGGGCCAGGTCGCCGACCAGGTCGAAAAGTTCAACACCGACGTCGCCGATCTGCAGCGCGAGCTGAAGGACGCCAATAAGCGCCACGACGATCTGGTCGTGAAGCTCTCCCGCACCGACAACAGCACCCAACAGCGCCCGACGGCCACCGGTGGCGACGACGCCGCGCAAACCGACTGCTAACCCCCATTTTCGACAGACGGAGAACCCATGCGGAACACTACCCGCAAGCTCTACAACGCATACATCGGCCGCATCCAGGAGTTGAATGGTGTCGGCGATGCGACGAAGAAGTTTTCGGTCGCGCCGTCCGTGCAGCAAACGCTCGAAACCAAGATTCAGGAATCGAGCACGTTCCTCGGCCGAATCAACATTCACGGTGTCGAGGAGATGGAGGGCGAGAAGATCGGCCTCGGCGTATCCGGCCCGATCGCAAGCCGCACGGATACGACGAAACGCGCGCGCCAAACGCGCGACGTATCGGCCCTCGACAATCAGCGCTACCGTTGCGAGAAGACGAACTACGACACTCATATCCGCTATCAGCAGCTCGACGCGTGGGCCAAGTTCCCGGACTTCCAGGCGCGCGTGCGTGATTCCATCATCGTGCGCCAGGCCCTCGACCGCATCATGGTCGGCTGGAACGGTGAACACGTCGCGGCTGACACCGATCTCGACGCGAACCCGCTGCTGCAGGACGTCAACATCGGCTGGCTGGAACAGTATCGGAACAACGCGAAGGAACGCGTATTTGCCGGCGCCAAGGTCGGCAAGGGCGAAGAGTTCAAGAACCTCGACGCGGTCGTTGCGCTCGCGCGTAACGAGTTCCTCGACCCGTGGTATGCCGAAGACCCGAATCTTGTCGTGATCTGCGGTCGCGAGCTGCTGCAGGACAAGTATTTCCCGCTCATCAACCAAGCGCAGCCGTCGACCGAGACGCTTGCGACCGACATCGTCGTGTCGCAGAAGCGCGTCGGCAACCTGCCCGCCGTCACGGTCCCGTACTTCCCGGCGCATGCGCTGATGATCACGCGTCTCGACAACCTGTCGATCTACTGGCAAATCTCCGCGCGCCGGCGAGCCCTGATGGACAAGCCGGAGCGCGACCGCGTCGAGAACTACGAAAGTTCGAACGATGCCTACGTGATCGAGCAGTACGGCGCGGGCTGCGTGGTTGAAGACATCCAGCTCGTCGACATCGAACCGAAGGCCGGCGCATGACGAATCCGTTCCGCCGCCACTTTCAACGCAGCGTCGCGGCAAAGTCCGTGCGCGGCACATCTGCGGGCGTCAGCGTGCTGCGCGACGACTCCGCGTACACGCTGATGCTCGCGCAGCTCGACAACCACCGGCGCGCGCTGAAGGCTGTCGAATCGCTTGAGCGAAAGGCCGATCTGAAACGCCAGTTTCTTCCCGCCTACGCCCCCTGGGTCGCCGGCGTGCTCGAGGGCGCGACCGGTGTACAGGACGACGTCCTGATGACGATCATGGTCTGGCGTATCGACGTGGGCGACTTCCAGGGCGCGCTCGAAATCGGCGCGTATGCGATCCAGCACAACCTCACGCTGCCCGACCGGTTCAAGCGCAGCACGCCCTGCCTGCTCGTCGAGCAATTTGCCGACGCGGCACTACGCGCAAACCGCGCGGGCGAACCGATCCAAGTCGAGCCGCTCCTCGAGGTCGAGCAGCTCACGGCCGGAGCCGACATGCCGGACGAGGTGCGCGCGAAGCTGCACAAGGCGCTTGGCTTCGGCCTGACCACTGCATACCCGGCGACGGCACTCGACCACCTGCGCCGCGCGCTGCAGCTCTTCGCGAATGTCGGCGTCAAGAAAGACATCGAACGGCTCGAGCGCGAGCTGAAGAATACGGCCGCCGGCGACCAGTCCGGCCCTGGCGGCTGATACCGAGCGTAGCCCACGCACCAGGCGGCACGGGGCCGAGCCGGCATTGTCCACGCGAAAGCCCCGTCCACCGCCTCCACCCATCACCCAGACGAGTCCGACCATGTCCTTTGTCTCGACGCCCCCGCTGCCCCGCGCTCCGGTCGAAGCGGAACCAGCCACGCCGATCAAGAACGACCCGTTCTATCCGGACATGGCTCTCGAGCGGGCGCGCGACACGATGCGCCTGGACGGCACCGTGACCAACCCGCGCCTGCGCCACGAGCTGCTCGACGCGATCGCCAGCGTGAACGACGAGCTGCGCAGCGCGCGCGCTGCATGGCAGGACGCTGGCGCGACGCAGCTCGCCGACGTGCCGGCCGAGCAGCTCGACGGCGAAAGCGTGCTGCTGCACCACTACCGGCGCGCCGTCTACTGCCAGGCGAAAGCCTCGCTGATCGAGCGGTACCGCGACTACGACACGACCGGCGACGGCGCCAGGCGCGCCGACGAGCTGGAGCCGCAGGGCGACGAGCTGCGCCGCGACGCGCGCTGGGCCATCAGCGCCCTGCTGCGCCGGCCGCGCGTCACGGTGGAGCTGATCTGATGGAAGTGCGCGCGCTTCAGGGCGAAACCGTCGACGCGCTTTGCTGGCGGGCGCTCGGGCGCACACGCGGCATCGTCGAACTCGTCCTCGACCTCAATCCGGGGCTCGCACAGTACGGCCCGATCCTGCCTCACGGGCTGCTCGTCGAGCTGCCCGAAGAAGTACCGCAAGCGGCGCAATCCGGCGCCGAGCGGCTCCAGTTATGGGACTGAAGATGGCTGAACCTATTTCAACGTCGTCCGCGACGGTCGCGGCGCTCGGCGTCGCTACGCTGTCGCTCTTCCCCGGCGTCGACGCCAACGTCGTCATGGGCGCTTTCGCCGGCTCGCTGCTGTTCGTCATGACCGCAGCGGATCCGTCGATCCCAAAGCGCATCGCGTTCTTCGTGATCTCGTTCGTCGCCGGTTGCCTCACGGCCGAGCTGTTCGCAGCCGCGCTCGATACGCTGCTGCCGGCGCGCATCGAAGTACATGCCGGCATTGGGGCGCTGATCGCGTCCGCGCTCGTCGTGAAGCTGCTGCTGTGGCTGATCGCCCAAGCCGACGCGCCGGACCGGCTGCTCAACGTGATCAAGGGAGGGAGGGAAAAGTGATGCTGACGTACATCTACGCCCTGCTCTGCGCCGCGCTCGCGCTGCGACTCGTGACCTTCCGCCGCGGCGCCGGCACGCACCGGCCGCTCGCGTCCGGCCTGGCCTACGCCCTGGCAGTCATCGCCGGCGTGGAACCGATCCGCGCAGCATTCGGCATGCTGCCACCGGTGAGCCCCAGCTCAACCGTCCTGGTCGCCGTCCTCTGCCTGGCGGTGTACGGCGTGCGCGGCAACGTCGTCGAGCTGTTCCATTGCGGCGACCCGCGCGGCTCGCTCATCGCGCGCGTGCTGCAATTCAAGCTGTGGGGACGCCATGTATAAGACCCTGCGCTTCGGCGCAACCGGCTCCGACGTGAGCTATCTGCAGGCCCGGCTCAACGCGGCCGGCGCGCGCCTCGACCCTGACGGGATCTTCGGGGACGACACGCGCGAGGCCGTCGCAGCGTTTCAGCGCTCCCACGGCCTCGTCGATGACGGCGTCGCCGGCTCGAAGACCTGGGGTGCGCTGACGACCGGTAGGCGGAATCCCCGACACCTGACCATCGCCGACCTGCAGCGCGCGGCCGAACGACTGAAGGTCGACATCGCAACGATCCGGGCAGTCAACGAAGTCGAATCGCGCGGGTCCGGCTTCCTCCCGGACGGACGGCCCGTGATCCTGTTCGAACGACACATCATGTATCGCCGGCTCGCCGCGGCCGGCCGGGACGCCGATGCCCTCGCGGCGAAGTATCCGGGCGTGGTCAATCCGAAGCGAGGCGGCTATGCCGGCGACGCGGCTGAATATGGGCGCCTGGCGAGCGCACAGCAGATCGCCGTCGCATGTGCGCTCGAGGCGACGAGTTGGGGCGCGTTTCAGGTAATGGGCTTCCACTGGGCGACGCTCGGCTACCCGGACGTCTTCACGTTCGTCGACGCGATGAAGGTGAGCGAAGCCGAGCAGCTCGAGGCATTCGCCCGATTTGTCCTGGCCGACAAGGCGATGCTCGCGGCCCTCCGGGCGCGGAAGTGGGCGAAGTTCGCCGAGCTGTACAACGGGAAGGCCTACGCCGAATACCTGTACGACGTGAAGCTCGAGCGGGCATATGACCGATACAGCCAGGCGAAAGCGGCATGACCGGCACTGCGCGCGCCCTGGTCGTATGCGTCATCGCGCTGTGCGCAGCGGCCGCCGCGATCGCGCTTCAGCACGCGGCTCTGGTCGGCGCCGGCAAGCGTGCCGACGATCTCGCGCGCCAAGTGCGGGACCGAACGGAGGAGCGCGACCAGGCGCGCCTCAACGAGAAGGTCGTCACGCAGTACGTCGACCGCGTCCAGGTAGTCCGCGAGAAAGGCGACACGATCATCAAGGAGGTTCCCATCTATGTCGATCGTGAAGCCGATCGCGCTTGCACTGTCCCTGTCGGCTTTGTGCGCCTGCACGACGCAGCCGCCGCCAACGTGCCGGTTGGAGATCCCGGAAGCACTGATGCGGCCCCCGCGGGCATTGCGCTCTCTGGCGTCGCCGCAACCGTTGCCGGCAACTACACCACCTGTCACGAAAACGCCGAGCAACTGATCGCGCTGCAGGCGCGCCTGCGCGGCGCTGGGAATTCGAAGCCATGAACAAGCCCGACAGCCTGCGCGCGGCGCTCACCGCTGCGATTCCCGAGTTCGCGCGGGATCCAGACCGCCTGCATGTCTTCATCGAACACGGCTCGATCGCCGTCACCGCGGCACAATCGCTATCGTTCGAGTATGCGTACACACTCGACATCGTCGTGACCGACTACGCGGGCCATGCCGACAACCTCATGGTGCCGATCATCGCCTGGCTGAAAGTGAACCAGCCCGAAATGCTGCTCAATCGCGACCTCTGCCGCGACGGGTTCCGCTTCCAGGCCGAGCAGCTCGACAACGGCAAGTCCGACGTCGAGATCCTGCTGAAGCTGACCGAGCGCGTCGGCGTGCTCGAGAAGCCGGGCGGCTACGAAACCCGCCACTTCGACGAACCGCCGATCGAGGGCTGACCCGATGGCAGATCGACTTTCACGCTCTGAGGACTGGGCGTCCGGCCTGCTCGGGCAGCTCACGTCCGCGCAGCGCGGCCTCCTGGCGAAAAGTCTGGCCGTCGAGCTGCGCCGGAACCATTCCCGCCGAATCGGCGAGGCCCGCAATCCTGACGGCGCACCATTCGAGCCACGTAAGCCGCAGGCGCGGCGCAAGAAGGGGCGGATCCGCCGCACTATGTTCGCGAAGCTGCGCACGGCGCGATTCCTGAAAACCGAGTCCAGCTCGGACGCGGCGGTCCTGCACTTCTCGAAACGGGTTGAGCGCATCGCACGCGTCCACCAGGAAGGCCTGCGCGATCGCGTGGAACGCAACCGCGGCCCGGTCGTGAAGTATCCCGCGCGCGAGCTGCTCGGCCTGGCCGACTCCGACATCGACCGCATCGCCGACCATGTGCTCGACTTTCTATCGCGGTAGCCAAGGGCAGTGCAGTTCAACGGTCAACAACTTGTAAGAAATCTGACGAATAGTCAGAATAGTTGTTCCACAAAAGGAGACCATTTTGGACATCATTGATCCATCAGCAGGTAGAAAGGCCCTCAGGCACCTGGACCATGGCGTGCTTTTGAACAAGACGATCGTACGGTTCTTCACAGCGATGGAACAGCTCTTGAGCAGATCCACCTTCGAAGAGAAAGGTATCAAGACAACCCTTCCGTACGATAAAAATGCGATCGAGATCGAAACGCCCCACAACAAGGTGATTGGGGTCGCCGAGCATGTGTACAGTGATGGCGATCTTGCCGCGCGACTCTCGTTCTCCACTGTCCATACCCGTGCTGACGGTGAGAAATCGTCGACCGAAATCATGACCGTTGTGCTTGTGCTTACTGGAAACGCTTACGTGATCGCAGTCGACGACATTGAATTGACGCGGCCGTTCGATGACGACGACGGTGTCATGTCAGAAATCGCACTACGCCTTTTCTCGAATCTGCAAAGCAAGCTCCCGGTTCTCACATTAACCCGCGCTTTGTAAGCTCAGTCGAGGCACTGAAGCCCGCCAAAGCAACATTTGGCGGGTTTTTTCGTTGTGTCGCGGTCGGCGACAACCAAACCGGCGTGACTCTCTCCCGCGCGCGCGGCATCCTCGCCGCATGGATGATTTTGCCGACCTGAACCGCCGTATCGAAAGCCTGCTTCGCGAGGGCACCGTAATCGATGTCGATCACGATGCCCGACGCCTGCGCGTCGAATCGGGCGGACTGCAAACCGACTGGATTCGATGGCTGGCGCTGCGCACTGGCGACAGCATCACCTGGGATCCGCCGTCGATCGGCGAGCCAGGACTGCTGCTCTGCCCGTCCGGTGAGCCGACAACCGGCCTCTTTCTCCCTGGCGTTTACTGCAACGGCCACGATGCGCCCAGCTCGAGCCCGACGCAGCACGTTCGCGTCTACAAGGACAAGGCGCGCATCTCGTATGACTTCGCGTCCCATGCGCTTGTGGCCCTCCTGCCGGCCGGTGCGACCGTGCGCGTCGTCGCGCCGGTCAGCGTCACGGTCGAAACCGATGCTGCGACCGTCAAGGCGAAAACCGTCACCATCGACGCCGAGAAAACGACCGTGACGGGCTCGCTGCTCGTACAGGGGCCGTTGGCCTTCGAATCGGGCGCGAGCGGCAAGGACGGGCGCGGAACGGGCGGCGGCGACGTCATCAAGATCCAGGGCAGCGCACGGTTTACCGGCGCCGTGACAGCAGACGTCGACGTACGCGCGCGCAACGTGAGCCTTGTGGAACATCCGCACAAAGCCCAAGGCGAATACGCCAACACCTCGAAACCGATTCCGGGGGGCGCATGATCGGTATGAACGCCCACACCGGCCGTGCCATCTCCGGCCAAGCGCACCTCGAGCAGTCCGTCACGGACATCCTGTTCACGCCCATTGGAACGCGCGTCATGCGACGGGATTACGGCTCGCTGCTGCCGCAGCTCATCGACGGCCCAGCGAACCCGGTGATGCGTATGCGCGTCATGGCCGCGACCGTAATGGCGCTGACGCGCTGGGAGCCCCGGATCCAGGTCACGCAGGTCGAGTTCTCGACCTCCGGGGTCGACGGCGCCGCCGTGCTCGAGTTGCAGGCCGACCGCATCGACGGCCCGCGCGCTGGCTCGCCGCTGTCCCTGCGCGTGCAGCAGCCGTCCGCACGAGGTACCGCATGAGGACCACGCCGATCGACCTTTCGCAGCTCCCCGCTCCCGACATCGTCGACCCGCTCGACTACGAGGCAATCCTCGCCACGCGAAAAGCCCGCCTCGTCTCCCTGTACCCGAAGGAACGGCAGGCAGAAGTCGCCGCGACGCTCGCACTCGAATCTGAGCCGCTGGTGAAGCTGCTGCAGGAAAGCGCCTACGAGGAGATGCTGCTGCGCGCCCTGGTCAACGAAAAGGCGCGCGGCATCCTGCTTGCGTATGCCAAGGGCACGACGCTCGAGCATATCGGCGCCTACTTCGACGTCGAGCGCCTGCTGATCTCGGCCGGCGATCCTGAGAACGGCGTCGATCCGGTGTACGAGGACGATGACAGCATGCGCGAGCGCATCCAGCTCGCACCAAGCGGCTTTTCTGTCGCTGGTCCGACGCCTGCTTACGTATTTCACGCGCGCGCCGCTGACGGCCGCGTGAAGGCAGCGACCGCGTACAGCCCGTCGCCGTGCGTGATGATCGTCACGATCCTGTCGCGCGAAGGCGACGGCACGGCGAGCAAAGAGCTGATCGACATCGTCACGAAGTACCTCGAGGCAAAGCGACCGCAGACCGACGAGGTCACGGTGCAGTCGGCAAAGATCGTCCGATACAGCATCCGCGCGACGTTGCGCTTCTTCTCCGGCCCGGATCGCGCGGTCGCGCTTGCGGCCGCGAATAAGAAAACGAAGGAATTCACCGAATCAATGCACCGCCCCGGCGCGGAAGTCACCGAGGACGGTCTATACGCTTCGATGCGCGTCCCTGGCGTTCAGAAAGTGATCCTCGAGACGCCCGCTCACGGTGTCCTGATCGCGGTAGACCAGGCGCCGTATTGCACGGGAATCCAGTTGCTCGACGGCGGGGTTGCAGATGACGACGGTGGGACGATCAATGCCTGATCTCGCGCTCCTGCCCCCGAACTCGACGCCGCTCGAGCGCCGCCTCGTCAAAGCTAATTCGGACCTTCGCAAGATCCCGGTGCCGATCGACACGTTGATGGACGCGGACGCAATTCCGCTTCGCTTTCTGCCTTGGCTCGCCTGGCACTTTGGCGTCGACACGTGGCGCGATGAATGGCCCGAGCAGGTGAAGCGTGCGCGTGTGAAAGCGGCTATCCGTATCGCTCGTAAGAAAGGTACGGCCGCGGCCGTGCGGGAAGTCTGCGAATCCTTCGGCGCGAACATCCGCATGCGCGAGTGGTTCGAGAAGACACCGAAAGGCGTCCCCGGCACGTTTGAAATCGTCATGACGATCGGCGCGCGCGACGGCGTGCCGGCGACGGCCCAATACGTCGCCGACATCATGGCCGACGTCGATCGAGCGAAGCGCGGTACCGCGCATTACACCTTCACGCAGGGCTACAGCGCTGTCGGATCGCTCGGCGTTGCTGGCGCCGTACGTGCGGCTGTCTTTCGCCGCCTCACTCTCACGGATTAACGTACATGGCTGGAAACCTCATTCAGATTACGGACGCCGGCCGCGCCGCACTGGTGGCGGCCGGGAACACGGGCACGGCCGCACACAAGGTCACGCAGATTGGCTTGGGAACAGCGACGTTCACGTATAAGCCGGACATGAAGGCTCTGCCGAACGAGCTGAAGCGGATCACCACGTTCGGCGGCGATACGGTCGCGAAGGACACGATCCACCTCGTCATCCAGGACGACACGGCGGACCAGTACAAGCTGTACGCGTTCGGCCTGTATCTCGACAACGGCGTGCTGTTCGGTGTCTATGTGCAGAAAGACCCGATCCTCGAAAAGGCCGCCGCGTCGATGCTGCTTCTCGCAGCCGATACCGTGTTCAAGACGATCGACGTGACGAAGCTCGAATTCGGGCCGGCCACGTTCCTGAATCCGCCGGCAACGACGGAGCGACAAGGCGTCATCGAGATCGCGACTCAGGCCGAGGTCGACGCCGGCACCGACAGCACGCGCGCGCTCACGCCACATACTGCCGCGAAGCGCTTTGCGCCGCTCGCGAGCCCCGCATTCGTCGGGACGCCGACCATCACGTCCATTCCGAGCGACAACAACGCCCAGCTCTCGATCAAGGCTCAATCCGGCGCGACAAATCGCGCGGCGAAGCTGCGGTTCTTCGGCACGTTCGGCACCGGCGCGGATACCAATACGCGGTTCGTCGCCTCGATTCGTTCGGGCTTCGAAGGTGGCACCTGGGGCAAGGAGTACGTCGACGTCTTCCTGAACAAGGCAGCGAACGAAACGCAAAGCGATGCCAACCAGGCGCGCGCATTACGCCTGACGTATGGCGGACGCGCGATCGTCGGCAATCTGCCCGACGATGGTAAGACCGCGCTGCAGGTCGGCGGAAGCGCGCGCGCTGGCAACTTCCTCATCGACGACCAGGCATCCGGAAATTCCGGTGTCTTCGGGTTCACAAACGCAAACGGGCCGGCGGTTGCGCTCTATGGAAGCGGAACGAGCGGCTCCGGTTCGCTGGTATTGAAGACCGCGGGTGTCGAGCGCGCACGCGTTACATCGGCCGGTCGGCTTCTACTCGGCTCAACCGCCGATGACGGAACGCACATTCTCCAAGTCGCGGGCAACGCCACCGTAGCCGGCGAACTGCGCTCGACAGCGGCTACCGGATTACGCGTCGTGCGCGGCGACTACGGCGTGCTTTTCCGCAACGACGGCGCGTCAGCATTTTTGCTGCAGACAAATGCGAAGGACCAATACGGCAACTGGAACAGCTACCGTCCGCTCCAGTGGAACTTGAGCACCGGGCAAGTCTACGTTGACCAAAACGGCTCGGGGACGAAGTTCGGCGGGCGAGTGATGGTCGGCTCCGTCAGCGACGACGGTTCAAACACCCTCCAGGTGGGCGGAAGCATTCGCGCAGTCAACTATCTGATCGGCGACCGGAAAGCGGCCGACCAAGGTGTAATCGGCTTCGGCAATAGCAACGTAAGCGGCCCGACGATCGGCTTCTATGGAAGCGGCACGAGTGGTCACGGTTCGCTCGTCATCCGAACCGGCGATAGCGAGCGCGCGCGCGTCACGGAAGCTGGCCATGTCGTCATCGGCTCCACGTCCGACGACGGCTCGAATACGCTACAGGTAGCGGGAACCTCTGCGTTCTCCGGCCGCGTCTTTCGTGGTGGCAAGGCAACTATCGAAACAGGCATTCTGAACGGCGGAATCCAGAACTTCGGCATTGGGGACGACAGCGCGATCACGTCGGCGTCCTTTGCTGACAACGCATGGGGAGCTGCGCTCAATCTCGGGAAATCACGCGGCACGAAGGTCGGTACGCACGGGGCGGTTCGCGCGGGCGACGTGCTTGGGACTGTGAGGTTTGTCGGCTCGACGGGGGCGGCCTACGTCAGCGCGGCCGCGATGGTCGCCAGTGCGGTCGAAACGTTTTCGTCGACCGCGAGCGGGTCGCTGCTCGACTTCTTTACGACGAGCGCCGGCTCGGCCGCATCCAGCCGCAAGATGCGTATTACCGATAGCGGCCGCGTGCTGATCGGCACAACAGGCGACGACGGGCAGAGCCGATTGCAGGTCAACGGCGATGTGTCGATCGGCGGCCGGATCGTGATGACGTCGCGCATGGCAAACATGGAAATCGGCAGCCTCACGACGGAGGGCACGCCGTATTTTGACTTCCATAGCTCGGGCGGGAACGTCGACTACGACTCGCGCATTCTCGCGTCCGGCGGCGATAAGACAACGGCCGGCAAAGGCTTGCTGACGTACTACGGCGGCATGCACCGGTTCATGATCGCCGGTTCACCGAAGCTCACGATCAACACCGGCGGGCGTGTGCTCGTCGGCACGGCGGTTGATAACGGCGTCGATCTCGTACAAGTAGCGGGCCCCCTGAGCGCGACCGGTTCGATCAAGTCCTCGGCTTCGATTACCGGTATTGGGACGCGTGCTGCGTTGACGGCATCGAACGGTAACGGAACCGGTCAAACGTCGATCTACCTGCGTCGCGAAGGCGCGGCCAAGGATGAGAAGTCGTGGGAAATGATCACGGACGGCAGCGGTGCGTTTGCCCTTCGCGCGATCGCCGACGATTTTGCCAGCTCGCAAAGCGCGATGACCATCGTTCGCCCACCTGGCGGCGGCATGAAACTGTCGACCATGAAGCTGATGTCGAACGGTGGACGCGTGCTGATCGGCGGGGCCACCGACGACGGTTCGTCGCTGCTTCGAGTTGGTGGCATCGCAACTGCGACCGCGCCGCTCGCCGGCGACAAATCGGACAAGCTCATCACGTCGGCCTGGCTCGTTGCCGAGTTGCTCACCGCGACGATCGGCCAGATTGTGTGGGAGGTACGCGCGAACGCGCGCGCTGGCTTCTTGAAATTGAACGGCGCCGAGCTGAAGCGCGCCGACTACCCGGCCCTCTGGGCCTACGCTCAGGCGAGCGGCGCGATCGTTTCTGACGCTGATTGGAAAAAGGACCGGAACGGCTGCTACTCCACCGGTGACGGAAGCACGACGTTCCGTATTCCCGAGCTGCGCGGCGAGTTCATTCGTTGTTGGGACGATGGCCGCGGAATTGATGCAAGCCGCCTGATCGGCAGCTCGCAGGACAGCCAAAACCGCTCGCACGCGCACGGTGCGTCCGCGGCCGCTGTTGGCGATCACGTACACGGCGCCTGGACGGATGCACAGGGCTTTCACGCACACGGCATCAAGGATGGTGGCCACGACCACGAAACCCCAATTGGCCGCGTCGGCGTGGTCGGCACCTCATATGGGCAGGGTAACGGCCCGTACAACAACGACAGAGCTGACCGATACAGATCGTCGCGCTCCGGCTCGAATATCTCGATCAGTGCCGATGGCAACCACGGGCACAACGTCGGAATCGGTGGAGCCGGCAACCATACCCACGCGATCACGGTCGCCAGCGACGGCGGCAATGAAGCTCGCCCGCGAAATATCGCCCTTCAACCCATGATTCGAGCCTACTGAAATGAATACGAATCTTATGCATCAATTCGACAACGAGTCGGGCCAATACGTGAGCAGCTTCATGCCCGACGCCGACCCCATGAACCCGAATCGCTGGCTGACCCCTGCGTTCTGCACGTCTGACCCGCTGCCCGATCGCGGCCCCCGCGAATGGCCATTTCGCCGTGGTGACTCGTGGGTGCTGCTCCCCGACTTTCGTGGCGTCGTGCTGTACCGGACGAGCGACGGGTCGCCGGCGGAAATCAGTATCGCGGGCGTGGCGCCGAATGAGGCCGGCCTCACCGACGCACCACGGCCGTCGACCGAATACGTATGGAACGGTGGCCAATGGACGGTCGATCCGGCGCTACTCGCGCAGCGCGTACACGACGAAGCGATGGCCGAGTTCGAACGGCGCATGGCGATCGCCCGCCAGGCAAATGCCGGCAAGGCCGACGCATATGCCGCAGATTTGCTGTCGCGGGAAGAGTGCGACAAGTTCCGCGCCTGGTCCGCGTACCAGCTAGATCTGGTGCGGACGATCCAAGCGAAAGACTTTCCGCTGAACGTCCGGTGGCCGAGCCAGCCAGCCTGACACCCCCTGATTCATAAACATTCCGTTGAAACCCTAACCCGGAGGTCTCTTACATGCCACTCAAGAAAACGATCACCGTCGAGCAATTCGGCACGCCGGTGAGCCTTCATCGCATCGACATCGTGACGGTCAACTACGTCGGAAAAAACACGGCAGCGCAGATTTCCAGCTTCTACGATGAAGCGGCGATGGCCGAAGAGCGAGTCCCGTTGGCCACCACGTCGATGAACCTGGACGGCGTGCCCGGCAACGGGCAGGATCCGCGCGCTTTCGTCGAAACCGAGCTCGTTCAGGCTGCACCGGCCAACGAAGAGGTTGACGAAACGCTGCGCCAGTACGGAACGAATCGTTACGCGTTCCAGGGCGCGAAAATCGTCGGATAAGACGCATCGACACGAAGAATCACGGCGGCGCATGCGATGCACCAACATCGGATGCGCCAGCCTCGTAGCACATGCAGGAATCACCACATGCAGGACATCCGTTGCGGTAGCTGTAACCGCAAGCTCGGAGTCGGCGAGTACGTCCGACTCACCATCAAATGCCCGCGCTGCCGGGCAATGAACGTTCTGAGGGCCGAGCGCCCCTTACCCGCAGGCCAGCGAGCCTCCGACAAGGGAAACGCCCCATGAAACACACCATCCCCGCAGAACTGATCAACCGTCTCCATCGCGCCGACTCGCTGAACGTCATGCGCGCACTACCCGACAACAGCGTCGACCTGGTCTTCACGGATCCGCCCTACTCGTCCGGCGGCACAACGAGCGCCACACGCAGCCAGGCGCCGTCGAGCAAGTACGTCAGCACCGACACGAAGACGGTCTATCCGGACTTCCAGCACGACAACAAGGACCAGCGCTCCTGGACGTTCTGGTGCATGACGTGGCTCGCTGAAGCCTATCGGGTCTGCCGTAACGAGGCGCACCTCGCCTGCTTCGTCGACTGGCGCCAGCTCCCGAGCCTCACGGACGCGATCCAGGCGGCCGGCTTCACCTGGCGCGGCATCGCGGTATGGGACAAGACGAGCGGCCGCACACGACCGCGCGCCGGCGGCTTCGCGCAGCAGACCGAGTTCCTGGTATGGGCGACGAAGGGCGCCGTGCGGCGCGCCGAGGTGTACCTGCCGGGCGTGTTCTCCGAGCGCCTGGCGCATCCGAAGCGGCACATGACCGAGAAGCCTGCGCAGCTCGCGCGCGACGTCGTGCGCCTGGTGCCGGAAGGCGGCGTCGTCCTAGACCCGTTCGCCGGCTCAGGCACATTCCTAGCCGCGGCAAAGGCCGCAGGCCTGAACTGGATCGGCTGCGAGCTGGAGCCCGCGTATCACGAGATCGCGAGCGCGCGGCTCGCCGAAGTCGGCGAACTGCCAGCCGCCGCGTAACGCAACCCATAGCCGTCGGCTGCCGATCGCGCGTGCCGGCGGCTGTTTCTGTTGTGCCGCGCCGCGGCACAACCTCCGGCGCGTGATCTGCGCGCGCGCGAAAGGCAATCTTTCAGGACGCTCACTCCTGGGAGATCGCATGGCAACTGATTACCACCACGGCGTACGCGTCATTGAAGTTAATGACGGTACGCGCCCCATCCGCACGGTCAGCACGGGCGTGATCGGCATGGTCTGCACCGGCGACGACGCCGACGCGACCACCTTCCCCGAAAACCGCCCGGTTCTCATCACGAACGTCCGGTCCGCGATCGGCCGCGCTGGCACGAAGGGCACGCTCGCGCGTTCGCTCGACGCAATCGCCGCGCAGACATCGCCGGTGATCGTCGCCGTGCGCGTGACCGCCGGCAAAGACGCGGCATCGACGAACACAGCCGTGATTGGCGGAACGACGGCCGAGGGCCAGTACACCGGTATGAAGGCGCTGCTCTCCGCGAAAGGCAAGCTCGGCGTCCAGCCGCGCATTCTCGCCTGTCCGGGTCTCGACACGCTGCCCGTCGCGACCGAGCTGGCGACCATCGCGCAGAAGCTCCGCGGTTTTGCCTACGTCAACGCGGCCGACGCGAAAACGAAAGAAGCCGCGACGGCCTACCGCCAGAACTTCGGTCAGCGCGAGCTGATGACGATCTGGCCGGACTTCGTGAACTGGAACACCGCGACGAACGCATCCGACACCACCTGGGCAACGGCGCGCGCGCTCGGCCTGCGCGCGAAGATCGACGAAGAGATCGGCTGGCACAAGACGATCTCGAACGTACCCGTCAACGGTGTCACCGGCATCAGCCGTGACGTGTTCTGGGATCTGCAGGATCCGAACACCGACGCTGGCTATCTGAACAGCCACGACGTCACGACGCTCGTGAACGCCGACGGTTTCCGTTTCTGGGGTTCGCGCACCTGCTCGGCCGACAAGCTGTGGGCATTCGAGAACTACGTCCGCACGGCCCAGGTGATCGCCGACACGATGGCCGAGGCGCATATGTGGGCGGTCGACATGCCGATGAGCCGCACGCTCATCCGCGACATCGTCGACGGCGTCAACGCGAAGTTTCGCGCGTGGAAAACGGCGGGCTACATCATCGACGGCCAGTGCTGGTTCGACCCCGCGGCGAACGACAAGGATTCGCTCAAGGCCGGCCGGGGCTTCCTCGACTACGACTTCACCGCGGTCCCGCCGCTCGAGGATCTGACGTTCCGCCAGCGGATCACCGACCGATACCTGCTCAAGTTCGCGGAAAGCATCGCCGTCTGACGGCGCCGCACCCACCATAGGAAAGCGCAATGGCTCTGCCATCCAAACTGAAAAATTTCAACGTGTTCGAGGACGGCGTCTCGTTCGTCGGCCAGGTGCAGGAGGTTCAACTTCCGAAGCTGTCGCGAAAGATGGAGGCGTATCGCGGCGGCGGCATGAACGGAGAAGTCGACATCGACCTCGGCAGCGAGAAGCTCGAGCTCGGCCTGACGATGGGCGGCTTCATGAAGGAAATGTTCAACACGTGGGGCACGTCGAAGATCGACGGCGTCACGGTGCGTTTCGCCGGCGCCTATCAGCGCGACGACACCGGCGACGTCGACTCGATCGAGGTCTACGTTCGCGGCCGCTACAAGGAAATCGACCCCGGCAAGGCCAAGGCCGGCGACAACGCCGACCAGACCGGCACGATGTCGCTCGCCTACTACCGCCTCGTGCAAAACGGCGAAACCCTCATCGAGATCGACTTCGTGAACTACGTCGAAACGGTCGGCGGTGTCGACCGGCTCGCCGAGCAGCGCCGCGCGATCGGCCTGTAACCGATTCACCGGGCTCGCGCCGCGAGCCCGCCCCAACCCCTACCAATCAGGAACCGCATCATGGAAAAAAAGAAATCCGCATCCGTCACCCTCGACACGCCGATCACGCGCGGCGAGCAGACGATCACCGAAGTCGTGCTGACCAAACCGCATGCCGGCGCGCTGCGCGGCGTCACCCTCACAGACGTCCTGCAGCTCGACGTTATCGCGCTGTCGAAGGTCATCCCGCGCATCAGCAGCCCGACGCTCACCGAGCAGGACGTCCTGCGCATGGATCCGGCCGACATGGTGCAGCTCGGCACGGAGGTGGCCGGTTTTTTGGTGCCGAGTTCGTCGAAGATGGACGCGTCCCTCGAGATGTCGACGATGTAATGGCTGACGTCGCCCTCGTGTTCGGCTGGACACCCCCTGTCATGGACGCCATGCCCGTCGCTGAACTGATGGGCTGGCGCGAGCGTGCGCGCGTCCGCTACGAACGAGGCGATGAATGACGGCCGCCCGCTCTCTGCGCCTCGAGGTCGTCCTCAAAGCGCTCGACCAGGCGACGCGGCCGATCAAGCAGATCGCGGGCAGCAATCGCGATCTCGTGAAGAGCCTGCGCGACACGCGCGCGCGTCTCAAGGAATTCGGCGACGCTCAGAAGCGCGTCGGCGAGTTTCGCGATTTGCGCCGCGGCATGCAGCAGACGGAAGCCAGCGCACGCGCGGCGCAAGACCGCGTGCGCCAACTCGCGCAGCAGATGCAGGCTGCGGAGAAGCCGACCCGCGCCCTGACCCGCGAGCATCAGCAGGCCGTCCGCGCCGCAAAGTCGCTCACGACGCAGCTCGACCAGCAGCGCGTGCGCCTCGACCGTGTCCGCACGGGGCTCGCCGAAAGCGGCATCAGTACCCGCAATCTCGCACAGCATCAGCGCACGCTGCGCTCGAACATCGCGGATACCAACACGGTGCTCTCCGAACAAAGTCGGCGCCTCGACGCGATGAACGATCGCCAGCAACGCGTCGCCAATGCGCGCGCGAAGTTGGGCGCCGCACGCGGCGCAGCGGCCGAGCTGGCGATCGGAGGATATGCCACGCGCGCGACCGGCTCGCGCATCGTGGACGACCTCCGCGAGCCAATGACCCAGGCGAAGAAGATCCAGAACGAGCGCGGCCGCATAGAAGCGCTCGGCCTGGGCAAGGAAGCAACGCGCGACGCCGAGAAATACGTGCGCTCAATGAAGTCGGCAGGCGTGTCCGTCTCCGACAACATGACCCTGATGCGCGATTCGATGTCGATTTTCGCCGACGAGCATCACGCGCAAATGGCAATGCCGACCCTCGCGAAAATGAAGTTCGCGAACGAGGCAATGTTCGGCGGTGAACAGGGGCACGAGAACGAAGAGAAGTTCATGAACATGCTGAAGGTCATCGAGCTGCGCGGCGGCACGAAGGACGAACGCACGTTCAAGGCCGAAGCGAACCTCGTGCAGCAAGTTCTGTCCTCGACGGGTGGGCGTGTTGGCGGGGACGAGTGGCGCAACTTCATCCAAACC
This sequence comes from Burkholderia sp. IMCC1007, assembly GCF_027257875.1. Classification (GTDB taxonomy): domain Bacteria; phylum Pseudomonadota; class Gammaproteobacteria; order Burkholderiales; family Burkholderiaceae; genus Burkholderia. The sequence continues at coordinate 36,890 of NZ_JAPVQY010000010.1, forward strand.
GGGAAGACCGCCGCAAAGCAGCTCCGACAGGACGCGTTTTACTACCAGATGGAACCGCTCGTTCAGGAAATGGGCGGGCATGCGGCCGGCACCGGCGTCGCTGCGGCATACAGCAACCTGATGCAGGGCAAAACGACGGTGCGCGCGGCGAAGCGCATGGTCGAGCTGGGCCTCGTCGACAAGAAGTCCGTCGAGTACACCACGACCGGCACCGTCAAGCGCATCAAGCCCGGTGCGCTGATCGAGCACGACCTGTACAAGGCATCGCCGTTCGAGTGGATGGAGAAAGTGCTGCTGCCGAAGCTGAAGACGAAGGGCATCACCGACCAGAGCAAGATCCTGGACGAGTTCGCGACGATCATGACGAACGGGAACGGCGCGAACTTCTTCTCGACGATGTACATGCAGCGCCAGCAGATCCACAAGAGCGAGAAGCTCAACCGCGGCGCATACGGTATCGACGAGCTACACGAACTCGGCCAGCGTCAGACTGAAGGCCGCGAGCTGGTTGCGCTCGCCAAGGTGCGCGACCTACGCGCCGAGATCGGCGAGCAAGTGCTGCCGGTCTACAACAAGGCGCTCGATCTGACCGCGAATGTCCTGGACCGAATCCTCGGCTTCACGAAGGAGTTCCCGAATTTCACGCGGGCCGCCGCGATCGGCGCCGCCGGCCTCGGCGTGCTGCTCGTCGTCCTCGGCACCCTGACGATCGCGCTCGCCGGCGTCATAGGCCCGATGGCGATCGTGCGATACGGCCTCACGATGCTCGGCATGCGCGGTGGACTGCTGTCGACGGGCGTACGCCTGGCCGCGGCGTCCTTGCAGGTGCTTGGCCGCGTCCTGATGCTAGTTGGGCGCGCATTCCTCACCTCTCCGATCGGTCTGATCGCGGCGGCAATCGCGCTCTCCGCGCTGCTGATCGTGAAGTATTGGGAGCCGATTGAGGCGTTCTTCGGCGGCATGTTCTCCGGCATCAGCGCCGGACTCGCGCCAATGCGCGATGCGTTCGCCGGCGCGTTTGCCCCCATCGCTGGTGCGCTCGCCGGAATGAAGCCTCTGTGGGATTGGCTCGCCAGCGTGTTGTCGACTGTCGCCGGTTGGTTCAGCAATCTCCTCGCGCCGGCAGCGGCGAGCGCGGACCAATTGCACGCAGTCGGTGAAGCCGGCCGATCGTTCGGAAATGTGCTCGCTTTCGGGATCCGGCTCGGCCTAGCGCCATTCGAACTGCTCGCGCGCGTGATCGGTGCGGTGCCGACGCTGTTCACGGAGGTGATGACGGAAGCTCGGTCAGCAATGAACGGTGGCATCGGCGCCATCGGTGCGCTGATCGCGAACTGGTCGCCGCTCGGCCTGTTCTATCGCGCTTTCGCAAGCGTACTGTCCTGGTTCGGCATTGACCTCCCATCCCGGTTCACGACGTTCGGGCAGCAAATCCTGCAGGGGCTCGCGAATGGCATCTCGACCAGCCTCGGAGCCGTCAAAACTGCAATTCAGTCGGCCGGCGACAGCGTGATCGGTTGGTTCAAGGAACGACTCGGGATCCACTCGCCGAGCCGCGTGTTTGCGGCGCTCGGCGGCTGGACGATGGCAGGCCTCGAGCAGGGGCTGCGCGACGGGCAAAAAGGCCCGCTCTCGACGGTCCTCGACCTCGGCAAGCGAATCATCGACGCCGGCGCCGGCATCGGCATCAAGGGCGCGACGAGCTGGACGATCGCCCCGCCCGAGCGCGGCCAAGGTGAAGCCCAGCAACACCCGCTCGCGGCGGCGCTCGAGCTGCGCAAGCTGATCGTCGCGGCCGGCGCAGGGTTGGGCCTGATCGGCACCGCGATCGCCGGCGCCGAACCGCTGGCCGTCGACACTCGCCGGCCACTGTCGGCCGCCGCGCCGGCGCCGGTCGCGGCCGCGCTGGCGCCGATCACCATAAACGTCTACCCGGCGCCCGGCATGAACGAGGACGCGCTCATTCGAAAGATGAAGCAGATGCTGCGCGACGAAGAAGCCGCGCAAGCTGCACGCACGCGATCGCGTCTGGGCGACAAAGATTAAGGAGCGGTCGAAATGATGATGGCGCTCGGGCTGTTCGTCTTCAGCCTGGACACACTCCCGTACCAGCAGCTACAGCGGAAACGCGCGTGGCGTTACGCGAGCAACCAGCGCGTCGGGAGGCGGCCGGCCCGCCAATACGCCGGCGAGGATGACGAAACGATTCAGCTCTCGGGCGTACTGCTGCCCGAGCTGACCGGCGGCGACCTCTCCCTGGCCGTGCTCGAGGCGATGGCCGACCAGCACACCGCCTGGCCGCTGATCGAGGGCACCGGCCACATCTACGGCATGTTCACGGTCGACCACATCGACACGACGCGCACGCTCTTCTTCCGGGACGGCGCAGCCAGGCGCATCGAGTTCACGATCGGCCTGACGCGCACCGACGAGCTGGACATGCTCGGCATCGTGACGGACGCGATCAAGGAGGCGATCACGCTATGAATCTGGCCGACCTGCCGGGCGCCGACCTGGTACAGCAGTACGTCCTCGCCGACGATCGCGTGCCGCGCGCGATCTACTCGATCGCGCTCGACGGCAAGGACATATCGCGGAAGTTCGACGGCCGGCTGATCTCGATGACGCTGCAGGACAACCGCGGCTTCGAAGCCGACCAGCTCGACATCAGCCTCGACGACACTGACGGCGCGCTCGAGATCCCGAGCCGCGGCGTGAAGCTGAAGGTTGCGATCGGCTGGGCCGGCGCCGCGAATGGCCTGGTAGAGAAAGGCGTGTTCGTGGTCGACGAGGTGCGCCATGCGGGCACGCCTGACGTACTGACGATTCGCGCGCGCAGCGCGGACCTGCGCGCGGGCCTGTCGATCAAGAAGGAGCGCTCGTGGCATCGGCAGACGATCGGTGCGATCGTGCGCGCGATCGCGAGCCAGAACGGGATCCAGGCGCGCATCAGCAAGGCGCTGGACGGGCAGCTCGTCGACCACATCGACCAGACTGCCGAATCGGATGCCAACCTTCTATCGCGCCTGGCGAAGATGTTCGACGCGATCGCCACCGTGAAGAACGGATTGCTGCTGTTCATCAAGGCCGGCGAAGCAACGACGGCGAGCGGCAAGCCATTGCCGGCCGTCACAATCACCCGCGACGTCGGCGATCGCCACGAGTTCGCCGTCGCGGATCGTGACACGTACTCGGGCGTGCAGGCGTTCTACCTGAACACACGCACGGCGAAGAAACAGTCGACGACGGTGAAACGCCGGCGCCGGCGCACGACGAAGAAGAAGCCGATCGACAAGAGCGGCGACGTGCTGTTCGGCACGGCCGAGAACGTCAAGACGTTGCGGCACACGTATGCGAACAAGGGGAATGCGACCCGCGCGGCGAAATCGGAATGGGAGAAGTTACAGCGGGGCGTCGCCGAATTCAGCATCGTCCTTGCGCTGGGCCGGCCCGAGCTGATGACCGAACTACCTGTAACCGTGCGCGGTTACAAACGTGTCATCGACGATTGCAAATGGATCATCGCGCGTATCACGCACACGATCGACAGTAACAGGGGATATACGGCGAACCTCGATCTCGAGGTCAAGGCGAGCGAGGTGCCGGAGATCGACACCTCGGAGGGCACTGACTAGGCGCCGCGTCGCTTACGCAGGCTCCGCTCCGAACCATGCCCCCATCTGCTCGCTTCGAGTGTGCCAGAGCTTCACATCATTGAAGATTTTCGACACGGACTTGCTGGACTTCTCGTCGAAATCACTCATCAGCGATACAACGACTGGGCCGACGGTCTTCGTCGTTCCGTTAGGAACGGCAGCCGTCAGGGCTGCGGTGGACACTATGATGATGTTCGCTCCAGACTTCACTGTGCCGTCACCAGCGCCCATAAATACGATGCTGATCAGCTTACCTGTAGTCTTGCTGACGGAGCCGATCACATACAGGTTGTCGTTGAGTGCGGATTTGAATGTATCGGCGGAATCCCCTTTCTCCACACGCGGCTTGATCCGGAATGGCTCCTTCAAGTTTGCCATGATGGCATTGAAGTTTTTCGCGTACTGATCTGGCGTCATGTCCAGATTCCTTTCTGCGGCTTCCGTTTCTACAGGCGCCCCTTCCTTTTGTTCGGTCTTCGCTTCTACAGCCGAACTTTCCTTTTGCTCAGCAGCTTGTGATGTTGCGGCGCTTGCCACGCTATCTGGTGATGAGCCTTCGTTACCATTCTTGTCAGAGCAACCGGATACGCCAACCACCAACATCAACGCGAACAGAGCCGCGCTTGCGAATCCCGCGATATTGAGTACTTTCTTCATCGTTCCCCCGGATGCATAGCAATTGATTGCCTGTTAGAAATTTATCGAGCACGCGCTGTTTAGTGCCGACCGCTAGGAGCGCGCTCCCATCGCGCACCTCGCTCTCCGTCGGTAACGCACTGCTGACGGATGCCCGCCTGCATGACAACGCCGCCGGGCGAATAGCGATCGCCGCCATACTCGCAATGCTGAGGCGGCTCTGCTGCCTGGGTTTGTGCGGGTGTGTCAGGGCGGTGCGCTTCGACGTACAGCACCGCAGCAACGACCGCCGCTGCAGTCGCCGCGATTGACACCGCAAGCAAGGGCGTTCGCTTGCTCTGTTGATGCGCCGGTGCGCGTGCGGGCGCTGGCGAGGGGGAGGGCGTGGGCACCGGTGTCATCGCTGTAACGACCGACGGTATAGAGAGCTCGCTCGCCACCACCGGCGGCTGCGCTGCGGGTTCTGACTCTTTGGCTTCCTGTTTTGCTGTCACGCCTAGCGCCTGCCCAAGCGTACCGTTTCGAATCCAGGTGTCTAGGTACTTGATCGCGCGCTCGTACACATTGCGCGGCATCTCGTCCATTCTCTCGAAGTTGAACACCGTCATGAGCCGGCGGTACACCATTAACTTATCGGTGCCAGTCTTTGCTGCTATCTCAAAAGCTTTGCGTGCGATCGCGTTGCGCTGCCTCTCGCTGATGAACTTCGTCACGATCGGCTTGGAATCACTACCGTGGAAGTGCAAATTAACGTTCGTCTGTGCGCTATTGCTCTTCACATCCCCGCCGGCCACTTGCCCGACATCGCCGCTGAACTTCTGATTCATTGACTTCTTTTTCTCCTACGGCTGGCCCCGCCGTTCAGTACTCTCTCGCTGCGGTCAGCTTTCCCGCTTCTTTTTTTGCCCCGCACCGCCCACGTTGATTGAGAAGGGTGCTGTCACGTCGCCGGTTACATGCTGACCGACGTTGGCACCCTCGAAGTTCTGGTGAACTGTCGTGGCCTTCGGCGCAGGTGATGCTTGCGTCATTCCCCCGATCATGCCGAGCACGCCGGCGCGGCCTTTCGGGTCGAGGGAACGATAACCCGCCACCAACACTTCCTCGTCACCCGACAGCTCGGACGTGTTGCGTTTCCCCGTAAGGATGTAGAGCACATCGACCCCAACAGCGGCGATTTGCGCCAGATACACCGCATCGGGCGCTCGCTCCCCTTTTTCGTAAAGAACCTGAGTTTTCTCCGTCACGCCGCCGCGTTCAGCAAACGCGCGCTGCGATAGAGACGTGCGCTTCCGCTCATCGCGCAATCGACCGCCAATATTTACCATTCGGTTTGCTTTTTGTATTGCGTACACACCGAACGGTGTGTACGATGAGTGTTGTGCAAGGTTAACGAAGGGAAGTATACCGCCATGCTTCGCAAGAAAGCTCCCGTCACACGCTCGCCGCGCGGCGTGCTATCCAGCAAGCCGGTCTACATGCGGCTCATGCCGGACGAGCGCCGCACGCTCGAAGAACTGTCCGCGTTCCTGAACCGCTCCACGTCGAGCGTCGCCCGGCTGATCTACCTCGAGGGCGTTGAGCGGTACCGAACCAAAGTTATCGGCTCGGCCGCTCAATCGCACTCAAGTTCTTTTGCCGAGCGTTGAGTCATGCAATCGCCCGCCCTCATCGAACCCGCATTGCGCCATGCGCTGCATGGCCCCAAACGTCACGAAGTGCAAACAGCACTCGGATGGGACGATTCCGAAGTCAGCCGCTTTCTGAGCGGTGGCAAAGGCATCGTCATCGACAAGATTGACACCCTGGTCGCCGCTGTTGGCTTCGTGTGCGTAACCCGCAAATATCTCGACGCTGTCGCGACTCTTGGCGAAGTCGGCATGTTCTGCCAATGCGCGCGCCAAGGTCGCGGTGAATGCAGCCGCCCGTAGGAGCATCCGGAATGAAACTGAAGTGCCATCACTGCGGCAGCCGCGCCGTCATTCGAACCAGCCGCACGCTGTCCGCTCTCGTTCGCGAGGCGTACTGCCAGTGCACCAACATCGAATGCGCGACGACCTACAAGATCCACGTCGCGACAGTCCACACGATCGCGCCGAGCCTCAACCCGAATCCGCTCGTCTACGTGCCGCTCGGCAAGGTTGATCGGCTCCCGACCGATACGCGTCAGCTCCCGCTGCTCGACGCCTAAGCCCTAACCCGCTTTTTTTCTGAACGCCCATCGCACCCGCTTTCGCGGGCGCGAGGGACTCCCTTTGCCTGAAATTTCTTGGAGGCCGTATGCAACCGCTGATCCACGCCCCGCTCGCCGCGCTCGCTGAATCGCTGTCCTACGACGAGCGCGTCGCCTACCTCACGAGGATCTCCGCCGCCGACGTGCGCGTCGACGTGTTCGTTCGCTCCGCAAGCGCGCTCGGCTTCCGCGTCACCTGGGACCACGCGCACGGCACGCCGATCCTCGCATGGCTGCATTGACCGTCTACGCGATGCGCCCCGCCCTCACCGAGCTCGAGCTGCGCGCGACCTGGCGCCGGCTTCGGATGGTCGGCGACTACGACCAATCCATGCGCCGGCCGGCCGTGCGCGTCGCAATCGAATCCGCCGCGCGCGCTCACGCGAGGCGTCCCGCGCCTCAACTGTTGCGCGACCTCAAACGGCTCGCGAGCGGCGACACCGACAACTGACCACCAACCGAGAACCCACCATGAACGACTACCTGTTCGGCATCTGCGTTCTGCTGATGCTCCTTTCCGCCGGTGCCGGCCTGGCGCGCGGCGCTGCATTCGCGCTGCAGCTCGTCAACGTCCGTTCGCGCCTGGCCGCGGTGTCGATCGCCGCCGGCGCGCTGCTCGCGCTGATCGTGGCGCTCGCCGTAACCGTTCCGTCGCGCGGGTGATGCGATGAAAAAGACCTTCGCATTTGAGCTCGACACTGACCGTCTGCCGACTATCTCCGACGAGTATCTCGCCGCGTGCTGGTACACCGCGCAGTTTCTGCCCGTCGAACACGGCGACCGAGATGCCAGCGAAGCTGTCCGTGCGATCGGCGTCGAAATCATCCGGCGCTGGATGCGCAATCAGCCGGTCCCAATGTTCAACATCCAGTCGGGCGACCACCTGCATAAGCAGATTGCCCGCTTTGCACGCTGGAACGGTACTGAGTGGGTCGCGATCGATACAGCCGAAGCGCCGCCCGCGACAACCGCTGCGCGTGGAACCGGAGTGTGACGACCATGACCCACGAACCGACCATCCGTTATGAACTGCTGACGCCGGCCGGCCTGTGCACTGTCGCCGGCGAGCACGTCGTCATCCCGAACAGCGCCGATGCAACGTTCGGCATCCATGCCGAGCTGCAGGTGCGCGACGGCCACCCTGAAAAGTACATCGTCACGCATCTGATCTCGGGCATGCGGATCGGCCACGGCGCGACGCGCACAGCAGCGCTCGCGAACGCGACGTCGAACGTCGATCGCAACCGCCGCCGACTGCGCGAAATCCTCGAGCAGGCGACGGCCTCGCGCTACGAGCTGCAGCACGCGGCTTACCGCTTGCAGCAGAACCATCACGACATCCTCGGAGGTGCCGCAGCATGACGCACGCAACCACCCCTCACGACGCTGTGCTCGCGGCTGCCATTGCGACGGCCGCCGACTCCCTTCGCTTCGATCACGAACCCGGCGGCCTACAGCGCGTCGCAGTGCTCGCGCTGTTCGTCAGCGTCCTTGGCGATCGCCTGGCGCTTGCCTTCCCCGCGTCGGCCGGCGCGCTCCGCGCGATCGTCGACAGTCCCGCGACGCCTGGCAACCCAGCCGCCCTCTCCCTGCATCAACACCAGTAACGATGGCCTCGATCGAAGAACTGAAACAGCGCATCGACCTGCACGACCTCGCCGATCGGCTCGGAATCAAGCGCGGCCGCGGCGGCGACAAGGCGCTGTACCACTCGCCGCAGCACGAGGACAAGAACCCGTCGCTGTCGATCCTGATGAACCACCCGAAGTACGGGAACCACTGGAAAGACCACAGCAGCGACGCCGGCGGCTCGTGCATCGACCTGGTGCTGCACGCGCGCGGCGGATCTGTCGCGGATGCCGTGCGCTACCTGCACGACGCCTACGGCATCCCGATGGATCGCCCCGACCAGGGCGAGCGCCGCGAGAAGTCGAAAGCCGAGTTCATCGCTGATCGCTGCTTCGCTGACCGCGAGCGCGTGCGCGACTACCTCGGCGGCCGTGGGATCTCGGCCGCGGCGATCGACGCAGCGATCGCCGCGCGCACGCTCGGCTTCAACACCTGGACGAGCTCGACGATCGCCGTCGGAGACGTCGGCCATGCCGGCCCCGGCGCAGCCTTCATCGTGCGCGCGCTGGACGACAACCGCGTCGTCGCCGTCGACATGCGCTACGTCGATCCGGCGCTCAACGGCGGCGTCAAGACGCAAACACAGGGCGACAAGGCCGGCCACGGCTGGACGGCCGACCCGCGCAAGCTCGCGAAATCAAAGCGCGTCGTCATCGTCGAAAGCGCGATCAACGCCCTGTCCGTCGACGCGTGCGAGATCCCGGGTACGGCCGCGTTTGCGCTGCGCGGCCTGGCGAACGTCGACCAGCTCGATTTTTCGTTCCTGCGCGGCAAGGAAGTGAAACAGGTCGTGATCTGCCTGGACAACGACGAGCCGTTCGCGGACGGCCACCCGCGCGCCGGCCACCGCCCCGGCCCCGAGGCGGCCTGGGCGCTATACGAACGGCTGACTAGCCTGAACTTCAGCGCAGTCCTGGTCGACCAGAGTGGCTGGATTACCGACCCAGCGGACGGCGAGACGAAGGCGAAGCCGATCAACGACGTCAACGACTACCTGCAGGCCCGCGGCCCGCGCGAGCTGCAGCGCGCGCTCGAGCAGTACGAGCCGTGGCTGATTGCCGGCATGGCCGGCGACTCAACGCGCAAGGGCCGGCCGCGCATCTACCTGCCGGCGCACGACTTCGGCCAATACTGGCGATTCCGCACGCGGCCGGACTTCACGAGCTACATCACGAAGATGGACAAGAACGAGGAAAGCGGCGTCGAGACGCCCGTGATGACGGACCTGTGCGGCTTCCGCATCGCCAGCATCAGCCGCGTGTCAGTCGCGAGCGCGACGTCGACGATGACGGGCGACGCCGACCAGGCGCCCACCGTCTACTTCGCCGTGTCCGTGCAGACACCACGCCACGGCGCGCAGCTCGTGCGTCGCGTGATGCTCGACGACCAGCTCCACAACACCGACCAATGGGGCAAGCTCGGGCCGATCTGGGCGCCGGCGCCGTTCAAGCGCATGGTCAACATCCTCGAGCGCGGCGCCGACCTCGGCGCACGCGACGCGGCGAACTTCGTCGGCCTGGCGTGGCGCGACGGCCGGCTGATCGTCAACGAAGGCCCGGACTGCTACTTCACGGACGCGAGCAAGCAGTGCCCGTATCACAACCTGACGTTCGCGAGCGGCCCGGTCGCCGACGCGCGCCGCGTCGTCACCGCATACCAACGCACGTTCACGCACAACGCCGCGACGATCCCGCTCGTGTGGGCGCTCGGCGGGCACCTGAAGGCGCTGCTGGGTTTCTGGCCGCACATCACCATCCAGGCGAACAAGGGCGCCGGTAAATCGACGCTCATCAAGCGCCTCGAGCGCTCGATCGGCTTCACGATGTATTCCGGCCAGTCGCTGCAGACCGAATGGCGTTTGCTCACGAGCATCTGCCACACGAGCCACCCGGTCGGCTGGGAGGAAATCTCCGCGCGCCGGCAGGACGTCATCGACAAGGCGGTCGGCATGCTGCAGGAGAACTACCAGTACACCGTGTCGCGGCGCGGCGCCGACATGACGGAGTTTCTGTTGTCCGCGCCCGTGATGCTCGCCGGCGAGGACGTACCCGTGCGTAGCCTGCTCGGCAAGATCATCCGGACCAACCTGACCGGCCGCAAAGGCCCGAAGCTGCCCGAGGATCTGCCTACCTTCCCGGTGCGCCAGTGGCTCGAGTTCCTGGCCGGCCTGAACAAGCGCGACGTGCTCGAGCAGTACGAGGCGCTGGTCGTCAAAGCGCACGCGAACAGCCGCGCGAGCGGCGACGACGACGGCGCGAAGCGCATGGCCGGCAACTACGCGGCCGTCGCGCTCGCCTGGCGCTACCTGTGCGAGTTCGCCGGCATGGACCCGAGCGAAGGCGACTTTCCACGCGACCTGATCGCCGAGATGAACACGCACATCTCCGAAACGAGCGCCGATCGCGAGCCGTGGGTCTGGATCATGGAGACCGTGCTGTCGGAGATCGACGCCGGCAACTACAAGCACCCGTATACCTTCGACACCGTCGACGGCGAGTTCTGCGTGCTGCTGCGCACCGGGCACGTAATGGATCACCTGGCGCACACGAGCGCGCTGCGCGACAAATGGAACGCCCTGCCGGTGAAGTCCGACCGCGTGTTCAAGGCCCAGCTCAAGCACGCCGGCGTCGTCGTCGGCGAAAAGGAGGTCGAGCGCCGGATCTTCACGCGCCGCGTGCCCTACCTCACCCCGATCTCGCTCGAGCGCCTCGAGACGTTCGGTCTGCACGTCGCCGTCCGCGAAGAACTGCTGCGCGACAGCATGGAGGCCGCGTGATCGCCTCTACGCCTTCGCGGCCGCCGCGCGGCCGTGCCCCTTACCCGCTTTTTTCCGGTCGCGTAGCGGCCCTGTACTCGGGTTTCCGGTGCGTGCGCCGATGCGCGCAGCAATCGGCGCGCGCGAGCACCCGGCCGCCGCTTTGTCCGTGTCCCCCCGTACCCCCCGCGAGTGGAAACAGCCGGCAAAAAGCGCAGACCGGGAAGAACGGGGGCCGGCGGGGCCGTTTTTCACGCGGGGAAGGCGGTAGCAGCGCAAATAACTCGTGGTTTTTGGGGGGTGTCGCTCGTAAGTCCTTGATTCTGGAAGCGAGTGCCGCCATGAATCACCCTGTTTTTGCCACGAGTCGGGCCGTTTTTGCCACTAGTCCGATTTTCGACCTGTCGTCCCTCGTCCCCTTCTTCTCTCTCTCTAAATTATTGAAAAAGAAGAAGAAAGAATACGTAGAAGGGCAGGAAATCAGCCGAAAGGCCGTGCCACGAGTCGGGCGCGTTTTGCCACGAGTCGCGGACGCTGCCTATTTTTTAGGCCACGAGTCAGGAGGGGGTGCCGCGTGTTTTTGATGGCAACTCATGGCAGATAGAATCGTTACAAATCAAGCATTTATGTGTGTAAAACCGCGCTTGCCATCAATCCACGAGTTGTTCTGCGTGTGCCTCCCCCGCGTCGACTCGAAAACGGTGCCCCGATGAACACGATAGATCTCGCTCAGGCTGCCGCGCTGCTCGGCGCCCACCCCGAAACGGTGCGCCTGAAAGCGAAGGCTGGCGACGTACCAGGCCGGAAGGTCGGTAAGCGCTGGATGTTTTCGACGATTGCCCTCGAGCGCTACCTCGCCGGAGAATGGATCCCGCGAGTTGTGCAGGGCGAACGTCCTGGAGAAGTTGAACCATGTCGCTCTACAAACGGAAGACCAGTCCCAACTGGCAATACAAGCTGTACCCCCCTGGCGGTGGAACGCCGCTACAAGGCAGCACTGGCACCAGCAACAAAGCGCAGGCCGAAGAGTTCCACGACCGACTGAAGGTCGAGCTGTGGAATCAGGCGAAGCTCGGCGTCCGGCCGCGCTACACCTGGAACGACGCCGTCGTGCGCTACGTCAGCGACCGCGAAGGGCTCTCGAGCCTGGAGACGTCGAAGACCCACCTGCGATGGCTCGACCAGCACCTGTCCGGCGTCGCCCTGGTCGACATCAACCGCGACCGCATCGACGCGATCGCCCTGGCGAAGAGGAGGGAACCGAAGGTCATCCGCACGAAGCACGCGGTCGTCGTCACCGACCAGGCCGTGAGCGCGGGCACCGTGAGGCGCGTGATCGGCGTGCTGATGGCGGTGTTGAATGCGGCGGTCGCGTGGGAATGGCTCGATCGCGCGCCGGTGATGAAGCGAACGAAGAGCGCGGCGAAGCGGATCCGGTGGCTGACGCAGCACCAGGCCGAGCGGCTGCTCGCCGAGCTGCCGGATCACCTGGCCGAGATGGCGCGGTTCGCCCTCGAGACGGGCCTGCGTCGTTCGAACGTGACCGGGCTACAGTGGTCGCAGGTCGACATCGTGCGGCGCGTTGCCTGGATCCACCCGGACCAGGCGAAGGCGAAGAAGGCGATCACGGTGCCGCTGTCCGAAACGGCGATCGCGGTGCTGCTACGTCAGCGCGCGAAGAAGCGAGCACCCGAGTTCGCCGACAGCGTGTTCGTCTACCACGGCCGGCCGGTCTATCAGACCGTGACCGAAGCCTGGCGCAAGGCGTTGAAGCGTGCGCGTATCAGCGACTTCCGTTGGCACGACCTGCGCCACACCTGGGCGAGCTGGCACGTGCAACGCGGCACGCCGCTGCAGGTGCTGAAGGAGCTGGGCGGCTGGGAAACGCTGGAAATGGTGCAGCGGTACGCGCATCTGTCAGCCGATCACCTGGCGCATTGGGTCACGCCGCTAACGGCCGAGCCGGTGCCGAGGCTAGCTGCAATTTAGCTGCAATGAGACTGTCCGCCGAGGGAAGGAAACCGCTGAGAGCCTGACTAGGCTTGGCGCGCCCGGCTGGGATCGAACCAGCAACCCCTGCCTTCGGAGGGCAGTACTCTATCCATTGAGCTACGGGCGCATGTGACAGTGAAACGACCCTGATAAACCGGCCGCCCACCATTGGCAAGACGGCAAGGATACCCGGTTTCCCATGACGCGTCCACCTCCCCGCCGAAACCCCCGCCGGCGCGTCATCCGTGCGGGTAAACACGCGCCATCGCGCCGCTCGCCGTGATGTAAACGTTCCGTCTATAATCGACCGTGCTTCATTGGATTGCCATTTGCCGTTGCACCGCGCTCACAATTCCTATTCACGGAGACGAGGCAAGCATGAGCGAAGCACCCCACGAATCTCCCGTCAAAACTCCCGGGCAGTTGATTGCCGTCATCATCGCGTCGTTCGCGATTCCGATCGCCCTGATCGTCCTCTTTGCCACCTATGCCAACCACGCGTTCCGTTCGGGCGCCGGCACGGATGCGCTATCCGACCAACAGGTCGCCGCACGTATCGCGCCGATCGCACAGGTCACCGTGAAAGACGCCAACGCACCACGCACGTACAAGACCGGCGAGGAAGTCTATAAGGCCGTCTGCGTGACCTGTCACGGCACGGGCGCCGCGGGTGCGCCGAAGTTCGGGAACAAGGACGACTGGGCGCCGCGCATCGCGCAAGGCTTCGACACGCTGCTGAAGACTGCCCTGTCCGGCAAGGGCGCGATGCCGCCGCGCGGCGGCACGAGCCCCGACGACGTCAGCGACTATGAAATCGCCCGCGCGATCGTCTACATGGCGAACAACGACGGCGCGAACTTCCCGGAACCGGCCGCACCGACCGCGAATGCAGCAACGGCCGCAAGCGGGGCGGCGGGCGCGGCAGGCGCATCGGGCGCCGACGCGTCGAACGCGCAGGCCGCCGCCGCGATGGCAGCGATCGCCGCGATTCCGAAGGCCGGCGAAAAGCCCGCGGCCGCGCCGACCAGCGCCGACGCCGCATCGGCCGGCAAGGCGCTGTACACGCAGGTGTGCCAGGCGTGCCACGCAGCCGGCGTGCTGGGCGCGCCGAAGTTCGGCAGCAAGGAAGACTGGGCGCCGCGCCTGAAGGACTCGATGGACACGGTCTACAACTACGCGCTGCACGGCAAGGGCGCGATGCCGCCGAAGGGCGGGTCGAACGCATCCGATGCCGATGTGAAGGCGGCAGTCGACTACATGGTCAACTCGGCGAAGTAAGGCCAGTCACACCGGCAGCGCTTCTGCCTACAAAAACAAAACCCCCGCGGTGCACGCGCATCGCGGGGGTTTTGTTTTGCTGGATCACCGAATCACCCGATCACCGGGGCGCTCGACCGTCACGCGATCTACCGGGCGACACGCGCCGCGTTACTTCTGCAGCAGCGCCTTCAGGCTCGCGAGCCGATCCTTCGGCGTCATCGGCGCCTCTTCCGGCGTGGGCGGCGGCGCTTCGTCGAGGCCCATCTCCGGGATGAAGCGCGACGGCTCGCACACGACCGTCTCGCGCGCCCGCTTGCGCTTCTTGCACCAGTTCAGGTGCAGGCTGCGCTGCGCGCGCGTGATCGCGACGTACATCAGCCGGCGCTCTTCCTCGATCCGCTCGTTGTCGATCGGGCCGTCGTCCTCGCTGCCGCCGCGGTGCGGCATGATGCCTTCCTCGACGCCGACCAGGAACACGTGCGGATACTCGAGCCCCTTCGATGCATGGACGGTCGACAGCCGCACGGCGTCCGGATCCTCGTCCTTGCCCTCGAGCATCGACATCAGCGCGACGGTCTGGATCAGGCCGAGCAGGTTCTTGCCGGTGTCCGCCAGCCCGTCCGCGTTGTGGAAACCTTCGGCTTCGCCGTCGACGGCTTCCGTCTCCGGCTTGGTGCCCTTGCGCTTGAGCCACTCGAGGAATTCGAGCACGTTCTGCCACTTCGACTGCGCCTGCCGTTCGTCGAACGCGTCGTACAGGTAAGCCTCGTAGTGGATGGCTTCCATCATATCGTCGAGCACGACGGTCGCGGGTTCCTTGTCCGCGCGATCGGTGAGCCGCTGGATGAAGTCGCAGAACATCCGCAGCGGCTCGACCTGCCGCGCCGACAGCCGCGCCTCGATCCCGCCCATGTACACGGCCTCGAACAGCGACACCTTGGCCTGGCCCGCGAACGAGCCGAGCGCTTCGAGCGTGGTGTTGCCGATCCCGCGACGCGGCGTCGTGACCGCGCGGATGAACGCGGGATCGTCGTCGGCGTTCGCGATCAGCCGCAGGTACGCGCACAAATCCTTGATCTCGGCCTTGTCGAAGAACGACTGGCCGCCCGACAGCACGTACGGGATCCGCTCGCGTCGCAGCACCTGCTCGAAGATCCGCGCCTGGAAGTTGCCGCGATAAAGGATCGCATAGTCGCGGAACTGCGCGCGCCGCTCGAACTTGTGCGCGGACAGCCGGAACACGACGGATTCGGCTTCATGCTCCTCGTCGTTGCATGGCGTGACGGTGATCGAATCGCCCATCCCGTGCTCGGACCACAGCTTCTTCTCGAACAGCTTCGGGTTGTTCGCGATCACGTTGTTCGCGGCGGTGAGGATCCGCACCGTCGACCGGTAGTTCTGCTCGAGCTTGATCACGTGCAGCTTCGGAAAATCCTTGCCGAGCTGCGCGAGGTTCTCCAGCGTCGCGCCGCGCCAGCCGTAGATCGCCTGGTCGTCGTCGCCCACCGCCGTGAACGCGGCGCGCGGGCCGGCGAGCAGCTTCAGCAGCTCGTACTGGCACGCGTTGGTGTCCTGGTATTCGTCGATCAGCAGATAGCGCAGCTTGTTCTGCCAGCGGTCGCGCACCTGCTCGTTCTTCGCGAACAGCTCGGCCGGCAGGCGGATCAGGTCGTCGAAGTCGACCGCCTGGTACGCATGCAGCGTCGCGACGTAGTTGCGGTAGACCAGCGCGGCCTGGTGCTCGTCCTCGTTGGCGGCGATCGCCATCGCCTCGTCCGGCATGATCAGGCCGTTCTTCCACAGCGAGATGATGCTCTGGATCTTGCGGATCAGCCCCTTGTCCGTCGTGCCGAGCTGCTCCTGGATCATCCCGAAGCAATCGTCCGAATCCATGATCGAGAACTGCGGCTTCAGGCCGACGTGCTCGGCCTCCTGGCGCAGGATCTGCACGCCGAGCGAGTGGAACGTACACACGGTGAGCTGGTTGACAGGCACCTTGCGGCCTTCCTTGCCGGGCGTGGTGAGCGTCTTGCCCTCCAGCAGCTTCGACACGCGCTCGCGCATTTCGGCGGCGGCCTTGTTCGTGAACGTGACGGCCGCGATGTGGCGCGGCTCGAAGCCTTTCGCTTCGATCAGGTGCGCGATCTTCTGCGTGATCACGCGGGTCTTGCCGCTGCCCGCGCCGGCGAGCACGAGGCAGGGACCGTCGAGGTAGCGCACCGCTTCGTTCTGAGCGGGGTTGAGGCCTGCGGACATGATGGCGGATGATGTTGCGGTTGACGGCGGGACGCCGGGAGGATGCCGCGCGCGGCGGGCCTGCGATGCAGGCGGACACACGGGCAGGACGCGCATGTTAACACGTCGGCGGCGTGCATTTCGGGAGCACCACCGGGCGGGGCCGCGCAGGCAGCGCAGCTGTTTCGTCCCCTTCTCCGGCTCCCGGCCGCTCCTCCCGCCCGCCCTCGCCGCATCCGTCACCGCCCGTCGCCGCTCCTTGTCCGAACGGCCAATCCGGCCCCTTCCACGGCCCGATCGGCCACAATGGATGCACGTCGGCGCGGCTGCGCGCCGGGCCCGTCAGCCTCGTCACCGGATCGATTTCCATGGGATACCCGTTCGCCACCGCCGCTCTCGGCCCACTGCTGTTCCTTCAGGGGCGCCACGTGCGCCGCGTCACGCCGCGGCTGCCCGAAGCAGCCGGCCCGCGCGACGGCGTGGCCGGCGAGGGGCCGCCGCTGCGCGTGCTGGTGGTCGGCGATTCGGCCGCCGCGGGCGTCGGCGTCGCGTCGCAGCGCGACGCACTGTCCGGGCACCTCGCGCACACGCTGGCGGCCACCCATCGGGTCAGGTGGAAGCTGCTCGCCCGCACGGGCGTCACCACGCGCGAGCTCGTCGACTGGCTCGCGACCGAACCGGCCGAGCCGTTCGATGTGGCGGTGACGTCGCTCGGCGTCAACGACGTGACGGGCGGCGTGCCGCCGGCGCGCTGGCTGGCTGAGCAGGCCGAGCTCGTGCGGCTGCTCGCCGCGCGCTTCCAGGTCGGTCACGTGATCCTGTCCGCGGTGCCGCCGATGGAGCGCTTTCCGGCGCTCCCGCAGCCGCTCGCGTGGTACCTCGGGCTGCGCGCGAAGCGGCTCAATACCGCCCTCGCCGACTGGGCCGCGACCCAGCCGAACTGCACGTTCCTGCGCGTCGCGCTGCCGCTCGAGCGCCACCTGATGGCGGCCGACGGCTTCCATCCGGGCGCCGCGGCATGCGCGGCGTGGGCCGCGCAGGTCGCGAGCGCCGTGATGCGGCCGCGGGCCGTCGCATGACGCGGGCCGGCGCGGGCGTGCCGGCCGCGCCCCATGCGGCCGAGTGTGCGGCCGACTGCTTGGCCGACTGCCCGTCTGGCTGCCCGGCCGACTGCGCGGTGGACCACGCACGTCACCCGCCGCCCCGGCGCCAAACGCCCGCACTCACCGCGCGTGCGCCGCATCCTGTCGCGCATTTTGCCGAACGCGTCGGTACGCGCCGTCGCGCCGTGCCAAAATAGCCGGTCGTGCCCGCGCCTTCGCGGGCGCGCCACTCCATCCTTTCGTTTCGTTCGCAGCCAGGGATTGCCATGTCGTCATTGCTCAGGATTGGTTTGATGGGTTTCGGTTTCGCCGGCGCGACGTTCCACGCGCCCGTGATCGCCACGAGCGGCCGCACCGAGGTCGCCGCGATCGCGACCGGCCAGGCCGATCGCGCGCGCGCCGCGTATCCGGGCGCGCGCATCGTCCCCGATCTCGATACGCTGCTCGGCCTCGATGACATCGACTGCGTGGTGATCGCCACGCCCAACGACACGCACTTCGCGCTTGCGCGTCAGGTGCTCGAAGCCGGCCGCCACGTCGTGGTCGACAAGCCGGTCACGCTCACCGCCGACGAAGCGCTCGCGCTCGCGCGGCTCGCGAATGCACGCAGCCGCCTGTTCGCCCCGTTCCACAACCGCCGCTGGGACGGCGACTTCCTCACCGTGCGCCGCGTCGTCGAATCGGGCGAACTCGGCCGGCTCACCTATTTCACGTCGCACTTCGACCGCTTCCGGCCAACCCCGCGCACGCGCTGGCGCGAGGAGCCGGCGCGCGGCGGCGGCCTGCTGTTGGACCTCGGCCCGCACCTGATCGACCAGGCGCTCGCGCTGTTCGGGCTGCCGGAAACGGTGAGCGCGACGGTCAAGACGCGCCGCGACAACGGCACGGCGCCCGACTTCGTGCACCTGCAGCTCGGCTATCCGGACAAGGACGTCGCACTGCACGCGAGTGCGCTGTCGGCGATCGAGCCCGCACGCTTCACACTGCACGGCACGCGCGGCAGCTATCAGAAGTTCGGGCTCGACACGCAGGAAGACCAGCTGAAGGCCGGCCTCACGCCGGACGACGTCGAATTCGGCGGCGGCAATCCGCCCGGCGTGCTGCGCGTGCTCGACGGCGAATTCGAGGTCGAACGGCCGGTGCCGACGCTCGACGGCCAGTACGCGGAGTTCTACCGCGCACTCGCCGCGTCGGTCCACGACGGCGCGCCGTTCCCGGTCACGCCGCAGGACGCCGTCGACGTGATGACGATCATCGAGCTCGCCGCGCAGAGCGAGCACGACGGCCGCCGGCTACCGTTCGTGCGCCGGATGGTCTGACGGTCGATCGCCCGCCGGGTCAGTGCCGACCCCGGCCGCATCGCCGCCGCGCCACGCGTTGCCGAGCAACGCGCCGGCAGCACCCATGCGGCGCCACTGGCCCGGCAGCGGTGCCGTTCCGAACATTCCGTTACAAATGGTGCGGGAACGAAAGTCAGCGGTGAGCCGGTCTGACGCGTTTCTCGAAAAGTCGATTCGACACCAAACCATCAGGAGAATGTGATGCAACGGTTGGTTCGCGCAGCGGCATGCTGCGTCCTGATTTCCTCGCTCGCGGCCTGTGTCGTGCAGCCGCAGCGGCCGGCACGCCAGGCGCCGCCGCCCGCGCCGCGGCCGAACCCGCAAGTCGTCGCGAACGATCGCTTGCTGGAGGTCCAGGGGAGGATCGACAATCTGCACCGCCGGATCGATGCACGCGTGAACGGCGGCTACTACCCGCCGCCTTACGGCGCGCAGCTGCACCATCGTCTCGACGTGATCCGCCAGGAGTCGAACGACATGTCGTCCCAGCACGGCGGCGGCCTGTCCGGCGACGAGCAGCGCGTGCTGAACCAGGAACTCGACACGGCCGCGCGCGCGATCGGCGAGTAACGCCGGCGCCTGCCGGCGGCGAAAAAGTGGCGGCATCCGATGCCGCCGCTTGTCGCGAAGCGACACTTTTTTGCTCAAATTGACAATGCCCGATCGCTCGCGTACAGTCGCCCGCACGCGTCGGGAGAGCGTGTGACCGCGTAGCTAGCAACGCCGGTCGCGCCGCCGAAGGGGCACACCCGCAAACTCTCAGGCAAAAGGACCGACCGCGTCGGGGAATCCCGTCCGCGCATTGCGCGGGCCGCACTCCCCGCACTCTGGAGAGCGGCAGTAGCCCGTAGCGCATATGCAGCGCGGGCAAGCTGCCCACCGAAGGGGCGCGCGCTCGCCGGCTTTGCCGCAGCGCAATCTCTCAGGTATCGAGGACAGAGGGGCATGTACCGGATCGCTCGCAGGCCGCACGGCCGCAGTGGTCGGCACATGGCCGTTCTGACCCGCGCGCAAGCGCCTTGCCTGAGGCCTCGATGACTGCACTGAATCACACCCCGCTCCACGCCGCGCACCGCGCGCTCAATGCCCGCATGGTCGACTTCGGCGGCTGGGACATGCCCGTCAACTACGGCTCGCAGATCGAAGAACACGAAGCCGTGCGCACCGACGCCGGCATGTTCGACGTGTCGCACATGTGCGTCGTCGATTTCACCGGCAGCCGCGTGCGCGCATTCTTCGAGCACGCGATCGCGAACAACGTCGGCAAGCTCAAGATCCCCGGCAAGGCGCTCTATTCGTGCCTGCTCAATCCGCAGGGCGGCGTCATCGACGACCTGATCGTCTATTACTTCACCGAAGACTTCTTCCGCGTCGTCGTCAACGCCGGCACCGCCGAGAAAGACATCGCGTGGTTCGCGCAACTCAACGAACAAGGCGGCTACGACCTGACCATCGCGCAGCGTCGCGATTTCGCGATCGTCGCCGTTCAGGGCCCGAACGCACGCGAAAAAACCTGGACGACGGTGCCCTCCGCACGCGCCGCGACGAGCGAGCTGAAGCCGTTCAACGCCGCGCAGGTCGCCGGCACGCCGTTCGGCGATCTCACCATCGCACGCACCGGCTACACCGGCGAAGACGGCTTCGAAGTGATCGTCCCGGCCACGCACGTGGAAGCGCTGTGGAACGCGCTGCAGCAGAACGGCGTGCGCCCGTGCGGGCTCGGCGCGCGCGACACGCTGCGCCTCGAGGCCGGCATGAACCTGTACGGCCAGGACATGGACGAGAACGTATCGCCGCTCGACGCGGGCCTCGCGTGGACGGTCGACCTGTCGACGCCGCGCGAATTCGTCGGCCGTGCCGCGCTCGAGCGCGACGGCTCGCGTGCCGCGTTCGTCGGCCTGATCCTGCAAAAGGAAAACGGCAAGGCGGGCGGCGTGCTGCGCGCACACCAGAAAGTCGTCACGCCGCACGGCGAAGGCGAAATCACGAGCGGCACCTTCTCGCCGTCGATGCAGGAATCGATCGCGTTCGCGCGCGTGCCGGCGGCCGTCCAGGTCGGCGACACCGTTCATGTGCAGATTCGAGACAAGCAACTTCCCGCGCGCGTGGTAAAACTGCCGTTCGTGCGCAACGGCAAGGTCCTCGCTGCGTAACGACCGAGAAGCGACCGGCAGGCCGCCTCCCGGAAAGCCGGGAAATGGCGCCCGGCGCAACCACACCCGGCGCGCCCCGGCGGCGCGCCAGCATAACGAACACACCCTTTATCCAGGAGCATCCGATGAGCAACGTCCCGGCCGATCTGAAGTACACCGACGAACACGAGTGGATCCGCACCGAAGCAGACGGCACGCTGACGGTCGGCATCACCGATCACGCGCAGAGCACGCTCGGCGACATCGTCTTCCTCGAACTGCCGGAAGTCGGCAAGTCGGTGAACGCGGGTGACGCCGTCGGCGTCGTCGAATCGGTGAAGGCAGCATCCGACATCTACTCGCCGGTATCGGGCGAAATCGTCGCCGCCAACACGGAAGCCGCCGACGCCCCGGAACAAGTGAACAGCGACGCGTACGGCGTGTGGCTCTTCAAGATCAAGCTCGCCGCCGGCGCATCGACCGACAAGCTGATCGACGCTGACGCCTACAGCAAGCTGATCGACTAATTTTCCTTACCCGAACCGCGCGCGCCGGCCCGCCGGCCGCGCGCGGGACCAGAGTCACGCCATGAAGCTCGAACACCCGGACCGCCTGATGAACCGCACGCCCCTCTCGCTCGCCGCGCTCGAAACGCACGACGCGTTCGCCGAACGCCACATCGGCCCCGACGCCGCCAGCCAGCAGGCCATGCTCGACACGCTCGGCTTCGCGTCGCGCGCCGCCCTGATGGATGCCGTGATCCCGGCCTCGATCCGCCGCGCCGAAACGCTGCCGCTCGGCCCGTTCGCGCAACCGAAGAGCGAGGCCGAAGCCCTCGCCGCGCTGCGCGCCCTCGCGGACAAGAACCAGGTGTTCCGCTCGTATATCGGCCAGGGCTACCACGACACGCATACGCCGGCCGTGATCCTGCGCAACGTGCTCGAAAACCCGGCGTGGTACACGGCTTACACGCCGTACCAGCCCGAAATTTCCCAGGGTCGCCTCGAGGCGCTCCTGAACTTCCAGCAGATGGTCGCCGACCTCACGGGTCTCGCGATCTCGAACGCGTCGCTGCTCGACGAAGCGACCGCCGCAGCCGAAGCGATGACGCTGCTGCAACGCACCGGCAAGCCGAAGTCGAACGTGTTCTACGTCGCCGACGACGTGCTGCCGCAAACGCTTGAAGTGATCCGCACGCGCGCGCTGCCGGTCGGCATCGAAGTGAAGACCGGCCCGGCCGCCGACGCCGCGCAGGCGAACGCGTTCGGCGTGCTGCTGCAGTACCCGGGCGTGAACGGCGACGTGCGCGACTACCGCGCGCTCACCGAAGCGATCCATGCAGCCGGCGGCCATGTGGTCGTCGCGGCCGACCTGCTCGCGCTGACCGTGCTCACGCCGCCCGGCGAATGGGGCGCGGACGTCGCAGTCGGCAACACGCAGCGCTTCGGCGTGCCGATGGGCTTCGGCGGCCCGCACGCCGCGTATCTCGCGGTGCGTGACGAATTCAAGCGCCAGATGCCGGGCCGCCTCGTCGGCGTGACGGTCGACGCGCAGGGCAAGCCCGCGCTGCGCCTCGCGCTGCAGACGCGCGAACAACACATCCGCCGCGAAAAGGCGACATCGAACGTGTGTACCGCGCAGGCGCTGCTCGCGATCATGGCGAGCATGTACGCGGTGTACCACGGCCCGCACGGCCTGAAGACGATCGCGCTGCGCGTGAACCGCATCGCGGCGCTGTTCGGCGCCGGCGTGAAGCAGCTCGGCTTCGCGCCCGTCAACGACACGTTCTTCGACACGCTGACGATCGATACCGGCGCGCGCACCGCGCAGGTCCATGAACTCGCGAAGGCGAAGCGCATCAACCTGCGCCGCGTGAGCGACACGCAAGTCGGCGTGTCGGTCGACGAAACGACGACCCGCGACGACCTCGCCGATCTCCTCGCCGTGTTCGCACAGGCAGCCGGCGGCACCGCGCCGAGCGTCGACGCGCTGGACGCAGGCCTGGCCGGCGTCGCCGCGCTGCCGGCCGGCCTCGAGCGCACGAGCGCGTACCTGACGCACCACGTGTTCAATCGTCACCATTCCGAAACCGAAATGCTGCGCTACCTGCGCAGCCTGTCGGACAAGGATCTCGCGCTCGACCGCTCGATGATCCCGCTCGGCTCGTGCACGATGAAGCTGAACGCGACGTCGGAAATGCTGCCCGTCACGTGGCCGGAATTCGGCCGGATCCACCCGTTCGCACCGGCCGAGCAGACCGTCGGCTACCGCGAGATGATCGACCAGCTCGAGCAGATGCTCGTCGCGGCCACCGGCTACGCGGCCGTGTCGCTGCAGCCGAACGCCGGCTCGCAAGGCGAGTACGCGGGCCTGCTGATCATCCACGCTTACCACGCATCGCGCGGCGAAGCGCATCGCGACGTGTGCCTGATCCCGGCGTCCGCGCACGGCACGAACCCGGCGTCCGCGCACATGGCCGGCATGAAGGTCGTGGTCGTCGCGTGCGACGCGCAGGGCAACGTCGACATCGACGACCTGAAGGCGAAGGCCGAACAGCATTCGAACGACCTCGCGGCGATCATGATCACGTATCCGTCGACGCACGGCGTGTTCGAGCAGAACGTCCGCGAGATCTGCGAGATCGTCCATGCGCACGGCGGCCAGGTGTACGTCGACGGCGCGAACATGAACGCGATGGTCGGCCTGACCGCGCCGGGCCAGTTCGGCGGCGACGTGTCGCACCTGAACCTGCACAAGACCTTCTGCATCCCGCACGGCGGCGGCGGCCCGGGCGTCGGTCCGGTCGCAGTCGGCGCGCACCTCGCGAAGTTCCTGCCGAACCAGCGTTCGACCGGCTACACGCGTGCGGAAGACGGCATCGGCGCGGTGTCGGCCGCACCTTATGGCTCGGCGTCGATCCTGCCGATCTCGTGGATGTACATCGCGATGATGGGCGCGAAGAACCTGACCGCCGCCACCGAAACCGCGATCCTCAACGCGAACTACATCGCGAAGCGCCTCGCGCCGCACTACCCGGTGCTGTATTCGGGCCCGGGCGGGCTGGTCGCGCACGAGTGCATTCTCGACCTGCGTCCGATCAAGGAAACGAGCGGCATCAGCGTCGACGACGTCGCGAAGCGCCTGATGGACTACGGCTTCCACGCGCCGACGATGAGCTTCCCGGTGCCGGGCACGCTGATGGTCGAGCCGACCGAATCGGAATCGCAGGAAGAACTCGACCGCTTCATCGCCGCGATGATCGCGATCCGCGAGGAAATCCGCGCGGTCGAGGAAGGCCGCGCCGATCGCGAGGACAACCCGCTGCGCCACGCGCCGCACACGGCCGCCGTCGTCACCGCGAACGAATGGCCGCACGCGTACTCGCGCGAGCAGGCGGCTTACCCGGTCGCGTCGCTGGGCACGAACAAGTACTGGCCGCCGGTCGGCCGTGCGGACAACGCGTATGGCGACCGCAACCTGTTCTGCTCGTGCGTGCCGATGTCGGACTACGCATAACGCCCGCTGCACACCGGAGTCCGCCCGTGACCACACCGCACGCAACCGCCGGTTGCGTGCGGTTTTGCGTTCATCTCCCGACCATCCGGTTCACGCGCGTCCGCCAATCCGGCTAACATCAAACGCGATCCAGCCAATCAAGGAGTTCCGCATGGTGCGTCCGATGTTTCCGGGCCATGGTGCAGTGCCGAAGCGCGCGCGCACGCGCCGTTTCGCGCCGCTGCTCGTCGCGTCGCTGTCGTTTGCCGCTGCCGGCCTCGGCGCGGCCGGCAATGCGCATGCCGCGATGAATTTCTGCGCGGCGCCTGCATTGCAGGCCAGCGAGACGACGCAGGCCGAGCCGGGCGTGCAGGCGCTGATCCGCAGCGTCGACGCGCACATCGGCGACCAGCCGAAGGCGATGGCGCGCGTGCACACCGAGGGCACGCTGCCGCACGAAGGCATCTACGACCAGAGTGCCGAAGCGCTGAAGGACATGGAGCTGATGCGCGACGCCGCGCTCGCATGGCGAGTAACCAATGCGCCGCGCTATCTGCAGCTCGTCGACCGCTTCCTGTCCGCGTGGGTCTCGACTTACCAGCCGAGCTTCAACCCGATCGACGAGACGCGCTTCGACAGCCTGATCGTTGCGTACGACATGACGGCGAGCGCGCTGCCGGTCAAGACGCGCAACGCGACCGCTGCGTTCATCGCGAAGCTGGGCGCCGGCTACGTCGCGCAGGTGGACGCGCAGAAGCGGCCGCTCACCGGCACGTGGCGCAACAACTGGCAGAGCCACCGGATCAAGCTGATCGCGCTGTCCGCGTTCACGCTCGGCGACCGCAAGATGATGAACGCCGCGCAGCGGCTGTTCGTCGAGCATCTCGCGGACAACATCGGCCCGGACGGCAAGACCTGGGATTTCGACGAACGCGATGCGCTGCATTACGCGGTGTACGACCTGCAGCCGCTGGTGACGGCCGCGCTGGCCGCGCGCCGCTTCAACCGCAACTGGCTGCGCGAGCGCGGCGCGAACCGCGCGACGCTCGCGGCGGCGCTCGACTGGCTCGTGCCGTACGCGCTCGGCGAGAAGACGCACGAGGAATTCGTGAATTCGCCGGTGCCGTTCGACGCGAAACGTCGCGAAGCCGGCTTGCCCGGCTACACGGGGCAGTGGGACCCGAAAAACGCCACCGAACTCTTTCATCTGGCCGCGCGGCTCGACGGGCGCTATGCCCGCGTCGCGCGACAGCTATCCCCCATGCCGCCCGCATGGCTCGCCGCGTGCCTGCCATTGCAGGCGCGCTAGCACCATTCTTATAGCAAGGCAGGAATCTAAATGGCAGTCAGCGTGTTTGACCTCTTCAAGATCGGCATCGGTCCGTCCAGTTCGCATACGGTCGGACCGATGCGCGCAGCGCTGATGTTCGTCCAGGGCCTCGAGCGCGACGGGTTGCTCGACGCGACGGCGCACGTGAAGGTCGAGCTGTACGGCTCGCTCGGCGCAACCGGCAAGGGCCACGGCACCGACCGCGGCGTGATGCTCGGCCTGCTCGGCGACGCGCCCGACACCGTCGACCCCGAGACGATCGACGCGCGGCTCGAAGACGTGCGCACGTCGAAGCAGCTCGCGCTGCTCGGCACGCACCCGGTGCCGTTCGTGCTGAAGGAGAACATCGCGTTCTACCGGCAGGCGCTGCCCGAGCATCCGAACGGGATGAAGCTGCGCGCATCCGACGCGAACGGCACGGTGCTGGTCGAGCGCACCTACCTGTCGGTCGGCGGCGGCTTCGTCGTGACGGCCGGCGCGCCGAACACGAAGGTGCTGAGCGCGGCCGAGCAGATGACGCATCCGTTTCGCACCGGCGCCGAGCTGCTCGCGCTGACCGAGTCGACCGGCAAGTCGATCGCGCAGCTGATGTGGGAAAACGAGCGCGCGTGGCACACCGAGGAAGAAACGCGCGACGGGCTGTTGAAGATCTGGGCCGTGATGCAGTCGTGCGTGTCGCGCGGCTGCGGGATCGGCAACCCGGAGGCCGACGGCAACCTGCCCGGCCCGTTCCAGGTCAAGCGCCGCGCACCGCAGCTGTATCGCGCGCTGACGGGCAACCCGGAGCGCGCGCTGCAGGATCCGCTGTCGATGGTCGACTGGATCAACCTGTACGCAATCGCCGTCAACGAGGAAAACGCGGCCGGCGGCCGTGTGGTCACCGCGCCGACCAACGGCGCGGCCGGCATCATCCCGGCCGTGCTGCACTACTACACGCGCTTCTCGCCGGGCGCGAACGAGCAGGGCGTGATCGACTTCCTGCTGACGGCCGCCGCGATCGGCATCCTGTACAAGCTCAACGCGTCGATTTCGGGCGCGGAAGTGGGCTGCCAAGGTGAAGTGGGCGTCGCGTGCTCGATGGCGGCCGGCGCGCTCGCAGCTGTGCTCGGCGGCACGCCGCGCCAGGTCGAGAACGCGGCCGAGATCGGGATGGAGCACAACCTCGGCCTGACCTGCGATCCGGTCGGCGGGATGGTGCAGATTCCGTGCATCGAGCGCAACGCGATGGCATCGGTGAAGGCCGTCAACGCGGCGCGCATGGCGCTGCGCGGCGACGGATCGCACTACGTGTCGCTCGACTCGGTGATCAAGACGATGCGCGAGACGGGCGCCGACATGAAGACGAAGTACAAGGAAACGTCGCGCGGCGGCCTCGCGGTGAATATCGTCGAGTGCTGATGCCGAATCCGGCGGTAACGCGGGACGGATCGATGCCCGCATTACCGCCGGACGCGGCAACGGACGCTAAGCGTTCAGCCAGTTCTCGACCCGCAGCCCCGGGTAGCTCGCAAAATCGCGCTCGTTGTTCGTCACGAGCGCGACATCGAGCGACACCGCATGAGCGGCGATCAATTTGTCGAGATGATCCTTCTTCCGCTCGCGGGTCGCCTCGCGGACCGGACCGTACGCTTGCGCAGCCGCAACGTCGAACGGCGCCACCGGGATATCGCCAATCAACGCAGCCAGATTGCGCCGCTCCCGCGCAGGGCTCGCACACACCGCGACGCCGTACTCGAGTTCGGCATAGGTGATCGCCGACATCACCACATCCCCGGTGTAACACTGCGCGAACCGCCGCGCGACCTGCGCCGGCTGATTCCTCATCAAATAGATGCACATGTTGGTGTCGAGCATGTAGCGCGGCATCACAAACCCTCGCGTTCGGCCTGCTCTTGGTCATCACGCCCGTCGGCCATGAAGTCCGGGCCGAATCTCGCGAACTTCTCGAGCACATGAGTCAACGGCTGCCGCGCCGGCCGGATACGAATTTCGTCCCCGATGCGCTCGATTTCCAGTTCGATATCGCTGCGCTCATAGGCCAGATCCGCGGGAATACGCACGGCCTGGGAATTGCCGTTCCGGAATACCCTCGTGGTATGCATGTCGATCTCCGCTCGGATGTACATAGGATGTACATTAGACGATGCGGTCGGTGATGTAAATCCATGTATGTACATAAACCTCCCGATGGTGTTCCGTTCGCCCAGCGCACCGAGCGCGCGCCGCCAACGGCTCCCGTTCCGACACTTTTCGCCCGCCGGCGTGCCGGCGCCCCGCCAACCGGCGTAAGCTATACGTCCCGCTACCCAGGGAGACGGCAGCCCATGTCGCATTCCAAGGATCTCGAGCCGCGCGCCACCACCGGCGCACGACTGCTCGTCGATGCGTTGCTCGCCAATCACGTCGAACGCGCGTTCTGCGTGCCGGGCGAGAGCTTCCTCGCCGTACTCGATGCGCTCGCGGACGACACCGCGCGCATCCAGACGGTCGTCTGCCGCCACGAGGCGGCGGCCGCGAACATGGCGGAGGCGATCGGCAAGCTGACCGGCCGCCCCGGCATCGCATTCGTCACGCGCGGGCCCGGCGCGACCCATGCATCGATCGGCGTGCACACCGCGTTCCAGGATTCCACGCCGATGATCCTGTTCGTCGGCCAGTGCGCACGCGAGCACCTCGACCGCGAAGCCTTCCAGGAAATCGACTACCGCCGGATGTTCGGCCAGATGGCCAAATGGGTCGCGCAGATCGACGACCCGCGCCGCATTCCCGAATACCTGAGCCATGCGTTCCACGTCGCGACCTCCGGCCGGCCCGGCCCGGTCGTGATCGCGCTGCCCGAAGACGTGCTGTCCGAACCGTGCGCGCCGCAGCCGGTCGCACCGGCCGCGAAACGCATCGCGGCGTCGCCGTCGGCCGCGCAGCTCGACGAACTGCGCGAACGGCTCGCGCGCGCCGAGCGGCCGTTCGCGATCGTCGGCGGCAGCGGCTGGACGCCCGATGCGTGCGCGAACCTGCGCACCTTCATCGAGCGCTGGCAGCTGCCGGTCGCATGCGCGTTCCGCTTCCAGGACACGTTCGACAACGCGCATCCGAACTACGCAGGCGACGTCGGCCTCGGGATCAATCCGGCGCTCGGCAAGCGCATCCGCGATGCCGACCTGCTGCTGGTGCTCGGGCCGCGCCTGGGCGAAGCGACGACGGGCGGCTACACGCTGCTCGACATCCCGAAGACCCGCCAGACGCTGATCCACGTGCATCAGGGCGCGGACGAGCTCGGCCGCGTGTATGCGGCGGACTTGCCGATCGTATCGGGGATGCCCGAGATCGCGGCGCCGCTCGCCGCGCTCGAACCGCCGGCACAGCCGGCGTGGGCCGGCACTGCCGCCGACGCGCATCGCGCGTATCGCGAATGGCATGCGCCGCTGCCGATGCCGGGCGACGTCCAGCTCGGCGACGTGATGGTGCAGCTGCGCGAGCGCCTGCCGCACGACGCGATCCTGACCAACGGCGCCGGCAACTACGCGATCTGGTTGCATCGCCACTTCGCGTACCGGCACTTCCGGTCGCAGCTCGCGCCGACCAGCGGCGCGATGGGCTACGGGCTGCCGGCCGCACTGGCCGCGAAGTCGCTGTACCCGTCGCGCGCCGTTGTCGCGCTCGCCGGCGACGGCTGCTTCATGATGGCCGGCAGCGAGTTCGCGACCGCGATGCAGTACGGGCTGAACATCGTCGCCATCGTCGTCAACAACGGGCATTTCGGCACGATCCGCATGCATCAGGAGCGCAACTATCCGGGCCGCGTGCATGGCACGGGGCTGACGAATCCCGATTTCGCCGCTTATGCGCGCGCGTTCGGCGCGCATGGCGAGACGGTGGAGCGCACCGCGGACTTCGCCCCCGCGCTGGAACGCGCGCTGACCTGCGGGCTGCCGGCGCTGATCGAGATCCGCATTCCGCAGGACGCCAGCACGCCGGCCGCGACGCTCGAGCAAATCCGCGAACAGGGCCGCCGCGCGCGCGGCGAATGATCGTGGAAATGCGTGCTGCCCCGGCTGGCCCTGCGTTGTCGCACGACGACGCGCTGGCGCACCCCGGCACGCTGCTCGCGCCCGACGGCACGCTCGTCGCGCCGTACGACATCGAGCACGGCAGCGGTCGTGCGGAACGCCACGTACCGGCCGCGCCGGCGCTCGGCCTGCTGCACGCCGCGCAGCGGCCGTTCCGGTTCGACTACGCCCGCGCGACGGACGTGCACGTGATCAACGGGATGGGCGTCGCACTCGGCGACTCGGTGATCGGGCTGACCGCGCTGGCCGCACTGCGCGCCCTGCATCCACGCGTGCGCTTCACGCTGTACCGGCCGGCCCGCGCGCCGCGCTATGTCGACGCGCTGTATGCACTCGCCGCCGACGTCATCGCGCCGTCGCGCCAACTTCCGTGCGCCGTCGAAACGCTGCCCGCCCGCGCGCCGTGCATCGATCTCGGCAATCATCTGTACTGGCCCGCATTCGCGCGGCTGCCGATGGTCGACTTCTTTCTGGATGCGCTCGGCGCAGATCCGGCCGCGGTGCCGGCCGCCGCGAAGCGCAATCGCTGGCTCGCGCGGTTGCGCGTGCCCGCGCTGCCGGCCGAATGGCGGCGACCGTACGTGCTGTTCTGCCCGACTGCCAGCACCGCAGTGCGCAGCGTGCCGCCGGCGCTGCGCGCGGCGTTCGTCGAGCGGCTGCTACACCGCTACGGGCTGCCGGTGGTTGGGTTCGGCCCCGTCGCGCATCCTGCCTATGTCGACGTGAGTCGCGACGCGACGGACACCGCGCGCTTCATTGCATGGGTCAAGGGAGCAAGCGTGCTGTTTGCGCCCGACACGGCCGCGCTGCATCTCGCCGACGGCTTCGACGTGCCGACGCTCGGCTGTTTCACGACGATCGCGCCGGCACTGCGCGTGCGCGACTATCCGCACTGCGTGCCCGTCGCGCTCGACGTGCCGGGCGAATTGCACGGACTGCATCGCAGCGAACGGCCGGACGATCTCGCCGCGGTCGAAGCCGCTTACCGCGCAATCGACTGGGACGCGCTGCCGTGGCCGGCCCCGCGCGAAGCGGCTGCCAGCGGCTGACAGCGAAACGGAATGCCGTAGCGGCGTCCCCGCGCCGCCGCATGGCTCACCCGGCAGCCACCATCGCCGCGCGCTCGCGCAGCGTCTCCGACGGCCGCTTGCCGAACAGCCGCCGGTAGTCGGTCGCGAACTGGCTCAGATGCCAGAAACCCCACGCCTCCGCGACATCCTGCACCGAACCCGCCGCCCGCCCGCACAGGTCGCGCCGCGCGCCGTTCAGCCGCAGCGTGCGCAGATAAGTCGCGGGCGCCATGCCGAGCACGTCCTGGAAACAGTACTGCAGCGTGCGCCGGCTCACGTGAAGCTGCTCGCACAGCTCCGGCACGCCGACCGGCCGCGTGCGATGGGCGAGCACGTATTCGCGCGCCTGCTCGACGATCCAGCGCCGCGTCGACGGTGCGCCGCCGGCCCCGTCGTCCCCCGGTTGCGCGCACGCGTCGAACAATGCAGCGAGCACGTCGGCCTGCAGATCGTCGCGCTGCGCGTCCGGCAGCGGGCCGCCCACGGCCGCCGCACCGTCGAGCCGGCGGCCGAGCAGCGCACACAGGCGCGCGAGCCGCGTGTCGCCGACCTGGATCACGTGCTGCGTGAACAGCCGCTCGTCGAGCGCGCGGTGTTCGACCTCCTCCGCATAACGGCGCAGCACGTCGCCGCGCACGACGACGCCGTAGATCGAGAACTGCGCAGGCGTCAGCAATTCGAATTCGACGTTGCCGGGCCGGAACGCGAGCGCGCCGGGCCCGATGCGACATGCATCGACGCGCGCCGTGCCGTCGCTGACCAGCGGCACGCCGAACCAGTACGCATCACCGCGCACCTCGCACGCCTGACGCAGCAGATGGCTGGTCGATTCGCGAAACAGCTTCATCGTGTCGAGCGGCAGCTCGGTCAGCGTGCCGACGAAGCGGCCGGCCGCGAGCTGGTCGTAGGTCTGTCGCCAGCCGATCAGGTTGCGCGCCTGCTCGTCGGCGTCATGCGCGACGCTGACCACGGCCTGGCCGGCCAGCGCGTCGTCACCCTGCGCGCTGCACCGCGTATCTTCGGCCGTCGGCTCGTCGGTGCACTCCACTCGTTGATCCATCGTGTTCTCCTCACCTGCCCGGAACTGCATCCATCACGCAAGTCCCGTGCCGAACCGTGCGGTCCGGCGACAAGCCCGTCATTCCACGCTGTCCGGCCGATGCACGCCATGCGGGCGCACCCTGAGACGGCCTGCGGCGCACCACGCAAGTGCGACATATGCACAGCCGGCGGCTGCGAGGAGCCGCGCAGGCCCGGAGGGCCGGCGGCTACGCGCCCGGCCGCAACCGCACGACGCGCGTGCCGCAGTTGCCGTACGCCTGCGCAACGGCCAGTTCGACGATCGGGCTGGCCGCCGGCCAGGGCGCCGCGTCCGCGTCCTGCAGATCGGTACGCAACGTCGCGCGGCCGTTGATCCGGTAGCGGATGCCGCGCACGAAATCGATGAACAGCAACCCGACGCCGCTGCCGTCGCACGCGAGCGCGTCGATCCGCTCGCCCGCGCCGCGCATCGGCAGCGCGAAGCGCAGCGTCTTCGTGTCGATCACGCGCACGACCGGCCACAGGTCGCCGTTCGCATCGCGCATGCTCTTCACGATGTCGCAACGCACGTGCGCCGGTGCGCCGCTCGTCGCGCCGACGAACATGAACGGCTGGGATTCGACGAACTGCCGCACGCCGATGCTCAGCCGCGTCGTCACGACGTCGCTCATCCGCGCGGCTTCGTCGGCGACGCCGAACCGGTGATGCGCGTCGAGCTCGCCCGCGTGGAACACCGGGTGGCGCGGATAGGATCGGAGCGGTTCTGCCATGCTGGTTTCCGTCGGGTCAATCGGGGCGCGATACGGCTGCCGATGCCGTTACCGATACAGGCCGCCGGCAACGCGCAGCCGATGCCGCGTGTCGGATGTCGAATGTCGAAAACGGCGAAGTGCCGGACGAACGGCCGTCGGCGCATTGCGTCGGTGCGGGCGCCGCTCGACGGCCGGACACGCATCGCCCGACCGTCGAACCCTCCCGGAAACCCGTCACCGACCGCAACGGACCGCAACCGGCAACTTCACCGGCCAGCGTCGCGCTGCCGGCCGGCTCCGGCACTTCGCCGCCTGCTTCAGCGATCAGAAGAACCCGAGCGCCTCGGCCTGGTAGCTGACCAGCAGGCATTTCGTCTGCTGATAGTTCGACAGCGCCATCTTGTGCGTCTCGCGACCGATGCCCGACTGCTTGTAGCCGCCGAACGCCGCGTGCGCGGGGTACAGGTGATAGCAGTTGGTCCACACGCGGCCGGCCTCGACCTCGCGGCCCATCCGGTACGCACGCGTGCCGTTGCGCGTCCACACGCCCGCGCCGAGCCCGTAGAACGTGTCGTTCGCGAGTTCGATCGCTTCCTGCTCGTCCTTGAACGTCATCACCGACGCGACCGGCCCGAAGATCTCTTCCTGGAACACGCGCATCTTGTTGTTGCCGAGCAGCATCGTCGGCTTCACGTAGTAGCCCGTGCCGAGCTCGGCCGCCGGCGCCGTGCGCTCGCCGCCCGTCAGGCATTGCGCGCCTTCGTCGCGGCCGATGTCGATGTACGACAGGATCTTGTCGAGCTGCTGCTGCGATGCCTGCGCGCCGATCATCGTCTGCAGGTCGAGCGGGTGGCCGGACTTGATGCGCTCGACGCGCGCGACGGCCTTCTCGATGAAACGCTCGTAGATCGACTCCTGGATCAGGATCCGCGACGGGCACGTACACACTTCGCCCTGGTTCAGCGCGAACATCGCGAGGCCTTCGAGCGCCTTGTCGAGGAACGCGTCGTCCTGGTCGAGCACGTCGGCGAAGAAGATGTTCGGGCTCTTGCCGCCGAGTTCGACCGTCGACGGGATCAGGCTGTCGGCCGCCGCGTGCAGGATGTGCTTGCCGACCGGCGTCGAACCGGTGAACGCGATCTTCGCGATCCGCTTGCTGGTCGCGAGCGCCTCGCCCGCTTCCTTGCCGAAGCCGTTCACGATGTTGATCGTGCCGGCCGGGAACAGGTCGCCGATCAGCTCCATCAGCACGAGCACCGACGCAGGCGTCTGCTCGGCCGGCTTCATCACCACGCAGCAGCCGGCCGCGAGCGCCGGCGCGAGCTTCCACGCGGCCATCAGCAGCGGGAAGTTCCACGGAATGATCTGCCCGACCACGCCGAGCGGCTCATGGAAGTGATAGGCGACGGTGTTGTCGTCGATCTCGGAGATGCCGCCTTCCTGCGCGCGGATGCAGCCCGCGAAATAGCGGAAGTGGTCGACCGCGAGCGGCAGGTCGGCCGCCATCGTCTCGCGCAGCGGCTTGCCGTTGTCGATCGTCTCGGCCACCGCGAGCAGCTTCAGGTTCTTTTCCATCCGGTCGGCGGCGGCGAGCAGCAGGTTCGCGCGCTCGGCCACCGACGTCTTGCCCCACTTGCGGCGCGCGGCATGCGCGGCGTCGAGGGCGACCTCGATGTCGTCGGCGCTCGAGCGCGGCACGCGGCAAAACGGCTTGCCGTTGATCGGCGACACGTTCTCGAAATACTCGCCCTTCACCGGCGGAACCCACTTGCCGCCGATGTAGTTGTCGTACTGCTGACGGTACGGATATTCGACGTCGAGGCCCAGTTGTTTCAGGTCAAACGGGTTCATACATGTCTCCTGTTCATCGTGCTTGGCTTGTGTGAATACAGCGCCGGTTGGATCGCGCTGCACCCTTTACGCAACATGCGTGCCAAACGGAGCCGACCTCGAACAGGAGCGGCGCGCCCGGCCGCTCGCGGCAGGCGCGGCTCGCGCGCGACGAACGGGTGTGTCGATTCTGAACACCGCGCCGGCGCATCGGCGCGGCAGGTGTTCGGATTTTCCACAGTGCCGATGCGCGGCGGCGCACCGCGGGTGATGCTGCTGCGTGGCATGTCGCTTGCGTGCGGCCTAGGTATTTGCACGCATCCGCCACACACCGACCGACACCATGAACGACCCCGGCCCCCTGAGCGACGACGCCATCGCGTTCATCCGCGAGCAGGCATTCCTGATCGTCGCGACCGCCAATACGGCGGGCGACAGCGACTGTTCGTACCGCGGCCGGCAGCCGCGCGCGGACGGTTCGTTCTGCCCGCTCGTCGACCTGCCCGATCGCCGCACGCTGGTGCTGCCCGATTTCGCGGGCAACAACCTGTTCAACACGATCGGCAACCTGCTCGTGAATCCGGCAATCGCGCTGCTGTTCGTGGATTTCGTCAGGCAGACGACGTGGCTCGTGCAGGGACGCGCAATGATCGACGAGGATGCGGGAAGCCATGCGCATCTGTGGCCCGCTGCACTGCGTTATGTGGTCGTTGAAGTGGAGCGCGCGCACGCGCGGACCGACGAGGCGCTGCCGCCGCTCGTGCTCGCGTGATGCGCGTCGTTCTCGCGCTTTGCCGCGGTCGAAACGGAGCCGCCGATATTGCGTTGCGACGGCTCGTACTCACGTGATGCGGCGAGTCGACCATCGGTACGGCGGCGCGACGCAACGCCTGACTGCTCGAAGGACGATTCGCGCACAAAGCGGATCGTCAATGCCCGGTTGCGACGAAGACGAAATGCAGGAGCGCCCCGCGCGCTGTTGCCGCCATGCAAAGCGCCGACAGCACACCACTCACCGCCCGCTCGTCTCGGCGCAATCCGCTTCGGTCCGGCGTTGCGCCGACGCTTCTGCCTGCGGCTGCGCGTCAGCATCCGCCCGCGCGCCTGCATCAGCCACCTCCAGCCGCGCGCCGAGAAACGCGAATACCACGCCCGCACACAGCACGGTAACGACCGCCAGCCCGATCAGCAGCCGATCGAACGCGTGCGTATAGCTCGCGAGCAGCGCCGCACGACCGACACCCGGCAGCACGGCCGCCGCACCGGCGAGATCGCCGGTCGCGAGCCGCGCGGCCGCGCGCAGCGTCGCGTCGGACGCGAGCGCCGCGCCCGCCGCCGCCTGCGACAAATCGGCATGCGCAAGCGCCGCGAGCATCGCCCCGACGATCGCGAGCGCGATCCCTTCGCCGGCCACGCGCGTCGTGCTGAAGATCCCGGTCGCCATCCCCGCGCGCTCCTTCGGCACGACGCTGACCGACAGCGCGTCCATCAGCCCCCACGGCATCCCGGCCCCGACGCCGATCGCGACCATCGGCGCGACGGCCGCCGGCCCGGCGCCGGCGCGCAGCGCAATGCCGAGCCATACGAGCGCCGCGGCCGCGATCAGCAACCCGATCCCGGAGATCACGCCGGCCGACAGCCAGCGCGTGAGCGTCGCTGCGACGAGCGGGACGATCAGCATCGGCGCGGATATCGCGAGCATCAGCCAGCCCGCGTCGATCTCGCTGAAGCCGTCGATACCGATGAAGCGCAGCGGCAGCACGACCAGCAGCACGATGTAGCAGCAGCACGTCGACACCGGCAGCACCTGCACGCCGACGAAGCGCGCGATGCGGAATAGCGACAGGTCGAGCATCGGCCGCGCGACGCGCGTCTCGATCGTCACGAACGCGCACGCGCCGAGCGCCGCGCCGGCCAGCAGCGCGACGACGAGCGGATCCGCCCACCCGCGCGCGGGTGCCTCGATCACGCCAAACGTGAACAGCGTCAGCGCGGCGGTGAACGCGGCCGTGCCGGGCCAGTCGAGCCCCGTCGCATGCGGATCGCGCGACTCGTGCATGCGCGGCAGCCCGACTGCGAGCGACAGCGCGCCGGCCACCGCGCCCGTGACGAAGATCGCGCGCCAGCCGTAGTGTGCGATCAGCCAGCCGGCGAGCACGGGCCCGAACGCGAGCCCGATCCCGAAGGTCGTGCCGAGCAGGCTGAATGCACGCGTGCGCGCCGCTCCGTCGAACTCCTGCGCAAGCGCCGCCGTGCCGCCCGCGAGCGCCGCGGCCGCCGCGAGCCCTTGCGCGGCACGCAGCAGATCGACCGCGAGCATCGACGGCGCGAACGCGAGCGCAACCGACATCAGCGTGAAGCCGCCGACGCCGATCGCGAACACGCGCTTGCGGCCGAACTGGTCGGCGAGCGCGCCCGCCGCCATCAGGAAGCTGCCGAACGCGAGCATGAACGCGTTGGTGATCCAGTTCATCGCGACCGGGCTGCCGTGCAGGTGGCGGCCGATCGCGGGCGTCGCGACCGCGCCGCCCGAAAACGATAGCGGCAACGCAACGGCGGCCATGCAGACGGCGGCCAGCACCCATGCGCGCCGGCGCGCCGCGTGGGCCGAAACGGCTGAAACAGGGTGATCCATCATCGCTCCTCGAAAAAGCCGGCGCGGATGCGCCATCAGAGCGACAGAAGATAAATCGGATTCAATCCACGAAAAACCACGCGAAGCTCCGCATATAACGGACTAAAATTCCGCAATTACCTCGCACGGGCCCGCCCGCTTACGTCGATGGAAAACCTGAACGGCATCGCCGCGTTCGTCCGCACCGCCGAAGCGCTGAGCTTCGTCGCGGCCGGCCGCGCGCTCGGCATTTCGGCATCGGCGGTCGGCAAGACGATCGCGCGGCTCGAACAGTCGCTCGGCGTACGCTTGTTCAACCGCACGACGCGGCGCGTCACGCTGACCGACGAAGGGCGCCACTTCTACGAGCGCTGCCAGCGCATCCTCGAGGATTTCCGCGATGCCGAAGCGACCGTGACGGCGTCCGCGCAGCGCCCGCGCGGCAAGCTGCGCGTGAGCCTGCCGGTGATCGGCTACCGTTTCCTGCTGCCGGTACTGCCGGAATTCAGGCAGCGCTATCCGGAGGTCGAGCTCGACCTGGATTTCAACGACCGGATGGTGGATGTCGTCGAAGGCGGTTTCGACGCGGTGATCCGCAGCGGTCCGCTGTCGGATTCGAGCCTGATGTCGCGGCGGCTCGGCCCGTTCGCGTTCGTGCTGTGCGCGACGCCCGCGTATCTCGCACGGGCCGGGACGCCACATGCACCGCGCGATCTCGAAACGCACGATTGCGTGCGCTACTGCTTTCCGACCACCGGCAAGCTGCAGGACTGGGCGCTCGCCGCCGACGACGGCACGCCGCTGAAGCTGCGCACCGCGATGACGTGCAACAACATGGAAGCGCTGCGCGGCGCCGTCATGTCGGGGCTCGGCATCGGCTACATGCCAGACTTCCTCGCGCGCGACGCGCTGGACAGCGGCGCGCTCGTCACCGTGCTTGACGACTACCGGATCGCGCCCGGGCAGTTCTCGATCGTATGGCCGTCGAGCCGGCAGTTGTCGCCGAAGCTGCGCGTGTTCGTCGATTTCGCGTGCGAGCGGCTGTTCCGGTAGTTACGCGGCCCGCGAGCGCGCACCGCACCGTCACTCCGCCGCGATCCGCTCCGCTTCCGCGTGCGGCAGCAGCGCATCGCTGTCGTCCTTCAGCCCGACGCCCGTGAGGCCCAGCCGGCGCGCATGCGTCATCAGGTAATGCAGCTTGCGCGCGGCGGCGGCATGCGGCAGCCCTTCGGGCCGCACGTTCGAGATGCAGTTGCGCAGCGCGTCGTGACAGCCGACCTTCGGCGCCCACGTCAGGTACACGCCGAGGCTGTCCGGCGAACTGAGCCCCGGCCGTTCGCCGATCAGCATCGCGACCACCTTCGCACGCAGCAGCTCGCCGATCTCGTCGCCGAGCGCGACGCGCGCCTGCGTCGCGACCACCACCGGGCCGATCCGCCAGCCGTCCGCTTCGAGCCGCGGCCGCACGGCCTGCAACAGCGGCAGCGCCTGCTTCGCGGCCGCGAACGCCGACAGCCCGTCGCCGACCACGAACACGACATCGGGCGCGTCGTCGAGCGCCGCCCCGTAGCCGGCCAGCAGCCCGCGGCTGTCGTCCGACAGCTTGCGGCCGAGATCGGGCCGGCGCAGATAGTGATCGCGGTCGGGCGCGGCGCTCTGCACGCGCAGCGTCGGCAGCATGCCGGCCGCCTCGATCTCGCGCCGCAGCGCATCCGCGTCGAGCGGCTGATGCACCGCATCGCGCGCTTGCGCATGCGACAGGTTGAAGGCCAGCAGCGGCGCGGTCGGCAGGCTGTTGCCCGCGCGGCCGAGCGCGATCCGCGCATTCGTGAACGACTTCAGCTGCGCCCACGGATTCTTTTCGACGGCGTCGCTCATACGGAAATCCCCATCCAGTCGTTCGCGCCCGCCAGCAGCGGCACACGCGCGCTCGCGGCGCGCAGCGCGCCGTGCGCGTCGGCGATCTCCATCGTTTCCAGCCACTCCTCGAATTCCGGCGCGCGGCGCAGGCCGAGCACCTCGCGCACGTACAGCTGATCGTGAAACGACGTGCTCTGGTAGTTCAGCATCACGTCGTCCGCGCCGGGAATCCCCATGATGAAGTTGATGCCGGCCGCGCCGAGCAGCGTCAGCAGCGTGTCCATGTCGTCCTGGTCGGCTTCCGCGTGGTTCGTGTAGCAGATGTCGCAGCCCATCGGCACGCCGAGCAGCTTGCCGCAGAAGTGATCCTCGAGGCCCGCGCGGATGATCTGCTTGCCGTCGTACAAGTATTCGGGCCCGATGAAACCGACCACCGTGTTCACGAGGAACGGGTCGAACTTGCGCGCGACCGCGTACGCGCGCACTTCGCAGGTCTGCTGGTCGACGCCGAAGTGAGCATTGGCCGACAACGCGCTGCCCTGCCCGGTCTCGAAATACATCAGGTTGTTGCCCACGGTGCCGCGCTTGAGCGACAACGCGGCCTCGTGCGCCTCGCCGAGCAGCGCGAGCGAGATCCCGAAGCTCGCGTTCGCCTTCTCGGTGCCCGCGATCGACTGGAAGACCAGGTCGACCGGCGCGCCCTTCTCGATCGCCGCGATCGTGTTGGTCACGTGGGTCAGCACGCATGACTGCGTCGGCACGCCGTAACGCTCGCGAAACGCGTCGATCATCGCGAGCAGCTTCACGATCGCCGCGAGGCTGTCGGTGGCCGGGTTGATGCCGATCATCGCGTCGCCGCAGCCATACATCAGCCCGTCGAGCATCGATGCGGCAATGCCCTTCACGTCGTCGGTCGGGTGGTTCGGCTGCAGCCGCACCGACATCCGGCCGGCCAGCCCGACCGTGTTGCGAAAGCGCGTGACGACGCGGCGTTTCCTCGCGGCCGCGATCAGATCCTGGTTGCGCATCAGCTTCGACACGGCCGCGACCATCTCGGGCGTGAGGCCCGGCGCGATCCGTTCGAGCGCGGTGCCGTCGGCCACCGGCGACAGCAGCCAGTTGCGGAAATCGCCCACCGTCAGATGCGAGATTTCGGCGAACGCGGCCGCGTCGTGATCGTCGAGGATCAGGCGCGTGACCTCGTCGTCTTCATACGGGATCACCGCTTCGCTCAGGAACGCCTTCAGCGGCACGCCCGCGAGCGCGATCTTCGCGGCGACGCGCTCCTCCTCGCTCGCCGCCGCGACGCCGGCGAGCTGATCGCCGGAACGCAGCGGGCTCGCCTTCGCGAGCAGCGTCTTCAGGTCCGCGAAGCGGTACGTGCGCGGACCGATCGTCTCCGTATAGGACATCGTTCGAATCTCCTTGCCAAAAGCCGACGGCGCGCCCGTTCGACGGGGCGCGCCGGATGCCGTCAGGAACGGCCTTGCTCATTCACCGGCGTCACCCTTCTTACTCCTCCAGCAGCGCGTCGACCGGCGCGCTCGCGCGCTGCGAACGCGTCGCGAGGAAGTACGCGTAGCCGAGCGCGAGGAACGCGACGAACACCATCGCGACCAGCCCGTTGAAGTACACCATCGTGCCGAGGCAAATGAGGGCGGCAACGATCGCGAACGCCGGGAAGATCGGGTACAGCGGTGCGCGGAACGGCCGCGCCATGTTCGGCTGCGAGCGGCGCAGCTTGAACAGCGCCGCCATGCTGACGATATACATCACGATCGCACCGAATACCGACATCGTCACGATATTCGCGGTGAGCGTCTGCCCGCCGAACTGGATCAGCTCGTCGCTGTAGATCGCGGCGATCCCGACCACGCCGCCCGCGAGAATCGCGCGATGCGGGGTCTTGAAACGCGGATGCACCTTGCCGAGCCATTCGGGCAGGTAACCTTCGCGGGCCAGCGCGAAGATCTGGCGCGAATAGCCGAGGATGATCCCGTGGAACGACGCAACGAGCCCGAACAGCCCGAGCCACACGAGCATGTGCATCCAGCCGCTGTTCGCGCCGACGATGTACTTCATCGCCTGCGGCAGCGGGTCGTTGATGTTCGCGAGCTTGGTCCAGTCGCCCGCGCCGCCGGCGAACACCATCACGCCGATCGCAAGCGCGACGAG
The DNA here is from genome assembly GCF_027257875.1 of Burkholderia sp. IMCC1007. GTDB lineage: Bacteria > Pseudomonadota > Gammaproteobacteria > Burkholderiales > Burkholderiaceae > Burkholderia. Next base: position 78,095 of record NZ_JAPVQY010000010.1, read on the forward strand.
GGTCAGGATCCCGGCCACGTACGCGATCGGAATCGAACGCTTCGGGTTCTTCGCTTCCTCGGCGGCCATCGCGACGCCTTCGATCGCGAGAAAGAACCAGATCGCGAACGGAATCGCCGCGAACATCCCGTGGAATGCGCCCACGCTGAAGTGATCGGCACCCGACCAGCCGCCCTTCACGAAATTGCTCCACGCGAAGCCCGGCGACACGACGCCCATGAACACCAGCAGCTCGAAGATCGCGAGCAGCGTGACGACGAGCTCGAAGGTCGCCGCAATCTGCACGCCGACGATGTTCAGCGCCATGAACACGAGATACGCGCCCATCGCCGCGTGTTTCGGTTCGAGCCCCGGAAACTGCACGTGCAGGTACGCGCCGATCGCGAGCGCAATCGCGGGCGGCGCGAACACGAATTCGACGAGCGTCGCCGCGCCGGCCAGATAGCCGCCGGTCGGACCGAACGCGCGGCGCGCATACGCGAACGGGCCGCCCGCGTGCGGAATCGACGTCGTCAGCTCGGTGAAACTGAAGATGAAGGTGGTGTACATCGCCGCGACGAACAGCGCGGTGATCACGAAACCCAGCGTGCCCGCGCTCGCCCAGCCGTAGCTCCAGCCGAAGTACTCGCCGGAAATCACCAGGCCGACCGCGATGCCCCACAGTTGCCAGGTTCCGAGCGTCTGCTGCAGCGCGGGCTGGCCGGAGGACTTGGCGCCGGCGGCGGGCCGGCCATTCGACTCTGCTTTCATCGGACTTTCTCCTCAAGGGCGCCGGGCCTGCGGGCCCGCGCGACTGAGAATCGATGCTAGAGAGTCATTAAACGACGTGTTATCGAAATTCGGCAAAGATCGCGGCTGACGTTTCGCTTGCAGAAATGCTTTCGGAAACGCTTGCGGAAACGCTTGCGGTACCGCTCGCGGTACCGCCGGCCGCGCGCGTTGCCACGCCGATCCCGCCCGCGCGGTGCGGGCCGGATCGGCCGTGCCGGCCGGCGTTACTGGCCGCCGCCGCGCTGGTTGAACCAGCGGTCGAGCAGCTTGCCGGCCGCTTCGCGACCGCCGAGGCCGAACGACAGCGCAACGGCCACCGCGATCGCGCCGAGCACGAGGCCGAACGCGAGCTGCACGATTTCATTGGCGATGCCCATCGCGCGCAGCCCCATCGCGAACACCAGGCCGAGGATCGCGAATTGCGCGATCCGCGCGAACAGCACGCTGTGTTCGCGGTCGGCCTGCTCGATCACGCGGCGCGCGAGGCCCGCGAGCCATACGCCGATCACGAGGATCACGACGCCCGTCAGCACGTGGCCGCCGAATTCGATGAACAGCGTGACGACGTCGCGCACCTGCGTGAAACCGAGCCGGTTCGCGGCTTCGACCGTGGCGAACAGCATCGCGAAGAACACGATCAGCCGCGCGACCAGCACCGACGGCTGCAGGATCCCCGAGAACACGGGTGCGACGCCGAGCACGACCGGCAGCCCGTCGACGCCGGCGGCTTCCAGCAGCCGCTGCGCGAGCGACGCGACGAAGCGCGCGAAATAGAACGTGACGACCAGGATCACGATCGCCGCGACGATGTCCGGCACCGCGCCGAGGAACTGGTTCAGCATGTTGGTCGCGGGAATCGCGATCGCGTCGATCTTCAGCGCGTCGAGCGCGGAGATCAGCGTCGGGACGAACACGAACACATAGACGATCGTGCCGATCAGGCTCGACACGCGCACCGGCGTCGGGCTGTCGAGCCGCGCGGTGAGACGATCCGCGCCGGCGGCCACCAGCAGGTTCGTCACGAGGCCGCGCAGCACGCGCGCGACAATCCAGCCGACGAAGCCGATCACCGCGGCCGCGAAGATGTTCGGCACGATCGCGAGCAGCTTGTCGACCATCCCCTGCACCGGCGACAGCAGGCCCGACAGCGCGAACGACGACAGGATCGCCGGCAGGAACATCAGGATCACGAGCCAGAACAGCACGTCGCCGAGATAGCCGCTCATCGGCTGCATGCCCGCGCTTTCGGACAGCGCGAGGTCGACCCTGCTCGCCCTCAGCGCACGGTTCGCGAGGCTGCGCAACAGCGATGCGATGAGCCACGCGATCAGCGTCAGCGCTGCGCCGCCGATCAGGTTCGGCAGGTAGTTGACGATGTGCGTGACGAGCAGCGAGAACGGATTGGACACCGCGTACAGGTTGAGCACGTTGAAGATGCCCACCGCGGTGACGAGCAGCACGAGCCAGAACAGCCCGCCCGCGATGATGCGTTCGACGTACGCGCCCTGCCCGGTGCTCTCGCTGATCCGCTGATCGACCTTCAGCGCGTTGAGCAGCCGAAGCGCGCCGGCCCGCACCCCGACCGCGATCAACCAGCCGATCACCAGGATGCCGATCGCGCCTGCGATCTTGGGCAGATATCCGCCTAGCGTGGTCTGCAGCGACGTGATGAAGCTGGAAGCATCCATTTCTTCTTCTCCCGAAAACGTGGCGTTGCGATTGAACATCGACGAACTACCTGCGTACTTCGAAAACCGTGCTGTGCCGCCCGAGCAACTTACCTGAGAAAAATGACGCATTCGTCGGATTTCACTGTCTTTAACTTTAGACATGAATCGACGGGGACGAGACCCAATTTCGGCGAAATTAAAAGGGGCGGAGTTGACGGCCCGATCGGCGGGACCCTGGGCACTACGTATCTCCGCAAGATTTATCAATCGCCGGCGTGCTACCGTGGCGTCCATTCCTGCCGAGGACCGTCCGATTTATCCACTACAGCGAGGAGCGGAAGACATGTTCAAACACGAGGTCGAGATCCGGCGCCTGCCGGAACTGCGCGGCTACGCGGTGACGCACACCGGCGCATACCTGAAGGTCGGCGACGCGTTCGCGCACATCGGCGCGTGGGTCGCGCAGCATGGCCTGATCGGCCCTGGCGCGAAGATGATCGGGATCTTCTACGACGATCCCGATACGACGCCCGAAGCGCAATTGCGGGCGAGAGCCTGTTTCGTGCCGGCCGACGGCGCGCCGGACGTCGCACCGGTGCCGCCGGTCGAGCGTGTCACGATCGCGGGCGGCGACCATGCGGTGCTGCTGCACACGGGACCGTATGCGGATCTGAAAGCGGCCTACCAGTGGCTGTACGGCGACTGGCTGCGTCACTCGGGCCGCGAAGCCGCCGCTGCGCCGCCGTTCGAGCTGTACCTGAATACGCCGATGGACGCGGCGCCGGCCGATCTGCAAACCGAGATTTATTTGCCGCTGCGGTGAGTGAAGGGGCGCGGGACGGTCGGCGGACGTCGACACCGGGATGATGCGGCCGTCTGTTCCCGCTGCCGACCGACGGCCGGCAATCAGGCGCGGCCGGCTTGCGTCCCGCAGCTCGGGCAAAAGCGTGCATCGGCCGCCAGCGCCGCGTGACAGCGGCTGCACGCCCTGCCATGCGACGTGCCGCACTGCGCGCAGAATCGCGCGTCCGCCGCGTTGAGCGCGCCGCAGCCGGCGCAGGCGAGCTGGCGCAGCGGCGCATTGCCGCCCTGGGCGTCGGCCGGCGACTGCCAGCCCCAGCCGTGACGGTCGCGGCCGCACACATCGTGGCCGCCATGACCTTCCGTACCGTGCCCGCCGTGATGCCCGCCACCGTGGCTACCGTGATGGCCGCCGCCATGCCCGCCACCGTGGCCACCCAGGATCCGTTTCAGCAAGCTCATCGTCCGCTCCTCATCGCTGCGTGTGCGAGCCGTCGAACACGCCCGCCTTCGACAGCAGCCGCAAGCCGTTGCCGACGACGATCAGGCTCGCGCCCGCGTCGGCGAACACGGCCATCCACATCGTGCCGAGCCCCGCGACCGTGAGGCCGAGGAACACGACTTTCACGCCGAGCGCGAAACCGATGTTCTGCACCAGCACGCGATGGGTCGCACGCGACAGCCGCACGAACGCGGGAATCTTGCGCAGGTCGTCGTCCATCAATGCGACGTCGGCCGTCTCGATCGCCGTGTCGGTGCCCATTGCGCCCATCGCGAAACCGATGTCGGCACGCGCGAGCGCGGGCGCATCGTTGATCCCGTCGCCGACCATCCCGACCGCGCCCGCGCCGCCGGCCGCCAGTTCCTCGACCGCTGCGAGCTTGTCTTCCGGCAACTGGTTGCCGCGCGCATCGTCGATGCCGGCCTGCTGCGCGATCGCCTGTGCGGTGTGCGGGTTGTCGCCGGTCAGCATCGCGGTGCGGATGCCGAGCGCGTGCAGGTCGGCGATCGCCGCGCGGCTCGTGTCCTTGATCGTGTCGGCGACCGCGAAGATGCCGAGCACGCGCGTGTCGTCGACCAGCATCACGACGCTCTTGCCCTGCCGCTCGAGCGCATCGAGCTTCGCCTCCAGCGCCGGCGAGCAGCGTTCGAGTTCCTCGACGAGCCGGTGGTTGCCGAGCCAGTAGCGCGCGCCGTCGATCGTACCGCGCACGCCGCGCCCGACGATTGCTTCGAAATCCTCTACATCGGCGAACGCTGCCGTGCGCGCCTCGCGGGCCGCTGCTGCAATCGCCTGCGACACCGGGTGATCGGAGCGCGCCGCGAGGCTCGCGCCGAGCTGACGCACCTGCGCCGCGTCGACGTCGGCGGCATGCAGACCGAAGTCGGTCTGCACCGGCTTGCCGTGCGTGATCGTGCCGGTCTTGTCGAGCGCGAGCCACGCGAGCTTGCGGCCTTCTTCCAGATAGACGCCGCCCTTCACGAGAATCCCGCGACGCGCCGCGGCCGCGAGGCCCGACACGATCGTCACTGGCGTCGAGATCACGAGCGCACACGGGCACGCGATCACGAGCAGCACCAGCGCGCGGTAGATCCAGTCGTGCCACGCGCCGCCCAGCACGAGCGGCGGCACCACCGCGACCAGCAGCGCGATCGCGAACACGATCGGCGTATAGATGCGTGCGAACTGGTCGACGAAACGCTGCGTCGGCGCCTTCGCGCCCTGCGCTTCCTCGACCGCGTGGATGATCCGCGCGAGCGTCGAGTTGGCCGCGACCGCCGTCACGCGATAGTCGAACGAACCCGACTCGTTGATCGTGCCGGCATACACGGCGTCGCCGGCCGCCTTCTCGACCGGCAGGCTCTCGCCGGTGATCGGCGCCTGGTTCACCGTCGAGCGGCCCGCGACGACTTCGCCGTCCAGCCCGATCCGCTCGCCCGGCTTCACGCGCACCACCGCGCCGAGCGCGACCTGTGCGGCTTCGACGGTGCGCCACGCGCCATCGGCGTCCTGCACGGTCGCGGTGTCGGGGGCGAGCCGCATCAGGCCCTGGATCGCATTGCGCGCGCGATCGAGCGACTTCGCCTCGATCAGTTCGGCGATCGTGAACAGCACCATCACCATCGCGGCTTCCGGCCATTGGCCGATCGCCATCGCGCCGGTCACCGCGATGCTCATCAGCGCGTTGATGTTCAGGTTGCCGTTGCGGATCGCGATCCAGCCTTTCTTGTAGGTGGTCAGCCCGCAGGCGAGCACCGCCGCAAGCGCGAGCGCGGCCGACAGCCACACCGGCAGGCCGGCCCAGGTCGCCGCTTCGGACGCGAGCGCCGCGACACCGGCCAGCGCGAGCGGCCACCACGGCTTCGCGGGCGGCGGCGCGCTGGGCGCTGCCGGTGCGTCGGCCGACGCGGCTTCCGGCGTCATGCCGAGCGAGCGGATCGCGCTTTCGATCGCCGGCTGCGTGCCAGGCACGTGGTCGACGGTGAGCATCCGCTGCATCAGGTTGAATTCGAGCGCCGATACCTGCTGCATGCCGCCGAGTTTCTTGCGGATCAACGTTTCCTCGGTCGGGCAGTCCATCTGCATGATCCGGAACGCGGAGCGCACGTGACCCGATGCGGTCGCGCGCGCGACCGGAAGCGGCGCGAGGGCCAGCGCGGCGGGCGCGCAGCAGTCGCCGGCCGCGTGGTCGTGGGCGTGGGCGTGGGCGTGGGCGTGGGCGTGGCCGGCGTGGCCGGCGTGGTCATGCGGAGGATGGTCATGCGAACACGCCGCTCCGTGCCCATGCCCGTCGCCGTGTGCGTGGTCGCCGTGGTCGCCGTGTGCGTGGTCGCCGTGGTCGCCGCGGCCGTGATCGTGCCCCGTCCCGTCGGCGAACGCCTGATCGTGATCATGGCCGCAGCCACGCGGCTGCGCACCGCGCGATGCGCCGTCGCCATGCGCGTGCTCGCCGGCCGCCGACGCCGCGTCGTCGACCGTCGCCGCCTGCGTGTCGCGTGCGCCCGCGCAGCAGGTCTCGGCGCCGTCGGCATGACGGTGTCGTGGGTCGTGGGGACGCTGGGCGTCGGTCATGACAACCTCCTCTATGGCTAGACGATGTAGAGTTAACACCCTGAAGCCACTACAAGGTCAAGCCTTACAAGGAGAAAGCCATGAAGATCGGCGAACTGGCGAAAGCGGCCCGCTGCACGCCTGAAACGATCCGCTTCTACGAGAAGGAGGGGCTGATGCCGGATGCGGAGCGTACCGATTCCAACTACCGGAACTACACCGACGTGCACGTCGAGCGGCTGCGCTTCATTCGCAACTGCCGCGCGCTCGACATGGCGCACGACGAAATCCGCGCGCTGCTGCAGCTCACCGACACGCCGGCCGACCCGTGCGATTCGGTCAACTCGCTGCTCGACGAGCACATCGGCCACGTCGACGCACGCCTCGCGGAACTCACGCATCTGCGCGACCAGCTCACCGAATTGCGACGTCAATGCGTGGGCGAACATTCCGTCGAAGACTGCGGCATCGTGCATGGCCTGACGACGATGGAGACCGTCGCCCCGGCCGCGAAGCGCTCACACCTCGGCTGAAACCCTTGTCGAATCTGATAGCCTAGTTAATACTAGTCATATTCTTACTAGACATAATCGAACTATTCATGACATCGAGTCGCCCGTCTCCGCTTGCGCTCGCGGTCCTCGCGACGCTGACCGAAACGCCGATGCATCCGTACGGAATGCTGCAGCAGTTGAAGGCCCGCGGTTACGACGAAGTCGTCAACGTGCGGCAGCGCACGAGCCTCTACCAGACGATCGACCGGCTGCTGCGCGACGGGCTGATCGCCGTGCACGACACCGAGCGCGACGGCGCGTTTCCCGAGCGCACGTTGTACACGCTCACCGAAACCGGACACGCGGCCGGGCAGGCATGGCTGCATGCGCTGCTCGCCGAGCCCGCGCGCGAGTTCCCGGCGTTCGGCGCCGGCCTCGCATTCCTGCCGCTGCTTGACGCCGAAGATGCGCGTCACCAGCTCGAGCGTCGCATCGTCGCGCTCGAAGCCGAACGCGAACGCCTCGAATCGCTGCGCAACGCCGCGCAGAACGATCAGGTGCCACGCCTGTTCCTGCTGCAGAACGAGCACGCGCTCGTGCTGCTCAATGCGGAACTCGACTGGGCGCGCAGCGTCGTCGAACACCTGAAGATCGGCGCGCTGCGCTGGGTCGACGGCTGACGGTCGACCAGCTGACTAGCTGACCAGCCGGCTTGACGGCGAACGCGCGCGCCGCGCGTCCACGGTCCGTCAGGCATCGCGACGGCCATCGCGGCCACCCGCTTCCGCGCTTACTGCGTCGAGATGTCGATATTGCCGAAGTACTTCTGGCCCAGCGACTTCACCGTGCCGTCCGCCTTCAGCTTGTCGATCGCCGCATCGAGTTTGGTCTTCAGCGCGTCGTCGCCCTTGCGCAGCCCGAACGCGATCCCGCTGCCGAGGATCTTGTCGTCGCGCACCGGCTGACCGACGAACGAGAAACCCTTGCCGTCCGGACGCGACAGGAAGCCGCGCTGGCCGGCCGGCGCGAGCACCAGCGTCGCGTCGAGGCGGCCCGCCACGAGATCGGCGTATGCCTGGTTCTGATCCTGGTACGCGACGACGGACACGCCGGCCGGCTCCCAGTGCGCCTTCGCGTAGGTTTCCTGGATCGACGCCTGCAGTACGCCGACGCGCTTGCCCTTCAGCGATTCCGGCGTCGGCAGCAGGCCGCTGCCGGTGCGCGCGATCAGCTGCGTCGGCACGCGGTAGATGATCGTCGTGAAGTCGATTGCCTGGCGCCGCTGCTCGGTCGCGTTCATCGCCGAGTTGATCGCGTCGAACTTGCGGCCTTGCAGCGCGGGAATCAGCCCGTCGAACGACGTCTCGACCCACTTGCACGACAGCTTCGCCGTCCGGCAGACGGCGTTGCCGACGTCGATGTCGAAGCCCTGCAGCTCGCCGTTCGGCGCCTTCGATTCGAACGGCGGGTACTGCGCCTCGAGGCCGAAGCGCAGCGTCTGCCCGTCGGCGAGCGCCGCACCGGAGCCGAGCGCGCACGCGAATGCGAACGCGAGTTTCAGGGTGTGTCCGTGTTTCATCGTGATCTCCTGACTTGTCGACCGCAGCCGTGCGTCGGCACGTGCGGCGGCCCATCCGTGGCTTTCCGTGCGACGTATACGTCGCCTGCTTGGGTGCGGGCCGTGCCCGCGATTTACAGCGAGCGCAACCGCCGCGCGCCTTCGATCAGCGTCGCGTCGTCCTTCGAGAAACTGAGCCGGATCACGCCCGCGTCGCTGCCGTCGGTGTAGAACGCCGACAGCGGAATCGTCGCGACGCGCGCTTCGCGGATCAGCCGCAGCACGAGATCGCTGTCGCTTTCGTCCGAGAAGTGCCTGAACCGCGCGAGCATGAAGAACGAGCCTTCGCTCGGCAGCAGCTCGAAGCGTGAATCGGCCAGCTCGCGCGCGAGCAGGTCGCGCTTGGCCTGGTAGAACGCCGACAGGCCGAGATAGCTTTCCGGTCGCGCGAGGATTTCCGCGAACGCGACCTGCATCGGCGTATCGGCCGAGAACACCATGAACTGGTGCACCTTGCGGATCTCGTCCATCAGCGCAGCCGGCGCGATGCAGTGGCCGACGCGCCAGCCCGTCACGTGAAACGACTTGCCGAACGACGACACGATCACGCTGCGCTCGGCCAGCTCGCGGTGACGCGCGACGCTCTGGTGCTGCGCGCCGTCGAACACGACGTGCTCGTAGACCTCGTCGGACAGCACGACGATATCGGTATTGCGCGTGAGCTGCGCGAGCCGTTCGAGATCGTCGGCGGAGAATACGGTCGCGGTCGGGTTGTGCGGCGTGTTCACGATGATCATCCGCGTGCGCGGCGTGATCGCGGCGGCGACCTCGTCCCAGTTCACGCGGAAATGCTCGGGCGACAGCTTGATCGCGACCGGCGTTGCGCCCTGCATCCGCACGATCGGTGCGTAGCTGTCGAACGACGGCTCGAAATAGATCACTTCGTCGCCCGGATGCACGAGCGCGCTGATCGCGGCGTAGAGCCCTTCGCTCGCGCTCGCGATCACCGTGATCTCGGTGTCCGGGTCGTAGCGCGCGCCGTACAGCGCTTCGGTCTTTTCCGCGAGCCGCTCGCGCAGCGACACGATGCCGGCCATCGGCGCGTACTGGTTGTGGCCGTCGCGCATCGCGCGTGCGACGCCCTCGACGAGCGCGGGATCCGGCGCGAAATTCGGCGCACCCTGCGACAGGTTCAGCGCATCGTGCTGTGCGGCAAGCTGGCCGATCACCGTGAAGATCGTCGTCCCGACGTCAGGCAGCTTCGAACGGGGCGTGGTGGCGCTTCGCATGACTCCTCCTTCTGATGTCCTTCGGGCGGGCCCGCACGAAGCGCGGTCCTGCACATGCGCATGATTTAGCCCCAGCCAATATCGGCGGACAATCGAAAGTTCGTCATGGCGGCCATGCATTTTCCTCATGGCTCACGACATAAAAGGCTCAGCGCCACGATGGCGCTGTGCGCAGCGCATGCGAATCGGGCATTACCCCTACGGCCTGTTCACGCTAATAGCGGGCTTGCGAACGTGCGTTCCCTGCTTGGGAAATTCATTCGTGGGGCTGGCCGCCAGATACGCACGCAGCAGCGTGTGCAGCTCGCCACGCAGCGCGCCGAAGTCGAGTGCCGGCCCGAGCGTCAGCAGCGCCTGCGACACGCCGCCGTAGCAGACCGTATGCGCCATCCGCGCGAGCCCGTCGAGCCGTTCGGCCGGCGGCGGATCGGCGGCCTGCGCAAGCGCGTCGCGCCACAGCGCGACGTAGGCGTCGTAGTGCCGGCGGTACGCGGCGAGCGGCGACACTTGCCGCTCCAGTGCGAACAGCGCGCTCCACAGCGCGGCGTCCGCGCCGATCGCGTCGAGCTGCAGGTCGACGAGCGCGGCCGCGAGTTCGGCGCACGGCGCGCCGCGCAACCCGTTTGCCGCGTCGCGCAGCCGGTCGGCCAGCGCGAGCACGCGCCGGTGAATGCACAGCGCGGCGAGGCTTTGCTTGTCGCCGAAGTATTCGTAGAAGGTGCCGATGCTCACGCCTGCGACGGCCGCGATCTCGCGGATCGTCGCCTTCGCATAGCCGCGCTCGAGCAAAAGCTGAACGAACGCCTGCTGAAGCGCATCGGACGTGGCCTGCGCGCGCGACTGGCGCGGCCGGCGGCGCAACGCGGGCGCGGGTTGCGCCGCCGGCTGGCCGGGCGGCGCCGGAACCTGAACATGTCGCGGCGGCATATTTGCTACTCTGAAATTCAGCGGATACGCGTTTGACCGGACGCCGGCACAGGCACGCGACGCCCGGCGGGCCCACCGACCGCGAAGCATGAGACCGGAGACAACCCGATGACCGAATCGACCCATGCCGTCACGAACCAGTTCGACGAACTGGTCGACTATAACCTCTTCGCGACGGACGCCGCGCTGCGCGAGGCGCTCGCCCGCGCGGGCGCCGACTGGGCCGTGCCGCGGCTCGACGCGTACGGCGCGCGGCTCGGCAGCGCCGACACCGCGCAGCTCGCCGACGACGCGAATCGCCATACGCCGGAGCTGAACGCGTTCGACCGCCGCGGCCGGCGCATCGACCGCGTCGACTTCCATCCGGCATGGCACACGCTGCTCGGGATGTATCGCCACGAAGGCTTCGTGTCGCTCGCGTTCCGCGATGCGCGCCCCGGCCGCTGGGCCGCGACCGCGGCCGGCTTCTACCTGCACGGCCAGATCGAGGCCGGCACGCTGTGCCCGGCGACGATGACGCAGGCCGCGATTCCCGTGCTGCAGAAGGAGCCCGCGCTGTGGGCGCTGCTGCGCGACAAGCTGTACAGCGACGACTACGATCCGCGCGACGTGCCGGTCGCCGACAAGCGCGCGCTCTGGTTCGGCATGGGGATGACCGAGAAACAGGGCGGCTCCGACGTGCGCGCGAACACGACGCTCGCCACCGCGACCGGCGCGGGCGGGCGCGGCGGCGAATACCGGCTGCGCGGCCACAAGTGGTTCTTCTCCGCGCCGATGTGCGACGCGCACCTCGTCGTCGCGCACACCGAGGGCGGCAGCCCGTCGTGCTTCTACGTGCCGCGCTGGCGACCGGACGGCACGAAGAACGCGGTCGAGATCCAGCGGCTGAAGAACAAGGTGGGCAACCGCAGCAATTCGAGCAGCGAAATCGAGCTGAACGACGCGTGGGGCATCATGCTCGGCGACGAAGGCCGCGGGATTCCGACCATCATCGAGATGGCCACCTACACGCGGCTGAACTGCGTGCTCGGCAGCGCCGCGATGCTGCGCCAGGGCGTCGTGCAGGCGATCGCGTACACGCGGCAGCGCCACGCATTCGGCCGCGCGCTCGCCGAGCAGCCGCTGATGCGCACCGTGCTCGCCGATCTCGCGCTCGAAAGCGAAGCCGCCCTTGCGCTGGCGATGCGTTTGGCCGATGCGTTCGAGCGCGACGACACGCCGCGTGAACGCGCGTGGAAGCGGATCGTCACGCCCGCCGCCAAATTCTGGGTCTGCAAGCGCGCGGTCGAATTGAGCGGCGAAGTGATGGAAGTGTTCGGCGGCAACGGCTACGTCGACGACGGCCCGATCGCGCGCCTGTTCCGCGAGGCGCCGGTCAACTCGATCTGGGAAGGCTCCGGCAACGTGATGTGCCTCGACGTGCTGCGCGCGGTGTCGCGCGAGCCCGATGCGGCCGCCGCGCTGCTCGCCGAGCTGTCCGATCTCGGCGCGGGCGAACCGCGCATCCGCGCGGCGCTCGACGCGCTGCGCGCGATGCTCGCGGCACCGGCCGACACGCTCGAGGCGTCGGCCCGCGTGTTCGCGCAGCGGCTCGCGCTCGTCGCGCAGGCGTGCCTGCTGCGTCGCGATGCGCCGCCGGCCGTCGCCGACGCGTTCATCGCAACGCGGCTCGCCGCGCCCGACTGGGGCCGCATCGCGGGCGGCTTCGATCCGCAAGCGATCGACGTCGCCGCGCTGCTGCAGCGCGCGTACCCGGCCTGACACCTTGCTCGCTCCTTCTCCTCGCCAGGAGGCTCAATGAACCTCGTCGCCGCCCTCGATCGCGCCGCCCGCGCGACGCCCGACAAGCCGTTCCTGATCCACGACGACACGACGATCACGTACGCTGCCGCCCGCGAGCGCTCGCATCGCGCGGCGGCCGTGCTGAGCGCGCTCGGCGTCGCGGCCGGTGACCGCGTCGCCGCGATGTGCCTGAACACGCCCGCGTTCGTCGACCTGATGTTCGGTGCGTGGCGGCTCGGCGCCGCGTTCGTGCCGGTCAACCACAAGCTGCAGGCGCCGGAAGTCGACTACGTGCTCGAGCACAGCCGCAGCAAGGTGATCCTGTTCGACGCGGCGCTCGCGCCGGTACTCGCCCGTGTGATCCATCCGGCGCGGCGGCTCGTCACGGAAGGCGACGCCGATGGCGTGCCTAACTTCGACGCGATGCGCGCGACGATGGATGGCATCGCGGGCATCGAGCCCGCCGACGGCGACGTCGCGCAGATCCTCTACACGTCCGGCACGACCGGCCGCCCGAAAGGCTGCGTGCACAGCCACCGCACGGTGACGTTCGCGGCGATGTCGGCCGCGCTCGCGATCGGTATCGGCCGCAACGAGCGCACGCTGATGGCGATGCCGATCTGGCATTCGTCACCGCTGAACAACTGGTTCGGCGGCACGCTGTACGCGGGCGGCACCGTGGTGCTGCTGCGCGAATACCATCCGCTGCGCTTCCTGGAGGCGATCGAACGTGAACGCGTGACGCTGTATTTCGGCGCGCCGGTGTCGTACACGCTGCCGCTCGACACGCTCGAGCGCTTCGCGGCGTTCGACCTGTCGAGCGTGCGCGCATGGCTGTACGGCGGCGGCCCGATCGGTGCGGAGCAGGCCGAGCGGCTCGCACGCGCGTATCGCAGCAGCGCGTTCTTCCAGGTCTACGGGATGACGGAAACGGGCCCGGCCGGCACCACGTTGTATCCCGACGAGCAGATCGCGAAGGCCGGGTCGATCGGCCGCCACGGCGGCCCGGGCGTCGACCTGCGGGTCGTGCGGAGCAACGGCACGGACGCGCTGCCGGGCGACACCGGCGAAATCTGGCTGAAGGCCGACAGCATGATGCTCGGCTATCTCGACGATGCGGCCGCAACCCGCGCCGCATTCGCGCCGGACGGCTGGTATCGCACCGGCGACATCGCACGCATCGATCAGGATGGCTATCTGTTCATCGTCGATCGGATCAAGGACATGATCGTGACGGGCGGCGAGAACGTTTATTCGAAGGAAGTGGAGGACGTGCTTGCCGCGCATCCGGCGATCGCGGAAGCGGCGGTCGTGGGTGTCGCGCATCCGGACTGGGGCGAAACGGTCGTCGCGCACGTCGTGATGCGCGCCGGGGCCGCGCACGACGCGGACGCGCTGCGCGCGTTCTGCGGCGAGCGGCTCGCCGCGTACAAGATCCCGCGCGAATTCGTGTTCGCGGAAACGCTGCCGCGCACACCGACGGGCAAGCTGCAGAAATTCCTGCTGCGCACGCGGCGCAGGGACTAAGTATCCACGATTGCGCCAGCGCACTTACAACTCACGCACTCGTGTTCCCCTTGCGAACCCTAAAAGCGGGATAGGCACCATTCCTTATCCACGCGTCCCTCGGGTTCCTAAATAACGGGAGAATGCGTAACGCCCTGCAGGGAAGCGCACGGCCGCGTCACCCGACCAACGCACTCTCGCATCCGCGGCCGATGCACTAGGTGGAATTGAACATGTAATACGAGTTACCGGCACCGAATCATATTCGTCCGATTGATCGACGTTTCTTATCTGGAATAGCTTCTCTAGGCAGTCATTCCATTTACCGAGACAGGGAAGCCGGATGAAAAACGAACACAAAGCACCGACCCATCTTTTCGCCACCGTTGGTGCACTCACGGAACGCGGCGGACGCATCACCACAGCAACCAGTGGCCTCACGCTGGCTGGGCTAGAGGTGGCCTGCGTCGGGGACGTAGTGACCTACGACGACGGCAGCGAGGCCGTGATTATTGATGGCGCGGGAAACAGCCACAGCGGGGGCAAATCGTTCGCGCTGGTCGGCAGCCGATTGAGCAACGGTGATCGTATTACCGAAACGCTGCGCAGCTCATTGGGGATTCACGTGTGCGAGGGGCAAAGCGTTGCAGGGCTGTTCGATCCGACCTATGTGGCGCCGCCCGCTCCGCCCGCCTACAGACTAGCGGTTCGTGGTGCGACGACAGCGCGCGGCGGCGCATTGCGCGAGCCGTCCAGCACATGGGACGTGGCGCCGCACTTGGGCAAAGCTGCGACAGTGGGCGACCTCATCCACTATCCGGACGGTTCAACCGCGCGCGTTATAAGCGGTCTGGGTTTGGCCGACGCGTCCGACTTCGCACCGCTCGCGTTCGTTGGCAGTGAACTCGATAACGGAGACACGATCACGGACAGTCCGGAGCGACACGGCATAGCGTCGTCCGCCATATTTCGCGTTGTCGCGCACTCGCCCATGTCCCGCTGAGGCGGCTCCGATGATCCGCTACTTTCTTGCCGAAGGCGACCGCGCCGGGGATGCCGTGATTATCGAAGGCCTCGACACCGTAACCTGTTCCGATCCGCCACCCAGCGTCCCTATCGCCACGGTCGGCATGAAGACCTACTGTTCGGCCTGCAAGCGTGAAGGATACATCGCACCGCAAGGACCGCGCTGGCCTGGTACCGGCCCGAACGGGAAACAATGGGCGTTGAGCGGGGATATCAATGTCTGCGGATGCAATCCACCGCCGATCTTCTACGCTGAACGCGGCATGCGGATGATTTTCACTGCGGAAGAGACTGCGACGCTGAATGCGCGCAAACCTGATGCAGCCGACAGGCAGTTTGCTCGATCGGCTGCCGTACACGACGAGCAATTCACGTTGCTCGATGACACCCGCCGCCCGCTCGCGAACATCGGCTATCGAATCGTTGCCGACACCGGGCAGATCTTCGCAGGCACCACCGATACGGCGGGTCAGACACGTCGAATCGTTACCGATGCCTCGGCAACCCTGAAAATCTATACGACGGAACATTAAAATAATGAACAATTTCGATGTAAATGATGATGAAGAATGGTTCCTCGTACACTCGGGTGCAGTCACCAACACCAATCCCGGATCGATGGTGGAAATAACGATCAATACCGACAAAATATGTCAGAACATGACAAACAAGGAATTCCGAGAAATGGTATTGAGCAAGTGTGATCGTGCCGCTGCTCTCGTGGATCAAAGAATCAAGGATTTGCAGCGCTGGTCCGACGTTGATAGAGCACGCGTACTACAGTGGTTCGGCAAAACAGACGAAAGCACCCGCACGACACTATTGACAGGGCTGACTGCAATTTCCCGAGTACTAAAAACACTCACAGGATATAATTTTACGCGCTGGGACAGCGCGCGCTTCAAGCACATTGGGTGCGTTCCAAATCCGAATAAATCTGGAGTCGCAGCATCAGTGTGCTCGCCGGATACCGCGACCCACACAATCGCAATACATTCTGATTTTTGTACAATGCGCGATTTCTCGTGGGAAAAGGATTCCATGGTTTCCACTCTGATTCATGAGGTGAGTCACTTTGACGACACAATGGGAACCAGGGACCATCGATACTTTATGGAGGAATGCTTGACGCTGGGAGCGGAAAACTCGAATCAAGCAATCAACAATGCTGACAGTATTGCAGGATACGTAATTTACAATGTTTAAGTTTATTCTGACCCTAACCCTTCTCGCCTCCAATCCGACATTTGCATGCATCGCCAGCGAGAACGTCGATATCTACTTCTCGAGAGATAGCTCGCACATATCGAATTCCGAGATTGTCCGCATTGCAAAATGGACAACCGATCAAAAAATCAATTACGCACAGCACTTCACCAAAGAAACAACACTGATTAGTGGCCATGCCGAGGAAGGTGAACAGAGCGCACTTGCCCTTGCGCAATCAAGAATGCAAACCGCGCATGCGCTGCTGGAGCAACTAGGCTTTTTACGCGGGACCATCAAGACGAGCGCCCGCATTTATTCGCATGGCGACGTCGACAATGGGCGGCGCGTGGAAATTTCCTTCCTGCCCGATTGCCCTAACAAGTGCTGCGATGGCAAATAACGTCATACTGCCGCCAGTCACGACAATATGGCCTTGACGTACATATGTGGCAGGCCTGCTCCACCATCGCCGGCAAAGTCCATATGGCCTGCCAGCCGTGTACCACCAAACAAAAAGCCACCGAACCCGGCGGCCCGATGGCTTTTTCGCATGCCGCGCGCGGCGGCGCCGTTCGACGCCGCCTGCGACTCACGTACTGCTTACTTCCCGCCGATGCTCTTCAGCGGCTTCCACTCGCCCTTCTCGACCTTGTACATCGTGATGCCGCCGTTCTTCAGGTCGCCCTTCGCGTCGTACGCGACGTGCGTCGACGTGACGCCGGCCATGTCGGTCTTCGCGAGCACCGGCAGGTACTTCGCCGGATCGGTCGAATCGGCCTTCTTCATCGCGTTGAGCATCGCCATCGCGCCGTCGTACGCGTACGGCGAGTAGGTCTGCACGTCTTCGCCGAAGCGCTTCTTGTACTTGTCGGCGTACGGCTTGCCGCCCGGCA
The DNA here is from genome assembly GCF_027257875.1 of Burkholderia sp. IMCC1007. Classification (GTDB taxonomy): domain Bacteria; phylum Pseudomonadota; class Gammaproteobacteria; order Burkholderiales; family Burkholderiaceae; genus Burkholderia. The sequence goes on from NZ_JAPVQY010000010.1 coordinate 95,073, forward strand.
TTTCGTCGAGCGGGAGACCGGCCAGCGACGCGATCGTGCCTTCGGCCGCGGTGCCCGCGATCTTCAGGAACGTCGGCGTCTTCACCATTTCGCCGCTCATCAGCGGTGCGGTGATGCCGAGCGTCTTCATCTGCTTGACCATCGGCGCTGCCTGCGAATCCGCGCCGCCGTAGTAGACGAGGTCCGGCCTCGCCGACTTGATCTTGGTCAGGATTGCCTTGAAGTCGACCGCCTTGTCGTTCGTGAATTCACGGTCGACGATCGTCGCGCCGCCGGCCTTCGCAGCCTTCTCGAACTGGTCGGCGAGACCCTGGCCGTAGGCCGTGCGGTCGTCGACGATCGCGATCTTCTTCAGGCCGAGATCCTTCGACGCGAACGTGCCCGCCACCGAGCCCTGCTGCGTGTCGGACGTCATCATGCGGAAGGTCGTCTTGTAGCCTTGCTGCGTGTATTCCGGCGCCGTCGCCATCGCGATTTCCGGAATGCCGGCGTTCGCGTAGATGCGCGACGCGGGAATCGTCGTGCCCGAGTTGAAGTGGCCGAGCATGCCCTTGATGCCGTCGTCGACCAGCTTCTGCGCAACCGTCGTGCCGGTGCGCGGATCAGCCTGGTCGTCCTGCGTCTCGAGCGCGAACTTCACCGGCTTGCCGCCGATCTTCGGGTTCGTCGCGTTGAAGTCTTCCAGCGCGAGCACGATCCCGTTCTGCATATCCTTGCCGTAGTGTGCCTGGGCACCCGTCATCGGCCCTGCGTAACCGATCTTCACGTCGTCCGCGTGAGCCGTCCCCGCCAGCGACATGACGGCGACAAACGTCGCGCCTGCCAGCTTTTTCATCGTGTGTTGCATAGCATCTCCTTGGTACCAGGGTAAATGGAGCGGCTTCGGGATCGCCTTGCCGCTTCCTTTGGTTGATCCGAACGGCAAGGGTGATCAGCCGATCGTCATCAAATTCGCATTGCCGCCCGCCGCGGCCGTGTTCACGCTCACCGAGCGCTCGGTCAGCAGCCGCTCGAGCGCGTAGTCTTCCGCATCGCCGTTCTCGAACGCGCCCGCCGACACGCCCTGCACCGACACGATCGGGCCCGGCCGCTGCGCGACGTCCTTCACGAGCTTCTGCAGTTCGTCGCTGTCGCCTTCGAACAGCACCGCGTCGAACGGCGCGTCGGCCTGCTTGCGCACGGCCGCATGGGCCTTCAGCGCAGCCGGCAGCGCAGCCACCAGCGCCTCGCCCGCCGCACCGGCGAATAGTGCGCGGTTGCCCGTCGCCAGCACCGCCGCGAACTGCGCGCGGGCGCCGCCCGGCGTCGCCGCGACACACAGCACCGTGCCGCGCGGGCCGAGTGTATACGTGTTTCGCTCGCCCGTCGGGCCGTTCAGCACCGCGGTTGCACCGGCCGGCACTTGCGCGAGATAACCGTCGCAGCGTGCGGCCAGCGCCGGCTCGCGCTGCTCGATCAGCCAGTCGCGCAGCGCGGTGAGCGCCGACGCCGGATTGCCGCGCTGCTCGCCCGCGACCGCGCCGTCCGCGATCAGCGCCTGCGCGAGCGAACGCGGCAGGCCCGACGGACGCGTCGCGAGCAGGCGCTGCAGATACAGCGCGCCGCCGGCCTTCGGGCCCGTGCCCGACAGCCCTTCGCCGCCGAACGGCTGCACGCCGACCACCGCGCCGATCACGTTGCGGTTCACATAGATGTTGCCGACGTGCGCATTCGAGACCACGTGCGCGATCGTCTCGTCGATCCGCGTGTGGATACCGAGTGTCAGGCCGTAACCGGTCGCGCGGATCTGCTCGAGCAGCTTGTCGAGCTGGCTGCGACGGTAGCGCACCACGTGCAGCACGGGGCCGAACACTTCACGCTTGAGCTCGTCGATGCTGCCGATCTCGATCAGCGTCGGCGGCACGAACGTGCCGTGCGCGCAGGCTTCCGGCGCCGGCAGTTGCGTGACCGCGTGGCCCTTCTCCTTCATCGACGCGACGTGCGTGTCGATCGTCTGCTTCGCTTCGGCGTCGATCACCGGGCCGACGTCCGTCGACAGGCGGTCCGGGTTGCCGAGCGCCAGTTCGTGCATCGCGCCCTTGAGCATCGTCAGCGTGCGATCCGCGACGTCGTCCTGCAGACACAGAACGCGCAGCGCCGAACACCGTTGACCGGCCGAGTCGAACGACGATTGCATCACGTCCGCGACGACCTGCTCCGCGAGCGCCGACGAGTCGACGATCATCGCGTTCTGGCCGCCCGTTTCGGCGATCAGCGGAATCGGCTTGCCGTCCGGGTCGAGGCGCGCGGACAGCGTCTTGTTGATCAGGCGCGCGACTTCGGTCGAACCGGTGAACATCACCGCACGCGTGCGCGCATCGGCGACCAGCGCCGCGCCGACGGTCTCGCCCGTGCCCGGCAGCAGCTGAACCGCGCCGGCCGGCACGCCGGCCTCGCGCAGCAGGCGCACGGCCTGGGCTGCGATCAGCGGCGTCTGTTCCGCCGGCTTCGCGAGCACCGTGTTGCCGGCGGCCAGCGCCGCGGCCACCTGGCCCATGAAGATCGCGAGCGGGAAGTTCCACGGGCTGATGCAGACCACCGGGCCGAGCGGACGGTGCGTGTCGTTCGAGAACTCGTCGCGGATCTGCGCGGCGTAGTAGCGCAGGAAGTCGACCGCTTCGCGGATTTCGGCGATCGCGTTCGGCAGCGACTTGCCGGCTTCGCGCACGATCAGGCCCATCAGCGTGTGCATCTGCGCTTCGAGCAGGTCGGCCGCGCGCACCAGGCAGTCGGCGCGCGCATCGACCGGCGTCGCCTGCCAGATCGGCGCGGCGGCCACCGCGTGCGCGAGCGCCGCGCTCACGTGTTCGGACGTCGCTTCGCTGACCGTCCCGACGATGTCGCGCAGATCGGCCGGGTTGCGCACGTCGCGCGCCGGTGCGTCGGCGAGCGCATCGTCGGCAAGCATCGGCGCGGCGCGCCACGGGTGGTGCGCGCTCGCGAGCAGCGCGGACGACAGCGACGCGAGGCGGTGTTCGTTCGACAGGTCGAGGCCCATCGAGTTGGGACGCTCGTCGCCGTACAGGTGGCGCGGCAGCGGGATCTTCGCGTGCGGCGCGCCGAGCGGCACGACCTTCGACGCTTCGTCGACCGGATCGGCGACCAGTTCCTTCACCGACACGGTTTTGTCCGCGATGCGGTTCACGAACGACGTGTTCGCGCCGTTCTCCAGCAGACGGCGCACGAGGTACGCGAGCAGCGTTTCGTGCGTGCCGACCGGTGCGTACACGCGGCACGGACGGTTCAGCTTGTCGCGGCCCGTGACTTCCTCGTACAGCGGCTCGCCCATCCCGTGCAGGCACTGGAATTCGTACTGGCCCGGGTAGTAGTTCTGGCCGGCCAGGTGATAGATCGCGGCGAGCGTATACGCGTTGTGCGTCGCGAACTGCGGATACACGGCGTCGGGCGCCGCGAGCAGCTTCTTCGCACACGCGAGGTACGACACGTCCGTGTAGATCTTGCGCGTGTAGACCGGATAGCCTTCGAGACCGTCGACCTGCGCCCGCTTGATTTCGGTGTCCCAGTACGCGCCCTTCACCAGACGGATCATCAGGCGGTGACGGCTGCGGCGCGCGAGATCGATCAGGTAGTCGATCACGAACGGGCAGCGCTTCTGGTAGCCCTGCACGACGAAGCCGATGCCGTTCCAGCCTGCGAGCTCCGGATCGAAGCACAGCGCCTCGAGCAGGTCGAGCGACAGTTCGAGACGGTCGGCTTCTTCCGCGTCGATGTTCAGGCCGATGTCGTAGCGGCGCGCGAGGAGTGCCAGCGCGCGCACACGCGGCAGCAGCTCGCTCATCGTGCGGTCCTGCTGCGAGCGCGAGTAGCGCGCGTGCAGCGCCGACAGCTTGATCGAGATGCCCGGGCCTTCGTAGATGCCGCGGCCGCCGGCCGCCTTGCCGATCGCGTGGATCGCCTGCTCGTACGACGCGTAGTAGCGCTGCGCGTCCTCTTCGGTCGTCGCCGCTTCGCCGAGCATGTCGTACGAGTAGCGGAAGCCGCGTGCTTCGTACTTGCGGCTGTTCGCGAGCGCTTCGGAAATCGTTTCGCCGGTGACGAACTGCTCGCCCATCAGGCGCATCGCCATGTCGACGCCCTTGCGGATCAGCGGCTCGCCGCCGCGGCCGATCAGGCGCGTGAGCGCCGACGACAGGCCCGCTTCGCTGTTGGTCGTCACGAGCTTGCCGGTGATCATCAGCCCCCAGGTCGCCGCGTTCACGAACAGCGACGGCGCGTGGCCGACGTGCGAGCGCCAGTCGCCCTTGCTGATCTTGTCGCGGATCAGCGCATCGCGCGTCGCGCGATCGGGAATGCGCAGCAGCGCTTCGGCGAGGCACATCAGCGCGACGCCTTCCTGGCTCGACAGCGAGAACTCGTGGATCAGCCCTTCGACACCGCCGCCCGAGCTCTTCTCGCGCAGCGCCTCGACGAGCGTCGTGGCGAGCGTCTGCACGTCGGCCTGCAGGTGCGCCGGCAGGCGCGCCTGGCCGAGCAGGAACGGCACGCATTCCGGCTCGGGACGGCGATACGCGGCCGTGATCGCCGCGCGCAGCACCGATTGCGGCTGCACGTTCTGCGCGAACTCGAGGAACGGATGCGGCGAGTTGTCGTCGTCGCCGTCGGTCGACTGGCCGTCGGCGAGTTCCGTCACGCCGCTGTTGCCCGACAGCTCGGGCGGCAGCTGGCCGTGCTCGATCCGCTCCAGATACGCGAAGATCGCCTGCTTGATCAGCCAGTGGGGAGTGCGCTCGAGACGCGCCGCCGCGTCTTTCAGGCGCGAACGGAGAAGGTCGTCGACTTTGACGCCGAGAGTCGTGCTTGCCATGGTGGGTTCGTGCGCCGGTGCGAGCCCGGCAATGTGGTGTGAGAGGATGCGCGAAATCCTACGGCACGCAATAAAAAGGTGCAACCAAATTGAGAGATCGGTTGCACCTACATCTTAGTCAATATAATCAGACACTTAGGCAGTTGCAACCTAGGGGTTGCCCGTGGTCGGCGGATCGGTGTTTTCCCTGATCGGGGTGGTTTGACACGCGTGGGCAACCTTTTGTGTGCCATGCGGAGGGGAAAAACGGGTTGCACTGGGTTGGCGACGGGTGTCGCGAGCTGGCGGTCGGAGAAGCCTCGGCTTTGGGAATCGTGAGTGGGTCGGCAAGGTCCGCTGCGTCCGCCGAGTCCGCCGAGTCCGCTGAGTCCGCTGAGTCCGCTGAGTCCGCCGAGTCCGCCGGTCCGGCGTCCCACCGCAGCGCACGGCACGACGACCGCGGCCGCGACACAGCTCAGATATCCAGCGGATCCACCTCGACGCTCCACCGCAGCACGCCCTTCAGCGCACGCAACTCCGGCTGCCATGCGCGCAGCGCATGCTGCAGTGCGGCCCGCGACGCGCTTTCGAGCAGCAGTTGCGCGCGATGGACGTTCGCGACCTTCACGATCGTCATCGGCACCGCGTCGTACACGGTCACGCGGTCGGCGCCCGGCAGCCCCGGCAGCGCGGCGGCCGCCTGCTGCAGGAACGCGAGCGCCGCGTCCAGCGTGCGCCCCTCGGCGCGCAGCAGCGCCTGGTAAACGAACGGCGGCAGATGCGCGTCGCGGCGCTCGCCGAGCGTCGAATTCGCGAAGCCGACGTAATCCTGCCGCCCGAGCGCGTGATACAGCGCGTGACGCGGGTAGCGCGTCTGCACCATCACCTCTCCCGGCAGCCCGGCGCGCCCCGCGCGGCCGCTCACCTGCATCAGCTGCGCGAACAACCGCTCGCTCGCGCGGAAGTCGTGCGAGAACAGCGCCGTATCGGCGTTGAGCACGCCGACGAGCGACACGCGCTGGAAGTCGTGCCCCTTCGCGATCATCTGCGTGCCGACGAGAATGTCGACTTCCCCGGCATGCACGTCCGAGAAAAGCGCCTGAGCACTGCCCTTGCGGCGCGTGCTGTCCGCGTCGATCCGCAACACGCGCGCGCCCGGCACGGCGTCGGCGAGCGCCTCCTCGATGCGCTGCGTGCCGCGTCCGAGCGGCGCGATGTCGACGTTCCCGCACTCGGGGCACGAGCGCGGAATGCGTGCTTCCCAGCCGCAGTGATGGCAGCGCAGCGCGTGCTCGGGCTTGTGCAGCACGACGTACGCGCTGCAGCGCGGGCAGCCGGCGACCCAGCCGCATGCGTCGCACGCGAGCTGCGGCGCGTAGCCGCGTCGGTTCAGGAATACGAGGCTCTGCTCGCCGCGCTCGAGCCGCGCCTTCAGCGCCGCGACGAGCGGCCCCGACAGCCCGCCCATCGACGCGCGCCCGCGCCGCCGCTCCTCTTCGAGATCGATCAGCCGCACGGTGGGCAGCGTCGCGTCGGCCACCGCGCGGCGCGACAGCGTGAGCCGCGTGTAGCGGCCTTGCTCGGCCTGCCACCAGCTCTCGAGCGACGGCGTCGCCGAGCCGAGCACGACCGGAATGCCGAGGTGTTTCGCGCGCCAGACGGCAAGATCGCGCGCCGAATAGCGCAACCCTTCCTGCTGCTTGTACGCAGGCTCGTGTTCCTCGTCGACGACGATCAGCGCAAGCGTCGGCAGCGATGCGAGCACCGCGAGCCGCGTGCCGAGCACGATGCGCGCGCGGCCCGTATGCGCGGCGAGCCAGTTGCGCGCGCGCTCGCCTTCCGCGAGCCCGCTGTGCAGCGTGACGATCGCGTCGTCGGCCAGCGTGCCCGCGAAGCGCGCGCGAAACGCGGCCTCGAACTGCGGCGTCAGGTTGATTTCGGGAACGAGCACCAGCGCCTGGGCGTCCGGCCGCGCGTCGAGCAGCGCCGCCAGCGCGTGCAGATAGACCTCGGTCTTGCCGCTGCCCGTCACGCCGTGCAGCAGGAACGGCGCGAATCCCTGGCCCGCGCGGATCGCGTCCAGCGCCTCGGCCTGCTGATCAGTGAGCGCCGGCGGCACAGTTCGTCCACCGGTTGTCGACAGGTTATCCACAGCTTTGGGCACAGGCGTATCGGCCCAGCCGATTTCGTCGACGGCGACCCAGCCGCGCGCCGCCCAGTCGTCGAGCGTCGCGACCGCCTTCGGGTGCAACACGCGCGCATCGGGCAGCGTCAGCGAATCGGTGTCGGCCAGCGCCTGCGCGAGCCGGCGCAGCGCGGCCCCGCGCGCGGGCAGTGCATCGGGCAGCGCGGCGCAGCCGGCGTCGGTCAGCCGATAGCGCACCTCGGGCGCGAGCAGCCGCCCCCAGCGCTGCGCGTCGCGCAGCGCCTGCGGCAGCGCCGGCAGCGCGACTTCACCGCGGCCGCGCTGGTAGTAGTCGGCCGCGAACGACACGAGCGCGAGCCAGTCCGCCGACAGCGCCGGCAGTTCGGTGCAGATGGCGTCGATCGCGCGCAGCCGGGACGGCGGCACGTCGGTGTGAGTCGTTACTTCGCAAACCAGCCCGACGGCCTGCCGCTTCCCGAATGGCACTTGCACGAGCGTGCCGGGCTCGGGCGGCGGCTGCACGTCGCAGCGGTAGTCGAACAGGGTGGCGAGCGGATGGTCGAGCGCGACCCGCAGGTAGGAACCGTCCATCACTGCACTCCGGCAGCGACTCGGGCGATGCGGACGACTTGCACCCGCGTCCGCGTCAAGGTGGCGAACTTAAAGTAAAACTTCAGATTCGGCGCTAAGTTTTGGATTCGCATTAGGAATCGCCGTATACCCTGACCAGCCTGTGGATAACTTTGTTGAGAACTCGCCGTTCAACAGCCGCGAAGCGCGCGGGGCCGCGCTTTCCGCTGTTTTCGACCGCCCGCTCCGGCGCCCCGCGAAGCCTTATTCCATAAGGCTGCTATTCAAATTACCGAACCATAGCGAGGCAATTCGACCGATACAGGGCTCTACCGCGCTGCAACGAGGAAAATGTGCATAAGTCAAGTCTTGACAAGCAAGGAATCGGCAACCGGTGCGGGGTTGCGCCCTGTTTAGCGCAGACGGCGAAACGCCGTCACCCCGCAGTGCAGCATAAGTGCCCTTGCGTTCAGCCTGCCGCTCCGCTACGGATCGCGCGGCTGTGGTTGTGCACTTCGTCGACCAGTTCGGCGACGTGATCCGGCGACGTGAACTGCGAAATCCCGTGGCCGAGGTTGAATACGTGGCCCGGATGATTGCCGTAGCTGTCGAGTACCGCGCGCGCCTGTTCGCGCACCGCAGCCGGCGGCGCAAACAGGATCGTCGGGTCCAGGTTGCCCTGCAGCGCGACGCAGCCGCCCACGCGCTCGCGCGCGGCGCCGAGGTTGACCGTCCAGTCGAGCCCGACCGCGTCGACGCCCGTCGCCGCGATTTCCTCGAGCCACAGGCCGCCGCCCTTCGTGAACGTGATCACCGGCACGCGCTCGCCGTCGTGCTCGCGCTTGAGCTGCGCGACCACGCGGCGAATGTAGTCCAGCGAGAAGCGCTGGTACGCGCCGTCCGCCAGCGCGCCGCCCCACGTATCGAAGATCATCACGGCCTGCGCGCCGGCTTCGATCTGCGCGTTCAGGTACGCGGCCACGGCCTGCGCATTCACGTCGAGGATCCGGTGCATCAGGTCGGGGCGCGAATACGCCATCGACTTCACCGTGCGGAAATCGTCCGAGCCGCCGCCTTCGACCATGTAGCACGCGAGCGTCCACGGGCTGCCCGAGAAGCCGATCAGCGGCACGCGCTGGCGGCCCTGCGCATCGGTCAACGCGCGGCGGATCTCGCGCACGGCGCCCGTCACGTAGCCGAGCGTCTCTTCGATATCCGGCACCGCGAGCTTCGCGACGTCGGCCTCGGTGCGCACCGGGTGCGCGAACTTCGGCCCTTCGCCGACCTGGAAGTCGAGGCCGAGACCCATCGCGTCGGGAATCGTCAGGATGTCGGAGAACAGGATCGCCGCGTCGAGCGGAAAGCGCTCGAGCGGCTGCAGCGTCACTTCGGTCGCGTAGTCGGGATTCTTCGCGAGGCCGAGGAAGCTGCCCGCGCGTGCGCGGGTCGCGTTGTATTCGGGCAGATAGCGGCCCGCCTGGCGCATCAGCCAGATCGGCGTGTAGTCGGTCGGCTCGCGCAGAAGCGCACGCAGGAAGGTGTCGTTGAGCAGGTTATGGGCCACGGTAGGAGCGACGATGCGAAGGCAAAGCGGCATTTTACCGGAGCGGGGCCGCGCGGCTGCGTATGCCGATGCGATGGCGGCCATATGACGCGCGCGATGGCTCCGTTATGATCGGACGCTGATATCGAACCGAACGAAGGAGGAGACCGATGAAGATGTTTGCCACGCTGGCGCTCGCGACGGCTGCCATGCTCTGCAGCGCCGTCGCGTATGCGCAGGCCGGTTCGGCCGCAGTCGCCGCGCCCGCCGCCGGCTCGCGGCTCGACGACGTGATCGCGCGCGGCACGTTGCGCGTGTGCACGACCGGCGACTACAAGCCGTATTCGTACTACCGGACCGATGGCCGCTTCGAGGGCATCGACATCGACATGGCCGAATCGCTCGCGAAATCGCTCGGCGTGAAGGCCGAGTTCGTGAAGACGAGCTGGCCGAATCTCACCAACGACTTCGTTGCGAAGTGCGACATCGCGGTGGGCGGCGTGTCGACGACGCTCGAGCGCCAGAAGCGCGCATTCTTCACGCAGCCGTACGTGGTCGACGGCAAGACGCCGATCGCGCGCTGCGCCGACGCCGACAAGTACCAGACGATCGCACAGATCGACCGGCCCGAGACGCGCGTGATCGTGAATCCGGGCGGCACCAACGAGCGCTTTGCGAAGCAGTTCTTCGCGCATGCGAACCTGACCGTCTATCCGGACAACGTGACGATCTTCAAGCAGATCCTCGCGGGCAAGGCCGACGTGATGGTGACCGATGCATCCGAGACGCTGCTGCAGCAAAAACTGAATCCGGGCCTGTGCTCGGTGCATCCGGACAAGCCGTTCCAGTTCGGCGAGAAGGCGTACATGGTGCCGCGCGGCGACGTCGTGTTCCAGCAGTACGTCGACCAGTGGCTGCACCTCGCGTTGTCGGCCGGCGACTACCAGGCGATCTCCGACAAGTGGCTGAAGTGAGCGGAGCCGGCCGCGGCGGACGCGCTCGATGACGGGCGCTACCCCCGCAATCGCGGCCCGCATCGCAGCGTTCGGCGGTGCTGCGGCCGCTGCAGCACGCTCACTGCCGTTACACATCGGCGTCCCGCCGCATCGCGCATCATCGCGAAATTGGCCGAATGGCTGACTGTTGCGTGCGCCGATCACGTTTCAAAATCTTTCTGACGAATCAATCGTCATACGTGGCATCTGTCGTGCGATGCGATTTCCGGCGTGCAAATCGGCAATTCGCCGACACGAAAACGCACGAAAAACGCATCGCGCGCATGCAATGAAAACTCTGCCGAAAAGAAGGGTAAAAATTGCCTTTATCAGGACCCCGAAAACAGCAAAAAATCCCGCAAAGCCTTATCTGGCGGGCGTTACAACCTGAAACACTTTGTTACCGCGACAGGTGATTAATTCGCCCACAATGGCTTCAACGGTTTCAACACGGATGCGGTCTCGTGTGCCAAGTGTGAGCGGACGCGAAGCGCTGCGAGCCAGTCGGTCACGTACCGAAGCCCTTCCGAGGGGCATCCCTGTTGGAGTCGTTTCCGGCTCCCCGCCGGACTCGGTTTCAACTTTGGTCTCCTCGCGCTAACCCCGTAGCGTGTGGTTTTTAGCGGGCTAATAGGCCCGCTTTTTTTCGTCCACAGAAAACGCAACGGCCCGCAGGCCGCCGCGTCCTCCCCGCCGCCGGATCCGCTTTACGCGGTCTTCTGCACGTCGAGTTTCAACTCGTCGATCATCCGCTCGCGCATCACGAACTTCTGCACCTTGCCCGTCACCGTCATCGGCAGTTCGTCGACGAAGCGGATATAGCGCGGGATCTTGTAGTGCGCGATCTGGCCGTTGCAGAACGCGCGCACGTCGTCCTCGGTCATCTGCTCGTCCGCGCGCAGCACGATCCACGCACACAGCTCTTCGCCGTACTTCGCGTCGGGCACGCCGAACACCTGCGCGCTCTGAATCTTCGGATGCCTGAACAGGAATTCCTCGATCTCGCGCGGATACACGTTCTCGCCGCCGCGAATCACCATGTCCTTCAGCCGGCCGACGATGTTGCAGTAGCCGTCCTCGTCGAGCGTCGCGAGATCGCCCGTATGCATCCACCCGTCGAGCAGTACTTCGCGCGTCTTCGCGTCGTCGTCCCAGTAGCCGAGCATCACCGAATAGCCCTTCGTGCACAGCTCGCCGGTCGCGCCGACCGGCACGATCTCGCCGTTCGGGTCGACGATCTTCACTTCCAGGTGCGGCTGGATGCGCCCGACCGTCGTCGTGCGCTTCTCCAGCGGATCGTCGGTCGAGCTCTGGAACGACACCGGGCTCGTCTCCGTCATCCCGTACGCGATCGTGATTTCCGACAGATGCATCTGCGACACCACGCGCTTCATCGTCTCGATCGGACACGGCGAGCCGGCCATGATCCCGGTGCGCAGCGTCGACAGGTCGAACTTCGCGAACGCCGGATGATCGAGCTCCGCGATGAACATCGTCGGCACGCCGTGCAACGCGGTGCAGCGTTCTTCTGCGACGGCCGCGAGCGTCGCGACCGGGTCGAACGCCTCGCCGGGGAACACCATCGCGGCGCCGGTCGACACGCATGCGAGCACGGCCAGCACCATCCCGAAGCAGTGATAGAGCGGCACCGGGATGCAGAGCGAATCCTGTTCGGTGAAACGCATCGCCATCGCGATCGAGCGCGCGTTGTTGACGACGTTGCGGTGCGTGAGCGTCGCGCCCTTCGGGCTGCCGGTCGTGCCGCTCGTGAACTGGATGTTGATCGGATCGGTCGCCGCGAGCGTCGCGCCGATCGCATCGAGCCGCGTGATGTCGAGCGTATCGCGGCCACGGGCCATCACGTCCGCGAAGCGGAACATGCCGGCTGGCGCTGTGTCGCCCATCGACACGATCGTGCGCAGGCTCGGCACGCGTGCCGCATGCAGGTCGCCCGGCGTCGCGCTCGCAAGCTCGGGCGCGAGCGTCTGCAGCATCTCGACATACGCGGAGCTCTTGAAACGCTCGGCCGCGATCACGGCCTTGCAGCCGACCTTGTTCAGCGCGTATTCGAGTTCCGACAGCCGATAGGCTGGATTGATGTTGACGAGGATCGCGCCGAGGCGCGCGGTTGCGAACTGCGTGAGCAGCCATTCGCTGCGGTTCGGCGACCAGATGCCGACGCAGTCGCCCTTCGCGATTCCGAGCGCGGCGAGGCCCGCCGCGAGCACGTCGATCTCGTGCGCGAATTCACGCCACGTCCAGCGCACCTGCTGCTCGCGGAACACGACGGCCGGGCGATCGGGAAACCGGCCTGCCGTATCGAGCAGGAACCGGCTGATCGTCGCTTCGGATAGCGGCACGTCGGTCGCGCCGCGCACGTACGACAGTCCGTTTTCGGGCGCGATCAGCGCCCCCTTGCCAAGGTCTGCTGCCATCGATGTCTCCGTCCGTTTTTGTCTGATCGGCTGCGACACGCGGCTGACGTGCGTGCCTGCGCCGCCGTGCTCGCGGCGGCGAACCTCTGAGCGCATGATGCCGCGCTCTGCTGACGACACTCTGACATCAAATCGCGGCGGACGGATGAAATAGCACGACCGAACGATACGATCCGGCCTGTAAAAAACTGACGAAACCGGCACACGAAAAAAAAGCAGCCCGAAGGCTGCTTTCTTTCGCGGGATACGCGGCGCGGCTCAGTGCCGGCTGCGCACCTTCGCCAGACGCTGGATCGCTTCGAGCTGCGCCATCGCGGTCGCGAGCTCCGATTGCGCCTTTGCGAGGTCGAGGTCCGACTTCGCGTTCTGCAGCGTTTCCTCGGCACGCTTGCGCGCTTCCTCGGCTTTCGCCGCGTCGAGGTCCTTGCCGCGGATCGCGGTATCGGCGAGCACCGTCACGGCGCCCGGCTGCACTTCGAGAATGCCGCCTGCGACGAACACGAATTCGTCGTTGCCGCCCTCGACTTCGATGCGCACCGCACCCGGACGAATCCGCGTGATCAGCGGCGTGTGACCCGGCAGAATACCCAGCTCACCCGTTTCGCCCGGCAGCGCGACGAATTTCGCCTGGCCCGAGAAGATCTGCTCTTCCGCGCTGACGACGTCTACTTTGATGGTTGCCATATCGACTCCTGTCGACGAGTGCCCGCGCCTGCGGCGCGCACCCTCGTCCCATGCACGGCGGGTTGAGCGTATTACGTGGGCGCCCATCCGCGAACGGATACCATCAAGGTATCCTTCACGGACGCACGGGCGCCCGCTGCGTTACACCCGACCCTTACTGGATCTTCTTGGCCTTTTCGAAGGCTTCGTCGATCGTGCCGACCATGTAGAACGCCTGTTCCGGCAGGTGGTCGCACTCGCCGTCGACGATCATCTTGAAGCCACGGATCGTTTCCTTCAGCGGCACGTACTTGCCCGGCGAGCCCGTGAACACTTCAGCGACGTGGAACGGCTGCGACAGGAAACGCTGGATCTTACGCGCGCGTGCGACCGACAGCTTGTCTTCCGGCGACAGTTCGTCCATGCCCAGAATCGCGATGATGTCGCGCAGTTCCTTGTAGCGCTGCAGCGTCTGCTGAACGCGACGCGTGATCGTGTAGTGCTCTTCGCCGATCACGTTCGGGTCGATCTGGCGCGACGTCGAGTCGAGCGGGTCGACTGCCGGGTAGATACCCAGCGAAGCGATGTCACGCGACAGAACGACGGTTGCGTCCAGGTGGCCGAAGGTCGTAGCCGGCGACGGGTCGGTCAAGTCGTCCGCAGGGACGTACACGGCCTGAACCGACGTAATCGAGCCCTTCTTGGTCGACGTGATGCGCTCTTGCAGCTTGCCCATTTCTTCAGCCAGCGTCGGCTGATAGCCCACTGCCGACGGCATACGGCCGAGCAGTGCCGACACTTCGGTACCGGCCAGCGTGAAACGGTAGATGTTGTCGACGAAGAACAGCACGTCGAGGCCTTCGTCACGGAAGTGCTCGGCCATCGTCAGGCCGGTCAGCGCGACGCGCAGACGGTTGCCCGGCGGCTCGTTCATCTGGCCGTACACCAGCGCGACCTTGTCGAGAACGTTGGAGTCCTTCATTTCGTGGTAGAAGTCGTTCCCTTCACGGGTACGCTCGCCCACGCCCGCGAACACGGAGTAACCGCCGTGTTCCTTCGCGATGTTGTTGATGAGCTCCATCATGTTGACGGTCTTGCCCACGCCAGCACCGCCGAACAGGCCAACCTTGCCGCCCTTCGCGAACGGGCAGATCAGGTCGATGACCTTGATACCCGTTTCGAGCAGTTCGGTCGACGGCGACAGTTCGTCGAACGCCGGAGCCTTCTGGTGGATCGAGCGCGTCACGTCGCTCTCGATCGGGCCGGCTTCGTCGATCGGACGGCCGAGCACGTCCATGATACGGCCGAGGGTCGGCTTGCCGACCGGCACCGAAATCGGCTTCGCCGTGTTCTTCACGGTCAGGCCGCGGCGCAGGCCGTCGGATGCACCCAGACAAATGGTACGGACCACGCCGTCGCCCAGCTGCTGCTGGACTTCGAGCGTCAGTTCCGAGCCATCGAGAATGAGCGCGTCGTAGATCTTCGGCATGCTTTCGCGCGGGAATTCCACGTCGATAACGGCGCCGATGCACTGTACGATCTTGCCTTCTACCAAAGCAGCAGTACTCATCGCTTTTCCTTTAAATACCTGATTCTTTACTCGCGCAAAGGCGCAGTTGTCGTCCGGGGCGCGCGCTTAAACAGCGGCTGCGCCGCCGACGATCTCCGACAGTTCTTTCGTAATCGCGGCCTGACGGCTCTTGTTGTATACGAGCTGCAGTTCGCTGATCACCGTCTTCGCGTTGTCGGACGCAGCCTTCATCGCGACCATCCGCGCCGATTGCTCGGACGCCATGTTTTCCGCGACGGCCTGGTACACCAGCGCCTCGACGTAACGCACGAGCAGTTCGTCGACGACAGCCTGTGCGTCCGGCTCGTAGATGTAATCCCACGACGTCGACGGCGTGCCGTCATCCGCTTCGAAGTGTTCCGACGACAGCGGCAGCAGTTGCTCGATCACGGCTTCCTGCTTCATCGTGTTGACGAAGCGCGTGTACGCGATATAAACCGCCGACAGCTTGCCTTCCGAGTACAGATCGAGCTGCGTCTTGACCGCGCCGATCAGCTTGTCCAGGTGCGGGGTATCGCCGAGGTGCACGACCTGCGACATCACCTTCGCGCCGAAGCGATTCAGGAACCCGAGGCCCTTGCTACCGATTGCGGTGGCTTCGACCGTCTGGCCCTTCTCTTCCAGCTCCTTGAACTTCTGCACCGTCGCACGCAGCACGTTGGTGTTCAGACCGCCGCACAGACCCTTGTCGGTCGTGACGAGGATGATGCCGGCCGTCTTCACGCCGTCGTTCGCCACCATGAACGGGTGGCGGTATTCCGGGTTCGCGCGGCTCATGTGCGCGGCGATGGCACGGACCTTGTCCGCGTACGGACGAGCTGCGCGCATGCGTTCCTGCGCGCGGCGCATCTTCGATGCGGCCACCATCTCCATCGCCTTCGTGATCTTGCGCGTGTTTTGCACGCTCTTGATCTTGCCGCGAATTTCCTTCATTCCAGCCATAGCTTGCTCCTTGACCGAAGCGGCGCGGGCGCGATCAGCACCCGCGCGGCCTCAGTGTGTCACTCGCGGATCAATAGGCACCCGACTTCTTGAAGGACTCGATTGCCGCGCGCAGCGCGCCTTCGTCGTCCTTCGAGAGATCCTTGGTGTCTTCGATGCGCTTGATGAGGTCAGCGTGGCTGGTCTTCAGGTTGTCGCGCAGGCCCTTCTCGAACGCGAGCACTTGCTTCACGTCGAGGTCGTCGAGGTAGCCGTTGTTCGCGGCGTACAGCGACACGGCCAGTTCCCACACCTGCAGCGGCTGGTACTGCGGCTGCTTCAGCAGTTCCGTCACGCGGCGGCCGCGCTCGAGCTGCTTGCGGGTCGCTTCGTCGAGGTCCGATGCGAACTGCGCGAATGCAGCGAGTTCACGGTACTGCGCGAGGTCGGTACGGATACCGCCCGACAGCTTCTTCACGACCTTCGTCTGCGCGGCGCCACCGACTCGCGACACCGACACGCCGGCGTTGATTGCCGGGCGGATGCCTGCGTTGAACAGGTCGGTTTCCAGGAAGATCTGGCCGTCGGTAATCGAGATCACGTTCGTCGGAACGAACGCGGTCACGTCGCCAGCCTGCGTTTCGATGACCGGCAGTGCCGTCAGCGAGCCGCTCTTGCCCTTCACTTCGCCGTTCGTGAACTTCTCGACATACTCTTCCGACACGCGAGCCGCACGCTCGAGCAGACGCGAGTGCAGATAGAACACGTCGCCCGGGTATGCTTCACGGCCCGGCGGGCGGCGCAGCAGCAGCGAGATCTGACGGTATGCCCATGCTTGCTTGGTCAAGTCGTCATAGATGATCAGCGCGTCTTGACCACGGTCGCGGAAGTATTCGCCCATCGTGCAGCCGGCGTACGGTGCCAGGTACTGCATTGCAGCCGAATCCGATGCCGAAGCGGCGACGACGATCGTGTATTCCAGCGCGCCCGTTTCTTCGAGCTTGCGCACCACGTTCATGATCGACGAAGCCTTCTGGCCGATCGCGACGTAGATACAGATCAGGTCCTTGCCCTTCTGGTTGATGATCGCGTCGAGCGCCACCGCGGTCTTGCCGCACTGACGGTCGCCGATGATCAGCTCACGCTGGCCACGGCCGATCGGCACCATCGCGTCGATCGACTTGATGCCCGTCTGCACCGGCTGCGACACCGACTTACGCCAGATCACGCCCGGGGCGATCTTTTCGATCGCGTCGGTCAGCTTCGCGTTGACCGGGCCCTTGCCGTCGATCGGGTTGCCGAGCGCGTCGACCACGCGGCCGACGAGTTCCGGGCCGACCGGGACTTCGAGAATGCGGCCCGTCGTCTTGACGATGTCGCCTTCCGAGATGTGTTCGTATTCGCCGAGAATCACCGCGCCGACCGAGTCGCGCTCGAGGTTCAGCGCGAGACCGAACGTGTTGCCCGGAAACTCGAGCATTTCGCCCTGCATCACGTCCGACAGGCCGTGGATACGCACGATACCGTCGGTCACGGAGATCACGGTGCCCTGGTTGCGAACGTCTGCGCTCGCTTCAAGGCCCTGGATCCGGCTCTTGATCAGCTCGCTGATCTCAGAGGGATTGAGTTGCATTATTCGCTCCTGATAGTCAATTCTGTTGCGTGCCGGCTGCCTGGGCGCTCAAGCGCACAAGGCTGTCTGCATGCTGGCGAGCCGCGCGCGGACCGAGGTATCGAGCACTTCGTCGCCGACCGTCACGCGCACGCCGCCGA
The DNA here is from genome assembly GCF_027257875.1 of Burkholderia sp. IMCC1007. Lineage (GTDB taxonomy): Bacteria > Pseudomonadota > Gammaproteobacteria > Burkholderiales > Burkholderiaceae > Burkholderia. The sequence goes on from NZ_JAPVQY010000010.1 coordinate 112,532, forward strand.
TCAGCGACGCATCGGTCTGGACCGTCGGCTTCAGCTTGCGCTTGAACTTGCGTTCGAGGCTGGCGAGGAGTTCGGTGAGCTGTGCGCCTTCGAGCGGAAACGCGCTGACGATCTGCACGTCGGCCGCGCCTTCGCGCGCATTCTTCAGTTCATCGAACTGTACGGAGATTTCCGGCAGCAGCGCGATACGGTGATTTTCGACCAGCATCTGCACGAAGTTCTTCGCTTCCGCGCTGGTCGCGAGCGGCGACTTCACCGCGGCGAGCAACAGCTCGTTGACCTGCGCGCGACCCACTTTCGGGCTCGACGCGACGGACAGCACTTCGGGCAGTTGCGCAACCTGAGCCAGCTCTTGCACGAGCGTGGACCAGGCGGCGATATCACCACCCTCGGCCACGCGGAACAGCGCTTCTGCGTAAGGGCGGGCGATGGTTGCAAGTTCGGCCATGATCAGAGCTCGGCTTTCAGTTGATTCAGCAGTTCGGCGTGGGCCGTTTGATCGACTTCGCGCTTCAGGATCTGCTCGGCGCCCTTGACCGCCAGCGTGGCGACTTCGCCGCGCAGCGCTTCACGGGCCTTCACGATTTGCTGATCCGCGTCCGCCTTCGCCTGAGCGATGATGCGGGCGGCTTCGGCATGGGCTTGAGCCTTGATTTCTTCGGCCACGGCCTGCGCGCGCTTTTCAGCGTCGGCAATGCGTTGTTGACCGTCGTTACGGGCTTGCGCGAGCTCCTGATCGACGCGCTTGTGCGCCGCTGCGAGTTCCGCCTGACCCTTTTCCGCGGCGGACAGGCCGTCGGCAATTTTCTTCGAGCGCTCGTCGAGGGCGTTGACCAACGGCGGCCACACGAATTTCATCGTGAACCACGCGAGGATCAGGAACACGACCATTTGCGCAAACAGGGTTGCGTTGAGATTCACGGTGTTTCCTTATCTGCTATTCCGGAAATTGAAACGAGGAGGAGCGCGTCGAAAATGAATTCGATTGGCGCTCGTCATCCGTTCCACCCTGCGCCGGCTTGTCGCTGACGCAAATCTTCCGAGAAACCTTAGCCTGCGAGCTTCGACAGGAGCGGGTTCGCGAATGCAAACAGCATTGCCACACCAACGCCGATCAGGAATGCCGCGTCGATCAGACCAGCCAGCAGGAACATCTTCGTTTGCAGCGGGTTGATCAGCTCAGGCTGACGTGCGCATGCTTCGATGTACTTGCCACCCATCAGACCGATACCGATACAGGCGCCGATCGCACCCAGGCCGATGATGATACCGATACCGATAGCGGTCAGACCTTGGATGTTGGCGATGAAAGCTTGCATGATCACTCCTTTGTGAAAAGACTTGGAACTGGAATTAAAAGAAAACCAAAAAACAAACCTGCTTGATTGTCCGGCTGCGTGACGCGTGCTTAGTGCGATTCGTGAGCCTGCCCGAGGTACACCAGCGTGAGCATCATGAAAATGAACGCTTGCAGCAAAACAATCAGGATGTGGAAGATCGCCCAGACGCTACCCGCGAGGATGTGGCCGATGAAGCCGAGCACCGACGCATCCGCACCGAAGCCCCACATGCTGCCCAGCAACGCGATCAGCAGGAACAGCAGTTCGCCTGCATACATGTTGCCGAACAGTCGCATGCCGAGCGAAACGGTCTTGGCGACGTATTCAACGATGTTCAGGCCGAGGTTCGGGATCCACAGCAGCGGATGCGCACCGAACGGAGCCGACACGAGTTCATGCACGAAGCCGCCCGCACCCTTGATCTTGATGCTGTAGTAGATCATCAGCACGAACACGCCGAGTGCGATGCCGATCGTGCCGTTCAGGTCGGCCGTCGGGACGATGCGGTGATGCGGGATGACTTCCGACAGGCCCAGCCAGCCGATCACGCGGCCCGGCAGGTCGACGGGGAGGAAGTCGAGGGAGTTCATCAGCGCGACCCAGACGAACACGGTCAGCGCGAGCGGAGCAATGAAGGTACGATTGCCGTGCACGACCGCCTTCGACTGGTCTTCCACCATCTCGACGATCATTTCGATCATGCACTGGAAACGACCCGGCACGCCCGGCGTCGCCTTGCGGGCAGCGAGGTACAGGATCAGGATCGTGACGACGCCGCAGACGATCGACCAGAACAGCGTGTCGAGATTCCAGACGTGGATATCGAAGATCGACGTCTGATGCGCGGTGGAGAGGTTCTGCAAGTGGTGCGCAATGTACTCGGACGGATCCAGAGCACGCGAGCCTTCGCTGGTTGCCATATCGTTAGTGCCACCCAAATTGTCGAAAATCGGTCTTCCGCTTCACCGCAACACTCTATTGCGGGAACGCGCCTGCGCATGTTCCGGTCGAACCGCGCAAGGTCTCACAGCCTATCGCCAGGCCAACGCAATCCAGTACGTTTTCAGCACGAGCAGGTACGTAATGAGCAGGGGCACCCAATGCACGCCGGGGTACCACACGGCAATCGCTACGAACAACGCGATCGTCGCTGCCATCTTGAGTACTTCGCCGATCACCCAACCCATCACGGTGTCGGCACCGCCTCGCCTCAAACGCGCCGCGAACAATGCGCTTGGCGCCCAGCCAATCGCTCCGCCCAAAAATGCGGATTGCGCAGCGGCGCCCGGCGGCTTCGAAGAAAACAGCCACCACGCCAGCGTTGCAACCAAGGACAGGACCACTTGCGCAATCACTACCCGGTAGGGCGTGACACGCGAGGGTCGGCTTACGTCCGGCCCGAACAGCGTTTCCGCTTCGGCCCGCGTAAGCGGAACGATTGTTGTGTCGTCTTGCTGCTCGGCATCCCAGTCGTCGGCGGCTGCATTCCGCTGCGCGACAGCCGGTTCGGTGTTGCGGCGTGCGCTGTGCTCGTCGTGCCCATTGGGCGGCTGCTCCTGACTCGCCATCGCTACCTTCCGCAAATTCCTGATCCGCCCCAAACTTTCCGATAGCTTTCGGGGGTGCCTAACTAACAAATCCGGGCGATTGTAAGCGATAGTTGCAGGTGATTCAAGGCTTTAGACGCGACAAAAATCTGCGTAAAACGCGCGCTCATGATGTGAAAAACGCGCGAAGCGGCGACGTACGATGACAGTTGTAAGGTGGGATTTTTGCGTCGGTACTTCTTGCTGGAAAAGTGCGGCCGCAACGAATGTCGCAGAGCCGATGTGTGACGCGCGCCCTGGCCGCTTCGCGGCAGCACGGGCAAAAAATTCACTGTGAGGTGACCGCAGGAAACACTGCGGCACGGGGACGAGGAACAGGCCGAACGCTGTGACGACAGACTCACTCATCGCACGAGACGAGCGAATCGCGAACCCGCTCATTCATGCAATCAGTTGCAGCATCACCACAGGCGATCGACTGTGGATCGCCGGACTTATCCACAACGCGGCGACCACACGCAACGCTGTGCGCCCGCCCCGCGCAGCGAATCCAATGCCTGTGCCACGCGCGAACGCAGGTTCAGCCGTGCACGAGCAGCCATGCACCGAGCGCGGCGCTCGCCAGCGCAAACGGAATCGACACCAGGTGAAACGGCAGCCACATGCGCGGCTCCTTCGCGAGACGCACGGCGATCAGGTTCGCGAGCGAGCCGATCGCGAAGCCGAAGCCGCCGACCGATACGCCGAACGCGAGCGCACGCCAGTCGTGCGTGAATTCCGACAGCAGGATCGCGGCCGGCACGTTGCTGATGCCCTGTGACAGCACCGCGCCCGCGGCGAACACGCGCAACGGCGAATCGAGCTGTGCGTGCGCGATCGCATCGTGCACGACGGGGAGCGCCGCTGCGCTGCGCAGCACGACGAACATCAGCACGAAAATCAGCAGCAGCAGCCAGTCGATCTTCAGGACTGCATCACGTTTCGCGACGAGCAGCGCGATCACGACGGCGACGAGGCCCGGCACCGGATGATGCGCATCGGCGAGCAACACGAAGGCACCGAACAGCACCACCGCGAGCAACGCATGCATGCGCTGCACCGGAACCGTATCGACGTCTCCGGACAGGTCGAGCGGCTTCGCGCGAAACGCGCACGCCGTCAGCACGAGCAGCAGCCCCATCAATGCCAGCGCGAGCGGACCGAGCGTGACGACGAAACGGCCGAACGACACGCCGCTCAACTGCCACAGGAACAGGTTCTGGGGATTGCCGAGCGGCGTCGCGACGGACCCCGCATTGACGGCCAGCGCGACCGCGATCACGAGCCGCCGGAACGGCAGCGGCGTCAGCGCGCGCAGCGACACCATCAGCGGGACGACGACGAACAGCGCGACGTCGTTGGTGAGCCACATCGCGAGCGCAGCCGCGAATATGACGAGCAACATCGCAAGCCCGCGCTCGGAGTGCACGTGATGCACGATGCGATGCGCAAGCCACATCAGGCACCCGGACAGCTCGAGCGCCTTGGTCAGCATCAGCAGGCCCGCCAGCGTCAGTACGGTTTGCCAGTCGACGAGGCCGGCCAGTGCGGCAACTGGTTGCGGACGCAACCATTGAAGAATAATCAGCGCAAACGCCAGCACCGTCAGTACCGGCTCCTGCAACAGCCATCCGAGCCACCGGCGCGGCGCGGCCGCGCCCGTGTTTTCCATCGATCGAACCTCGTTACTCTTCGGTTGCGACGTTGCCGCGCAGGCGCGCGAGAATGCCCTCGAGCGCATCGAGGTTGCCGAAATCGATCAGCACCTGCCCTCGCCCGCGCCGGCCGAGCTTGATCTTCACCGTCGATGCGAGCAGATCGGACAGCTCCTCCTCGAGACGGCGCGTGTCGCGGCCGCCGTCGTCCTTCGCACGCGCCTTCACCGCCGGCACTTCCTTCGTCGTATGCGCGACGAGCTTCTCGGTCTCGCGCACCGACATGCGCTTGTTGACGACCTGGTGCGCAAGCGTGATCTGCGTCGCCGCGTCGACCGCGAGCAGCGCGCGCGCATGCCCCATGTCGAGATCGCCGGCCAGCAGCATCGTCTGCACCGGCGACGCGAGGTTCAGCAGACGCAGCAGGTTCGACACCGCGCTGCGCGAACGGCCGACCGATTCGGCCGCCTGTTCGTGCGTGAAACCGAACTCGTCGAGCAGGCGCTGAATGCCGTGCGCCTCTTCCAGCGGGTTCAGATCCTCGCGCTGGATGTTCTCGATCAGCGCCATCGCGGCGGCCGCCTGATCGGATACGTCCTTCACGAGCACCGGCACTTCATCGAGACCGGCGAGGCGTGCCGCGCGGAAACGCCGCTCGCCCGCGATGATCTCGTACCTATCGGACGAAATCGGCCGTACCAGGATCGGCTGCATCACGCCTTGCGCGCGAATGCTGGCCGCCAGCTCCTGCAGGCTGCCCTCGTCCATCCGCGTGCGCGGCTGGTACTTGCCGGCCTGCAGCTTGCCGAGCGCGAGCGTGTTCGGCGCCCCTTCGATCTTCACCGCTTCGGTGATGTCCGCACTGCCGCCCAGCAGCGCTTCGAGGCCACGTCCCAAGCCCTTCTTCTTTGGTACCGCGTTCATGTCTTTCTTCCTCGCTTCGCTCATGTCCGGCTCACGACACCTCGAACGCGCGCACGCGATCGATCATCTCGGCACCGAACTGGAGATACGCCTGCGCACCGCGCGAGTTGCGGTCGAACACAACGCCCGGCAACCCGTAACTCGGCGCTTCCGCCAGGCGCACGTTACGCGGAATCACCGCGTCGAACACCTTGTCGCCGAAGTGCGCTTTCAGTTGATCGGAGACCTGCTGCTGCAACGTGATGCGCGGATCGAACATCACGCGCAGCAAGCCGATGATCTTCAGGTCGCGGTTCATGTTCGCGTGAACCTGCTTGATCGTGTTGACGAGGTCCGACAGACCTTCCAGTGCGAAGTACTCGCACTGCATCGGGATCACGACGCCATGCGCGGCGCACAGCCCGTTCAGCGTCAGCAACGACAGCGTCGGCGGGCAATCGATCAGCACGAAGTCGTAATCGTCGGCCACGTGCTCGAGCGCGGCCTTCAGCCGGCGCTCGCGGTTGTCGATGTTGATCAGTTCGATCTCCGCACCGGACAGCTCGCGGTTCGCGGGCAGCACGTCGTACGTGACGCCTTCCGGACGCACGCGCGCGTCGGTCACCGCGACGCCGTCGACGAGCACTTCGTACACGGTCGACTCGCAGGAGGCCTTGTCGATCCCGCTGCCCATCGTCGCGTTACCCTGCGGGTCGAGATCGATCAGCAGGACTCGTTGCTCCTGCGCTGCAAGGCTTGCGGCGAGATTGACCGATGTCGTCGTCTTGCCGACGCCCCCCTTCTGGTTCGCAACGCAGAAGATCTTTGCCATCGTTGGTGTGTTCCTCTTACTTCAAACAAATGGCGCGCTACCGCGCGCCTTCAATTCGCTTCGGCGACCGCGACTTCAATCAGATGCCGTTCGGCATCGAGCATCGGCACCGCCAGCCGCATCGTCTGCTTCACGCGACTCCCTTCCGGCAGCCGGGCGATCTCATCGTCCGGGTGCACGCCCTTCATTGCCCAGATCGATCCGCCGGGCGCGACGAGATGTCGAGCAAGTTTAACGAAGTCAGATAGATCCGCGAAGGCGCGGGATACGATCATGTCGAATTTTTCCGGCACTTCGACGCCCGGCTGCAGCGATTCGACCCGGCCGGTGACGACCGACAGGTTCGAGAGCTTCAGCTCCGCACGCATCTGGGTCTGGAATGCGGACTTCTTCTGCACGATATCGTTCAGCGTCACGTGCCATTCCGGCTGCACGATCGCGAGCACGATCCCCGGCAATCCGCCGCCCGAACCGACGTCGAGCACGCGCGCCGACGTGCGGCCACGCAGATGCGGAACGATGGAGAGCGAATCCAGAATGTGCTGGATCAGCATCTGCTTCGGGTCGCGGATCGCCGTCAGGTTGTAGACCGCGTTCCACTTGCCGAGCAGCGCGACGTAGTCGAGCAGCTGGTTGCGCTGCGCATCCGTCAATGCGATGTCGAGCGCGGCCGTGCCGTCGACGAGCATCCGTTCAAGTACATCCCGATTAACCGCCGGCGCGCGACGCGCCGTCATTGTTGCGTCGGGACGGTGCCGTCCCCCTGCTCGGTCGCCTCTGCGGCGGTGCCGTTACGGCGGCCGAGACCACGGCGCTTCAGGTGCACCATCAGCAGCGAGATCGCCGCCGGCGTGACGCCCGAGATACGCGATGCCTGGCCGATCGTTTCCGGCCGGAACTCGTTGAGCTTCTGGCTCACTTCGAACGACAGGCCGCGCACCTCGCGGTAGTCGATTCCGTCCGGCAGGCGCGTGTTCTCGTTCGCATCGTTGCGCTCGATCTCGCTCGCCTGACGCTCGATATAGCCTTGGTACTTGATGCCGATCTCGACCTGCTCCTTGATCTGCTCGAGCAGCACCGGATCGTCCGCAAGGGGCTCGGCAGGGCCGCACTCGCCGCCCTTCAGCCCGCACACGCCGTCGTAGCTGATGCCCGGGCGGCGCAGCAGTTCGGCAAGGCTGTACTCGTGGTCGATCGCCTTGCCGAGCAACGCGGTCGCCTCTTCCGGCGGCAGCGTCTTCGGCGTGACCCACGTCGACTTCAGGCGTTCGGTTTCACGTGAAACAGCGTCACGCTTCCGGCTGAACGCATCCCAACGCGCGTCGTCGACGAGCCCCAGCTCGCGGCCAAGCTCGGTCAGGCGCATGTCTGCGTTGTCTTCACGCAGGCTCAGCCGGTATTCGGCACGGCTCGTGAACATCCGGTACGGCTCTGCCACGCCGCGCGTGACGAGGTCGTCGACCAGCACGCCCAGGTAAGCCTGGTCGCGGCGCGGGCACCATGCGTCCTTCTCCTGCACGTAACGACCGGCGTTCAGGCCGGCCAGCAGGCCTTGCGCGGCAGCCTCTTCATAGCCGGTCGTGCCGTTGATCTGGCCTGCAAAGAACAGCCCGTTGATCGCCTTCGTCTCGAGCGACGCCTTCAGTGCGCGCGGATCGAAGTAGTCGTACTCGATCGCATAGCCAGGGCGCAGGATGTGCGCGTTCTCGAGGCCGCGCATCGAGTGCACGAGTTCGAGCTGCACGTCGAACGGCAGGCTCGTCGAGATCCCGTTCGGGTAGAACTCGTTGGTGGTCAGCCCTTCCGGCTCCAGGAAGATCTGGTGCGATTCCTTCGACGCGAACCGGTGGATCTTGTCCTCGATCGACGGGCAATAACGCGGGCCGACGCCTTCGATCACGCCGGTGTACATAGGCGAACGGTCGAGGCCACCGCGAATGATGTCGTGCGTGCGCTCGTTCGTGTGCGTGACCCAGCACGGCAGCTGCTGCGGATGCTGCTCTGCCCGGCCAAGGAACGAGAATACGGGGATCGGATCGAGGTCGCCCGGCTGCTCGTCGAGCTTAGAAAAGTCGATCGAGCGGCCATCGATACGCGGCGGCGTACCGGTCTTCAGGCGGCCCTGCGGGAGCTTCAGCTCCTTCAGGCGCGCCGACAGCGACACGGCCGCCGGATCACCCGCGCGACCGCCCGTGTAGTTGTTCAGGCCAACGTGGATCTTGCCGTCGAGGAACGTGCCGGCCGTCAGTACCACCGCGCGCGCGCGGAAGCGGATGCCGATCTGCGTCACGGCGCCGACCACGCGGTCGCCTTCGACCATCAGGTCGTCGACGGCCTGCTGGAACAGCCACAGGTTCGGCTGGTTCTCGAGCCGATGGCGGATCGCGGCCTTGTACAGGATACGGTCAGCCTGCGCGCGCGTCGCACGCACAGCCGGCCCCTTCGACGAATTCAGGATCCGAAACTGAATACCGCTCTCGTCCGTCGCGGCCGCCATCGCGCCGCCGAGCGCGTCGACTTCCTTGACCAGATGGCCCTTGCCAATGCCGCCGATCGACGGATTGCAGCTCATCTGCCCGAGCGTTTCGATGTTATGGGTCAGCAGCAGCGTCTTCGCGCCCATACGCGCGGATGCCAACGCAGCCTCCGTGCCGGCGTGACCGCCGCCGACGACGATGACGTCAAATTCTGTGGGAAAAAGCATGGTGGATTCCGTACGCAGAGCAGCGCACGAACCTATCTGAGAAATGTATGGGCCGAATTATAGCGGGTTCGCTTTTCACCCGAAGCCCGTCCGAATGGTAGGGTCGGTTCGTTTCGCTGTTTTTTCGTCTTTTTTGCTGCGGAGCGGCGGGACTGTGGACTCGGTCCTGCTTTCGCACAGCCGGTCCGCCCTCTCGCGGCACATCGCCACGCTGTGCAAAATCGGCTACCGGCGCGCGGCTGCAGTCGAGGGCGCTCCTCCTGGGCCCTTCCATCACAGTGTTTCCAATGGATGGCCCGATACTTATCCACTGTGCCGCCCAACATGCAGCGGCGGAGTTCTGTCGGTCACGCAACTCACGTGACTCTGTGGTCCGGGCATCTGTCCACGATCGAACTCTTTCCCGCTCATCACAGAACTTCCGACTATTCCTTTGGTACTTATCCCCTGCCCCAAGCGACCGCCGGAGCAACCCATCACCCGGTGCCTCAAAACAAAAGCGGCGTGTTTCACGTGAAACACGCCGACCGTTTCCCGCCAACCGCACCGATCATCAAGCCATTTTCTTCGCCAACCCGAGGTACGTCTCGATCACACGCGGATTCTGCGCCAACTCGGCCGCCGGTCCTTCGAGCGCAAACTCGCCCGTCTCCAGCACATAGCCGTAGTCGGAGATCTGCAGCGCGGCCCGTGCATTCTGTTCGATCAGCAGCGTCGCGACGCCCGTGCCGCGCAACGCGCTGATGATATGAAAGATCTCCTTCACGATCAGCGGCGCCAATCCGAGGCTCGGCTCGTCGAGCATCAGCAGATCCGGCTTGCCCATCAGCGCACGCCCCACCGCAAGCATCTGCCGTTCGCCGCCCGATAAGGTGCCGGCCGCCTGCTTGCGCCTTTCCTTGAGCCGCGGAAACAACGCAAACACATGGTCGAGCTGATCCAGAAAATTGGCCTCGCCCGCCAGCTTGCGACGGTATGCGCCCAGCACGAGGTTGTCCTCGACCGTCATCGTGCTGAACAGCTCGCGCTTCTCCGGCACGAGGCACATCCCGCGCGCGACGCGCTGCTCGACGGGCAGCGCACCGACGTCGTTGCCGCGGTACACGATCTCACCCGACGCGTGGCCGGTCACCGGCAGCGCACCCATGATCGCGTTCAGCAGCGTCGACTTGCCGGCGCCGTTCGGGCCGATCACGCTGACGATTTGCCCCGCTTCGACCTTGATCGCGGCGCCGTGCAGCGCCTCGACCTTGCCATACCGGACCGCCAGCCCGCTTACTTCGAGAATCGGCATCGTCGTGTCCGTCATCACTCCACCCCGCCCAGATACGCTTCGAGCACCGCCGGATCCTGCTGCACGTCGTGCGGCAGCCCTTCCGCGATGCGCGTGCCGAATTCCATCACCACCAGCCGATCGGTGAGATTCATCACGAAATCCATGTCATGTTCCACGAGCAACACGCTCATCCCTTCGGCCTTCAGGCGCCGCAGCAGGTCGGCGAGCTGCTGCTTCTCCTGGTAGCGCAGCCCGGCCGCCGGCTCGTCGAGCAGCAGCAACGTCGGGTCGCAGCACAGCGCGCGGGCGATTTCGAGGATGCGCTGCTGGCCGAGCGCGAGGCTGCCTGCCTCGTCGTACATGTGCTTTTCCAGGCCGACCCGGCGGATCTGCCGCGCGGCTTCGGCGAGCAGCTGCGCCTCCTCATGCGCATTGAGCCGCGCGATGCTGCGCCACACGCCGGTCCGGCCGCGCAGATGCGCGCCGATCGCGACGTTCTCGAGCACCGTCATCGTCGGCAGCAGCTTCACGTGCTGGAACGTCCGGCCGATGCCGCGCCGCACGATCTGGCGGGACGTGAGCCCGTCGATCCGTTCACCGCGGAACGTGATCGTGCCGCCCGTCGGCTGCAGCACGCCGGTCACGAGGTTGAACGTGGTCGACTTGCCCGCGCCGTTCGGCCCGATCAGCCCGATGATCTGCCCCGCTTTCACGTCGAAGCTGACGTCGTTGACCGCCACCAGCCCGCCGAACTGCTTGCGCGCGTTGTCGACCACGAGCAGCGACTCGCCCGCCACAGGCTTGCCGCGCTGCGGCAACGGATCGGCATGTTCGGGCACGTGCGCACGCGGCCCGCGCGGAAACAGCCTCGCGACGAACGGCCATACGCCCTGCCGCGCGTACTGGAGCAGCAACACCATCAGCACGCCGAACACGATGATCTCGAAGTTGCCTTCCGAGCCGAGCAGCTTCGGCAGCAGCGTCTGCAGGTAGTCCTGCAGCACGGTGAGGATCGCCGCGCCGAGCACCGCGCCCCACACGTGCGACACGCCGCCGACCACAGCCATGAACAGGAATTCGATCCCGTGGTTCAGGCCGAACGGCGTCGGGTTCACCGCGCGCTGCAGGTGCGCGTACAGGAAGCCCGACACCGCCGCGAGCACGGCTGCGTAGACGAAGATCACGACGCGCATCCACGCGGTGTTCACGCCCATCGCCTCGGCCATCACGCCGCCGCCGCGCAGCGCGCGGATTGCGCGGCCGGGCCGGCTGTTGAGCAGGTTCTGCACCGACACGATCGCGGCCAGCACGACGGCCCAGATCAGGAAGTACAGGCTGCGGCCGCTGTCGAGCGCGATGCCGAACAGGTTCAGCGCCGGAATCCCGTTGATCCCGTCGTACTTGCCGAGCAGCTCGAGGTTGCCGAACAGGTAGAACAGCGCGAGGCCCCATGCGATCGTGCCGAGCGGCAGGAAGTGCCCGGACAGCCGCATCGTGACCGCGCCGAGCACGAGCGCGACGAGCGCCGTCAGCACGACGCCGACGATCAGCGCGAGCCACGGCGACACGCCGTAGCGCGTCGTCAGGAACGCGGTCGCATACGCGCCGATGCCGACGAACGCGGCCTGCCCGAAGCTCGTCATCCCGCCGACGCCCGTCAGCAGCACGAGCCCGATCGCGACGATCGCGTACAGGCCGATGTAATTCAGCAGCGTGATCCAGTATTCGGGCACCTGCAGCGCGCCGGGCAGCATCGGCAGCGCGAACAGCACCACGAGAAACAGCCAGAAGGTCTTGTTGCGTACGATCGTCTTCATCGCGTCACTCCTCTTCCTCTTCCGCATGCGGCGTCGCGAAGCTGCGCCACAGGAGCACCGGGATGATCAGCGTGAACACGATCACTTCCTTGTACGAACTCGCCCAGAACGACGAATACGATTCGAGCACGCCGACGAGCAGCGAGCCGGCCGCCGCGAGCGGATAGCTGACGAGCCCGCCGATGATCGCGCCGACGAAGCCCTTCAGGCCGATCAGGAAACCGGAGTCGTAGTAGATCGTCGTCAGCGGGCCGACGAGGATGCCGGACAGCACGCCGAGCCCCGCCGCCAGCGTGAACGCGAGCCGCCCTGCCGCCGTCGTGCCGATGCCGACCAGTTGCGCGCCGAGCCGGTTCACCGAGGTCGCACGCAGCGCCTTGCCGGCGATCGTGCGGCCGAAGTACACGTAGAGCGCACCGATCAGCACCAGCGCCGTCGCGACCACGAGAATGCTCTGCACCGACACCGTCATGCTGCCGATCGCCAGCGACGCATCGGTGAATCCGTTGGTGCGCGACCCTTCGGCGCCGAACATCACGAGCCCGAGGCCGACCATCGCGAAATGCACCGCGACCGATACGATCAGCAGCAGCAACGTCGTGCCTTCCGCGATCGGCTGATAGACGAGCCGATAGACGAACGGGCCCATCGGCACGACGATCGCGAGCGTGAGCGCGATCTGCGCGAGCATCGGCAACGGCTGCGCGGCGACGCTGCGCGTGATCGCGAACACCGCCAGCGGCAGCAACACGTAGCGGCTGGCGAGCGTCGCGAGCGTGCGGCCGAGCTGATGGCGGCGCTCGCGATGGCGGATCAGCCCGCCGACTTCCAGCAGGAAGCACGCGATGCCCATCACGAACAGCAGCCAGCAGGTGGCGGGGAATTTTTGCGCCTGCAACGCAGCGAGCGTCAGCGCACCGTAGGCGACGAATTCGCCCTGGGGAATGAAGATCACCCGCGTGACGGAAAACACCAGCACGAGCGCCAGCGACAGCAATGCATAAATGGCGCCGGTCGTGATGCCGTCTTGCGCGAGGATCGCCGCAATCGAGAGATCCATACGTTTCGTGTATCGAGAATGCTGCGGAGAAACGGCGATGGGAGCGGCCCGGGCGCGGGACGACAGGACCGGAGTGTCAGGCGCCGCGCGGGGGCTTCCCGGAAGTTCCATGCGGCGCGAATGCGGGCCGCGAGGCCCGCTGCGCCGCCGACGGCATGCGCGGCGCCGTTCGCGCCGTGCACGCCGGTTTCACGTGATGCTTACTCGGCCTGCAGCTTCCACTTGCCGTCGACGATCTGCACCATCACGCGCGCACGCGTGTCGAAGCCGTTGTGATCGGTCGGCGTCATGTTGATCACGCCGTGCGACACGGGCAGATCCTTCACGCTCTCGAGCGACGCACGCAGCGCGTCGCGGAACGCCTCGGTGCCCGGCTGGCCCTTCTTCAGCGCGTCCGGAATCGCGCGCTGCAGCAGCAGCCCCGCATCCCACGCATGCCCGCCGAAGGTCGACAGCGAGCCCGCGCCGTACGCCTTCTCGTACGCGGCCTTGTAGCCGAGCGCCGGCTTCTTCACCGGGTTCGAATCGGGCAGCTGGTCGGTCACGAGCACTGGGCCGGCCGGCAGGATCTCGCCTTCGCAATCCTTGCCGCACACGCGCAGGAAGTCGTTGTTCGCGACGCCGTGCGTCTGGTACACCTTGCCCTTGTAGCCGCGCTCCTTCAGCGTCTTGGCCGGCAGCGCGGCCGGCGTGCCCGAACCGGCGATCAGCACCGCATCCGGGTTCGAGCCCATCAGCTTCAGCACCTGCCCCATCACCGATGCGTCGGTGCGGTTGTAGCGCTCGTTCGACACCAGCTTCAGCCCGTTCTTCGCGGCAGCCGCATCGAACGTCTTGTACCAGCTGTCGCCATACGCGTCGGCGAAGCCGATGAAGCCGACCGTTTTCACGCCGTGCTTCGCCATGTAGCCGGCGATCGCGTCGGCCATCAGCTGATCGTTCTGCGGCACCTTGAACATCCACGCGCGCTTCGCGTCCATCGGCGCGATGATCTGCGCGCTCGCCGCGAGCGAGATCGTCGGCGTCTTGCCCTGCGACACCGGGTCGAGCATCGCGAGCGAGTTCGGCGTGACGGACGAACCGATGATCGCGTCGACGTGATCCTCGTCGATCAGCTTGCGTACGTTCTGCACCGCGCGGCTCGTGTCGGACGCATCGTCGAGCACGATGTACTGCACGCTCTTGCCGGCAATTTCCTTCGGCAGCAGCGCGATCGTGTTCTTTTCCGGAATCCCGAGCGACGCGGCCGGCCCGGTGGCCGACAGCGTCACGCCGATCTTCACCTGTGCCGACGCCGTTGCCGACGCACACACGAGGCCCACGGCAAGCACGGCTTCCATCCATCGATTCATCTTCATTTAGGTTGTCTCCAGACGCTGCTCGAAAAATCCGCGGGGCGCTCGGGCGGCGCCCCGGTCATCAAACAAGTTAATATTTTAAGTATCACGCTGCGCCACCGCCTACGCTCGTTTTCCCCCGAGACACGGCTGCGACGAACCCCTGCCGGCATCGGCGCTGCACACGCACACGCACGCGCCGCTTCGCGGATGCAGGCCCGCCACGATGCGCGGCGGCAATGTCGCCAGGATGAAGCAAGCCGGAATAGGTAACGTTGCGGGCGCAACGATCAGGAGAAGATGCGCACACCAGGCGCGGCTCGACTGCGCTCGTCCACCGCACAAGACAGGAAAAGCGGCCGCTCATGCGCACGCGATCGAAGATTCGGTTGCGGACACAACGACCGGCGCGGCGGCCGTGCGAGCAACGCGCGCCGGAGCGCCCATGCCCGCCGCAGAACGGTTCGCGATAGCCGGGAGATCCCCACGCACCCCCGAACACGAACGAGCGGCTCCTGCCGCTTCTGCTGCCCTGCCCCGTCGTCCTGCGCTTCTCATCCAACCGTACTCCCTCTTCTGCATTGTGCTTGTAGGAGAACTGCCGACCGATTTTCCCGACCGCGCGGTCGGCGAAAGCTGAGTGTAACGGACGCATTTAGTGCACGCCAACCGGGTAAGCCCGAACGGCATGTGCGTCGCCACGCGCCATGTGCGACGTGTGCGACGTGCTTGCGGGAAAAGGGAAGAACGGGGGGACGGACGTGAAACGCGGGAGATGCGGGATACCGACGCGGTGGCGAACCTGCGACGCCGGCCGCGGCACGAACGAAGGCAATTCGCGCACGCAAATGAAAAAGCGCTGTTGGATTCCGTCCAACAGCGCTTTGGGGCCGGGCACTTTGTGCCTCGATTGTCTCCTCGTTCTCCACCTGCAAATTCGTATCGCGGTGCATCAGAACTGAGACGAAGATTAAAGGAGCTTTCACGGTGCGACAACTTAGCATTTACCCCTATGGTGCATCGCCGCACGAAATTGGGGCACCAGCCCTGCCATGCGGTGCCGGCCGGAGCCGGCCGCGACGCCCTTCCCGGCCGCGCCCGATGGTGCTTCGCATCAACCCGCAGCAACGCGTGCCCCCCGCTTTCAGGACGGCCTGAGCGGCTTGATCCGCGCGACCATCTCGCCGACGATCCCGCGCCGGAACGCCAGCACGCATGCGATGAAAATCAGCCCCGTGACGATCGTCGCCGACTCGCCGAGCGAGTGGAACCAGCCGATGCCGGTGGTCGACGCGAGCCATTCGCCGATGTCGCCGAGGCGATCCTCCAGCGCGACGATCAGCGCCGCACCCAGCAGCGGCCCGAACAGCGTGCCCATCCCACCGACGAGCGTCATCAGCACGACGAGGCCCGACATCGTCCAGTACGCGTCCGACAGCGTCTCGAAGCCGAGCACCAGCACCTTCAGCGACCCGGCGAGCCCCGCGAGCCCGGCCGACAGGATGAACGCGAGCAGCTTGAAGCGGTCGGTGTCGTAGCCGAGCGAGATCGCGCGCGCCTCGTTCTCCTTGATCGCGACGAGCACCTGGCCGAACGGCGAGTGCACGATCCGCACGATGAACGCGCACGCGGCGACGATCACCGCGAGCACGACGTAGTACAGCGCGACGTCGTTCGACAGGTCGAGCACGCCGAACAGGCGCCCGCGCGGCACGCCCTGCAGGCCGTCCTCGCCGTGCGTGAACGGCGCCTGCAGATAGATGAAGTAGACCATCTGCGCGAACGCGAGCGTGATCATCGCGAAATAGATGCCCTGCCTGCGGATCGCGAACAGCCCGACGACGAGCCCGAGCACCGTCGCCGCGGCCGTGCCGACCAGGACACCGAGCTCCGGCGTGAAGCCGAGCGTCTGGATCGTATAGCCGGTCGCATAGCCGGCGGTCGCCAGGAACATCGCATGGCCGAACGACAGCAGCCCCGTATAGCCGATCAGCAGGTTGAACGCGGCCGCGAACAGCGCGAAGGCGAGCACCTTCATCACGAACACCGGATACACGCCGATGAACGGCGCGGCGAGCAGCGCGGCGAGCAGCACGCCGTAGAGCACTTTTCTCTGCATCATTTTTCCTTGCCGAACAGGCCTGCCGGACGGATCAGCAGCACGATCGCCATGATCACGAACACGACGGTGGCCGACGCTTCCGGATAGAACACCCGCGTGAAGCCCTCGATCACGCCGAGCAGCAGGCCGGTGACGATCGAGCCGAGAATCGAGCCCATCCCGCCGATCACGACCACCGCGAACACGGTGATGATCATCGGCTGCCCCATCAGCGGCGACACCTGGATCACCGGCGCGGCCAGCACGCCCGCGAACGCCGCGAGTGCGACGCCGAACCCGTAGGTGAGCGTGATCATCATCGGCACGTTCACGCCGAACGCCTCGACGAGCTTCGGATTCTCGGTGCCCGCGCGCAGATAGGCGCCCAGCCGCGTCTTCTCGATCACGAACCACGTGGCGAGACACACCGCGAGCGATGCGACGACCACCCACGCGCGGTAGTTCGGCAGGAACATGAAGCCCAGGTTGGTCGCGCCGGACAACTGCGACGGCACGTCGTACGGCTGGCCGGACGAGCCGTAGATCGACCGGAACACGCCTTCGACGACGAGCGTGAGGCCGAACGTGAGCAACAGCCCGTACAGGTGATCGAGCTTGTACAGCCAGCGCAGCATCGTCCGCTCGATCGCGATCCCGAACGCGCCGACGATCAGCGGCGCGAGCACGAGCATCGCCCAGTACGGCAACGCGAAGTACGACAGGCCCATCCACGCGAGCATCGCGCCCAGCATGAACAGCGCGCCGTGCGCGAAGTTGATCACGTTGAGCAGCCCGAAGATCACCGCGAGCCCGAGACTCAGGATCGCGTAGAACGAGCCGTTGACGAGCCCCAGCAGCAACTGGCTGAGCATCGCCGGCAACGGAATGCCAAAGATTTCCATCGACTTAGCCGTCAGAATGAGTGTCGTTGCGTGCGCAACCGTCTCGCGGTCGCGCACGCGGGCGGCGCAGCGGGCACATCGCTGCGGCGGCGGCTGCAGCCGCCGCCGCGCGCCGCTATGCCGCGCTTACTTCCACAGCGCGCAGCGCGTCTCCTGCTTGGTACCGAACGCCTGATCGCCCGGAATCGTCGCGAGCACCTTGTAGTAGTCCCACGGCTCCTTCGATTCCGACGGCTTCTTCACTTCCATCAGGTACATGTCGTGGATCATGCTGCCGTCCTGGCGGATGTAGCCCTTCGCGTAGAAGTCGCTGATCTTGATCTTCTTCAGCTCGGCCATCACCTTGTCGGAGTCGGTCGTCCCGGCCGCCTGCACGGCCTTCAGGTAGGTCGTCACCGACGAGTAGTCCGCCGCCTGCAGGCTCGACGGCATCTTCTTCATCTTGCCGAAGTAGCGCTGCGCCCACTGGCGCGAGGCCGCATCGCGGTTCCAGTACCAGCTGTCGGTCAGCACGAGGCCCTGCGTCGTCTCGAGGCCGAGGCTGTGCACGTCGTCGATGAACATCAGCAGCGCGGCGATCTTCATCGTCTTCGTGATGCCGAATTCCTTCGCGGCCTTGATCGAGTTGATCGTGTCGCCGCCCGCGTTCGCGAGGCCGAGGATCTGCGCCTTCGACGACTGCGCCTGCAGCAGGAACGACGAGAAGTCCGACGCGGACAGCGGGTGGCGCACCGCGCCGAGCACCTGGCCGCCGTTCGCCTTCACGACGTCGGACGTGTTCTTCTCGAGCGCCTTGCCGAACGCGTAGTCGGCCGTCAGGAAGAACCAGCTCTTGCCGCCCTGCTTCACCACCGCCGACCCCGTGCCCTTCGCGAGCGCCATCGTGTCGTATGCGTAGTGGACCGTGTACGGCGTGCACTGCTCGTTGGTCAGCGTGTCGGCGCCCGCGCCGATGTTGATGTAGACCTTCTTCTTCTCGGCCGCGACCTGGTTCATCGACAGCGCGGTCGCGGAGTTCGTGCCGCCGACGAGCAGGTCGAGGCCGCCGCGGTCCATCCATTCGCGCGCCTTCGACGCGGCGATGTCGGCCTTGTTCTGGTGGTCGGCATAGACGACCTCGATCGGCTTGCCGAGCACCTTGCCGCCGAAGTCGGCGACCGCCATCCGGATCGCCTCGAGGCCGCCCTGCCCGTCGATGTCCGCGTACAACCCCGACATGTCGGTGATGAAGCCGATCTTCACGGTATCCGCCGCGTGAGCGGCGCCGGCGGTGAACGCGGCGGTCGCGAGCGCGAGACAGGCCTGTGCGAGGGTCTTCATTTTCATTGACGTCTCCTGTTGTTCTGATGCGTTGTGGTTATTCGAGAGCCGCCACGGCTAGCGGCAAGGGAAACGGGGCGGCGTCACACCCCGAGCAGGTCGTGAAGGATCGGCATCTTGCCTTCCAGTTCGGATGCACGGAAATGTTCGACGATACGGCCGTGCTCCATCACGTAGAAGCGATCGGCGAGCGGCGCGGCGAAGCGGAAATTCTGTTCGACCATCACCACCGTGTAGCCGCGCGCCTTCAGCGCGACGATCATTCGCGCGAGCGCCTGCACGATCACCGGTGCCAGGCCTTCGGAGATCTCGTCGAGCAGCAGCAGGTTCGCGCCGGTGCGCAGGATCCGCGCGACCGCCAGCATCTGCTGTTCGCCGCCCGAGAGCCGCGTGCCCTGGCTCTGCCGGCGCGACGCGAGATTCGGGAACATCGCGTAGATCTCGTCGAGCGACATCGCGTGCTCGCTCGGCCCGATCGGCGGCGGCAGCATCAGGTTCTCCTCGCACGACAGGCTCGAGAAGATCCCGCGCTCCTCCGGGCAGTAGCCGACGCCGAAATGCGCGATGCGGTGCGTCGCGAGGCCGATCGTCTCGTTGCCCGCGACCTTGATCGAGCCGCTGCGGCGGCCCGTGAGCCCCATGATCGCGCGCAGCGTCGTCGTGCGCCCCGCGCCGTTGCGGCCAAGCAGCGTGACGACCTCGCCGCGATGAACGCTCAGGTCGACGCCGTGCAATATGTGGGATTCCCCGTACCAGGCTTCGAGGCCCGTGATCTCCAGCGCGGGCGTGCCGCTTTCGACGCCGCTCAATTCGCGTTCCTCCCGTTCGCTGCGCTTCATGCGTGCGCCCCCGTGAGCGCCGCGTCGGCGCTGCCCATGTATGCCTCGATCACGAGCGGATTCTTCGATACTTCCGCATACGAGCCTTCGGCCAGCACTTCGCCGCGCTGCAGGACGGTGATCGTGTCGGAGATGCCCGCGATCACGTTCATGTTGTGCTCGACCATCAGGATGGTGCGTCCGCTCGCGACCTTCTTGATCAGTGCGGTCACGCGGTCGACGTCCTCGTGGCCCATCCCTTGCGTGGGTTCGTCGAGCAGCATCAGCTCGGGCTCCATCGCGAGCGTGGTCGCGATTTCGAGCGCGCGCTTGCGGCCGTACGCGAGTTCGACGGTCGGCACGTGCGCGAAATCGGTGAGGCCGACCTGCGTGAGCAGATCCATCGCGCGATCGTCGAGCCGCCGCAGCGTGCGTTCGCTGCGCCAGAAATGGAATTCGGTGCCGAGCGAGCGCTGCAGGCCGAGGCGCACGTTCTGCAACGCGGTCAGGTGCGGGAATACCGCCGAGATCTGGAATGAACGAATGATGCCGCGACGTGCGACCTGCGCGGGCCGCTCGTCGGTGATGTCCATCCCGTTGAAGACGATCTGACCGGCCGTCGGCGTGAGGAACTTGGTCAAGAGGTTGAAGCAGGTGGTCTTGCCTGCGCCGTTCGGTCCGATCAGCGCATGGATCGCACCGCGTCGCACACGCAGGTTGACGCCATTCACGGCAGTGAAGCCCCTGAATTCCTTCGTCAGTCCGCGTGTTTCCAGAATCGTGTCGCCGAGAATCATGTTCCCTTCCGTACGAAGTCGGGCGAAGCACCGGGGAAGATTCGCGCAAGCGACCGCGAACGGGTCAGCGGATGAGCGGACTGCCCCCGGGCGCCGTGCTACGCGTCGAGGGTGGTCTCCCGCGCCGATGCGTATGCATGCTGCGCAACATTGTCGCCCCGTTGGTGCAGTGCAATCATCGGGATTTGCACTTATAGGGCTGGCCGCCATACGCGGCGCTGCTGTGCAGGGTTTTTCGACGCGTTTTTTTGGCGCGCGCATCATCGACGATTGCGTGCGTCACGTTGCGCCCGTTCGTCCGCACGAACATGATGCAAGCTGCGCTCGACGCGCGGCTTGCACCATTCGTTCCATTCGCGCACGACAACGGTGCGCGGCGCGCAAATTGCTTCGCATAGCGAATCAGCTGACGCCGGGATGGCTGCCCGCTGGCGGGCATGTCAGTGTGTGTCGCGCGTGTGTCAGCGCGGTGTCATCCCGCCGGCACCGCCGCTTCCGTTCGCACCTGTGTCGCTTCGTCGCGCGCTGCACGACGATCGGCGCGGATCATGTCGCTCGCGCGCTCCGCGATCATCAGCGTCGGCGAATTCGTGTTGCCCGACGTAATGAACGGCATCACCGACGCGTCGACCACCCGCAGCCCGGCGACACCGCGCACGCGCAGCCGGCTGTCGACGACCGCGCGCTCGTCGTCCGCACGGCCCATCCGGCAGGTGCCGACCGGATGGAAGATCGTGGTGCCGATGGCGCCCGCTGCTTCGATCAGTTCCGCTTCGGTCTGATACTGCGTGCCCGGCAGGATCTCCTGCGGACGGTAGCGCGCGAGCGCCGGCGCGGCGGCGATCCTGCGCGTGAGGCGCAGCGCGTTCGTGGCGACATGGCGATCGTGATCGGTCGACAGATAGTTCGGCGCGATGGTGGGCGCGACACCCGAATCGGGGCTTGCGATATGCACGCTGCCGCGCGAACTCGGCCGCAGATGACACACGGATGCGGTAAACGCGTTGAAACGGTGCAGCGGCTCGCCGAAGCGCTCGAGCGACAGCGGCTGCACGTGGTATTCGAGATCGGGGCGCGTGAGCGCGGGATCGTCGGGATCGGATTTTGCGAATGCGCCGAGCTGCGACGGCGCCATCGACATCGGCCCGCGTTGCAGCAGCGCATATTCGGCGCCGATCATCAGCT
This sequence comes from Burkholderia sp. IMCC1007, assembly GCF_027257875.1. GTDB lineage: Bacteria > Pseudomonadota > Gammaproteobacteria > Burkholderiales > Burkholderiaceae > Burkholderia. The sequence goes on from NZ_JAPVQY010000010.1 coordinate 134,165, forward strand.
TGCCCCACCAGCGCGCGGACAGCGTGTTGAGCGTGCGCACGCCTTCGACGCGATACGCCATTCGCAGCTGCAGGTGATCCTGCAGGTTTTCGCCGACGCCCGGGAGGTCCTGCACCACGTCGATGCCGAGCGCCTGCAGCCGGTGCCCGGCGCCGATGCCCGACAGTTCGAGCAGTTGCGGCGAATTCACCGCGCCGGAAGTCAGCACCACTTCGGCGCGGGCCCGGGCGACGTAATCGGTGCCGCCGCCGCGATATTCGACACCCACCGCGCGCCGCCCGTCGAAGACCACTCGCTGCGCGTGCGCGCCGGTGATCACGGTCAGGTTCGGGCGCGTCATCGCGGGCCGCAGGAACGCCTTCGACGTGTTCCAGCGCACGCCGCGTTTCTGGTTCACCTCGAAATAGCCGACGCCGGAATTGTCGCCGCGGTTGAAATCGTCGGTTGCCGGGATGCCCGTCTGCTGCGCGGCTTGCGCGAACGATTCGAGGATCTCCCAGCGCAGCCGCTGCTTCTCGACGCGCCAGTAGCCGCCCGCGCCGTGTGCGTCGCTTGCGCCCGCATGGTGGTCCTCGCTGCGCTTGAAGACCGGCAGCACGCTGTCCCACGACCAGCCGGCGTCGCCGGTTTCCTGCGCCCAGCTGTCGTAATCCTCGCGCTGGCCGCGCATGTAGATCATCCCGTTGATCGACGAGCAGCCGCCGAGCACGCGACCGCGCGGATACGACAGCGCGCGGCCGTTCAGCGCCGCTTCGGGCTGCGTCTTGTACAGCCAGTCGGTGCGCGGGTTGCCGATGCAGTACAGATAGCCGACCGGGATGTGGATCCAGTGGTAGCCGTCCTTGCCGCCCGCCTCGAGCAGCAGCACGTGGATGTCCGGATCCTCGGTCAGGCGGTTCGCGAGCACGCAGCCTGCGGTGCCTGCGCCGACGATCACGTAATCGAATTCGCCCTCGAGCGTGCGTTGAGTCGTCACTGTGTGTCTCCTGTCGACCGGAGTTAGCGCTTCAGCGCTTACTCCATCCCCACGGCGGTCGAGCCGGGTTAGCGCTTTAGCGCCTTTCAACACCTGCTCGAATCCCCCGCCGCAACTGAACGAAGTCAGCGCCTCAACCCCTACTCGTATCCCACCCAAATCTTCTCGTTGTCCACCGCGCGGCGCGATGCCGCGCTCATTCCCAGCATAGTGCGTCGCCGGCGACGCGACCGATGAAGCGTACTCCCGCCGCCGCCCGCCGATCCAATGAGTTATGCTGAACTGCGTTATAAGCTGCGCTCATATCACGACAATGGACCTCACTCTGCTCCGCGCGTTCGCGACGGTCGCCCGCGAAGGCAACCTGACGCGCGCCGCCGCCCAGCTGCACGTGACGCAGCCTGCCGTGAGCCTGCAGATCAAGCATCTGCAGGAAGCGCTCGGCGTCGTGCTGTTCACGCGCACGTCGCGCGGGCTCGCGCTCACGCGCGACGGCCAGACGCTGCTGCCGCACGCGGAGCGCGCGCTGGCTGCGGCCGCCGACGTCGCACGCGCCGCCGCTGCGCTGCGGCACGAAGTGCGCGGCCGGCTGCGGATCGGCACGATCCTGGATCCCGGTTTCCTGCGGCTCGGCGGCTTCCTGCGCGCGCTGGTCGAAACCCACCCGCAGGTCGAAACCGCGCTGCGGCACGGGATGTCGGGATGGGTGCTCGAACAGGTGCGCACGCGGGCACTCGACGTCGGCTACTACATCGGCCGGCCCGGCGACGACGATCCGCGCGACGACACCCTGTTCCACACCATCACGCTCACGCATTTCCAGTACCGCGTGCTCGCGCCGGCCGGCTGGCGCGAGCGCGTGCAGCGCGCGCACGACTGGCGCGCGCTCGCCGCGCTGCCGTGGATCTGGACGCCGCCTGCGTCCGCCCATCACCGGCTGCTGTCGCGCGTGTTCGCGGCGGCCGGCGCGCAGCCGGTCAAGGTTGCCGAGGTCGACCAGGAGCAATCGATGCTCGATCTCGTCAAATCGGGCATCGGGCTGACGCTCGCGCGCGACTCGACCGCGCTGGCCGAAGCGCACGCGCATGCGCTGACGATCGTCGAACCCGTGACGGTGCCGACCCAGCTGACGTTCGTGACGCTCGCCGAGCGGCGCGACGAGCCTGCGATCACGGCCGCGCTGCGGCTGATCGAGGCCCAGTGGGCGATATGAGTGCGGCTGATGGCGCCGCGGGTGGCCGTTCGATGAGCCGCAACGCATGACGTGTTGGCAACCGGTCGACCGAAATCGACGTCATCGACGTCACCGGCGCCATCGCGGGGAGCCCGACCGCCCGCGCCACCGCACCGAACCCTGTCGTCACGCCACCATCGCAAGCTTTTTGCTAGATTGAGCGTTCGCACACCGCGAGACCCCTGATTGAAGGAGACCCGCATGGCCCGCAACATCGAGATCAAAGCCCGCGCCCGCGAATTCGACCAGCTGCGCGAACGCGCGGCGGCGCTCGCCACCGAAGCGCCGTTGTTCTACCGCCAGCAGGATTTCTTCTACGACGTGCCGCGCGGCCGGCTGAAGCTGCGCCGCTTCGAGGATGGCACGCCGGCCGAGCTGATCTTCTACCAGCGCGACGACCGCGACGGCCCGAAGGCGTCCTACTACACGCGCAGCCCGGTCACGAACCCGGACGCGATGCATGCGCTGCTCGCGACCGCGCTGACCACGCGCGGGATCGTGACGAAGGAACGCCATGTGTACCTGGCCGGCCGCACGCGCATCCACCTCGACCGCGTCGACGGCCTCGGCGACTTCATCGAACTGGAAGTCGTGCTCGGCCCGGACGACGACGAAGCCGGCGGCGAAGCCGAAGCGCACGACGTGTTCGCGAAGCTCGGCGTGCCGCCGGACGATCTCGTCGCGGTCGCGTACGTCGACCTGCTGAACGCCGACGCGCAGTCCGAAGCGGCCTGATCCGGCCCTACCCGCGGCGACGCATCGCGCCCCGCCGCCGGCCCGGCCGCCGCATCACGCCGCGCCGGGCGCCAGATGCGCGAGCGGCAGCGCGCCGTTGCGCTTGAAGGTCGTCAGCACGATGTTCGAGCGCACGCTGTCGACACCCGGCACGCGCATCAGCTTCTTCATCACGAACTGCGACAGCGCGTTGAGGTCCGGCGCGACGATCCGCAGCAGATAGTCGGCATCGCCGACCACCGCATGGCATTCGAGCACTTCGGGCAGCACGTCGATCTGCTGCTGGAACTGCTCGATGATCGAATCGCCGTGATGCTTGAGCTTCAGGCTCGTGAACGCCGTCACGCCGAGCCCGAGTTTTTCGGGACGCAGCATCACGCGATAGCCTTCGATCACGCCGGCCGCTTCGAGCCGCTGCAGCCGCCGGCCGATCTGCGACGGCGACAGCGGCACCTCCTCGCCGAGCTGCTGGTGCGTCGCGCGGCCGAAGCGCTGCAGCACGTCCAGAAGCGCGAGATCGAAGTGATCGAGTTCGAGCATGAATATTCTCCGCATTGATTCGTGATTTGATGCGTGATTATCGCATCAGCAGGCCAATCAATGCCAACTATGCGCCCAATCCGCGCGCACCCCGCTCTACACTTGCATGGTTCCCAACCACAGCGTGCAGAGCCTGATCATGTCCACCGTCGTCACCGCGAAACTGCAGGAGCAGTTCGACGCGGGCCTCGAAACCCGCGCCGATTTCACCATCGACCAGCCGCTCGAACGCTACGGCCAGGTCGACCACGCGGTGTGGCAGCAGCTCTATGCGCGCCAGTCGGCGCTGCTGCGCGCACGCGCGTGCGACGCGTTCGTCGCCGGACTCGAGAAGATCGACCTGCCGGCCGACCGCGTGCCGTCGTTCGCCGACGTGAACCGCCAGTTGAAGCCGGCGACGGGCTGGGAGATCGTCGCGGTGCCGGGCCTCGTGCCCGATCGCGTGTTCTTCGAACACCTCGCGAACCGGCGTTTTCCGGTCACCTGGTGGATGCGCCGCCCGGACCAGCTCGACTACCTGCAGGAACCCGACTGTTTCCACGACCTGTTCGGCCACGTGCCGCTGCTGATCGACCCGGTATTCGCGGACTACATGCAGGCATACGGCCGCACGGCGCTCGCGGTCGCGGACGACGAGGCGGCGCTCGCGCGGCTGGCGCGGCTGTACTGGTATACGGTGGAGTTCGGCCTGATCCGCGACCCGAACGGTACGAACGGGCTGTCGATCTACGGCGCGGGGATCGTGTCGAGCAAGGGCGAGAGCCTGTACAGCCTCGAAAGCGCTGCGCCGAACCGGCTCGGCTTCGAGCTGGAGCGCGTGATGCGCACGAAGTACCGGATCGACACGTTCCAGAAGACTTACTTCGTAATCGACGATTTCGCGCAGCTGTTCGCGCTCGCCGACGTCGACGGCCGCGCGCTGGCCGAGCGGCTCGCCCGGTTGCCGGAATTCCCGGCCGGCGCGGTGCTCGACGGCGATCGCGTGCTGCATCGCGGCACGCGCGAAGGCTGGCCGGACGACGGGGACGCGTGATCCAATCACGGGCGCCCGGCTCCGGATGCCCGTTCGCCAACTATGAAACAATGACCGGTACCGGCTTGCCGTGCGGCCTGTGGCCGCGGGCGGGCACCGTTACCGAACGAGGTGCAACATGATCCACAAGCTCACATCCGAAGAACGCAAGACCCGGCTCGAAGGCCTGCCGCACTGGACGGCCGTGCCGGGCCGCGACGCGATCCAGCGCAGCCTGCGCTTCGCCGATTTCAACGAGGCCTTCGGCTTCATGACGCGCGTCGCGATCAAGGCGCAGGAAATGAATCACCATCCGGAATGGTTCAACGTGTACAACCGCGTCGACGTGACGCTGTCGACCCACGACGCGGACGGCCTGACCGAACGCGATATCCAGCTCGCACAATTCATCGATCAGCTCTGCGCGCGCATCCAGCCCGCCGCCTGAGCGTTCGTCTAGCGCCGCGCGCCGTTCGACGCGCGGCGCGTCAACTTTTCATTTCGCTGAACGTTTTCTACGATGTATTCAGCGGAAGCCTTCAGCTTTCCAAGCCATCCTTAAGGCGCGCGTAAGTCTCGTACGCTTTCCGTGCCTTGGGGTCCAAACCTTCCAGTTGCAGCGCGCTTCCGCGCTGTACAATCAGCAGCGCATACGGCTTGGAGAGCGCGCTGGCCTCTTCGCAGAGTTTGAGTTCGTCGCCGCTCGATGGCGAGCGGGCGCGCCAGAAATTGATCGCGGCTTCGAGGTCGTGGATCGAAATATCGGACATGATTGGATTTAATCGTTCGCTGGCCGCCATGCTTGATGTCAGGCGATGCGGCGCCCCTGTGGAAACGGCGTCGTGCTGTCCGCGTGCCTGAACCGCCAACCCATTGTACTTGAGCGAACTTCATGCGACTCCTTCTGATCGAAGACGACCGCCCCATCGCACGCGGTATCCAAAGCAGCCTCGAACAGGCTGGCTTCACCGTCGACATGGTGCATGACGGCATTTTTGCCGAACAGGCGCTGGCACAGAACCGCCACGAACTCGTGATCCTCGACCTCGGCCTGCCGGGCATCGACGGGATGACGCTGCTCACGCGTTTCCGCCAGACGAACCGCCACACGCCCGTCATCGTGCTGACCGCACGCGACGAACTGAACGATCGCATCCAGGGCCTGAACTCCGGCGCCGACGACTACATGCTCAAGCCGTTCGAGCCGGCCGAGCTCGAAGCGCGCATCCGCGCGGTGATGCGCCGCAGCGGCCCGCACAGCGACATGCCGCGTCCGGAAGTGTCGCTCGGCGGCGTCCGCCTGTCGGGCGTCGATCGCCGCATCTTCAACGACGACAAGCCGCTCGAACTGTCGCCGCGCGAATTCGCGGTGCTCGAGATGCTGCTGCTGCGTCACGGCCGCGTGGTCAGCAAGGCCCAGTTGCAGGATCACCTCACGCACTTCGGCGGCGATCTCGGCGACACCGCGATCGAAGTCTACGTGCACCGGGTGCGCAAGAAACTCGAGCAGTGCCGTGTCGAAATCGTCACGGTGCGCGGCTTCGGCTACCTGCTGCAGGAAATCCGCCAGACGGCGAGCGTCTGAGCGGCGCCGCACGCCGGCCGGTGCGCGTGCCGCCGGCGCGCGCCCTGCCCGCGTCGCCGTCCGACGCACGACCGCGCCGCTCCCCGTGAGCGGCGCTTATCCATTTGCCCGTCGAAATGTCTTCTGATCCGGCTGTGACCACCAGCCTGCGCCGCTCGCTGCTCCGGCGCCTCGCCGCACCGCTGTCGATGCTCGCGCTGATGAGCGGCCTGATCGCCTACTGGCTCGCGTGGCAATACACGCAGCACGTGATCGACCGCTCGCTCGCCGATCTCGCCACCGCCATCTCCAAACAGATCCAGATCGCCGGCCCCGACGCGCCGTTCACGGTGCCGCCGCTCGCGCAGGCGATGTTCTCCGATCCCGCCGAAGCGCTGATCTACCGGATCAGCGACGGCGAGCAGGAACTCGCGGGCGATCCGAAGCTGCCGCTGCAGGGCATCAACGTGCGCCGCATGCATCACGCGTACGTGTTCGAGGCCGAGTACGACAACCGCGCGGTGCGGGTCGCGCAGGTGCGCGTCGACGACGTCGAGGGCGGCAAGCCGATGGTCGTCGAAGTCGCGCAGCCGGTGCGGCACCGCTACCGGATCGCGGCCGAGTTCCTCGTCGCGATCATGATGCCGCTGCTGTTGCTGCTGCTCGCGGGCTGGGGCATCGTGTGGCGCGTCGTGAACCAGCAGCTCGGGCCGCTCACGCATCTGGCCGACTCGCTGAACCGGCAAACCCACACGTCGCTGGAGCCGGTCGACGAAACCGACGTGCCGCTCGAGATCCGGCCGCTGACGAGCGCGATGAACGCGCTGCTCGGCCGCCTGAAGACGGCGCTCGACGCGCAGCGCAAGTTCATCGCCGATGCCGCGCACCAGCTGCGCACGCCGCTCACGGCCGTGAAGCTGCATGCCGAGCAGGCGGCCGTCGCACGCGACCCGCAGCAAACCTATGCCGCGGTGCGCGAGCTGCGCGCCGCCGCCGATCGCGCGGTGCGGCTGTCGAACCAGTTGCTGTCGCTCGCGCGCGCGGAGCCGGGCGAACAGGCCGCGCGTTTCGTCGACGTCGACCTTGCCGCGATGGCGTTCGAGACGGGCGCCGAATGGGTGCCGCGCGCGCTCGCGTCGCATGTCGACCTCGGTTTCCAGCGCAGCGACGACCCCGGCGACGATGAAAAGCTGAACGTGCGCGGCAACCCGGTGCTGCTGCGCGAGGTGATCGCGAACCTGCTCGACAATGCGCTGAAGTACGTGCCGCTCGCGCGGCCGAACGGTGCGCGGATCACGGTCAACGTCGCGCGCGGCGCGCTCGACGGCGGCCAGCCGGCCGCCGAGATCGTCGTCGAGGACAACGGCCCGGGCGTGCCCGCGAACCAGCAGGCCGACCTGTTCAAGCGGTTCTTCCGCGGCGATGCGCAAAGCGGCAATGGCGTCGAGACGGGCGCCGGCCTCGGCCTCGCGATCGTGCACGACATCATCGCGATGCACGGCGGCACGGTGTCGTATGAAGATGCGCCGGAAGGCGGTTCGCGTTTCGTGGTGCGTGTGCCGCTCGCCGAGCGGGCGCGGAAGCCGACCGGCGAAACGCCGGCCGCCACACCGACGCACTGAGCGGGAAACGGCGGGCACGGCAGGCTCGCATCGGGATGCACAGCCGTGCCGCGCGGCGCGGCGTCGCGCGCGGCGCCGATCCGGCAAAGCAGCCGCGCGCTGCGCGGCTGCACGGTTCACTTCTTCTTTTTCTTGTCCTTTGCGGCGGACTCGGACTTGCCGTCCTTCTTGTCCTTCTTCCTTTTCTTCTTCCCGTCGTCATCCGACGTCGCGAGCAGCGTGCCGCGACACGTCGCCGCGCCGCAATGGCACGCGTATTCGCGCTTGAGCTTTTTCGTGAGCTTCTCGTCGATCACGAGGCCGTAGTCGTAGAACAGCTCTTCTTCCGGGCCAATGTCGCGCAGCGCGTGGATGAACACGCGGCCCTCGATTTCCTCGGCCTCGCAGTTCGGCGCGCACGAATGGTTGATCCAGCGCGCGCTGTTGCCGTCGACCTTGCCGTCGATCACGCCGCCCTCTTCCAGTGCGAAGTAGAACGTATGGTTCGGCTCGTTCGGATCGTGCGGATGGCGGCGCAGCGCTTCCTTCCACGAAATCCGCTCGCCCTTGTATTCCACTACGCGCTCGCCGGCCTTGATCGGTTCCACCGCGAACACGCCCTTGCCGTGTATTCCCGAGCGGCGCACCGCGATCCTGCGTGAACTCATCGAACGAATCCTTGTGAAGACGACTTGAATGGAAGACGGCCGCGATCGCGGCCCTGCGCCGCGCAAACGAAAACGCGGCACCGCTCGGTGCCGCGTCGGGACATGCGGCGAATCACCCGCATCCTACACGTTCAAGATTGCTTCATTCAACATCGCGCGCAATGCCGCGCGCATGACGCTCAGCGTTGACCGAATTCGATGTCGCCGAACAACGTCTTGTGCTCGCGCGGCTGCGAGCGCCAATATTGCGGCGGCGCCGACACCTGCGCGCCGAGCTCGGCGGCCGCGTGCCACGGCCAGCGCGGGTCGTACAGCATCGCGCGCGCCATCGCGACGAAGTCGGCGTCGCCGGCCTCGATCAGGCGGTTCGCATGCGCGGGGTCGTTGATGAGGCCGACCGCGATCGTCGGCATCCCGACCGCACGCTTCACCGCCTGCGCGAACGGCACCTGGTAACCCGGCGACAGCGGAATCTTCTGCAGCGGCGACACGCCGCCGGACGACACGTCGATCCAGTCGCAGCCGTGCTGCTTCAGTTCGTGCGCGAACGCGATCGTGTCGTCGAGCTCCCAGCCGCCCTCGACCCAGTCGGTCGCCGACACGCGCACGCCAACCGGCCGGTCGTCGGGAAACGCCGCGCGCACGATGTCGAAGATCTCGAGCGGGAAGCGCATGCGGTTCTCGCGCGAGCCGCCGTATTCGTCGGTACGCTGGTTCGAGATCGGCGACAGGAACTGATGCAGCAGATAGCCGTGCGCCGCGTGCACTTCGATCGCGTCGATGCCGAGGCGCGCCGCGCGTTTCGCGGCCGCCGCGAACGCTTCGCGGATCCGGTTCAGGCCGGCCGCATCGAGCGCGAGCGGCGGCGTCTCGCCATCCTTGTGCGGGACGGCCGACGGCGCGTGCGGCAGCCAGCCGCCATCGGCGACCGATACGAGCTGACCGCCCTTCCACGGCACCTCGCTCGACGCCTTGCGCCCGGCATGCGACAACTGCATCGCGATACGGACCGGCGAGTACTTGCGGATCGACGCCAGCACCGGCTCGAGTGCCGCTTCGGTCACGTCGTCCCACAAGCCGAGGTCGCCGGCCGTGATGCGTCCGTCGGGTTCGACAGCGGTCGCTTCGATGCAGAGCAGCCCCGCGCCCGACAGCGCGAGATGGCCGAGGTGAATCATGTGCCAGTCGGTCGCCTCGCCGCGCTCCGCGGAGTACTGGCACATCGGGGAGATCACGATCCGGTTCGGAAGGGTCACGCCGCGCAGCGTGAACGGGGAAAATAGCGCAGTCATGGATGCCGCTCGCCAGGAAAGGGAAAGAGCGCACGAGCGTAGCATGCAGCCCGCGAGCGTGCTGGCGGCCGGGTCGGCAGTAAGCGGATGGTCAGGTCGGCGCCGCCGACGGCGAGACACAATGCGGGGTGAAACCGGCTCGACTGCGAGCCGGCCACTCAGCGGGCAATGCGCGCAATCAAAGCCCGACGCTGTCGAGCCATTCCGCGAACATGCGCCGGGCGGCCGTCTCGAGCACGGGGCCATGCTGAGCGGTATCGGCGCGCAACTGGCGCGCGTCGATGCCGGGCGTCGATGCGATTTCGCCCGCATTCCCGATCAACCACGGCTCGAAGCGGTCGGCGCGAATCTCGGGATGGCATTGCAGCGCCAGCACATGCTGCCCCCACGCGAACGCCTGGTGGCGACACGCGGGCGTCGACGCGAGATGGATCGCGCCACCCGGCAGGTCGAACGTGTCGCCGTGCCAGTGCAGCATCGACGTCGCCGCGCCATCGAGATGGCGCAGCGGCGACGCGCGACCGGCGTCGGTGAGCGTCAGCGGCGCCCAGCCGAGTTCGGCCTGCGCAGCCGGATAGACGCGCGCACCGAGCGCGCGGGCGATGAACTGCGCGCCCAGACAGATGCCGAGGATCGGCAGCCCCGCGTTGATGCGCTGACGCACGAGCGCCGCAAGCGGCGCGATCGACGGGTACTGCGCGTCGTCGTACACGCTGAGCGGCCCGCCGAGCACGACGAGCAGCGACGGCTGGAGCGCGTCGAGCACTTCGAAGCGCGACGAGCCGACGTCGACGTAACGTACGCGCCGGCCACGCTCCCCGAGCACCTGCTCGAAGCTGCCGAGGTCCTCGAAATGCACATGGCGGATCGCCACGACTTCAGCGTTCATCCTCGGCCTCCCGGTCGATCGACGGACGTCAGCCGGCGAAAATCTTCCAGGTCTTCTTTTGCGTCGCCGCGTCGGCTTCTTCCTGCACCGAGCAGTCGAGACGCAAATCGCTGTCGGCCATCGTGATGTCGAGCGTCGCGCAGTGGTGCAGCGTCTTCTTCGACGGCTTGCCCGGCTCGAAGTACGTGCACGTCAGACACATGCGCTGCGGCGGCGTCACGCCGGCCACCTGCAGCTCGCGCAGCGTCTTCAGCAGCGCGCGATACAGCGTGCCCTGCTCGTCCGCGCCCAGCTTGCCGACCGCCTTCGACAGGAATTCCGGCCATTGCAGCGCCTTCTTGGCCGCCGTGCGGCCGCGGGCCGACAGGCGCACCGCGAGTGCGCGGCCGTCGTCAAGCGCACGACGCTTCTCGACGAGACCCTTGGTCTCGAGCGTGCTGACGGCGTCGCTGGTGGTCGCAGCGGTGAGCTGCGTCTCGCGCGCGATCTCGCCGAGCCGCATCGGGCCCTTGCGTTGCAGCAGCAGCACGAGGATCTCGCCCTGCGTCGGCGTGAGGCCTGCGCCTTCCGCCCAATCCCATGCCTGGCTTCGCATGGCTGTACTCAACCGCAGCAGGCTGTGGGTCACACGTCCCGAAGCCTGATTCCCGTAAACGCCTTCGCTCATAGTCTTTTCGCTTTGCCGCCGCCCGGATTGCCGAGCAGCCGTAGTGTGGAGATCGAATGTCATCTCAAAACAGACGCTCGTTGAAGAGCGTCGACACGGCCGTCGCGAGGCACACGCGGCGGTCGCGTTCGCGGCGACCGGTGAGACACACGTCGTTCCGGTGTCCGCAAAGCCGACATTCTAAGCGAGAGCGGAAAATCGCACAGCTAAGTTATCCCCTTCATTCTGTGGAAAATCGCTGGATAACCCCTTTTTTTCGTTGTGCCTGCTATGTCCGCGGGCCGCGCGGCGGCACACGAAAACATTTTCCTGTTCGGATCGGCCACCGTGCCGGCAGCCCGTGTCCACCGGGTTATCCGGCTCGCAGAGCGTTGACTTTGAAGCGGAATCTCGGGTTATCCACAGATTTTCAGGATCACTGGCGACCCGGCGCGGCCGAATCGGCGTCGACCGCCGTTCAGCGAATCGCCGTGCGGTCGAGCCTGGAATCTGCAAAACATATTTTCATTCGCGCCAGCGCAGGCACTGCTGGCGAACCGTCTCGTTCAGCGATTTTTCCTGTTTGAAAACGGTTCTCAACCACGACGCGTCGTTCACGCGCGCCTTCGCGAGCGCGCCGATCTCGTCGAGCGCCGCGCGCGAGCCGAGCGCGGCCGCATGCGGCGCGATCCGGTCGAGCGTGTCGAGGATGTCCTCGGCGATCGTGCGGCGCTCACCCGTCTGAGGATTCACGCAGGTGCCCTCGAGCCCGAAGCGGCACGCTTCGAACCGGTTGAACGTGTAGACGAGGTAGTCGTCCTCCGACAGCTTCAGCGGCCGGTCGGTCAGCAGGTAGCGTGCGAGCGTCTGGATGTAGCAGGCGATCGCCGCCGCGCGGTCGACCGACAGCGGCGTGTCCATCACGCGCACCTCGATCGTCCCGTAGCCGGGCTTCGGGCGGATGTCCCAGTAAAAGTCCTTCATCGAGTTGACGACGCCCGTGTTGACCATCTTCGTGAAGTATTCCTCGAAGCTGTCCCAGGTCAGCACGAACGGCGCACGGCCCGACAGCGGGAACGCGAACACCGAGTTCAGGCGCGCCGAATGGAAGCCGGTGTCGACGTTCTGCACGAACGGCGACGACGCGGACAGCGCAATGAAGTGCGGAATGAAGCGCGACATCGAGTGCAGCAGGAACAGCGCGCTGTCGGGATCGGGGCAGCCGATATGCACGTGCTGGCCGAACACCGTGAACTGCTTCGCGAGATAGCCGTACAGCTCGGAGATGTACTGGAAGCGCGGCGCGTCGTAGATCTGCCGGTCGCTCCATTGCTGGAACGCGTGCGTGCCGCCGCCGCAGAGCCCGACGTTGAGCTGGTCGGCCGCCTTCACGAGCACGTCGCGGATCGCATGCAGCTCGCTGACGGCCTGCTCGTGCGAATGGCAGATGCCGGTCGACAGCTCGATCATGCTTTCGGTGATTTCCGGCGTGATGTTGCCGGGGAAGGTTTCGCCCTGGATCAGGCGCATCAGGTCGGATGCGGCCTTGGTCAGATCGTAGTTGTGCGTGTTGACGACCTGGATCTCCAGTTCGACGCCGAACGTGAACGGTTCGGAATTGACGAAGGTTTCGAGTGCCATGGCAGGTTCCGGAATCAGTTTCTGTCGCTACGTTCGCTGACCGCCGACAGGCAGCGGTAGACGACGAACGGGCTGACGAGCTGCAGGATCACGATCGCGCACATCACGATCGCGCGCAGGTGTGGATCGAAATTCGGATAGAGCTGGTAGGTGTCGTCGGCGAGCAGGTACGCCAGCGCGGACATCGGCGTGAGCGCGATGCCGAGCGCGACGCCCTGCTTCATCCCGAGCCCGCTCGGCTTGGCGAACACGACGACGCCGGCCAGCTTCGCGGCGAGCCGCGTGATGATCAGCGCGATCGCGTACAGGCCGCCGAGCGCGATGTCGCCCCACGTGAACGACGTGAGCGTCAGCACGAACAGCACCACCGTCAGCAGCCAGCCGGCGGTGCCGAAATGCTCGGGCCACAGCTGCGGACGCGCTTCCAGGTTCTTCACGATGATGCCGGCGAGCAGCAGCGTGAGCAGCGTCGACAGCTTTAGCGCCTGGGCGACCGCGATCGCAAGCATCACCAGGCCGAACAGCGCGACGAACGAATGCTCGTCGCGCATCGTCGAGGTCATGTGGCGGAACAGGTAGTTGCACGCGCGCGCGACCAGATACGCGACGATGAACGAACCGACGATCAGGTAGAGCGGCTGCAGGATCGTCGCGAAAACGTTCCCGTACGCTTCCTGGTGGAGCCAGCTCGTCACGAGCTTGGTGAGCACGATCGCGTACACGCTGTTGAGCGCGGTCAGCGTGATGAGACGCTGCGACACCTGCCCTTCCGCGCGCAGCTCGGTCTTCAGCTGGATCACCATCGATGGCGACGTCGCGATCGCGATCGCCGACAGCACGATCGCGACCATGCCCGATACGCCGAGCGCGAGCATCACGAACAGCACGACCACGAAGGTGAGCGTCGCCTCCGCGAGGCTCGATGCGATGAGCCACGGGTTGCGACGAATCCATTTCAGGTCGAGACGGCTGCCGAGCTCGAACAGCAGCAGGCCGAGCGCGACATTCATCAGCAGCCGCGACGTTTCGTCGGTGCTTGCATCGATCACGCCGAATCCGAACGACCCGGCGATGAGGCCGATCACCGCATAACCGGTGATGCGCGGCAACCGCCATGCGCGATAGCACAGCTCGCCACAGAGACCCGCCGCAAACAACGCGAGCCCGGCCCAGAACACGGCATCCGGCGCGAGCGGCCAGTTGGGCAGGAATGAGAACGCCGACTTCATCGTGGTGACTTCTCCTTTGGAAGCAACCGCCAGCGACGCGGGGTCAAGCGTCAGAAATGAGATGCGCGCCGGCTGGGTATCGCCCCGAATGTGATTGTTGTGGTCGACGACGGCGAGACATGGGGTCCGCCTATTCCGCCATCCGGCGGAAATGTCGTTCAGGTTGCCGATCTGGATTGTCGGCCTGATGTGTGAACGGACTGCGCAGCCCCGGAGATTCAGATTCGAAACCGAGCCGACCGTTCCATTGAAGCATGTCCGGCGCTTGGCCGAACGAACGCGAAGGAAACCGATTGTGCCACAGCTTTTTCACTCCGGAACCGAATGAATCGACTCGCAGTGCTGTGACGCACCACATGTCTTTAGTTTCAACGGTTTACTCGTATATATACGTAGTAGGAGTTAACAAGGCTCGCACAGTTCTGTGGATAACCTTGGTTTACGTAGCAAGATCAAGGTGTTGGCGCTGCGATAACCGGTTGCACAGGCTGTTTGCTCACAGAGGTTTGAGTTGAGCAACTTTCGGGCCGCCCCACAGCTGTGCAGACTTGCCCAGTTTACGTCCACTGTGATTACACACGAAGTACGTGCGGATCCCGCTCGGTTATCCACAGCATTGCGTGGATAACCCTGCGCGAGAAAATCGGAAAACTGTGAGGGTCGACCGACCCATCGGCCGGTCGATGTCAGCCGATGTGCCGACCGCGCAACGCGCGGATCAGAAACCGCGCCGGGTCCACGGCATCGGCGAGTTCGCGCTCGAGCGGCAGCGGTTCGCCCTCGAGTTGGGATGCGATCAGCTCGGCGCCGAGCGCGGCCCATACGAGGCCGCGCGAGCCATAGCCGAATGCGCCGTACAGACCGGCGGTGCGTGGCAGGTCGCGCGCCTTCGCACCGCTCAGCGCGCGTGCGTTCGCGACGGCCTGTGCTTCGTCGGCGAGCGGACCGATCAGCGGCACCCGGTCGGCAACGACCCAGCGGAACGCGACGCGGCCGCGCAGCGCATCCGGGTCCGGCAGATCGCCGATCAGGCCAGGCAGCAGATGCCGGACGCGCTCGACGTTTTCGATATGTCCGGCGGTGCGCATCGACGGATCGACGTCGTCGGGCTCGAAAGTCGCGCCGATCAGCAGCGTGCCGTCGTCGAGCGGCACCGCGTAACCGTCGCCGATCGTCGGGCATGGCAGCGGCGCGGTGCTGCCGGGCGGCAGCAGCGTGAGCTGGCCGCGTACCGGTTGCACCGCGACATGCCGCAGGCCCGCGAGCCGCACGGCGTCGCCCGCGTTCGCAAGCACGACGACCGGCGCTTCGGCCAGCGTGCCGCCCGCCGCATCGAGTGCGCGCCACGCATCGCCGTGCCGTTCGAGCCGCGCGACTTCGGTGCCGGCGACGAGCGTCACGCGCTCCCCGGCGGCCGCGACCTGCGCGGCGCACACGCCGGCCGGCCATACGGCGCCGCCGTGCGGAAACAGCAGGCCGCCGTGCGCGACCGGCAGGTTCAGATGCGCGCGCGCGGCGTCGGTGTCGAGCAGCGACGCGTAGTCGGATGGCGTGCCGAGCGCATCGAGTGCGTCGCGCATCCGCGTGAAATCGTCGGCCGATTCCGCGAGATGGATCATGCCGTGCGTGCTGCGCGCGAACGCATGACCGGCCGCTTCGAGCGCGCGCCAGCGTGCGAGCGCATGCAGAAAACCGGTGCGCGTGAGCCGGCTCGCGATGTTGTCGTCGCGCGTCATCAACGGATGGAATACGCCGGCCGGATTGCCCGACGCGTCGCTTGCAATCCGCTCGTGCCGCTCGATCAGCGTGACGTCCCAGCCGCGCGCGGCGAGCCGTTCGACCACCGCGCAACCCGCGAGGCCCGCGCCGATCACGATCGCGCGGCGCACCGCAACCGGCAGCGCGCGCGGCGGTTCGTGCCGGCGCATGCGCCAGCGCGGCGCATATTCGCCGATGCGCAGCGCCGGCTCGCCTGCGCAATCGTCGACGTCGCGATGCGTGAAACCCGTTGCATCGAGCGCATGTTTCACGGTGTCGTCGTGCGAATGCGTTGCGTAGGTCGCGCCTTCCGCGGCGATGCGCGCAAGCGCGCGAACCACGTCGGCCGACACCGGATCGTCGGGCCCGACCGATGCGCGCTGACCGAGATAGAACGCATCGGCGCGTGCGACGAGCCGTTGCAGCAGGTCCTGCGCATTGCCGAATGCGAGCGTGAGCACCACGCGCCCGGCGTCGAATTCGAGCCGGTGCAGGCCGGGCACGAGCATCGGCCATGCGTCGACGAGTGCCGCGGCGTGCGTCGCTACGTTCTCCGAAATGCTTGTGTGCGTTGCGAGGTTTGAAACGGCACGACGCAGGTCGTCGCGCGAGAACGGATGCGGCTCGACCGCGACGAAATGCAGCCGCTCGCAGCGCCGCGGATCGTCGCGCCATGCGGCCCAGGTCGCGAGGAAGTGGCCGCCCGCGCCGAATCCGGTCTCGACGATCGTGAACGTGCGGCGGCCGTGCCAGCGGGCCGGCAGCCCATTGCCGGCCAGCATGCGATGCGCGTGCGCGAGCGCGCGCGACGCGTCGCGATGGAGGTCGCCGTACTGCGGCGAGACGAGTGTGCCGTCGTCGCGAACGGCGAGCGTGGCGGGAACGAGTCGGTCGGGCATGCGAAACAAAAAACGTGGCAGCCAAGCCTGGCAAGGGATTGCGCGGAGGCGTCCGCGACGCCGTTGGCAAAAACCAACGGCGTTGCGCGCGGGCGGACCCGCCTGCGTATCCTGTCCGGTTGGCGCAGGTCAAAAAACGGCCAATCGACGATTCATTCGGCGAAACACCGATGAAAATCTTTGAAACCCTTGTCGTTATTGGGTTTGCGCTGCGCTATCATAGCAACGCCGTACCGCGGGGTGACCTCCGGCAAGCCGGAGGGCGCGTCGCGCGGGCCAGGATTCGGCGCTGTGCCGTCGGAGCCAGACTCTCGACGGCACGGTTCGCGCACGTATAATCGGCGCGTTCGCGCTGTTCGTGTCAACCTAACCTGAAAAAGGAACCTTAATGAACAAACAGGAACTGATCGACGCCGTCGCCGCCCAAACGGGCGCAAGCAAGGCTCAAACCGGCGAAACGCTGGACACGCTGCTCGAAGTCATCAAGAAGGCCGTGTCGAAGGGTGATGCGGTTCAGCTGATCGGCTTCGGCAGCTTCGGTTCGGGCAAGCGCGCAGCACGTACGGGCCGCAACCCGAAGACCGGCGAAACCATCAAGATCCCGGCAGCCAAGACGGTCAAGTTCACGGCTGGCAAGGCGTTCAAGGACGCCGTCAACAAGCGTTAAACCAGCGCCTGTTCAAAAGAAAAACCCGCCATTCGGCGGGTTTTTTGTTGGGCGCGCGCGGCATTTTTGCCACAGTCCGCGCCCGTCTTGCAAGAATTGACGGTTGATTTCGCGCGCCGTTTTTACCGGCCGTTACACGTGCACGATCTGCGCGTCACCCGGATCCTCGTCGTCGTGCGAGTCGACATCCCACGCCGGAAACGGATCGTCGAATGCGCGCCATTGCTCGGCGCCGAGCGTGAATTCCGCATCGGTGAGCAGGCACGCGTCGAGCTTCGCGCGCCATGCGTCGGCGTCGAGACCGATGCCGATCAGCACGAGTTCCTGACGACGATCGCCGACCGAACGGTCGTCGATGTCCCCGTGCCATTCCGCGCGAATTTCGCCGAGCAGGTCGTCATCGTCCGGCCATTCCGCGCGATCCTGCGCGGCCCACCACAGGCCCGCGGGGCCGTGCCGGCATACGCCGCCCGCCTGCGACAGCGAACCCGCGATGTCGTTGCGCGTGGCAAGCCAGAAGAATCCCTTGCTGCGCAGCACGCCCGGCCACTCCTGATGCAGGAGCGCCCAGAGTCGCGCCGGATGAAACGGCCGGCGCGCGCGATAGACGAAATTACCGATGCCGAATTCGTCGGCTTCGCCGTGCACGTGCGCATGATGCGCATCGTGGCATTCGGGATCGTCGCAATCGGTGTGATCGTGATCGAGCGATGCGAGCCAGCCCGGCGCGTTCGCGGCTTCGTCGAAATCGAAGCGGCCGGTGTTCAGCACGTCGGCGAGCGGCACGTTGCCGAACGACGAAACGACCTGGTGTGCGCGCGGATTGAGCCGCGCGAGGATGTGCTGCAGGCGCGCGAGTTCGTCCGCGCCGACGAGATCGGCCTTGTTGATCACCAGCACGTCGCAGAATTCGATCTGCTCGATCAGCAGCTCGACGAGCGTGCGATCGTCTTCGTCCGACGCGGCGATGCCGCGCGTCGCGAGCGCATCGTCCGAACCGTAGTCGCGCAGAAAATTGAATGCATCGACGACGGTGACGAGCGTGTCGAGCCGCGCGACGCTCGCGAGCGATGTGCCGTCGTCGTCGACGAACGTGAAGGTTTCGGCGATCGGCATCGGCTCGGCGATGCCGGTCGACTCGATCACGATCGCATCGAAGCGGCCGTCCGCCGCGAGAGTGCGGATCTCGACGAGCAGGTCGTCGCGCAGCGTGCAGCAGATGCAGCCGTTCGACATTTCGACGAGACGCTCTTCCACCTGCGACAGCGCCTGCGCATCGCGCACGAGCGACGCGTCGATGTTGACCGCCGCGAGATCGTTGACGATCACCGCGACCTTCAGGCCCGCACGGTTGGCGAGGATGTGTTTGAGCAGCGTGGTCTTGCCGGCGCCGAGAAAACCGGACAGCACGGTGACGGGCAACGGCTGGTTCATTGCCGGATTCATAGCGATATGCACCAACGGAAAAAATGAAAAAGCGGCCGCGGCGCCTTTCAGGGGGCGCGATCGGCCAGGGGCCGGGCGAAACTGCGGCGTGAGCCCGCATTGTGCATCAAACGCGCGCCGGCCGAGCGGCACGGCGTGCGCGCGCGATGCGGCGCGGCGTCACGGCGTGGGCGGCAGCAGCTTCCACTGCGTCAGGATCCCGGCGATCTGCCGCGCGTACTTGTCGCGCAGCGACGGCGTTTCCGAATGATAGGCGCCGACGGCCTGCCATGTGTTGCCGTAGCGATTCATCTTCTGGCGCAGGTGCCACGCGGCGATGTAGACGTTCTTGCACGGCTCCATCAGCGTGTCGCGGCCGATCCCGTAGCGCGACAGCGTCGGCAGGTGGATCGAGTTGATCTGCATCAGGCCGTAGTCGACCGAGCCGTTGTTGTTCTTGTTCAGCGCATCGGGCCGGTTGCGCGATTCCTGCCACGCGATCGCACGCAGGATCAGCGGATTGACCTTCTGGTAACGGGCGGCCTCGTCGAAACAATCCGCGCGCGCGTTTGCGCAGGCCAGCCACATGCCGGCGGCGATCAGCGCGATCGAAGCGAACCGTCTGTTCATGGTGCGGAAACGAAAAAGGAAATGGCGCGAGGGTCGGGAAAACCCGTGTTCTTTAATTGCGCGACGAGAAACGTGCCGCCCGTATCATAACCGGCAGTCCTTCACGTTGCGACATCGGGCAGACGGCAGGCCGGTTATCGCGCAGGTCCGTGTCGATTCATCGCAGATCGACGGCGATGACTGGAAGGCCGGTCCGGGCCGGAATCTTACATATTGCATACACTGCACCAGATACATGTCGTATGTGAGACAGTCCTCGGGTCAATGTGATATTTCGGACATGAAAAACTGCTAATGTCGCGCCTTTAGGACTTGGATCTCAGCACTACCGCCGGAAGTGGCCTGAGCCGGCATCGACCCATTCATCCATGACAAGAAATCGCTTCGTTATGCGGCGCGTTGCCACGACCCTGATGGTCGCCGGCATCATCGTCTCGCAGGCCGCCTACGCTCAGGTCACGCTCAATTTCGTGAACGCGGACATCGATCAGGTCGCGAAGGCGATCGGCGCCGCAACCGGCAAGACCATCATCGTCGACCCGCGCGTGAAGGGGCAGCTCAATCTCGTGGCCGAACGGTCGGTGCCGGAAGACCAGGCGCTGAAGACGCTGCAGTCGGCGCTGCGCATGCAGGGCTTCGCGCTCGTGCAGGATCACGGCGTGCTGAAGGTCGTGCCCGAGGCCGACGCGAAGCTGCAGGGCGTGCCGACTTACGTCGGCAACGCGCCGCAGGCGCACGGCGACCAGGTCATCACGCAGGTGTTCGAGCTGCGCAACGAATCGGCGAACAACCTGCTGCCGGTGCTGCGGCCGCTGATCTCGCCGAACAACACGGTCACCGCCTATGCGGCGAACAACACGATCGTCGTCACCGACTACGCGGACAACGTGCGCCGCGTCGCGCGGATCATCGCGGGGATCGACAACGCCGCGGGCGCGCAGGTGCAGGTCGTGCCGCTGCGCAACGCGAACGCGATCGACCTCGCCGCGCAGATGCAGAAGATGCTCGACCCGGGCTCGATCGGCAACAGCGACGCGACGCTGAAGGTGTCGGTCACGGCCGATCCGCGCACCAATTCGCTGATGCTGCGCGCATCGAGCGCCGCGCGTCTGGCCGCGGCCAAACGCCTCGCGCAGCAGCTCGACGCGCCGAGCGCGGTGCCCGGCAACATGCACGTCGTGCCGCTGCGCAACGCCGATGCGGTGAAGCTCGCGAAGACGCTGCGCGGGATGCTCGGCAAGGGCGGCGGGAACGACAGCGGCGCGTCGGCGTCGTCCAACGATGCGAACAGCTTCAACCAGAGCGGCGGCTCGTCGTCGAGCGGCAACTTCTCGACCGGCACGTCGGGCACCCCGCCGCTGCCGTCGGGCGGCCTGGGCGGTTCGTCGTCCTCGTCCGCGTATGGCGGCGGCTCGTCCGGCGGCGGCCTCGGTACGGGCGGCCTGCTCGGCGGCGACAAGGACAAGAGCGGCGACGACAACCAGCCGGGCGGGATGATCCAGGCCGACTCGGCCACCAACTCGCTGATCATCACCGCGCCCGATCCGGTTTACCGCAACCTGCGCTCGGTGATCGACCAGCTCGACGCACGGCGTGCGCAGGTCTATATCGAAGCGCTGATCGTCGAGCTGAACTCGACGACGCAGGGCAACCTCGGCATCCAGTGGCAGGTCGCGAGCGGCCAGTTTCTCGGCGGCACGAACCTGAGCCCCCAACTGGGTATGGGCAACAGCATCGTCAATCTGACGACGGGCTCGCCGGGCACCACCGGGGCCGGCCTGGCGGCCAACCTGGCTATGCTGACCCCAGGCCTCAACATCGGCTGGCTGCACAACATGTTCGGCGTGCAGGGGCTCGGCGCGCTGCTGCAATACTTCGCGGGCGTGAGCGACGCCAACGTGCTGTCGACGCCGAACCTGATCACGCTCGACAACGAGGAAGCGAAGATCGTCGTCGGCCAGAACGTGCCGATCGCGACCGGCTCGTATTCGAACCTGACGAGCGGCACGACGAGCAACGCATTCAATACCTACGACCGCCGCGACGTCGGCCTGACGCTGCACGTGAAGCCGCAGATCACCGACGGCGGGATCCTGAAGCTGCAGCTCTATACCGAGGATTCGGCGGTCGTCAGCGGTACCACGAACGCGCAGACCGGCCCGACCTTCACGAAACGCTCGATCCAGTCGACGATCCTGGCCGACAACGGCGAGATCATCGTGCTCGGCGGCTTGATGCAGGACAACTACCAGGTGTCGAACAGCAAGGTGCCGCTGCTCGGCGACATCCCGTGGATCGGCCAGCTGTTCCGTTCGGAATCGAAGGTGCGCGCGAAAACCAACCTGATGGTGTTCCTGCGCCCGGTGATCATTTCCGATCGCAGCACCGCGCAGGAAGTCACGGCCAACCGCTACGACTACATCCAGGGCGTGACGGGCGCATACAAGTCGGACAACAACGTGATCCGCGACAAGGACGACCCGGTCGTCCCGCCGATGCCGCTCGGCCCGAGCCAGGGCGGTACGCCGGCCGGCAACCTGTTCGATCTCGACAAGATGCGTCGCCAGCAGTTGCAGCGTCAGGTCGCGCCGGTGCCGGCCCAGCCGTTGCCGGAGGCGACGCCCGCGCAGCCGCAGAGCGTGCCGCAGCAGCCGGTGCCGCAACAGCCGCTGACCGCCACGCCCGGAGCCTCGCAGTGAGCGACGTGCTCGCGTCCTCCGCCCACGACGGCGCGCCGGGCGAACGGCAGCCGCCGTCGCCGCTCGCCGCGCGCCTGTTGCCGTACGGCTTCGCGAAGAACGGCCAGGTGCTGATCGCGCACCAGCTCGACGACACGCTCGAGGTGTGGATCAGCGAACGCACGAGCGACGCGGCGCTCGCGGAAATCGCCCGCAACTTCGGCTCGATCTCGGTGCACCGCGTGCCGGCCGACGAGCTCGCGCAGGCGATCAACCAGGCCTACGCGCGCCAGGACGGCAGCGCCGCGCAGATCGTCGGCGAGGTCGAAGGCGAAGTCGACCTGTCGCGACTGATGCAGGACATCCCGGAAGTCGAGGATCTGCTCGAATCGGAAGACGACGCGCCGATCATCCGGATGATCAACGCGCTGCTCACGCAAGCGGCGCGCGAACAGGCGTCGGACATCCACATCGAGCCGTTCGAGAATGCGTCGGTCGTGCGCTTTCGCGTCGACGGCACGCTGCGCGACGTCGTGCGCCCGAAGAAGGCGCTGCACGGCGCGCTGATCTCGCGGATCAAGATCATGGCGCAGCTCGACATCGCCGAGAAACGCCTGCCGCAGGACGGCCGCATCACGCTGCGCGTCGGCGGCCGGCCGGTCGACGTGCGCGTGTCGACGCTGCCGACCGGGCATGGCGAGCGCGCGGTGCTGCGTCTGCTGGAAAAGGATGCGCAGCGGCTGAACCTCGAAGCGCTCGGGATGGGCCGCGACACGCTCGTCCAGTTCGACAAGCTGATCGCCCGCCCGCACGGCATCGTGCTCGTCACGGGCCCGACCGGCTCGGGCAAGACGACGACGCTGTACGCGTCGATGTCACGGCTCGAAACCGCGACGACCAACATCATGACGGTCGAGGATCCGATCGAATACGACCTGTCCGGCATCGGCCAGACGCAGGTGAACGAGCGGATCGGAATGACCTTCGCGCGCGCGCTGCGCTCGATCCTGCGTCAGGATCCGGACGTGATCATGATCGGCGAAATCCGCGACCTCGAAACCGCGCAGATCGCGGTGCAGGCATCGCTGACGGGCCACCTCGTGCTCGCGACGCTGCACACCAACGATGCGGCGTCCGCCGTCACGCGTCTGACCGACATGGGCGTCGAGCCGTACCTGCTCGCATCGTCGCTGCTCGGCGTGCTCGCGCAGCGTCTGGTGCGCCAGCTCTGCCCGGTATGCAAGGAAGAGCGGCAGGAAGACGGCCGCACCGTGTGGCATCCGGTCGGCTGCGCGAAGTGCGGCCATTCGGGTTATGCGGGCCGGCGCGGCGTGTACGAACTGCTGGTGATGGACGACGCGATCCGCTCGCTGATCCACCGCAACGCGGCCGACGCGGAGATTCTCGCCGCGGGCCGCGCGCAAGGCATGCGCACGCTGCGCGACGACGCCGAGCGCTGGCTCGCGGCCGGCGCGACGTCGCTCGAGGAAGTGTTGCGCGTGACGGGAGGCGCATAGCGCGATGCCGGCATTCCGTTTCGAAGCCATCGATTCGGCGGGGCGCGCGCAGAAAGGCGTGATCGAGGCCGACAGCGCGCGCAACGCACGCGGCCAGCTGCGCACGCAGGGGCTCACGCCGCTCGTCGTCGAACCGGCCGCCAGCGCAAGCCGCGGCGCACGTTCGCAGCGGCTCGCGTTCGGCCGCAAGCTGTCGCAGCGCGAGCAGGCGGTCCTCACGCGCCAGCTCGCGAGCCTGCTGATCGCCGGGCTGCCGCTCGACGAGGCGCTCGGCGTGCTGACCGAGCAGGCCGAGCGCGACTACATCCGCGAACTGATGGCCGCGATCCGTGCCGAGGTGCTCGGCGGCCATTCGCTCGCGAACGCGCTGGGCCAGCATCCGCGCGATTTCCCCGAAATCTATCGCGCGCTCGTCGCGGCCGGCGAGCACACCGGCAAGCTCGGCATCGTGCTGTCGCGCCTGGCCGACTACATCGAGCAGAGCAATGCGCTCAAGCAGAAGATCCTGCTGGCGTTCACGTATCCGGGCATCGTCACGCTGATCGCGTTCGGTATCGTCACGTTCCTGCTGAGCTACGTCGTGCCGCAGGTCGTCAACGTGTTCGCGAGCACGAAGCAGCAGTTGCCGCTGCTGACGGTCGTGATGATGGCGCTGTCGGAGTTCGTGCGGCACTGGTGGTGGGCGATCCTGATCGCCGTCGCGCTGGTCGTGTGGTTCGTGAAGGCGACGCTGTCGCGCGCGGGGCCCCGGCTCGCGTTCGATCGCTGGGTGCTGACCGCGCCGCTCGCCGGCAAGCTCGTGCGCGGCTACAACACGGTGCGCTTCGCGAGCACGCTCGGCATTCTGACCGCGGCCGGCGTGCCGATCCTGCGCGCGTTGCAGGCGGCCGGCGAGACGCTGTCGAACCGCGCGATGCGCGCGAACATCGACGATGCGATCGTGCGCGTGCGCGAAGGCTCCGCGCTGTCGCGCGCGCTGAACAACGTGAAGACGTTTCCGCCGGTGCTGGTGCACCTGATTCGTTCCGGCGAGGCGACGGGCGACGTGACGACGATGCTCGACCGCGCGGCGGAAGGCGAGGCGCGCGAGCTCGAGCGTCGCACGATGTTCCTGACGAGCCTGCTCGAGCCGCTGCTGATCCTCGCGATGGGCGGCATCGTGCTCGTGATCGTGCTGGCCGTGATGCTGCCGATCATCGAGCTGAACAACATGGTGCAGTGACGGCCTGACGGACGATCGGGCCGGCGCCGTTCAGCGCATGTAGATCGCGGGAGACGGCGTGTTCGCGGGGAGCTGGACTTCGGCGTGCGCGCCGTTGCGATCGATGATGATCGAGCGGGGGCGGACTTCGGCGAGCTTCGCGCCGGGCGTGAGATCCGCGCCGAGCGACACGGCGCGCGGCGGTTCGCCGCTGACCCCGATGATCGCGGCGGCGCCGTGAGCGAGCGCGAGAATGCCGAACAGATGGATGTCCTGCACGGGATTCTTGTCGAGTTGCCCGCCGAAGAGCGCGGCGGCGTCCTCGGTGCGGATCGGCATCCGCACGGCGGCGGCGGGCAGCGGCGCTTCGCGGGCGGACAGCGTGACGACCCAGTAGGTGGCCGTCGCGCACAAACCCGCGAAGAGGGCGAGGGATAGGATCCGGATCGAGAGCGCGTTCATGCGCGCTATTGTACGGATGTATATGAAATTTGCGTTGGGTGAAGGCCCTCGGCAATGCGCGCCTTACAATGCGTGCTCCGCGCCCGGGGTGCCGGAAGCTTGTCGTCAGGCAGGCGTCCGGGATGCACGCCGGATGTGTCACTCAATCGACGACATTTTTGGAAAGAGGTAGTCAGTATGCAAACGTGGATCACTCGCCGTAATGCGGCCGTGCGCCGTCAGCGCGGTTTCACGCTGATCGAGATCATGGTGGTGGTCGCGATCCTCGGGATCCTGGCGGCACTGATCGTGCCGAAGATCATGAGCCGCCCCGACGAGGCGCGCCGCATCGCCGCGAAGCAGGACATCGGCACGATCATGCAGGCGCTCAAGCTGTACCGTCTCGACAACGGCCGCTATCCGACCCAGGAACAGGGGCTGAACGCGCTGGTCCAGAAGCCGACCACCGATCCGATCCCGAACAACTGGAAGGACGGCGGCTATCTCGAGCGCCTGCCGAACGATCCGTGGGGCAACGGGTACAAGTACCTGAACCCGGGCGTGCACGGCGAGATCGACGTGTTCAGCTACGGCGCCGACGGCAAGGAAGGCGGCGACGGCAACGACACCGACATCGGCTCGTGGCAGTAAGCGTGCGCTGACCGGCCCGACGTTCGTTCCCGTTCTTCATTTCATGCCCGCCCTTCGCACGCCGTTGCACTCGGCACGCGGCAGTCGCGCCGGCCGCGACAGCTCCGTGCGTCGCGGTGCGGCCATCGCTGCTGCGCCGACGCGCGCACGCGGCTTCACGCTGCTCGAGATGCTGGTCGTGCTGGTGATCGCGGGGCTGCTGGTGTCGCTCGCGTCGCTGTCGCTCACGCGCAATCCGCGTACCGACCTGCGCGAGGAAGCGCAGCGCATAGCGCTGCTGTTCGAAAGCGCCGGCGACGAAGCGCAGGTGCGTGCCCACCCGATCGCGTGGCAGCCGACCGCGCACGGCTTCCGCTTCGACGTAAGCTCGCCCGACGGCTGGCGCACGCTGCGCGACGACCTGCTGCGCCCGCGCGACTGGGACGGCGGCGTCACGAGCGCCGAGATCGATTATCCGGGGTCGAACACGCGTGCGAGCCGCGTCGTGTTCGGCACCGAAAGCATCGACACGCCCGTGCGCGTGACGCTGCATTCGGCCGTCGGCACCGCGACGATCGTCGGCACCGGCAACGGCCGCTACGAGGTGCAATGACGATGCGTCGTCGTAGGCCCTTCCCGCTTGCTTCGTTCCGCGCGTCGAAAGCGCTTCGCTCGGGGCGCGCCGACGGCACGCTCTGCCGCGCCCGCGGCTTCACGATGATCGAGGTGCTCGTCGCGCTCACGATCATCGCGGTCGCGCTCGCCGCGTCGATCCGCGCGGTCGGCACGATGGCGACCAATGCGTCCGATCTGCATCGCCGGCTGCTCGCCGGATGGAGCGCCGACAATACGCTCGCGCAGTTGCGGCTCACGCATGCGTGGCCGGAGGTCGGCGAGCAGAGTTTCGACTGTTCGCAAGGCAACGTGCAGCTGCTCTGCACGCAGCGTGTCAGCACGACGCCGAACCCCGTGTTCCGGCGCGTGCAGGTGTCGGTGAGCATGCCGGGGCGCGCCGGCGTCCTCGCGCAGATGGTCACGGTGGTCGCGAATGAAACCAGCCGTCCGCTCTGACGCGCCGCCGCCGCGGCCCGCGCGTTTCGTCGGCTCGCGCCGCGTGCGCGGCTTCACGCTGATCGAACTGATGATCGCGATCGCGATTCTCGCCGTGGTCGCGATTCTCGCGTGGCGCGGGCTCGACCAGATCATGCGCGGTCGCGACAAGGTCGCGTCCGCGATGGAAGACGAGCGCGTGTTCGCGCAGATGTTCGACCAGATGCGCATCGACGCGCGGCTCGCCGCGACCGACGACGAGGCCGGCCAGCCGGCGATCGGCGTCGCCGGCAACACGCTGCAGATCGTGCGCGCGCTCGACGTGCCGGGCGCCGCGCAGCGGCTGCAGGTGGTCCGTTACCGGATCGCCGGCGGGCGCGTCGTGCGTTATGCGTCGCCGCCGATCGACGATGCGAACCGGCTGCACGAGGTGCTGAAGGACAGCAGCGTCGACGGCTGGACCTGGGTCGCGTTGATGGGCGGCGTCGGGGCCATCGACGCGAAGCTGTACGTGCCGCGCGTGGGCTGGACCACCAATCTGCAGACGGCCAACGACGCGCTCGCGCAGAACAACGATGCGCTGAAGGTGCCGCAGATCGGCAACGCGCCGCCCGCGCGCGCGGTGACGGGGCTGCAGGTCAGCATCGGCGCGACGTCGCTGCGCGTGCCCGTCACGCGCATCTTCCTCGTCGGGGAATGACGATGCGCACGCGCCCTCCCCGCCTCCGGTGCGCCGCGCGTGCCGCCACGCGCGTGCCGGCGCGCGGCCGCCGCGAACGCGGCGCGGCGATCATCACCGCGCTGCTGGTCGTCGCGCTGTCGGCGATTCTCGTGTCCGGCATGCTGTGGCGCCAGCAGGTGCAGATCCGCCGCATCGAGAACCAGCGCGTGCTCGCGCAGGCGCAGTGGGTCGCGCGCGGCGCGCTCGACTGGACGCGGATGATCCTGCGCTCCGAAGGCGACACGGCGCCCGGCATCACCTATCTCGGCGGCATCTGGGCCGTGCCGATCGCGAAGACCAAGCTGTCGGACTTCCTCGGCCGCATCGGCGCGCCCAACGGCGGCGGCGAAGACACCTATATCTCCGGATCGATCGAGGACGCGCAGGCGAAGTTCAACCTGCGCAACCTCGTGTCGTCGCCGGCGCCCGGCGTGCTGCAACTCAACGCGATGCAGCTCCAGGCGCTCCAGCGGCTGCTGACGACGCTCGGCTACGACGGCGCGCTCGCGAAGCGGATCGCGCTGCAGATGCGCGCGGGCCTCATGCATTCGGCCACGCGTTTCCAGACGCCGACGCTGCCCGGCGCCGGCACGGCCGCCACCGCGCCGGTGCCCGGCGGCGACATGGCCGGCAACTTCACCGACGATCCCGGCATGTCCGGCGGCGACCGCGGGCCTGCCCCGCTCGTGATGACGGGCGTCGACAGCCTGCTCGACGTCGGCGGCGTGACGCCCGAGATGGTCGCGCGGCTGCGCCCGTTCGTCACCGTGCTGCCGACCACGACGCCCGTGAACATGAATACCGCGCCGGCCGAGGTGATCGCCGCGCTCGTGCCGGGGATGGGCGTGTCGTCGGCGCAGGCGCTCGTGGCGCGCCGCGAGACCGTGTTTTTCCGCAACGTCGGCGACGTGCAGCTCGCGCTGCGCGGTGCCGGCGCGCCGAACGTGACGCTCGACTCGAGCGTCGTCGACGTCAATTCGAGTTACTTCATCGTGCATGGCCGGATCCAGCACGATCGCGCGGAGGTCGATCGCACCTCGCTCGTGTATCGTGATCCGACCACGCACTCGACGCGGGTCGTGCGCATCCGCGACCAGCTATAACGACGCCATTCGGGAGAGGAGCTCTTGAGCACGCTGATTGTTTCTTTGCCGCCGCGCGAGCCGGCCGTGCCGTTGCAGGAATGGCAGTGGCCCGAGCTGCCGTTTACGCTCGTCGACAAGGCCGGCCACGTGCAGCGCGCGGGCCGCGCCGCGCTCACGCTGCTGCCGCGCGCGAACGCGACGGTGCTGATCGTCGCCGCGCGCGACGTGTTGCTGCTGGCCGCGACCGTGCCGCCGCTCAAGGGGCCGAAGCTGCGCCAGGCGTTGCCCAACATCATCGAGGATCAGCTGATCCAGGATCCGGCCGGCTGCCACATCGCGCTCGATCCGGTGGCGCTGCCCGACGGGCGCCGGGTGCTGGCCGTCGTCGACCGCGCGTGGTTCCGCACGATCTGCGACGCGTTCACCGCGGCCGGCCATCGGCACCTGAGCGCGGTGCCGGCGACGCGCTGCCTGCCGGCG
>NZ_JAPVQY010000100.1 GCF_027257875.1 Burkholderia sp. IMCC1007
TGGCGCGCATCGCCGCGCCGTTCGCCGCCGCGCGGCTCGCGCGGCGCGGGTGCCGGCGTGCCCGCCGGCTTGTCCTGCTGCTGGCGCGGCGGCTGGCCCTGCTGCTCGCGCGCATCGGCCGCACCATCCGGGTGCTTCGCCGACGGCGTATTGGCCCGCGTCTGCGCGGGACTTTTAGAAACATTCGACATGGGGGCGCATTATAATCCCGCCCATGAATTCCCAAACCGACCTCCCTCCCGCCCAGACCGGCGCCGCGACGCCGCCGGCCGCCGACGATTCGGCCGCCAGCCACGCGCAGTTCGTCGACTGGATGCGCTCCGTCGCGCCCTATATCCACAAGTTCCGCAACAGCACGTTCGTCGTGGGGTTCGGCGGCGAGGTGGTGCAGCAGGGGCTGCTGAACGCGCTCGTGTCCGACATCGCGCTGTTGCAGGCGATGGGCATCCAGATCGTGCTGGTGCACGGCTCGCGGCCGCAGGTCGAGGAGCAGCTGAGCCTGCACGGTGTCGAATCCGAGTTTTCGCACGGGCTGCGCATCACCGATGCGCGCGCGCTCGAATCGGCGAAGGAAGCGGCCGGCGAAGTGCGTCTCGACATCGAGGCCGCGATCAGCCAGGGCCTGCCGAACTCGCCGATGGCGCACGCGCACATCAGCGTCGTGTCCGGCAACTTCGTGACCGCGCGGCCGGTGGGGATTCTCGACGGGGTCGATTTCGCGCACACGGGCATCGTGCGCAAGATCGACGCCGAATCGATCCGTCATTCGCTCGCGAGCCGCAAGCTCGTGCTGCTGTCGCCGCTCGGTTTCTCGCCGACCGGCGAAGCGTTCAACCTGTCGATGGAAGACGTCGCATCGGCCGCCGCGATCGCGCTGCGCGCCGACAAGATCATCTTCCTGACCGAAGCGCCGGGCATCGTCGACGACGAAGGCGAGCTGGTGCGTGAAATGTCGCTCGACGCGGCCGCCGAGCTGCTCGATTCCGGCAACGTCCAGGGCGACGACGCGTTCTTCCTGAAGCATTCGATCCGCGCATGCCGTGGCGGCGTGACACGTGCCCACCTGATTCCGCAGTCGCTCGACGGCAGCATGCTGCTCGAACTGTTCCTGCACGACGGCGTCGGCACGATGATCTCGTACGAGAACCTCGAGAGCCTGCGCGAAGCGACGCCGGACGACGTCGGCGGCATCCTGTCGCTGATCGAGCCGCTCGAGTCCGACGGCACGCTGGTGCGGCGCGGCCGCCACCAGATCGAACGCGACATCGACCACTTCTCGGTGATCGAGCACGATGGCGTGCTGTTCGGCTGTGCGGCGCTGTATCCGTACCAGCAGGAGAAGATCGGCGAGATGGCGTGCCTGACGGTCGCGCCGGAAGCGCAAGGCTCGGGCGATGGCGAACGCCTGCTCAAGCGCATCGAGCAGCGCGCCCGCGCGCGCGGCCTCACGCATATCTTCGTGCTCACGACGCGCACCGAGCACTGGTTCCTCAAGCGCGGCTTCGTCAAGGTCAGCGTCGATGACCTGCCGGAAGACCGCCGCAAACTCTATAACTGGCAGCGCAAGTCGCTCGTGCTGATGAAACAGCTCTGAGCGCAGGCACGACTGCCCTCCCCCAGACACCGATTACAGGAGAAGTACACGATGGCTCGAATGATCCAATGCGCGAAGCTCGGCAAGGAAGCCGAAGGCCTCGATTTCCCGCCGCTGCCGGGCGAACTCGGCAAGCGCATTTACGAAAGCGTGTCGAAGGAAGCATGGCAAGGCTGGCTCAAGCAGCAGACGATGCTGATCAACGAGAACCGCCTGAACATGGCCGACCCGCGCGCGCGCCAGTACCTGATGAAGCAGACCGAGAAGTACTTCTTCGGCGACGGCGCGGACCAGGCGTCCGGCTACGTGCCGCCGACCGAAGGCTGAGCACCCGCGACGCGCGCGGGCCGGCGGCGCCGGCCTCGTCGTGCGAACCATCGCGAAAATAGCAAACGGCACCGTGTATCGCACGGTGCCGTTTGCTTTTGGGGCGCTTGGTCTGGCGCGGGCCGACGCAACGCGACGCGCGGTCCGCCCTGCACCCGATGCTGTGGAATCGCCACGTTGCCGCGTTGCCGTGTTATTGCGTCGCCACTGCCCCGCGCCGCGCCGCCACCTCGCCGCGTCGCGCCAGCCTGTCCGACTCAGCCCGCCGGTTTCAACGTGCCGCGATCCTCGGGTTGCGCGGCTTCGTCTGCGGGACTTCCTGCCCCCATGCTTTCGGTGCCCCACTCAGCCGCATCGCTGCGCTCGGCCGTCGACAGCTCGTCCGCGCGGTAGCCGGTGCGATTGAGTAGCGCGAGCATGCATGCGAGCGACACGAGCGCATAGAGCCCCGCCGCGATCGCGACGCCGACGATGCTGCCGGTCGCGTTCAGGATCGCCTGCGCGAGCACCGGCGTGCCGCCGCCGACGACGAGCGCACTCAGTTGATACGCGAGCGACAGCCCCGTGTAGCGAATGTTGGCCGGAAACACGCGCGCGAGCACGCCGCCGACCGCGCCGTAGAACATCGCCGACGGGATCGTCGAGATGCACATGCCGGCAACGGCAACCCAGTACGAACGCGTGGCGAGCGCATGGAACATCACCGGCATCAGCACGATCTCCGGAATCAGGATCCAGCACATCGCGCGCCGCATGTCGACCTTCGACACGAACCACGCGCCGACCGGCTGCATCAGGAACTGCACGACGAGCGAGATCGACAGGATGCCGAGGAACGTGCCCTGCGCGTAACCGAGCTCCTTGGTCGCCCACGACAGCGCGAACGTGCTGCGGAAGTACGTGACGTTGATCACCGGCAGCGTGCCGGCCGCGAGCAGCACGACAACCCAGTGGTCGCGCACGACGTCGCGCAGCGGCAGCTTCACGGTACGCTTGCGCGCGAGCACGCGCTGCATGTCGACCGATTCCTCGAGCCGCAGCCGGATCACCATCCCGATGATCACGAGCACCGCCGACAGCAGGAACGGGATGCGCCAGCCCCACATCAGGAACGACGGCGTCGGCAGCGCGCTCAGCGCGAAGAACGCGGCCGTCGCGAGCAGGTTGCCGGTGGGCGAGCCCTGCTGCGCGAACGCCGCGTACAGGATGCTGCGATGCTTCGGCGCGTTCTCGCTCGCGATCAGCACCGCGCCGCCCCACTCGCCGCCGACCGCGATGCCTTGCAGCACGCGCAGCACGACGAGCCCTGCCGGCGCCCACACGCCGATCGACGCGTAGCCGGGCAACAGACCGATGCCGGTCGTCGCGAGGCCCATCATCACGAGGGTGATCACGAGCGCCGTCTTGCGGCCGACGCGATCGCCGAGATGCCCGAACACGATCCCGCCGAGCGGCCGCGCGGCGAAGCCGGCCCAGAACGTGACGAACGCGAGCAGCGTCGCGACGCCCGGGTCCATCGTGCTGGAAAAGAACACCTTGCCGAACACGAGCGCGGCGGCCGTGCCGTAGATGTAGAAGTCGTACCACTCGATCGTGGTGCCGACGAATGCCGCGAAAGCGGCACGGCCGGGCCGCGGTTGTGATTGCGCGGCAGACGGGGATTGCGGACGGCTCATCGATGTCTCCATGTTCGTGATCGGCCGCGCGACTGTCGCGCGCGTCGCCGGATGGCCGGCCATGCGCCGCCGGCTGGCGATGTGTTGCGGTGTTGCGGTGTTGCGTTTCGTTTCGTTTCGCCGCTGAGGCAGCTCACGTGCAGCTGCCCCGTCGGCCGGTCACGCCGGTTCCGGCGCGACCTTCAGCACGCCGGCGTCGAGCAGTTGCTGCTGGAGCGCCGGATCGACGCCGAGCCGATCGAGCACCGCGCGCGTGTCGCGGCCGAGCGCGGGCGGCGGCGTACGGTAAGTCGCCGGCGTGCGCGACAGCTTCACCGGCGATGCGGTGCCGCGATATGCGCCAAGCTCGACGAACAGGTTCCGGTGCAGCGCATGCGGATCGCGCGTGACGTCGCCGACATTGCGCACCGGCCCGCACGGCACGCCGGCTGCCATCAGGTCGCGGGCGAGCGGCTCGCACGGATGCGCGGCGAGCCGCGCCTCCAGCTCGACCTTCAGCTGCGAGCGGTGCGCGCAGCGGCTGCGGTTGTCGACGAAGCGCGGGTCGCCGGCGAGCGCCGGCGCGCCGAGGTGCGCGACGAGCCGCGCGAACTGCCGGTCGTTGCCGACCGCAAGGAAGATCGGCACGGTGGCCGTGCGGTAGCTGTCGTACGGCGCGATGTTCGGATGCGCATTGCCGCTGCGCTCGGGCACGCGCGCCGAGCCGAAGAAGTTCGGCAGGTGCGGATGCAGCAGCGACACGCCGCAGTCGTACAGCGCGATGTCGACCGACTGGCCCTGCCCGCTCTTCTCGCGCTCCGCGAGCGCGAGCAGGATGCCGGCCAGCGCGTTGAGCCCCGTGACCATGTCCACGATCGGCAGGCCGATGCGCATCGCGCCGCCGTCGCGCTCGCCGTTCACGCTCATCAGCCCGGCCATCGCCTGGATCACCGCGTCGTAGCCGGGCAGCCCGCCGAGCGGGCCGTCTTCGCCGAAGCCCGTCACCGCGCAGTGGATCAGGCGCGGAAAGCGCGGCCGCAGGTCGCGTGCGTAGTCCATCCCCCAGCGCACGAGCGTGCCGGGCTTGAAGTTCTCGACGAGCACGTCGGCTTCTTCGAGCAGGCGCCACAGGATCGCGCGCCCTTCGTCGCAGGACAAGTCGAGCGCGAGCCCTTCCTTGTTGCGGTTCACGCCCATGAAGTACCAGGCCGTATCGCCGAGAAACGGCGGCCCCCAGCCGCGCGTCTCGTCGCCGTCCGGCGGCTCGATCTTGATCACCGTCGCGCCGTGGTCGGCGAGCGCCTGCGTGCAGTACGGGCCGCCGAGCACGCGGCTCAGGTCGACGACCTTCAGGCCGTCGAGTGCGCCGCGCGTCGGGTTCGCCGTCGCCGCCATCGCCGCATGTGTCGCTGTCGTCGCGCTCATCGTTCGACCTCCGGCAGCAGGTCGAGCGCCATGTCGAGCGGCACCGGCGTGCCGCGCAGCAGCGCGTCGAACGCGGCCGATTCCTCGTCGCGCGATGCCGGCGCGAGCGGATCGATCGGCAACAGCTTGTAGCACAGGATCAGATGCGCGAGCGCGAGGCGCCGGTAATCGGGCGCGAGCCGCACGCCTTCGCATGCCATCAGCACGGCCGCGCTCGCGTAATACAACGCGGACGCGGCCTGCCGGACGCACGCGTCGTCACCGTCCGCCGCGACCCGAGCAAGCGCATCGCACGCGCGCGCGAGAATGCGCCGCAGTGCCGCGCGGCTCGCGTCGGGCAGCGGCGCGGCACCGAGCCGGTCGCCGAGGAACGTGCGCAGCGCATCGAGCGCATGCTCGCGCTGCGCGGCGCGCGCGACGTCGAGCGCGACGATGTTGCTCGTGCCTTCCCAGATCGAGCCGAGATGCGCGTCGCGCACGAGACGCGCATCGCTCCATTCCTCGATGTAGCCGGTGCCGCCGCGCACTTCCATCGCATCGCCCGTCACGCGGCGTGCGTCGCGGCACGCGCGGAACTTGATCAGCGGCGTCAGGATGCGCACGCAGCGCGCGGCCTGCTCGTCGCCCGCATCCGCCTGCGGCAGCAGCAGCGCGATCTGCATGAACATCGCGCGCGCGGCCTCGGCGGGCAGCAGCATCTTCATCAGCTGGCGCTGCATCAGCGGCATCTCGATCAGCTTGCGGCCGAATGCGGCGCGGTTCGCCGCCACGTGCAGCGACTCGTTCAGCGCGCGCCGCATCAGCCCGGCCGCGCGCACGCCGTTCGACAGCCGCGACATGTTGATCATGTCGGCCATCTGGTGAAAACCGCGGCCGATCGCGCCGATCAGGTAGGCCTGCGCGCCTTCGAGCGTGATCTCGCCGCTCGCCATCGAGCGACTGCCGAGCTTGTCCTTCAAGCGCACGATCCGGTACGCGTTGCGCGTGCCGTCCGGCAGCGTCTTCGGCAGCAGGAACAACGCGAGGCCCTTGATGCCGTCCGGCGCGCCGTCGGGTCGCGCGAGCACCATCGCGAGATCGGCGTCCGCGTTCGAACAGAACCACTTGTCGCCGTACAGCCGCCAGACCGCGTTGCCCTGCGCGTCCGTGTCACGCGCCGCGCGCGTCGCGATGCGCGCGACGTCGGAGCCGGCCGCCTGCTCGGTCATGAACATCGCACCCTGGAACAGCGCGTCGAAATCGCGCGACGCAAGCATCGGCAGGTAGCGCTCGACGAGCGCCGGCTCGCCGAAACGGCGCAGCGTGCGCGTGAGCGAATCGGTCATGCTGACCGGGCAGCACAGCCCGAATTCGGCCTGTACGAACAGGAACGTCAGCGCGTACTTGACGAGCGGCGCCACCGCGTCGGGTTGATGGCTCAGCGACGCGAGCCCGAGTTCCGAATAGGCGACGCGTTCGAGCGCGACATACGCGGGGTCCTTGTCGATCCGCTGCACGGCTTCACCACGGCGATTGCGGTGCTCGAGCACGGGCGGATGCTTGTCCGCGCGCGACGCCCATTCGTCGAGCTCGCCCGACACGCGTGCGCCGAGCGCATGCAGCCGCGGCTCGAGTGCCGCGTATTGGTCGGCGCCGAGATGCAGCTTCAGCAATGCGCCGAGATCGGGATCCGCCGTGAAGAAATTGATGCCGCGGCTGTCGGGGATGTTGTTGGATACGCCGGCGTCCGGCGTGCGAGCGGTGTCGTTCATGCATGCGTCTCCGTGGTGGCCCGGCTGCCGGCCGGTGCGCGCGCCGTGCGGCGCAGCCGGCCGATGCCAAGCGTTCAGCAGAGCGTAGGCGCGCGATCGATAAGCGTCCAATACAGGATTTATCCGGTACGATAGACGGCGCTTATCGATGCCGATGCGCCGGAGGAGACACCATGGAACTGAGGCAGTTGCGCTACTTCGTGGCGGT
This sequence comes from Burkholderia sp. IMCC1007, assembly GCF_027257875.1. Lineage (GTDB taxonomy): Bacteria > Pseudomonadota > Gammaproteobacteria > Burkholderiales > Burkholderiaceae > Burkholderia. Next base: position 6,961 of record NZ_JAPVQY010000100.1, read on the forward strand.
CGCCGAGGAGCTGCATTTCGGGCGCGCGGCGAAACGCCTGTTCATCTCGCAGCCGGCGCTGAGCTTCGACATCCGCAAGTTCGAGGAAGCGCTCGGCGTGCAGCTTTTTTCGCGGACCAACAAGACGGTCGCGCTGACCAACGCGGGCGCGGTGCTGCTCGGCGAAGCGCGCCGGCTGCTGCTGCAGGCGGCCGAGGCCGAGCGTCTCACCGTGCGTTCCGCGTCGGGGCTCGCGGGCCGGCTGCGGATCGGCTTCGTCCATTCGATGCTGTATCGCGGGCTGCCCGATGCGGTGCGGCGCTTCGAGGCCGACTATCCGGGCATCGAGATCGTGCTGAGCGAGATGAACACGCAGGCGCAGGTGCAGGCGATCCAGCGCGGCCAGATCGATCTCGGCTACGCGCACTGGGGCCACTGCCCGCCCGAGGTCGAATCGACGCCCGTCTACGCGGAACCGTTCGTGTGCTGCCTGCCGGCCGCGCACCCGCTCGCGCGGCGCCGACAGGTCGCGCTCGCCGCGCTGGCCGCGGAGCCGTTCATCCTGTTTCCGCGTGAGGCGGCGCCGCACTATCACGACCTGATCATCGCGCAATGCGTGAACGCGGGCTTCAGCCCGCTGATCCGTCACGAAGCGCGGCTATGGCAGACGATTCTGTCGATGATCGAGTTCGGGATGGGCATCGCGCTGGTGCCGCGCGTGCTGCAACAAGTGAAGAGCGACCGGCTCGCGTTCCGGCCGCTGAAGGATGCGTCGCTCGAATCGCGCACGCTCGAGCTGAAGCGCAGCGGTACCGCCGAACCGGTCGCGCTGCGCTTCGCCGACTACGTGCGCGCGTCGATCGACGCGCTGCCCGCGCTCGCGGGCTGACGCGCGCGCCGATACTTCGCTTCGCTACTTCGCGCCGCTGCGCCTGCGTTACTTCGCTTCGGGCTGCAGCACCGGCTGCGCGCGCCGATACCACACCGCGTACACGACGGACAGCACGATCAGGAACGGAATCCCGAAGATCAGCGTCATGTGGAACTCGGCCGTGAAGTAGGTCGTCACCATCACCGCGAGCATCAGCCCGGCACCGAGCAGCGTCAGCAGCGGAAACCCGCGCATCCGGAATGCAGCCGCCGGCAGGCCGAGCGCTGCGCGACGCCGCCGGAAGCAGTAGTGCGTGACGAAGATCATCATCCACGTGAACAGCGCGCCGAACATCGACACCGCCATCATGATCGTGAACGACGCGTCCGGATACAGCACGCTCAACACCGTCGCGAGCGCGATGCCGAGCGTCGACAGCATCAGCGCGCCCAACGGCACGCCACGCGCGTTCACTTCGCCGAGCGCCTTCGGCGCATGACCGGCGCGCGACAGGCTGAACATCATCCGCGTCGTGATGTAGAGCTGGCTGTTCATCGCGGACAGCGCGGCGATCAGCACGACGAAGTTGATCAGCCCCGCCGCGCCCGGCAGGTGGATCGCCTCCATCACCTTCACGAACGGGCTCTCGTCGCGCCCCGCCGCCGTCCACGGCACGATCGCGAGCATCAGCGCGAGCGTGACGAGGTAGAACAGCACGAGCCGCACGATCGTCGAGCGGAACGCGCGCGTGACCGCGCGCTCGGGATCTTCCGCCTCGCCCGCCGCGACCGCGATCATCTCGATGCTCAGGTAGCTGAAGATCGACACGATCACCGCGACCCACATTCCCCACATGCCCTTCGGAAAGAAGCCGCCGTGACCGGTGTAATGGTGGAAGCCCGCGCGGGCCGCGCCATCGCCGACCAGCGTCGGATGGCCGAACACGACGTACGCGCCGAGCACGATGAAGCCGACGATCGCCGCGATCTTCACGACGGAGAAGCCGTATTCGACCGCGCCGAACACGTCGACGCTGCGTGCATTGACGAACACGAGCAGCGCCGAGAAACCGACGATCCACAGCCAGCCCGGCACGCCCGGGAACCAGTACTTCATGTACAGCGCGATCGCGGTGACTTCGGTGCCGACCGCGAGCACGATGCACGCCCAGTACGCGTAGCGCACGAGAAACCCGGCCCACGGGCTCACGTAATGTTCGGCATACGCGCCGAACGACCCGGAGGTCGGGTGCGCGACCGTCATCTCCGCGAGACAGCCCATCAGCAGCAGCGAGATGAACGCGCCGATCGCGTAGCTGACGAGCACGCTCGGGCCCGCGAAGCCGATCGCGAACCCGCTGCCGAGAAAGAGACCGGTGCCGATCGCACCGCCGATCGCGATCATCGCCATCTGTCGTGCGGAAAGCGTGCGGCGGAGCCCCTGCTCGCGCGCCGCGATGTGCTGGAATTGCCCTTCTGATTGCATCGAATGACCTCGTTCGAAAGCGATTGTCCGGTCGAAACTTCGACGGCGCGCTGGCCGGCGCCGGACCGCACCGGCCGTCGCGCGCCGAGTGCTCAGAACAGGTGGCGCAGGCCGGCCGCGATGCCCGTCTGGTTGCCGCGTCCGGGCATTTCGGTGAACGCGCCGCCAGTCACCCGGTTGTAGTCGACCGTCGCGTAGACCTGCGTGGCCTTCGACAGCGCGTACTCGGCCTCGAGCACGCCCGTATAGCGCTTGCCGCCGTTGCCGGCGATGCCGTTGACATTGCGGATGTCGTCGTAGTACGCGACGCCGGTTACCGACACCGCCGGCGTGACCTTCACGCTCGCGCCGGTGTAGAAGATCGCGTCGCGGCGCGGATTGTCGACGAATGAACCGTAGGTCACGTCGCGCGCCGGCGCGTTCAGCAATTGCTGGTCGAGCAGGCCCGTGCGGTCGATGCCGCCGAGGTAGCCCGCATACAGCGTCGTCACGCCGAACGCATAGCGTGCGCCCGCGCCCCATGCCTGCTGCGCGCGGCTCGCCAGGTCGCGCACCTGCTGGTACGTCGCGCCGACCATCAGGCCGCCGAGCGTGTACGACACGTGCGTGCCCCAGTACGCATTCGCGCCGAGGGTGCCCGCGACGCCGCCGAAGCCGTAGCTCGCGCCGACGTCCAGCCCGCCGAACGTGCCGTCGTAGCTGACGACGTTGCTCGCGCGGCCCGTGAGGAAGTACGGCCACATGTTGGCCGCGTAGTTGCCGACCGTCAGCGGATCGAGATCGCCGAACAGGTTGAACGCCTCGGTCGCCTGCCGGCCGAGCTTCACGGTGCCCCAGTCGCTCGCGACGCCGACATACGCATAGCGGCCGAACAGCGCGCCGTCGAGCTGCCCGTTCTGCGGCTCGAAGCCGCTTTCGAGCCGGAAGATCGCCTTCAGTCCGCCGCCGAGCGCTTCACTGCCCGTCAGGCCCCAGCGGCTGTTGGTGATCGCGCCGTTGGTCATCTGCACGCTCGCGTCGTTCGATGCGTCCGCATGCGTCGTGTAGCGGAGGCTCTGGTCGACGATCCCGTACAGCGTCACGCTGCTCTGCGCCATCGCGCCGCTCGCGGCGAGCAGGCCCGTCATCGTCGGTAGTGCAAATCGACCGATGCTCTTCATGTTTGTCTCCATCCTTGTCTTTCGTTTGTTGATGTTGTCGGTAACCTCGAGTACTGCCATCCGCGCGAAGCGGCACGCGTGCTAGTCGCGCGCCGCCGGCAACGCGACGTACGCGACGAGTTCGACGCGCATGTCCGGATGCGCAAAGCCCTGCACGCCCACGCACGTGCGATTCGGGTACGGTTCGCGGAAGTGGCGCCGGTATTCGGCGTCGAATTCGGGCATTGCCTTCACGTCGGACAGGTAGACGAGCACCTGCGCGACGTCGTCCATCGTCGCGCCGGCTGCCGCGACGGCCTTCGCGAGATTGCCGAGCGTGACGCGCGCCTGCTCGGTCATCGTGTCGCCGACGATCGCGCCGCACGCATCGACCGGCCCGTGGCCGGTAAACATCAGCCCGCCCGCGCGGGTCGCCCACGAGAACGGCTGCGCGAGCTGCGGCAAGTCGACCGGGATCCTGTCTGCCATCGTGTTCTCCTTCGATTGAAACCGGTTGCTCAGGCCGCCTCGCGCGCCGCGCCGCCGAGTACGTCGGCGATCGCGTTCGCGACGTGCTCGACGTTCGCGTCGTTCAGACCCGCGATGCACATGCGGCCCGAGCGCAACAGATAGACGCCGTGCGACGTACGCAGACGGTCCACGTCGGCCGCGGCGATGCCCGTATAGCTGAACATCCCGCGCTGCGTGACGAGCGCGTCGAAGGCCTGCGCGGGCAGGCGCGCATCGAGCCGCTCCTTCAGCGCGCCGCGCATGCGCTTGATGCGCGCGCGCACCTGCGCGACCTCGTCTTCCCAACGCGCGCGCAGCGCGTCGTCGCTCAGCACCGTCGCCACGAGCTGCGCGCCGAACAGCGGCGGGCTCGAATAGGTGCGGCGCACGCCGGCCTGCAACTGGCTCAGCACCGTCACCGCCTCGCCTTTGCTCGCGCAGACGATCGACAGCCCGCCGACGCGCTCGCCATACAACGAGAAATTCTTCGAGAACGAATTGCTGACGATCGCCGGCAACCCGGCGTCGACGATCGCGCGCACGGCCCATGCATCGTCGTCGAGGCCGTCGCCGAAGCCCTGATACGCCATGTCGACGAACGGAATCAGCCCGCGGCGCACGAGCACGTCGATCACCGCGCGCCATGCGCCGCGGCTCAGGTCGAGGCCCGTCGGGTTGTGGCAGCACGGCTGCAGCAGCACGATGCTGCGCGCGGGCAGCGCGTCGAGCGCCGCGAGCATCGCGTCGACACGCAGGCCGTTGCGCGCTTCGTCGTAGTACGGATACGTGTGCACGTCGAGCCCGGCCGCCGAGAAGATCACGCGATGGTTGTCCCACGTCGGATCGCTGATCCAGATCGCGCTGTCGGGGAAATAGCGCTTCACGAACTCGGCGCCGACGCGCAGCGCACCCGAACCGCCGAGCGTCTGCAGCGTCGCGATGCGGCCCTGTGCGAGCGCCGCGCAATCGGCGCCGAACACGAGACGCTGCACGCCCTGCCGGTACGCGGCGAGCCCTTCCATCGGCAGGTAGGTGTGCGGCGCACCCGCTTCGCGCAGCCGCTCGGCCGCGATGCGCGTGCTCTCGAGCACCGGGATGCGGCCCGCGTCGTCGTAGTAGAGGCCGATGCTGAGGTTGACCTTGTGCGGCTGCGCGTCCTGCTGGAACGCCTGGAACAGCGACAGGATCGGATCGCCCGGGTAGGCGGGGATGTGTTCGTACATGGCGGAATGTCGGTAGAAGTGGAGACGGTGCGACCGGCGGCCTGGCGTCGCGCCACGCGGTGCGATCGAGGCATGGGGCGCATGTTATCGAGGACGAAATAGAATGAGCTTCACTTTTCGGTGACGATTCGATCCGATTGCAGTAGAGTCTTCGACTACTATCTCGAAACTGACAGGATTCTGCGAAATGACTCTGGATCGAACCGACATGCGGATCCTCCGGCACCTCGAACGGGACGGCCGCATCAGCAATCAGGACCTGTCGAACGCGGTCGCGCTGTCGCCGTCGGCATGCCTGCGGCGCGTGAAGCTGCTCGAGGAACGCGGCGCCATTTCGGGCTACCGCTGCACGATCGACCCGAAGAAGGTGGGCGTGGCGTTCGAGGCGCTGGTGCACGTGTCGATGCGCCCGGACGTGCCCGAGTGGCACGATCGGTTCGTCGAGGCGATCCAGCAGTGGCCGGAAGTCATCGCCGCGCAGATCGTGACGGGCGGATCGAACTACGTGCTGACGGTGCGCGCGCGCGACCTCGACCACTACTCCGACTTCGTGATCAATCGGCTGCACCGCGCCACCGGCGTGATGTCGATCAATTCGAGCATCGTGCTCGCGACGCTCAAACGCGACGGCTCGATCCTCGATCTCGTCGAGCCGTCGACGGCCGGCTGACGAGCATTCACGCGGCCCTGAAAATTATTTGCAGAAAGTACTTTACGAACCCCGAAAGCTCTGACATAATTTGATTCTTCTTTGGGCGGTTAGCTCAGCGGTAGAGCACTGCCTTCACACGGCAGGGGTCACTGGTTCGATCCCAGTACCGCCCACCAAAGAATTCAAGGGCCTGCGTCTCACGACGCAGGCCCTTTTCGTTTTGCGGCCGCGCTTTTGCAGCCCGCTGTCGCTACCGTTCTCTGTCCGGTCGATGCGATATCGCTTCGACCACGCGCGACCGAAGCGCGCGATTCACTACCCTCCCTGTCCGACCCGCTCCGCCGTCGCGTCGAACGCGCGCGTTGCCTTGTCGACGATCTCGTCGACCTCTGCCTCCCGAATCACGAGCGGCGGCGACAGCAGCATCCGATCACCGGTCGCACGCATGATCAGGTTGCCGTTGAAGCAGAAGTCGCGGCAGATCGTGCCGACATCGACGCTCGCGTCGAACCGCGCGCGCCGGTCGCGATCGCGCGCGAGCTGCACGCCGGCCACCAGCCCCGCCCCCGCAATCTCGCCGACGATCGGATGATCGCCAAGCGCCTCTCGCAGCCGGCGCTGGAAATACGGCCCGATATCACGCTTCACGCGCTCGACGATCCCTTCGTCGCGCAGCAGCTTCAGGTTCGCGACCGCGACGGCCGCGGCCACCGGGTGCCCCGAGTACGTGAGCCCGTGATTGAATTCGCCGTGGTCGATGATCGGGCGCGCGATGCGCTCGTGAATACCGACCGCGCCCATCGGCACGTAGCCCGACGTCAGCCCCTTGGCCATCGTGATCAGGTCCGGCTCGAAGCCGAAATGCTGGTGTGCGAACCATTCGCCGGTGCGGCCGAACCCGCCGATCACTTCGTCGGCGACGAGCAGGATGTCGTACTTGCGGCAGATCCGCTCGATTTCCGGCCAGTACGTCGACGGCGGGAAGATCACGCCGCCCGCGCCCTGGAACGGCTCGCCGATGAACGCCGCGACGTTCTCCGCGCCGAGTTCGAGGATCTTCGCTTCGAGCTGCTGCGCGCGTGCGAGGCCGAATGCGTCGGGCGTCTCGCCCGGCTGCGCTTCGCCGAAGAAATACGGCTGGTCGATGTGCACGATGTGCTCGACCTTCGACGGCATCTGCTCGTGCATGTAGCCCATCCCGCCGAGCGTGCCGCCGGCGATCGTCGAGCCGTGATAGCCGTTCTTGCGCGAGATCACGTATTTCTTCTGCGGCTTGCCCTGCACGCGCCAGTACTGATGCACGAGCCGCAGCACGGTGTCGTTGCCTTCCGAGCCGCTGTTGCAATAGAAGAAGTGGTTGAAACCCGCGGGTGTCACCTCGGCGAGCATCGCCGACAGCTCGATCACCGGCGGGTGCGTGGTCTTGAAGAACGTGTTGTAGAACGGCAGTTCCTGCAACTGGCGATACGCGGCGTCCGCGAGCTCCTTGCGGCCGTAGCCGACGTTCACGCACCAGAGCCCGGCCATCCCGTCGATCACCTTGTTGCCGTCCGAGTCCCACAGGTAGACGCCGTCGGCCTTCACGATCACGCGGCTGCCCGCGCGATTCAGCGCGCCCATGTCGGAAAACGGGTGGATGTGGTGCGCGGCGTCGAGCGCGCGGTATTCGGCG
>NZ_JAPVQY010000101.1 GCF_027257875.1 Burkholderia sp. IMCC1007
ACGTTGATAGGTCAGGTGTGTAAGCGCAGTAATGCGTTCAGCTAACTGATACTAATTGCCCGTAAGGCTTGATCCTATAACAAGTCTGTCTCGATGACCGTTAGCGCTTTAGCGCTTACGGACATCGAGCGTCGAGTGCAAGGCACTCGACGTACTGCGGTTGAAGTACCGCGTATGTGTGAGATACAGCTCACAACCTAAATTACTGCTTCTTCCAAGATTGGTTCTGTTGGCCGCGCCAGCAGGACAACCCTCTTTGCCTGATGACCATAGCGAGTCGGTCCCACCCCATCCCATCCCGAACAGGACCGTGAAACGACTCTACGCCGATGATAGTGCGGATTCCCGTGTGAAAGTAGGTAATCGTCAGGCTCCCTAAGCCAAGAACCCCCGCCCGAAAGGCGGGGGTTTTTGCATTTCTGGCGCGGATTTACGCGGCATGGGGCTAGATTTCAATGAACGATGAAATCTGCGACGCAATCAGCCGCGGTGCCGGTGAACACTGGCACACGCATAAATCATCACTCAGCGCCGCCTGCCGACCGTCCGGTCCGGTGGTGTGGATACGTGGCCCATCGCACGCGATCTTGCCTACGGTCTTGCATGCAGGGCACGAGACCGGATCGCCCTCGTAAGCCTGTTCGCGGGTGCCGACCAAGTTGTTGGCATCGCCGCCCACGATCAAGCCAGCCGCCGTGGTGGTATCGCCCTTCACGATGTCATAGCGCTTCACTTGGATACTCCGATTCCGTTGGCCGTCGGGCCGCGATAGTGGAAGCTGTTCAGCACTGCGTCCCATGCTTGAATTGCTTGTTCTTTGCTGACGGGCGAGGTTGCCTCCGCAGCTGGTGTAACGTCATCGGGTGCAGCCCCGAAGAGCAACTGAATACCCGCGTGAGGCTTCGAGAAATCGCCTTCGACGCCGGCGGCCAGCAGATAGAACTGATACCTCTGGACGCCGTCCTCGCTGATGTCTATAAGAAGTTCCTCTGCGGGCATGCCGGCGAACTGGCGCGGGCCTTTTCGGAGGATCTTGTATTGATGCGCGTAAGGCTTCAGCCCTGACTCAAATTCGGATAGCCCTTTGAGCAACGACGCGTTTTGATCGAGATCGACCGACTCACGCAACTTCACGATCAAATTGGATGGGCGACCGGGTACGAGTCCGACTGCCAACGTACCCGTGCGACGCCAGATTGGGGAGCGTGGCCTGTGCCTGCTCAAGCCGGCCGCTCGGAGTGGTGCCCACGAGCCCAGGTCAGGATTAAGTCCGGCCGGCGTGTCTCACGGTGTGCTCTCCACGTTGAGGTAACAGTGGCGTGTAGCACCCGCGCTCGGAAAATCGCCCGCATCTAAAACGGTTGGCCGCTTTAGATACGTAATGCGCCTGTTCGGGCGCATTCCCGGCGTTCCAGAACAAAAAAGCCGCTGCTTCGTGAGAAGCAGCGGCTTTTCCTTACAACTGGTGGCGAATCCGGGATTCGAACCCCGGACCTGCGGATTAAGATTCCGCGGCCGACCAGACATGGCGCCCGACAGGTAGGCTAGTCGCACCAACTTAGTCGCCCAGTCGCAAAACTGTGGCGCCAGTCGCACTTACTCTGGCGCCCTACGTGTGGCTATCTACAGGCAGTGTAGACGGTCGCATATCCCGAGAAACTGGCCCTTGCCAGATAAGGCTCCCCAGCCGGGGCGGACGCATAACCTGAGAAAAACCGACGCATAAGCCGAGAAATTCCGACCATGGCCACGTCAAATGCGGTGTGGTCGGAGCCCCAGAAACGAGCTCCCCCGTCAGCGGACGGCGGTCGCGCACGCGCGCGGTTTTCGAAAAACTGCGCTTGAAGTAAGGAAATTCTAGCGATTTTCGCGGGTGATGGGAATCTGCCGGATGTGCGCCGACGACCCTTCTCTACCCCTCTAAGGCCAGCGATTTTGCTGGTGGGTCAAGACGGCCGCGGGCGCCTGTCTCGACCCGACATGGAGGGGGCCCATGAAATCGACCCGCCTTTGCCTTGCCTGCGGCAACGCGTTCGTGCCGCTGTTGCATGTTCCCCGTCAGCGATATTGCTCCTCGATGGCGTGCCAGCGCGCCCGTCGACGTGACTGGCAGCGCAACCGGCTCCGTATCGACAGCGACTATCGCGACAACCAGGCCCGGGCGCAGGCGAAATGGCGCGCAGCCCACTCGAGCTACTGGCGCGAATATCGAGCTGCTCATCCGGCGTATCGCGAGCGCAACCGCAGTATGCAGCGGTTGCGCAATGGACGCCGGAATCACAAGCCGATTGCAAAGATGGATGTCATCAGGCTTCCATCGCCGCTGGGCTCTGGCTTCTACCTCCTTTCTCGCGCGGACGATGCCGCCGTTGCAAAAACGGACGCGTGGACCGTTCACATAGCCGTGCTGTCTGCACCGACAGCGCCGCCTTGGTGATTGCAAAGAGATGACTTGATACGCATTGGTGTCGGGCCTGCTACCTTTGCCTTGTCACCGTTCGTTTTCGAAAGCGACCATCTGATGTGAAGCCACGACGCTCGCATCGGGCGCCCACCTGCGTCCGATGCCTGCCGCCTGTCGGTGTCTGAGTTGCGGGGTGGACCATGTCATTCAATAACGCGGATGCACCGGTCGTCGCCAGTTCGTCTGCCGGGCGCGCAGCGGAGTACGTCCGCATGTCGACCGAACATCAGCAGTATTCGACCGAGAATCAGCGCGACAGGATTCGGGATTACGCAGCCCGCCGCGGATTCGAAATCGTCCGGACATACGCCGATGAAGGCAAAAGCGGCCTTCGAATCGACGGCCGGCAGGCACTGCAAAATCTCATTGCCGATGTGGCCAATGGCAACGCCGACTTCAGCGTCATCCTCGTCTATGACGTGAGCCGATGGGGGCGATTCCAGGATGCTGACGAGAGCGCGTATTACGAGTACATCTGCCGCCGCGCTGGCATCCAGGTGGCGTACTGCGCCGAGCAGTTCGAAAACGACGGGTCACCTGTCTCGACTATCGTGAAAGGCGTGAAGCGGGCCATGGCGGGCGAATACAGCCGGGAGCTGTCGGCGAAGGTGTTCGCCGGCCAGTGCCGTTTGAAATGGGCTTCCGGCAAGGAGGGCCGGCTGGCTATGGACTGCGCCGCGTACTGGTCGACGACCACGGTCTCATGAAAGCGGAATTGCGGCGCGGTGAGCATAAAAGCCTGCAGACGGACCGGGTAATCCTGATGCCGGGTCCAGAAAGCGAGGTGCGCACCGTCAATCTAATCTACGACTGGTTTATCGACGGCTCGCTCGATGAATACGAAATTGCCGCGCGCCTGAACGGCATGCACGTGCGAACTGACCTTGACCGGGAATGGACGCGCGCCACGGTACGCGAGGTATTGACCAACGAGAAATACATCGGCAACAACGTGTACAACCGTGTGTCGTTCAAGCTGAAGAAAATGCGGGTGACCAACACACCTGACATGTGGATTCGAAAGGAGGGCGCATTTCAGGCCATTGTGCCAAGCGAGACGTTCTACACCGCTCAGGGCATCATGAGAGCGCGAGCGCGTCGTTATTCAAATGAGGAGTTAATCGAGCGCCTGCGCAATTTGTATCGCAGTCGCGGGTTTCTGTCCGGCGTGGTGATTGACGAAACCGATGGCATGCCTTCGACGTCGGTCTACGTGTACCGGTTCGGCAGTTTGATTCGTGCCTACCAGACGGTCGGCTTCACGCCCGGCCGAGATTACCGATACATTGAAACCAACCGCTTCCTGCGGCAACTTCATCCGGAAATCGTTGCGCAGACAGAGAAGAAAATCGCGGATTTGGGTGGCACGGTGATACGCGACCCTGCGACCGACCTGCTGACGGTCAATGACGAGTTCACGGCCTGCATCGTGCTCGCGCGCTGTCAGGCTCATGACAATGGCCGCAATCACTGGAAGGTGCGCTTTGATACCAGCCTTCTACCGGACGTCACGGTTGCCGTGCGGCTCGACCAGGCGAATGAATCGACGCTGGACTACTACCTGTTGCCACATCTGGATTTTTGCCAACCTCGCATTCATCTGGCAGACCGGAATCCCATCGAGTTCGAGAGCTATCGATTCGATACGCTGGACTACCTCTATGGCATGGCTGAGCGTGCCCGTCTCAGGAGAGTCGCGTGAACTCGCGGCAGCAGCCCGGAGAAATCCGGATGGTCCCCGTCGCTCAGATTGAAGTCATCAATCCGCGAGAGCGAAATGGTCGCGTTTTCAAGGAAATCGTCGACAACATCAAGGCAATTGGTCTCAAGAAGCCTATCGTGGTCACGCCGCGAGCCACGGCAGGTGGCCTGGAAAAATATCTGCTCGTGTGCGGCGAGGGACGATTGAAGGCGTTCCGCACGCTCGGTGAAGCAACTATTCCCGCACTCGTGGTGAGCGTCAGCGATGAGGACGCGTTGGTCATGAGTCTGACGGAAAACATTGCACGCCGACAGTGTCGTCCCATCGAACGGCTTGCCGGCATTCGGCTATTGCAGCAGCAGGGGTATGCGCCGAAGGTCATAGCCGAAAAAACAGGTCTCACGTCGACTTATGTTCAGGGCATCCTGACGCTGCTGCATCAAGGGGAAGAGCGACTCGTGGTCGCGGTGGAGAAAGGCCTTGTTCCCCTGAACGCCGCCCTCACGATTGTCGGCGCCGGCGACGACGATACTGAAATACAGGCGGCACTCCAGGACGCCTACGAGTCGGGCAAATTGCGGGGCAAGCAGTTGATGAACGCTCGCCGCATCATCGAGCGCAGAAAAGCGCTCGGGAGAAGCACTGCGCGCAATATGACCAGCAAGACTGCCGCTGTCACGACATCGAGTCTCGTACGCACGTATGAGCGCGAGGTAGAACGTCAGAAATCCATGGTCAGGAAGGCCGAATTCACCCAGCAGCGGTTGCTGTTCGTCGTCGGCGCATTGAGGCAACTGTTTGCCGATGAGAACTTCATCAACCTCCTGCGTGCGGAAGGACTGGCCAGCCTACCGAAATATCTTGCCGAACGCGTCTGGCCAAGCGGGAGTGTTACATGACTGGCGTCACTCTTGGATTCATCCCCGAGCCTTTGTCGGTGCCAGTCGGCAACATATTGCCGTCACGCAGAATACCGGCGCCCGTGGTCGAATCGCGGAAATACAAGCAGATAAGGACCTCCATTGAGGAGGTCGGTCTCATCGAACCGCTCTCTGTAACCGCTGCGGACCAGACTTCCGGTCAACATGTTCTACTGGATGGTCATCTGCGCTTGCTCGCCATCCAGGACCTGGGGTACGAGAGCGTTGCCTGTCTCGTCGCGACCGATGACGAGAGCTACACGTATAACAACCGTGTTAATCGCCTTTCGACAATTCAGGAGCACTATATGATACGGCGCGTAATCGACAGAGGCGTATCACCGGAACGATTGGCGAAAGCGCTTTCCGTGGATGCGTCGCTGATTATAAAGAAGATGTCGCTCCTCGAAGGTGTATGTCCGGAGGCGGCCGAACTTCTCGGCGACCGGCAGTTCTCGCCGGAGATTGTTCGCGCAATTCGTAAAATGAAGCCGACGCGGCAGGTGGAATGCGTTGAGCTGATGGTGGCCGCGAACAACGTGACCGTCTCCTACGCCGAGGCATTGTTGGTGGCCACGCCTGCAGCGCTGCTTGTAGAGGGCAAGAAGCCGCGCAAACTGACGGGCGTTAGCCCGGAGCAGATGGCGAAAATGGAGCGCGAAATGAGCAACCTGCAGGGACAGTACAAGCTCGTGGAGCAGACTTACGGTCAGGACGTGCTGAATTTGGTGCTTGCGAAAGGGTATCTCGCCAAGCTCCTTGAAAACGAATCTGCACGGCAATACGTTGCCCAGCGCCATCCGGACCTGATGGCCGAGTTCGAATCCATCATCGCAACGATTTCTCTCGACCAGCAGCAATTCAGCACGGCCCTCTAGTCGAAATCCAACGTAGCGAAGGTTGCGATGCGCCGCGAGATGAGGGCCATCGCCTTGACGTCTACGCCCGGCTATGACGCTGTTGCCCGTGCGAAAGCTGCCCCTTCCGCCGGACTGCTGGAGGCGTCTCGGCGACCTCCTTGAGGCCCCCGAAGCCAGCATGCTCGAAGTCGAGTGGATGTTCTTTAACAACTGGCAATGCACGGAACTCGCTGAGAGCTCATCAGCGAGATGACCGTCTGATGGTTGTCTCAAGAACACTGGCGAGCTCGTCACTCCGTTCGTTCCCCAAAAAACGAATGCCTGCGCCCCCGTGCACCTCGACCCTGCGTGACAAATCGGCCGGCAAACAGCTACCAACTGCCGTATCGTGGTGGAACATCGTCCACGGCATCCCAGTGAGAACCAACTGTCGGGTCTAGCCAGTCGGCTGCCCGTCGTATCCACGCCGCATCTATAACGTCGTCCGACGCTGTCAGGTTTTTTGACTCGAACTCGGAAGCCAGTGCTCGCAGACGGTTGGCTCGCTCGAGCTTCGAGGCCCATTCCTCAACTTGCTTCAAACGGTCGAGTTCGGTTCGGCGAATCTCTTCAAGTCGCGCACGTTCGGCCTCCTTGGCCGCAGCGACGACGCGTTGTTCGGCCGCTATCTCCGCGTTGACCGAATCTCGAATAGCCAGATGGCGAAGCCGGCCAACGAAGGCCTGAATCTTTGTCTCAATCGGAACGCTTCGTGTGTCAGCCGTGCTTGCTTCGGCGTAACTATGTCCGAGCTGGAACACTGATATTTCGAGTTCGTTCGTGGGGTGATAAACGTAGCGTTGGCTGTGCCGGTTGTATCCGAGGCGTTTGTTTTCAGCCACTTGTTCTGGTGTGAAAGGGACTTTCTCCTGCCGACTCCGTTCCTTTACGCGGAACGTTAGCTTGGCATCCAGGACCGACACATAGGCAGACTCCTTTTCCTTGTCTGATGTGGAAAGTCGATAGCCTGCAGCCGACAGCGTCTCCAGTAGCTGGTTCAGCACGAGGAGCGCACGCAATGAGTTTTGCTGTGAAACCGAGAGACGCATGAGCCCGGCCCCGTCGCAATAAGGCCAGTCCCGAGAATCTCGCTGTTTGCCCTCAAGCTTTTTCGCCATGCGCTTGATGAGCGGCAGGCAATCGTCGATGGAGCTACGAGCGAAGACGACTGGTACTTCGGGGGCGTGAGCGGCATCCTCTTCAATCCTGGCCTGAGTGCGCATCGAACGCTCATCATCCTGTGGGTCTTTGTAGATGGTGCGCAGGTACGTTGCCGGCCCTTTGGTCGGTGCCAAGGATGGTTTCTTGACAGTCTGACCGGCAGCGATTTTAGCCCAGTAACCCACGGGCGGAACGGGGATGCTGAGGTTGACGCATATCTTTCGAAGACCGACGTCGGAGATTTGGTACCTCTTCGCCACCTTGCTGACGGGTTCCGACCAAATTTCCTCGTAGAGCGTTTGACGTTCGAAATTTTGAGTTTCAGATGGCATGCCAGTCCCTCGATGTCTTTCGGAAAACCGGGTGTCAGGCTGTGTTCCGAGGTCATCCCCAGCACAGCGGGAGCTAAAGCAATTAAGCATTTTGCCGACATTCAAGCAAGGTTGCGTGACTAACTAGGGCCTATCGATGACGGAATCAAACTGGTTTAGAAAATTTCTGGTACGCGCGTTTCGGTCCAGCCCAATTGCGTTCGGCGCAGGCGCGCTACTGACTTTAGGACTGGTTGCGGAAATGGCTGTGAAGTTACCGAGTTGGAGCGGCTTTCTGGCCGGAGGTCCGTACGTCCTCGCCCCGAAGTCCGAACTAGACGCGGCACGGCATTGGCAGACGCTAGCGGCTTCCCGGGAAACCGAACTCGAAAAATCCTTGACAGATAACGTCCACCTCACTGCAGCGGTGAACAACCGTGACGCGCAGATGGCATGGTGCAAGCAGCACGACGAACTTATTGCGTCGCTCTGGACCGACTGGAAGAGCTTACAAAGTACCAGGGAGGAGCAAATGATACGAGGCGCCCCAATTCAACCTTCTTCGCATTTGCTTGAGGACGAGGAGCACGACCCACTTATCAATAGCACCGAGCGCTCACAGGATACCTTGATGACAAGGATTACGACTCTCATGACGCAGGAGACGGAGCTGTGCAACTTCGGCAGCCACTCTTGAGCCGTAGGCGGCTGTTAGCGCGACGCCGAGGTTTGGCATTTTGGTCGGTTCGGCCATAGTCGAGAGCTGGCAGCATATCCGGCAGACCTGTTGCATGAGTAATATGTCGACTCCAGAGCAGACGAACATTCGTACGGGGAAATCATGAGCCTAACGGTTCACCATTACGTCATGGCCGATGTCCGGGCTGCCGGTGTTTTCGGAGAGTGCGGCCTTGGCATGCACACGCTCAAGTTCGGCACCATCTTTGATATTGCCAATCAGCATCCGGACCACCCTGCAGGCATGTACATCGATAGTTTGCGCGCGAGCGTGTGGCTGCAATCTTCCAATCGTGGGCGTCTTCTGCTGGGCCCGGCAGAGTTTGAACAGCCACTGATAATCCGTCGGCTAAACCATGCGATGTCACGGCCATCGCTGCTTCGCGTCATGCTCAGTGACCGTCAACTTCTTGCGCTGGAGGAACTCCGGGGTGGCGGTGGTCTGGTTTTTGAGGTCGAGATATTAGGGCTGGCTCACGCGCCTAATGACACGCACCCCGTGGTTGAGAGTGTGCGTGTTGCGGTCAATCTCAGTGACTGGGTGAAGGTACTGGAGTCGCTCGGCGTAGCCGATTCGTTTGTTGTTGGGGTAGAGGCGCCCCTAGATGCGCCACCGCAAATGGCTCACGCGATTGAATACTTGAAAAAGGCACGACGTGCGCTTGCTGGGGGCGAGTATGAGCAGACGGTCTCGTTCTGTCGCTTGTCGCTGGATAGCCTGAAGAACGCATCCCCGATGCTTGAGCAATTGTGTGAGTCCGTCCGTGCGGGAAAAAGCCAGGAATTCTCGAAATCGCAGCGTGCGGCAGCACTTTACAACGTGGTCAGAAATTACACGAATCTGGGTCATCACCTGGATGTCGCGGGACAACCTGTGCTCTTCAGCCGCCGGGACGCCGTTATGGTCCTGACCACGACGGCTTCGTTGGCAGGCATGGCAGCGGAGCTGGAATCGACGCCGGCTGACAATGAGAAGTAGCCCGAAGTGCTTCGGGTATTCGCGCACTCAAGGAAGTGTTGTCCAGAACGTACCGATTCCGTACGTTATCCGGCGACGGTGACCACCGGTCCCCTCGTCCCATAAACAGCTCGACGATGTCTTCGACCTCAATGCGCATCGACACTTCGCTACTAGACGACTCCATCGGACGCTGGCTGCCTCAGTCCACGTTGGGCCCATGCTACAACGCGAACGGACTCTACAACCCGCTGAGCTTCACCGTTCGCCTGTCGCCCCAGGTGCACAGGCTTCTCGGAGAGTTGCCGCTAGGTACCACGGTGGCTGCCGATGAGTATGATTGGGAGGTGATTCAGGCAAACTCGACGTATATCCATGAAACGATACACTGGTGGCAACACATTGGCTCGACGATTGGGTTGTTGTTAAGCCTTGGCTTCCCAGCACAAGAGCATATCAATATTGAACGTCTCAAGCGGCTCGTGCATGCCATCGGCCCCGTTAAATCCATCCGGAAATTCGACCTGCTGAATGCGACCTCGAACGATATTGACCTTGCCGTTCGGCAGGACATCAATGTGGTTCTGAATAACTGGCACGACATCGAGTTCGCAAAGATTTTGATGATTTCTCCACGCCATGTTGAGCACTTCGTCGAGGACCCCTATTTTGAATGCGTTGGCCATGCCTACCATATTGCGTGGTCGTCGGTCATCGGGCTGCTGGCTGGTTCAGAGGACCCTACACTCGATTTCTTGCCAGATTTTCGTAACTGGGGGCGTGAGTTCGAGCGCTTGAAAAAACGGCGTGAGGAAGGCTTTTATTTCGGCTCTCCCCTGCGCATTGCTGAAATTGGACTGCGCGAAATCTTTGAAGGTCAGGCCCGATTCTGTCAGCTTCAATATCTTTATAGGGTTTCGGGCGGCCGGTTCGACTTGAACGTGAGCAGGGATGCTGGGCTATTTGGCAAAGTATATGTGGACGCATTCCGCGCCTTTCTATCAGCGCTCGGTGAGCCATGGCCAGCATCACCCTGCGACCCGCTGGTGAATCTGTTTTTACTCGTCTGCGACCTTGCAATAAATCCAGGTGATGGGTTCCCGTTCGACTTGTGGCACTTCGAATCTTTCATATTGTCGGTGGACCCCGGTCTTCGCTTCACGACCCTATGCTGGACGATTCGAGACAGGTATCCAGAACTGAAAAAAGCGGTCGTTTCATGCTCGCGTGACGAGTATGAAACGACAAGCGAATTACTGTCGCGTGCCATCGCTTCGCCTACACCCATGGACATTTCGGCAAGAGTGGTTAAATGGTCCAACGAACAGGCTACCTGCCGTGCGCTGCTGCGCGAGGCATGTGAAATGAAATTCGCGCGCCACAATGTTCCGGTCCGTTTGTTTTTCTCCGAGTTCTTGCGTTTCCAGCGAAGCAAATCCCTTCGCCCGGAGTACTTCTGCTGGCCCGGCTACTGGTCAGTTAGCGTAAAAGGTGACGTGGATATGGACTCTGCAAGGCAGCTATTTTCAGCGCATGAAGCACTGTTTTTAGATACTGTCGACGGCGAAGTTCAACCCCGTGTACATCATGATAAGCCGGGAGAGAACGTACAAGAGACGTTCGATAATTTCTTTACATGGAATGCTGCTTATCTGCTCAGTCGCCAGTGGATGGTGGAGGAAGGCGCGTTCGACCTCGATTTTGATTGGCTGACGACGAAGTGGTCGCGCCATGAAATGGAACAATGGTGCAGCCAAATATTCAAGGAATCGTTCGGCGTGATGCCCGGCGAATTCGAGGTTTTGTAATCGACCAACCTCGAGGAGCCCTTCCAACTAACAGTGAGCGTGCCTCTATTGGTGAGCGTCAAGCGATTGAATAATACAATGCGAGGTGATACTCGATGTAGTGCCTTCGAGCCCTATACCGTTATGCAGTGCGTTCGTGCCTGCCCGCCGAGTCATCGAGCCGCCGGGCAGTAGGGCCGCCCAACCCGTCTGGTTGGCTTCGGTGACACAACGCAATGCCGCTTGCGTGAACGGGGGCTAAATCCACCAGCAGCGCGCAGGGGAAAACCGACACTGCGGGGGTAGCGCCTGAGAAATCGGCAACGGGATGGCGAAGCTAGCGTCCCGGAGGGCGCGTAGAGGCTGGCGGGCGAGGCGGCTCCATACCGGTGATAACGCGGGTGGCGAAGCTGAGTGGAAGGACCGTCCCGGGCATATGCCGTAGGGAGGGCTGGGCTCAGCCTCACCACCCAGCGATTCAGACCCGCAGAGATGTTTTTGGCTGAGCCTTCTGGGAAAACAGAATAAGGCGAGGCGTCAATCACGCCAAGGATTCATCTGTTCAATATCTACGGCCGCGGCGTCAGATTTCAGAATTCCGCGGAGTTCTCGAATCGACCTTGGCTTTGCGCGTACCGGCAGACTGTCGGCGAGGGGCGACCAGACTTCCGGTAGCGCCACAGCGGAAGTATCGAGGTCAACATCCGACGGGTAGTGCCGGAGTAGCCGTATTGCCATTTCGCGAATATCGAGGCCTACAGTTGCGTCGTCAGAAGATGCGAGCAGTTGAAGAAACTCACGAGTCTCCACAACAGCTCTTGTACGTTCACGGGGTATCGTCATCGTCAGCTCCGTCAAGAATTCGCACTGCTCACCAAACCCTATAATCTATCTGTCCGTCAGCGATTGACCACGCGCGCTATCCGACGCCCGAATACGCAAAACGCAGCTATCCGGGCGCCTTTTGAAAGGAATTCTCCTGCGTGGCGTTCTTCGCGCGTGGCGCAGCATGGCTTTGACAATTCGTCCGACCTGCCGCGGTGGCAGAGTGAGGACCTCCGCAGCAGCGTCCGGCGAAACGGTACAAAGCACGTACGCCAGGCGAGTGACGGTTTGCGCTTTCGCACCAAGCCTGGCGGCTCGGCGCCCAGGGCGAATGCGGTGATAGCGGATGCGACCACTTTGCTCAACCGCTCGGATATATGCCGCAGGTGCGTCACTTCCGAGTACACCCGGATTCGCATCGCGACACTTCAACGTCCGATTCATGGTTTTGATTCTCCAGGGTATCGGTTCGGCTGCGTCATTGGGCATCCGGCGCGCCTCGGTTCAACAGCTTTCATGTTTATTTCCGCCATCGTTTCCGGCTGCCAGCAATAACTCGCGTGTGCGCTTCATCACCCACATGTTTTCCGCTGGTGAAAAATCCCATCGACCGGTACTCACCTTGCCGCTCGCGCTCATTTCGATTTTCCGCAGTACGTCATCGAGCACCCAACCGAACTGGAGCATCTTTCGTGACGCGTACGCCGCGAGCTGGCACGCGAGGTCTTCGCAAGACTCATAGCGTGCGAGCAATTCATCTTCCGAGTGGCCCGTGTAATACCGCCCGTCCTCCTCGCGGACAAGAAGCTTCGGCTGTACGCCAGGGACCGCACCGAGATACGGCTCTCTCGGAAAATCGTCAGGGACTACGTGTTGAAGCGTCATCGTCCGCGCCTCCAAGCAAGCGTTCCGTCACGTCGGTGTGCGAAGTAACCTCGTACATTTCGCACCATCTTTTCCAAACGAACTCCGCCTGAACCGACCAGCCGTGTTGGCCGACGAGTTCGTAGATGCGGCCCGTGTGGGTCGTACCCTGTCTCGCAGCCGCATCGAACATAACTATCGGTGAACTCACCCGGCCAGACCGGTCGAACATATCGATGCCGACAAAGTGCTGGCTGCCGTCTGCCAATTCGAAAACGCGCCACTGCGACAGCAGAACTCTCGGCAACTCCGACGCAGGACGTGGACTCCAGACGGGCATCATGGTGAACCGCTCCGGGAATGTAGGAGACTTCGGATCTTGGCTGTAATTGGAGATTTGAAGTATGGAAAACGAAAGCAAGGTAAGGAAGCCCACCGGGACGCGATATTCAGATGAGGTGCGGGAGCGGGCGGTGCGGATGGTGTTTGAGCATCAGCACGAGTACGAAACGCAGGGGGCGGCGATCCGCTCGATCGCTTCGAAGATGGGGATGTCGCGCGAGACGCTGCGAAACTGGGTCATCCAGGCTGAGCGCGACCGTGGCCAGCGACCGGGCACGACGACTTCCGAGCTCTCACGGCTCAAGGAACTGGAGCGCGAGAATCGTGAATTGCGCACGGCCAACGAGATCCTGCGCAAGGCCTCCGCGTATTTCGCGCAGGCGGAGCTCGACCGCCGATCGAAACCATGATCGCGTTTATCGACGAGCATCGCGACGTCTACGGTGTCGAGCCGATCTGCCGCCTGCTGCCGATCGCGCCGTCGACGTATTACCGGCACGCCGGGCGGCGCAGCGATCCGGAGCAATGGCCAGAGCGAGCGCGTCGCGATGCTGAACTGAAGGCCCTCATCCGTGCGGTCTGGGACGAGAACTTTGGCGTGTATGGTGTGCGCAAGGTCTGGCGCCAGTTGCTGCGTGATGGTGTGAAGGTCGCGCGCTGCACGGTTGCGCGCCTGATGAAGGCGATGGGCCTCGAAGGTGTGCGGCGCGGGCGCCGGATCAAGACGACGCAGCGCGACGATGCGGTGCCGTGCCCGCTGGACCGGGTCAAACGTCAGTTCCGTGCCGATCAGCCCAACGCGCTGTGGGTTGCGGATTTTACCTATTGCTGGACATGGTCGGGCTTTGTCTACGTGGCCTTCGTCACTGATGTGTTTGCGCGCCGTATCGTCGGTTGGCGCGTGTCGGCATCGATGAAGACTGACTTCGTGCTGGACGCGCTGAACCAGGCGTTACACGATCGCCAGCCGCCGCCCGGCCTCATTCATCATTCCGATCACGGGTCGCAATATCTCAGCATTCGGTACACCGAACGTTTGGTGGATGCTGGCGTGCAACCGTCCGCCGGCAGCGTTGGCGATTCGTACGATAATGCGCTGGCCGAGACAATCAACGGACTGTACAAGGCCGAAGTTGTGCACCGGCGTTCATGGCGTACGCTCCAGGATGTCGAACTCGCCACGCTGGAATGGGTACACTGGTACAACCACCATCGGTTGCTCGGCCCGCTCGGGTACGTGTCGCCGGCGGAGGCGGAGCAAGCTTACAAACGGAATCTGGCGCTATCCGCTCGCGCGGCGTAGCGCCAAACTCGGCGGTCTCCGACAAACCCGGCGCGGTTCA
>NZ_JAPVQY010000102.1 GCF_027257875.1 Burkholderia sp. IMCC1007
CGCGCCGGTGCGCCAGCACCGGCGCGGCGTCGCGCGGTCGGCGCCGATTCGATCCCGCGTCGCGCCCGCCGCGCCACCGGGATAACACCCATCTAGCCGCGCGTCGGCGGCGTCGATATACCTTCAGGAACGGATTCGTCCGTGCGCGCGAGATTATGGCGCGGGGGGATTTTATTCAAACGGAAATGCGGCCAATATGTCGGTTTAATGGAGTCCGTCGTACGCGGCGGCGAGCCGGCGCACGATACCAACGCCAAGCGGGGAACAACAATGGTTGCAAGGTCACCCGACGCAAACGGGACGACGGCGCCCGAGATGCCGTACGTGTCCGTCACCGCCCCCGAGGCCGGACGCAAGCTGTTCGTGATCATGCGTTCGCCGGACGAGTCGTTGCTGGCGCAACTGCGCCAGCTCGGCTGGGAGATCTCGGTCGCGAAGACGGCGGGCGCCGCGCAGAACATGACGTCCGGCGTGAACGTCGCCGCGGGGCTCATCGACTTCACCGGCTTCACGTCGCGCGACTATCCCGCGCTGAAGGCGTGCCTGAGCCAGCCGGCGATCGGCTGGATCTCCGTCGCGCAGGGCGGCAGCCTGATCAGCGCGGCCGTGCGCGAACTGATTCGCAGCTACTGTTTCGACTACGTGACGCTGCCGTTGCCGCATGAATGGATTTCGCACGTGCTCGGTCACGCGCGCGGGATGGCCGCGCTCGATCGCGTCGACGGCGCGGCGTACGCGGCGTCGATCGGCGAGCACGGGATGATCGGCAACTGCGAGGCGATGCAGCAGCTGTTCAGCACGATCCGCAAGGTCGCGAAGACCGATGCGAGCGTGTTCATCTCCGGCGAATCCGGCACCGGCAAGGAACTCACCGCGCTCGCGATCCACGAGCGTTCGGTGCGCGGCAAGGGGCCGTTCGTCGCGATCAACTGCGGCGCGATTCCGCATCACCTGCTGCAGTCGGAACTGTTCGGCTACGAGCGCGGCGCATTCACCGGCGCGAACCAGCGGCGCGCGGGCCGGATCGAATCCGCGCACGGCGGCACGCTGTTTCTCGACGAAATCGGCGACATGCCGGTCGAAAGCCAGGCGAGCCTGCTGCGCTTCCTGCAGGAAGGGAAGATCGAGCGGCTTGGCGGCCAGGAGTCGGTCCCGGTCGACGTGCGGATCATCTCGGCGACGCACGTCGATCTCGACGGTGCGGTCGAAGCCGGGCGCTTCCGCGCGGATCTCTATCACCGGCTCTGCGTGCTGCGCATTCACGAGCCGCCGCTGCGCGCGCGCGGCAAGGACATCGAAATCCTCGCGCACTACGTGCTGCAAAAGTACAAGGCCGACAGCGGCCGGAAGATCAGCGGCTTCACGTCGGCGGCGCTCGATGCGATGCGCCGCTACGAATGGCCCGGCAACGTGCGCGAGCTGATCAATCGTGTGCGCCGCGCGATCGTGATGGCCGAGAGCCGGCTGCTGACGCCGCACGATCTCGGGCTCGACACGCCGGGCGAAACGGAGCCGGTCACGCTCGAACAGGCGCGCGCGCTCGCCGAGCGCACCGCGATCGAAAACGCGCTGCTGCGCAACGATCACCGGATCAACAAGGCCGCCGCCGAGCTCGGCATTTCGCGCGTCACGCTGTACCGGATGATGATCGAGCACGGGCTCAACGATCACGACAACAACGGCGACAACGGCGGGAAGGACGGCGTGCCGCCCGGCGACGAGGATCATCAACGGGTCGGCTGAATCGCGGCCGCGAAGCGTGCGCGGCCGGCCGCGCGCGGGTGCCCGCACCCATGTAAAGGACGTGAAACGTTTCGCGTCGGCGCACGCGTGAATCCGGCCGGCAAACGCGGGCCGGAGTGTGACACGCGCGCCGGCAAAATTTTCCGTATCGTTCGCACGCCTTGTGCCGCAATGCGTTGCCGCTGCACGGCTGAAGCCGCTCGCGCAGCGCGTGTTTCAGTTTCGCAACTTCCCGCGCGTGCCGCCCGTTCCGGTTCCGTTCCCGTCCGATGAAACCCTTGTGCCGACGGCCTCGCGCGAAGCTGGCCCGCTCCTTGCGAATAAGACCATGCGAAAGTCGACGACGTGGCGTCCGGCCGGTTTCGCAGTGAAGCAGGGGAGGGCCGGCAAGGGCGCAGTCCGCGGGGATGTCCGGGCGGGAGCGCGGCAACACGACCGCGTGCCGCCCGGCATGGACCGTCGTCGTCGGATCGTCGGAGCGCCGGCATCGTCCGGTTGCCGAAACAAGGATCAGACCGAAACGGGGTAGAAAAATGAACGATCGCCATACGCCGCGGCCGGCAGGCCGCGATCGCAATGACTCGACGCATCGCCGGTCGACCGAACGCCTTGCAGCCGGCCGGCATGCTTCCACAGGCCATCTCTGCGCGCCCGGTGCGAGGCGGATCCGGTTGATTCCCGGTCATCCGCGCCGGCCCGGCGCCTTTGCGCCAGCCAGCACGATCCGCAAGGGCATGTGTACCCGGGCACCGGTTCCCCGGCGCCCGGTCTTCGCATATTGACGCTTCATCGACGGTTGCGCGCGGCGCGATCCATGCGCGGTCCGTTTGCAATCCGAAGGAACGGCGATTGCTCGCCGCCATCCCGCGGACGATGCAGCCGGCGCGTTGCCGCCCGATGAGCATCGGCGAGCAGCGGCAACGCGAACCGGCCGCGCACGACGGGCGTCGCGCCCGTACGCGCGTGTGGCCGCTTCAGCTGCCGTAGATGTCGAAGTCGAAGTACTTCGACGCGAGCCGCTTGTACGTGCCGTCCTTGACCATGTCGAGGATCGCGCGATCGATCTTCGCCTTCAGGTCCGTGTCTTCCTTGCGCAGCCCGATGCCGGCGCCGATGCCGAGCACCTTTTCGTCGACGAGCTCCGGCCCGACGAACTGATAGCCGGCGCCGCGCGGCGACTTCAGGAACCCGATCGCGGCCTGCACCTCGTCCTGCAGCGCGGCGTCGAGCCGGCCCGCCGTGAGATCCGCGTACACGCCGTCCTGGTTCTGGTACGACACGACGTTCGCGCCTTGCTTCGCCCAGTACGCCTTCGCATACGCTTCCTGCGTCGTGCCCTGCTCGACGCCGATCGACTTGCCCTTCAGCGATTCGGCCGTCGGCTGCAGCGGCGAGCCCTTCTTCACGACGAGCCGCGTCGGCTGGTTGTAAATCTTCGTCGTGAAGCCGATCTGCTCCGCGCGCTGCGGCGTGATCGACATCGACGACAGCACCGCGTCGAACTTCTTGGCCTTCAGCGCGGGGATCATCCCGTCGAAATCGTTCTCGAGCCACACGCACTTGGCTTTCAGCCGCGCGCAGATCTCGTTGCCGAGGTCGATGTCGAAGCCGACGAGCTTGCCGTCGGGTGCCTTCGATTCGAACGGCGCATAGCTGGCGTCGGTGCCGAAGCGCAGCGTGGTCCAGTCCTTCGCGACGGCGGGGCCTGCGGCGACGGCGAGCAGGGCGATCGAAGCGGCGGCAATCAGTCTCTTCATGGTGCGTTCCTTGGCGTGGTCATTCCGGTTCGGGGCGACTCGGTTGGCGCGGGCGGGTGCCGCGTGTCGGCGCCGTCCGTACGGCCATTAACGCAGAAAATAAAATCGCAGTCCATAATGGACAAAAAATATCGATGCATCGGATGCAATCACCGAACGCAGGGTGCCGACCCTTGCAAAAATACGAAAATGGACTAATCTTGTTAGTAAATTCGTTTCGAGACTAACGATCATGTCACAGCCCGCGTTCAATCCGCATTCCGCCCCGCGGCAGGCGTCGGTCGCGCAGATGTCGGCGGCCGGCCTGCGCGCGTTTTTCAACATCGCGCGCGACTGGGAGCTGACGGTCGACGAACAGATCGTGCTGCTCGGCTCGCCCGGCCGCTCGACGTTCTTCAAGTGGAAGGCCGCGCCCGAATCGGCCCGCCTGCCGCGCGATACGCTCGAGCGGCTATCGCTGCTGCTCGGCATCTACAAGGCGCTGCAGATCCTGCTGCCGCAGCCGTCGGCCGCCGACACGTGGGTCAAGCGTCCCAACGACGCGGCGCCGTTCGGCGGCAAGCGCGCGCTCGACCGGATGCTGGCCGGCAATGTCGGCGACCTGGTCGCCGTGCGTCAATATCTCGACGCGATGCGGGGTGGCTGGGCGTGACGATGCGGACCGAAACGCAACACTGGCCCACGACCGTCGTCGACTGGGCACCTGCCTACCGTGTAATTCCTACCCGTTTTCCTGCCATCAACCTGTTCGACCGCGTCGCGTCGGCCGACGATTTCGACGCGCTCTACGCGCTCGAATCGCTGACCAACGACCGCATTCGCAACGAAGTCGGCACGCTCGAACTCGTGCCGCCGGCCGAACGCCGCTACGGCCCGGGCTGGGGGCCGATCATGGCCGCGTTCACGCACCTGAATCCGCAGGGCAGCCGCTTTTCCGACGGCAGCTACGGCGTGTTCTATTGCGCGCGTTCGCGCGCTACCGCGATCGCCGAAACGCGTTATCACAGCGGGCTGTTCCTGGCCGCGACGAAAGAAGCGCCGACGCGTCAGCAGATGCGGCTCTACACGGTGTTCGCGCAAGGCGACGTGGCCGACGTGCGCACGTGGCCGCAGCGCAATCCCGCGCTGCTCGATCCGCTCGACTACAGCGCGGGCCAGGCGCTCGGCCGCGCGGTGCGCCAGGCCGGCGGCGCGGGCATCGTCTATCCGTCGGTGCGCGACCCGCACGGCGAATGTCTCGCGGCGTTTCGCACGACGCTGCTGCGCGACTGTCATCACGCGGCTTATCTCGAATACAACTGGAACGGCTCCGCGATCGATGCGGTGTTCGAACTGAACCAGGTCGGGTAGGGGCGTGCCCGCGGTCGGCGCCGACGGCGTCAGGGCAGCGGCAGGTCGCCGGCATGGCGTGCGCGTGCGTCGGCCTGCGTGAGCGACCACGTATCGCCGGTGCGCGGTTCGACGATCGTCAGGTATCCGGAAGGTGCGAATGCCCCCGTATCGATGAACCATTGCGCGCCGATGCGCTGCGGTGTGCGCACGGGTGTGTGGCCGGTGCAGGTCAGCGACAGTCCGGCTTGCCGGGCCGGATCGACGAGCCCCTGGACGAGATCGCGCCCCCAGATCAGCCGCTCGCGCACGTCGGGCGAATAGCTGCCCGTATCGAGCTCGGCGTCCGTGCCGAAGAACTCCGCATGCAGCACGTTGAAGCGCGCGGCGCCGTCGCCGATCACGCGCACGAGCGGCAGTGCGTCCACGCGTGCCGCATACGCGCGCAGCCGTTCCGGCGGCAGGTCGGCACCCCAGTCGCCGCCGATCCCGCGCCACGCGTCCGGCGGCAGCTTGCCGCGCGACACGAGGCTCAGCACCTCTTCGTGATTGCCTCGCACGACGTGGCACCACGGGCGGTCGAGCAGCTCGAGCGCCGTTTCCGACGCGGGGCCGCGGTCGACGAGATCGCCGACTGAAAACAGCCGGTCGCGCGCGGGATCGAAGCGCACGTCGTGCAGCAGCGCGCGCAGCACGTCCACGCAGCCGTGCAGGTCGCCGACGACGAAGTCGCGGCCGGCCGTGTTCGCGGGATGGCGGCAGAGGGATGCGCTCATCCCGATATCTTAGGCGCTCGTAGCCATCGCAACGTCATGCGGGAATGGCGATAATCGGGGCGGTACGCGCCGGCGTGGCGTCGCGGGGAGTATGTGCGCCGGCCAGACCCTTTCCATCCGCTTTCGGAATGACACGATGACGTTTTATCCGCAGGTATTACGCAACCGGCCGCGCCTCGTCTCGGCCGCCGTCGCGGGCGTGCTATGCGCGGTGCTGCTGCCGATTTCGCTACATCCGGCCGCACGCGCGCTGATCGGCTGGGATTGCGCGATCTGGCTGTATCTCGCCTTGATGTGGGGACGCATGATCACCGCGCATCGTCACAAGGTGCGCGAAGTCGCGATCCGCGAGGACGAAAGCGCGACCGCGGTGCTGACCGTCGTGTGCGTGGCGACCGTCGCGAGCGTGGCCGCGATCGCGATCGAACTCGCGACCGCGAAGAGCGTCGGCTTTCGCCTGGGGCTCGGCCATTACGCGATCACCGGCGCGACGTTGTTCGGCGCATGGTTCCTGATCCCGACGATCTTCACGCTGCACTACGCGCGGCTCTATTACGGTTCGCCTAGCAACGATCGCGCGCTGCGCTTTCCGGATCGCAACCCCGAGCCCGATTACTGGGATTTCCTGTATTTCGCGTTCACGATCGCGGTTGCGTCGCAGACGGCCGACGTGTCGCTTGCCAACCGCTCCGCGCGCCGCGCGGTGCTCGCGCAGTCGATCCTGTCGTTCTACTTCAACATGGCCGTGCTCGGCCTGTCGATCAACGTCGCGGCGGGTTTGCTCAGTTGACGCGGCTTACTCGAGCAGGTCGTACGGGCCGCCGCGCTCGAGCGCGCGGCGGAAGGCCGGGCGCGCGTGAATCGTTGCGAGAACGCGCGCGATCGCGGGATGCTTGCCGCCGTCGTCGCGCGCCGTTGCGGCTTCGAGCGGGAAGCTCATCGGGATGTCGGCCGTGCTGAAGCCGTCGCCGACGAACCAGCCCATGCGTTCCAGCGTGTCGTCGATATAGCCGAGATGCAGCGCGATCTGCGGATCGACGAAACGCGACTGCAGTGTCGCGGCGATCCTGCGTGCGACGGGCCGCGCGAAGAACGGCATCGGCGCGTATGCGAGTCGCAACGCGACCCGCTTCAGCAGCAGCGGCGGCATCCGTCGAACCTTCCGCATCGTGCAGCGGGTCGTGTAGTCGTGCCGCTCATGCGGCGCGCCGCACCGCGATCCACGCCCCCCAGAACAGGCTCGAGAAAAAGCGCAGCGGCGCATCGAAGCCCGCTTCGCGCAGCAACGCGAAGACGGTCTCCTCGGCGGCCGGCGGATCGGCGCCCTGCAGAATCTTCGCGAGTTGCGCACGCACGGCGTCGGGCGTGGCGCCTTTCATGCGCCAGCGCTGCTGCCACGCGTCGAGCAGGCGAGGGTGGTCCGCATAGTGGCGGTAGTTGCCCGCGATCACGAGCGGTGCGCCGGGCTTGACGCGCCGTGCGATCGCGTCCAGCAGCGCGGCCTTCGCGTCGTCGCCGGGCACGTGATGCAGCACGCCGATCAGCGTCGCGCCGTCGAAGGCCGGCGCGTCGGGCAGCGCATCGACGCCGGCCTCGATGAATTGCGTGCGTGTGCCGAAACCGGCGGCTTCGACGTTCGCGCGTGCGAGCGCCAGCATCGGCGCGGACGGATCGACCGCCGTGAATTGCCAGCCCGGTGCGAGCGCGGCGGGCACGCAGATCTCCTGCCCGGTGCCGCCGGCGCCCACCACGAGCAGCCGCGCATCGGCCGCCGCGATCGACGACGCCAGCATGCACGCGGCGAGTTCGTGGCACGCGTCGTAGCCGGCCAGCGCGATGCGGGACTGTTCGGCGTACTCGTGCGCGCGTGCCGGATCGAATTTCGCGGCGCTGGCGGGGAGCGACATGGCGAGGTTCCTCGGGTTGGGCGCGGACGGTGTGTCCGCGCATCGCACCGAGCGTAAGCGCGGCCCGCCGGCGCAACAAGGAGAGTGGCCATTCCGGTATGCGGACTACCCGACTCGCCACCGGTCGTGCGTTGCGGATTGCGGGTAGCGGGTAGCGGGTAGCGGGTAGCGGGTAGCGGGTAGCGGGTAGCGGGTAGCGGGTAGCGGGTAGCGGGTAGCGGGTAGCGGGTAGCGGGTAGCGGGTAGCGGGTAGCGGGTAGCGGGTAGCGGGGTCGATTCGTATTTAAAAATGATGAAATCCGGTGCGTTACGGTTGCCAAACCGGCGCATACTTTTTCCTCTCCCCCTGCCTGGCCGTCGCATGCCGGGCTTCGATGCGCCGCGCGGCCTGCGCGGCCATGCCGCTCGGCACGCACGAGGAGCGCATGATGTCCGATTGTTCGCACGATCCGTACGCGCAGCACTACATGCACTGTCTGCCGTCCGGCGCGCAGCCCTGCAGCGCGCTGCGCGCGACGCCGCGCACCCATTTTCGCGTATGGGCGCCGGGCAGCACGCAGGTCCAGCTCGAACTCGATACCGGCAACGGCCCGACGCTCGTCCCGATGGTGGCGGCCGGCCCGAACTGGTTCGAAGTCTTCGTGGAATGCGGTGCCGGCGCGCGTTACCGTTACCGGCTCGACGACGCCGTGTCGATTCCCGACCCTGCGTCGCGCTCGCAACCGGATGGGCTCAATGGCGCGAGCGAGGTCGTCGATCCGCGCGCGTTCACGTGGCGCAACACGTTCTGGCGTGGGCGCGCGTGGGAGGACATCGCGCTCTACGCGATTCGTCCGCACGCGGTGGGCGGCTTCGACGGCGTGCGCCGCCGGCTGCCGGCGCTGGCACGCCTGGGCGTGACCGCGCTCGAATTGCTCGCGTCGCCGCATGACAGCCTGCCGTTCGCGCCGCTCGCGGCCGACGGCGGCCCCGACGCATTGAAGGCGCTGATCGACGAAGCGCACGGCCATGGCCTCGCCGTGTTGCTGGAGCTCGATTACGCGCGCTTCGGCAGCGGCACCGACGCGCTGCGTCACTATGCGGCGCCGTTCTTCCATATGCGCGATGATCCGCGGCAGCCGCCGCCGCTCGCACTCGACCATCCGGAGGTGTGCGACTTCTTCTGCGACAACGCGCTGTACTGGATCGACGAATACCGCTGCGACGGGCTGCGGCTGCGCGAAGCCGACCGGATCGGCGCGTCGTGGCTGCGCGAGATCGCCGACCGCGTGCGTGCGGCGGTGCCGGCCGACCGGCTCATCCATCTCGTGCTCGGCAGCGAACGTCATCCGGTGCATCTCGCCGATACCCATTTCGATGCGCAGTGGAACGGCTGCGGCGAACGCGCGCTGCATCGGCTGACCGGCGGCGACGCGGCGGCCCACGAAGGCATTTCCGCGCACCAGTCGATCCACACGCTCGCGCGCGCACTGACCGCGACCGGCACCGCGTTCCAGCCGGCCACGTCGGGCGAGGGCGCCTGCGCGGCTGAAGGTTTGTCGCTGACGTCGCTGGTGCTGTCCGACGGCGCATGGCGCGACAGCGAGCTCGGCAGGCACGGCGATCCTGATCCCGATCCGGGCCTCGCGGCGCTCGCGCTGTCGCTGCTCACGCCGCAGATTCCGCTGATCTTCGATGAAACCGCACGCGACGCCGATCGTGCGCATTTCGTGCAATCGGCGCTTGCGGTGCGCGCGAAGCTGATCTCGCCGCGGCTCTCCGATTGCCGGCCGCAGGACGCGCATACGCTGAAGGCTGGCGGCGACGGCGATGCCGACGCGTTGCTCGCATCGTGGCGGCTTGCCGACGATGAGACGCTGACCATCGCATTGAACCTGTCGCCGGACGCGGTGCCGTTCGATGCGCCGCGCGGGCAGGTCGTGTTCGAGACGCCGGCCCGCGCGCGCGACCGTGTCGATGAAGGGGTGTTGCCGCCGTATTCGCTCGTCGCGTGGCTGACGGGCGACGTGAACCGCTATGCACTCACGCACGACGTGCGCCGGATCGACACCGGCGCGTGGCGCGCCATGCGCCCGGACCTGAACGCGTGACGTGCGAAAGCTCGGGCGCTGGGCGCCCGGCCGTCTCTACCAGAAGCTGCGAATTCCTGCGACGCCGTATGCGCCATGCCGGCGCGCGTCGTCGAGATGCGCGCGCGTCATCCCGCCGAGCGCATAGACGGGCATCGTGGCCTGCGCAGCCAATTCGGCGAACCGGGTCCAGCCGAGCGCGGGCGCGCCGGGGTGGCTGAGCGTCGGCAACACCGGCGACAGCGTGACGAAGTCCGCACCGACGCGCGCGGCCAGCGATAGATCGTCAGCGTCATGACACGCGGCCGACACACGGCGCGAGCCCGGCAACGGCCGTTGCGCGGCCGCGCGCAGTGCGACGCCGTCGAGGTGCCATCCGGCGCCTTCCAGCTGCATCACGCCGGCTGCATCGATCGGGCCGTTGAGCATCAGTTGCGCGCCGGCCGTGTCGCACAGCCCGAGCGCATCGGCGGCGAGCCGCGCGAACGCGGCCGCGTCGAACGACTTCACGCGTACCTGCACGAGCGTCTCGCCGCGCGCGAGCACGGCCGACAGGCGATCGAGGAACGCGCGGCAATCGGCCGCCGCCGGCGACGCCGGCTCGGGCGTGATCACGCAGCAACGCGGCAGCGTCGAGTTCATCGCGCGCGGCGCGCGGAAGCCGTCATTCGTCGGCCTCCTTCGCGACCTTCGGATAGACGCGCACCAGCACGATGCGCGGCCCGTTCATCTTCTTCACGACGACGTCGAAGCGGTCGAACGACACGCGCTGCCCTTCGGTCGGCAGATCGCTCAGCGCGTGGATCACCAGACCGCCGACCGATTCCGCGCGCCCTTCGTCGATGTCGATGCCGAGCGCCTGCTCGAGCGACACGACGGGCAGGCTGCCCTTGCCCATCAGCGTGCCGTCGTCGAGGCGGGTCCAGTCGGCGTCGCCCTGGCGGAACTCGTCGTGAATCTGGCCGACCAGCGCGCCGAGCAGGTTGTCGAGCGTCAGGAAGCCGATCGGCTTCGCGCCCTTGTTGCCGACCAGCGCGAAGTGCGGGGCGCCCTTGCGAAAGCGGCGGAACAGCTCCAGCGCCGGCGTATCCGGCTTCACGTACTGGACCGGCCGCACGTAGTCGGACAGATCCTCGAGCGCGGCGCCCGCGTGACGCGCGAGCAGCAGGTCCTTCAGGTGGATCAGCCCGCTCACCTGTTCGCGCGACGCATCCGCGAACAGCGGATAGCGGCTGAAGCGGTGCCGCGCGACGATCTCCATGTTGTCGGGCAGCGGCAGGTCGCGCCGCAGGCCGATCATTTCATGGGCGGGCCGCATCAGGTCCGACACCGTCATCGACGAGAAATCAAGCGAGTGCGCGAGCGTGTTCCACTCGTCGTTGGTGTACGTGCCGCGTGCCGGCTGCGCCGCGTTGCCGGCCGCGCTGCGGCGGCTGCGCAGGATCAGCTTCAGCTCGTCGGTCGAGTAGTGCGCGTCGCCGCCGTGGTCAGCCGACAGCCCCGC
This sequence comes from Burkholderia sp. IMCC1007, assembly GCF_027257875.1. Taxonomy (GTDB): domain Bacteria; phylum Pseudomonadota; class Gammaproteobacteria; order Burkholderiales; family Burkholderiaceae; genus Burkholderia. The sequence goes on from NZ_JAPVQY010000102.1 coordinate 11,086, forward strand.
GAGCCGCAGCACCGCATTGGCGCTGCTGTTGAGCACCCAGATTGCCGGATACATCGCCCAGTAGAACGCATAGAGCGGCAGCGCGACCCACAGCCCGACCTTCTCCGACTGGCGGATCGCCATCGATTTCGGTGCCAGCTCCCCGACCACGATGTGCAGGAACGAGATCAGCGAGAACGCGAACACGAGCGAGACCAGGTGCACGATGCGCTCGGACTGCACGCCGATCAGGTCGAGCAGCGGGCCGATCAGTTGCGCGAACGCCGGCTCGCCGACCCAGCCGAGGCCGAGCGACGCGAGCGTGATGCCGAGCTGACACGCGGAAAGATACGCGTCCAGCCGGCCGTGGACCAGGGCGAGGATGCGCCCGCGCAGGCCATGCTTGCGGGCGAGTGTCTTGACGCGCGTTGCGCGCAGTTTGACGAGGCCGAATTCGGCTGCGACGAAAAACCCGTTCAGGGCCACCAGGAACAACGCGCCGATGAGCGCGAAGATCTGTAACAAAGAATCGCTCCAGTCATGACAGGCCCATCAGTATAGGGCTGGAAAGGAAAACGTAATGTATCGGCGGCCGATTGCTTACACCGGCGCCTCGCAGGGGACGGAGAGCGTGAGGGTGACGGTCGCGCGGTCGGCGAACGGATCGTGCGTGAACGTGCCGCCGTGCGCGAGCGCGACGCGCTGACACAGCGCGAGCGTCCACGCGATCTTTTTCGCGTCGCGCGTGCGCAGCATCTCGCGGCGCGCGAACGATTCGAACACGTGCGGCAGCGCCGGATCGGCGAGCGCATCGGCGGCGACGCTGCAGGTGACGCGCGCGACACACTGCGCGCCGTCGCGCGTGCAAGCGAACGTCACGCGGGTGCCGGCGGCGCTGGTCTCGACGGCGGTCGTGAGCATGGTCCACAGCGCCTGCGCGATGCGCTGGCGATCGGCCGACAGCGACGGCTCGCCGTCGGGCAGCGTCGCGTCGATGCTCACTTGCCGCGCGTCGGCGAGCGCGACGCGCGCGAGCGCGAGCGTGTCGTCGAGCAGCGGGCGCAGCGCGAACGGCTGCGGCGCGATCGCGAGCGTGCGGGTTTCCGCACGCGGCGCGTCGAGCACGTCGTCGATCAGCGCGACCTGCTGGTCGATCCCCGTGCGGATACCGGCAAGCGCGCGCTGCTGGTTCGGGTCGCCGGCGGCGAGTTGGTGCTCGAGCACGTACGCCCAGCTGTGCATGGCGTTCAGCGGGCTGCGCAGGTCGTGCGATGCGGTGGAAAGGACCTGGTCGCGCAGGAACAGCGCCGCCTGCGCGGCATAGTGCGCTGCGCGTTCGCGCAGCAGGTCGTCGGCGGGGTCGACGGAAAGGGACGTCACGGAGCAGGCCTGTCGGAAGCGATGAACATACGAACCGCCATTATAGGGACAGCGGCGCGTATCAAGCCGGCAGCGCGTCCTCGTCCTTCTTCCGTGCGTCGCCGTTCGGCAGCAGCTGGCAGGCGAGCAGGCCGGCCAGCATCAGCGCGCAGCCGACCAGCGCACGCAGCGTCAGCGTCTCGCCGAGCGCGGCCCAGCCCGCGATGGCCGCGAACACGCCTTCCATGCTGAAGATCACGGCCGCGTGCGCGGGCGCCGCGTCGCGCTGCGCGACGACTTGCAGCGTATAGCCGACGCCGACCGACAGCAGCCCGCCGTACAGCAGCGTCGGCAGCGCGTCGTGCAACGTCGCGACGCTGACAGGTTCGACGAAGAGGCCGACCGCGACGCACAGCACGCCGCACGCGACGAACTGCAGGAACGCGAGCACGAGCGGATCGTGACGCCGCGCGAAATGGCCGACGGCCATCACGTGCGCGGCAATGATGACGGCACCGGCGAGCTGGAACCAGTCGCCGTAGAGCACCGAGAAATGCTCGTCGATGCTGAGAAAATACAGGCCGATCGCCGCGAGCAGCGCGCCGAACCACGTGCCGGCGCCGATCCGGTGACGGACGAACACGCCCATCAGAGGCACGATCACGACGTACAGCGAGCTGATGAAGCCCGCGTTCGCCACGCGCGTGTATTGCAGGCCGAACTGCTGCAGCGAGATCGCCACGGCGAGCAGCCCGCCGAGCGAGAGGCCCGGCAGCAGCAGCGCGGGCGCACGGCGAATCGCCGCGAGCTGTGCGCGCGACGCCAGGTTGAACGTCAGCAGCGGGATCAGCACCAGTGCGCCGAGCAGGAAGCGCAGCCCCGTAAACAGGAACGGGCCGATCACGTCGAGGCTCAGTCGTTGCGCGACGAAAGCCGAACCCCAGATCGCGGCGGCGACGAGCATCAGCAGGTTGGCGCGGAGGTGCTTGCGGGATTCGGGCTTCATTGGAATTGTTCAGAGGATTGCCGGCGGCGAAGCCGCTTAGTTTACGCCGAGATTGCAAGGCTGTCGGCAAACCTTCGCAGCGCGGCCGCCGCACGGGCGTCGCGTACCCGCGAATACAGCACGACCTGCGAGTGCGGCAGCGGCGGCAAGCCGAATTTCGCGCCGACGTCGACCAGCGTGCGCGGTGCGACGCGCCTCGCCAGAGGGCAGACCGCGAGCCCGGCGGCGGCGGCGGCCGTGACCGCCGCGATGCCGCCGCCCGTGAAGCGCTCGCGCCACGGCCGCCCCGCATGGTCGAGCGCGCGCAGCGCGGC
>NZ_JAPVQY010000103.1 GCF_027257875.1 Burkholderia sp. IMCC1007
ACGCCGGACAGCCGCCCGGCCGGCGCGCCCGGCCGCGGCACGCGCGCGGTGCTGCGCCTGCCGGTGACGCACGTCGCGGCGGCTGCCGCGTCAACCAACACGTAGACGGAGAAACCACATGAGCGAGAACAATTTCCTGGTGATCGACGATAACGAGGTGTTCGCGGGTACGCTCGCGCGCGGCCTCGAGCGCCGCGGCTACGCGGTGCAGCAGGCGCACGACAAGGAGGCGGCGCTGCGGCTCGCCGCCGGCGGCAAGTTCCAGTTCATCACCGTCGACCTGCATCTGGGCGAGGATTCGGGCCTGAGCCTGATCGCGCCGCTGTGCGACCTGCAGCCCGACGCGCGGATTCTCGTGCTGACGGGCTACGCGAGCATCGCGACCGCCGTGCAGGCCGTGAAGGAAGGCGCCGACAACTATCTCGCGAAGCCGGCGAACATCGAGTCGATCCTGGCCGCGCTGCAGACCAACGCGAGCGAAGTGCAGGCCGACGAGGCGCTCGAGAATCCGGTCGTGCTGTCGGTCGACCGGCTCGAATGGGAACACATCCAGCGCGTGCTGGCGGAGAACAACAACAACATCTCGGCGACCGCGCGCGCGCTGAACATGCACCGCCGCACGCTGCAGCGCAAGCTCGCGAAGAAGCCGGTGCGGCAGTGAGGTTGTCGGTGGCGCCGTCCTGACGGCGCCGCCGTCGCGTTCAGGGCGGCGATCCGGCCGAATCGCGTCCGCCAAGCAGCGCGAAGTACTGTTCCTCGGCACGATTGATGAACGTCAGCATCGCGTCGTTGATGCGCTTGGGGCTGCGTTCGGCGAAACCGTCGAGCACGCCGCGCATCACGTCGACGAGCACCTTTTGAGCGGCCGCATCGTTGAGCGTGCCGAGCCGGATCTGGTGCGCGTGATCGGCGAAGCGGCGGATCGTGTCCTGCAGGCGCACGTTCTGCACCGCGCCCAGCCACGCATCGCGAAATTCGCTGTCGGCTTCGATCATCGTCTTGCCGTTGCCCTTGTCGCATGCCTTGCGGGCCTTGCGATAGGCTCGCGCGAGCGCGTCTTCCACCCCGGCGTCGAGCATCGCCGCGGCGCTGGCGGCCGCGCTGGGTTCGAGCAGCCGCCGAACTTCAAAAATTTCGTGGACGTCCTCGTTGGTCAACGTCGGCATCACGAATCCCCGGGTCGTCCCGGTCAGATAGCCTTCGCTGACAAGGCGCAGCAACGCCTGGCGGACCGGCGTGCGCGTGCATTCGAACGCCTCGGCGATTTCGTAGTCGAGGATGCGGTCGTCGCGCCCCACCTCGCCGCGGCGCAGCCGCTCGAGGATCGCCGCATAAATCGTCTCGGTCAGCGTGGTCTGGCGCAACGCCGTGCGCTTGGGCAAGCGTTTCGTGATCTTGGTCGTCTCTGCCATAGGTGATGCGTCTGGATTCTGAATTATGAATCCATCGTAAGGACGCTCCATGCCGGCTGTCAACACGACGGCATCGGCTTCCCTTTCTTCGCTCCCCGGCGTGCATCGTCGCATGCCCGGATTTGCGCTTGCTTGCGCGACGGCCGACGTTCCGAAAACGTGCCACGGTCCCCGCGGCCCGGTGCGTGCGTTGCGCGCCGATGCACGGCACGCGGGCGCCGCTCTCGTTCTGGTAAACCTGAATTCTGAATTCAGAAATCAGAATCTAGTATTCGGTCAAACGTCGGACGAATGTTCGGCCGGCGCCGTTCGGCGCGGTGCGGATCGCGCCGCCCGTTTTGCCCGAGAGAGGCCGCTAGATGGAGAACAGCATGGACATGGACGACCAGACCGACCCGGCGCGCACCGGATGGTTGCTTTACCACTCGGTGGGAATGTTTCCGGGGCAGCGGGACGCGGCCCGCAGCGCATTCGAGTCGTTCGTCGAAACCTGGTACCGGCCCGATTCGCATCGCTGGGATTACGGGCTCGGTCTGCGCCGCCGCGTGCTGGATGACTGGGCGGCGCTCGTCAACGTGCCGGCGAGTTCGGTATTCGCGGCGGACAGCGTGACCGACGCGTTCGCGCGTCTGGTCGGGGCGCTCGGCGCAGGTCGTCTGGCGGGACGTCGTGTGCTGATCGCCGGCGACTGCTTTCCGAGCCTGCACTACCTGCTGACGGGATTGGCTCCCGTGTTCGGGTTCACGCTGGATACCGTCGCGCTCGAGCCGGGCGCGGCTTATGTGGACGACGACGCCTATCTCGCACATTGGCAGGACGACGTCGCGCTCGCCGTCGTCACGTGGGTCACGTCGACGGCGTCGAAGCGGGCCGATCTCGCGCGACTCGTCGCGCATGGTCGGGCGCAAGGCAGCCTGATCGCGGTCGACGCCACGCAGGGCGTCGGCATCGTCGATTTCGACGCGACGCGGTTCGGAATCGACTTTGCCGCCTGCACGACGCTCAAATGGCTATGCGGCGCGCCGGGCGCGGCGCTCGCCTACCTGAACCCCGCACTGCTCGAGCGCGGGCTCGCGCCGCTGGTGCAGGGCTGGTTCAGCCAGCCCGATCCGTTCAACTGGGACCTGACGCGTTTCACGCTGGCGCCCGATGCCCGGCGTTTCGACAACGGTACGCCGTCGCTGCTGCCGTTCGTCGCATCCGCGCCCGGGTTCGCGTGGCGGGCGTCTCCCGAAGCCGCCGGCATGCGCGCGCACAACCTGGCGCTATCGCATCGGCTGATCGAACTGTTCGACCGCAAGGGCTATCGCGTGCTGTCTCCGCGCGACGACGCCGAGCGGGGCGGCAGCGTGATGGCCGAGCTGCCGCCGTTTATCGAGCCGCGCGCGCTCGAGGCCACGCTCGCTCGCGACGGCGTGCTGATCGACACGCGGGGCCGCACGCTGAGGGCGTCGCCGGGGCCGCTGACGCGTTCCGCGGCCATCGACACGCTGTCGACGCTGCTGCCCGATGCCTGAGCCCGCATGAGCCTGCCAAAAGCAGCCCCCCAATACAAGGAGACGACAGGATGGAAGACACAGGGATTGCGTCGCGCGAGCGAGGTCTCAACAAGCGCCTGACGCAGCGCCAGATCACCATGATCGGCATCGGCGGCGCGATCGGCACCGGGTTGTTCATGGGCAGCGGCATCGCGATCGGCTACGCGGGCCCGGCCGTGCTGCTCAGCTACGCGATCGCCGCGCTGATCGCCGTCGTGATGGTATTCAGCCTGGCCGAGATGGCCGTCGCCCACCCGACCGCGGGTTCGTTCGGCACGTATGCCGAGATGTACCTGAATCGCTGGAGCGGATTCGTGGTGCGCTACACGTACTGGATCGTCGAAGTCGTCGCCGTCGGCGGGGAGGCCATCGCGGTCGGCATCTATATGGGATTCTGGTTCCCGGACGTGCCGGTCTGGATGTGGTCGATCGCGTTCGGGCTCGCGCTCGTGTACGTCAACAGCCGGTCGGTCGAGAACTTCGGTTCGTTCGAGTACTGGTTCGCGCTGGTGAAGGTCGTCGCGATCCTGGGTTTCATCGTGGTCGGGCTCGCGCAGATCGTCGGCATCGGCGGGCCGGCGATCGGCCTGGCCAACCTGACCGCGCTGCCGGGCGGATTCATGCCGCACGGCATCGGCGGCGTATGGATGGGCGTGCTGATGGCGATCTTTTCGTTCTATGGCGTCGAGGTGGTCGCCGTGACCTCCGGCGAGGCGAAGGATCCGGCCCGGGCGATTCCGAATGCGTTGCGCTCGATGCTGCTGCGCCTCGCGCTGTTTTACGTGCTGGCGCTCGGGATCATGGTCGCCTGCGTGCCGTGGACGGAGGTCGGCGCGCGGGTCGTCCAGCAGAGCCCGTTCGTGAAACTGTTCTCGCATGCCGGCATTGCGCACGCGGCGGGGATCATGAATTTCGTCGTCGTCACGGCCGCGCTGTCGAGCATGAACGCCAACCTCTACCTGTCGTCCCGCACCCTGTTCTCGCTCGCGCGCGGCAGCTATGCGCCGCGCTGGATCGGCAGGCTGTCGGCCAACGGCACCCCGGTGGCCGCGACGCTGATTTCCGGCGCGGGGACCGTGGCCGCGGCGGCGGTGTCGTTCTTCAGCCCGCTCGCCTACAACTATCTGTTCGGTGTCGCGCTGTTTGGCGGCATCTTCGTCTGGATCGTGATTCTCGTCACGCATCTGCGGTTCAGGTGCGCGTGGAAAGGCCGTGCGCTGCCGGTCCGGATGCCGCTCTTTCCGGTCGCCCAACTCATCGGGATCGTCCTGCTGGTCGCCGTGCTGATCACGATGGGGCTCGATACCGAATTCTGGAACGTGTCGTGGATCGTCGGGGTGCCGTGGTTGTGCGCGGTGTCCGTCGCCTATTTCGTCAGTCGCAGGCGGATGCCGGACGCGCGTCCGGACGAGCGGGCCGACGCACCGTTGTCCTCGTGAATCTGCGTGCATCGCCGATTTTTCCTGAATTTGCCAACCGGAGTGTTTGTCAGTCATGAAACCCATTCCTGCGTCGACCGTCACGTCGACCTCGCCGGCCGCCGGCGTCCCGCTCGACGGCGTGCGTGCCGTACAGGTGCCGATGCGCTGCGACGCATTGATGCCGACCGTCGATTTCTTCGTTCAACGCGTGGGCTTTCGCATCGATGCGATCTTTCCGGCGGAGTCGCCGCGCATCGCGATACTGTCCGGCTATGGCGTCTCGCTGCGGTTGGGCGCCGACGTCGTCGGCGGCGTCGAGGCGCTGAATCTGTTGTGCGATGCGCCTGAGCGGATCGCCGGCGAGCGCGACCTCGAGGCGCCGAACGGCGTGCGCATCCGCTTCAGTTCGGCAGACCCGCAACTGCGTCTACCGGAGACGCGACAAGCCTGGTGCGTCAGCCGGAACGAGGACGACGCGCAATGGACGGTCGGTCGCGCCGGGCTGCGTTATCGCGATCTGCTGCCGGCGCGGCACGGCGGCGCATTCATTGCGTCGCATATCCGCATCCTGTCCGGCGGCCCGGTGCCGGACTACGTGCATTTCCACAAAGTGCGCTTTCAGATGATCTTTTGCCGGGCGGGATGGGTGCGCGTCGTCTACGAAGGGCAGGGCGAGCCCTTCGTGCTGAACGCCGGGGATTGCGTGTTGCAGCCGCCGCGGATTCGTCATCGCGTGCTCGAAAGTTCCGCAGGCGCCGAAGTGATCGAACTGGGGGCGCCGGCGGAGCACGTGACGATGGTCGATCACGACATGGCGCTGCCGACCGCGGCCCGGTATCCCGCGGATCACGATTTCGACGGCCAGCGTTTCGTTCGTCACGTGGCCGCACAGGCCGGCTGGGAGCCGTGGCGGATGCGCGGTTTCGAGTGCGCGGATACCGGGATCGGCATGGCGACGGGCGGGCTTGCCGGCGTGCGCGTGGTCCGGCGGGTCCCCGGCGCGGTGTTGCCGGAGCTCACGGCGCACGACACGGAGTTCTGTTTCTTTTTCGTGCTGGCGGGCAGCCTGACCGTGCTGAACGGCCACGCGCGCATCGTCCTGAACCGGGACGACAGTGTGACGCTGCCCGGGGCGGCGCCGTATGCGTTCGAGCAGTGCAGCGACGATCTCGAACTGCTGGAAGTCACATTGCCGGCCGATTTTTCGGTCTGACCGCCGTCGAGCCTGGCACCAATGAAAACGGGCGGCCCCGATCGGGACCGCCCGCGTCTGTCGCGGCCGCGAATGCCGCGCGCGTTACAGCACGTAGCGCGACAGGTCTTCGTCCTGCGCCACTTCGCCGAGCGCGCGGTCGACATACTGCGCGTCGATCGTCACGCGCTCGCCGGCGTGGTTGCCGGCCGAGAACGACACTTCCTCGAGCAGTTTCTCGATGACCGTGTACAAGCGGCGGGCGCCGATGTTCTCGGTCTTCTCGTTGACCGAGTACGCGATCTCGGCCAGGCGGCGGATGCCGTCGGCGGCGAACTCGAGCTGCACGTCTTCGGTTGCGAGCAGCGCCTGATACTGCTTGACCAGGCTCGCGTCGGTCGCGACGAGAATCGCCTCGAAATCGTTCACCGACAGCGAATCGAGCTCGACGCGGATCGGAAAGCGGCCCTGCAGTTCCGGGATCAGGTCGCTCGGCTTCGCGAGATGGAATGCACCGCTCGCGATGAACAGGATGTGATCGGTCTTCACCATCCCGTACTTCGTGTTGACCGTCGTGCCTTCGACGAGCGGCAGCAGATCGCGCTGCACGCCCTGGCGCGACACTTCGCCGCCGCTGCCTTCGTTGTTGCGCGACGTGATCTTGTCGATCTCGTCGAGGAACACGATGCCGTTCTGCTCGACGTTCTGCACGGCCTTCGTCTTCACTTCCTCGTCGTTGAGCATCTTCGCCGCTTCCTCGTCGGTCAGCAGCTTCAGCGCTTCCTTGATCTTGACCTTGCGGCGCTGCTTCTTGCCGCTGCCGAGGTTCGAGAACATCGAGCGGATCTGCTCGGTCATCTCTTCCATCCCCGGCGGCGCCATGATGTCCATGCCGGCCGACGGCTGCTCGAGGTCGAGTTCGACTTCCTTGTCGTCGAGCTGGCCTTCGCGCAGGCGCTTGCGGAAGGTCTGGCGCGTCGCGTTGTTGTCGTCGTTCGCGTGCTCGGCGTTGCCGCCGAAGCCCACCGCGCGCGGCTGCGGCAGCAGGATGTCGAGGATGCGGTCTTCGGCCTGGTCGGTGGCCTTGCTGCGCACCTTGCGCATCTCGGATTCGCGCGTCTGCTTGACCGAGATCTCGATCAGGTCGCGCACGATGCTGTCGACGTCGCGGCCGACGTAGCCGACTTCGGTGAACTTCGTCGCTTCGATCTTGATGAACGGCGCATCCGCCAGCTTCGCGAGGCGGCGCGCGATTTCGGTCTTGCCGACGCCCGTCGGCCCGATCATCAGGATGTTCTTCGGCGTGATTTCCTGGCGCAGCGGGTCGGCGACCTGCTGGCGGCGCCAGCGGTTGCGCAGCGCGACCGCGACGGCCTTCTTCGCCTTGGCCTGGCCGATGATGTGCTTGTCGAGTTCCGAGACGATCTCGGCAGGGGTCATGGTGCTCATGGGGCGGTCCTTACTCGATCGTTTCGATGATGCGGTTGTGGTTCGTGTAGATGCACATGTCGCCGGCGATCTCGAGCGACTTCTCGACGATCTCGCGCGGCGACAGCTCGGTGTTCTCCGCGAGCGCGCGGGCCGCGGCCTGCGCATAGGCGCCGCCCGAACCGATCGCGCAGATGCCGCCTTCCGGGTCGAGCACGTCGCCGTTACCGGTGATCACCAGCGTGGTGGTCGCATCGGCCGTGATCAGCATCGCCTCGAGGCGGCGCAGCATCCGGTCGGTACGCCAGTCCTTCGCGAGCTCGACGGCCGCGCGGGTCAGGTTGCCCTGGTGCTTCTCGAGCTTCGCCTCGAAGCGATCGAGCAGCGAGAACGCATCGGCGGTGCCGCCCGCGAATCCGACCAGTACCTGGTTGTTGTAGATCCGCCGCACTTTCCGCGCGCCACCCTTCATGACGATGTTGCCGAGGGTTACCTGGCCGTCGCCGCCGAGCGCGACCTTGTCGCCGCGCCGGACCGAAACGATGGTCGTGCCGTGAAATTGCTCCATCTGCGTTCCTTGAGAAAAACGGGGAAGTGTCGGGCGGCGCGACGCGCCGCCGCGTGAATCCGCAGTGCGCCGGGAAGCGGCCCGGCGCGCATCCGTTTCATTTTAGGGCGGGCGCCGGGATATCAAGAGGGGGATGCGAATCGGCGCGGCACGCGTCGTGGCGGGCAGGCCGGGCGCCGGGACCGGTGCCGGCGCCGGAAAACAAAAAGCGCGCGGCAGGCCGCGCGCTTTCGGGAAGCAGCGTGTTTGAGCGGGAACGCCGCTCGATCAGTCGCCGAACAGCTTCTGGCGCAGCTCGCGGCGCTCTTGCGCTTCGAGCGACAGCGTGGCCGTCGGACGCGCGAGCAGGCGCGGGATGCCGATCGGTTCGCCGGTTTCCTCGCACCAGCCGTAGTCGCCGGAATCGATGCGGGCGAGCGATTGCTGAACCTTCTTGAGGAGTTTGCGTTCGCGATCGCGCGTACGCAGCTCGAGCGCGTGCTCTTCCTCGATCGTCGCGCGATCGGCGGGATCGGGCACGATTACCGTCTCGCGCAGGTTCTCGGTCGTCTGGCCTGCATTCTTGAGGATGTCCGCCTGCAACTGTTCGAGCCGATTTTTGAAGAAGGCGAGCTGATCCTCATTCATGTAATCCTTGTCGCTCATCTTCAGGATTTCGGCTTCGGTCAAGAGTTTCTTCGTCATCTGCTTGCTTCTTCAATGTGCGGCAAATCCGGAGATAGTGCCTGCACTTTGGGATTACCCGCAACTGCGCTTGCAATCATTTGCGTTTAGCCGCCGCGGGGCCGAAAGCCTCTGGAAAACCGGTTCTCAAATACCAGGACAGGCCTGGCGCGGATTTGCGCGCGGCGAACCGGTGTGCTGCGCGGCAGATCACTTCGGCCGCTGCCGGATAATGGATGGGCGATCCGGCGCGGTTGCGATGCCCGGGTAACAGTTCTGCAAGAACCGGGCCTGTTATTGCCGTACTCCAGCGGGCACGTATTGTAACTGAATCGCAAGCGGGCGCCGTATCGGGTCGATCCCCGTCGGCTGCGCCAATATCTAGAAAATATAACGCGCAAATCGCGAAAAAGCGATGACGGTGAAACCCTCCCTCGAAAAGGCGCCGCGCGAGGGCCCCGGCCGTTCACCGGGGCGCTCGCGCGCGCCGCATGCGTGCTGCCCGAAGGTTCAGGCGAGGCAGGCGTCGAGGCCGTCGGTGATCAGGTCCTGCGGCAGTTCGACGCCGATGAACACCATCTTGTTGGTCTTCTTCTCGGCCGGCAGCCACTTCGCGGCGAGATCGCTGCCCATCATCTGGTGCACGCCCTGGAACACGACCTTGCGGTCGACGCCCTTCATGTACAGCACGCCCTTGTAGCGCAACATCCGTTCCCCATAGATCTGAAGGATGCCGCCGAGGAAGTCTTCCAGCTTGTTCGGGTCGAACGGGCGGTCGTTGCGGTACACGAACGACTTGATCTTGTCGTCGTGGTGCGCGTGATGATGGTGATGACCGTGGTCGTGATCGTGCGCGCACTGACCGTGATCGTGGTCGCAATCCGCGTGATCGTGATCATGGCCGTGATCGTGGTGATCGTGCGCGTGGTCGTCCTCGGCGAGGAAGTCCGGGTCGATCTCGAGCTTCGCGTTCAGGTTGAAGCCGCGCAGGTCGAAGATTTCCTTGATGTCGGCTTCACCGAAGTTCACGACCTTGATCGTCGCCTTCGGGTTCATGTGCATCAGGCGGTGCTTGAGCGCCGCGACGGCCTGGTCGTCGACGAGGTCCGACTTCGTGATGAACAGGCGATCGGCGAACCCGACCTGGCGCTGCACCACTTCGTGTTCGTCGAGCTGCGCGTTCGCGTGCTTCGCGTCGACCAGCGTGATGACGGCGTCGAGCAGGAAATCGTCGGCGATCTCGCTGTCGATGAAGAAGGTTTGCGCAACGGGGCCCGGGTTCGCGAGGCCGGTCGTCTCGATCACGATGCGGTCGAAGTCGAGCTTGCCGTCGCGCTTCTGCGCGGCCAGATCGCCGAGCGCGCGCGCGAGGTCGCCACGGATCGTGCAGCAGATGCAGCCGTTGCTCATCTGGATGATCTGCTCGTTCGAATCCTGCACGAGGATTTCGTTGTCGATGTTCTCTTCGCCGAATTCGTTCTCGATCACGGCGATCTTCATGCCGTGCTGTTCGTTCAGGATGCGCTTGAGCAGCGTCGTCTTGCCGCTGCCGAGGAAGCCGGTGAGAATGGTGACGGGAGTGGCCATGTCGGTCGCCTGTGGTTCGTGAATCGGGGTCAAAACCAGGATGTGTGCGTCGCGCCATCGACTCGCGAGCCGGGGCGCACAACCATCCATTGAAACATACCTGTCAAGCCCGCGCCCGTCGTCCGGACGACAGGGGCGGGCGCGCGTCCGCCGGCGGGCACGATGGGCGGACGCGAGTGTGCGTGCAGATTGGGGCGATCAGACGATTTGCAACAGCAGGCCCTTCAGATATTCGCCTTCCGGGAACGCGGCGAGCAGCGGGTGATCGACGCCCGCGCCGAGCCGCTTCAGGATGCGCGCATCGACCTTCGCGTCGGCGGCCGCGCCTGCGACGATCTTCTGGAACAGGTCCATGTCGATCGCGCCCGAGCACGAATACGTGAACAGCAGGCCGCCCGGACGCAGCAGCTTGAAGCCGCTCAGGTTGATGTCCTTGTACGCGCGTGCCGCGCGATCGACGCTGTCGCGGGTCGGCGCGAACTTCGGCGGGTCGAGCACGATCAGGTCGAAACGCTCGCCTTCGTCGACGAGACGGCGCAGCGTCTTGAACGCGTCCGCGTCGAGCCAGGTCGCGCGTTCGGCGTCGAAGCCGTTCGCCACGACGTTCTGCTGCGCGAGCGCGAGCGCGTCGCCCGACGAATCGATCGACACGACGCGCGTCGCACCGCCCTTGAGCGCCGCGAGCGAGAAGCCGCCGGTGTAGCAGAAGCAGTTCAGCACGTCGCGGCCGGCCGCGTACTGCGCGACGAGCGCGCGGTTGTCGCGCTGGTCGACGTAGAAGCCCGTCTTGTGGCCGTTGGGCACGTCGACGTGATAGCGCACGCCGTTTTCGTTCGAGATCAGCGTCGCGGGCGGCGCGTCGCCGGCGAGCACGCCGGTCGTTTGTTCGAGCCCCTCCTTGTCGCGGATAGACACGTCCGAGCGCTCGTACACGTTCGGGCAGCCGGTCGCGCCGGTGAGCGCCGCGACGATCGCGTCCTTCCATGCCTCCACGCCGGCGGCCATGAACTGGCACACCAGCTGGCCGCGCGGCGCGGCGCCGGGCTCGGCCGTATCCGCGACGTAGTAGTCGACGATCAGCCCCGGCAGCCCGTCGGCTTCGCCGAACACGAGCCGCACGGCGCCCGTGCCCGACACCATCGTCGTGCGGTGCGCGACCGCACGCTGCACGCGGCGCTTGAAGAACGCGTGGTCGATCGGCTCGTGCTCGTCGAAGCTCCACACGCGCACGCGGATCTGCGATTGCGGGCTGTATGCGCCGCGCGCGAGGAAGCGGCCGTCGTGCGCACGCACGATCACGGTCGCGCCGGGCGCGGGCTTGCCGTCGACGCGGTCGATCGCATTGGCGTAGATCCACGGATGGCGGCGCAGCAGCGATTTTTCCTTGGACGGTTTGAGTGTGACGGTTTGCATGATCGGATCGAAATGGGCCGCGGGCGAAGCCGGCCGGTGCCGGTCGCCGTGCGCGGCGGGTAAGACGGGACGCGTCAGTCGCGCTTCTTCGCGCGCGGATGCGCGCTGTCGTAAATCTTCGCGAGATGCTGGAAGTCGAGCGACGTATAGACCTGCGTCGCGGAGACGCTCGCATGGCCCAGCAGCTCCTGCACCGCGCGCAGGTCGCCGCTCGATTGCAGCACGTGCGTCGCGAACGAGTGGCGCAGCACGTGCGGATGGACGTTGGCGGGGATGCCGGCGACGAGCGCCGCGCGCTTCACGCGCTCGCGCACGACGCCCGGCGACATCCGGTTGCCGCGCACCGACACGAACAGCGGATGCGGATCGTGCTTCACGAATTCGCCGCGCACCGCGAGCCACGCGTTCAGCGCGTCGATCGCCTTGCGGCCGACCGGCACCTTGCGCTCCTTGTTGCCCTTGCCGCGCACGGTGACTTCGGCTTCGGCGAGATCGAGCCAGCCGCTCGACCGGTAGCCGTCGGCCTGCGTGTACCTCACGTCGAGCCCGACGAGTTCGGCGAGGCGCAGCCCGGACGAATAGAACAGTTCGAGGATCGCGTGATCGCGGATGCCTTCGGTGGTATCGGGCAGCGGCGTATCCATCAGTGCGACCGCATCGTCGACCGACAGCGCTTTGGGCAGCGATTTCTCGCGTTTGGGCGCGCGGACCCCGGCGACGGGATTCGCGGGCATCTCGACGCGCTGCGCGAACCAGCGATAGAACGCACGCCATGCGGAGAGCCGGTGCGAGATCGAGCGCGCGGACAGCCCGGCCGCGTGCGCACGCACCACCGCGCCGCGCATGTCGGCGGCCGTCAGCGCTTCGAGCGGCCGGCCGGCCGCGAGCTTCTTCAGTTCGTCGAGTTCATGCGTATACGCACGCAGCGTGTGCTCCGACAGCTGCCTGACATGCTTCAGGTTCGACAGGTAGGCGGCGATCGGATCGTCGGTCATCGCGTTCGACGGATCAGTGCGGCAGCAGGCGCGTAAGCGCGGCGCTCGCGAGCGTCGCGATCTGCGCGAGGAAATCGGTGGCCATCCCGTCGTGGAAGCGGCGCGGATCGGGCGAGCCGAGCACGAGCAGGCCGAACGCGGGCGCGTCTGCGCCGGCGACCGGCGCGCGCAGCGCGAGCAGCGCGACCGACGTGGCGGCGCCGTCGCCGGCCGGCGCGGCTTCGCCG
>NZ_JAPVQY010000104.1 GCF_027257875.1 Burkholderia sp. IMCC1007
CGACGGCGGGACGGGCGGAGCGGGCGGGCGCGTTCATGCGGCTTCGGCGGCCTGGGCGGCGGCGAGCGCCGCCGCCGCGCGTGCGAGCCGCACGCCGAGTGCGGCCGCGAGCGCCTTTTCGTCCGCCGACAGCCCTGCGGGCGCGCTGCGATCGTGCTGCGACACGTGCGACGCGCCGTAGGGCGTGCCGCCGGTGCTTGTCGTGCTGAGCGCCGATTCCGTGTACGGAATCCCGACGATCATCATCCCGTGATGCAGCAGCGGCAGCATCATCGACAGCAGCGTCGATTCCTGGCCGCCGTGCAGGCTGCCGGTCGACGTGAACACGCAGGCCGGCTTGCCGGTCAGCGCGCCCGACAGCCATTGCGGCGTGGTGCCGTCGAGGAAATACTTGAGCGATGCGGCCATGTTGCCGAAGCGGGTCGGCGAGCCGAGCGCGAGGCCCGCGCATTCCTCGAGATCGCGCAGCTCCGCATACGGCGGGCCGTCGGCCGGGATGTCGGGGGCGGTGGCTTCGCAGACTGCCGACACCGATGGCACGGTGCGGATCCGCGCCTGCATGCCCGGTACGCTGTCGATGCCGTTCGCGATCGCGAGCGCGAGGTCGCGCGTGGCGCCGTGGCGGCTGTAATAGAGGACGAGAATGTCTTTCATGGGCGACGGGGCCGCGTGCGGCCGCGCGCATGCCCGGTGCAGTCGGCCCCTGCTGGATCGAGCGGCTATTATAGGGGCTGAAGCCGTCGCGCAGCGCGGCGGCGGCGCGCCGTCGGGCGCGCTCATCGAGAAGGAGAAGCCGTTTGCCGAAGTTGAGCGTCGATCTCGACACCATCAAGCGCCTCGCGCAGTTCGCGGCCCGGCGCAGCGCCGAGGATCGCATCCCGCAAGTGGCGGGTAGCCTCACGTTCACGACGATGCTGGCCCTCGTGCCGCTCGTGACGGTCGCGTTTGCGTTGTTCACCGCGTTTCCGATGTTCGCGTCGTTCCAGATCTCGCTGCAGGGGTTCCTCGCGGATCACCTGATGCCCGCGCAGTTCAACGTCCAGATCTTCAAGTACCTGAACCAGTTCGCGTCGAAGGCCAAGGGGCTGACGACGGCCGGCCTGATCGTGCTCGTCGTCACGTCCGTGATGACGATGATGACGATCGAATCCGCGTTCAACCTGATCTGGCGCGTGCGCAAGCCGCGGCCGTTCGCGCAGCGCGTGCTCGCGTACTGGGCGCTGATCACGCTCGGCCCGCTGCTGTTCGGCGTGAGCCTGTCGATCTCGTCGTACCTGTTTACGCAGTCGCTGGCGTTCACCGGCGCCGCACCGTCGACCACGCTGATCGAGTGGCTGCTCACGCTCGCCTCGCTGCCGCTGACCGTGCTCGCGTTCACGCTGCTCTACGTGTACCTGCCGAACTGCACGGTCGCATGGCGCGACGCGGTGATCGGCGGCCTGTTCGCGGCCGTCGCGTTCGAGCTCGCGAAGCGCGGTTTCGGCTATTACGTGCGGCGCATTCCGACCTACACGGCCGTCTACGGCGCGTTCGCGGCGCTGCCGGTGTTTCTGCTGTGGGTGTACCTGAGCTGGTTCATCGCGCTGCTCGGCGCGATGGTCGCCTCCGCGCTGCCCGCGATCCGGGTGGGCCAGTTCCATCGCATCCACTATCCGGGCAGCGACCTGCTCGACGCGCTCGAATTGCTCGCGCGGCTGGCCGAGGCGCGCGCGGTCGGCAAGGCCGGCTATCCGGCGATACGCCTCGCGACCATGCTGCGCTGCGACATGGAAACCGCGCAGCGGCTGTTGCTGACGATGGAGGAGCGGGAATGGATCGCGCGGCTGGATGGCGCCGAGCTCGCGCCGCGCTACATCCTGCTGGCGAACCCGGAGCACCTGACGCTGGCGCAGTTGTTCGACGTGCTGGTGATCGACCGTACCGAGCTGACCTACCAGCTGCAGCGGCGCCGTAGCCACGTCGACGGCGCGGCGCTGCTCGAGGTGCTGTCGAACGACCGGTTCGACGTGTCGCTTGCGTCGCTGATCGCTGCGCACGGGCTGGCAGGGCTGCCGCCGGAGGCGTCCGCGGCGGGGCAGGCGGCCGACGCCGGGCCCGACGCGCACGCGCGGCCGCCGAAAACGGCGTGACGTGGTACCTCGCTGGCGTTACAGCGGAATCTTGCCGGTGCAGATGTCCTTGAACATCACCCAGTCGCCCATCAGGCTGTAGATCGGATGCCGGAACGTGGCGGGGCGGTTCTTTTCGAAGAAGAAGTGTCCGACCCACGCGAAGCCGTAGCCGCACACGACGGCCGCCGGCAGCCACAGCCAATAACCTGTCGCGATCGCCATCGCGATGCAGCCGATCACGCCGAGCGAGCCGATGAAGTGCAGCCGCCGCGACGTCAGGTTCTGATGTTCGTTCAGGTAGTACGGGTAGAAATCAGCGAAGCTGGCGAAATGCTCCGAATGCGTATGCGCCATGGCCGTCTCCTCGGGCCGCCGTCCATGCCGTTCATTGTGCGGCGGGCGGCCGGCGTCCGCAAGCGCGGCGGCCGCGGCGCGCCGGCCCGAGCTTTCTTTTTGACAGGCTTTCCGATACGATCGAAAGCGGATTTGCATTCAAGCATGAGGGGACTACGATGCGCGTCAGCGATATTCTGAAAGTGAAGGGCAACACGCTGTTTACGGTGACGCCCGATAAGCCGCTGCGCGAAGCGGTCGACACGATGGCCGAGCACGACATCGGTTCGCTCGTCGTGATGGAGTACGGCGATCTCGTCGGCATGCTGACGTTCCGCGAGATCATCCTGCGCCTGCACGTAAACGGCGGCGCGATCGGCGACGTCCAGGTGCGCAAGGTGATGGACGAGCCGCTCACCTGCACGCCGGAAACCGACATCAACGAAGTGCGCCGGATGATGCTCGAGCGCCACGCGCGCTACATGCCGGTGCTCGACAAGAAGGTGCTGATGGGCGTCATTTCGTTCTACGACGTCGCGAAGACGGTCGTCGAAGCGCAAAGCTTCGAGAACCGGATGCTGAAGGCGTACATTCGCGACTGGCCGGAAGCCGAAGCGCACAAGCCGTGAAACCCGTCGCGCCCGTTGCGATGATGCGCGGGCGCTGCCATCCGGCGCACGGCGGCGCAGGTTCAGCCTGCGCCGCCGTTTTTTCAACAACAACACAAGGCCCGCGCAGCGTCGCGCAGACGACGCGCGCGTATTCCGAATGAGCGATCACACGCAAGTCTCTTCCGGCTCGCGCGGCGAACGCCGCGAGCACGCATCCCAGTTCGACCTGCTGCGCCAGCGTCGTTTCGCGCCGTTCTTCACGACCCAGTTCCTCGGTGCGCTGAACGACAACGTATTCAAGATCGGCTTCACGTCGCTCGTCACGTATCACACCGCGCGCTTCTCCGGCGTCGACGCGAAGACGGCCGCGTTCCTGATTTCCGCGATCTTCATCTTGCCGTTCGTGCTGTTCTCCGCCACGTCCGGGCAGATTGCCGACAAATACGACAAGGCGACGCTCACGCGCTTCGTGAAGACGTTCGAGATCGTGCTGATGCTGGTCGGTGCAGCGGGCTTCGTCACGCACAGCGCAACCTTGCTGTATCTGTGCACGTTCATGATGGGGATGCACTCGACGCTGTTCGGCCCCGTCAAGTATTCGTACCTGCCGCAGCATCTCGGCGACCATGAGCTGGTCGGCGGCAACGGCCTCGTCGAGATGGGCACGTTCATCGCGATCCTGATCGGCACGATCATCGGCGGCGCGGCTGCGGGCATCGAAGGCAGCGGCGAGCGCGTGCTGGCGGTCAGCGTCGTCGTCATCGCACTGGCGGGGCGGCTCGTCGCGCAGCGCGTGCCGTCGACGCCGGCGCCGCAGCCCGATCTCGTGATCAACTGGAACCCGTTCAGCGAGACCTGGCGCAACCTCGGCCTCGCGCGGCAGAACCGCACGGTGTTCCTGAGCCTGCTCGGCATTTCGTGGCTGTGGTTCGTCGGCGCGACGTTCCTCACGTCGTTCTTCAATTTCGCGAAGGACGTGCTGTCCGCGAGCCCCGACGTCGTCACGATCCTGCTCGCGACGTTCTCGGTCGGGATCGGCCTCGGCTCGCTGCTGTGCGAGCGGCTGTCGCAGCGGCGCGTCGAGATCGGCCTCGTGCCGCTCGGCTCGATCGGCATCAGCGTGTTCGCGATCGAACTGTATTTCGCGAGCCATGCGCTGCCGTCGCCGGGCCATCTGCTGTCGGTCGGCGAATTCCTGGCCGGCGCGCGCCACTGGCGCATCCTGGCCGACCTGTTCCTGCTCGCGATGTTCGGCGGCTTCTACAGCGTGCCGCTGTATGCGCTGATCCAGAGCCGCAGCGCGCCCACCCACCGTGCGCGGATCATCGCCGCGAACAACATTCTCAACGCGCTGTTCATGATCCTGTCCGCGTTGATGGCGATGGGGCTGACCAAGGCCGGCGTCGACATCCCGGGCCTGTTCCTCGTCACCGCGCTGCTGAACGTCGTCGTCGCGACGTATATCTACCTGCTCGTCCCCGAGTTCCTGCTGCGCTTCGTCGCGTGGGTGCTCGTGCACACGTTCTACCGGATTCGGCTGGTGCATGGCGAGCGGATCCCGGAGGAGGGCGCGGCCGTGCTCGTGTGCAATCACGTGAGCTACGTCGATGCGCTCGTGCTGGCCGCCGCGAGCCCGCGGCCGATCCGTTTCGTGATGGATCACCGGATCTTCAACACGCGTTTCGCAAGCTGGGTGTTCCGCCATGCGAAGGCGATTCCGATCGCGCCGCGCCACGAGGATCCCGAGATGCTCGCCCGCGCGTACGATGCGTGCGAGGCCGCGCTGAAGGACGGCGAACTCGTGTGCATCTTCCCCGAGGGCAAGCTGACCAAGACGGGCGACATCAACACCTTCCACCACGGTATTACGGAGATCCTGACCCGCACGCCGGCGCCCGTGATCCCGATGGCGCTGCGCGGGCTCTGGGGCAGCTATTTCTCCCGCCATGCCGACGCGCGCATGCCGCGGCCCATCAAGCGCGGCGTGATGAGCCGGCTGACGCTCGCGGTCGGCGAGCCGATTCCCGCGTCGGTCGCGACGCCCGAAGTGCTGCAGGCCGCGGTAACCGAGCTGCGCGGCGCGCGCAAGTGAGCGCGGCGCCGGCGCACCGACGCTGCCCGCCGGTGGTCGCATGGGCGCGTCAGCGCGAGCGGCGCCGGTGGTCTGAACGGTTCACACGGCCCGCGAGCCCGGGACGGCTGGCATAATAGCGGCTTACCTCTTTTTCGACCGGCAAACGATCGACTGCCCGCAGCCCCGGCAGCGCATCGGTTTGCCCATTTCTCTTTGGGCGGTTCCATCATGTCCGGCAATACCCTCGGCACGCTTTTCACTGTCACGACCTTCGGCGAATCGCACGGTCCCGCGATCGGCTGCGTGATCGACGGCTGCCCGCCGGGAATGGGGCTGACCGAAGCCGACATCCAGGTCGAGCTCGATCGCCGCAAGCCCGGCACGTCGCGGCACGTGACGCAGCGCCAGGAGGCCGACCAGGTCGAGATCCTGTCCGGCGTGTTCGAAGGCGTGACGACCGGCACGCCGATCGCGCTGCTGATCCGCAACACCGACCAGCGCAGCAAGGATTACGGCAACATCGTCGAGACGTTCCGTCCCGGCCATGCCGACTACACGTACTGGCAGAAGTACGGCGTCCGCGACTACCGCGGCGGCGGCCGCTCGTCCGCGCGCCTCACCGCGCCGCTCGTCGGCGCGGGTGCGGTCGCGAAGAAATGGCTGCGCGAGCGCTTCGGCGTCGAGGTGCGCGGCTACATGAGCGGCCTCGGCGATATCGACGTGCCGTTCGTCGACTGGTCGCACGTCCGCGAGAACCCGTTCTTCTCGCCGAACGCGGCGATCGTGCCGGAACTCGAGGCGTACATGGACGCGCTGCGCAAGGACGGCGACTCGATCGGCGCGCGCATCGACGTCGTTGCATCGGGTGTGCCGGTCGGCTGGGGCGAACCGGTGTTCGACCGGCTCGATGCCGATATCGCGAAGGCGATGATGAGTATCAACGCGGTGAAGGGCGTCGAGATCGGCGCGGGCTTCGACAGCATCGCGCAACGGGGCTCGGTGCATGGCGACGAACTGACGCCGGCCGGCTTCGTCGGCAATCACGCGGGTGGCGTGCTCGGCGGGATTTCGACCGGGCAGGACATCACCGTGTCGATCGCGATCAAGCCGACGTCGAGCATCCGCACGCCGCGCCGTTCGATCACGAAATCCGGCGACGAGGCGACGGTGGAAACCTTCGGCCGCCACGATCCGTGCGTCGGCATTCGCGCCACGCCGATTGCCGAATCGATGCTCGCACTGGTGCTGATCGACCATGCGCTGCGTCATCGTGCGCAGTGCGGCGACGTCGAGACGCCGACGCCGAAGATCGCAGGCAGCGCGACCTGACAAAACAGCGCCGGCGCTTGCCGGCTCGACCGGTCCGATGCGAAACGGGGCGCTTGTGGCGCCCCGTTTTCACTGTGCCGTCGCGTATCGGCGCGCCGCTTACTCGCGCACGCTGCTGCTCGGCGCCGGCGGCGCCGCCGATTCCCGCACGCGCAACTCGGGCTGCACCGCGCAGCCGGGCCCCGGCTGGCCGTTCTCGAGCGCGTCGAGCAACGCGTGCGCGGCTTTGCGCCCGATCGCATCCGTGTCGACCCACATGGTCGTCAGCGACGGCCGGATCTCGCGCGCCAGCGCGACATCGTCGAATCCGGTGATCGACAATTGCGACGGCACGTCGAGACCCAGCGCCTGCGCCTCGAGCAGCGCGCCGAGCGCGAGCGCATCGTTGCCGCAGATCACCGCCGTCGGCCGTGGCGCCGCGCCGTGCGCGATCGCCCGCAGGCTCTGCCGTCCGAACGCGATCGTGGCCGGCCCTTCGTGCAGATGAACCGGGCGCACCGCGAGCCCGTGCGCGGCAAGCGTGTCGTGAATGCCGCGCAGGCGCGCCTGCACGCGGTCGTTGTCCGCCGACGGCTGCATGATGATCGCGAAATCGCGATGTCCGAGGTCGATCAGATGCGTGGTCAGGCGCGCGAATGCCGCGCGATTGTCGAAGCCGATGCAGCAGTGCGGGCTGTCGTCGCGATACGCGTAGGTCACGACGTACGGCACCCGGTGCAGGTCGAGCAGTTCGAACACCTCCGGCGGATACGCTTCGCCGACGAGCGACACGGCTTCCACGCCGCGCGACAGCATCGCACGCACCTGTGCGAGCGCCTGCGCCGGATCGTAGTTCGAGCAGCCGAGAAACAGGGTGATGCCGCGTTCGGCCATCACCGTCTGCATGCCCGCGACCTGCGACGCGAACACCTGGTCGTCGAGCGTCGGGATGATCGCGCCGGTGATATGCGTACGGGTGGACGCGAGCGCGCGGCCGGCCGCATTGGGAATCCAGTTCAGCGCGCGAGCCGCGTCGCGCACGCGTTGCTGTACGTCGGCCGAAACCTTGCCCGGATCGTTGTAGACGCGCGAAACGGTCGCGGTCGACACGCCGGCGAGCTTCGCGACGTCGCCCAGCACCGAGCGGCCGTTGCCGCGGCGCGCGCGCGCCGTGCCGCGGGGCGGGGGCGTGCTCATCGATCGTCTCCGTGTACGGTTGTGCCGTGCGGGCTGCCTGTCGTCAAAAACGCCATCGTTTACCCTCGATCATCGCGGTTCCACTTGCATTTTCATTGTCGCTTATGCGAATGTAAGCGCTATCTCGATGCTGTTCTGCATTATGTCAGACGCGTGGTCCACACGCGTCACGAAACGTCATCAAATTTCCGTCGTCGACGATGGCCGATTCGGCCATTTTGTTCGTCGAAAATGTAAGCGGTTACATCTGTAAATGAACGAAGCAAAGGCACCCCGGATCGCTGTCGTCGGCAGCGTCAACGTCGATCTCGTCACGCACGCGCCGCGGCTGCCCGTGCGGGGCGAAACGCTGCTCGGCACCACGTTCCAGACGGTCCACGGCGGCAAGGGCGCGAACCAGGCGGTGGCGGCTGCGCGCCTGGGTGCGGCGGTCGCGATGATCGGCTGCGTCGGCCACGACGCGTTCGGGACGCGCCTGCACGGCGCGCTCGCCGCGGAACGCATCGACGTCACGCATTTGCACCGGATCGAAGGAGAGGCGACGGGAGTCGCCACGATCACGGTCGATGCGCAGGGCGCGAACAGCATCGTCGTCGTGCCCGGTGCGAACGACCGCCTCGATATCGCGCGGATCGACGCGGCCCGCGACACGATCGCGGCGGCCGCGCTGATGGTGTGCCAGCTCGAGGTACCGATCGCGACCGTGGCGCACGCCATCGCGCGGGCGGTCGCGCATCGCACGCCGGTGCTGCTCAATCCGGCGCCGGCGCAACCGCTGTTCGACGCATTGCTCGGCCGGATCGACTACCTCGTCGTCAACGAAACGGAAGCGGAGTCGCTCACCGGCATCGCCGTCGGCGACGATGCGTCGGCGGTACGCGCGGCCGACGCGCTGTGCGCGAAGGGCGTCGGCAACGTGCCGGTCACGCTCGGCGCGCGCGGCGTCTGCTGGCGCGGCAGCGCGGGCAGCGGCCGTCATCACGCGATCGCGGTGGTCGCGGTCGATACGACGGCGGCCGGCGACACGTTCGTCGGCGGGTTCGCGACGGCCCGCGCGGGCGGCGCGTCGATGGACGACGCAATCGGCTTCGGCCAGCGTGCAGCCGCGATCAGCGTGACGCGCCGCGGCGCGCAGACCTCGATTCCGACACGCGAAGAAGTGGAGCGCATGGCCCGCTAGAGGCCGCGCACGACGGACAGGGTGCGTCCGCACCCGTCGATGACATGGAGACAAACGCAATGGACGAAAATCACGCTGTTCCGAGTGCGCCGCCCCGTATCCGGCGCGGACAACGTATCGCGCTGGCGTTGCTGATGGCGAGCGGGATCGTCAACTATCTCGATCGCGGTACGCTGGCCGTCGCGAGTTCGGCCATCCGGAACGATCTCGGGCTGTCGCTTTCGCAGATGGGGCTGCTGCTGTCGGCGTTCTCGTGGAGCTACGCGCTGTGCCAGTTTCCGGTCGGCGGCCTCGTCGATCGGATCGGGCCGCGCCGGCTGCTCGGCATCGGCCTCATCGTGTGGTCGGTCGCGCAGGCCGCGGGCGGGATCGTCGGCACCTTCGGCTGGTTCATCGTGGCGCGCATCGCGCTCGGCATCGGCGAGGCGCCGCAATTTCCGTCGGCGGCACGGGCGGTGAGCAACTGGTTTCCGTTGCGCGCACGCGGTACGCCGACGGGGATCTTCAACGCGGCATCGCCGCTCGGAACCGCGCTTGCGCCGTTGCTGCTGTCGATTCTCGTCGCGTCGTTCAGCTGGCGCTGGGCCTTCATCGCGACCGGTGCGCTCGGTCTCGTCGTCGCGGCCGTGTGGTTCGCGCTGTACCGCGATCCGGCACGCGCGCAACTGACCGCAGCGGAGCGCGACTATCTCGATGCCGATGCGCAGACTGCCGTTGCCGCGCCCAAACTGACCTTCGCCGAATGGCGCAGCCTGTTTTCGCACGGCACGACCTGGGGCATGCTGATCGGCTTCTTCGGTTCCGTGTATCTGAACTGGGTTTATCTGACCTGGCTGCCCGGATACCTGACGATGGAGCGGCACATGAGCCTCGTTCGCACCGGATTCGCGGCGTCCGTGCCGTTCCTGTGCGGGTTCATCGGCTCGCTGCTGGCGGGCTGGCTGTCGGATCGAGTGACGCGGCACAGCCGCTCGCCTGTCGTGAGCCGGCGCAATGCGGTGGTCGTCGCGATGCTCGGGATGGTCGCGTTCACGATTCCGGCCGCGCTCGTGCAGAGCAATACGGTCGCGCTTGCGTGCATTTCGATCGTGATCTTCCTGGCCAATGCGGCGTCGGCATGTTCGTGGGCGCTTGCGACGGCGGCGGCACCGCCGAGCCGCATCGCATCGCTCGGCGCGATCCAGAATTTCGGCGGCTTCATCGGCGGTGCACTCGCGCCGATCCTGACGGGCGTCATCGCGCAGAAGTGGTCGTTCGTGCCGGCGCTGCTGACGGCAGCGGCGATCGCGTTCGCCGGCGCGATCGCCTACCTGGTGCTGGTGCGCAAGCCGATTCCGGAGCAAGCCGCGAGCGCGGCGCCCGGCGCGTTGCCGGCCTGAGTATGCGGCGTGGCCGAAGCCTTTACCCAAGCAAGGAGAAACAGATGCAGACCCAACCCCAGCAGCGTCCGAGCACGACGATCGAGGGAATCGTGCCGGTGATGCTGACGCCGTTCGACGACGCCGGCGCGATCGACTACGCCGGGCTGGAGCGGCTGATCGAATGGTATCTGGCGCATGGCTCGGACGCGTTGTTCGCGGTCGCGCAATCGAGCGAGATGCAATTCCTGAGTCTGGCCGAACGTGCGCAACTCGCACGCTTCGTGGTCGAGCGGGTGGCCGGGCGCGTGCCGGTCGTCGCGTCCGGGCACATCAGCGACGATATCGACGCGCAGGCCGCCGAGCTTCGTGCGGCGGCCGAATCCGGCGCGCAGGGCGTCGTGCTCGTGACCAACCGGCTCGACCCGCAGCGCAAGGGCACCGCCGCGTTTCTCGATCATCTCCATGCGCTGCTGGCCCGACTGCCGTCGGATCTGCCGCTCGGCCTGTATGAATGTCCGGCGCCGTACCGGCGACTGCTGTCCGACGATGAGCTGCGCGCGTGCATCGACACCGGCCGCTTCGTGATGTTGAAGGACGTGAGCTGCGATCTGGAGACGGTGAAGCGGCGCGTCGCGCTCGCCGCGGGTTCGCCGCTGAAGATCCTGAACGCCAACGCGGCGATCGCATGGGATGCGATGAAGGCGGGGTCCGCCGGCTTCAACGGCGTGTTCACCAACTTCCATCCGGATCTGTATCAGTGGCTGCGCACGCACGGCGACTCGGATCCCGAACTGGCCGACGAGTTGTCGACGTTCCTGGTGGTCGCTGCGGTATCGGAAGCACTCGGCTACCCCGCGCTCGCGAAGATTTATCACCAACGGATCGGCACGTTCGGATCGATCCGTTGCCGCGCGATCGACTACGACGTGCGCGAGCGCTTCTGGGCGCTCGACGCGGTGCTCGACAAGATCGTGTCGGGTACCGAGCATTTCCGTCGGCGGATCGCGGCGCGCTAGTACAGGCGGCGCTCATCGTTGCCCGCGAATGCGGGCGGGCGGTGCGCAATGCCGAACGGACGAAAAAAACGCCGCGCGAGGCGGCGTTCTTCCGGGAGGTTACATGTTCGGGTAATTCGGCCCGCCGCCGCCTTCCGGCGTGACCCACACGATGTTCTGCGTCGGGTCCTTGATGTCGCAGGTCTTGCAGTGCACGCAGTTCTGCGCGTTGATCACCAGGCGATCGCTGCCGTCGTCGTTCTTCACGAACTCGTACACGGCCGCCGGGCAGAAACGCGCCTCCGGCCCCGCGTAGGTGCGCAGGTTCACGTTCACCGGCACGCTCGCATCCTTGAGCGTCAGGTGCGCCGGCTGGTTCTCCTCGTGGTTCGTGTTCGAGATGAACACCGACGACAGCCGGTCGAACGTCAGCTTGCCATCCGGCTTCGGGTACTCGATCGGCGTGCATTGCGACGCGGGCTTCAGCATCTCGTGATCCGCGTGCTTGTGGTGCAGCGTCCACGGCACGTTGCCGCCCATCACCTTCTGCTCGAGCCCCACCATCAGCGTGCCGAGGTACAGCCCCTTGGCCATCCACTGCTTGAAGTTGCGCGCGCGGTACAGCTCCGTGTACAGCCACGATTGCTTGAATGCATCCGGGTACGCGTTCAATTCGTCCGACTGACGGCCGGCCTGCACCGCGTCGAATGCGGCGTCGGCGGCCAGCATGCCGGTCTTGATCGCCGCGTGGCTGCCCTTGATCCGCGACGCGTTCAGGA
>NZ_JAPVQY010000105.1 GCF_027257875.1 Burkholderia sp. IMCC1007
CATGAGGCGGTCGTTGATCTCGGGCGGTCGCACGTGAATGCTGACCATGTCGGGAATCGCCCCTCGCCGATCGGTGCCGCGCGATCGCGGCAGGCGTTTGTTGCGGTGCTGGCGCAGGCAGGCAATCAGTTCGCGGCGCAACTCACCGCGAGGCTGGGCGTAGATGGCGTTGTAAATCGTTTCGTGGGACACGTGCAGACTCGGATCGTCGGGGAAGGTGCGCTTCAGGGTAGCGGCAATCTCCTGAGGCGACCACTGGCATTCGCGCAAGCGCTGGCAAACGACACCCCCAAAGAACCGAATCGCGTGCGAGCTTCAACGGCGGTCGGGCGGCTTGCCGTCGGGCGTTGCGAGACGCTTGGGCTACACGTGGGCAGTACAGACCGTTGGTCTGCGCGTTGCGGGCCAACTCGCGACTCAACGTCGAGGGTGCACGATTGAGCTTGCGGGCGATCGCCCGCAAGCTCAATCCCTCGTCCCGCCAGAAATCGATTCGCATACGTTCTTCAGG
The DNA here is from genome assembly GCF_027257875.1 of Burkholderia sp. IMCC1007. Taxonomy (GTDB): domain Bacteria; phylum Pseudomonadota; class Gammaproteobacteria; order Burkholderiales; family Burkholderiaceae; genus Burkholderia. The sequence goes on from NZ_JAPVQY010000105.1 coordinate 512, forward strand.
TTGCAGTTGTTGGTACGTGCTCTTTGCCATTCGCGGACTTTACCGGCTGGCGAGAGTGTTGCAGTTCAGATTTGAGGCCGCCATATTTGGTCATAACTCGATTCATCGGAATGCGTAGCGAGAGCGCTCTTTGTCTACCAACTGAGGGAATGGAGTCTAGTAGTCGCAACAACTCGACTCCTTCGCCTTCTTGCCGTTGACGGCAAGGATACGCTCCGGAGTGGTATGGAAGCGCTGTGCGACGCTTGCAAGCGTATCGTTGGCGGCACCCACGGTGGAATCGAACGCACGCACAACGTAGTTTCGCGTCTCGGTGCGAGGATTGACCGTGTACATGGGCGTGCCCGCCGGCAGCACGATATGCATGTCACCCCACACGCAGTTGCGTCGGCCTTCGGGGGCCTGTAGCTTGCCCGTGCTGCGCCCCATCAGCTTCTCCACGTTCGCTTGATCGGCAACGATTTCGAAGTGGATGCGATTGGGCCTACCGTAGATGTTGCCAGCCTGGCCGATGGGGTCCTTGCGATAGACCTTGTCCCCCTTCTTCCATGCGGCCTGAGTGCCCGTTTTGTTCGCCACGGTTTCCAGGTGCTGATAGATCGAATAAAAGACGACCTCGACGCCTTCGCCGATTTCAGTCTGGTGCTTGAGCATCACCACGCCATTGCTGGTCCTGCCGGCGTAGTAGAACAACGGATAGGCGTCGCGTTCTTGCTCGGTGGGGTCCTGTTTCGGCTGGGGTGTGCAGGCGCGCGCGAATACGACCGCGCCATCCGCGATCGCGCGTACGGGTTCGGGATTTTTATCATCGCCCGGCGCAACCAAATGCACGCCACCATGCCAGCCGAACTGGTAACTAACGGGGAAGCTACCTTTACCGCTCTTTTCGCCCAGACCGAAGGTGCCGTCGTTCCGGTCGTCCTCTGTCTTCGGTCGGGGCGTGCTCAAGAAGGGGAAACTGATAAGCATAGGGAGTCCTAGGCGATTACTGGGGGGCGACAGATTGCGAACCGGCCATGGCTGCGGGTTGCAAGCAATCTCAACACGATTGTTGCGACTGGTCCTGCCTTCGACCAGCTTGTCGTTAAGCCCCATCGTTGAGGCGACGCTGCTGCTGCCGCAGAGCGTGATCATGTGCGAATTCGCACAGACAGACCAAGCGATCTACCTATTGTTCGATCGATGGTTGATCGTGATGATTTACGATCGGTAAATTGGCGTCTATGAGACAAGTTCGAAATTAGCTCGGCGCGCGAAGCAAATGAACGAGTGGGGTAGACGTTCCTGAGGCTCGGCGTGCACGCGAAGGCGGCGTGAGGGGGTGAGGATGCCGCGCCCCGCTCACAGCCGCAGGTGTTCGGCCATGTGGTCGACGAACGCGCGCAGCTTCGGCATCGGATGGCGGCCCGACGGCCACAGCACGTAGACCGGCGTGCGGCTCACGACGTGCTCGGCGAGCACCGCGCGCAGCGTGCCGGCGTCGAGCGCGTCGCGCACGAAGAACTCGGGCAGGCACGCGATGCCGAGCCCGCGCAGCGTGAAGCACAGGCGTGTTTCCGCGTTGTTGCTGACCATCGATACCGGTACCTCCGGCGGCGTGCCGGCGCGCGGCGCGCGCAACGGCCAGATCTCGAGCTTGCCGCTGCTCGGGAAGCGGAAGTGCAGGCAGCGGTGCTGCGCGAGATCGGCCGGCGTGCGCGGCGTGCCGTGCCGCTCCAGGTAGTCGGGCGACGCGACGAGGTGCTGGCGGAAATGGCCGAGCAGCCGCGACGACAGCCGCGAATCGGTCGGCCGGCCGGTGCGCAGCACCACGTCGAAGCCTTCGTCGACCACGTCGACGATGCGGTCGTTGAAGTCGATGTCGAGCTCGATCTCCGGATACGCGGCCATGAAATCGGCGAGCACCGGCAGCAGCAGCGTGCCGATCGTCGGCAGGCTCATGCGCAGCCGCCCGCGCGGCGCTTCGGCGCTGTGCGTCAATTCCTGCTCGGCCGCGTCGAGCTCCGCGATCACGCGCCGGCACCGTTCGAGAAAGCGCGCGCCTTCCGCGGTCAGCGTGATGCTGCGCGTGCTGCGGTGAAACAGCCGCACGTTCAGGCGCGCCTCGAGCCGCGCGATGCGCTTGCCGATCGCCGACGCCGACAGCCCGAGCGCGCGCCCGGCCGCGACGAAGCTGCGCGTTTCCGCGACCTGGACGAACACGACGAAGCCGCCAAGGTTTTCCATGCAGGTTCCCGATTGCGGACATCGATGTCCGGAGTGTCCGGAACTCTACCCCGGTTTTTCTTCCCGCGCCGGCTCCCTACGATGGGCGTTCCTTCATCGTTCGAGGTCACGCCATGTCATCCCTACCTGTCACCGCCCACCGCAGAGAACCGGACGCCGCGCTGCGCGCACGGCTCGACGCCGTGCTCGATCGCGCGCTGGCCGACGCGCGCGTGGTCGGCGCGGTCGTGCTGGTCGCGCGCGACGGCGAGTTGCGTTATGCACGCGCGGCCGGCCTCGCCGATCGCGAAGCCGGCACGCCGATGCGCGAGGACACGGTGTTCCGGCTCGCGTCGGTGTCGAAGCCGATCGTGACGGCCGCCGCGATGCGGCTGGTCGCGGCAGGCCGCATCGGGCTCGACGAGCCGGTCGCGCGCTGGCTCCCCGCGTTCACGCCGACGCTCGCGGACGGCACGCCCGCGAACATCACGTTGCGGCATCTGCTGTCGCATACGGCCGGCCTCGGCTATCGCTTCTTCGAAGCGGACGGCGACGGCCCGTATGCGCGCGCAGGCGTATCCGACGGGATGGATCGCGCGAGCCTGTCGCTCGCCGAGAACGTGCGGCGCATCGCCGGCGTGCCGCTGCAGTTCGCGCCCGGCACGTCGTGGGGCTACTCGCTCGCGACCGACGTGGTCGGGGCGCTGATCGAGGCGGTCGACGGCCGCCCGCTCGCGCAGGCGGTGGGCGCGCTCGTCACGACGCCGCTCGGGATGGCCGATACCGGATTCGTCGCGCACGACGCCGCGCGCGCCGCGACGCCTTACGTGAGCACGCCGGGCGCGCCGCGCCGGATGGCCGACGACGACCTCGTGCCGGTGTTCGACGGCACGGTCGGCATCCGTTTCGAGCCGGCGCGCGCGTTCGATGCCGCCGCGTGGCCGTCGGGCGGCGCGGGCATGGTCGGCACCGCGCACGATTGCCTGACGCTGCTCGATACGCTGCGCACGGGCCTCGACGGTTGGCTCGCACCGCGCTGGATCGACGAGATGGCGCGGGTGCAGCCGGGCGCGCACGAATTGCCGGATGCGCCCGGATTCGGTTTCGGGCTCGGCTTTTCGGTGCTGCGCGATCCGGCGGCCGCGCAGTCGCCGGAGTCGATCGGCACGTGGCGCTGGGGCGGCGCATACGGGCATGCGTGGTTCGTCGACCGGGCGGCCGGGCTGACAGTCGTCGCGCTGACCAATACGTTGTACGAAGGGATGAACGGGCGCATCGTCACCGACGTGCGCGATGCGGTGTATGGCGTCGACGAGCGGAGCGCGGCATGAGCGAGTGCGTATCCGCTTCCACGTCCGCTTCCGCATCCGCCGCCGACCGGTCCGCTGATCCGGCATCCGGTTCGTCCGCTCCGGTGCGCGCGCGGCTGCCCGTCGCGAACCTGCTCGCGCTCGCGACCGCCGGTTTCATCACGATCCTCACCGAAGCGTTGCCGGCCGGCCTGCTGCCGCTGATGAGCGTCGACCTGCACGTGACCGAGGCGCTGATCGGCCAGCTCGTGACGGTCTATGCGCTCGGCTCGATCGTCGCGGCGATTCCGCTCGTCGCCGCGACGCGCGCGATGCGCCGGCGCCCGCTGCTGCTCGCCGCGCTGGCCGGCTTCGTCGTGTCGAATGCGCTGACGGCCGCGTCGCCGTACTACGCGCTCACGCTTGCCGCGCGCTTCGTCGCGGGCATGTCGGCCGGGCTGCTGTGGGCGCTGCTGGCCGGCTATGCGAGCCGGATGGTCGACGTGCCGTCGCGCGGCCGCGCGATCGCGGTCGCGATGCTCGGCGCGCCGGTCGCGATGTCGATCGGCATTCCGGCCGGGACCGCGCTCGGCGCGATGTTCGGCTGGCGCATCGCGTTCGCGGGCATCACGGTCGCGGCGCTCGCGCTGATCGGCTGGATCCGGCTGCGCGTGCCGGACTATCCGGGGCAGCAGGCCGGCGCGCGCGCGCCGGTGCTCGGCGTGCTCGCGCTGCCCGGCGTGCGGCCGGTGCTGATCGTGATGTTCGCGTACGTGCTCGCGCACAACATGCTGTACACGTACATCGCGCCGTTCCTTGCGGGCGTGCGGATGGGCGCGCAAGTTGACGCGGTGCTGTTCGTGTTCGGCGTCGCGTCGCTGGTCGGCATCGCACTGACGGGCGCATGGATCGGCGCCGCGCAGCGGCGGCTGACGCTCGCGAGCATCGCGCTGTTCGCGCTCGCCGCGGCGATGCTCGGCGCGGGTGTCGGGACGACGATCGTCTATGCGGGTGTCGCGCTGTGGGGGCTCGCGTTCGGCGGCGCGCCGACGCTGTTCCAGACGGCCACCGCGAATGCGGCTGGCGACGCGGCCGACGTCGCGCAGTCGATGCTCGTGACGGTATGGAACCTCGCGGTCGCGGGCGGCGGCATCGCGGGCGGCATGCTGCTCGGCGCCACAGGCGCGAGTTCGATTCCGTGGGTGCTCGTCGCGCTGCTGGGCGCGGCGTGGGTCGGCGCATGGCGCGCGCACCGGCATGCGTTTCCGGCACCGCGCGCGGCTTCCGCTGTGGCCGCGTAAGCCTTCGGCGGCATCAGGCCGCCTTCGCCTCGAGCGCCGCGCGCGCGCAGGTTTCGTCGGTGACGAGCCCCGACAGCCAGCCGCCGCGCAGCGCGGCGATCACCGCGTCGCGCTTCTTCGGGCCGCCGGCGAACGCGATCGTCGGGCGCTTGGGCGGTGTGTCGAGCGCGACGCTCGTCACACGCCCGCTCGTCGATACGTCGATCCGCTTGCCCTGCGCATCGATCGGCACGCCGAGCAGTTCGGCCACCGCGCCGAGCGCGGTCATCTCGTCGCGCTCCTGCTCGGTGATGAAGCCGTCTTCGTAGAGCGGGCAGTGCGGGCCGATGTTGCCGATCCCGACGAACGCGACGTCGGCCTTGCCGGACAGCGCATCGACGATCCGGTACAGCCGGTGATTGCACCATTGCGCGCGCTCCGCAGGACTGTCGGCGAACAGCGGCGCGGGCAGCAGGAAGTGCTTGCTGCCGGTTTTCTCGGAGATGTATTGCGCGACGTCGTAGCGGTTCGACGAGCCGTCGGCCGCGATCGCGCCGACCATCGACACGAGGCGGTGCTGCGGCCGGTCGATCTGCGCGATCTGCGCGACGGCCGCCTTCAGCGTCCGCCCGCTGCTCACGGCGATCACCATCGGCCGCGTTTCGTTCAGGTAGCGCTCCATCACCTGCGCGCCGGCGACCGCGAGCTTGCGGTCGATCGCTTCCGGCGCGTCGGCGTCGACGGGCACGACTTCGCACATCGCGAGGCCGTAGCGTTTCGACAGCTGCGCGCCGAGATCGAGACAGTCGGCGAGCTGGTGGTCGACGCGCACGCGGATCAAGTTCTTCTCGACCGCGAATGCGACGAGGCGCTGCGCGACCGGGCGCGACACCTGCAGCTTCTCGGCGATTTCGTTCTGCGTGTCGCCCGCGACGTAGTAGAGCCACGCGGCACGCGTGGCGAGATCGAGTTTTTCTGAGGACTTGGACACGATAGCGGTTCGGTTTGGATCTGGGGGCCGCCCCGCGGGCCGGCCGTCAGGCGGCGCAACGGCATCCACTGTAACGCATGCCGGCGCGCGGCCGACGGCCGCTGCGCGTCGCCGCGTCGCCGCGGCGATGCTCATGCGAGCCGCGCGCGCGACGGTTCGTATAGCGGGCGCACGTGGCGATACAGCGCGCGGAACGCGTCGAGGCGCTCGCGCAGCAGCGCGTGACGTGCGGCGTCGGGCGCGTATTCGGCGCGCACCGGCGGCTTGGTCAGCACCGCCTGCTGATCGCCGCCGACGGCGAGCCAGCCCAGGCGCGCCGCGCCGAGCGCCGCACCGGTTTCGCCGCCGCCGTGCTGGCGCGTGTGCACGTTCAGCGCATCGGCGATCAGCTGCGCCCAGAACGCGCTGCGTGCGCCGCCGCCGATCAGCGACAGCCGGTCGGTTTCGACGCCGGCCGCGTGCAGCGCATCGAGGCCGTCGGCGAGGCCGAGCGTCACGCCTTCGAGCACCGCGTAGCCGAGATGCGCACGCTCCGTTGCATGCGTCATCCCGAAGAACACGCCCTGCGCGTACGGATCGTTGTGCGGCGTGCGCTCGCCCGACAGGTACGGGAGGAACAGCGGCGCCGTCGCGAGCGCGTCGGCGTCGAGCGCTTCGATTTCGGCGAGCAGCGCGGGCTCGTCGGTACCGGTCAGCTTGCAGACCCAGCGCAGGCAACTCGCGGCCGACAGCACGACGCTCATCAATTGCCAGCGATCGGGAATCGCGTGACAGAACGCATGCACGGCCGACGCCGGATTCGGCATGAAGCGGTCGCCGACTACGCTCAGCACGCCGGACGTGCCGAGCGACACGAAGCCGTCGCCCGCATGGATCGCGCCGATGCCGAGCGCGCTCGTCGCGTTGTCGCCGCCGCCGCCCGCCACGACGACGGCCTCCGACAGCCCGAGTTCGCGCGCGACATCCGCGCGCAGCGTGCCGGACGGCGCGTTGCCTTCGACGATGCGCGGCATCTGGTCACGCGTCATGTCGCATGCGGCGAGCAGCGCGTCGGACCAGTCGCGGCGCGCGACGTCGAGCCACAGCGTGCCGGCCGCGTCGGACGGGTCGGACACCTTCGCTCCCGTGAGCCGGAAGCGCAGGTAGTCCTTCGGCATCAGCACGCACGCGGTGGCGGCGAACACGTCGGGTTCGTGCTTCGCGACCCACAGCAGCTTCGGCGCGGTGAAGCCGGGCATCGCGAGATTGCCGGCCAGCGCGTGCAGATCGGGCGCGCGTTCGGTGAGCAGCGCGCACTCGTCGGCGCTGCGCATGTCGTTCCACAGGATCGCCGGGCGCAGCACGCGGTCGTCGCGGCCGAGCAGCACCGCGCCGTGCATCTGGCCCGACAGGCCGATGCCGCGCACCTGCGCGAACGCTTCGCGGTGGCGTTCGCGCAGTGCCGCGAGCGCGGCGAGCGTGCCTTGCCACCAGTCGTCCGGATGCTGTTCCGCCCAGCGCGGATGCGGGCGCGACACGCTGAACGGCGAGCCCGCGGTGCCGACCACCGTGCCGTCCGGGGCCAGCAGCAGCACCTTCACTTCCGAGGTGCCGAGGTCGATGCCGAGATACATGAGCGATCCGTTCCGTCAGTGAGGAGCCGCTACTTTAGCCGCACGTACGCGCGCATGCCAACGCAGGTTCGCCCGGAGGCGCGCCCATCGGCAGGCGGCCGGCTCACCGGCGCCGACGCCGGGGCCGCGCGTCAGCGCTGCGCGAGCCATGCGTCCACGCGTGCGAGCCCCGCGCGCAGCGCTTCGAACAGCGCGGCGTTGCCGGCGAGCGAGCCCCACAGCGCGCGGCTCGCGCACAGTGCGACGACCGGGTCGTCGGTCTCGACGACCGCTCGCGCAACGCCTTCGTCCATCACGCCGTCCTGGTACGCATACGGCAGCAGGCCGCGCGCCCAGCGCTCCAGAAAGCGCAGGAACAGCGCCGGCAAGACGGCGGTGGCGACCGGCGCGGCGCCGCGTGCGAACGATTCGACGAGCGTCGGCGCGATGAAGCCGGGAATCTTCGAGAAACCGTCGGCCGCGACGCGCTGGTTCGTGTCGAGCACGTACGGGTTGCCGAAGCGTTCGAGCACGACGTCGCGGTAGCGTTCGAGGTCGAGCGGGCTCGGGCTGAGGCACGGGATCACGTCCTGCGTCACGTAGTCGTGCGCGAAGCGGCGGATCGCCGCGTCGTGCGTGCCTTCATGGATGTACGTGTAGCCCGCGAGCGTGCCGGCCCACGCGATGCAGCTGTGCGTCGCGTTCAGGATGCGGATCTTGGCTTCCTCGTACGGATGCACGTCGTCGACCAGTTCCGCGCCGGCCAGCTCCCAGCGCGGCCGGCCGGCCGCGAAGCGGTCCTCGATCACCCACTGGATGAACGATTCGCCCATGACCGGGCACGCATCGTCGACGCCGGTCGCCGCGCGCACGCGCTCGCGCACGTCGTCGGTCGGGCGCGGCGTGATGCGGTCGACCATCGCGCTCGGTGTCGCGACGTGGGCGTCGAACCATGCGAGCAGGTCGCTCTGGCCACGCCGTTCGAGGAATTCGCGCATGCCCGCGCGAAAGCGCGCGCCGTTGTTGCGCAGGTTGTCGCAGCTCTGCAGCGTGAGCGGGCCCGCGTCGCGCTTCACACGTTCGGCGAGCAGCGCCGCGAGCGCGCCGTACAGCGTCGTGCGCGCGCCCTGCAGGTCGGCCGCGAGATCCGCGTTCGCGAGGTCGAGCCGGTTGTGCTCGTCGAGGTAGTAGCCGCCTTCGGTGACGGTGAACGACACGATCCGGCACGCCGGGTCGGCGCCGGCGTCGATCAGCGCGGCGAGGTCGATCGACCACGGCAGCACGCGCGCGATCGCGCGGACCGTCTCGTACGCGCGCTCGCCTTGCGGCGTGACGGTTTCCAGCGTGTAGGCGCCGTGTTGCGCGGCGAGCGCATCCATCGTCGCGCGCATGTCGTCGCGGATGTTGCCGACGGTGAGCGACCAGCGTTCGTCGGCCGGCACGGCCGCGTTCACGCGATGCAGATACCACGCCTGGTGCGCGCGGTGGAACGAGCCGGCACCGATGTGCAGCAGCACGGGTGTGCGGGCGGACGGCGATTCGGTCATCTGGTGTCTCCTGTCGCGGTCGGATCGCGTCGGGGCTGGCTGCGGCCCTAGCGATTCGTGCTGGCGAATACGATCATTTGCTCTACGTGTGAGCGAATGATCGTATTCGGGCAAGCGAAAGTCAAGGCAGCGGCATGGGATTTCGATGGTGCGCTGCGGCGGCCGGCGCTTCGCGGGCGCCGAGCGGCGACGGCAGGGACGGGACGCACGGGGACGAGGACGGGGACAGGGACAGGGACAGGGACAGGGACAGGGACAGGGACAGGGACAGGGACAGGGACAGGGACAGCGGCGGGGCGGGATGGGGATCGGAAGCGGGCCGGGGCACCGGCCGCGTGCGCGTCAGCCTGCGTCGACGCGCGTCAATGCGACGAGTTCCTCGAGCAGCTTGCCGGCCGGCCCTGGCAGGATGCCGTGACGGCGTCGGAATGCGGTGAGCGTGCGCACCGCGACGACTTCGCTCACGGGCAGCGTGTCGATCGTGCCGGCGCGCCGTTCGGCGCCGTACATCGGCTCGGCCATCCAGCTCAGGAAGCCTGCATGCGCGACGAGGCTCTTCAGCGTCATGACCGAGCGCGTCTCGACCGCGATGTCGGGCAGCGCCAGCCCGTGCGCGTCGAAGGTCGCCCGCATGTGGTCGAACGGCGCGGTGCCGCGCGGCGGAATCGCCCAGCGCGCATGCAGCGTGTCGGCGAGCGTGGGCGCGCGGCCCAGCGCGCGCAGCGGATGGTGCGGCGCCGCAACGATGTGGCTGCGATCCTCCCAGCGGCATTCGGGAATCGCGACGATCTCGTCGGTGTCCGGCCCGTGCGCCGACAGCGCGAGATCGATCTCGTGCTTGTTCAGCCCTTCCGCGAGCCGGTCCCACACGCCCTCGATGATTTCGACGCGCAGGTTCGGCCAGCGATCGAGCACGCGGCCGACCGCGACCGGCAGCACGAGGCTCGCGATGCTGCCCACCGCGCCGACCTTGATCGTGCCCTTCGCGAAGCCGCGCATCGCGTCGAGCTCCTCGCGCGCGTGCTCGGCCTCGTGCTGCAGCAGCGTCGCGTGCGGCAGCAGCGCGTCGCCGAACGCGGTGAGCTGCATGCCTTTCGAGTGGCGCTCGAACAGCGGCGCGCCGACCTGCTCCTCGAGCCGCTTCAGGATCCGGCTCAGCGCCGGCTGCGTGACGTGCAGCGCGTCGGCCGCGCGGCCGAGGCTGCCGCACGCGACGATGGTCGTGAATGCCCGCAATTGTCGGAGATCGAAGCTCATACCGAATCGTCATGGCTTTTTGCAGAAAATACAGTATCGGCGAATGACTCGCGCTTCGATACTGTGGAAACCGCCAAGCCACCGAGGAGACGCCCGAGCATGTCCGGCACCCCGTCCCATTCCGCCGCACCGATCACCGTCCGCGACGCCGTCATCGACCTGTTCCGCCAGTTCGGCATCGACCGCGTGTTCGGCAACCCCGGCTCGACCGAGCTGCCGATGTTCCGCGATTTCCCTGCCGATTTCAGCTACGTGCTCGGCCTGCAGGAGGCCGTCGTGGTCGGCATGGCGGACGGCCATGCGCAGGCCACCGGCAACGCGGCCGTCGTGAACCTGCATTCGGCGGCCGGCGTCGGCAACGCGATGGGCAACCTGTTCACCGCGTTCAAGAACCGCACGCCGCTGATCGTCACCGCGGGCCAGCAGGCGCGCGCGATCCTGCCGTTCGATCCGTTCCTCGGCGCGACGCAGGCCGCCGAGCTGCCGAAGCCATACGTGAAATGGAGCATCGAGCCTGCGCGCGCGCAGGACGTGCCGGCCGCGATCGCGCGCGCGTACCGGATCGCGATGCAGGAGCCGCGCGGGCCGGTGTTCGTGTCGATTCCGGTCGACGACTGGGACCAGCCGGCCGAGTTGCTGCCGCGCCGTGACGTGAGCAGCGTCGTGCGGCCCGATCCGGACGCGCTCGCGCGGCTCGGCGACGCGCTCGACGCCGCGCGGCGTCCCGCGCTGGTGGTCGGTGCGGCCGTCGATCGCGCCGGCGCGTGGGACGACGTCGTGCGGCTCGCCGAGCGGCATCGTGCGCGCGTGTACGTCGCGCCGATGTCGGGGCGCTGCAGCTTTCCCGAGGATCATCCGCTGTTCGCCGGCTTCCTGCCCGCGATCCGCGAGAAGATCGTCGCGCAGCTCGACGGGCACGACCTCGTGTTCGCGTTCGGCGCGCCCGCGTTCACCTATCACATCGAGGGCTTCGGCCCGCACGTGCCGCCGGGCGCCGGGCTCGTGCAGCTGGTCGACGATCCCGGCATCGCCGCGTGGACGCCGGCGGGCGACGCGGTGGTCGGCAACCTGCGGCTCGCGGCGCGCGACCTGCTGGCGCGCCCGGCGCCGCCCGAGCGGCCGATGCCGGCGCC
>NZ_JAPVQY010000106.1 GCF_027257875.1 Burkholderia sp. IMCC1007
GGTCGCGCGATATGCGGCCGTGCTCCCGCGACATCGTGCAGCGCGGCATCGCGATCGAGCCGCGGCGTGCGCGGGCGTCCGACGCCGCTGCCGCGCATGCCGCCAACCGGGCCGCGCGGGGCCCGGCGTGCTGCGGCGCCGCTCGCGCGCACTCAGTCGAGCTTCAGCCAGGTGGTCTTCAACTCGCAATATTGATCGTGCGCGTAGACGGACTTGTCGCGCCCGCCGAAGCCGGACTGCTTGAAGCCGCCGAACGGCGTCGTCAGATCGCCTTCGCCGAAGCAGTTCACCGTGACCGTGCCCGCACGAATCCGCGCGGCGACCTTGTGCGCGCTGTTCACGTTGTCGGTCCACAACGACGCGGCCAGCCCGTAGCACGTGTCGTTGGCGATCCGCACCGCATCGTCGACGTCGTCGTATTCGATCAAGCACACGACCGGCCCGAACACCTCGTCGCGCGCGATGCTCATCTGCGGCGTCACCCGGTCGAAGATCGTCGGCTCGACGAACCAGCCGCCGGTGTCGGTCAGGATCGCGCGCCCGCCGCACGCCACGCGTGCGCCTTCGGCCTTCGCCTGCTCGATATGGCCGAGCACCTTCTCGCAGTGCTTCTGCTCGATCAGCGCGCCCAGCTTCACGTCCGGATCGAGCGGATCGCCGGTCTTCCAGCCGGCGAGCACGGCCTGCATCTTCTCCAGCAGTTCCGCCTTGCGGCTCGACGGCACGAGGATCCGCGAGCCGGCGCTGCAGTTCTCGCCCATGTTCCAGAACGCGGCCGCGACCGCCTGTTCGGCCGCGGCATCGAGATTCGCGACGTCCGGCAGGATCACCTGCGGATTCTTGCCGCCGCACTCGAGCACGACGCGCTTGAGGTTCGTATCGGCCGAATAGTGCAGGAACCGCTTGCCGGTGGCAGTCGAGCCGGTGAACGCGACGAGATCGACGTCGGGATGGCGGCCGATCGCTTCGCCGGCCTCGCCGCCGAAGCCCGTCACGACACTGAACACGCCCGGCGGCACGCCGGCCTCGGCCGCGAGATCGGCGATGCGCAGCGTCGACAGCGACGTCTGCTCCGCCGGCTTCACGACCACGCTGTTGCCGACCGACAGCGCCGGGCCGATCTTCCACGCGAGCATCAGCGCCGGGAAATTCCACGGCAGCACCGCGCCGACGACGCCGATCGGCTCGCGGGTGATCATGCTGACGACGCCCGCACCGGACGGCGACAACGCGTCGTAGCGCTTGTCGGTCACCTCGGCGTGCCAGCGAATGCATGCGGCCGACTCGGGGATGTCGAGCCCCAGGCATTCGCCGATCGGCTTGCCGGCCTCCAGCGCCTCGAGCAGTGCGAGTTCGTCCGCATGCGCGTCGATCAGCTGCGCGAGCCGAAGCAGCACCGCCTTGCGGTGCGCGGGCGCGGCCTTCGACCACACGCCGGATTCGAATGCGTCGCGCGCGGCCGCGACCGCGTGATCGACGTCGCGCTCGCTGCAGCGCGCGACTTCGGCGAGCACCTTGCCGGACGCGGGGTTGAGCGTTCCGAACGTCTCGCCCGATGCTGCCGCGCTGCGTTTGCCCGCGATGAATGCGCGACCGTCGAGCGACAGTGCCTGCGCCTTTTGAATCCAGTCCTGATGGGTCGTCATGTCGTTTCCTCAAAAATCAAAGTTCGGCGCCGGCCGAGAATTCCTTGGCCCAGATCGTCGCCGACACGGCCAGGTCGACGAGCGGCCGGACCGGCAGCGGGCGCGGATGCGGCTGCTTCAACAACTGCCGCACGAGATCGTGCGATTCGCCGAGCGCATATTCGGCGATCAGCTTGCCGGATGCCGACCCGCGGCTCAGGCCGAGGCCGTTGCATCCGATCGCTTCGTAAAGCCCGTCGTCGCGCCTGCCGAACAGCGCGCCGTTGTTCGCGGACAGGCACAGCGGCCCGCCCCACGTGTATTCGAGCTCGACGCCGCCGAGCATCGGGAAACGGCGCTCGAACGAGCGCTGATGCAGGCTGCGCGCCTTCGCGAGATCGGCCTGCGACACCGTCACGTCCGGCCGGAACGCGAAATGGTTGCGCACGCAAATACGATCGGTGATCAGGCGCCGCACCGTCGTGCCCATCGGGTCGGCCGGGATCAGCGACCAGGAGCGCGTGCCGCCGAGTTTCGCCACTTCGTCCGGATTCATCGGGCGCGTGAGCGACGCGAACGTATAGACCGGCAACAAGCCGTTCGAATGCCGGCCGAACGTCGCCGCATACGCGTTCGTGCACAGGACCACCTGCTTCGCGACGATCTTGCCGCGCGCGAAATGCAGCACCCGCGTGTCGCCGCGCTGTTCGATCGCCGTGACCGCGCTGAGCTCGAACACCGTCACGTTGTCCGGCTGCGTCGCCGCCAGGCCGCGCATCAGCGCGGCCGGCTGCACCGTGCTGCAGCCCGGCGTGAACAGCGCGCCCGTGTAGAAACCGGTGCCGGTCACGGCCTGGATCGCCGGCTGGTCGAGCCATTCGAACGCTTCGCCGATGCGCGCCAGCCCGTCGGCGAAATGCGCGAGCGCCGCCGCACCCTTCTTGTTGACCGACGCGTGGTATTTGCCGTCGTCGCGCCAGTCGCAGTCGATGCCGAAGCGCCGCACGATCGAGCGGACATAGTCGATGCCGTGCCGCTGGAAGCGGACATCGGCACGATCTGCGTCGATGCTGCGCGAATAGCTTTCGCTGCTGATGTCGTGCGGCAGGTCGACGAAGAATCCGGAATTGCGCCCGGCCGTCGTGCGTCCGACCCGGTCGGCCTCCACCAGCGCGATGCTCGCGTGGGGCGCGAGCTCCGCGAGCCGGCGCGCCGCGCACAGCCCGGTGATGCCGCCGCCGATCACGACCCAGTCGAACCGGGTGTCGGACGTGACGGTGCGCGCGTCCGGCGCGGGCGGCAAGCTCTCCCACCAGCCGTTCATGCCGTCCGGCGCCGGAAACCGCGCGAATTCCAAAGTCGAGCCCATGATGGCTTACCGGCCGTCGCGGATCAGCGGTTTGACGAGCTTCGCGAACGCGTCGCGCTCGTCGCCCGACAGCGCGCCGAGCGGTGCGCGCGCGACGCCGACCGGCAGCCCGGCCAGCTCGCAGCCGTAACGCACGTACTGAATGAACTTGCCGCTGCGCTCGAGCAGTTCGAGCACCGGCAGCAGTTGCGCCATCAGCTTGCGCCCGGTCGCGAAATCGCCGCGCTTCACGCAGGCGTCGAACAGCTCGGTGTGCGCTTCCGGCAGGAAGTTCGACGCGCCGCCGACCCAGCTGCGCGCACCCCATGCGAAGAATTCGAGCGCCTGATCGTCCATCCCGCAACTGAGCACCAGCCGGCCGCTGAAATGCGTCGACAGATGATGCAGATGCGCGATGTCGCCGGTGCTTTCCTTCATCGCGACGAAGTTCTTGCGCTCGAGCAACTTCTCGAGAAGCGCATCGCCGATCTCGGTGCCCGTGCGCGCCGGAAAGTTGTACAGCATGATCGGCATGTCGAGCGCATCGTCGACCGCGAGCAGATGCGCGAGCAACTCCTGCTGCGTCGGCTGCGCGTAGTACGGCGCCGCGACCAGCAATGCATTCAATCCCGCGCGCTTCGCTTCCCGGCCCAGACGCAGCACCTCTTTCGTCGTCGTCGCGTTGATGCCCGCGGTCAGGAACGTCTTGCCGCCGGCCGCGGCCGCGACCGTGTCGAACGTCCGCACGCGCTCGTCGAAACTCAGTGCGTAGTATTCGCCCGTCGTCCCGCCGATCCCCAGCCCCGACACGCGGCCGGCGAGATCGGCAGCATGCCTGCCGAGCAATGCGTGATCGATTTCGCCGTCCGCGTCGAACGGGGTGACCAGCGGTGTGTGTACGCCTTCGAAGCTCATTTCAATTCCTCATCAAAGTGGATGGACCAGGCCGACGTTGTATCGGACACCTCATTGAAGCGTCGCGGCACACGCGGAACCTGCAATTCGACAAACGTCGTCGGCACGCCGCTGCGTTCGTGCAGCCGCGCCGATCGATTCGATACGAAACCGGGACGAAGGCCCCGGCCCGCCCGATTCCTGGATCAGGCAAACGCCTCCGCATGCGCGTAAATCGGGAACTGGTTGCACAGATCGCGCACGCGGGTCCGTACCGCGCGCTCGACCACTTCGTCGCCGCCCGGCTCGCGCTCGAGCGCCGACAGCACGTCGACGATCATTTCGCCGATCTGCTCGAACTGCGCGGGACCGAACCCGCGCGTGGTGCCGGCCGGCGTGCCGAGCCGGATGCCGGACGTGACGGTCGGGTTCTCCGTATCGAACGGAATCCCGTTCTTGTTGCAGGTAATGCCCGCGCGCTCCAGCGCCTTCTCGGCCTGCGTGCCGGTCATGCGCCGCGAGCGCAGGTCGACCAGCAGCAGATGGTTGTCGGTGCCGCCCGTGACGAGCGTCAGGCCGCCGTCGGTCAGCACGCGCGCGAGCGCCTGCGCGTTGCGCAGCACCTGATCGATATAGCGCGTGAACTCCGGGCGCAGCGCTTCGGCGAATGCGACCGCCTTGCCCGCGATGACCTGCATCAGCGGGCCGCCCTGCAACCCCGGAAACACCGCCGAATCGACCTGCTTCGCCACATCGGCGTCTTTCGTCAGAATGAAGCCGCCGCGCGGGCCGCGCAGCGTCTTGTGCGTGGTGGACGTCACCACGTCGGCGAACGGCAGCGGGTTCTGATGGCGGCCGGCCGCAACGATGCCCGCGATGTGCGCCATGTCGACCATCAGCTTCGCGTCGACGCTGTCCGCGATGTCGCGGAACGCGGCGAAGTCGAGCGCACGCGGATAGGCCGAGTAACCCGCGATGATCAACTTCGGGCGATGCTGCTCGGCGAGCCGGCGCACGTCGTCGTAGTCGATGCGCAGCGTGTCCGGGCTCACGCCGTACTGCACCGCGTTGAACCATTTGCCCGACAGCGCCGGCCGCGCGCCGTGCGTGAGATGGCCGCCCGCATCGAGCGACATGCCCATCACCGTGTCACCGGGCCGGACCAGCGCGAGCATCACCGCGCCGTTGGCCTGCGCGCCCGAATGCGGCTGCACGTTCGCATATCCGGCGTCGAACAGCGCGCACGCGCGGTCGATCGCGAGCGCCTCGATCCGGTCGACGTGGTCGCACCCGCCGTAGTACCGCCGCGACGGATATCCTTCCGCGTACTTGTTCGTCAGTACGGTGCCCTGCGCCTCCAGCACCGCCGCCGACGCGATATTCTCGGACGCGATCAGCTCGATGTGGGTTTGCTGGCGGCGCAGCTCCAGCGCAATCTCCGATGCGATCACCGGATCCCGACTCTGAAGCGTTTCGGAAAAAAAGCGGGCGTTCTCGTTCACTTGTAGACTCCGCGACGCGATTCGCGACGTGCTGCATCGACTGCCTGGACCGCCCGCCGCAAGCCGGCGCGCGCGTTGCGGCACCGTCCTCGGCTTGCGGCGATATGCGCGGCCGGGCTACGCGAGCGACGCCGATCGCGTCGCCCGCGCCACCGCGGCGCGGCTTTACTGCTGCAACCAGGCCTTCAGCTTCTCCGGATGAGCATCGACGAACTTCTTCGCGGCCGTCGCGTAGTCGTTCGTGCTGTTGCCGTCGAATTCGATCGCTTCGACGTCGGCGAGCGTCAGCTTCAGGTGCTTGAAGAACACGTCGGCGCGCGGGAACTTGCCGGCGAACTTCTTCGATGCGAACGCGTGAATCTGCTCTTCACCGCCCAGCGTGTCCTTCGGATCCTTCAGGTAGCGCATCTGCCACTTCTGGAACAGCCAGTGCGGGCTCCAGACCGTCGCGACGATCCACTGCTTCGACTGGTACGCGCGCGACACGCTCGCCAGCATCCCCGCCTCGCTCGATGCCTGCAGGTTGTAGCCGTCCAGGTTGTAGGCCTTGATGGTCTTCTCGGATGCCTGCATCAGGCCGCCGCCCGGCTCGATGCCCTGGATCGTGCCGTTCAGCTTGCTCTTGACTTCCGGCTTGTTCAGGTCGGCGATCGACGACAGCTCCGATTCCGGCACGTAGGTCGGCACCGCCCAGCCGTTCTTGCCGCCGGTGTAGATGATGCCGACGTCATCGAGGTCGTTCTTGTACTTCGCGTAGTACGTCCCATGCGTGACCGGCAGCCAGCCGCCGACCATGATGTCGAGATCGCCGCGCGCGACGCCCTGGTACTGGATGCCGATCGCGGCCTGCACGAACTCCACCGGCTGCTTGAGCTGCGTTTCGAGCACGTACTTCGCGACGTTGGCCACCGCCAGCACGTCCGCCCAGTTGGTCACCGCGATCTTGACCGGCTCGGCCGCCGACGCCGCTCCCACACCTGCGCTGCAGGCAACCACCGTCGATACCGCAAGTTTCGCCAGAAGCGACTTGAACGTATGGGCTTTCATCTAGTACTCCTTGTTAATCACGCGAGTCTTTCAGGGGTGAGGAACGCCTTCGAGCGGCGTTTCTGGTCTCTACGCACTGCTACAGCGATTGCGCCGCGGCACCGTGGCCGCGGCGCGTCATCGTCCTTCAGCTGCCTTCAACTGCCGTGACCGTCAGGTGCGAGCCGCACCTCGCGGGGCGCCCTTGCCGGCACGCGCGATCGGCTTCTTCACCTTCTTCTTCGCCTTCACGCCGAAGCTTTCCGTCAGGCGGTCCAGCACGATCGCGAGCAGCACGACACCCAGCCCGCCTTCGAAGCCGATCCCGATGTCGAGGCGCTGGATGCCGCTCAGCACGTATTCGCCGAGGCCGCCCGCGCCGATCATCGATGCGACCACCACCATCGACAGCGCCATCATGATCGTCTGGTTCACGCCGGCCATGATCGACGGCAGCGCGTTCGGCAACTGGATCTTCCACAGAAGCTGCCAGTCGGTGCTGCCGAACGAGCGGCCGGCTTCGATCAGTTCGTCGCGCACCTGGCGGATCCCGAGTGTCGTCAGCCGCACGACCGGCGGCATGGCGAACACGATCGTCGCGATCACCGCCGGCACGCGTCCGAGCCCGAACAGGATCACGGCCGGGATCAGGTACACGAACGCGGGCATCGTCTGCATGAAGTCGAGCAGCGAGCGCAGGATCATGCCGATCCGGTTGTTGCGAGCGCCCCAGATGCCGAGCGGCACACCGATCACCAGGCTGAAGAAGGTCGCCGCGATGACGAGCGCAAGCGTCGATACCGTCTGCGCCCACAAGCCCATGTAGTGGATCACGAGCAGCGCGAAGCCGACGAAGATCGAAAACACGATGCCGCGGCGCCACAGCGCGAGGCCGACCAGGAGCACGACCATCGCGGCGAACGGCACGGCGCCGAGCCCGTCTTCGAGCAGTTTCACGACCGCGCCGAGCCCCGCCGAGAACGTGTCGAAACCGCCGCGAAAGTGCAGAAACAGGAAATTGACGAAGTCTTCCGCGAACTTCCCGATCACCGACGAATTCATGCTGCCCTCCGTTGCATCATCTGCTTGAGTATCGTCCGGCAGGACACGACGCCTGCCAGTTGTCCTGCTGCGTCCGTCACCGGCACGTCGTGCTGCTGGGTCAGCGCGATCGATGCGAGTCGATGCAGATCCGTATCGATCGACACCGCGCTGAAGTCGTTCAGGAATGCGTCGCGAATCGGCCGCGCGCCGGACCGGTGCAGCGTGGCGGGCGTGACGCAGCCGAGGTAATGGCCGGCCTCGTCGCACACGTAACCGCATTCGGCGCCGCTGTCGATCAGCTGGTTCAGGTAACGATCGGACGGCGTGCCCGCATCGCAGCGAAGCAGCCCGCGCTCGACCTTCGTCATCATGCTGGAGGCCTTCAGGAAGCGCGACACGTCGACGTTGCGGAAGAAGTCCTGCACGTAGTCGTCCGCCGGCGTCTGGATCAGTTCGGCCGGCGTGCCGACCTGGATCAGGCAGCCGTCCTTCATGATGCCGATGCGGCCGCCGATCTTCACCGCTTCCTCGATATCGTGGGAGATGAACACGATCGTGCGCTGCTCCTCCTTCTGCAGGCGCAGCAGCTCGTTCTGCATTTCGAAGCGGATCAGCGGATCGAGCGCGGAGAACGCCTCGTCCATCAACAGCACCGACGGATTGACCGCCAGTGCGCGAGCGAGCCCGACGCGCTGCTGCATGCCGCCGGACAACTCGCTCGGCAGCAGCTTTTCGTACGAGCCGAGGCCGACGCGCTCCAGCGCGGCACGCGCGACTTCGTAGCGCTGCGCCTTCTTGATGCCCGCGACTTCGAGCCCGTACGCGATGTTGTCGATCACGGTTCGGTTAGGCAGCAATGCGAACGACTGGAACACCATCGCCATCTTCTGGCGCCGCACGTCGCGCAGCTCCGGTGTCGACATCGGTGCGATGTCGCGGCCTTCGAGCACGACCTGGCCGGACGTCGGCTCGATCAGCCGGTTGAGCAGGCGCACGAGCGTCGACTTGCCGGAACCAGACAGCCCCATGATCACGAAGATCTCGCCGGCCCTCACGCTCAGGCTCACGTCGTTGACCGCCACCATGTTGCCGGTCTCGGCGAAAATCTCGTTGCGACCGACACCGCGCTTCAGCATCTCGATCGCACGCTCGGGCTTCGGACCGAAAACCTTCGACAGGTGCTTGACGGTCAGGATGTCGTTTCCGGTCGCGATGCTCGACCGGGCGATCGACGGCGCACCGTCAGTGTGGATTGCCCCCGGGGGAAGTACGTCGCCCGGTGCAAACGTCAGATTTGGGGCCATTCTGTCATCCCGACTAACTGGTAAGAGAAGCCGCGAACTTCGGACGAGTCGTCATCGATCGCGCGCTGGCTGCGTGGACTCGATGCCGCTCCTGCGTGGTTGACGGCGCTGATGCACTGAACAGTGAACGCAGCGTATCAATCCAATTACGCGGCTCCAGATACATTTTCTGTGCGCTTTTCCATACCTTTGGTAATGCATCGAATATGGGCACGAAAGCGTGGCTGAACCAAAACCGTGCGAATGACGTGAAAGCCAATGCCGGTGCGGCCGGGCGGGATTTGTCGGGGATTGCGGCGATGCGATGCGCGCAGCGGGTGGCAGGGCTCGCTAGGGGAAAATACCGACAGGCCCGTTTAAGGGAAACTACTGAGAAAACGCTAGAGGAAGCGATTTCCTTCGAGTCTGGGAGCCGGCGCGTGTCGGGGAAACGAGTACGTCCGGCTGGATCTGATCTGTCCGTGCTGCGCGCCTAACGGCCCCGCACAAACAAACGGCCGCCCGAAGGCGGCCGCACGAAGTGGCACCGACGCGCCGCTTACTTGCTGTAGTCGTACACCCCGCGCCCGGTCTTGCGCCCGAGGCGCCCGGCCGACACCATCTCGCGCAGCAGCGGGCACGCACGGTATTTCGTGTCGCCGAAGTCCTTCAGGAACACGTCCATCACCGCGAGGCACACGTCGAGCCCGACCAGATCGGCCAGCGCGAGCGGCCCGATCGGATGGTTCGCACCGAGCTTCATCCCCGCGTCGATCTCCTCGGCCGACGCGATGCCTTCGGCCAGCACGAAAAACGCTTCGTTGATCATCGGCACGAGGATCCGGTTCACGACGAAGCCCGGCGCGTTGCGCACGCCGATCGGCGACTTGTCGAAACGCTCGGTCAGCGCGCGCACGGCCGACGCGGTCGCGTCGCTCGTCTGCAGCCCGCGGATGATCTCGACGAGCGGCATCAGCGGCACCGGGTTGAAGAAGTGCATGCCGACGAAGCGCGACGGATCGGCGAGCAGCGCCGCGAGCGACGTGATCGAGATCGACGACGTGTTGGTCGCGATGATCGCATCGGGCCGCGCGACCGACTCGATCTGCTTCAGGATGCGGCTCTTCAGCTCGACGTTCTCGGTCGCGGCTTCGATCACGATGTCGACCGCGGCGAGCTTCGCGTAATCGGTCGACGTCGTGATGCGCGCGAGTGCGGCGTCGCGTGCGCCGGCATCGAGCTTGTCCTTCGACACGAGCCGCTCGAGGCTGCCCTTCAGTGCGGCGACGCCCTTGTCGAGCGCCGCATCGCTGACGTCGATCAGCACGACGTTGAGTCCTGCAACGGCTGCGGTTTGCGCAATGCCGTTGCCCATGGTTCCGGCGCCCACGACGCCGACGGTTTCGATAGCCATACGATTCCTGTGTGTTCGGGTGCTAAGCAGTCGATTATCAGATGTTCTCGAAGATCGCCGCAATCCCCTGACCGCCGCCGATACACATCGTCACGAGCGCGTAACGCCCGCCGATGCGCTTGAGTTCGTACAGCGCCTTGACCGTGATCAATGCGCCCGTCGCGCCGATCGGGTGGCCGAGCGAAATGCCCGAGCCGTTCGGGTTGACCTTCGCCGGATCGAGGCCGAGCTCCTGCGTGACCGCGCAGGCCTGCGCGGCGAACGCCTCGTTCGCCTCGATCACGTCGAGATCGGTGATCTTCAGGCCCGCGCGCTCGAGCGCCTTCTGCGTGGCCGGCACCGGACCGATGCCCATGTACGCCGGATCGACGCCCGCATGCGCATACGCGACGAGACGCGCGAGCGGCTTCACGCCTTGCGCGCGCGCGGCGTCCGCGCTCATCATCAGCACCGCGGCGGCCGCATCGTTGATGCCCGACGCGTTGCCGGCCGTCACCGTGCCGTTCTCCTTCACGAACACCGGCTTGAGCTTCGTGAAATCGTCGGAGCCGGCGTCGTGACGCACGTGTTCGTCGGTGTCGAATGCAACCTCGCCCTTCTTCGTGCGGATCGAGATCGGCAGGATCTGATCCTTGAAGCGGCCTTCGGCGATCGCGCGCGCCGCGCGACGATGCGATTCGAGCGCGAGTGCATCCTGCGCTTCACGCGAAATGCCGTATTTCTTCGCGACGTTCTCGGCCGTCACGCCCATGTGGATCGTCTGGAACGGGTCGTGCAGCGCGCCGAGCATCATGTCGACGAGCTTCGCGTCGCCCATGCGCTGGCCGAAACGCGCGGACGGCACGCTGAACGGCGCGCGGCTCATGTTCTCCGAGCCGCCGCCGATCGCGACGTCGGCGTCGCCCAGCATGATCGTCTGCGCGGCCGACACGATCGCCTGCAGGCCCGAGCCGCACAGACGGTTCACCGTCAGCGCCGGCGCATGCTGCGCGACGCCGCCATTGATCGCCGCGACACGCGCGAGATACATGTCCTTCGGCTCAGTGTTCACGACGTGACCGAACACGACGTGCCCGACCGCATCGCCCGGCACGTTCGCGCGCGACAGCACTTCGCTCACGACCTTCGCACCGAGATCGGTCGGCGAGAAATCCTTCAGGCTACCGCCGAAATCGCCGATCGCGGTACGGACACCGCTCACCACCACGACTTCCTTCGCTGCATTGCTCATCGTCTCACTCCGGTTCGTTCGCGCCCGCGGGCGCAGGGGTACGTATGCGTTACATGTTCGGGTAATTCGGCCCGCCGCCGCCTTCCGGCGTGACCCACACGATGTTCTGCGTCGGATCCTTGATGTCGCAGGTCTTGCAGTGCACGCAGTTCTGCGCGTTGATCTGCAAGCGATCTTCGTTGCTGTCGTTCTTGATGAACTCGTAGACGCCGGCCGGACAGAAGCGCGCCTCCGGGCCCGCGT
>NZ_JAPVQY010000107.1 GCF_027257875.1 Burkholderia sp. IMCC1007
GCGTCGCGATCAGATGTTCGATTTCCTGGACCAGAATCTGATCTTCGTGGCCTTCCTGGTACACGTTGCCCACCGAGTCGGGGGTGAAAGCGCCCTGCGTGATGTGGCCCTGGGTCTTGCCCTGGATACTGATATAAGCGGGAGTCGGCATGAATGCTGTCCTTGTTGTTGGAACCGACACGGCCCTCGGACCGTGTTGCCATCGGTGACGGCGCCGTAGCTACTGCAAGCGCCATGCCAGCGCACACACGCAAATATCTTGAGCCTTGACTATCAAGGCTTTAGCGCCGTTTCAAGGCGCCTTTACTCGGGAGAACGCAACGCTGTGACGGCAAAAATCGATTTTTTGACCGCTATTTCGGGCCATTTTTGGCCCGCTCCAATTCAACTCATTGAAAACAAACAGAATTAAGCGGGCCATTTTTGACCCGACCGGGCCAAAAATGGCCCGATCGCTACGGAGCAGCTGTCTACGTCGAATAAAAAGCCGACTCTTTTGGTGGAATTGCAACTGGAAGCCATGGCTCCCGAGCATGCGATTGATTCGTCCGGCGATGCTCGGCGCCACACATGCACAGACCGACCGGCAAATATGTCGCCACATGTCACGGCGACACGAATCCGGACTGCACGTGGCGCGCCTATCCGAATCGCGCCGCACGTCGAACACATTCGACCGCTTCCGCCAAAGCCGTGCCGGGCTTGAACCCTCCGCAATCAGCAGCGCCCCGTCATCGATTCGTCGTACCGAATGACGCACTCGACGTGTAACACCGCGACATCTTTTATGACGCGACTGGTGCGCGTCGTCGTCCTAAAGTTCGTCCCGTCACCACGCCACTGCGTGCACCGAAACGAACCGCAAGGACACCCGATGAAAACCCGCTCCCTCGTCACCGCCGCCGCCCTCGCCGCGCTTGCCAGCGCACCGGCCTTCGCCGGCTGGGCCGGCCACGGCACCGCCTACACGCCACACGGCACCTATAGCGGCGCGCACGCCGGTTCCTGCGGCGCCGGCAGTTGCGCGCATGCAGGCGGCGTGATCGGTCCCGGCGGCGGCATCGCGACCAACACGGGCACCGTCACGCGCACCGCGCCCGGCCAGTTCTCGAACAGCGGCACCGCGGTCGGCCCGAACGGCCGCTCCGTCCAGCACAGCGGCGACACGAGCTGCGCGGACGGCACCTGCTCGCATACCGGTTCACTGACGGGCTCGGACGGCCGCAGCGCATCGACGTCCGGCAGCGTGACGCGCGACGGCCCGGGCCAGTACTCGTCGAGCGGCACGATCACCGGATCGGGCGGCAACACGGCGAGCCAGAGCGTCACGCATTCCGGCAGCGCGACGCGTGTCGCGCCGGGCGTCATCACGACGTCGGGCGGCTCGACCGTCGTACACGGCGGCACGACGGCAAGCGGCACGGTGGTGGTCGCGGGTGGCGCGGTGCCGGTGCCGGTGCCGGTGCCCTCGCCGGTCGTCGTGCCGGCGGCCCCGCCCCCGCCGGCCGCCGTGGTCGTGAACGCACCGCCGCCGGCAACCACGACGGTCGCTGTCGTGCCGCCGGTGGCTGCCACCGCGGTCGTCGCCGCGCCACCGCCCGCGCCCGCCGCCGTCGTCGTCGCACCGGCGCCACCCAAGGCCGTCGTCATCGCACCAGCGCCGCCGAAGACCATCGTCGTGACGCCGCCACCGAAAGTCGTGCGTGTCGCGGCGCCGAAGGCGGTCGTCGTCACGCCTGCACCGCGCATCGTCTACGTCGCGCCGCCGCCGCCGGAAGTCCTGTACCTCGCGCCGCCGCTGCCGCGCTCCGTGTATGTCGCGCCTCAAGCCGTGTATGTCGCGCACCCGCCGCGTGCGGTCGTCTGGGTGCCCGGCCACTGGATTGGCCGCGTCTGGGTACCCGCGCACTGGGCGTGACCAGCACCGGGCCCGCTCGATCGAACCATTTCGTTTGCCATCCTTTTCGTTTGCCATCCTTTTCATCAATCACCCGGCCGGCGCAGAACGTCGGCCACGCAAGGAGAAACCCCATGAAGTCCATCCGGAAGATGATTGCCATCGCCGTTTTGTGTATCGTCTCAGCAGCAGCGTCGGCGCAGCAGATGCCGGCCGGCGCCGCGAACGGCGGCGCACGCGTCGAACGTGCGCTGTCGCAGTTGCAGACCCGCTTCGCGAACGCGAACACGACGCACGACGGCAAGCTCACCCGCGAGCAGGCCGCCGCGGGCATGCCGATGGTCGCGCAGCATTTCGACGAGATCGATACGCAGCGCAACGGCTACGTCACGCTCGAGCAGCTCGCCGGCTTCATGCGTCAGCGCATGGCGGCCCGCTGAGCGCGGACCGCACCCGGTCGCGCCACGCACGGAGGCAGCCGATGGAACAGTCCTGCAGGATCGTCGTGCTAGACGACGAGGCCGAGCTGCGCAACATGCTGCAACGCTTCCTCACCGGCCACGGCTTCCAGGTCCGTGCGGTCGCCGACGGCAAGCGGCTCGACCGCCTGCTGCAGCGCGAACCGTACGATCTGCTGGTGCTCGACCTGATGATGGAGCCCGAGGACGGCCTGAGCGTGTGCCGCCGGCTGCGCGCCGAAGGCCACACGCTGCCGATCCTGATGCTCACCGCGAAAGGCGATGCTGCGGACAAGGTCATCGGCCTCGAAACGGGCGCCGACGATTACCTCGCAAAGCCGTTTCTTCCCGACGAACTGGTCGCCCGCGTGCGGGCGCTCCTGCGGCGCCAGAAGATGGCGGCCGGCGAGCCGACGGTGACGTCGCAGCGGCTGCGCTTCGGCGCCTTCACGTTCGACGTCGGCCAGCAGACGCTGGTGCGCGACGGCGTTCCCGTCGACATCCATTCGGCGCAGATGCTGCTGTTGCACGCGCTGGGCTCGTCGCCGAACCGCGCCGTGAGCCGCGAAAACCTGCTCGCCCGCGCGCGCGGACGCGATCACGCCGCGCTCGATCGCAGCGTCGACGTGCAGATTCTGCGGCTGCGCCAGATCGTCGAGGACGATCCGGCCAAGCCGCGCTTCATCAAGACGGTGTGGGGCATCGGCTACATGCTGGTGGCCGGCGTCGAATCGTGATGCGCCTCCCGCTGCCGCGCTCGCTGCTCGCGCGCAACATCGCGCTGCTGGTCGCGCTCGTCGCGCTGTCGCTCGTCTGTTCGCTCGTCGTGCTGCTGCACTACGTGCAGCGGCCGCGCATCGAACGGGCGTCGATCATTTTCTCGGAGTACGTGCAGTTGCTCGACCGCACGCTCGCCAGCCTCCCGCCCGACACCGGCCGTGCGGTGGTCGCGCAGCTCGGCGGCCGGACGCAACCGCCGCCCGCCGGGCCGCCGCAGCCGCCGAACCTGCCCGCCTTCTTCCGCACCTGGCAGCGCGACGTGTTCATGCAGGCGCTCGCGCGGCATCTGCCGGCCGAGCTGCCCGCGCGCTGGCAGTCGGGCGACGACGAGCGACTGTGGATTCGCCTGCATGCCGCCGGCACGCCGGTCTGGATTTCGTTGCCGATGGCCGCCGATGCACAGGCAAGCGGCATCACGACCGCCCTCGTGCTGTCGGTCGGGCTCGCGCTGCTCGCGGCACTGACCGGCTATCTGATCCAGCTTCACCTGAACCGTCCGCTCGACGCGCTGGCACGCGCCGCGCAACGCGTCACGGCGGGCGAGCGCCCGCCGCCGCTGCCGACCGACGGGCCGACCGAAATCGCCGACGTGAGCCGCGCGTTCAACCGGATGGCCGATGCACTGCAGCAGGCGGACACGACGCGCTCGCTGATGCTGGCCGGCGTGTCGCACGACATCCGCACGCCGCTCACCAAGCTGCGGCTCGCGATCGCGATGGCGTTGCCGCGCGGCACCCACGATGCGCTCACCGAATCGGCCGAGCACTACCTGGACCAGATCGACACGATCCTGCAGCAGTTCATGGACTACGCAGGCAGCGGCGAGCGCGAGAGCCCGCAGACCGGCGACCTGAACGCGCTGATCGGGCAGCTCGTGGCCGATTTCGCGGGGCTCGGGCACGAATTCGAATTCGACGAGGGCGACGTACCGCCGTTCCCGTTCCGCCCGATCAGCGTGATGCGGCTGCTGATGAACCTGATGCAGAACGCCGTCGTCTACGGACGGGCGGGCCTGGGCGTGCGAACGTGGACCGAACACGGGATCGCATATGCGGTGGTGCGCGATCGCGGCACCGGCATCCGCGCCGAGGAACTCGAACGACTCAAGGCACCGTTCAGCCGCGGCGCGAACGCACGCGGCCACTCGGGCGGCACCGGTCTCGGCCTCGCGATCGTCGACCGGATCGCGCGGCTGCACGGCGGCTCACTGACGTTCCGCGACCGCGACGGCGGCGGCCTCGAGGCCGTCGTCGCGCTGCCGCTCGACGCATCGCATCCGGCCCCCGCAGCGCTTTCTGCTTGATGCGCGATGCGCACCGGCATATGACATACGCCGACATAATTGCCGCGTGGCGCGTGGCGCCCGATCTCCGCATACTTCGCCTGCGTGTTGCGCAACGGCATGAAACCTCTCTCGGCCAGCGACCACGCTCCGCTTCCGATCGTTCGCGTTCCTGAATGCCGCGACAGTATCGGCACCTCCACCCAGGCCACGGAGATCGACATGTCCCTTTCCCTTCACGCACTCGCCGCCCAATCCAAACGTCTGACGAGTGCCGCGCTGATCGTCGGTTCGCTCGTCATGACCGGCTGTGCATCGACGGCAACCGCGACCACGGCCACGGCGCCGATGGGGCGCGCGCTGCCGCAGGTTCATGCCACCGTCGTCTATGTGTCGACGTTCGATGCGGATGCGACCGACGTGAAGGTCGACGGCGGGATGATCAGCAAGCTCGCGACCGTCATGAGCGGTTCGTCCGCCGACGCGCAACGCCAGCAGACCGCGCTGAAGACGCGCCAGCAACTCGCCGACGCGCTCGTGCGCGAACTCCGCTCCCAAGGCGTTCCGGCGCTGCGTGCAGACAGCCCGGTGCCGAACGATCGCGACGCGCTGGTCGTCCAGGGCCGGTTCGACAGGATCGACGCCGGCAATCGCCGCCGACGCACACTGATCGGGCTCGGCGCCGGCAAGAGCGAAGTGGGCGCGTCGGTCGCCGTGCTGTTCCAGCCGGCCCACGGCACGCCACAACCGCTCGACTCGTTCTCCGCCAGCGCGAACAGCGGCCATATGCCGGGCATGGTCGAGACCGCCGGCGTCGGCGCCGTGGCCGGGCGCGTCGCGACGTCGGCGGCAGTCGGTGCCGGAATGCATGGCGTGTCGGAAGCGAAGCACGACACCGTCGCATCGGATACGGACCGCCTCGCCCGCTCGATCGCCACGCAGTTCGCGGCGAAGAACACGGCGAACGCATGGGTGCCGACAGCGTCGGCCAACTGATACGCCGGTGCCACGCCTATGCGGCGCGACTGCACGCACAGGCGGGCGGCCGGGCATAATGCGCGATCACGGCACACCACGCGGTGGATCGTGATCGTGCCGGGCCCCTGAGCGGCCCGTGCCGCTTCCGTACCGAAACCCGAACCGCAACCCGTCAATCCCATGCAAGTACTCGTCGTTGGCACCGGCAAGCTGGCAACCGAACTGCTCCGCTCGCATCAGCTCGATCCCGCAATCTTTCACGTGATGCCGTGGTCGGAGGGTGCGCGAGCCGATGCCGGACGTAGCGACGCCCGACGTACCGACGCCCGGCGTAGCGACGCCCGATCGATCGTCGTCCATGCCGGTTCCGGCCGCGAGTTGCCCGATGCAATCGCGTTCTGCCACGCAACGGGTTCGACACTCGTCGAGCTGTCGACCGGCTCCGACCTCGAAACCGGATCGCACGATTTCCCCATCGTGCTGTGCCCGAACACGAACATCCTGATGCTCAAGTTCATGTGCATGCTGGAAACCAGCGGACATCTGTTTCGCGACTGCAACATCAGCGTGACCGAGTCGCATCAGGCCAGCAAGACGTCGGTGCCCGGCACCGCGGTCGACATCGGCCAGTCGCTCGGCGTGCCGGCGCAGCACATCCGCTCCGTGCGCGACCCCGCAGAGCAGCGCGATGCGTTGCAGATTCCCGACGACCAGCTCGGCCGCCATGCATTCCACCGGATCCGCATCGAGGACGGCGCGTGCAGCCTGCAATTCGAGTCGCGCGTGTATGGCGCATCGCCTTACGCTGACGGCGTGTCGCGCATCGTCGACGCCGTGCGCCAGCGCGATCTCGAGCGCCGCCGTTACTCGATCGTCGAGTTCATCCGCAACGGTTGGCTGTAATCGCGCGCGCATGGCCCGGCCGTCGACAGCACTGACGACGCGCGCCACCATCCACAGCCCGTCACCGCGCGGCCCTGTTCGCGCGCGTTAGCCGTCGCCCAGCACGGCCCCGCTCTCCGGCAACGTCGCGCCGCCGTCGACGACGATCGTCTGCCCGGTGATATACGCGGCATCTGCGGACGCAAGAAACAGCATTGCGTTCGCGATGTCGTCCGGCTCACCCATCCGCCCGAGCGGAATGTCGCGGGCGATCTGCGCGGCGACCGACGCGTCGCCGAGATTGCCGGCGGCCGGCGTGCGGATCATCCCCGGCTCGACGCCGTTGACCGTCACGTTGCGGCGCGCGAGTTCGAGCGCTGCCGCGCGGATGAAGCCGTTCACGCCGGCCTTCGATGCCGCGTAATGCGCGAGCCCCGGATATACGACGCGCGGCCCCGTCACCGACGACGTGACGAGCAGCCG
Organism: Burkholderia sp. IMCC1007; assembly: GCF_027257875.1. Taxonomy (GTDB): domain Bacteria; phylum Pseudomonadota; class Gammaproteobacteria; order Burkholderiales; family Burkholderiaceae; genus Burkholderia. Next base: position 6,761 of record NZ_JAPVQY010000107.1, read on the forward strand.
TCCGGCGCCCGCGCGCTCGAACGCAGGCAACGCGGCCTGCGCGAGCCAGAACAGCGCCGACAGGTTGACCGCCAGCGTCCGCTCGAGCGTCGGCGCGTCGATCTGCGCAAACGGGGTCAGCGGGAAATACGCGGCGTTGTGCACGACGACATCGAGCCGCCCGCCGTCGCGCTCGACCGCCGCGACGAGCGCGCATAGTTCGTCGCGGCTCGCGGCGTCGACGCGATACGCACACACATCGGCACCCGCACCGGAAAGCGCGTCGGCCTGCGCGGCAGCCGCGTCGCCGTTGAGATCGGCGAGCGCGACGAACGCATCGGCTTCCGCGAAACGGCGTGCGATCGCCGCGCCGATCCCCTGCGCGGCGCCCGTGACGAGCACGACCCGCCCGCTGAAATCCGCATGCACGCGGCCGCTGCCCGGCATGGCGTTCATTGCGACGCCTCGCCGCCGAGCGGATGCACGGTTTCGTTCAGCACCTGCGCATACGCGCCGATCGGGAAGTTCGACAGCGCGCCGAATTCGCCCCCCTGATAGCCGAAGATCTTGCCGTCGGTCTTGCACTGCGCGAGATCGATCAGCACGACGCCGAGCGTCGGCACCACTTTCTCGCGCCAGACGAACAGATACAGTTGCTCCGCGATCTTGAAGTAATGGCAACGGTCGACGTCGGCCAGCCCGCCTTCGACGCCCAGCAGGCACTGCCATGCATAGAAGTTCTCGTTCAGGTAGATGTGCTCGTAGCACTCGGTCGGGCTGTAGCGGTACATCGTCCGCTTGCCGATCAACTCGCGCGTGGGCCCGTGCAGCAGGCCCGGCTGCGCATGGCCGCCGAGCGTGCCGTGCCGGAACGCGGCATCGACGCCCGTCAGCGGCAACCCGCGCGCGACGCGCGTGAACGCGTCGATGTGCGTGTCCGCTTCGGTCGGCAGCGTGCCGACCACCGACGTCCACACGCCGTTGCCGACGTCGATCACGAGGCTGACCGACATCGCGCGCGCCGCCGGCTCGATGTAGTCGACGAAGTACAGGTCGTCGCGCAGCCGCGTGACCCGGCACGGCGCGCGCCCGCCCGTGTCGGTCGCCGCATCGCGCCATTGCAGCGCATCCGCCTCGAACGTGTAGATGCGCCACGCGCCCGATGCATCGTCAAGGACGAGCGACCGCCCCGCCAGTGCGTTCACGGGCGTGAGGATGTTTGCGTCAGGTGCGAAACCGTCCGCGAGTGCGCCCACCTGGATGAATACCGGATTCTGTTGTTCCACCGCTGTCTCCTGCGCAGCTTCAGGCCCGGCGGGCCGTGTACGCTGCTCATGTGCACATGGTGGCGGCTGCGCGCGCGGCGCGGTATCGGCCAAAAGGATGAAGGGCGCGCGTCGACGGAACGCGCTAAAGTGCACGGAATCCGCGTCGCCGACGCGCCAGGAGCGCCCATGCACCGTGTCACCCACTACCGACGGACCGACGAAGGCATCGAGGCCATCAGCCTCGAGTCCGATCGCGCGTTTCCGCGGCATGCGCACGATGAATTCGGGGTTGGCGTGATCGTCAGCGGCGCGCATCGATCATGGAGCGGCCGCGGGCAGGTCGACGCGCTGGCCGGCGACGCGATCATGGTCAATCCGGGCGAAGTGCACGACGGCATGCCGATCGACGCGGGCACCGGCCGGCGCTGGCGGATGCTGTACCTCGCGCCCGCGCTGGTTGCGGGCGTCGCGGCGGAAGAAGGGCTCGGCGGCGTCGAACTCGCGCATCCGGCCGTGCGCGACACGCGGCTCGCCGCCGCGTTCGGGCGGCTGCATGCGCGGATCGTCGAAGGAGAAACAGTGCCGCTCGCGCGCGACGAAGCACTCGTGATGCTGATCGCCGGGCTGCTGGCGCGGCACTCGAACCGCGCACTGCCGGCCGCCCGCGTCGCACCGGCGATCCGTATCGCCCGCGAACGGCTCGATGCGGCGCCCGCGGCACCCGTTTCGCTGGCGGAACTGGCCGGCTTGAGCGGCGTGAGCCGCTTCCAGTTGCTGCGCGGCTTCGCACGTGAACTCGGCATCACGCCGCATGCATACCTGGTGCAGTCGCGCACGCGGCTCGCCCGTGCGCTGCTCGCGAGCGGCACGCCGATCGCCGATGCGGCGGCCGAAGCCGGTTTTGCCGATCAGAGCCATCTGACGCGTTCGTTCGCGCGTCAGTTCGGGATCACGCCGGGAAGGTTCACGCAGGCCGGGTGACGGGCTTCGCTGCGCGACGCGTTCCGGTTGTGGCGACGTGGGCCGTTGTCGTGACGTGGCAATGCGGTCGATGCAGACAGACGCTGCGCCCCATGCAGAAACACCGAGCGCCGCGCCAATTGACACACCCGCACCGCCACGAACACCGCTGCAATTTCGTTCAAGACGCCCTCGCCGCCGCACGCGATGATGCGGCGCATGAAAACACGACTGGTCGGCTATCTCTACCTCGCCGCTGCGATGATCGGCGTCGGCAGCACCGTCATCGCGAGCCGCTTCGCGGCCGGCGGGCTGCCGCCATTCACGGCCACCGCGCTGCGCTTCCTGATCGCGACCCCGCTGCTGTTCGCGCTGATGTGTGCGCAACGGATGCGCTGGCCGCGCATCGGCATGCGCGATGCCGTGTTGCTCGTCGTCCAGGCGGCAGCGGGCGGCGTCGGCTATACGGTGCTGCTGATCAGCGGCACGAAGCTGTCGTCGCCGGTCGATGCGGGCGTGATGCTCGGCACGCTGCCGGCGATGTCGACGCTGATCGCGGCCGTCGTGCTGCGCGAGCGCCAGACGCTTCGCGACTGGGGCGCGGCGGCGCTCGCCACCGCCGGCGTACTGTTCGTCACGTTCGCGCCCGGCCGGGCCATGCCGTCGCTGCAGACGCTTGCCGGCGACGCGCTGGTGCTCGCCGCCGTCGCATGCGAGGCCGTGTTCATCCTGCTGAACCGGCGGCTGTCGGCCCCGCTGCCGCCGCTCGCGTTGTCGACGGCGATGTCGGGCCTCGGCTTCGTGCTCGCACTGGTGCCGGCCGCATTCGAATGGCACGCGGCGATGACCGGCTGGACGATCGGCGCCGTTTCGGCGATCGCGTACTACGCGCTGGTGCCGACCGTGCTCGGTTATGTGTGCTGGTATGCAGGTTCCGCGCGTACGAGCGGCACCGAAGCCGCGCTGTTCACGGCGGTCGCGCCCGTCTCGGCCGTGCTGTTCGCCGTCGCGCTGTTCGGCGAGACGCTGGGGGGCACGCGGCTTCTCGGCATCGCGCTCGTCATCGCGGGGATGCTGGCAGGCGCGACGCGGCGACGTGAACCGCCGGCGCGCGAAACGAAAACACGGTCGGCGTTGCCGGCTGGCCCCGCGGCGGCGTCGCCGACCGCATCCGACTGATCGGCGTCCGGCGCGCCGCATGCACGGCGTCCGGCTGCCCGGTCCGCCCGGCGTCAGCGCGAGCCGTACCGCGCTATGCGCTATCGATGGATGCAGTAAACGACATCACGCGACCGCGATCGCCGAGACTCTGCACTGCACTGCACTGCTTGGCTCGGCTCGGCTCGACTCGGCTCGCCGGTCAGCTCACGTCGCCACACTCCGACACACGCGCCGCGTCCGACCGCTCATCCGACAGCGACACCACCCCGCCATCGCCCAATCGCCCACCTGCCCCCGCCCTCAGCGCCGATTGTAGGAATGTTTCCATCCGCGGCAAAACCGTTGCGCCCCATCGCACAAGATGCAATATTCGCGTGGCCGGGCCTTTGACAATCCATCGAACAATAATTCGCCACGTCATGAACAAAAAGGAAGCCAAGACAAGAATCGCGGCGCTGCTGTCCGCGGGGGCGAGGAAAGCCGACGTGCTGGCCGAACTGGCCGGCCACGGCCTGAAGGACCGCGTGCTCGCGCGCCTGATCGCGTCGCGTCCCGACCCGGCGCTGTGCAGAAAAAACAAAGTGCACACGTGGATCCTGGTCGGCCTCGGCATCGCGCAACTCGTGATCAGCCTCGCGCTCGCCTACCTGTTCTCCGCCGCCGCCGACCACCTCGGCACTGTGGGCGCACTGGGCAAGGGCCTCGCGGTGCTGTTCGTCGTGCTGACCGTGCCGCTGTCGCTGCTGTTCATCTGGGGCTTCGCGACCCATCGCGTCGGCGCATATCACGCGTTCATCATTCTGTCGCTGCTGCAACTGCCGAAGACCATCGCCGATCTCGGACAGGATCCATCGAGCGCGCTGCCGAGCCTCGCGGTGACGGTCGTGCTGGTGGGCTACGTCTGGTTCGTCCGCAACCGGATGTTCCCCGACTTCGGCTGGTTCACGCCGCGCAAGATCGAAGGCCGTTACGCGTTCGTGGAAAACGCCTGACGCGGCCTGCAGCCGCACCGCGCACGATAAAAAAGGCGCCGGGCCGCCCCGCACTTGCGGGACGGCCCG
>NZ_JAPVQY010000108.1 GCF_027257875.1 Burkholderia sp. IMCC1007
AACCATGGCAAGCGAACCGATTCGCGATCCCGCGAACGACCACCTGCTCACCCCGCAGAACGCGGCGTTCATCGTCATCGACTACCAGCCGGTCCAGGTGAACTCCATCGCGTCGATGGATCGGCAGCTGCTGATCAACAACATCGTCGGCGCATCGAAAGCCGCCGTCGCGTACGGCCTGCCGATCGTCCATTCGACCGTCAACGTGAAGACCGGCCTGAACAAGCCGCCGATCCCGCAGCTGCGCGCCGCGCTCGAAGGCTATCCGACCTACGACCGCACCAGCATCAACTCGTGGGAAGACGTCGAGTTCCGCAAGGCCGTCGAAGCCACCGGCCGCAAGAAACTCATCATGACCGCGCTGTGGACCGAAGCGTGCCTGACCTTCCCCGCGCTCGACGCGCTGAAGGCCGGCTACGAGGTCTACGTGGTCGTCGACGCGGTCGGCGGCACGTCGGTGGCCGCGCACGAAGCCGCGCTGCGCCGCATCGAGCAGGCCGGCGGCCAGATGATCAGCGTCGCGCAGTTGTTCTGCGAACTGCAGCGCGACTGGGCGCGCAGCGCAACCGTCCCCGCGTTCATCGACCTGTTCATCCAGACCGGCGGCACCGCGGGCATCCAGTTCTCGTACGACAAGAGCTGATTCGCGCGTTCCCACCCCGTCTCTACGCAACCTGCGTGACACGAACCGCCCCGCCCGAGCCGCCCGGCCCGGGCGGGTGCCCGTCCATCCGCGCGACCTGGCAGTGCGCCGGCCGCCGCGCCGTTCATCGCGGCGAGCCGCGTTTTCCCATCCGTGATTCAATGTCGTTCGACCCGGCATCGTGCATTGCAGCAACGCCGCGTGCCGGCTTCCGTTCGTTCGACCTTCACGGAATCACATGACGAATCCTGCCGAGATCAAGGCGCTCGTTTTCGATGTATTCGGAACGATCGTCGACTGGAGAAGCGGTGTCGCGCGCGATGCCGCCGCGTTCCTCGCGCGCCATGCGCCGGCGCTCGACCCGTTCGAGTTCGCCGAGGCGTGGCGGCGCGAATACTCGCCGTCGATGGAGGAAATCCGCAGCGGGCGCAGGCGCTACGTCCGGCTCGACGTGCTGCACCGCGAGAACCTCGTGCGCACGCTCGATCGCTACGGCATCGACGGCGTGCCCGATGCGGAGATCGATGCGCTCACGCTCGCGTGGCACCGGCTCGATCCGTGGCCGGATGCCGTCGCGGCGCTGCAGCGCCTGAAACGGCGCTATGTGATCGCGCCGCTGTCGAACGGCAATATCCGGCTGATGATCGACGTCGCGAAACACGCGGGCCTGCCGTGGGACGCGATTCTCGGCGCCGAAGTCGCGCGCGCGTACAAGCCGTCGCCGAAGGTCTATACCGAAGCGGTCGAGATTCTCGGCATCGCGCCGGCCGAGCTGTGCCTGGTCGCCGCGCACAACGGCGATCTCGCCGCCGCGCGGCAACTCGGGCTGTCCACCGCGTTCGTGCTGCGCCCGACCGAACACGGGCCGAACCAGACGACCGACCTGCAAGCCGACGCGGCGTGGGACTTCGACGTCAAGGACCTCAGCGAACTCGCGGACTGGCTCGGTTGCCCGGGTTGAGCGCGGCCCCGCATGCGCGCGGACGGGCGCCTGCGGCGCCGGCCCGGTGCCGTGCGGGAACGCGGATTGCGGAAACGCGGATTGCAGTGCAACACGGCGCACGGCGGCGTCGACGCAGCGACTGCGGCACGTGATGTCGGCCCGGCCCGAACCGTTTTCCGGTAGCGCCTGTCACGCGCAACACTCCGCCTTTCGCATGATTCGGCGCAACGCCGCGGCCGCTCGCCGCCGCCCGACGCGTGCCGTGCGTGCGTGATCCGGTCAACCCGTCAGGAAGCGAAGGAAGCGCATGTCGAATCACCGCAAATCGCCGTTGCTGCTCGCCAGCGGCGTCGGTGCCCTCGGCGTCGTGTTCGGCGACATCGGCACGAGCCCGCTCTACACGTTCAAGACCGTGCTCGACCTGTCGGGCGGCCCGCGGCCCGACACCATCCTCGGCGTCGTCTCGCTGCTGGTCTGGACGCTGATCGTCGTCACGACCGTCAAGTACGCCGGCTTCGCGATGCGGATCGACAACGACGGCGAAGGCGGCATCCTCGCACTGATGGCGCTGCTCGGCGTGAAGCGGCGCGCGCGGCCGCTGATCGTCGCGGCCGGCCTGTTCGGCGCGGCGCTGATCTATGGCGACGGCGCGATCACGCCCGCGATTTCCGTGCTGTCGGCGATCGAAGGATTGACCCTCGTCGAACCGGCGTTCGAGCCGTACGTGCTGCCGCTCGCGGTGCTGATCCTGCTCGCGCTGTTCGCGCTGCAACCGCTCGGCACCGCGAAGATCGGCCGCACGTTCGGCCCGGTCATGACGGTCTGGTTCGTCGTGATGGCCGTGCTCGGCATCGCCGGCATCGTGCGTCATCCGGCGATCCTGCTCGCGCTCGATCCGCTGCACGGGCTCGCCTATCTGCTGCATGGCGGCGGCACCGGCTTTCTCGTGCTCGGCGGCGTGTTCCTGTGCGTGACGGGCGCCGAAGCGCTGTACGCCGACATGGGGCACTTCGGCGCGAAGCCGATCAAGTTCGCGTGGGCGTCGCTCGTGTTTCCGAGCCTCGTGCTGAACTACGCGGGCCAGGGCGCGCTCGTGCTGGCCGGCGCGCCCACCCGCGGCAACATCTTCTATCGGCTCTGTCCCGACGCGCTCACGCTGCCGCTCGTGATCCTGTCGACGATCGCGACCGTGATCGCCAGCCAGTCGATCATCACCGGCGCGTTCTCGATGACGCGCCAGGCGATCCAGCTCGAATGGATGCCGCGCATGAGGGTCGTGCAGACGTCGCAGGCAGGCTACGGACAGATCTATATCGGCGCGGTCAACTGGACGCTGATGGTCGTCACGATCGGGCTCGCGCTGCTGTTCCGGAAGTCCGGCAACCTTGCCGGCGCGTACGGGATCGCGGTGTCCGCCACGATGCTGCTGACCACCGTGCTGCTGTTCATCGCGATGCGCGAAATCTGGGGCTGGAACCTGCTGGCGAGCGGCGCCGTGGCCGGGCTGTTCTTCACGTTCGACACGGCGTTCTTCACGTCGAACGTGCTGAAGCTGTTCAACGGCGGCTACGTGCCGCTGATCATCGCGTCGCTCGTGTATCTGGTGATGTACGTATGGCACCGCGGGCTGGCGGCCGTGGCCGGCCGGCTCGACGAGAACCCGGTATCGCCCGACGCGTTCATGCGCTCGACGGGCGACGGTCTCACCCGCGTGCCGGGCACCGCGGTGTTCCTGACGCGCGCCAAGGACCGCGTGCCGCCGGTGCTGCTGTGGTACGTCCGGCACAGCCGGTCGCTGCATCGCAACGTGCTGGCCGTGACGCTCGACATCGCGTCGACGCCGTGGGTCGACGCCGCGAGCCGGATCAGGGTCGCGCAACCGGTGCCCGGCTACTGGACGGTGACCGCGACCTACGGGTTCATCGAGCACATCGACCTGCCGGCGCTGATGGCGCAACTCGCAGCGGCGCACGCCGGCCCGCGCGACCCGGGCACGCTCACGTATTTCATCGGCATGGAGCGCGTCACGTGCCGCGGCGACGGCCACGGCTTGCCGCGCTGGATCGGCCGCGCATTCGCGCTGATGCTGCGCAACTGCACGCGCGTCACCGACTATCTGCGGGTTCCGGCCGAGCAGGTGGTCGATCTGGGTCGAGAGGTGTCGATCTAGCGCCGGCCGCCAGGCGGTCACGCCGCGTACGGCGACACGCACGACGAACGCGTTGCCGGCATCCGTCAATGCCCGCTCGGCGTGCGCTCGGATGACCGGCTGAATCGCGGTCGCGATATCCGCGTTTCCCGCGCCGGCCGCTATGCCGGATCCCCGACGAATCGCAACCGCGCCGACTCCCCCATCAGCAACGCGCGATTCGCGTCCGCCGCCGCGCGCAGGTAATCCCACAGCGCCGTCACGCGCCGCAGCTTGCGCAGATCCTCGCGACACGTCAGCCAGAAGCAGCGCGTGACGAGCACCTCGTCCGGCAGCACCGGCACCAGCGCCGGCTGCGTGGCCGCCATGAAGCACGGCAGGATCGCGAGCGCGCCGCCCTGCAGCGCCGCGAACACCTGCGCGATCACGCTCGTCGTGCGCAGCCCGGCCGTTGCGCCCGGCACCGCGCGCTCCAGGTACAGCAGCTCGCTGCTGAACGCCAGATCGTCGACGTAGCTGACGAATGCGTGCCGCGCGAGATCGTCGGTGCACGTGATCGGCGGATGGGTCGCGAGATAGTCGCGCGTCGCATAGAGCCGCAACTGGTAGTCGCACAGCTTCGTGACCACGTAAGGGCCGCGCTCGGGCCGCTCGAGCGTGATCGCGAGATCGGCCTCGCGCTTGGGCAGGTTGACGAAATGCGGGACCGGCAGCAGGTCGACCGTCACGTGCGGATGCGCGACGCGAAACCGCGCGAGCTGCGGCGCGAGGAAGAAACAGCCGAATCCTTCGGTCGACCCGATCCGCACATGGCCCGACAGCGCCTCGCCGGTGTTCGCGACCTGGTCGCACGCGGACTGCACGGTCGTCTCCATCGCGTCCGCGTACGCGACGAGCCGCTGGCCCTCGGCCGTCAGCGTAAAGCCGCCGGAGCGCGACTTGTCGAACAGCAGCGTGCCCATCGCGGCCTCGAGCGCGCGGATGCGCCGCGCGACGGTCGTGTAATCGACGCCTAGCCGCTTCGCCGCGCCGCTCGCGCGCTGCGTGCGCGCGACTTCGAGGAAGAAGCGCAGGTCGTCCCAGTTCAGGTTGCCGGAAACCGGCTCGGTGGCATGTCGCATCGGCGGAAAAAAGCTGGCGTCTCGGGGCCGGCCGTCGATATGCATAAATGCATATCCAACCGGTTTTCTTGTCGGTACATCATGGATCTGCGCATAACTATACTCGACCGTGACCTGAGGACCATGAGCCGCGGGCAACAAAAACCGGAGACACCATGCAGACCCGATCCACCCTCGATGAGCATGCAGCCATCGCGGCACCGGCGCCCGAGCGCACCGCGAAGCACTATCTGCTGGCCGGCTGGGCCAGCATGGCCGGCACCACGATCGAGTGGTACGACTTCTTCCTGTACGGCACCGCCGCCGCGCTCGTGTTCAACCGCATCTTCTTCCCGTCGCTCGACCCGGTCGTCGGCACGCTCGCCGCGTTCGGCACGTTCGCGGTCGGCTTCATCGGCCGGCCGATGGGCGGCATCGTGTTCGGCCACTTCGGCGACCGCATCGGCCGCAAGTCGATGCTGATGATCACGCTGCTGCTGATGGGCGTGCCGAGCATGGTCATCGGGCTGATCCCGTCGTACGACAGCATCGGCTACTGGGCCGCAGCGCTCCTGATCGCGATGCGCTTCCTGCAGGGGATGGCGGTCGGCGGCGAATGGGGCGGCGCGGTGCTGATGGCTGTCGAGCACGCGCCGAAGGGCCGCAAGGGGCTGTTCGGCAGCCTGCCGCAAACGGGCGTCGGGCTCGGGCTGATCCTGTCGTCGGTCGCAATGGCCGCGGTGGCCGCGCTGCCGGACGCCGACATGCTGTCGTGGGGCTGGCGCGTGCCGTTCCTCGCGAGTATCGCGCTCGTCGGCCTCGGCTGGTTCATCCGCGCGAAGGTGCCGGAATCACCCGACTTCGAGAAGGTCCGCAAGCAGGGCAAGGCCGAGAAGTCGCCGGTGACGGCCGCGCTGCGCCGCCATCCGCGCGAGGTGCTGACGATCGTCGGCGCGCGCGCCGCCGAGAACACGTGGTTCTACATGGTCGTCACGTTCGCGCTCGCGTATGCGACGCAGCAGCTGCATCTGCCGAAAGCCGAGATGCTGCACGCGATCACGGCCGGCGCCGCGCTGTCGCTCGTCACGATGCCGCTGTGCGGGCATCTCAGCGACCGCATCGGCCAGCGCCGGATGTTCGCGATCGGCCTCGTGCTGATGTGCGCGTTCGCCGCGCCGTTCTTCATGATGCTCGGCACGCAGCAGACGTCGTACGCATGGTGGGCGATCGTGCTCGGCCTCGGCGTCGTGTTCCCGATTCTGTATGCGCCGGAATCGCTGCTGTTCGCGCAGCAGTTCCCGGCGGAAATCCGCTACAGCGGCATCTCGCTGTCGGTGCAGCTCGCCGGCGTGATCGGCGGCGGCTTCGCGCCGATGATCGCGACGTCGCTGCTCAAGGCCGGCGGCGGCCAGCCGCATTACGTGATCGCTTATCTCGTCGGCTTCGGCGTGTTCGCGCTCGTGTGTACCGCGCTGATGCGCCCGGCGCGCGCGTGAGTACGCCGGCCTGCATCGCCGCGATTTCAGTTTGACCTGCCGTTCGCCGTGGCCGCACGCGCGGCGGACGCAGTCGACCTTTTCCTTTGCACCACTACCGCTTCTCGGAGAGTTCAATGAACGCCGCAGTTCCCCAGACCACCCTCGCCCTGCCCACCGCCAAGCTGCTGATCGACGGCGCGTTCGTCGAATCGCAAAGCGCCGAATGGGGCGACATCGTGAACCCCGCGACGCAGGAAGTGATCGGCCGCGTGCCGTACGCGACGCTCGACGAAGTCGATGCCGCGATCGCGTCCGCGCAGCGCGCGTTCCAGACCTGGAAGACGACGCCGATCGGCGCGCGGCTGCGCATCATGCTGAAGTTCCAGGATCTGGTGCGTCGCAACCTCGAACGGATCGCGCACACGCTGACGGCCGAGCAAGGCAAGACGCTGCCCGACGCGCAGGGCGACATCTTCCGCGGCCTCGAAGTGGTCGAGCATGCGTGCTCGATCGGCACGCTGCAGCAAGGCGAATTCGCGGAGAACGTCGCGGGCGGTGTCGATACCTACACGCTGCGCCAGCCGATCGGCGTGTGCGCGGGCATCACGCCGTTCAACTTCCCCGGGATGATCCCGCTGTGGATGTTCCCGATGGCGATCGTCTGCGGCAACACGTTCGTGCTGAAGCCGTCGGAGCAGGACCCGCTGTCGACGATGCAGCTCGTCGAACTCGCGATCGAGGCCGGCGTGCCGCAGGGCGTGCTGAACGTCGTGCACGGCGGCAAGACGGTGGTCGACCGCCTGTGCACGCACCCGGACATCAAGGCGATCTCGTTCGTCGGCTCGACGCGCGTCGGCACGCACGTGTACAACCTCGGCAGCCAGCACGGCAAGCGCGTGCAGTCGATGATGGGCGCGAAGAACCACGCCGTCGTGCTGCCCGATGCGCATCGCGAGCAGGCGATCAACGCACTGGTGGGCGCCGGCTTCGGCGCGGCCGGCCAGCGCTGCATGGCGACGTCGGTCGTCGTGCTCGTCGGCCAGGCGCGCGACTGGCTGCCCGACCTCGTCGAGAAGGCGAAGGCGCTGAAGGTCAACGCCGGCGCCGAAGCCGGCACGGACGTCGGTCCGGTCGTGTCGAAGGCCGCGAAGGCGCGCATCCTGTCGCTGATCGACGCCGGCGTGAAGGAAGGCGCGACGCTGCTGCTCGACGGCCGCGACGTGAAGGTGCCCGGCTACGAGCACGGCAACTTCGTCGGCCCGACGATCTTCTCGGGCGTGACGACCGACATGTCGATCTACCAGGAAGAAATCTTCGGGCCGGTGGTGGTCGTGATGGAAGCCGACACGCTCGACGAAGCGATCGCACTCGTCAACGCGAACCCGATGGGCAACGGCGTGGGGCTCTTCACGCAAAGCGGCGCGGCCGCGCGCAAGTTCCAGAGCGAGATCGACGTCGGCCAGGTCGGCATCAACATTCCGATCCCGGTGCCGGTGCCCTACTTCAGCTTCACCGGCTCGCGCGGCTCGAAGCTCGGCGATCTCGGCCCGTACGGCAAGCAGGTCGTGCAGTTTTATACGCAGACGAAGACGGTCACCGCGCGCTGGTTCGACGACGACGCGACGGCCGGCGGCGTGAACACGACCATCGCGCTGCGCTGAGTGGGGGCATGGGACTGGATCAAGCGCCAAAGCGCCGAGTCCGGTCGACTGCGGTGCATGGGACCGGACCAGGCGCTGAAGCGCCAAGTCGGGTCGACTGCGGTGCATGGGACCGGACCAGGCGCTGAAGCGCCAAGTCCGGTCGACTGCGGTGCATGGGACCGGACTAGGCGCTGAAGCGCCAAGTCCGGTCGACACGGAGACCTGTACATGGAAATTGCATTCATCGGACTCGGCAATATGGGCGGCCCGATGGCCGCCAACCTGCTCAAGGCCGGCCACACGCTGACGGTGTTCGACCTCGACGCGAACGCGGTCGACGCCGCGGTACGCGCGGGCGCGACGGCCGCCGCGTCGCCGCGCGACGCGGCCGCACGCGGCACGCTGGTCATCACGATGCTGCCGGCCGCGCAGCACGTGCGCGCCGTCTACCTCGGCGACGACGGCGTGCTGGCCGGCGCGCGCGCCGGCGCGACGTTCGTCGACTGCAGCACGATCGATCCGGGCACCGTGCGCGCGGTGGCCGAAGCGGCCGCGCAGCGCGACTTCCCGCTCGCCGATGCACCAGTGTCGGGCGGCACCGGCGGCGCGCAGGCCGGCACGCTGACCTTCATGGTCGGCGCGTCGGACGCGCTGTTCGAGCGGATCCGCCCGGTGCTGCTCGACATGGGGAAGAACGTCGTCCACTGCGGCGGCACGGGCACCGGGCAGATCGCGAAGATCTGCAACAACCTGCTGCTCGGGATCTCGATGATGGGCGTGTCGGAGGCGATGGCGCTCGGCGCGGCGCTCGGCATCGATCCGTCCGTGCTGGCCGGGATCATCAACACGTCGACCGGCCGCTGCTGGAGCTCGGACACGTACAACCCGTACCCGGGCGTGAACGACGCGGCGCCGGCCGCGCGCGGCTATACGGGCGGCTTCGCGGCGAACCTGATGCTGAAGGATCTCGGGCTCGCGACGGAGGCCGCCCGCAGCGCGCGGCAGCCGGTGTGGATGGGCGCGCTCGCGCAGCAGCTCTATCAGTCGATGAGCCAGCAAGGGCTCGGCACGCTCGACTTCTCCGCGTGCGTGAAGCTGTACGAAGCGCAGTCCGCGTAACGCGGCAAACGGACGTGCGCCGACCCGCGATGCCGTTCAACGGCATCGCGGGTCGAGTCACATCCGGAGGAACGCAAACGCTGGCGCCGCGAATGAGGCCGCCGCGAACGCGCGATCGACGCTTACCCGCGCGGGTTGGTCGCGGTTTCGAAGGTCGGATGGCACTCGAACGCAAGCTCGGAGCGCGCATCGACACGGCGGCCGCCCGTCAGCGACTCCTGCTTCAGGCTCGCGCGCAACCCGCGCTGCGAGCAGTAGTTGGTGGCCTCGGAGACGGCTTTTTCATGGGCGTCGGCCCACGTCGTCGACACGCCGAGCGTGCGCGTCGTCACGGTGAAAACGTTGGGGTTCGACGTCGCGGTCACGTCGGAAGCGGTCGAACAGGCGGCGAGCAAGCACACAGCAGCCGCGACAGTCAACCATCGCAGGGATCGAAAAGGCACAGGGATAGACATGGGGGGCAAGCGCACGTCGGGTCGACGGCATTGAGCAACATAGGCGACAGTATGCCCGTCCGATCGCCGGAGATCATGCCCTTTTCGGTGAACACATTGTTTCGAATGGTTAAACGATGACCCGCTTCGGCAAGATCGACGGCCCGCGCGGCGGGCTGCGCGGGCCGCCTCGTCGCTTTTCCGGGCTGCCGCGCGAGGCCCGGCCATAGCGACCATCGCGACCGTCGACGCGCTCGCCCGTCAGTGCGCGCCCTCTTGCCGAATCCGCGCCGAGGCCGCCTCCAGATCGCCCCACGCCGGTTGCCCCGGCGCGTAGCGCGCGCGGATGTACGCGGCGAGTTCAGCCATCTGCCGATCGTCGAACGCGTCGCGAAAGCCCGGCATGTAGCCGAGCTGAGCGGTGGCTGGCTGGTCGATCCCGTTGTGCAGCACGCGCAGCAGGTTGTCGGGCGCGGCCTGGCTGACGCTCGTGTTGAGCCCCATCAGCGGCCGCACGCCGAAATGGCCGACGCCGCCCGATTCCGCGTGGCAGACCGCGCACGCCGCATCGAACGCACGGCGGCCGCTTTCGAGCCCGAGCGTCGCGACGGCTTCCGTGCCCGGCGCGTGGCGGGCCGCGGCGGCCGCGGCCGTGGCGGCATCGACTGGCGGCGACAGCGACGCCAGATAGTGCGAGATCGCCCGCACGTCGGATTCGGGCAGCGCCGCGAGCCCCGCGACGACGGGCGCCATCGGCCCGGCCGCGACGCCGTGCTGCGCGGAGAAGCCCGTGCGCAGATAGTCGAACAGCGCAGCTTCGGTCCACGGCACCGGCGCGGCCGGCGACGCGACGAGCGGCGGCGCGATCCAGCCTTCGGCCTCGCCGCCCGCGAGGTATGCGCGGCCGCCCTTCTCCGCGCCGAGCGCGTTGCGCGGCGTGTGGCACGCGCCGCAATGGCCGGCGCCGTCGACCAGGTACTTGCCGCGATTCCACATCGCGGAGCGCGCCGGGTCCGGCGCGAACGGCCGCGCGTCGTGAAACAGCCAGTTCCACCCGGCGACGAGACGCCGCTGATCGAGCGGAAACGGAAGCTTCGTCTTCGGCGGCGCGTGCTTCACCGCCGGCTGCGACATCAGATACGCATAGAGCGCGAGCAGGTCGGGCTCGCTGATCTTCGCGAACGCGGTGTACGGGAACGCCGGGTACAGATGCGTGCCGTCGCGGCCGATGCCTTCGCGCATCGCACGCGCGAACGCCGGATACGACCATGCGCCGAGGCCGGTTTCCGGATCGGGCGTGATGTTGGTCGTGTAGATCGTGCCGAACGGCGTGTCGAGCGCAAGACCGCCCGCATTGATCGCGCCGCCGGGCGCGGTATGGCAAACCGCGCAATCGCCGGCGAGCGCGATCAGACGGCCGCGCTCGAGCGTCGCCGCGCTCCACATCGCGCCGTCCGCGCCGCCGGGCGCGAGCGGCGCGATCG
>NZ_JAPVQY010000109.1 GCF_027257875.1 Burkholderia sp. IMCC1007
TTCCATCCTTGATCTTGCCTTCGGGAAGCGGCCGGCTGTTGAACACGCGAAAGGTGTTGCCGGCAAAGCGAAACGCGTCGCCCTCGCGCTTCAGGTCTCGGCCCTTCAGCGGCACCCAGCCGAGCGATTTCCGGCCGCGATAACGCAGGTACGGGCGTCGGTGCTGACTGCGCGACTTCGCGTATTGCTCGCACGTCGCGTTGACCGTGCCGGAGTGAATACCGAGTTCCTTGCTGCTGCCGGTCGTCAGCACGTTCAGATCGAATCCCGTAGGCCACTTCTTGCCCCACTTGAGCGCGTGCTTATGCGTGTCGTTGCAGAAGTTCCAGACGTAGTTCACCGCGCGGCTCTGCTTGTTGAGCAGTCCGTTGAGCGACTTCACGCGGTAGCGATAGACAAGGATCATGCAGGTAATCCTAACCCGTGGAAGAAGCTGCCTGTCAACAGCACGCCGTTCCTTCCCGCCATCAATGGCGGGGTTTCTCGGAGCAAATTCTGATGAACCGAATTCTCATCGGGCTGATCGGCCGGCGCATCGCGGTCACCGCGCTGACGCTGCTGATCGTGTCCGCGATCATCTTCACGATCACGAACCTGCTGCCGGGCGACGCCGCGCAGGCCGCGCTCGGCCAGTCGGCCACGCCGGAGACGGTCGCCGCGCTGCGCCAGCAGTTCGGTCTCGACATGCCGGCGCACGTGCGCTACCTGCACTGGCTCGGCGCTCTGCTGCACGGCGATTTCGGCCGGTCGTTTTCCGGCGACATGCCGGTGTCGGAGCTGATCGGCGGCCGCCTGCCGAAGTCGCTCACGCTCGCCGCGATCACGACCGCCGTGTCGGTGCCGATCGCGCTGCTGCTCGGCATCGTCGCCGCAGTCAAGCGCGAGTCGGTGGTCGACCGCGTGATCAGCCTCGGCACGCTGTCGCTCGTCGCGACGCCGGAGTTCCTGATCGCGACGGTCGCGGTGCTCGTGTTCGCGGTGAAGCTGCGCTGGTTGTCCGCGCTGTCGTATAGCGGGCCGATCGAAAGCGTGCACGATTTCCTGCGCGCGTATGCGATGCCCGTGCTGACGCTGTGCGCGGTCGTGATCGCGCAGATGGCACGCATGACGCGCGCCGCGGTGATCGAGCAGCTGAGCGCGTCGTATGTCGAGATGGCCGTGCTCAAGGGCGCGAGCCCCGCGCGCGTCGTGCTGCGCCACGCGCTGCCGAACGCGATCGGCCCGATCGCCAATGCGATTGCGTTGAGCCTGTCGTATCTGCTGGGCGGCGTGATCGTCGTCGAGACGATCTTCAACTATCCGGGCCTCGCGAGCCTGATGGTCGACGCCGTCAGCAACCGCGACTTCCCGTTGGTCCAGGCGTGCACGCTGATCTTCTGCGTCGCGTACCTGACGCTCGTGCTGTTCGCCGACCTGTGCTCGATCGTGTCGAACCCGCGACTGCGCACCTGAGTGTTTCGTCCTCCTTCCGAGATGCCGCCCATGCAACCGATCGAACCCGTACAACGCAGCAGCGCGCTGCCGCCATCCGGCGATCCGCCGCCGCAGTGGGGCGGCGCGACGCCGCCTGCCATGCCTGCCCCCGACCAGCCGCGCAAGCGCCGCGGCGTGCATATCGCGTTGACGACCGGCGGCCGCGTCGGTTTGTCGATGGTCGGCCTGATGCTGTTCGTCGCGGTGTTCGCGCCGCTGATCGCGCCGCATGACGTCGGCGCGATCGTCACGACCGACGTGTTCGCGTCGTTCAGCGCGAAGCTGCCGTTCGGCTCCGACTTCCTCGGCCGCGACATGCTGAGCCGCATTCTGTACGGCACGCGGCTGACCGTGCTGCTCGCGCTCGCGGCGGTGCTGCTCGCCGCGGTGACGGGCACGACGCTCGGGCTGCTCGCCACGGTGTCGGGCCGCGCGGTCGACGAGACGATGAGCCGGCTGCTCGACGCGCTCACGTCGATTCCGTCGAAGATGTTCGCGCTGATGCTCGTCGCCGCGTTCGGCTCGTCGCTGCCGCTGCTGGTCCTCACCGCCGCGATCAGCTACATGCCCGGCTCGTACCGGATCGCGCGCGCGCTCGCCGTCAACATCAGCACGCTCGAATTCGTGCAGGTCGCGAAGGCGCGCGGCGAGAGCGCGCTGTACATCGCGTGCGTCGAGATGCTGCCGAACATGATCCATCCGATGCTGGCGGACACCGGGCTGCGCTTCACGTTCGTCGTGCTGCTGCTGAGCGGCCTGAGCTTTCTCGGGCTCGGCGTGCAGCCGCCTTACGCGGACCTCGGCTCGCTCGTGCGCGAGAACATCGCGAGCCTCGGCGACGGGTCGGCCGTCGCGATCATGCCCGCGGTCGCGATCGCGATGCTGACGGTGGGCGTCAACCTGATGATCGACGGCCTGCCGCATCGCGGCCGCCGCAAGGGCGCGGCCGGCGCCGCAGGAGACCACTGATGCAACACGAATCGAATCCGCTCGTCGAGGTGCGCGGGCTGCGCGTGGTCGGCGGCCGGCCGGGCAGCGCCGAAACGACGATCGTCCACGGCGTCGACTTCGAGATCGGCCGCGGCGAGGTGCTCGCGCTGATCGGCGAATCGGGCTCCGGCAAGACGACGATCGCGCTGGCGCTGATGGGCCATGCGCGGGCCGGCTGCCGGATCGCCGGCGGCTCGGTGAAGCTCGGCGGCACCGACGTGTGCTCGCTGTCCGCGGCGGCGCTCGCCGCACTGCGCGGCCGCCGCGTCGCGTATATCGCGCAAAGCGCGGCCGCCGCATTCAACCCGTCGCGCACGATCCTCGACCAGGTGATCGAGAGCGCGCTGATCCACAAGACGATGTCGAAGCGCGACGCGCAGGCGAAGGCGGTCGAGCTGTTCCGCGCGCTCGCGCTGCCGGAGCCGGAGACGATCGGCAGGCGCTATCCGCACCAGGTGTCGGGCGGCCAGTTGCAGCGCCTGATGGCCGCGATGGCGCTGATCACCGATCCGGAGCTCGTGATTCTCGACGAGCCGACCACCGCGCTCGACGTGACCACGCAGATCGACGTGCTGCAGGCGTTCAAGAGCGTGATCCGGCGTTGCGGGATGAGCGCGGTGTACGTGTCGCACGATCTGGCCGTCGTCGCGCAGATGGCCGACCGGATCGTCGTGCTGAGCGACGGCGTGATCCGCGAGGCCGGCGAGACCGAACAGATCCTGCATGCGCCCGCGCACCCGTACACGCAGAGCCTGATCGCGGCGGTCACGCCGAGCGACGCCGAACGCGACGCGAAGCCGGAACCCGTCGCACCGGCGCCGCTGCTCGACGTGCGCGGCGCGATTGCCGGGTACGGCGGCCGCACCGCGAGCGGCTGGCCCGCGAAAGTGATCCTGCACGAAGTGGACCTGCGCATCGGGCGCGGGCAGACGGTCGGCGTGATCGGCGAATCGGGCTCCGGCAAGACGACGCTCGCGAAGGTGATCGCAGGCCTCGTGCCGGCGACGGGCGGCGAGATCCTGCTCGACGGCCAGCCGCTCGCGCTCGACGCGGCCAAGCGCACGAAGGAGCAGCACCGCCGCGTGCAGATCGTGTTCCAGAACGCCGATACCGCGCTCAATCCGGTGCATACGGTCGAGCGCACGCTGGCGCGGCCGCTCGCGTTCTATCACGGAATCCGCGGCGCGCGCGCGCGGCAGCGCGTGGCCGAGCTGCTCGAACTCGTGCGGCTGCCGCAGGCGGTGGCCGGGCGGCGCACCGGCGAGCTGTCCGGCGGGCAGAAGCAGCGCGTGAACCTCGCGCGCGCGCTCGCGGCCGAACCCGACCTGATCCTGTGCGACGAAGTCACGTCGGCGCTCGATACCGTGGTCGGCGCCGCGATCATGGAGCTGCTGCGCGACCTGCAGGCGAAGCTCGGCGTGTCGTACGTGTTCATCACGCACGACATCGCGAAGGTGCGCGCGATCAGCGACGATATCGTCGTGCTGTACGCGGGTCGCCGCGTCGAAACCGGCAGCCGCGACGCGCTGTGCGCACCGCCTTATCACCCGTATTCGCACCTGCTCGTGTCGTCCGCGCCCGAACTGCGCGCGGGCTGGCTCGACGACGCCGCCGAGCGCTGCCACCGGCCGCTGGTGCCGATCGGCGCGAGCGCGGACGACGCGGAGCTGTGTCCGTTTCTGGCGCGCTGCGCGATGCGGGTGGACGGCGTGTGCAACCGCACGGCCCCCGCGTTGCGCACGCTCGAGAACGGCGCGCAGGTGCTGTGCCATCGCAGCGAGGAAGATCTCGCGCGCTTCCAGGCGGAGCCGGTGCAGGCCGACGTCGCGCCGGGGCAACCGGTGCGGCTGTAGCGCGCGATACGCCGCCCGGTCGTCGCGCGTACCGCGGCGGCCGGTGCGCCGCAGAGTCTGCTGCGGCGCTCGCGCAAAACGGCGATTTGTGCGTGTGCCGTGCGCGAATACGCGGCAACTGCGCTTTTTAGCGATGATTAAATGATTCCCATTGAACGGTCGCCGATCGTCGTCGCCGCAACGGAATGAAGGACCCGATGAAATTCGAATCGTACTGGCTGGATACCCGCCCCGCGTTTCGCGCCGGAAGCGTTGGGCCCGTCGAAGGGCGTGCCGACGTGGTCGTGATCGGCGGCGGCTTCACCGGCTTGTCGGCGGCGCTCGCGCTCGCGCAACGCGGCGTATCCGTGGTCGTGCTCGAAGCCGCGCAGATCGCGGGCGAAGCGTCCGGCCGCAACGGCGGCCAGTGCAATACGGGCGTCGCGCAGGACTATGCGTCGCTCGCCGCGCGAATCGGCGCCGAGCCGGCGAAACAGTTCTATCGCGCGTACGAAAGCGCGGTGAAGAGCGTCGAGACGATCGTCGCCGAGCACGCGATCGACTGCGACTTCCGGCGCGCGGGCAAGCTGAAGCTCGCCGCGAAGCCGCAGCATTTCGCGGGGCTCGAAAAGACCTTCGACGCGTTGCGGCGCGACGTCGATCCGGACATCGAACTGATCGAGCCGTCGCGGATTCGCGATGAGATCGCGTCCGACGGTTTCTACGGCGGACTCCTGCAGCGCAACGGCGCGCAGATGCACATGGGCAAGTTCGGCGTCGGGCTCGCGCAAGCGGCCGTGCGCGCCGGCGCACGCGTCTACGAGCACGCGGCCGTCACGCAGCTCGAGCGGCTCGACGGCGAGCGCCACCGGGTCGCCTGCACCCGCGGCACGATCGTCGCCGATCGCGTGCTGGTCGCGACCGGCGCATCTCAGCACGGCCCGTTCGCGTGGTTCCGGCGGCGCATCGCGCCGGTCGGCAGCTTCATCGTCGTCACCGAGCCGTTGCCCGACGCACAGCTGAACCGCCTGTTCCCGAATCGCCGTGCGTACGTGACGTCGCGCCAGATCGGCAACTACTTCCGCGTGACGCCCGACAACCGGCTGCTGTTCGGCGGACGCGCGCGCTTCGCGATGTCGAGCCCGCGCTCCGATGCGAAAAGCGGCGACATCCTGCGCGCCGGCATGGCCGGCTATTTCCCCGAACTGGCCGACGTGCGGCTCGACTACTGCTGGGGCGGGCTGGTGGACATCACCGCCGACCGGCTGCCGCGCGCGGGCCAGCACGACGGGCTCTATTACTCGATGGGCTACAGCGGCCACGGCGTGCAGATGTCGGTGCACATGGGCCGCGTGATGGCCGACGTGCTGTACGGCGCGGCGGCCTCGAATCCGTGGCGCGAGCTCGACTGGCCGGCGATACCCGGCCATTTCGGGCACGCGTGGTTCCTGCCGTTCGTCGGCGCGTATTACCGGGTGCAGGATTTCCTGCACTGAAGCGCGCCGGGGAGGATTCAACATGACAGTGCGTTTGGTTTGCCCGTTCGCCGGCGTCGCCGTGCCGGGCGCAATCCTGCAGGCGGCGGCATGAGGACGGCGAGCATGCTCGAGCTGTTTCACGATTCGGTCGAAGGCGCGACGCCGCGCTCACCGCATGTCGCGCGGCCGGTATCGCCGGCGATCGGCGATGTGCTGCGCACGATCGACGCGTCGTTCGCGCAGCCGCTGAACCTCGATACGCTCGCGGCGGTGGCCGGATTGAGCGTGTCGCGTTTCACCGCGCGCTTTCGCAGCGAAACCGGGTTGTCGCCGCATCGGTATCTGTGCCTCGTGCGGGTACGGCGCGCGCAGGACCTGTTGCGGGCCGGACTCGCGCCGTCGGTGGTCGCGACCGACGTCGGGTTCTTCGATCAGAGCCATCTGTGCCGGCATTTCCGGCGCGTGCTCGGGATCACGCCGCGCGACTACGTGATCGCGCGACCGGGCGGCGCGCCGGCGCGGACGTCGCCGATGCGCGCGCGTGCCGAACACCGCGAAGCGGTATGTCATGTCGCGTAGGGATACGCGCGATCGTTATCCGGCGCTTAACGTGCGCTTGAATGACGGTTAATCAGACGGGCGGGCCGGCGCGGCACAATTTCAGGTAAGCGCCGCCGGCCATGAGATTGAACGGGTTTGTCGGGCGGCACCCGGATGCGGACATTTCA
The DNA here is from genome assembly GCF_027257875.1 of Burkholderia sp. IMCC1007. GTDB lineage: Bacteria > Pseudomonadota > Gammaproteobacteria > Burkholderiales > Burkholderiaceae > Burkholderia. The sequence goes on from NZ_JAPVQY010000109.1 coordinate 6,502, forward strand.
ATGTCCTAACGGTGTGCGACGGGTGTGGCTTCGAACAACGATTTCCGATACCGCGCGACGGGGGCTGCACGACACCGTCGCGACCATGCAGGAGCAGAGATGACCGCAGTTTTCGTATTGCATCGTGCCGACGGAACGGCCAATCCGACCGCGCTGCGCAAGCAGGCGTTCGGCGAGCACGATCCTTTCGCGCAACATCGGGAGATCGCGTGGGAAGGGCCCGACGCGATGGCCGCGGGCCGTATCGGCTTCGTCGGGGAGCTCGACGTCGCGCGTTATCCGCACATCGAGACCCTCGTCGTCGTCGAAGGCGAGCTGACGCTCGACGCGGCCGGCGCGGCGCCGCTGGTGCTGGGGCCCGGGGAGGGCGCCGTGATCGGCGGTGGCACGGCGCTTCGCGTGAGTGCGGAGTCGCCGGTGCTCGTGACGTTCTGCGCGGCCGTATGCAAGCAACCGACGAAGCGCGGCCTCTTTCCGCTGCGCGCCGACGCCGACTTCAAGCCGTCGTCGACGTTGCCCGCAGAGGTGCTGCTCGGCCCCGCGCCGCAATGCCGCAGCGACAACGTGTTCATCGAAGATGGCGCCGAGTACTGCGCGGGCACGTGGGATTCGACGCCTTATCACCGGATCGTCCGCCCGCATCGCGTGAACGAGTTCATGTTCCTGCTGGCCGGCGGCGTGCGGTTCGCCGCACCCGACGGCAGCGTGCTGTCGCTGAGTGCCGGCGACGCGCTGTTCGTGCCGCGCGGCGCATCGATCGGCTGGGAAAGCAGCGAGCGCGTGGCGAAGTTCTACGTCGTGCAAAACGTCCACGTATCAACCGAACGAGACTGACCATGTCCCCTCCGCTGCGCCATATCGAAACCTCGCTCACGCCGCCGGCATCGGCCGACGTCGTCGTGATCGGCGGCGGCATCATCGGCGTTTTCACCGCGTATTACCTTGCCCGGCGCGGCGTGTCGGTCGCGCTGGTCGAGAAGGGCCGCATCGGCGCCGAGCAGTCGAGCCGCAACTGGGGCTGGTGCCGGCAGCAGAACCGCGACGCGCGCGAATTGCCGATGGCCAGCAAGAGCATCGATCTGTGGGAACGATTCGGCGAGGAATCCGGCGAAGACACCGGCTTTCACCGCTGCGGGCTGCTGTACCTGAGCAACGACGACGAGGAGCTGTCGCGCTGGGCCAGCTGGGGCGACTTCGCGAAGACGGCGGGCGTCACCACGTACATGCTCGACAGCAAGCAGGCCAGCGAACGCGGGCGCGTGACGGGCCGGCAATGGAAGGGCGGCGTGTTCTCGCCGACCGACGGCACGGCCGACCCGGCGAAGGCCGCGCCGGCCGTGGCCGCCGCACTGATGCGGCTGGGCGGCAGCGTGCACCAGCACTGCGCGGCGCGCGGGATCGAACTCGAGGGTGGGCGCGTCAGTGCGGTCGTGACCGAGGCCGGCGTGATCAAGACGAAGACGGTCGTACTGGCTGGCGGCGCGTGGGCGTCGTCGTTCTGCCGCCAGCTCGGCATCCGCTTTCCGCAGGCGTCGATCCGCCAGTCGATCCTCAGCGTGTCGCCCGTCGCGCAGCCGCTGCCCGATGCGATGTACACGTCCGGCGTATCCATTACGCGCCGTACCGACGGACGCTACGCATTGGCCATCAGCGGTCGCGCGCGCGTGGACGTGACGCCGCAGTTCCTGCGCTTCGCACCCCAGTTCGTGCCGATGTTCGCGAAGCGCTGGCGCAATCTGCTGCCGGGCGGCCTCGAAGGCGTGCGCGGCGGCCATGAAACGCTGAAGCGCTGGCGGCTCGACGCGCCGACGCCGATGGAAGCCGTACGCATCCTCGATCCGAAGCCCGACATGCCGACGGTCAACGAAACGTACCGCCGCGCGGTCGAACTGCTGCCCGAACTCCGCGAAGCGAAGATCACGCACGCATGGGCCGGCTTTGTCGACAGCACGCCGGACGGCGTGCCGGGCATCGGCGAAGTACCGGGCGTGCCCGGCTTGATCCTCGCGGCGGGCTTTTCGGGGCACGGCTTCGGGATCGGCCCCGGCGCCGGGCATCTGATCGCGGATCTCGCGACGGGCGCGCAGCCGCTGGTCGATCCGGTGCCGTATCAGCCGGGCCGGTTCAGCGATTCGGCATGGGGCAAGGTCGCGGATTTCTAGGGTGGCGCCGTCACGTCCAGCGGGGTGACGGCCGGTGGACGATGCGCAGCGCCGCGCGCCGCGCGCGAACGGCCGGCTCGATGCGGTGAACCGCCGCCGCGCGCGGTGGCCTGGCGCTGACAGGATTGGAGTGTGTGATGCGTTTCGTTTCCTATTGGCTCGATACGTCGCAGCCATTCGTGAGCCGCTCGCCGGAACCGCCGGACGGAAGTTGCGACGTGGTCGTCGTCGGCGGCGGGATCACGGGCTCCGCTGCCGCGCTCGCGCTCGCGAAAAAGGGCGCGCGCGTCGTCGTCTGCGAAGCGGGTACCGTCGGGCAGGCGGCGTCCGGGCGCAACGGCGGCATGTGCAACAACGGTTTTGCGCAGGATTACGCGTCGCTGTCGCAGCGCATCGGCACCGAACTGGCCAACCGGCTCTATCGCGCGTTCGACGCGGGCGTCGACACCGTCGAGCGGCTGGTCAGAGAGGAGTCGATCGATTGCGATTTCGCGCGTCGCGGCAAGCTCAAGCTCGCGGCGAAGCCCGAACACTACGACAAGCTCGCGCGCAGCCACGCGCTGCTCGCCGCAGGCGTGGACCCCGACACGCGCATGGTGACGAAAGCAGCGTTGCGCGACGAGATCGGCTCGGACCGTTATCACGGCGGGCTGCTGTTCGGCAAGAGCGCGGGGATGCACGTCGGCCGTTATGTGCGCGGCCTGGCGAACGCCGCGCAAGCGCGCGGCGCGCATGTTCTCGAGCATGCGCCGGTGCTCGGGCTGACGAGGGAAGCGGGCGGCGCGTACGCGGTGCGCACGCCGCTCGGCGAGATCCGCACGCGCCAGGTGCTGCTCGCGAGCGGCATCTCGCAGGTGGGCCCGTTCGGCTGGATCCGGCGCAGGATCGTGCCGGTCGGCGCGTTCATCATCGTCACCGAGCCGTTGCCGCGCGACCTGCTCGACCGGCTGCTGCCGACCCGCCGGATGGTTACCGACACCAAGAACTTCGTCAATTTCTTTCGCGTCACGCCGGACAACCGGATCCTGTTCGGCGGGCGCGCGCGCTTTGCGACGTCGAACTCCCGTTCAGACGAAAAGAGCGGGCGGATCCTGCGGCAGCAGATGGCCGCCGTGTTCCCCGAACTGGCCGGCGTGCGCATCGACTATTGCTGGGGCGGGCTGGTCGACATGACGGCTAACCGGCTGCCGCGCGCGGGCGAGCGCGACGGCGTTTACTACTCGATGGGCTATAGCGGCCACGGCACGCACATGGCGACGCTGATGGGCACGCTGATGGCCGAGATCATGGACGGGCGTGCGGCGCTCAATCCGTGGCAAGGCTTCGACTGGCCGGCGATTCCCGGCCACTTCGGCAAACCGTGGTTTCTGCCGTTCGTCGGCGCCTGGTACCGACTCAAGGACACTGCATTGACGTCCTCCCTTCCCTAAAGGGACGGGATTCCCACACCTGGCGATGCACGTCCGCATCGGAGAATGTTCAGCGCAGCGTTGATATCACGATCATGCACGACACCACATCCACTGCAGGCCCATTCTCTTACTCGCAGTCCCGCGATACCTTTCGGCCGCGTCGTGCTGTCTTTCGATCCGCACGACGAACAGGACTGGGTAGAACCGCTTTCGTCGACTTCCTCGAACGTGGCTCCGTGCGTGATCGCTTTGTAGCGGAGCTTGTTTCGGAAGGACGACCAGGATGCGTCGTAGACGCATTTCGCCATCCTGGTTCTGGCGAGTTTGACAGCCGACACGTTGCCGACCGCGATGTAATCGAAGCGCCGCACCAGATCGAGCGCGAGCTTGTGCTGGAAATCGGCACGGGCATTCGCGACCTTGGCGTGCAGCTTCGCGAGATGCCGCTTGTGCTTTCGCGCCCGTTGCGCTTTCGCCAGCTTTTCCGCCGCGCGTCGACCGAACGGGTCATTGGGCAGCTTCTCGCCGGTCGAAAGTGTGGCGAAGTCTTTCAGGCCGAGATCGATGCCCACACCGGAACGGATAGGTCGGGCCGGAACATCCGGCATCTCGATCACGATGTTGAGAAACCAGTTGCCGCGTGCATCCTGCGCAAAGTTGGTTCCATCCTTGATCTTGCCTTCGGGAAGCGGCCGGCTGTTGAACACGCGAAAGGTGTTGCCGGCAAAGCGAAACGCGTCGCCCTCGCGCTTCAGGTCTCGGCCCTTCAGCGGCACCCAGCCGAGCGA
>NZ_JAPVQY010000011.1 GCF_027257875.1 Burkholderia sp. IMCC1007
CACCAAGAGCGGGCCGACCTCGTTACCGATACCTTCCGACATCTTATGCTTCGCCAATCAGCAAAGCACCGGCCGTAAGCCCGCTTCATCCTTCGGAGTCGGGCAGGCCCGATGGACAACTACTGAGCTTTGCTGCGGGTTTCGCCGTGCGACCTCTCGGGGCGATCGTATTCGGACGTCTGGGCGACCTGGTCGGCCGCAAGTACACGTTCCTCGTGACGATCGTATTGATGGGCGGCTCGACGTTCCTCATCGGGCTGCTGCCGGGCTTTGCCACCATCGGGATCGCGTCGCCGATCCTGTTTATCGCGATGCGGATGATTCAGGGGCTCGCGCTGGGCGGCGAGTACGGTGGCGCGGCGACTTATGTCGCGGAGCATGCGCCGAATGACCGGCGCGGGGCATGGACTGCCTGGATCCAGATGACCGCGACGCTCGGGCTATTTCTGTCGCTGGTGGTCATTCTGGGCGTTCGAACCACGACGGGCGAAGGTCTGTTCGCATCGTGGGGATGGCGAGTGCCATTCCTGATGTCCATCGTGTTGCTCGGAATATCCGTGTGGATTCGTCTGCAGTTGCACGAGTCGCCTGCATTCGAGCGCATGAAGGCGGAAGGCACTCGCTCGAAGGCACCCGTCGCAGAGGCATTCGGGCAATGGAAGAACCTAAAGCTGGTGCTGGTCGTGCTGTTCGGACTAACGGCGGGGCAGGCAGTCGTCTGGTACACGGGGCAGTTCTACACGCTGTTCTTTCTGACGCAGACGCTCAAGCTCGAGGGTTCGGCGTCGAACATGATCCTTGCTATCGCACTCGTGATCTCGGCGCCGTTCTATGTCGTGTTCGGTTCATTGTCCGACCGGATCGGGCGCAAGCCGATCATCATGATCGGTTTCGCATTGGCGGTCACCACCTACTTTCCACTGTTCAAGGGACTCACACACTTTATCAATCCCGCGTTGGAGACGGCACAACGGAATGCGCCGATCGTAGTGAAGGCATTTCCTCGCGAGTGTTCGTTCCAGTTCAATCCGGTCGGTACGGCGACCTTTACCAGTTCGTGCGATATCGCCAAGAGTGCGCTTTCGAAAGCCGGGCTGAGCTACCGTAACGAACCGGCGGCCGCGGGCGAGAAGGCGACGATCGTCGTCGGTGGCAGCGTTATTTCGTCATACGATGGAAAATCTGCCGACGCAGCCACGCAAGCGCGTGATTTCGATTGGGCGCTGCAACGCGCGCTGCAGGATAACGGCTATCCGGCGAAGGCGGATCCGAGCAAGATCAACTGGCCGATGGCGATCCTTCTGCTGGCGACCCTGATGGTCTACGGCACGATGGTCTACGGACCGATCGCGGCCATGCTCGTCGAGTATTTTCCGACACGGATCCGCTACACATCGATGTCGTTGCCATATCACATCGGCAACGGATGGTTCGGTGGATTCCTGCCGGCTTCCGCATTCGCGATCGTCGCCGCAAACGGGAACATCTATTCCGGCCTCTGGTATCCGATCGTCATTGCGACCGCTTCGCTGATCGTCGGGATGTCGTGCGTGCGCGAGACGCGCGGCACCGAAATCTGCGGAAACTGACCAGACGACATTTCGATAAGGAGTCGAGCGAATCATGGCGTTGTACGAATATCGAGGCGCGGCTCCTCGCATTCATGCGTCCGCTTACGTACACCCGAGCGCAAGCATCATCGGCGACGTGATCGTCGGCGCCGGTTGCTATATCGGGCCGGGTGCATCGCTGCGTGGGGATTTCGGCGCCATTCGCGTCGGCGAGGGCAGCAACGTACAGGATAACTGTACGTTGCATGTCGGGCATGGAATGATTTGTTTGCTCGGCGCACGATCTCATGTCGGCCACGGCGCCGTGGTCCATGGCGCACAACTGGAGCGCAACGTCCTGATCGGGATGAATGCCGTCGTGATGGACGACGCGATAGTCGGAGATTCGGCCATCGTAGCGGCGTGCGCGTGCGTCAAATCGGGAATGCAGGTGCCGGCACGAACGCTGGTCATGGGCGTGCCCGCACGTATCGTCCGTGTACTGACCGACGCGGAACTGCATGAGAAGGTCGAAGCGACGAACCGCTACTGCGAACTCGCGGCAGCGAGTTTAGCGACGACACGCCAAATCGCCCGGCCGGTGCCTCGGCCCTCTTGGGAATAAGGGAAGTAGTTCCGTTATGACTTTATGGTCGGAGCACTCGACTGGTGGCATCACAAATCGATGTTGGATGCGCGAGATCACCGAGAGGCTCGTCGAGAATCGGATCAATCTCACTGCAAGAAACTGCTGAACGGATGTCAGCTATGCCGGCTTTTGCCTCGTCAGTGAGGTCTTTGCGATGCGCTTGCGGACAGGACTCGAGCCAGTCGTTGTCGAAGAAAAAAAGGGTTTGAGGAATTGGGAGTCTTCTTAGTTATGACCAACGACCGCGCGCGCGGTGTAAGGCTCCTCCAGCGCAATGAGCTCGTCGGTGGTGAGTTCAACCTTCAGAGCAGCAAGTGCATCGTCGAGCTGGCCGATCTTTGATGCGCCGACAATCGGCGCTGACACCGCAGGCTTTGCAAGCACCCATGCGAGTGCCACCTGAGCCATCGGAATGCGGCGACGCTCCGCGATGCGCTGCACGACACCGATGATAGCCTCATCCGAGGAAGCTGTACTGCCCACAAGCAGTTTTCCAAAATCGTCGGCCCGGGAGCGTTCCGTTTGAACGTCTGCGGGCCGAGTGAGGCGGCCGCGTGCGAGTGGGCTCCATGGCAGCACGCCAACACCCTGATCCTGGCAAAGCGGCAGCATTTCCCGTTCTTCTTCCCGATACAGAAGATTGACGAGATTCTGCATCGTGACGAAGGTTGTCCATCCGTTGCGTCGCGCGACCTCCTGCGCCTTGGCAAATTGCCAGGCGAACATCGACGAAGCACCGATGTATCGCACCTTGCCCGAACGGACAACGTCATGCAGCGCTTCCATCGTCTCCTCGATGGGCGTTTTGTAGTCCCAGCGGTGAATCTGGTACAGATCGACGTAATCAGTGCCAAGTCGCCTGAGGCTCGCGTCTATCTCCGTCATGATGGCCTTGCGCGAAAGCCCCTGGCGATTCGGCGACGTGGAGCTTCCCACGCCGCCGGCCGGAAAGAACACTTTGGTCGCTATTACAAGTTCTTCGCGAGGAAGCAACTCCTTTAGAACTTTTCCAACAATGACTTCGGATGTTCCTGCCGAGTAGCTGTTCGCGGTGTCGAAAAAATTGATGCCCTTTTCAACAGCGTGGCGAAGAATTGGTCTCGCTGCTTCTTCGTCGAGAGTCCAAGGATGCGCACCCGCGGTCGGCTCTCCGTATGTCATGCAACCCAGACAAAGGCGGGATATGTCCAGACCGGTACTGCCCAGCTTCGTGTATTCCATAAAACCTCCAGTTTTATGCCGCCGGTGGTTGGCCGCTCGGCGGATAGGTATAATCGAAGCCATATCTTAATCACGATATGGTAAATGTCAAGCCATACCTTTGGGGGGTAGTATGTCAACACAGCTTCCGCAACCGGCTCGCGATGATATCGATCTGGGAGCGGTTTTCGCAGCGCTTACGGATCCGCTGCGGCGCAAAGCGATCGCCGTTCTGGCTACGTTGCCCGACGGTGAAGAACGTAGCTGTGCGTCTTTTGGATTCTCGGTTGCAAAGGCTTCGCTGACTCACCACTTTAAGGTGTTGCGAGAGGTAGGGCTGATCGGGCAGGTCGACTACGGCAACCGGCGCTGTTCAATTCTTCGCCGTGCAGACATCGATGCACGTTTCCCTGGGCTGCTCGCATTACTTGTTTCAGAGCTCTCCAAAGAGAATGCGGTTTGCCCAGGTTTGACCGCAGTCTGACATCGCTTGGGGTGATCGACGATCCGCACGCCCAGCGGATGTATGATTTGTGATCGTCGCGGCAGGCGATGTCGGCGTCGTCATCAACACGGCGGCGATGGCGCGTCGCCCTAACCTCCGGCAAGCAGTCGTTGAAGTGCTTGGAGAAACACGCGTACGCGTAAAGGAACGTATTTTCGCAAAGGTAGAAGCGCCCACGCCGAGAGATGTTGGGGTTGGGCGTCATCTAATGTCAACCGCCAGAGAGCCGTCCGCAAGTTTTTACGGACATCCAGATGCGTTAAAAGCGCCAACCCGAGCCCAGCCAGGCAGGCCTCTCGCACGCCTTCGACGCTATTGCAAATAAAAGGTTCATCGAGGATTACCGGGGAACGCGGCGCGGATCTTGAGGAAGAAGTATTCGTCGTCGCGGTACCCGTAACCCCGACGCTTGATGACCTTGATGGTGTTGTTGATGCCTTCAACGACGCTGGTATTGAGCGGATGGCGGCAGCGAGTAACGATTCCGTGCCAGTAGCCCTGCAGGCGCTCGGCGAACTTTTGCAGGGCAGCGATCCCGCTTTGTTGAGCCTGCTCGAACCATTGCTCCCAAGCCTTTTGCGCCCAGGCCGGTTTTTGGTAGAACCAGAGCCGCTTGAGTTCGTCGCGTAACACGTAGACGCATAACAGCGACTGATTGGCCGCCAGCAACTCCTTCAGGTGCACGGCCTGATCCGGTTTGAGGTTGTGGCGATTGCGCAGCAACAGCCAGCGGCTGGACTTCAGGACCTTGCGGGCTGGCTTGTCATGTCGGAGTTGATTGGCCTGATCGACCCGCACCCGATCGATTACTTCGCGGCCGTACTTGGCCACGACGTGGTACAGGTCGAAGACGATTTCCGCCTGCGGGCACTGTTCCCTGATTTCGAGTTCATAGGCCGTAGTCATGTCGATCGCTACCGCTTCGATACGCTTGGCCGCGCCTTTGGGAAGCTGTTCGAAGAAGGTCCGTGCCGTCTCACGCGAGCGTCCCGGCCCGATCCAAAGTACTTGCCGGCTGATCGGGTCGACCACCACCGTGGCGTAGCGATGGCCTTTATGCAGCGCGAACTCGTCCATCGCCAGATAGCGGATCGTCGACCAGTCCGGCTCGGCCACGCGGGCACGCAAGCGCATCTTGTCGATCGATTTGACCGTGTGCCAGCCCAGATCGTAGAAGGCCGCCACCGCCTGCACGCTGGCCGCTTGCAACAACTTCTCGCAGGCCTTGGCGAAGCGCTCCGTCACTCGCTGGTAACGGCCCAGCCACGCCAGCTTCTCCAACCGCGGACCGCCGCAGCGTTCGCACCAGACCCGACGACGGGGGACGTGCAGCACCACCCGGTACTCGAACAGCGGCAGGTCACGCACCCGGCGAACCGTTGTCTCGTGGATCTGCTGGCAGCGTGCCCCGCATTGCTCGCAGTACATGACCTTGTTGACCGGCTTCAAATACAGCGACAGCGTGCGGCCTTCGCCTTCCGGCCATTCCACTCGCTCCAACCGATAGCCGGTCCAGCAGCCCAGCGTCTGAAGTGCCTTACGATCGAGCAATTGCCTCTCCTGACGTCCTTAAAGTCAGGCGTCAGGTTACGCAATCGCTCCCAAACCCTCCACGGTTTCCTGCGATGAACCAAATAAAAGCGGCCGTCTACGCGCAACGACTTCATATGTTCGCCGTCCATGAAGGGCCATGTCGGCAGATATAGGAGTGGGCGTCGTCGCTATTGGCCGCGGTGCGCTGGCGAAACCCGATTGGCCAGCGAAAGTTCCGGCAGACGTCGAGTTGCTGAGCTTTGATCAGGAGATTCTGCGCCCGATCGCGAACATCAAGGACAGCGAAATCGCAATGCAGACCGGCGACTTGCGACTGCCAGATTGAGCGCCAGGACGTCAAGTTGTCTGCGTCCGATTCTTCCTGGCGTATTTGCGCAGTTCACTCGCGGTCAGCACGAATTCATGGTTATCGAGCAACTCTCCGATCGCGAAATCGATGAAAATCCGTACCCGTCGCGGTAGGTTGTCGCGTTGACCGTAATAGATGTAGAGCCCTCTCCTGTCACTGATCTTGTCGACGAAGAGAGGAACAAGTCCGCCACTTCGGATTCGCGGCGCGGCATTGATACTGTCGATCATTCCGATTCCAAAGCCCGACGCGACCGCCTCCATTTCCGCCTCAGGATCGTTGGTCGAGAATACGGCCGCGACATTGCGCACTTGAATTTCGCCGCGCACCTGGAACTCCCACGGTAGCAGTCTGCCGGTTGACGGATTCCGGTAACCGGTACACCGGTGGTTCGACAACTGCTCGATGCTAACTGGTACGCCCGCCGCTTCTAGATAGGCGGGCGCTGCGCACGGGATATCCTGAATCGGGAAGAGCCGCCGTGCGATGACCTGGTTTTCAGGCGGCGAACCAGCACGGAAGCCGACATCGATGCGTTCGGACACCAGATCAGAAAAGCGCTCTTCCAGGATGAGTTCCACCTCGACGCGAGGATGCGCGGCGCGAAAGCTGGCCAGCAGTGGAAGAAGTACTCTCCGGCCTACGGGCCCGGCTGCGGCAATGCGAATGATTCCTTGCTCGTCACTGCTGGCATTGCGTGCCCCACTCAAAACGCGCTGCAAACCCTCGAGTTGAGGCGTGACCGCATCGAGGAATTGCCTGCCGTCCTCTGTCAGCGTGCTGCTCCTCGTGGTCCGGTGGAACAGTCGGGTTCCAAGGTGAGTTTCGAGTTGGCCGATTGCCTTGCTGACGGCTTGAGCCGTCATGCCCTGCGCTAATGCAACTTGCCTGAAGCTGCCAGCTTTTGCAGCCTCGATAAAAATCTCAACAGCGCGTAGCTCGTTCATCGCAGGAATAGTATGGAGCAAGGCGGACAAATGGTAGCAACTTTTGGTTGTCAATGATTTTACCGATCTGGCGCTACCGTGTCATGAAGCCGTTGAATAGACTTTAGTTCGTTCCCGAAAGGGCTTGACCAAACCGTTGGAGAAAATCGATGACGGACCAAAACCAGACTTTTTCAGAACGCACCGCGGTCGTGACTGGCGCCTCGAGCGGGATCGGTCTCGCAACGGCGCGCCTTCTGGCCGCACGCGGCGCAAAGGTTGCGTTGCTGGCGCGCCGCAAGAAAAACCTTGATAAAGCTGTCGAAGAGATAAGGCAGGCTGGCGGTACCGCTCTCGCCGTTGAGGTAGACGTGACAGTTCAGGCGTCTGTCGACGTTGCAGCACAGGCGGTATCGACGGCATTCGGCCGAACGGACCTTGTCTTCAACAATGCGGGGGTGATGCTGCCGGGCGCAATCGACGATCTGAATCTCGGCGAGTGGGAGAAACAGATCGACCTCAACGTGACGGGCGTCATGCGCGTTCTGCACGCCTTCATCCCTCAACTGAAACAGGCTGCCTCAGAAGGCGCAAGCGTCGATCTAATCAACACTTCTTCGATCGCGGCCCAGTATATTTATCCATACTTCTCCGTGTACACCGCGACGAAGGCGTATGTGAGCCACCTGACGCGGCACCTGCGCGTGGAGCTCGGCCAACAGAACATCCGCGTTTCGATGATCGAACCGGGCATCGTCGCGACCGAATTGCAGGGACATGTCACTTTCCAGGGTGCCAAGGACTGGCTGGCATCGGCCGAGAAGACGATCGAGTTTCTGCAGCCAGGGGATGTCGCCGAAGTGGTGGCGTTCCTCGCAAGCCAGCCGAAACGCGTGAACCTGCAGCAGGTCGTAATCATGCCGACCAGACAAGGCGTCTGACGAACAGTATGAAAAGCACATGAGGAATCCATTAGCTATGAAGTTCAAGACTCTCGTGTTCGTCGTTCTTGGAATAGCGACCGTAGCGACCGCATACGCGGCTAGCGAATCCGGTGGGCCAGCGACGAAGGGTCGAGTATTGCTTGTCGCGTCGAGCACCGATACCCTGCGTCTGAAAGAAGGCAAGAAGGACCCCACAGGGTTTTATCTCGACGAGCTGGCCGTGCCCGCTCGGCGCCTCATCGCCGAGGGCTATGACGTCGTGGTCGCGACTCCTAACGGGAAAAAGCCGGTCATGGATAAGACGTCGGTTCAGATTTCGCTGTTCGACGACAGGGCCGAGCTCGACAAGGCACTCCATTTCGTCGCGACATACCCGAGCATGCAGCATCCCATTACGCTTAAACAGGCTGCTGCGCAATCCGAGCAATTCGCCGCCGTGTATGTCCCGGGCGGTCACGCGCCGATGAACGACTTGATGCACGACCCTGACCTCGGGCGCATCCTGCGGCAGTTCCACGAGGCGGGAAAACCGACGGCATTCCTGTGTCACGGGCCCATCGCGTCGCTTGCGGCACTTCAACACAGCAATGAATACCGAACAGCGCTCACAGACGGCGACAACGCGGCCCTGAAAAAGTACTCAGCTGGTTGGCAATACGCCGGCTACAACATGACGATCTTTTCGAATGGTGAAGAGTCCATCATCGAGAAGGACGTGCTGCATGGTCATGTGCCGTTCTATGTGGCCGATGCGTTGAAAGCGGCAGGAGGCAACATCACAAACGGACCGATTTGGAAGAGCTATGTTGTGCGGGATCGCGAGTTGATCACCGGGCAGAATCCCCAGTCGGACAAGGCGCTCGCGAGCGAGCTTTTGAAGGCGCTCGCCGAACGCAGCACAGGGTAGTCGAATCATGCACAGGGACATCGTAGCGCGGACCGTTGGCCAAACGCCGTTTGAGGGAAACATTGTAACAGCGCCATTCGGCCTGCTGCCGATCTTGCTGATGCTCGGTATGGGCGGCTTGTGCATCGGCACGGAAGAATTCGCGTCGATGAGTCTTTTGCCTGATATTGCCGCGACCACGCATGTATCGATCGCGAATGCAGGAGGCTTGATCAGTGCGTACGCGACGGGCGTCGTGGTCGCGGTCATATCGGGTGGAAGAGTCGGTCGGTTTCCGACTGACTAGGGTACGGAAGCAAATTCATACCTGAAACGATGCTAGCGCACGCTGCTGGCCGATGCCGGTTCAGACAGACTGGCGGGCGGCATCACCCTTCCGAGCGGCTGGTCGATCGCGGCTTGCGCGTGCGGGGGGCCGCAGCGGCGCAGTCGCCGCATCGGTGCTGGCGCAGGCAAGTGACGAATGACGCCTCCTGCCCGTTGACGGCGCTCAAGCTGTGCCCCAGGCGCTCGCCCTCGATGCCGCGTTCACTTGGACAGCCGTGCAGGCGCAGGCTTCCCATGGGCGCCAACGTGCGCACCCTGCAGGCCGCCGTGGTTGCAGCGCAGATGGCGGGCGCGCTGATGATGGTGTTCCAGCGCACGCTGCAATACGCCAACGAGCTCCAGCAGTTGGGCGGCCTATCGGCAGGTTCCAACCCAGACAGCACCGGCTGTCGGTGATGAGGGAGCATATGTTCGCCGCACGCATGGCTGGCAGCTCGGCTGCAGCGGCAGTGGCGCGCTGCCCGACCGCCTGCGCGTAGCCACTGCGGCTGCAGTGAGGCGGCGCTGGCCATCTCTGAAACCGCGTACGCGATCCACGGCGCCATCGGCTTCAGCACTGAATACGACTTGCAGTTGTTCACGCGCCGCCTGCACGCACGGCGGCAGACGGCGGGCAGCGAGGCGTACTGGCACGATGTGGCGGGCGATGTGCTGCTGGCCCGCGAAGGCATGACGCTCGACGTCGTGCGCCGCATCACATTCTTTAAAGCGGTGCTTTGAAATCAATAGCTGCCGGCGCTTTATTTCATTTCGATTCAGCATGAAAAATTGCTAAAAGCGTTGCTGCTAAAGCGCCAGTAGCTTATTTTTTGATAACCGGGAATCAAGATGGCCTCTCTCACCACCAGTCGAGACGGCGGCATCCTCACCGTGACCATGAGCCAAGCCGAGACGCGCAACGCGTTCACCGGCAACACGACCGTGTAGGAATTCGCGCAACTGGGCGACGGCGTGCGCAAGGACGCGAGCGTGGAAGTGGTCATCCTCACGCGCTCACCCACGCACAGGGCCAGCAACATTGCCGCGTTTTCGCCGCCTCGCTGGTAGCCGAAATCGACAATTGCCTAACCGGGCCCGCTTGCAGGACTCGGCGTGCGGCCGCCCCCCAAGCTGCTCGGCTCCGCGTGGCATGTTCAGTGAGGCGACGCGAGCGGGGCCAGCGCGCAAGATCAACTGCCTGCGTGCCGTGAGGCCGACTGATCGCAGAGGCACAGCAGGTTCCAGCGACGGTCAAAATAAGATTTTCATATCGCCCTATCCGAATTCCGTATTTTCTCTTATAGCACCGGCCCAATAGACTGGTGTGTAGCAGCACTCTGCTTGTGAGATTGCTGCGGACATCCAAAAAGAGAATAGTGGAGACGATGAAGAGCGCTGCGATCGATTCGACGCTCGTCGCAGGTGGGTTGGCGTTGATCAATAGTATCGGTGCTAGCTCCGGCATCGTGGCGCCATTCGTGGTTGGTCTGATGAAGGAAGCAACGGGATCAATGGCATCAGGCCTCTATTTGCTTGCCGTGCTTCTGTGCGGCGGAGTTCTTCATCTCCTCAAGATCGTTCCGCCGACGATACGACCGCAAGTCTCTCAGGTGACCAACGAAGACGACTCGGTCGTTGCGAGCACCATTGAAGAATGATGACCATGTTGCTGAAAGGATCAAACATGAACCAACCGATTGCTGGTCTTAGCAAGCCACTCGCAGGCGTCAAAGTCCTGGAACTCTCACAGATCATGGCCGGCCCGACGTGCGGGTTGATGCTCGCCGACTTGGGTGCCGATGTAATCAAGGTCGAACGCTATCCGCAAGGCGACGATGCGCGGCGCTATCGTCGCGCAGGGGACGACGGATTGCCACCTTCATTCATGATGCTTAACCGGGGTAAGCGCTCCATCGCACTTGATATTAAGCGGCCCGAAGGCAAGGCAGCGCTGTTGAAACTCGTCAAGCAAAGCGATGTCGTGACTGAGAATTTCCGCATGGGCGTGATGGAACGGCTGGGCCTCGGATACGACGTCCTGCGTGAAGCGAACCCTGCGCTTGTCTACTGCGCCATCACTGGATATGGGCGCACCGGCCCACTGGCTGCTCGCGGTGGATTTGACCTGATCCTTCAAGCGTTCAGTGGACTGATCAGCGTCACCGGTGAAGATGGGGGCGATCCCGTCAAACCAGGTGTCTCGATTGCTGACGTGAATGCCGGCATTCTGGCGGCTTTTGGCACGCTTGCGGCGTATATTGAAAGATTGCGAACCGGGCAGGGGCAACGTGTCGATACATCGTTGCTCCAAGCCTCCATGCAGCACATGTACTGGTACGCGGCGGCTTATTTCTCCAGAGGCATTGTTCCAAAGCCTGCCGGTACCGCACATCCCTTGATTGCTCCATACCAGGTGTACAAGTGCCGCGACGGTGGTCTCGCGATCGGCGGCGCCAATGAGACGAACTGGGGGCGCGTCGCGCAGGTACTCGGACACCCGGAGTGGGTAGATGACCCGCGATTCAATACGCCGGACATTCGACTCGCGAACCGCCGAGAGCTTGAGGTGCTCATCAATGAGATCCTGTCGACAGATACTCGCTCGGCTTGGGCGTCGCGATTCGATGCGGCTCAGGTCCCCTGCGGTCCTGTCCAGACAGTCGGCGAAGCGTTGGACCACGAGCAAACGCGCAGCGTGAGAATGGTTGTCGATGTTCAGTCGCCCCAAGGCGGTTCAATGCGCGCGCTTGGCCTTCCGGTATTGCTCAACGGGTCTTCCTATGTCGCTGAGGCACCGGCGCCGCGCGTCGGGCAGGACACTACCGAGGTCCTGCGTGAGTACGGCTTTGCGGAAGACGATATCAACCGGCTCTTGGACTCGGGCGCTGCCTTTCAAGGTGATGCTTCCGAGCCGCTGACGGCCGACGAACTGTGAGGCGATCGTGAAGGTACCAGTGAGTTTAAAAAGTGAAGTCGTGGGTGACCGAGACATCGTGGTCGAAATCGCCAATGGCGTCGCCGTGGTGAGATTGAACCGCGAAGCCAAGCGGAACGCCTTGACGCTAGCGCTTTGGAAGCGTCTCGGCGCGACGTTCTCACAGTTGGACGCAAACATCGAGGTCCGCTCGATCGTCTTGATCGGTACCGGTGCAAGCTTCTGTGCTGGAGCGGATATTTCCGAATTTAATGAGGTCAGAGGCGATCCGGAGCAGGCCATTGTCTACGAGAACGCATACGACGACTGTTGCGACGCGATCGCGGCGACCTTCAAGCCGACGATCGCAGCAATTAATGGGTATTGCATGGGTGGTGGCTGCAACGTTGCTATGGCGTGCGACTTTCGAATCGCCGAATCGTCGGCTGTCTTCGCGATTCCCGCGGCGCGTTTGTCGATCGTGTATGGAGTGAAAGGCACCCGGCGGCTGTTCAACTTGGTGGGCTTGTCGAACGCCAAGCGCATTCTGTATTCGGCGAGCCGCTTCGATGCAGAACGAGCTTTTCGGATTGGATTCGTGGACGATGTGGTAGCCGATTCGTTCGCATCGGCAACACAGTTTGCATCGGAATTAGCCTCGAATGCCCCACTTACGATCAAGGGAGCGAAATATATACTCGACAGCCTTGCCAGCACGAACACCGATATTTCGGAGTTGAAAGTCAACCAGATCATGGATGAGGCAGCTCAAAGTCACGACTACCTCGAAGGTCGCTCGGCATTTTTGGAAAAGCGACCTCCAAAGTTCCATGGTTATTAATGCCGCAGCCATAAAGATAAGATCGCGTCGGACGGGTCAAGACGACACTCGATCAGCTGGCTCGAAGATCTCAGACCGAAGGGATCACGCCTGAAGATTCACGAGTACCAGGGTAAGGAAATTCCGCGGAAATTCGGCGTCGCGGTCCCGCGCGGCAAACCCGTGTTCTCGGAGGACGATGCGGTCAAGGCCGCACGGCAGCTGGGCAGCCCGGTCTGGGTCGTCAAGGCGCAGATTCATGCCGGCGGCCGCGGCAAGCGCGGTGGTGTGAAGATGGCGAAGTCGATCGACCAGGTCCGTGATTACTCGAACCAGATCCTCGGCATGCAGCTCGTCACGCACCAGACCGGGCCCGGAAGGCCAGAAGGTGAACCGCCTGCTGATCGCGGAAGGGGCGGACATCAAGAAGGAGCTGTATGTCGGCCTGGTGCTTGACCGTGTCTCGCAGCGGATAGTCGTGATGGCGTCGAGCGGACATGAAGACATGATGAAGCCGGTGGTCGGCTTCATCGCGGGCGTGACGGCGCCTCCGGGCAAGCGCATGGGCCACGTAGGCACGCTGATCTCGGGCGGTGCGGACGCCAAGCTCGAAATCATGGAGCGTGCGGCATCAAGGGCACAAAGAACCCGTCAGAGATGGCGCGGCTGCTGAAGTCTGTGATTTGACCACGCCCCGATCCCCCCGGCCGCCAGACCCTTAGGTCATAGCCACGAAAAACCGACATTGGAGAAAGAGTGCGCTCAATGCTCGATTAGCCGTGCGCCTTCCCACTTCCCCGAAGCGAGCATGTCCTCCAGGACTTTCACAACTGTGTCTCGCACGACCTCTGCCGCTCGGCTGAGGGGTAGGCTGTCGGACACGCATAACGAAAGTTCGCGTTGAAGAGTGCGCCCGCTTATCGACGCAATGCCTATCTGTCCCCTCTCGACATACTCAGCAACGGCTGACCAGGGGAGCACGGTCCACCCCAGTCGCGCAGTCACCAGGCGTACCAACATATCAGTTGCGCTCACCTCGCTTACGAGCCGGAATGCCAAGTGTTCGTCGAGAAATGCAGCGTCGATTCGCTGCCGAATTGTGCTCGGTATGCTCGGGAGGATCAACGGATGACGCGCTACATCTTTGAGGCGCAGGGTCTTCTTCTCAATGTTCTCCGAAGCCGGATACACCACATAGAGTTCTTCGTGAATGAAGGGCAGTATGGTGGTTCCTCGTCGAGGCTGCGCGTCGACCGCGATGGCAATATCAATTTTGCCGTTCGCGATTAGGTCGACAAGTTCAGCGCTGGGTCGCTCCACGATCTCGAGCAGAATTCGTTCATATGCTCTCAGCTCTTCGAGGAGTCGCACCGCCAAGATCTTGCCGGTGCTACCGGGAATACCGATCACGACGCGTCCAGATGGATGCTCACCCTCTTGGGACACGGCCACTCGGACGTCTTCGAACTGCTTCAGTAGTGACTTCGCATGTCGATAAAGGACTTCGCCAGCACCGGTTAGTCTGACCCCGTGGGCGGTTCGGTCGAAAAGGCGCGTGTCCAGTTCTCCCTCAAGATTCGCGATCTGCTGACTCAGCGCTGGCTGTGCGATCCGGAGGGCTTCCGACGCGCGGGTCATGTTGCCAAGTTCAGCAATTCGCGCGAAATACTTCAGTTGCTTGAAGTCCACCTTGTGTCTCCTGCCAGGCGATTAGCCAATGCGTGCTAGAGGAATACGGAATTGCGATTGGCCTATACGTATTCCATATTTTAATTGTATCGCGCCAAAACTTAAACTGCCTCATAGAACGCCAGACCCTGCCAGACATGGAAAGCGTCCAGACGCCGGATGGAGACAAACCTTATGAATGCAAGTACAGAAAACCTTGCCGCGGCCTATCCTTCGCCCGATGCGGGCGTGCATAAGCGGGTGATCTTCGCTTCCTCCCTGGGAACGATGTTCGAATGGTACGACTTTTTCCTCGCCGGTTCACTGGCTGTGCAAATCTCGCACAGCATCTTCTCTGGGGTGAACCCAACCGCCGCCTTCATTTTCACGTTGCTTAGCTTCGCGGCCGGCTTTGCCGTGCGACCGTT
Source organism: Burkholderia sp. IMCC1007 (assembly GCF_027257875.1). Lineage (GTDB taxonomy): Bacteria > Pseudomonadota > Gammaproteobacteria > Burkholderiales > Burkholderiaceae > Burkholderia. Next base: position 14,721 of record NZ_JAPVQY010000011.1, read on the forward strand.
TGGGGCACTCGTCTTTGGCCGCATCGGTGACATGGTGGGGCGCAAGTACACGTTCTTGGTCACCATCTCGTTGATGGGGTTGGCGACGTTCGTGATCGGACTACTGCCGGGATATGCTTCAATTGGTCTTGCTGCGCCGATTCTCTTCGTTGCCATGCGAATGCTGCAAGGGCTCGCACTTGGCGGTGAATACGGCGGCGCAGTGGTCTATGTCGCTGAGCACAGCAGTAATGAGACCCGCGGAGCGAAGACCGCCTGGATCCAGGCCACCGCGGCGCTCGGGTTGTTACTTTCGCTGGCGATGATTCTTCCTACCCGGTACATGCTGGGCGAAACGAGTTTCATGGCATGGGGCTGGCGAGTGCCGTTCTTGGTCTCGTTGATCCTGCTCACGATCTCGCTTTGGATCCGGGTCAAGCTGCACGAATCGCCCGAGTTCGAGCGCATGAAGCGCGAGGGGACGACGTCCAAGTCACCGATTTCCGAAGCGTTTGGTCAATGGCGCAATCTGAAGCTCGTGTTGCTGGGGCTCTTTGGAATGGTGATGGGCCAAGCTGTCGTTTGGTATGCGGGCCAGTTCTACAGCATGTTCTTTCTGACCCAAACGCTGAAGGTTGATGGGGGAACGGCGAACCTGCTGATCATCGTCGCGACAATCATCACGACGCCGTTTTACGTCATCTTCGGCAAGCTCTCGGACCGGATCGGCCGCAAACCGGTGTTTCTGTCGGGATGTTTGCTGGCAGCAATCTTCTTCTTTCCGCTGTTTAAAGGGCTGACGCATTTCGCGAACCCGGCGCTCGAAGCTGCGCACCAGAAGGCGCCGATTACTGTCCGAGCAGATCCGGGCGAGTGCAGCTTTCAGTTCAACCCGGCCGGAACTTCGAAGTTTGTGAGCTCTTGTGATATTGCACGGAGCGCAATTACGAAGGCGGGTTTGAACTACACCGATGAGCCGTCGCCGAAAGGGGAACTCGCGCAGATCAGAATCGGTGAGCGGGTGATCACCAGTTTCGATGGGAAAGCATCGAATGCAGCGGTGCTCTCGAAGACCTTCGACGCAGATATCGCCAAAGCCTTACATGATGCGGGGTATGAAACCGGCCCGGCGGATCCGGCGCGCATCAACAAACCGATGGCGATCCTGCTGATTGTCCTTCTCATGCTCTTTGGCACGATGACGTACGGCCCGATTGCAGCAATGCTTGTTGAACTGTTCCCTTCGCGTATTCGATACACGGCAATGTCGCTGCCGTATCACGTCGGCATTGGCTGGTTCGGTGGCTTTTTGCCTGCAGCGTCCTTCGCAATCTCCGCGGCGTCGGGTGATATCTACGCCGGTCTTTGGTATCCGGTAAGTCTCGCCGCTGTATGCTTTGTCGTGTGTCTGCTGTTCGTCAAAGAAAGCAAGGGCGCTGACATCTACACGAGCCGTACAAACCAACAAAAGAAGGCTTAAGGGGGAGTCATGGGATTCGCAAACTCAGGGGGTGTGAAGCTCTATTTCGAGAAGACCGGACAGGGCACTCCAATTGTATTCGTTCATGAGTTCGCCGGGGATTACCGGAACTGGGAAAACCAAGTTCGGTTCCTGTCGCGTCGTTATCAATGCATCACGTTCAATGCGCGGGGTTACCCCCCGTCGGATGTGCCTGAAGATCCGGAACAATACAGTGAGGCGCACGCGGTCGAGGACATCGCGAACGTTATGCGGTACTGTAATGTCAAGAAGGCTCACATTGTCGGCCTGTCCATGGGTGGATACGCGACGGTGAACTTCGGAATCGCCTATCCGGAGATGGCGCGTTCTTTGGTGATCATCGGGGCTGGGCACGGATCAGATCCGCAAGGACGCGAACGCTTCTTGCGCGACAGCGGGGAACTGGCTGATCGACTGCTTTCGCTTGGTATGCAGGAAGGGATTGTGCATTATGCGAACAGTCCAATCAGACGTCGATACAAAGAGAAAGACCCACGCGGCTTCGAAGAATTCAACAAACAGTTTGCTGAGCACTCTCCACTAGGCTCAGCACTGACGACCCGCGGTTACCAAATGCGTCGCTCAACGATCTACGAACTGGAAGCCAAGCTGAAAACTCTGGACGTTCCGGCGCTGATCGTCACGGGCGACGATGATGAGCCCTGTCTGGGTCCCGCGATTTTCATGAAGAAATCAATCCCTGATTCACGACTCTGGGTGGTTCCTCGAACCAGCCACCCCGTGAACCTTGAAGAGCCGGACGCTTTCAATCGCGCCGTGCGCGACTTCTTCACCGAGATCGACCAGACCTCGAACTTCTAGGCGCCAATATGAATCTTGAACTCCAAGGCAAATCTGTGCTGGTCACAGGTGGGTCCCGTGGTATCGGGTACGCCTGCTGTGAGATGTTTGCTGCCGAAGGATGCAACGTCACGATTCTCGGAAGCCAAAAGGAGAGCGTCGAAGGCGCATCGGCACGTCTCGAGGCGCAGGTCGGTCGCAAGGTGGAGGCTATTTGCCTAGACCTTGGTCAGCCAGACGCCGTGTCGGACATACGAGACCGCCTGCGCTTGGCGGACATCATCGTTAACAACGCCGGCGCGATTCCGGGCGGTGGGCTTGAGGACGTATCCGATTCGGCTTGGCGCCAGGCGTGGGATCTCAAGGTGCACGGCTACATCAACACCACCCGCGAGGCGCTTCCTGCAATGATTGAGCGGGGTACCGGCGTCATTGTCAATGTCATTGGGATTGCCGGCGCTGCGCCACGCTATGACTACATCTGCGGGTCGAGCGCGAACTCCGCCCTAATGACTTTTACGAAGGCCGCTGGCGCGCATGCCGCCCGCCACGGAGTCCGCATCGTCGGCGTCAATCCAGGCCCGACCGAGACAGATCGACTGGTGAAGCTCTACCAGTCACGCGCCGCCGAGCGATTGGGCGATGCATCGAGATGGCAGGAAATGCTCGCAGACATGCCATTTGGACGTGTAGCAAAGCCCGAAGAGATCGCAAGCCTGGTCGTTTTTCTAGCCTCTGCTCGAGCCTCGTATATCAGCGGCGCAATCGTCGATGTTGACGGCGGCGCAATGTACGGCTAAGAGCCAACGGCATTACCTTGTTGATTGAACAAACCTAGTGCTACCTGGCAGCCCGAAACCTCGAAAATTGACGCGTTGGGAAGACGCGTTCGCGGCTGATGGCCTAAACGTCACAGCAGGTAAGCGAAAGCACCACAGCCACTTCCTACCAAACATAGAGATCGATAAGAATGTCCCTTTCCTTTGAAACGACGCCCAGAATTGTCTGCGAGCAGGGTAGCGCGCAGCGTTTGCACGAGATCGTCGCAGCTGTTGGCGGCTCTCGCGTGCTGATGGTGACGGACAAGGGCATGCAGGCGACCGGCCTACTCGAACCAGTTATTGTTGCGTTTGCTAAGGCTGGTCAAGAAGCGATTGTCTACGCCGATGTCCAGGCGGATCCACCGGAAGAAGTTGTGCTTGCAGCCGTCGAATTTGCCATCCAACATAAAATCGATGCCGTCGTCGGGATCGGCGGCGGAAGCTCAATGGACACCGCGAAGCTCGTGGCTCTTTTGGCGAAGACGAAGCAACCGCTTGCCGAGATTTATGGGATTGGGCTTGCGAAGGGACCGCGACTGCCTCTCATTCAAGTTCCGACCACTGCCGGTACCGGATCGGAGGCGACGCCAATCTCAATCGTCACAACGCCGACCCACGAGAAGAAAGGCGTCGTTTCCTCGCTACTTTATCCGGACGTTGCGGTCCTCGATGGGCTGCTCACGCTCGGCTTGCCCCCCGCCGTAACAGCAATGACAGGCATTGACGCAATGGTGCATGCCATCGAGGCATACACGAGTCGTCATAAGAAGAATCTGCTTTCCGATATGTTCGCGTTGAGGGCCTTGACCCTACTGTATCCCAACATCCGGCGCGCGGTATCGGACGGGGCGGACGCACAAGCACGTGAGCAGATGCTACTTGGCTCGTTGCTGGCAGGCATCGCATTCGCGAACGCGCCGGTCGCGGCTGTCCACGCGTTGGCCTACCCGCTTGGGGGACATTACGGGCTTCCCCATGGGCTGACCAACTCGCTGATGCTTGTACCGGTGATGCGCTTCAATGAGCGCGTAGCGGCTCCGCTTTACGCGGAGCTAGGCAGGGTCATGCTTCCCGAACTTGGCCCCTTGCCTGAGGCCGCAGCATCAGAAGCGTTTGTGGACGCGATTGCGACGTTAGTACGTGAGATGCCATATGCCCAGACGCTTCGCGAGGCCGGGATTTCCGCAAGCTCACTGCCGATGCTGGCGACCGACGCGATGAATGTCAAGAGGTTGCTGATCAATAATCCGCGCGACGTCGAATACGAGGACGCGCTTGCTCTGTATCAGGAAGCCTTCTAATAGAGGTGCATGAATGACGCCAAATCTGACAAGAAGCGACTTTCCCTACTTCGTAGAAATGTCTACGAGGTGGATGGACAACGATATCTATGGCCATGTCAACAACGTCACTTACTACAGCTACTTCGATACTGCAGTCAACCAACACCTGATTCATCAAGGTGTGCTCGACATTCATCGAGGCGACGTGGTGGGCTATGTCGTCGACAGCGCGTGTTCATACTTCAACCCGGTTGCGTTCCCCGATGTATTGCAGGTTGGAGTACGCGTGGACCGGATCGGCCGTTCGAGCGTCCGTTATGAACTCGCAATCTTCAGCGGGCAGGATGCCGCTCCTTCAGCCGCAGGCCATTTTGTGCACGTCTATGTCAACAGGTCCACAGGTCAATCGGTTGACGTGCCGCACCAAGTACGATCGCTACTGCAAAGCCTGATCGTTACTGATTCTTCCGAACAGCCCCAAGCGGTCGAATAAGCCGTTCATTTTGACGGGTGTGCTATATAGGCAGCTACAGTAAACTATCGTGCCTCAACTTCTTGGAGTTGTATTCTGCGTCGGGAAAAGGCCGCGAGCGGCTGTGAACCGGGGGCTCGGGGATGTCATTGGCACCTTTAACCAGGACGACCGCCTGCGCATACGTTACCAAGTTGTGTGCTGCGATCGTCATTTTTTGCGCCGCGCTTTCCAAGCTTGAAAACGAATGAGCACGTTTGTTGTGTATTATGCAGCGCAGACGTCGGATATTTCTTGCAGTCTATGGATCATCGACAAATGCTGCTCGACGAACGAGCCGTACTCGCCGGCCAAGCTCATGACAGCGGTAAGGAATGCCTCATGTGACAATGAAAAATGGTTTACTACTTGCGGGCCGGCTTGCAAGCCGACCGTCGAGGGGTGGCTTCGCATCAAGGGCACCATACCGAAACAAGTTCGCGGACGATGGCGGCCCGAACGCTTGGAACAACGCGCTGAGGCCTTAGCGTTTCAATCTTTCTACTTAGGTCCAGAACCCACGACCGTATTTGCCGTTGAAAGCTAGGTCCTTCAGCGGACGTCGCGAACGGGGCGCTGCTTCACTTTTCCGCATCTTGTCATCCAACGCGGCCGGGTCGCCGTGATGGCCGATCGCGATTATGGTGAGAATTTCTATGTCGTTCGGCACGCTGAACTTCTGGCGAAATGCGTCAATATCAAAGCCAGCCATCGCGTGAGCAGCAAGGCCCAGTGCATGCGCTTGTAGCATCAGCGCCATCGCTGCAGCACCTGCGTCATAAGATGCGGTGCGATTCAGTTTCCCTTTGGCGTCGATCGTATCTGTGGCGACGCACACCAGCACGGGAACACGCTCATTCCACATCTGATTAAATGGCACAAGAGTGGCGAATGCTTCTTGGAAGGACCCGGGATCCTGGGACCGGTCGAACACCAGGAAGCGCCAAGGTTGCATATTGAAAGACGAAGGTGCCCAACGGGCGGCTTCGAGAATTGAACCGAGCTGCTCACCCGATATAGGCCGGTCTGAGAAGGCCCGAGGGCTCCAACGGCCGGCGAGGAGTTCGTGGATGTCGATTTCCGTCGATGCGGGTTTCAGGTTCATGTGCTGCCGTCCAAATTGACACGATTGCGAAACGAACGTCTTCCGGGCGCTTAAACTAAGCGATCTTGAGGTCACGCCGCCGGAGAACAATCATTTTCTCTTCGGTCATATCGAGCATGCTCTCTTTGATGCCACCCACTCCGTATCCGGATTGGCGGCGACCGGCAAAAGGCATCCAGTCAACGCGGAAGGCCGTGTGGTCGTTAACTAGGACAGCGGATGCTTCGATCCGCTGCGCCACGTGCATCGCCACATCGATATCCTGTGCAAAGACCGACGCTTGGAACGCGAAAGGCAAACTATTGGCGCGAGCCAGTGCGTCATTGACGTTGCTATACCGATAGATGCAGGAGACCGGGCCGAATATCTCACGACTCGTCAGGTAACTGTCTTCGGACGGCTCGACCACAACAGTCGGTGCATAGGTGGTATTTCCTAGTCGCTTGCCTCCCACAACGACGCGTGCGCCGGATGCAATTGCGCCGTTGACCCACTGTTCAACGCGATCGACCTCGCGCGGAAGGATGAGCGGGCCTACTTCAGTTTCTTTGACTAGCGGATCGCCCACACGCAACGTTGCGACACGAGTGCCAAAGCGCTCGAGGAACTCATCGAAAATCCGATCATGCACGAAGATTCGCTGGGTCGACACGCATACTTGGCCGGCATGGTAGTACGCGCCTTTAGCGAGAGGCTCTATGATCTGGTCCAAATCGGCAGAAGAGTCGATAATGGCCGGCGCGGCTCCGCCGTGTTCCAACGTACAACGTGTGCCGGGAGGAAGTTTGCTCTTAAGGTCCCAGCCAACCTTCGCGGAACCGATGAACGAGAGGTAAGCGATTCGAGGATCGGTAGCGAGCTTTTGAGCAAGCTCGTTGTCGCTCGTAATCAAGGTTTGAACCCATTCCGGCGGCACGCCGGCTTGATGGGCAAGTTCTATCAAGCGTAGGCAGGACAGGGGCGTCGTAGCCGCGGGCTTTACGATGACGGGGCAGCCGACTGCAATAGCTGGCACCACCTGATGCACGATCAAGTTTAAAGGATGATTGAACGCTGAGATCGCTGCGACAGGTCCGATCGGCTCACGCGTCGTGAACGCCCAGCGATTCTCACATGCGACGGTAAGACCCATCGGAATTTCGCGACCGGCGAAGGAGCGAAGCTCTTCGGCGGCGGAACGGATGCCGTCAACCGCTCGGATCGCTTCGCCCAACGCGTCGGCCCACGGCTTTCCGCCTTCTCTCGCGATCAGACTGGTTAGCTCCTGCTGGTGCTGTTGCACCAGCTCAGCGAGCTTATATAGGACTTTCGCTCGTTGATGGGTGCTCGTCCACTTTTCGCGGCGCTGGAAGACGGCATGCGCGACCGTAAGCTTATGCGCCAAATCGTCGATTGTATCCTCGGGAACGCTGCAAATTTGTTCTCGATCATAGGCTTGGAATACGTGTAACGTTGCTTCGCTGTCGGATTGCATGAGTCAAAAACCTGTTGGAGTCGTGGCCGCAGAACTGGGCGGCTTCGCGGATAAACTACAAAAAGTCGTACGGCGAGGCAGTAGCACCTAGAAGGAAGAGGGCGCGTGTGGCTGCAGGAGTGATCTGCAGCCGGTTTCGATGCAAATCGCTTTTCTCATCCCTAAGCGTTTAGCTGGGAGCGCCCTCGGGGTAGGTCGGAATGTCGGGCGCAGTTTGGGTCCACGGCGCCGCGTGGGAACACCAGACACGCATCTCGGGCTTGATGCCGGGATCGTCGTCGAGCGTCGCGGCGCGAAGTACGACGAATGGAAGCTCGGGGCGCTCGGCGTAGATGTGGCTACCGCACTTCGAACAGAAATGCCTGAGTTTGCCGGGCGTTGATTCGAATGCGCTTAATGCCTCCGCACCGCTTGTCACCCGGAAGTGCTCCCGTTTCACGCGAGCAGCCGTGTTATGGTCGGCAGCATGAGCTTTTCGGCAAGTCTGGCAGAGGCAATCCCAAATCGAGCCGTCAATCGCATCAGCTTCATATGTCACCGCTTTGCACAAACAACTTCCGTGGAGCGTCATATCAGTTCTCAATCAAAGGGCCTGCTTGTGTTCAGGCCATGTACATTTTGGGGCACGGACGGTTCCAGGTCAGCTGGTCACATCCGCGTAGACGCGAGCGCGACAAATTGAAGCGAGGATCCGTCCAGCTAGTTTGATGGCACGTCTACGAGTTGGCCTAGTACGTCCGCATTGTGATGCCGCTGTGTGATGGAGGGAAAATGTGCCAGGCGCCATCGTCGTGCCGGAAGAACGCAAGCTCTATCGATCCAACGGATCGGAGCGCCTCGACGCAAACGAAACGTCGGTGTCCCGATGGTGTCCGGCTAAAGCGAGTCACGCGAACTGGCTCCGAATCTGTTGGCGAAAGCCACTTTTCCACCAACGATCTCAGTGATGCCCGCGCAGTTTCTCGTTCCTGGTCCACGCTCGCTCCGTTGTTCAGTTATCGCCGTACGTGATAGCGATTAAACCGGCCTAGTCGGAGCATTCAGGCCGCTTGCTGGTCCAAGAATCGCGAAATCGCGAGCTTGCCGTCTTGGTAAAGCAGCGGCGCGATCGCCTCTTCGACGCGGACGCGAGTTACACGGCCGACGATGACGTCGTGTCCTCCGTAATGGATTTGGCTATCGACCTCGCAAACGATGGCCGCTTGCGCGTCCGCGAGGACTGGCATGCCCTCGTTGTGATCCCAATGGCCGTGCTGGAAGCGCTCGGCACCCTTCAACTTCCCGCTGAAGAGTCCGACGAGATCCCGATGTTCATCGCGCAGCAGGTTCACAACAAATTCGCCGCGCTGAATGAGCGGGCGGGAGATACTTGCGTTGCGATTGACGCAAATCAGTAGGGCGGGCGGATCGACGCAAAGCGAGCTCACGGCGGTCGCAACCATCCCGAACGGTTGCCCGTCTTGCTCAGTCGAAATGATAGCGATCGTCGAAGTCAGACGTCGCATGGCGAGCTTGAAAGCCTGACATAGCTCCTGCTGCATCTGCGCGGATTCAAGTTCTTGCCGAGCGATGGTAGCGTTCGCCGCATGCGAAAGTTGCTGAGTCATTTTCGTCTCCGATTCAGTTTGGATTGGCTGGGTTGACAGGAAAGGCAGCTGTCACCGGTGGCCTACACACCACGTTTGACCCGTGATCGTCGCGAAGGTGGGGGCAGGCTTCGCCCGTCGGCCGGGTTTGTGACTTCAGTATAGAAACGTCATCGATAGGTTAAAAATATGGAATTCGTATCGGTTCATCGAAAAATCCGATGGTGTCGATCAGAGCATTAGGTTCGCGTTTGCACTAGCTGTGCGGCGCACTCAGCGATCATTGGAGCGCGCCGCGGACGACCTGAATTCAGTCTTTCCTCGCAGCAAGGGTTGTGGTGTATCATTCAGATTGACAGACAATCTGTCAATAGGTGAATCTGTCCAGCAGATAATTCGCCATCGGACCGTCGATCGGTGCGAAACTTGGCAGGACGCTTACTTGAGCATCTGCATCGAACTGACTGTCGGAGACGCTATGGGACTGGAAGGAAAAATTGCGGTTATAACCGGAGGCGGGAGCGGCATTGGTCGTGCGACCGCACAACTCTTCGCGCGTGAGGGCGCGACAGTCGTGGTCGTCGACAAGAACCGGGAGGCGGCCGAAACAGTTGCGAATGAGATCGGCGCAGGCGCGGTGGGGTTCGAGACCGATGTCGGGCAGCCTGATAAAATCCGCGAACTGTTCGCGTTCGTCGACAGGCAATTTACACGACTCGACATTTTGGCGAACAATGCCGGATATGGCGTGCCCGGGACCATTGAGGATCTATCGGTCGAAGACTGGGACGGGATCATGAACGTAAATGTTCGTGGGGCCTTCCTGTGTTCCAAGTACGCGATTCCGCTCATGAAACGGTCAGGCGGCGGGGCGATCGTTAATACTGGTTCCTATACCGCCTTGGTCGCAATTAAGAGCCGTGCCGCGTACGTGACCTCAAAGGGTGCGATCGCATCGCTGACGCGTGCAATGGCCCTTGATTACGCTCATCAGAACATTCGCGTCAACTGCGTGGCCCCTGGCTCCATCGCGTCCCCGTGGTTTGATCGTTCGTTTGCAGAAAGCGATAATGTAGCTAAGCTGCGTGCAGAGTTGGACGCTCGATCGCCCATGAACAGAATGGGGCGGCCCGAAGAGATAGCCGAAGCCATCCTGTGGCTGGCGTCAGACAGAGCGTCGTTTGCAACAGGGTCAGTGCTTACCGTAGACGGCGGAACATCGATCTGGTAAGTCCGAATCTGTACGTTATCGTGTAGTGATTTTTTGCCGCCAAAGAACTGAGTGATCATGTCTACCGTTAATTTGCAGATACCTCGTCAAGCCGCAACGATACGTTTGCTCGTTGAGGAGAAATTGCGTGAAGCAATCTCCAGCGGTCAGTTTGCCCCGGGACAGCGATTGGTCGAACGAGAGCTCTGTGAAATGACCGGCGTTGGGCGCACGTCGATTCGCGAAGCGCTTCGCCAGCTCGAGGCAGAGGGGCTGATTACAACCGTCCCTCATCGTGGTCCCGTTGTCAGCACGATGACGCTCGAAGAGACGCGCAACCTCTATGCGTTCCGAGGCCTACTCGAGGGTTATGCCGGTCGTCGCTTTGCGGAGATCGGCAGCGCGGAGCAGGTCGTTGCGCTCGAGAATGCGTTCAAAGATTTCAAGGCTGCGGCGAAGCGTGCAGACAGGAAGGCATTGCTAGAAGCGAAGACCAAGTTTTACGCGGTCCTCCTCGAAGGCGGTGGCAACCCCTTCGTGACTCAGACTCTCACCGCGCTGCACAATCGGATTAATGCGCTGCGAGGAACGTCGATGACCAAGCCTGGTCGTCTCAAGGAAAGTGTTTCCGAGATTCAAGAGATCGTTGACGCAATCAAGGCAGGAGACGGGGAACGCGCGGGTCGCGCGTGCGAACGGCACATCAACATCGCCAGCGGAGTCGCTCTGGAGATGATCGCGATCTCCGCATCAAAATAGTGTCAGTACACACGTTGGAAAGACGGACTCACCGACAACGTAGCGCGGAAGCGCAGCGGTGAGACTTCCAGCCCTGTAGCTACGGTCACATGCGAACGTGGGCTTCCTTGTGCCTGCCTATTTTTCAAAGCATATCCCCGTCGGGCGGCGGCACAACTCTGCGGTCGCGCGCATCACTCTCTCTTCTGAGCTCGGTCCGCCTGCACAGCGGGACAGACGTGATCGGGCGGGGCAAGCGTGGCTACAACGCACGTGCTCGTGATCGAACACCTGAAGCTAGCTGAAAGCGTGCCCAAAGCACCATCGCGACAAAGTGGGATCAAGCACTGGTAGTACCACGCACCGCACCGCCCTGGCCGGCGGCAAAGTTCCTGCGACCACATGCAGCGGCCAGTCCTGCGCCCGATAACGGTCAAACGAAGACACAACGCCTGTGGGTCCACGGTCTATGTGTGCGACGATCGGCCCGATAGCTCCGCGGGACCGCTAGCGCTTTGGACTCTCTATACCGCCGACCGACTTCGCGAACATTCCCGGCAGCATCAAACGGTTTGCTGACGAGCTGCGAGCCGACGCATTCGCTGGCTATGCCGAGCTGTATCCTGCGGCCGCGTCTGGAAGGCCACATGTATGACTTGCGCTGACTGGAAGGTCCGTAACCGCATGCACTGTGTGCCAACGCCGTCTCGGAGGAAACACTGCACCGGCGTGGTCTATAAGCTCAAGGAGCCGATTCGTGGCAAATCGACCGGCGAACGCACGGCATGCGCCAGGCTCGAGCGGTGCTGCCAGTCGACGGCATAAGCAGTAGCCCGATGCGGTATGCGCCGAATCGCCGGCCGACGCTCGTCTTCAGTGCCGCCATCAGCGGCTTTGCCGGCGACCGGGTAGTTCCGTCTTCGCTGCGCGGGAATGTACAGGTTGTTCGCCTCAGTACGACCGAACGGCCTGATGCCGAGGCATTTCTCGGCTACGTGTCCGAGGACATTGCTGACCACCTGCACAATCGCAATCTACAAGCTGCCGCTTGGAGCGTGTTGCCACCGTTGCCTTCGATCATTCACCTCGAGCGCATTCGATAGTCATCTGCATTGCCTTTCCTCAACCACCTACGCTATGGAACTGGTCGAGCGCTTTCTGCTCGCCCGCCACAGCGACCGAGCAAATTCGATGGACATTAGGGATAGTCCCACCTATAGCCATCAGATTGCCTTATTGACAGATTGTCTGATAGCGGACATTATCGTGTCCATGGTTGAGGCATCCAGAAAGCCCCGCCAACGCAAGAACTAGTACGGGATGTCCCGTTTGCTCAATGACTAGGAGTGGTGCAATGCATAACAAACATGAAGTGTCGGAGAAGTTCGAGCGCGGTCTTAAAACGCGTAAGGAAGTGCTGGGAAGTGAGTACGTGGAAAAATCGGTGCAAGGCGCCGACGATTTCAACTGGCCGATGCAGGAGTTGGTCACCGAGTATTGCTGGGATGAGATCTGGAATCGCCCCGGCCTCGATCGTCGCAGCCGCAGCCTGTTGAATCTGGCGATGATTTCCGCGCTGAATCGACCGCACGAACTGAAGCTCCATGTGCGCGGCGCGATCCATAATGGGGTCACGAAACAGGAGATCTCAGAAGTATTTCTGCAAGTGGCTATTTATTGCGGCGTACCGGCCGCCGTCGACAGCTTCCGCATTGCCAAAGAAACCTTCAATGAGATGAATCTGGACTGAGCACGGTGAAACGCATGGCGCACTCCGGAGATCCGATGGGACGCGCCTGCCCAGGTCAAATTCCGCTGTAACCGCTTAGACAGGCGAAAGAAAATGGATGTTTTTGCGCAACTCGGTGACCGCTTGAAGACTGCGCTCGCTGACCAGGAAATTCCGCGCTTGGCCGCCGGACTTTCGGCAGTCGTTGAGCTAGCTATCGCTGGACAAGCTATCCGATTCTCAGTCAACGACGGTGCGGTCGAACTCATTGAAGGTCCAGCGAATGCAGACGTCCGAATTGAGGCTGCGCAAACAGAGTGGGCCAAGGTGATCGGGACACCGCCACCGCCCACGTATCACTCATTCACGGCGCTCGAGCTTGCAAATCCTTCCTTCGAGGTGAAAGGTGAGCCCGTTGTGGTCGCACGGTGCCGACCGTTGTTGGAACGAGTATTCGAATTGATTGTGGCTGTCCCGCCCATGCGCTCGGCATCCGTCGAGCGCGACATTACCACGGTGATTGGTCGCTACTATCCCGTTTCAATCAATGGCATCACGCACAACGTATTCGTCGAGCGTTCAGGCGAAGGAGCACCCGTCCTGTTCCTTCATACAGCCGGCGCCGACGCGCGGCAATACCTCGGGCAGCTCTCCGACGTCGAGCTTGCCCGCAGCTATGCGATGTGGGCCGTCGATATGCCGTTTCATGGCCGTTCCTTACCGCCCACGGAATGGACGGGCGATCCTTACAAACTTACCACCGACCTGTATCTCTCGTGGTGTGTAGCGATTATCGAGCAAGTCATCAAAGCTCCCGCCTATGTGGTTGGGGGGTCAATGGGCGCCGCGATGGCAATGGTCTTGGCGGCGAAGCGACCCGATCTCGTCAAAGGAATCGTCGCAGTTGAGCCTCCTTTCCGCTCGACTGGACGGCGTAACGCTTTCCAACACCACGTCGGTGTTCATGGCTCTTTGCATAACGCAAGCTATGTTCGCGGCTTGATGAGCCCGTTCAGCCCCGAGCGCGAAAGACGGCAGGCCGCATGGATCTATTCGCAAGGTGCGCCAGGAATCTACACCGGCGATCTCGCCTTCTACAGTGAAGAATTCGATGGCGCAGTGGTTGGTCCGCTAATCGACTGCTCGCGAACTCCGGTCGCTTTGCTTTGCGGCACCTACGATTACTCAGCCTCGCCCGAGCACGGACGCAAACTTGCCGAGGTCATTCGTGGCGCCAAATTGGTCGTGATGGATGCGCTGGGACACTTTCCGATGTGTGAAAACGCCGATCTTTTCCGCTCGTATCTCATAGACGCACTTGCTCATATCGGTCAAAAACAAAGCTGACGCGAAGCGATAACCAACCGGGTAGGCTAGCTCAACGGCGGAGCCTGTCTCTCCCGACAGAGGAAAAACAACAATCAGAAGGGAAAAAATCCCTCTATCAAGTACGTAGTACTAATATATAGGAGACAATGATGCAACCGATCGTAGCGTACGCACTAGCTGGAAGTGTTATCTCATCAGTAGCCGTCTGGGCATTTCTGCAGTACCCCGGTCTTTTGGTGTGGGCTGCCTTCATCGGCTGGGCAAGTTTGCATCACTGTGGTGGCGGCGCTTTGGCTTTGCGAAAGAGCATCAGTTGCAATACGTTCGGCGTGGTCACGGCGTGGGCTGTTGCACTCCTCGTTGTGCACGGGCTCATCCCACTACCCGTCCCCATCTCCGCGGCCCTCTGGGTTGCACTTGCGACGCCGTTCGTCATATTGATGTCGAGGGTGAATGCACTCGACGCGGTTCCCTCCAGCTTCTACGGTTTCGCCTCGACGTTCGCATATCTCGTTCAGACGCCAGGGAAATTCAGCATCGAGACGATGTCGACGCTACGCTTAGACAACGCTTTGATTGCTGTAACCGCATCGCTCATCATCGGGAACATCCTTGGATACCTTCAGGTTCTTATGGGAAACGCGCTTATCAAGCGCTTCCACCATCAAGAGCCCGCAATCGAAATCGTTGGGCACTAGAAGCGATATCGCAGTGACATGTGAATCGCGCAGACGATTTGAAAAGACCCAGGATCGATTTGAAAATGATTGCCAGCACTGACGAAATCATCGCAGAGCTTCGTAACGGACGAATGGTGGTTCTCGCAGACGACGAAGATCGCGAAAATGAAGGTGACCTCGTGATCGCCGCAGAATTGATTACTCCGGACGCGATAAACTTTATGGCGACTCATGGTCGAGGTCTGATCTGCCTGACGCTTACGGCGCACCGTTGTAAGAAGCTTGGTCTGCATCCGATGGTAGCGCGGAACGAAGACGAATTCGGCACCGCGTTCACTGTGTCGGTCGACGCCGCGGTGGGAGTAACGACGGGCATCTCAGCAGCAGATCGCGCGTTGACGATTCGCGTCGCAACTTCAAGCCTCGCCCGGCCCGATGATCTTGTCCGGCCCGGGCACGTCTTCCCGCTCATTGCGAGAGACGGCGGAGTCCTTGTCCGCCGCGGCCATACCGAAGCCGGATGCGACCTCGCAGGTCTAGCCGGCCTGACCCCGGCAGCTGTCATTTGTGAAGTCATGAACGACGACGGGACGATGGCTCGCTTGCGTGACCTTGAGCGTTTCGCAGAAAAGCACGGACTGAAGGTCGGAACAATCGCGGACCTTGTCCAATATCGCCTCAGTATGGAGGCCCTTTCTGAGCCAGCATGTTTGTGATGTCAGTTCAGACGAGAGTGTGGGACAAGGAATCATAGGCAGAAGAAAATGCCTGAAAAAGGTGATCAACTGCAGGCCACCGCCCACATCTTTAGTAGCTTATACAGAGCAATCCTAAAGTTACCGAAATGAAAAAACCCATCGTTTTATTGACCTATCTTGAAAATCAATTTGGAGGATGACATGAACAATCTCGACGCATTCCGCGAAGCCGGCAATCCGATGTTCAGCGAGAACAAGCTGAAGCTGGGTATTTTTGGCGCCAACTGTTCGCACGCTTGTGCTATCACGACCCTGGAAACGGATTTTCAGCCGACGTTCGAAAAGAACCTGCAGATCGCCAACATGCTGGAGCAGTCCGGTATGGAATGCATGGTCCCGATTGCGCGTTGGCGTGGTTTCGGCGGACCGTCGGACTTCAACGGGGAGAACATGGACACATTCACGTGGGCAGCGGC
Source organism: Burkholderia sp. IMCC1007 (assembly GCF_027257875.1). GTDB lineage: Bacteria > Pseudomonadota > Gammaproteobacteria > Burkholderiales > Burkholderiaceae > Burkholderia. Next base: position 30,642 of record NZ_JAPVQY010000011.1, read on the forward strand.
GTTGGCCGCTGCAACGAAGAAGATCTACCTATTCTCGACTACTCACGTGCCGACCCTGCATCCGATCGTAGCCGCAAAGATGGCGACCACGATCGATCGCATTTCGAAGGGGCGCTATGGCATCAACATCGTCTGCGGCTGGTTCACGCCGGAGATGGAGATGTTCGGCCAAAAGATGCTTGAGCACGATACCCGCTACGAATATGCCACCGAGTGGATCGAGGTCGTGGAAAAGCTGTGGACCGAGAACAACTTCGACTATAAGGGCGAGTTTTTTACCATCAATGATGGTGTCAGTAACCCGAAGCCGTACCAAAGCCCGCGCCCGGTGCTGATTTGCGCGGGATCGTCGCCGAAGGGTCGTGACTTCGTAGCTAAGTACTGCGACATCAGCTTCGGCTTCATGGAAGACATGGAAAAAGGCAAGGCCTGGGTGAGCGAAACGAAAAAGCTCGCGGCGGAAAAATACAACCGCGAAATCGGAACCTTCACGTCGTGCCCGGTGGTCGTACGCGAGACCGAGAAAGAGGCGAAGGAGTTCTACGATTACTACGTTCACGAGAAGGGTGACTGGGAAGCCTGCGAGAACATCTGCCGCGTACTTCAGGTCCAGAGCATGAACCACAGTCCCGAGATGTACGAGAAGTTCAAAGCTCGATTTATCGCTGGCTGGGGCGGCTACCCATTGGTAGGCACGCCAGAGCAGGTGACGGACAAGCTAGTCGATCTCTCGAAGACGGGTGTCGACGGCACACTGATTTCCATGGTCGACTACAATACCGAATTGCCGTTCTGGAACGAGCGCGTGATGCCTCTACTGGAGCAAGCGGGGCTGCGCAAGCCGGCGAAACAAGCGGTAGAAGCTCTCTGATTTGCCACGTGGCACTGACCCCGCGGCCTTGGGTCGCGGGGTCAACGCTCAGGGCAGCTCAAGCACGGGCAAAAGCCGCTGGAGCGCTTCCGGGTGCCGGCTTTTGGGATAACACTATGCTTACCAAAACCCATTTCACGCGCTTTGTCGCCAAGTGCGACCTTCCGACTGCCTTTGGGTGCTTCAAAGCGTTCGCTTTCGAACGCTCCGTACCGGAGTCTGCCTCGCTTGAGTGCCTGGCGTTGGTCCGAGGTGACGTTCGAGATAAGGAAAGGGTACTGGTTCGGATCCATTCGGAGTGTCTGACAGGCGACGCATTAGGTTCCCTTCGATGTGATTGCGGCGACCAATTGGGGATCGCCATGCATGCATTGGCGGACAGCCGCGAGGGTGTACTTGTATATGTCAAGGGACACGAGGGTCGTGGGGTAGGTCTGTTGAACAAGATTCGCGCATACGCACTTCAGGACAAGGGGGCCGACACGGTAGACGCGAACATTCGGCTTGGATTTGAGGTGGACGCCAGGACGTACGATATCGCTGTCGACGCCCTGAGGTTCCTGGGAATCCGCAGCGTAAAGCTTATGACAAACAATCCCATGAAAGTAGAGGCGCTGACCAATGCTGGCGTCAGTGTTGATGAAAGAGTCGGTGTCTCGACGGCCACACAGCAGCATAACGCGCGCTATCTCGACGCAAAACGGACACGCATGGGGCACCTATTCGATTGATCAATATGCCGCGTGAAACGCAATCTTTCCAGGTTGCCAAGAATGAAAGGCGAATATCTTCCCAACATGAGCGGCGAGAGCGCATCTCCGTGGATGGGTGTGCGTTCCTCGCGGCCCGACGGCATACCTGCCATCGGACTACTCGGTGAGGCGGGAAAGATCGCCTATGCCTTTAGCCTTGCACATAACGGCCTGACGCTTTCCGTCACTATTGCGCGCTGCGTCGCTGCTCTGCGCCAACATCAGACAACTCCGGTCGACATGAAACTCTACAGCATTGACCGGTTTCGATCGCCAGCGCGATTCGGTGTCCGTTCGATGTGGCGGACCATAAAGTCGTTGCAGCGGCACGGAGAAAGGACCGTCTGCTCGCTCTTGCTGATGAACTCTGCGATGCTTTGCTTCCGACAGCCTCGATGTGCGCGACACTGATGCCGTTTGAAACGTTGCGACTTCTCTTCCTCGGGAGTTTTCGGACATCGGCGTACTTGTCAACAATGCGGGCCTCGCGGTCGGTTTGGAGCTTGTGCAGCGCGCGGGCATCAATGCCTGGTGGACGATGATTGACACCAACTGCACGGGCCTGGTGCGAGTTCGGTCGAGATTCATGTCAAGCGAGATCGCCCCGGGCAGGAAGCACCCGCGGAAGATTTTTGGGTTAGCCGACGCCAATTCGGCAGGCGATATCACCGGAGATGTTCCCGAGCCTGGTATGAACGTTTGGGGGAGTCAGACGCCGCATGCCGACATGCGGTCGCGTGCGCATGTCGTGACTCAACGTCTAACTCGTCGAATGTCGCGTGAAATTGATGTGGCTTGTATTTTCGAATACTCCGAGGAGTGAAGGAAAGTGCGCGCAACGTTGAACATGAGCGAACTGGCGACGTTCGCAACGGTGGTTGAGTATCGCAGTTTCTCGCAGGCGGCCGCTGCACTGAACATATCTTCTGCTGCAGCGACACGCCGAGTCAAGCGGCTTGAACGGTCGACGGGCGCATTGCTCCTGATCCGCGACCGGACGCTGATGCCGACGCAGGCAGGGGAAAAGGTCTATCGTCATTTCATGTCCATCCGCCTTCGTGAGGACGACCTGCTGCGAGATATCGAGCCCGGAAGAGCCGCGACGACTGCACTAGCACTTGCGATCAACGCGGATTCCCTTGCAACCTGGTTCGAACCGCTTACGCGCGAGTTGGTGCGGCACCATGTGGAGCTTGAGATTCTGGTGGACGACCAGGATCACACGCTCGATGCGCTCGCGCGCGGCGACGTCAAAGGCTTTCTTTCGACGCAGGCGGAGCCTGTCGGTGATCGCTTTTTGGCCGAGCCGCTCGGACAGATGCGCTATCAGTGCGTCGCTTCGCCCGGATTCGCTCACCAATATTTCGCTGGCGGCTTGGTCTTGCCCGCCGCGCTCAAGGTACCAGCCGTCCTGTTTGACCGGAAGGACAGGCTGCACGACACATTTCTCAGGTCGTACTTCGTCGGTGCGACAGTCGGCAGGTACGTCAAGCATTATTTGCCATCACCGACTGTGTTGCTCAATGCGATTGTCGACGGTGTCGGGTATGGCCTCGTACCCGCGATGCAAGCAGCGCCGCTTATCAGTGGCGGCAGACTGCTTGCGCTTGCCCCCGATTGCGACGTGATGGTCGATCTGTACTGGCATCACTGGGAAGAGGAACCCGAGTCGCTCGCGAAGATCAGCGCACTGGTGATGGACGCCGCACGACGAAGCCTAGCCCAGCCGACCCAGCAGAGGGAGCCGACCAGTTGACCGCCGCAGTTCGCTGCTACGACCCGGGCCCCTTCTCATCGCTCTTGTTGGTCCGCGCGTTTCTCCACATGCACCGCACCGTACAGCCCTTACTCGATCTGAATTTTCTTGGTATTCCCCGTTTTTTTGCGAGCGTATTGAGCGGATCGATGTTTCGCATCGGATTGCCGCGGTGCCATTGCTCCTGCCGCTTGGTCTGCAGGTCGGGCGTGGCATGATGGTTTTCAGTCGAGTCTCATCACGTGCGCTTCTGAAGTCGGGAGCCTGCTCCTGCGCGCGCTTACGTCCTTCGCGCTTGGCAGATTCGGATCGGGTACGGTTCTCATGCGTTGATGTACGCAGACATCACTGACAGTAATGTTGGCCGTGCCACGAGTCTCAGTAGTATTGTGCGGCAAATGTCGCTGGGACTTGGGGTTGCTGTCGGTGGGATTGCCCGGCAGGTGTCGCGCGACCTACACAGCCACACGTACACCATGCTCGATTTTGTGCTGGACTTTTTCGTTGTCAGCGTCCTGTCGTTCGGCTCAATTCCATTCACCCTTTCACCGGTCGATTACCGATTACCGGTGGACGCCGGCGATGAATTGTCTCGCGGCAGAACCATTTGGAACCGAAGTGATTGGTAAGCTCGCGATACGCTGTCCGTGAGCTGACCGTCACGCGGCCCCCAACTGGCGAAACTATGCGGACCTGGACCTGGTTTGAGGGTGTCAGCGGTGAGCAGCGCACTATTGCATGCACCTGCCGGAGCTAGTCTGCTCGGTACCGGCAGGCGTAACCTACTAACTTACGACCGGATGCGGCCGAGAAACGGGGCGAACTGCCATGCAGCCAGCACGCAGGCGGACGCGAGCAGCCCGGCTGGCAGCGGAAGCCAGCCGGGTAGATCGCCGGTACCTGTCCAGTTCATCGCTGAAACGAACAGGGAGGCCGCGGCTCCGGACACCAGCATCCATGATGCGCATCGTGGTGCGATCCCTCGTCCGGCTTCGTCGATAAGGAACAGCAACCCTACGGCCGCAACATAGACGGTGTTCAATGAAACGATGGTCGATACGATTGCCTGACCATCCGTCGCGATTGCGCATCCAGTGGCGGTGATCAGCACACGCCACGCGAAGCCGTGTTGATCATTCCCTGGTTGCAGGCCCTCAAGCGCCGATGACATTGCTCGCGTGATGGCAGTTCCCGAACCCAGCGCGGCAAGCAGGATGGCGACGACGCAAACCATTCCCATGGGCCCATTGATCTGCAGCATGATCCACGGGACCGCACTCGCGGTATCCGTCAGCCCGGAGAGGTTGCCGGCGTGAAGCGCAGCGACAATCGTCGCGGCCGGAAGAAACCCCGTCACCATAAGGAATAGGCCCGCGAGCACGCAGCCTAGCCAGGCATCGCACGCCCTGCGCGCAGCGATGGCGAACTGTTGATAGTCGGATCCGGTAATCACCAGAAAGCCGACTGCAGCGATGGTCACCAGTGTCCCGGCGCGCGGCGCAGCACGGATTTCCCGGAGGAAAGCCGGCCAAGCATGCAGGTACACGGTGAGGCCGTCGCAATGGATCAGCGCATGCACAAGGGCGAGATTCGTCGCCACCAGGCAGCACGCGAAAAACATCGATGCCGCGCCGAGCTCAATGGACGACATGGCCAGCAGCGCTGCGGCGATCAGCGCCAGTGCATGCGTTGGCGAGAGTCCCGCCGCGACGAGCACAGCTATACCGCCATGAATCTGCGCGGCCAGTACGCCGGCCATCCACACAAGTGATAGCAGCGCCACCAGCTTGCGTACGACGGGGCCGTAACGCTCGCCAAACACGTCCCAAATGAGTTGGCGTCCGCGCCAGAGCGTCGGCGCGGCGAGCGCGAGCGCCAGCATGCCAAGAGCCGTCACGATCGGATACAGGCTACCCGCCATGCCGGCATGAACCGCCATCTCGCCCGAGCCGAGTAGAAACGCAACACCATAGCTTGCCGAGACGAGCAGTGCGGCCACCTGAGTCGCACCAAGATTACGTTGCACCATTTTCGTCTCCATGTACTTCCCACTCACGCACGACCGCATCAGGGCCTCGAAAATACGCATGACAGACTTTCGCCGCCCCGGCGAAGACGGGCATGGCCAAAAGCCTGCGTTGCGCTCCAGGTAGACGGTGATAGGGAATCGATGGCATCAGGTGATGCGTCAGGTGGTAGCCGTTGTTGCGAGGGTGAATCACCGGGCGCCAGATACTGCGGGTCGAGACATCACGCGTGTAACTGAAGATTCCGCCTGGTTCCAGACCAAAGTGGTCACACAGCTCACGAAACGTCGTGATCGCGTGAAAGAAAGTAGCCTTCGCCAGCATCCAAGTGCAGAAGAAAAGTGCTGCCGTATGAATGTTCCATGCAAGCGTCACTGCGCCCAGTGCGGCGGTCCACCATCCGACGATGCAAAATCGCTGCATCCAGCCAAGCCTGGACAGATGGAGGTGCCCGAACGTCGAACCTAACCAGGCCGCTGGCGTAAGCAGCACTTTGAGAAACGGCTGCCACCAGCCATCGCGGTCGCTTGGGCGAACGGCGATATAGTCAGGGTCGCGCCTTGGATCGCCGAGCCACGCATGATGGTGGGCGTGGAGTTCGCGATAGAGCGCAAGACTGTTGAAGAGCGCCGGTGCGATGAAAAGGCGCGCGAGCACGTCGTTGAGCCGGCCATCGTGTGCGAGATTACGGTGTGCGGCGTCATGCAGCAGGTTGCCGAGCGCACGCTGCCGGTTGCCGACCCAGGCAACGACCGCGGGCGCCGACCAGCATCCCAAACGATGCAGGACAAGCATGGCGATGATGATGCTCACCCAGTCGAACACGATATCGGCGACGACGTTGATGACGTCAGGCGATGTCATGGCGAGGTGAAGCTTATCCCATTCGGGGAACGCGGAGCGGATCAGATCCTGGTCGTGAATTACGGGGCGACTATTCATGAATTACCTCGCATGGATCACCTCACAACGAAGACGAATACCTCGTCGGCAGCGCACGCGAATCGCATGGCACGTGGATGAGCGATAACGCAACCGAGCTTTGATCTTACGAAAGAAGTGGGGGGCAAATCGGGCGTTGCGAAAATATTCGTGCGGTTGCATTTTCGGCAATCGCGCCGTGCCATGGTTTGCGATTCCTGCCGACGGATTTAACGGCAATGCATTGAATTGCGAGGTAGGGCTTGCGGATAATACGCACCAGACACGCAAGGGAATCAATGCGCGCGGCCGCACAACTGAAAGCGTCACGCGACATCACGCAACATCACGCCGGAAGCCTTGAAGAGTATTGAACGGACACGCGATCGCCAGGCGTTACGGCGCGTTGTGCTGCGAGGTGAGGACAGCCGCAGGCGTTGTGATCACCAGCCACGCTAATCGGGCGAAACCGTTTCGTCTTCGATTGCGAAAATCGAGGTACGAACACCTACTGACGCTGCGTCCAGCGAATAGGATCGACGAAGGCGCAGCAGGCTTTCCACACATAAGTGTGCCGGCTGGCGCATGAAGAATGCGCGCCGCTACGATGGGCCGCCATCGGTGACCGGGTTCGTCGAGACACGGATTTGCAGCCTGGTAGACGCGTGCCGTGGAATGACGATCTCAACAAGCAGATGCATATCAAGTACCGATACGATTTTTGGCGCATGCTCGTCACGCGCACGCAGGGCGTCCTTCTCTATCTCGTTGGCGAGCTGATCCAGTTCCGTACTGATTTCTTCCCGGCGTCCCATTACTATCTCCACGGCCGATGTAGACATCGCAGGCGTTTTCACGCGTGCGTCATAAACCTTACGTCGGAAGAGTAAAGTTCGACGATGATCGGCGGACATGATTGCGAAATTGTTCTCGTCGTTGACATAAGCGCAATCAGCATGTCAGACGACCGATGCGTGAGTCCTTGAGGATCTGCTCTGCACTTTCGCCGAGCAATTGGCACTGCTCGTAAAGCAGGCCAATGAGTCGCGCTTTTTTCTTTGCATCGAGGGGCACCGGAAGGCGTTGCTCGATCCGCCCGACCGCGTTCATCACACTGTCTAGGGTTTTCTGGTCAAGCCGGTACCGCACGTCGCGATCGAGAATCATGTGGCCGCCTCCTGTCAGCAGCCACACGGGGTCCACCGAAAACTGCTCGTACAGCGCGCGCAGCAGTTCGACAGGTACCGCACGCTCGCCACGCTCATAATTCGCATAGGCGCGCAACGACATCCCGAGCTGCCGGGACATCTTTTCCTGGGACAGGTCGAGGTGCTCGCGTACTTGTGCAACGCGCCGATGATAGTCCCCGTGATCCGCGGTGCTTGACATGTCTGTCTCGCCTTCCTAGAGTTGATTTCGTACCTTGATTATAGGTACGTTCGAGTAATGGGCAAGCTTGGACGTGCCTGGACCAAAGCGGCTGTTGTTGGACGAGTGATGCTTCAAAGTCTCGTGGAGGAAAAGTGGCGAGCAGGCGGTTCTACACGCTGGAAGAGATTGCGCGCGAACTGCATATCGCGCCGGCCACAGCACGCAATCGATTGACGCTCGGGCTGCCGATGCCACCGTCGATCCGTGTGGGACGTCGTCGTCTATTCCCCGTCGACGAGTATGAAAAGTGGATCGCTTCCCAACTAATGCACTCTGGCGAGGGCGAGGGCGAGGGCGTAGGAGACGCGACTGAAGTTGCCGACCGTGGTCCACATGGGCCGTCTCTCGATCCGAAGTAATTGCGCCACTTCCGTTTCATTCATTCAATGCCGCTCAAGCGATGACGCTGTACTGGATATCCCACCGTGCCGGTTGTTATCTCCTTCGTCTCCACCAAAGGCGGCGTCGGTAAGACGACCGTCGCCGCGAACCTTGGCGGCTTGCTCGCAGCCTTCGGCCTGAAGGTTCTCGCGATCGATGCAGATGTCCAGCCAAGTCTAAGTAAGTTCTTTCCCATCCATTACCGTTCATCGCAAGGTCTGACTGCCGTCGTGACCTCAGGCGGCAATCCTTCGGCCGACTGCGTCAGTCGCACAATCTTCTCGAATCTCGACCTGATCTATTCCGATACGCCGGATGCTGCGCTGCAGGCATGGCTCAATCGCCGTGAGGATCGCTTAATGATCCTTCGCCGGGCGATGCGCAGTCCATTCATCGAGCCTTATGACGTTGTGCTGATCGACACGCAAGGAGCGGTCGGCGAACTGCAGAAGTCCGCGGCGATGGCGGCCGACGTGATGGTGTCACCCGTCAAGCCCGATGCGCTGAGTGCTGGCGAATTCGCCACGGGCACGATTGCCATGCTCGACGAACTGAACCGGCTTGCCGACTTCGGCGAATCATTCCGTTCGGGCGACCTGCTGACACTGATCAATGCACACGAACGCACCACCAGTGCAAGGGCACTCGCAGCTGTATTGCGAGAGCGGTTTACCGGCCATCCCAAAGTAAGGGTACTCAGAACGGTCATTCCGTCTGCCGCCGCGTATGCGGCAGCTGCGACGGCGCGCGTTCCCGTCCACGCCTTCGATCGCCGCCGCCAGTTCGACAATTCGGCCTGGAACGTCATGCATCGCCTCGCCTGGGAACTGTTCCCGTCGCTCGCGAACGTGTATGCGGGGTCTCCGATGCCCGCGGTTGACCGCATGGAGACTGTGAGAAGCGGACAGGGAGCAGTCGCATGAGTGTGTCTGGAGAGCCGGTCGGTGCAGCACGCGAGAATCTCGCCGCTCAGCGCTTGGACGTGCTGTCGCCCGGTGTGCGCACGCCCGATCCGCAGCTGACGTCGCTTATCCGGCTCAAGATCACTGACGTGATGGCTTATGAACGCAATCCGCGTCGCGCGTCGCATGAGCGCATCGCGGAGCTCAAGGAGTCGATCCGCACCAACGGCATCGAGCAGATCGTGACGGTGACCCGCCGTCCGGGCGCACAGACGTACGTGGTAGCGAAGGGTGGCAATACGCGCGTGACCGCGGCGACAGCTCTTTATGACGAAACGCGCGACGATCGCTTTCTTTACTACGACTTCTTCTACGTGCCGTATCCCGGCGAGGCGAAGCTGCTGGCCGCCCACCTGCGAGAGAACGACCAGCGGGCGGATCTCTGTTTCTGGGACAAAGCCAATGGTTATCTCGCGCTCAAGAAGGATCTCGAAGGCGAGCGGGGCGAAGTGCTGTCGCTGCGCGAGTTCTCGCGGCTGCTCGAAAAAGAGGGGGCACCCGTGAGTCACGTGCTGCTTGCGCTGTTCCAGTTCGCGGTAGATCGGCTGTCGGCGCTCGGACCAGCAACAGTGTATTTGAGCCGCCGTGCACTCGTCGATGTGATTCAGCCCGGCATCGGCATACTGCTGCGCCTCGGGCGACGCCTTGGTTTTGACGACCACTGGATGCAGGAGCGGGTAATCAACCCGCAACTGAATGGCATTGCTGCACGCTGCGGTCTTGACGATGTCGGCCTTGCGCAGCACGCGCCGGAGAAAAGCGTCGCGTTAGACGCAGCGCAGTTGGTGGACGGACTGCGACTTCGCCTAGCAAGCGAGCTTGGGGTCCCGCGCGCCGCGCTCGACCGGATGTGCCATCTGCTAGAACACATGGCTGATGTCGCAGCCGACGAGTTGCGCGAGGTAGGTGGCATACAAGTCGAGCGGGGTGAAGCTTCATCAGACGCATCTTCTCCAGAAGCGAATAACACATTGGAAACACGGGGCCCATCGGCGTCATCGAAACAGGGCGCTGGCGAGGAAGCTCGCGTGGTGCAGGCCGTCAGCGGGACTGTGTCAAGGCCGACTGCTATCGAGAAATGGACTTGCGAATCCGGTGCAGCGGCGGATGGTCTGCAATTGGCTGCGGACGACGGGTCCATACTGGTCGCTGATGAAAGGGACGCGGCGCGGGGTCCGCAAGCTGCGCCGTCGGCACAGCAGAGTGAGATATTCCGGGAGACAGTGCTCGCATTCGCGCGGCGCTGTGGTCTCAACGGGTGCGTACGTGATGCACCCGGACTGCCGTATGGCTTCATGATCGAGCCGCCGCCACCGGGCGGACTGCGCTTTTCACCCGACGCTGATGCGCAGGGTGATGAAACTGCACTAACCCGCTATCTCGGCTGGTGGTGGCTGGTCTGCCTAGCGCGGCAGAACACCGCAACGGGCCTCACGCGCGTGCCCACCGATAGTCTATTTGCGCAGATGGCTCGCGATGACGAGACGTGGAACCGCACGTGTGACGCGAGCGTTGGCGAGCCGTTACTCGCTGATCGCATGGACGTGATGTTCGACGTCATGCTCAATCCGGATCATCCGATCGGTCAGTGGTGGACCGAGGTCGTTCTCGCCGCGCGCGCGTTCCGCGCGGCCCATCCTGAACGGTTTGTGCCGGAATGCTGGCCGGAACCCAGTGCAGATGAGCGGCTTCAGCGAGGGGGGCCGTAATGGAAACAGCCTTTCTGCGTCTCGAGAGTGAGGCGCTCGAACGTTTCGTGCTGCTCGAATTGATTGCCTTCGCTTGCATGACAAAGCGGCCAGCTGTCATAGGCATTGGGAATCGGCAAGTTTCATGTGAAACAGGCACGATCGATACCCGACGGATAGACCGATTACCAGATGCAATCCGGCGAGTGCTCGGTGATGCCAGGTCGTCAGCGCTTACGCGCGATCTACTGGGTGCCGGTGCATTACGCATCTTCGTGGATGCCGGCGCGTTGCAGCGTCGCTGTGAACTGATCGAGCGGCAGTGGCGCGATCAGGATCTGTTGCGCGCGTTTGTCGAAAGGCAAGCGAGCATCCCGATGATCCGCGCGTTCTTCCGCACGGCCACGCGCGCAACAATCACGCACTTGAGGTTGGAACTGAATGTCGCGGCTCCGACGAAACCGCGTGCACTCTCGCCGTCCGAATTGGACACACTGTTTGATGCGTGGTGCGCACTCAACGACATCGTCGATTTGCGCGAGCGGTACCTGGCGCTGCATGAGCGATGTGATGGTCAATGGTCGCTCGCCACGCTTTTCGCGGCACTGAACGCGGATACGGGCGCGTGCCGCCCATCTTCTTCCCAGCAGGAGCTTCAGTATGTACGACATGCGACTTGATCCGGAAGGCAATCTGCTACCCGGCAAGACCTGGGACGATTCGCCTGGATTGCCGCCTGCTGAGGCCGAAATGGTTCTCTCAATGCTCGATGTTCCGATCACGATCGACCGCTGTTTCGTCGAGATCTGCGGCGACCTCGCTGCGGCCGCAATGCTCACCGAACTGTCGACGCTTGAAAGCGAGACAGGATGCCAACATGCCTGGCTTCGGGTCGCGCCCGAAGACTTCGAACGAAGACTTGCGCTCACCGAGCCGCAGCAGCGCGCCGCGCGGCGGCTACTCCGGTCGAAAGGGCTGATTGCGCATAGGCGGCAAAAGACGCGCGAGGCGGACGAGTTCCGCGTCCTATGGCCGGCCGTCGTCGCGCTACTCCAGCGCAAGGCGGAGGAGCGAACGGCCCATATCGTCTGGCCGCCCGTACATCCGAGCTATCCGGACCACCTCGAACAGCTGAAGGAGCTTGAATCATGATGCCCGGATGCCATCCCTATATCACTGAGTTCGAAGCGATGTGGGCAATGCTGAGACCGCACCGCCCCATTGCTTTTGGAACACGGCTTGCCCGCATCACCGGACATCCCAAGCAGGCGCTCCTGCTCTCGCAACTCGTGTACTGGACACGCCGCGGACGTGATGTGGACGCAAACGGCGGATGGGTCCACAAGACGCGCGAACACTGGCTGCTGGAGACGGGACTGTCGCGTGAGGAGCAGGAAAATGCGCGGCGACGCCTGCGGAGCATGAAACTGCTGACAGAATGGCGCGGTGGCCAACCCGCGCGTATGCACTACCGGCTGGAGGTGGAAGCAATCTCGAATGCAGTTCATTTCACTTGCCCAATGGTCGCGCAGCTTCCATCGTCGATCGAAGCGATGCGGGCGGATCAGTTCGCGGGCGACGCCTTGCTTGGGCCGACTGTCGCGTACCGGCGCATTTTTGTTGACCTGGTCGGTAACGTGAACGCGGCATTGCTGCTCTCACGCATGGTGCAGCTGCAGCGCCGCGAGGCCGATCGGCAATGTACTTGGTTCACGCTCACGGCCGGAGAATGGCAGCGCACGCTCGGCCTGAACCGGCGCCAGCTCGAGAACGCGAGAGCGCGGCTCGTGCGCCAAGGGCTGATTCGCGAGCTCACGCGCCAGTGCACCGGCCGGCGTGTGTTCACCCAGCTCAATGCGGGCGAACTGAAGCGCCAGCTTGAACGCCTTGTGTCGCGCGGTGAGATGTGCGAGCGGCTCGCGACGCGCAAGCGCATGCTCGCGCAGAGTCTGCGCGAAGGAGGCGAGCGTGCCGCAGCGATACCGCCGGCTGTTACCCCGGGTAACAGCTGTCCGGGCGGCATTGCAGTTCATGCGCCGCAGCTATATGCGCGGACGATGGAACACCCAAAGTCGCCAACCAGAAGTGTCCGACTGAATGTCAACGTGCCTGTGGTGCCCCCGCGGTCGGCGGGTTTGATCCATTACCGATGGCGGGAAACGTGCGTTGCAGACGCGCGCGTATACGGAAGGATTACATACTGGACTACAACGACTGGCGGCCCAGCGATCTCGCCAGGCGAGCGGCCGAATCCGGTTGTAGTGGGGATCGATTGTCCGTTCTCGCAACTGTGCGCCACAGATGACATCGGTGCCCTCGTCTGGCCAGCGATGGTGGCCGAGAATGACCGCGCACTGATCGCCTCCCACCTCGCACGGATTCCTGCTGCGGATCGGCAGACGCTGCTGGACGAAATGGCGGCAGGTCACCGGCACCAGCCGGTGCAGCTGCCCGTCGCGTACATCGCAGGTCTTGTGCGCCGCTATCTCGCGGGAGACTTTATCGCCACCAGGGCGCATCTCGAACGCGCGGCGCGGGAGCGGGCAACGCAGCGCGAGGGCGCAAACGCGGCTTCGCCAAGCTCCCACGAAGCCAGCGACTTGCCGGCGTCAACGCGCGAGACCGCCTGCAAGCATCTTGCGGCGATCCGCGACGCACTTCGCACACGGACGGCGCATCGGCCGACTCGTCGATCGTCGAGCGAGTTGGCCAGTCAGGCAGCCACCCATGCGTGACCGAATCCGTCACGCCCGCTGGGCGCGCCCCACGTCAGCTCGTGATTGCCATTGCGCGCCGCTGTTACCCGGGGTAACGGCAACCCGGCCTGTCGCCCGCCAATTACGCGCGTGTTACCCAAGGTAACACGACGAGCACGCCGTTAGTTGTCACTGAAAGTCTATCTTTGAGGAGCCTGACATGGAGCCATCGCCCAGCGCTATCGACCCATCTGTTGACGCCTTTGCATGCTCTGCGTCGTCGCCGTTTCCCGATGGCTACGACGTTGAAGCAGAGCGTGTGATTCTAGGGCGCGTCATTGCCGAGGGCGATCCTGATCCTGCTGATCCGCTGTTCGGGCGTTATCAGTTGCTTCTCGAACGCGAGGAAGCGCTGAATCACATGCGCGAGGCGCACGCGTTGCGACAGGGCAGCGATCCGCTAGTACGCCCGCATGAGGCGCAGGCCATCAGCCGAATCGGCCAGCTCGGCAGCCAGGGCGTGGACCGCATGCGGTTGCATACTCGGGATGCGATGCGGCTCTTTCTTGGTCGATCGATCGCGCCAGGCGAGCAGGGCCATCCAATGGCAGGCGGCCGCCGAGTGGCCGCGTCCCTGCGCGCGCTATGGGCGCTGTCGGGCAACGACAATCCGTACGCGGACTGGAAGCTCATCGAGATCGCGGATCGCATCGGCGGTATTCGGCGCGCGAACGAACTCGAGCAGCAACATGCCCGCCAGTTGCTAGACGCCGCGCACAAAAAAGGCCTCGAGTATTCAGTGCTGCAATCGCGCGAACCTGCACACGTCTCGCTCGAATTTGGCTCGCCATACGGTTACATGATCGTAATGCTGCTCGTCGAGCTCGATTATCTGGTGCGCCTCGTGCGTTCGTCGGTGTTGCGCGACCTGATGTCGTCGACCGAGGGCTTCCGGCGCATCGGCTCGGCCAAGCACCGGTGCCTGTCCGTGTTCCATTTCGCGGTGCACTGCCAGCGCGTGCTCACGCGCGCCGAACTGCTGCCGCTTTCGCGCGTCGACTTCCTGCCGAATGCGGATGCTGCCGCACGCGAACGCGTTGAAGCGGCGCGCTCGCTGCTCGGTGTCTTGCCCAGGGACGTCTTTGCCGGCGGGCGTGAGCCACGTCACAGCCGGCGGCGCGCGAGCCGCCTGTCAGAGGCGGAACTGCGGCTGCTCGACAGTGTGCCGCTGTCCGGGGACGATGCGGTCGCGAAAGCTGCATCAGGCGCGTTAGTGCAATGATGCGAGGACTGCGGCAATGACTGACCGACCTTCGGATCTGGATCGACGTTCAAAGGCCTTTAAGGGTAAGGGAGCCGGCAGCCTTGCGCCAGCAATGGCGCTACCTGTATCACGGATCGCGGGCGATGCCGGGATACGCGTGCTACTGCGTTCGTACGAGCACTGGCTCGAGGAGACTATGACCGAAATGCAGACGCTGGCGCTGGAGAGCGCGACCACCGGGCTCGACGTGTCGCTGCGCTGCGTACGGATCGCACTGGCGAGCGGCGCGACACGCCATCGTCTCGACTGGTTCATCCGCGGTGAGCCACATGCGGTTGCCTGGCCGTACGTTAAGGGCTGTTTCAATCGCATTCCCGCGCCGCTACGGACGTATCTGCAGCAGTGCCAGATTCGTGCCAAGGAGCTCAATGCACTCGAGTCGGTATTCCGGTATGCGGCGAGTCAGCTCGCGATGTACCTGGAGCACGGCACGGTGAAAATTCGGCGCAGCGATGAGACGTAAGACCGGTGCGGAGTTTCGTCCGCGTCTGATTGGCGGACACCGAGCTGACGCAGGGCACCCGAATAAAAGAAGCAGGAGTGGACAGCGCGTGCGATAGACAGGGGCAATCCTTGATGAACGGAGTCGGGAATGGGAATCTATGCAGAACTCGTCGGTAACGTGCTGGCATCGCCGACGATGAAACAGGTCAACACCGCCAGCGGCACGCGCCGCATTGTCGAACTGCGCGTGATGTCCGCCAGTTACCGACGGCTCGAGGACGGCACGCTGGAGCAGCGCGACGGACGGACGTTCCCAGTCGACGTGACTATCTGGAACGAACTCCTCACCGAGCGCGTGCTTCAGCATATCAGGACCGGGGCGAGTGTCGTCGTCCGCGGCGACTTCTACGTCAGCCCCTGGATCAATCGCGACAACGAGGCGGACGCTGGCGCGCATATCGACGCGGAGTCCATCTCGCTGAACCTCGTGCGCATCGAACAGGTGGTTTATCGGCCGCGCCAGCCGCGCGAAGGCGAAGTTTCCGGCGGCTCATCACAGAGCGAGGGCGGGGGCGAGCAGGAGGGTTCGGCCAATGACGTATCGAATCCGTCTGAGTCGACCTCGGAAGGGGAGTCGCCTGCTGAGGATCCAGAGGGTGACACGGCATCCCCGGGGCAAGCCGCGAGCCGGCGTTCGCGCCGGGCGGCGCGGGCGCAAGGCCAATGACTCGCAGCGGAACTCGCGTGCCGATGGACGAGTCGTCAATGCGTGACGGCGCCTGTCCGACCACGCCTGACGCCGAAGAAGAGCGCATGTTACGGGCCCTCGTGTTTGAAGGCGCTGCGCTCGCACACTGCGGCCCCTACGTTGCATGCTTTCGTGGGTGGCTCGTTCGAGTTTCGCGTGAGAATTCCTCCGAAGCCGGTTGCGCAATGCGAGTTACCGCTGAAATTTGTTGCCGCCATGGTGGCCTGCTATGGCGCATCAGTTTGCTTCCGAACGTCTGAGTCAGCAGGTGCTCATGTAAGGTTTCTCTTGCCGCATACGCGCCGGATACGGATGTGTCTTGTTTCACAGAACCCGGAGATTGCGAATGCGTCCGATTCCCGGTGAGCGCTGTAGTATGAGATCCGTGATGTATTCGGGCAGCAGCGCACGCGGTATGTTCGGCGGAATCCCTTCTACAAGTTGCGACGGGACCTGGACAATGAGTCGGTCGGGATCGCTTTGCAGGCTGTGCTCGTAGCTAACTCGGTAATCCATGTGACGTGCCGTCTGATAGGCGGGAGCGGATGGGACATCCAATATGGCGGTCGTTTGCTGATTTTCAATATCGAGCGATCCTCTCGGAGCCACTCAGCCTGAGTGATGCAGGGACGCGGACCGAGCCGAGGCTGCGAGGGGATTGCGTATTGCCGGTCTCGCATGTTTCTCGTTTGTCGCTTCAATGACGCGGACTACGCGAAGGCTTGTCGGTGGCAACCCGCATCTCCTGACCGTATCTGTGTCGCGCGGTGCGCGGAAAGGCTGTTGCGGAAAGGCTTGCGCGCGTACCGCCTTCGCGATACGGTAGCTGGGCTGGCTTTCGACGGCTGCCGTCCACGTACCCGACGGGGAAGCTGTCGGCCAGTCTTGATTACTGAAAGAGGAAGAGGTAATGAATAAACAGGAACTGATTGATGCGGTAGCGTCGGCTACCGGTTCGAGCAAATCCATCACCGGCGAGGCGATTGATGCCGTGATCGGCGCGATCACGAACGCGGTGGTCAAAGGCGACACGGTGCAACTGGTTGGCTTTGGCTCCTTCACTCAGGGCAAGCGTGCCGCGCGCACCGGCCGCAATCCGGCGACGGGTGAGGAGATCAGCATCGCCGCGGCGAAGACCGTAAAGTTCACGGCAGGCAAGGCGTTCAAGGACGCGGTCAACGGCGGCCAGCGGTAGGCGCGCGGTCCCATAAGGGGTTACCTGACAGGCGGCGGTTGCTCCGCCGCGCGTTGCTACCGGATATACGGCGCGAGCACCTTGCTGACAAATGAGGAAGCGGCGTACTGTCCGAATTGTTCCTTAAGTCGGGCGTTGAGCGCATCGCTGGACGTGCCGTTCGCATAGGCCGCGTCGGTGAGCGCGGCATGAGCATCGAGCACATCGGCCGCCGTGATCTCATACCCGGCGCCGGCGTCGATCCAGCGCAGCGCAGCCAGGCCGCAGCTCATCGCGAACACCGGTTGCCGCTGCGCGAACTCACGTGCGGCCCGAATCAGGGTGCGTGGATCGGTCGGGCTGGTCTGGATGAGCGACATCGCGAGATCGAAGAGTCCCGCGTCCTTCGCCGCAGCAAACCATTTGCCTTCCGAACCCGGCTCGCTTTCGATGAGGTCCTGCAGGATTGTAGTCTGCGACAGTCCGGGATATTTCTTCACGATCGCACGGAAGGTCGCGAGGTACGTCCCCGCGCGGTTAGCAGCGATCGCATACCGCTGGTAGGCTTCGTCCGCCATGCCGCTGGCGAGCAGGATTGTCTCGCAGGTGAGGGCGATGCCACTTTCTGGCGTATGGGCATTACGCGACTGCTCGGCGTAACGCAGCGCGTCTGCGGGCCGGCCGAGCGCTACCAGCGCCTTTACGCCCCATTGCCGGTACCCCCACCATGTCATGCGTGCGGAGTCGACCAGCGCAAGAAGTTCGTCGAACCGCTGCGCGACGTAAAGCGCACTCATGCACGCGGTTGTCCCGACAAAATATCCACCTTGGCCGTCGGGGCCGATCACACGCGCCGTGATTGGCAGTAGCCTGTTCGCCCATGCGGAGGCCATATCTGGTGTCGCACAAAGTTCGCCCCATGCATCGGCGAGGTGCTCGATATACGGTATCTGGTCTTCCTGCAGTGCTTCGAAGAGACGTTCCAGCCAAGCCTGTCTGATTGGGGAATCCACTTTTGCGGCGGCAATCAGGGGAGCCAGTGCATCGATGGCCCGGTTGACTGCGGTGCCCATCGCTCCGGACGAACTGTCGACCTGTTCCAGTGCCGGAGACACTCTCTCCAGCAGCAGCACCGCGCCTTCGGCAGCAAGGATGGCATCAGCGCGCGCCGCCTGCCGGATCTCGGCGACGGCTTCCTTTAAGCGCTGGATCGGCAACGCAGATTTCCAGCCGAAGGCGTTACGCCGGAAACGGGCAGGGAAGGTCCATCGATGTGGGTTCTTATGTGACATCGCGGGCTTTCAACATTCAACGGTTTTTCATGTAGAGCCGGTAGAGCGGATCATGGAGATCACGCAGATCGCGGCGGCGATCCATCAACTCGTGATGGCGGCCTTCGCGCTCGAGCGCGAGCAGCCGAAGCACCCGTCTTGCCGCACGCTCGGGCTCGGTGTTACGACCGGGTTGCGCCTGCTTTAGCAGTGGTGCCAGTCCGGTTTTCTGGATCAGTGCCCAGGCCGGAAACCACGCCAGGTCGACGACATCGCCGCTTCCGTCAAAGGACGCATCGAATGCCCTGCGCAGGGTATCCAGCGAACTGTCTTTGAGACGCGAGAACAGGGTATCGAAACGCGTGGGCGCAAGCCATGCGAGTTCGGCCAGAAGCGGCCAGGCGGCTTCGAGACCATCGATCCGGTACCGGCATTCGGCCATCCACATCAGCGGCGCAGGAATGCGACGCCACGATTCGATGCGCATGACCGTGGATTCCGTGGCTTTCCAGTTACCCGCTTGCAGGTAGAGCGAGGCGGCATGTGCATCGGGCTGACCCGCACGGAACAGAAGACCCGCGGCGCGTTGCGCGAGTTCGTTCCAGAAGGGCGCCAGCCATGCGATGGCGCCGCGCTCGCCCATCAGGTCGCTCGCCGAGGGGTGGACGCGGGTCAATATCGTCTCCCGTGAGCCAAGTGCAGCGTCGTGACTTTCGAAGGGGCTGCTGCAACGTCCTTCGAGGGCAGTCACGAGCGTGTCGACTGCCATGCGTGCCGCATCGTCCGGGTATTCGTGCGTGAGGATCTGCAGCGCGTCGCGGGCGACTGCGGCATCGTGGTGCTGCAATGCTGACAGGACATCGTTGCGCAGCATCACATCACGGCTGTCGTCAAAAATATCGAGTTGCATGGGTTGGGCTCAGAAAAGCTGGTCGCCAGGATTTGCGAGGTTCGATCACTTCACGACACTCCTTAACGGGCGGCCGTCTTCGAGGATGGACTCGATGACGGCGCGCTGGCCGCTTGCCTCGGCCACCACGCGTACCATCCAGTCCCGGTAGCGCATCAGCGCGCCGATTGGCGGGCACCTGGGGCGGTTTCGTCTTGGGTCGGCTTTCGGCATCAGGAAGGCGGGGGGCGGAACGACAGACGATTATCCCACGCCTGTCCGCGGTAACAGCAGCTACCGGTTCACCGCACGCAGCAATGGCGTACCGGACAGGCGGGCGATGGCGGCGATACCCTGGCGCTGGATGTGTACGAGCGCGAGGTCGGAATCGAACCAGCTGTTCGCCAGGCTGATGAGCACGTCGGGCGATTGCAGCAACACGCGCCAGTGCGGCCACCACAACAGGTCCTCATAGCAGATCGAGAAGGCCACGCGTTTGCCGGCGACGATGACGTTTGACTGCATCATGCCGCCACGGATCGCACTGACGGCCGCACCGGGACGCCATAGCGCCACGGGCACCGGCTGGCGACTGTCGATGCGCCCGCGGCTGGCGCCAACGATGATCGCACTGTCGGTGTATCGGAACGGCGTGCCGGACACGGTCAGGTCCATGCCGATGATCAGTGTTCGCTTCGCTGAGACCAATGCCTGGATGTCGTCACGCCACCAGTAGTCCATCGCCGGGCGCCACAGCCCCACGATTTCCTCTGGCATGACGACGACGGTGGCGCCCGCGGTGAACGCGTGTTGTGTGATGGCCTGGACCTGTTGCGTTCGGGCGTAGAGCAACGCGTAGCTGGACTGATCGAACCGGCTCAAGCGTGTGTCGAGTGCGACCCAACTGGACGATACTTCCGGCGCGCTCGCCACACTGCGCGCGACGGCGGACAGTATCAGGAGCAGCGTCGCGGCATGTCGGACGGGAGGTCCGTGTGAGACGGAGGCCGCGCACGCGATGGCGGTCACACCGAGCATCAGGCCCGGCGCCTTCCAGCCAGGAAACAGGGTGCTGGCGACGTATGCCGGCGATAGCCAGCCGATGATGCCGAGTGGTGGTACGGTCACGAGCACGGTCGCGACAGCGGCGCACAAGGCGTAGCGTGCGGCGCCCGCGTTCGGCCCCGGCTTGAGCACGGCCCACGGTGTCGCCAGCACGCACGCCTGCGCGATCCAAAACAGGAAGCCGAGTACGAGCCCCTCCGGTCGCGTCAGCTCCCCATAGCCGGAAAAGAAGCGCATGCTGACGACGGGAATATCCCGTGCGCCAGCGAGGTAATAGCCCATCCAGATTGCGAGTGCCGAGGTACGTTCCCGCACGCGGGACCATATGGCTGGCAGGAGCAGCAGGAGCACCTGCCAGTGCCCTGGGTACCATGCGGACAACGCCACGAGTGCGCCGGTGGAGATGAACGTCGCACATGCAAGGCTGCGTGGGAGAGACTGGAAAGTTGCCCGTGTCGACGGAAGAAGTGGAGGCAGCGAAAACATGGGTCCACAGGGAGGCAGAAGTCAGCGGCACGGTCGATGCCGTGCCGGGCTTTCCCCAGTGATGCGCGCGCTGCATTGTCGAGCATAGGACAGGTTTTGCGTTCGCGCTACGTTGAAGAATAGCGTCGAGAGAAAAGTCACCGACAAAAAAAGCGCCCGGTCCCGGAAGGGATCAGGCGCATCGCTTTGAATGGGAGCGAAAAGGGAAGGAGACCTTCAGGAGCGCGGGGCGACAGCGTTGATGTAGAGGTAACCGGCGTCGGCTTCGATTTGGAGATCGAAGCCTTCGGCGATCACGCGGTCGAAGACCGCATCGCTGCGATCGAGATACTCGACGAAATCATCGCCGGCGAATTCCGCCTGGGCGCGTTCCCACCAGTCGGCGAATGGCACCGTATCGGGATTGCATTCGACAGCCCACGCGATGATCCTGCGACGGCCGTTTTCTATTTCGCCTTTCTCCGAGAGCATGTAGACGCCGTGATCCTTGACCAACACGATTCGACATTGCTGTGTGCGGGCTTCGGAGATGACGGGACGCAGATCAGCGGTCAGGAAGTGGATCATGATGAATTCCTCCATGAGGGATGGGGTGGGAGATGAGGTTCCCGGTTATTCCTGACTCAACAGTTGCCGCGCGAGCGCAACTTCGATGCTCTCTCCGCCCTGATTGAGGATGTCGAGACCGGAATCGGGCATGTCGCCGGAGGTGGACTGCGAGACGGCGATCTTCTGTCCCATCAGCTTCAGACACCGCATCTGCGCGGTCCCCTCGTACCCGAGAAAACGCACTGTGACGTCGAGCGTCTGACCAATACGCCAGCTGCGGCGTGCGGCCTGTTGCAACGTATAGACGTTGTAGCCCGACTGAAGAAAAGCAATCGTCGGGAATTCGAGCAGATCGAGCCCGGTCTTGACCAGTTCCGGGTTTGTGATGATGACCTCGGCGCCGCGTTCGAGCTGGTCCGCGACCCAGTCCTCGCGCTTTTCAGCAGGGACACTCGCACGGAGCACGGATGCCCTGACGCCTACTGCATCGAAGAGGTTCTTCAGCCGCACCGACGTATCGCGCGTACCGGTATAGGTCGTGTAGACCAGCGTGCGCCGGCGATTCAGCAGTTCGCCGCGCACGAGTCGCAGCAACGCTTCCTCCTTGGGACCCGGCTGGTCGTCGCGCAGCAATGCAGGCACGCTGGCGAGGATGCGCTTGGTACGCGGATGACGTACGAGCTCGGGCCTAAAACAGCATTCCGGCCATGCAAGTAATGCATTGAGCACCACACCTA
This sequence comes from Burkholderia sp. IMCC1007, assembly GCF_027257875.1. Taxonomy (GTDB): domain Bacteria; phylum Pseudomonadota; class Gammaproteobacteria; order Burkholderiales; family Burkholderiaceae; genus Burkholderia. Next base: position 52,814 of record NZ_JAPVQY010000011.1, read on the forward strand.
GCAGGCTCTTGTCGCCGCAGCGTAATGCGGCGCGCAGTTCCGATGTCAGCGTCGACTCGAGCGCACGATAGGCGGCCGCCATGTCGTCGGTCATTGCGACCGGGAGCAACGATTCGTCGTAGGGCGGCAAGACATTCTGGCCGAGCTGCGAGAGCTTCAGAAAGGCCGTGTACGGCACGACGTACCGCATGATGCCCTTGGGGCCGAAGCCCGGGCCCTTCACCGTCGAGACGCTCTTGCGATCGCCCTTCGCGGTGCGGTGTGAACCTTCATCGACCTGCTTGTGAATATCGATGAGCACGCCATGCTCGCGCATGAACGCCATCGTTGCGGCCGCCATCGAGCCGTTGTTGTTGTAGTTGAACCCGTCTTCGATCAGCATGGACGGATTCAGGCGATAGAGCAGGTGATACAAATCGTCGGCGTAGCCGCCCATCAGCGTGCCGGTGAGCAGCAGCGTTTTCGAGGCCTTGCGGGCCAGTACGCCCATGGCCTGTCCCTGGGCTGAATTTTCGTTCTTGTATTCGTGGCCTTCGTCGGCAATCAGCAAACCGAAGTAGCCTTGAGGAAGGTATCGCTTGATGAACTCCGAGGCCTGATAGCCACCCTGTCCGAACGAGATTTCGGTGTGGGCGAGCGCACGCTCCATGCGCTTGGCCTGCCGGTCCGAGAATACAAGCTCGCCGGTGTCATCCATCAGATTGATGAACTCATACAGATTATCCTGCAGCATGTCGGCGAGCATCGATTCGCCAAAGCGGGAGAGCAGCCGCTCGGCGGTCTTCTCGCCAACGGTCGGCATCTGTAGCAGCGCGCCCTTCACCAGTTCGCGCATCGTTCGTGTGCCCTGGCCTTTGGGCGCAAGGGTCCACAGCCGCTCACCACAACTGCACGCCCGACGCTTTTCGTTGAGTGCGGACCGCGCCAGGGTGGGCGTCAGTGGATTGCCGTCTTCATCGCAGACGAACTCGCCGCACGAGGGGCAACAGGCAAAGACGCGTGTGACTGCGTCGGTCTCCATGTCGAGCGTAGCGACGCGGCGCGCGAACGCGGGCTTCCAGTCGAAGCCCATACGCATACGCACGCGACCGAGAATGAAAAATTCCGGCACCGCTGGCTTCGAATGCATGACTCGTAGCTGAAGCAGCTTGCGCAACGTATCCGGGCCGTTGAGAATCCAGACGCGTGCACCCGGGACCGTCGTTTTGATTTCGCGTCGCCATTTGTAGACGAGATGCGGTGGGGCGATGACGAGCGTGCGTGGATAACCGGTGTGATGCAGCAGGACCGCGACGCCAATACCCATCAGCGTTTTTCCGGTGCCCATTTCTGCATTGATGACACCGCCTGGCGCGTGCTGCGTGAGCAGCGTCGTGATCGCGTGGATGACCTCGCGTTGCGCCGGAAACGGCTGGCGCGAAAGTGCACCCAGTAGCGCGTCCCAGCGTTGTGGACGCTGGCCGTCATAGATCGACGGATTCTGCTGGCGGACAGCCTCCAGCAGTCCGGCACCGAAGTTGGCAATGAAGTCCGGTAGGGAAATTACGTTACGAGCTTGATCGCCGCTTACCAGATCGTCGTCGGTGGTGCTGCTATCGACGACAGCGGATTGCAGATCTTCCATGATGCGTCTCCATAAGACGCGGGTCACACGTTCCCCTGGCAGGACGTATGAGTCCCGCAGGTTGGGGTAAGAGTCGAGGACCGCGGATGCGGCGAGTGCTGCCAGGATGCGCTAGTGCGCTTCAGTCGAGCGAGAGCGTGCCGCTGCTGACGAATTCCGAGATCGCCTTTGCGAATGCGTCGGGGAGCGTGACTCGCGAAGCATGGATGCGTCCGACAGGCGCATAAGGCGCATCGCCGAGATGGGCGACGAGCTGACTGCCAAGTGCATCGAGCACCGGTGTACGCCAATGCGGTAGCAGCGGTATTGGACTGAGCTGTTCGATGAGTGACCAGACGCGGGCCTGCAGGGACTCGTCATCGTGCACCTGCGTTTCGCGATCGACCAATAGCCATGCCGACCCGGCGGCTTTAGATGGGGTAAGGAGCGACTCGTCGTAAATCCACGTATGGACGAGGTTGCCGAACAGGTTGTCTTTCGGCAGGCGACCGCTGTACTTGTCCAGCCGCCGAGGGTCACCGACGGGAACGGCCGCAACCGGCTGGTTGTCATCGGGATCGAGCAGCGTGAGCTGCCGGATGCCGCCTTCCTGAATGCCCAGGTGTAGCGAGGCATACAGCTGCTGAACGGCGCCATCCCGTCCGAAGACGGAGATGAAGACGAGCTCGCCATCGGGTGCACGTACGCAGGCGTCGACGAAGATGTCCTGCAATTCTTTGATGGGATACAGCATGTGGGTGCTCCAGTGTGAATGTCCGGCGCACCCACCGGGTGGGTGCCCGGGCGGGTTGGGGACAATTCCGAAGCTTCGCGAACGAAGCTGCAGCTGCGCAGACGAAGGCGCCGGAAGAAAGCTGCGGGTGGTGCAAAGGTGCCGCGTGACGGACGACAACGAATCTGCGGCCGGCAGATCAGCGGAAATGAGGGCTGCGAACTACGCTTTCCCCGAACGCCGTATGCGACGATCCGGGAAAGCGCCCCATTCGAGGGGCGCAAAAGGATGTCCGGCAATGAACTCGCCAGTCAACAGCCATCCAGCGTGCCGAGCAGCGCGCGAAGATCACGCGCCTGCCGGGCGGTGACCGTCATCGGCACCAGGGCATCGGGATGCCACGCTTCGATTGCTGCTGCGAGCGGCAACCGTCTGTCGGCAAGCCGTACGAACGCGAGCAGCCGATGCGCAGCGACATGGAGTTTGACTGCGCGTACCGAGACATCGGCGGTCGGCCATGCTGCGACTGGCGTGGCATCAAAGTTGAGGACCTGCCCGTCAATCTCTTCGTAATCGTCGTAGAGCTGCGGCATGTCCGGCGTGTCATCCCACAATGTCCCGGCGTCGAATGCCGCGCGAGCGATGGCGCAAGCTGCGTCGCCGCTGGCGGCGCGAATGCCGATGACGACGCGGTGGGTATGGTCAAAGCTGTAGCCGACCATGAAGGTAGGCAGTGCCTGCCCGGTGAGGCTCATCTCATTCATGACATAGGTGTCCTGGAGGTGCGGTAACCCGTCCCTGCGGGGCGTGGCCCCGCGGGGTTGATGAAGGTGATCCGGGCTAGCGGATCGTGACGATCCGGCCGAGGTTCGGGCCGGGAGTGAAGTCGATGCCCGCGATCGTCGGAACGAACCGGTCCCGCATCAGGATCGTGGTCCGGATCTCGCCCTTGTCGGTTTCCTCGATCTGGACTTCCTGCTCCTTCTGCTTGATGGTGTCGCCGCGGATCAGCAGGCGCGTACCGTCGGCACCGGTCACGACGCCCGTGATCTGCCCGGCTGCGAGCGCGAGCGCAAGATGCCAGTCGGAAAGATCACGTAGTGGACGCCGCGGCGTGACAGCCTTCGTCGCGAACATCGTGGCGAACTGTGGCCACAGCGTGGCGTGTTGCAAGCGTTTCAGCTCGTGTTCGAGCTGCGGCGCATCGATCCGTGTCGACATGAAGGCGTATTCGCCGACCAGCGAAGGGATGCGGTACGGCTCAGCGGTCCAGCTCACCGGCAGTTCGGGCGGCATTTCGCTTTCATGGATGCGCGCCAGGCGCGCGGCCAGTGCGGTGTCGACTCCATCTGCCCGGCGTTTGACGCCAAAAAGCACGAGTTGTTTGAACGTTTGGTCGGGCGCGAGGAACACCTCAACCTTTGTGAAGTTTCGGGCAATCATGGTGGCGAACTCTCGGTCCATCACGTAGTGCGGCACGATCAGGACCAGCACGCCGCCGAATGCGAGCCACGGGACCGTCTTGAGGTAGAAGATCTTCTCGAGACGATCCGGCTGACGCTCGCCGGTCTGTGCCTTGTCCGATACAACATCGCCATACGGTGGATTGAGGAACAGCAGTCCCATGCTGCGGGCCGTGATGAACATGTCGTGGACGTCGGTGTGTGCCACGGTGTCAAGTACTTCCTTCGCGTGCCATGCACGCTCGCGGTCGTATTCGACGCCAAACGCACGGGCCGCATCGGGCATCGGGGAGTGCGCAACAAGCGCAGCCCTAAGTTCCTGCAGCGCGGCACCTTCGCCGCAACAGGGATCGAGCAGCCGCACGGGGCGATCGGGATCGGCCAGCGCGAGCGCCGGCATGATGCGCGCGAGCGTGGCGGCGTCGGTCGGAAAGTACCCGTTCTTCACAAAATTTCTGGCGAGGCGGGGAAAGATCAGGGCCATACGACTCTCCTTTGGGGCACGGGTATGCCGCGGCTGTGAGGCCTGGCACACCGTCGATGGATGGGAATCAGGCCTTCAGCCACGTCTGGCTGGAGGCCTGGAAGGCGTAGCCAAATGCGCGAAGCTGGTCGCGCTGCTGGCGGAACACGCCGCGGTCGACGGTTGGATCGAGCTTTACCGGCTCGCCGGCGACGATCGCATCGGCCAGTTCGGTGCCGAACAGATCGGGCAGATACAGCTCGCCGGAATCGGCGCCGGTTTGCGCGGACGCCGGATTTTCGTCGGCACGCGCGGCGGCTGAGGTACCCGGCGTACGCTCCTCGTCGACGGGGTCCGGCTCCGTCGAGGCGGGCTCGCGCCCGGTTTCGCTGAACGGTTCGTCGTTGTCGAGCTGTACGTCGGCGAGCCTCGCGCGGATTTCGACGGTAACCTTGCCGTACCACACGTAGCTGTGCGGATAGATCTTGTCGATCAGAAAAGTGCCGGTGTACGCGCCGGGCTCGAACTGTTCGAGCACCTTGTCCTTGACCTTGAACTCGCCAACGGACGTCGAGAGTTCACCGACCCGGAACGGGCCATTGCTGCCCTTGATGGTGCGCACGTCAAGCGTGCCAGAAAGCGAAATCATGATGCCTCCACGCAGTGAGGCGGGACCCTCCCTGGCGGGCATGGTGTCCCGCGGGTTGGGAAAGATCGTGCGGATAGACTGTCGCTGCGCGGTCAGGACAGGGCACAGCCGACACGCCGAACGCAACATTGCAGGTCTTGCTGGCAGGTTTTGTTGATAGGGCGATGCGCGACCGATACGGCGAGGCAACAGCCATCGCTCAATCCTGGAAGCTCATGAACGGAGGCTTCCGGCATGTCGGCCAGGGAGCGCGATGCGTCACCCGACGGCATGGATGCATCAGCCCGCGCGTTGCGGACCGCACTCGTCGGCGGTGCGCTGCTCGACGATATGACGGAAGAGGCGAGGGGGAAACCTGAACAGCCGGCCGCCGCTTTCGACGATCCACGTGCGATGGTGTCGACTCACGACCACCGCCTCATTGATCGACAGACCGCTGAGCGTCAGCACATCGCCTGGCGCGAGCGAGCGTGAGCGGGCCGCATGCCAGGCGCGAACCTGCTCGCGCCATGCGGGCGCCGCGGGCGGCACCATGTCGAGATAGGCGAGCGGGCAGGAGTAATACAGCGGTTCCATCTGCTCGCACATATCCTTGTATCCCCAGCCTGCACAGGTTTTGTCCCATGCGAGCAGATCGCAGCCGATGAAACGCATCGGCGCAACGCCCGCGCGACCGATTTCCCAGACGGTCCAGAGTACGTTGCCACTCGTGCAGTGACGAAGGCAGCGACGTGTGAAGCTGTCATGCTCCTCGTCGCGTGTCAGGCGAGCGATGAGTTGCGCGCGCGTCTGTCCATGACCAAACAGCCATCCCATGATGTACCTCGCAAGGTGAGACGAGGCATCGTTCCCGTGGCGGGGCGATGCCCCGCGGGGAAGCACCGTTGATACGGTGCAAGTGATGGAAGGAAGTGAAACCGGCGATCGTGATGCCGGGGTTACATGCGCCGCTGCGCGCGAAGATCGCGACCCATGGCGGTACGAACGGAGCTGATGATGAACACGGTCCAGTCGGCGAAGTACCGGCCATCGAAGACGATGGCCCCCGAGTCGAGCATGAGCTGGATCGGCATCGTGATCTTCCCGGCAGGAACCTCGCCATCCGGTCCGATGACGACGCCCATGTCCGGGAAGAAATGCCGCCCCTCGTACGGATCGAGGAATTCCAGCTCGAGGTCGCGGGCCTCGACGATGTGGCAGTAACGCAGCCGGCCGATCAGCGGTCCGTCAAACCCGGTGACGAGCGGAGATCCAAGTGGATCGTCGCGCCCGTTGAAGAGTCCGAGATAGAGTCCGTCTGGAAGACCGACGCTCTGGCTCATAAAGCGCGGCAACGTGCGCCCGTCACGGCACTGAAAAACCTGCTGCGACGGACCGTCTTCATCGACGGGCCAGTTCGCGGCGCGCGGGAGCGCCTCTGAAATTCGCGCATGGTGTTCCGTTTGCACGCCCGGCCAGCAACGCATTTCGATGTCGCTGGGCTTTCTGACGGGTGGCCGGGCGACGAGGCAGTTACAGCTTGACATGATTTTCTCCTTGAGCAACGCGGAGACGCACCCGTGCGGGGTGCGTTCCGCAGGGTGTAAGAGATAGGCAGGACGTCAGTCGATCGCCGCGAAGATCTCGCGAGCTTCCGGGTGAGACGGCACAAAGGCGAGCAGCTCGTGATACAGGTCCGCGAAGCGTGCTTCTTCCGTCGACCACGCCATGGCGTTCAACGCGAACAGCGTGGCAACAATGCCTGCCGCATCGCTGCTCATCTCGCCGTCATATCCGTTGCCGTCGCAGGTGATGGGCAGCGGATCACTGAGGCGGGGTGCCATATAGAAGGCGCCATTGGACAGCTCGACGTAATCCCAGAATCCACCGTGGTACGTTGCGCACAGTGACGACATGGCCGTATAGACCGCCACTTCGGCGCGGATCATGTGTTTGCCGAAATAGCGCGGCAAGATTTCTATGCGGCGCTCATCCGGCACGATGGTAGCCTTGATCGCGCGTGTTTCGCCGGCTTCAGTCATGACGTTCTCCGAAAAGGTGCGGCGAACGGCTACCCGGGCGGGGAAGCGCATCCCCGCGAGGATTGGACAAAGTGAGGCCCGAAGGCGTGATAAGAGGTGATTCCGGAGCCCGCGTCATGTGACGCGGGAACAGCCGTGCAGACGGTGGCACCGGAAGTGGGCTGTAAAGGTGTCGCCTCGCGTGGCGACGAACGAGCCTGCAAGCTGGCAGGCCAGCAGTGAAACCGTCATGCGTCATGGGCCTTCATCGGCGGCACCTGTCTATGAGAAGGGAATGACGTATGACGCCTGGCAACCGCATCTGCCAGGCGTGTGTCTGGGCCGGAGCAATCGGTCCGGCACAAACGGCGCGGCATGGTGGGGCCACCGCGAACCCGGTGTGGATCGGGGCCAGCGCCAGCTTTCCTGAGCGTTTCGTTATTCGTCGCTCGGGAAAACAGGCGGACCGGTCATGCGAGAAGTCCCCCGCGCGAGGCGGGGGACGAGGGATTGCCTTCACTCGGAGGTGTCGGCGGCACGGCGGGTGTTGGCGTTACTGTGACGGCGCAGTGGCGGATAGCGATTGGTACGCGAGGCAGTGCGTTCAGTCAAAGCCGAGGCTTTACGAGGTTCCTGTGCGTTGCTACTGCTGCCGGTTTCATCGATGTCATCCGTATCGTGCTGATCACGACCGTCTCTCGACGGCAGTTGTCCATTGACACGCTCCGGCGCCTCATCATTTCCGGCGTCCGCGTCATCGCGTTCTTCGCTTTCATCTCGATAGACCTCCTGGCCGTCGACCTTGATCCAGAAGAGCTTCAGCAGGCGCCCCTTGAGCACGGCGCCGGTTTCGCCAGCGCGGTTGCCGGTGCGCTCGAACGTCCGGATGTAGTGATCACCCGCGCGGAACGAAACGAGGACTTTCACATCGGGATCGTTCGCGTCGTCCATCACGGAGCGGACCGCTTCCCTGGCCTTTTCGCCGGCGACGATCAGGTCGAGCGGGAGATAGACGATGCCGTTCTCGACATTCGGATCGCCATGGAACGCGGAAATGGCGCATGCGAGGAAGGGTTTCGCCTTGCTGCGGCCATTGCCCCTGGCGGTCACATCGCGCACGCGCGACAGATACCCGAGGCCACGCAGATGAAGATCGAAATACTTGCGGGGTTCGACTGACTGATTCATGACGATTCTCCAGAACGAAAAAAGGGGAATCGCCAAGGCCCGTGTCGGGGAATGACAATTCCCCAGACGGGCAAGAAGGGAGCTTCCGGTCAAACGACCTGCGGTGGTCCAGACAGTGGGACGAAGCACAACCGCAAAAAGGTGTCGCAAAGCGACGGTGCTGCAAAGGATGCTGAATGGGCTCCAGCGGGCAACTTCAATCGCGAATCATAGCCGGCGAGATCAAAAAATCAAGGTGATAACCGCGCCACATTTTTTTCGTGCGAGACCGGTATAACGGGATTAATGTTGAGGTCACGACGCATCACGCTATCTCACGGTCTGCACGTTGCCGTTACACTCGAACCACGGTCACCACGATTAGCACGACGACTGCGTGAACGGCCCCGAAAAAATGTGTGCCGTCACGCGAGCTCGTCAAATTCGAGCATTGAAGCGGGTGAAACCCCGAGCGTGGCGGCCAGTACGCAGATGTTGTAAAGGGCGATATTGCGCTGACCCCGCTCGATGCCGCCGATGTACGACCGGGCGAGGCCACTTTCGAGCGCCAGGCGTTCCTGCGACCAGCCGCGCGCCTTGCGAAGCGCAATCAGGCGTTTTCCAAACAGGGCAAGCGGGTCGTACTGCATCAATATCTCGAGCGGAGGGATATCGAAGCGTACGGATTTGACCTGTTTGAGGCCACGCTCTATGATAGGACGCACTATGAGTGACAATTATTGCGTCAGTCACAATGGTGCTGTGAAAGCGACGTGGACACCGGTCAGGATCGGGATAGCCGGTGGACCAACCCGATAGACCTTCTTGCCCAACGGGGAGCACGGTGAGTCAACCGGTTTCGAATCTTGATCAGCTGCTGGCGTCGATGCAGCCTGAGCTGAATGAAGGTGTGTATGTCTTTTCCACGGTCCAGGCGGACCGGGACGTGTCGGGACTTGCGCCTGTGGCGACGTTTCGTGAGCGCGAGGGGTTGACCGTCATCATCGATGAACACACGGCACTTCGCGAAGGCTTGCCGGTGCTTTTCCGGGCGGCCTGGATTACGTTGACTGTCCATTCCGACCTGCAGGCCGTGGGACTGACCGCCGCGGTGGCAGAAGCGCTGACGGAGGCCAGCATCAGTTGTAACGTCGTTGCCGCGGCTTTTCACGATCATATTTTTGTGCCGGTCGAGCGGGCGACGGATGCGCTTGCGCAACTTGCCGGACTTCAGGTGCGCGCAGGGCAGGCTGCGGTGGGATGAACGTTGCGGTCTGAACGTGACGCGCCGGCTGGCGCGTCACCCATCGGCGTTACGCTGAACTGCAGCGAGAAAATTCCTGACGGAATGCGTCAAAGAGCTGGGAGATTCGCTCGGCTGATTCGCCACCGGGAATCCGCATGCGGCTTGCCGTCATGTGAGTCAGTATCAGCGGTGATGGTTCGTCTAGGGCGAGAACTGCAAGAATCTGGTCACCCACGTCCGGCGTGGTGATACCTGCCATGTCCCGGCCGAGGAGGGCGGCGCCGCTGATGTCGGGATCGTGGTCGTGTCGTTCGATCAGATCGAAATTGTCGTCGGCATACAATCGTTCGAGATTCCCCGCCTCGCCGTACCAAGCCAGCAGAAACAGCAGATCGATCGCATCCTTGCGATCGATCGCGTGACGATCCTGCCAGGCGATTAACTTGAGCATCGCCTGGGAGGGTAATGAGGCGACGGGGACCACGAGATCGGCGTCAATGCGAACGGGAACAGCCGCACGCAGTGCCTGTTCGAAGCCGGCGACATTCATTCGGACAGCCTGATCGGGCGGCCAGGCAATTTCGCCGCCTTCGTCGGCGATGCGCCCGAACGGAACGATGTCGAGCCAAGTGCGAGCGCCGGTATCGGGTGCCCGGTAGTGCAAGCGGTGGGCCGCGTTACCTCGTTGCTCGAAGTGTCCGGACGCGACCAGCGTCAGCCTCAATGCTTCGTGTCCAGCCCAGCTCTCGATGGAAATGCCGATATCGATGTCCGCGGTCGCGCGCGTCGGTTCAATGTCATGGACGTGTGTGAGCAGGATGTCGCGAGCGCTTGCCCCACCGACGAACCACAGGATGCCCTCGGCAGAGGCTGCCGCTGTCACTTCACGGAGGAGGGCAACCATTTCCGGTGGAAACGGGCGATGGGGGCACGGATCAAGAGGACAGATATTGTTCACGCAGCAGGCGGGCCGTTTCGAGGTTGCGAGAGTCGCCACTCGCAACGAGATCTGCGTAGGCGAGCAATGGCGGGACGATGTTCTGGGGAAGCTCGGGTGCAGCCGCGAACTCGATCGGCGATTTCAGGAATTCGACATTTCCATCGCGATCAGGGCGCAGTCGCGCCTTTGCGATCCACTCTCGCGGCACCTGATCGGCGCAGTATACGGTGAATGTGGCTGGTTTCAGGTATTCCGTGAGGATCGCCGCTGCAGGCTCACCGCCAAACCGACAACGGTCGGGAAGCTCGGGAACGTTTCGCCACCAGTCGGGCACGTCCGTGCGGAAGCGTCCGAGCTGAAGCGTTCCACGCAAGAGCGTGGGGTACAGCGTCGTCCATTCGTCGATCATCCGACTTGCGTCCGTGAACTGCATACCGCGCCCGCTGGGACGTTCAACGAGATCCCGGCGGCCAAGCATTCCGTGAATCGCGTTCTGAACGGTTCCGTGACTGACGCCGGCGACCTGAGCGATGTCGCGATAGGTGTTTTCCAGCAGCGACGGAACGGCGAGCAGGGCGAGGGCCACGCGCAGCGTCGACTTGGTCCAGGTCCGGCTCTGCGTCTGTTGGCTTTGATCCGGACGCGGGCGTCCAGACACAAGAATGACGTTATCGGCCAGAAGGATGCTGGCGTTGCCGGCGAGGTCAAGGGCATCGACCTGCAGTTCGCGGCACGCGTTGATCATATTGGGGGACAGATACGACGTCACGAGTAGTAGCCTTTCGGCCTTGCTGGGGGCAGCCTGTGCGCGGATGGCGGCAAGGGTGCCATAGCGGTCGATGGTCTGCTTGACGAGCGCGGGACGTTTGAAGCGACGTGTGCCAACGTGAAACTCCAGCACGGCATCCGCCCCGGACCTGGGTAGCGCTTTGCGAGGGTGGACGGCGATACCGGTCGCGTTGCCGAACGCGGTTGCGGCAGCTTCCACGAGGGAGGGCGGATCGTGATCGGGAGAGGGCATGGCACGTCCATGGTTTGTCCAATAAATTGAATTGTACACGTTACGTGGACGGCACAAAATTGTAGACGAATGAGACGGTTGTCCAAAATATGGTTATGTCCACGTAACGTGAACATCACCATATTTTGGACAAGACTGATGTGCGATCCGATGATCCCCGCGAGGAACGTAGAAGGTCGATGTCCGTCTTGCCCGGCGACTGCGGGATCGGGTGCGGGCGCTATTTCTCCCGGGAGCCGTGATTGACGTCGCCGCTTACAGGGTCGACGCCTCGGCGCGGGCTGACGGCATTTTCCTGGGACGGCCGGGCTGCCCCGAAGTGCGCCATCCGAGGTGGACCGCCTGGCTCGGCTCGAACAGCACGTGCCTGCCAGCCTGCAGCGCGAAACACCAGTGCGTTTTCCATGTGGTCGACGACGGTATAGGGAGGGTCGGGATGCCAGTGCAGGAGCACGAGCCCACCCGGTGTGTCGGCGAAAACGGCGGGGACGTGTTTCGGATCGACGAATTGCAGATAGATCTTCTGTCCGTCGTCGAACACCTGGTATGGCTCGATTTCGGCGGCACCGGTCAGACGCCAGTCGAAGTCGTAGGCCGGTCCCGTCACGACCGGCGGTTCGGCGTAGGCCGACTGCAGCAGGCAGCTGGCGAGCAGGACGGGCACGGAAAGCAGGGTGGTCGCATGTTTCATCGATGGCAGCTCCCGTCAGTGACGCCGGGTGGCAGCATCATGTCTCGCTGCGTGATGAATGTGATGCGTTGACCCGGCTCCAGCCTGAGCGTCGGCTGGATATTCATGTTGCGCTGGAGGATGGTTTGCGTCGTCTGCGACAGTGATTGCGCAGCGGCCGACGAGAGGTCCGTCGCCACGCCGCCGTTGACGTTGATCGTCGTACCGTTCGACTGGCTCCGATTGTGGCCGATCCAGGCGGCGACGCCGGCGATCAGGAAGGTCGAACCGAAGATCCTGAAGAAGTGGTTGTTGACGTCGGCACTCACGCCTGCGTCGCCATCGGGGTCGTCGCCCGTCAGTCCGTCGAGTCGCATCGTCGCGTGGCGGAAGATGATCCGAGTGGCGGCCATCAGCATCAAGTCCTGGCCGATCGCCACATCGTTGTTGGTTCGGCCGAGAATGCGCGTGCCCTTCGGGATGAGCTTGCAGCTGCCGTCAATGCTGTCATAGATGTCGCGGTCGACCATTGCGCGAAATGTGCCGGGCATATCGCTTTTCGCGCCCTGCAGGATGACCGTGGGAATGGGCGTGCCGCCCATGACCATCCAGGGCGAGTCGATCGGTACAGGAACGAGCGGCTTTTCGTCGTCCGCCGCGTTCGACTGCTGTTTCAGCCAGTCGGCGTTGCGTCTGGTATTGGTGGTTGCAGCGCTTGTCGGCGGCGTCATCGTCAACCCTGTTGCCGGATCGCCTTCGCTACCGGGATGCACAGCGGCTATCGAAAGCGCATCGCGATTTTCGAGGCTACCGGCCATGCGATCAAGCGCTGGGCCGCTACCGTTCTGGTCCGATGTCCGGCTGGCACTACCCGCCGTATCTTCGTACGCGACAAGCGACTGGCTTTGCATCGCTTCGATCTGGCGTTGCAACGCGAGCCGGTCTGCATCGCTCGCTGATGACTTCTGTCCGGGCGTGCGATATCCACCGGGCAGTGGGCCGGCGTCGTCGCCAGGCGCGCCTTTTGGGATGCCGTCGAGCGGTGTGCCACCCAGTGGTGCGCTGGGCGCCGACGCGGCGCTTGCCGCGCGGGCCAGTGCGAGATTGTGCTGATCCTCGAGGCGCGTGCGCAATGCGTCGGCCGAGGCCTTCGGCTGCCGCGCTTCGGCCTCGAGCTGTTCGCGCTGGCGCCGCTCCGCAGCGGTCTCGTGAGGATGGGATAGCGCGCGCACAAGTACGATTGCGAGCAGCGCGGAGAAGAGGGCGATCACCAGCAGTTTCGCGAGGTTGCGGCGAATGCGCGTCAGCCGCGGTGGCTCGGGGGTGAGCGGGGGCGGCCTGTGACCGTTATGTTGCGGGGCGGCCATGATCACGGATTCCCGTAGACGTTCTTCGTATGCGCGGCGTCGCAGCCGAACAGTCCGCAGCCTTTGCCCCGACCGTTGAAGATCCGTACTTCCTGCCTGCCTCGCTTGAGCAGCAACCCATAGGTCGCCGTCTGCTGCACCTCGTAGAAGTCGTTGCCCAGCGGAATGAAACTGGCGATTTCGGCTTCGCCCCTGTCGTCCATCAACAGGATTGCGGGCAACTGTGCCTGATGCGGGAACTGGAGATACGTGAACCGTCCGTCGTCGAAAACGATCACGGGCGCGAACGGCGCATCGCCTTCGATGCGGTAATCGAAATTCGCGTGGTCGAGCGCAATGTGAGGACTGCCAGGGGAGGACGGTGATGATGACGATCCGCCCGCCGACGAGGCGTCCTCCCCATTGCGCCCGTCTATATGCGGTACGTTGCCCGGGTATTCGATGCCGAACGGGGACGTCTGACCGGCCGAAGCCTGAGCATCGGTGTCCAGGTAATGCCAGGAAACCCGCTGATACGCTTTGCCGTCAGCGGACGAGCGCAGGTCCAGCTCATAACGCCGACGGGATGTAATGATCGTCGCGGCATTCTCAAGACCGGGCAGACGCGCCTCGATAAAGACGTCGCGCTTCGTGAGTGCCGTATGTTCGAGCCAGCGCTTGCCGGTGTCGGACAGATAAACGCCGACCACTTCCTCGTCTGGCGCGAACACCAGATGCGTTTCCTGACTGGTCCGCACGAGGATCGGGTACAGATAGTCCGGGTCGTAGTCGTAGACAACGAGCGACGTGGCGTCAGGCGACGGATACGGTCCATTGATCGGCAAGCGCGGTGCAGAGCGTCGCTGACTGCGCGTGGATGAAGTTACTGGTTGCGAGATGTCGGTTTCAGTGTGCTTGCGCACCACGAAGGGGGCGCTGGCCGGCAGCGGTGACGATAGAACCGGTGACGACGCAGCGGATTGCCCGTATGCGGTTGCAACGCTCGCAGCACAGAGCATCGCAAGACACGTTGCGCATGCAATGACGTTCATGGATTCGCTCCGGGATTGACGCCGAGGTAGGGCGTGATGCTGAAGTGGGTGATGCGCAGCCCGATCGGGTTGTCCTTCTCTTCGCCGGGCTTTAGCGTCTCTGGAGCAAGCAGGAAACTGATCGTGAGCAACATCTGTTTCGGTCGCGACGGCTTGCCGTTCACGCTTTCGATCAGCGTGAAGATTAGATAGGCGAGTTGGCCGTCGGGCGAGAACGACGTCGAGTTTTCGATGAACTCGCGCGTAAGACCGGGTGTCTGCACCACGCGCTGGGCGACCGGATCGGTTACTGTGACGTAGGTTTCGAGCTCCCGTGTGGCCGCGCCCGACGTCCACCCGACCGCAGCGGGGATCTGGTGCGTGAGCGTGTCCTGGCTGTCGGCCTCGATTGTGAAGACGCGCGAGGCCCATTTGACGAGGAAATAGCGCCTGTTCGCCGCGGAGGCCGAATACGTTTCGGCGTAGCGATCGGACACCCACACCGCCCCGGTTTTCTCGTCATGTTCGACGAAATAGGGGCGCGGGCCGCTGTGCGCGCTTTGGACGATCAGGGCGGTGCACTCCCCGGCGGCGATAAGAGCAAAGACCAGTGCGGCCTTGATGGCGAGTCGCTTTTCCCAGACAGGGCGCTGGAACGCCGTGAACCACGCGGCGACCCCTTCACCGGTGTTCGGCGGGGCCGGGAGATCGGCACCGGATGTCACAGTGCGCGGCGAAAGCGATGGTTGTTCTTCGTGCATCGCTTACGCTCCTGCACAGGTCCGCGCCTGCGGTGCTACACTGAACCCCAGTTCACCTGCTGCAAGGGTGCAGCCATGGCCAGACTCAAAATCATCCTGCTGTATTTCGTAGTGCCGATTCTCATATTCGCGGCGTTCGTCCTGTACCAGGTCGGCGCGCAGCATTTCGGCGTCGCGATGCTGCTCGCGGGCGCGGTCGTATTCCTGATCTGGTCGTGGGTCAGCACGACACCGAAACAGATGAACGACTCGCTCCGCGATGCAGAAGACGGGCGCAGGCAGGCTGATGCTTACTGGAGTTCGATCAATTCGATTCGCGAGTTTGAGCAGCGACAGCATCGTCGGTAACCTCCATTACTGCAGTATCTTCGGGGTAATCCGCCTTCCGATTGCCCCCTTGCCAAATCCACCAAGACCGCCCGCACCACCACCAGATACCAGTCCTTTTGCGATATCCGGTACCTGCCACATCATGTACGCACCGACGCCGCAGACGAACGCGAGCGCCAGCATCGCCAGGTAATTCGTTGCGTAATACGCATCACTATTGGTGCCGCTTTGTGTTGCAGTCTGTTGAACGAGACTCTGAATGCCAGGCAGGGCGCCGCTCTCGACGATCGCCATCATCAGCCACGCGATGACCTTATATAGACCCGCGGAGACCGTGAACTTGAGCCATCCGTCGAACAGGAATTCGCCAGCGGACAGCACATACCAGGGAATCAGCACGGGCCCCAGACAGAAGGCGATGTCGAGCAGGAACGAGCCGAACTGCACGACCACGACAAAGATCAGCGTCATCAGCACGATCGCGACGATCGCGAGTGCCTTGGCGAGGAATGAGAGCAGGACCAGCGGCAGGTTCCTGATGAGCGTCCAGATCGAACTCAGGCCGGCGGAGTCCGGACCGTTGTCGCTAGCCGCACCACACTCCTGATGTTCGCTATTGGGGATCACGACACCGTCTGGGGTGACGTCTGGTACTTCCTGACAGACCTGTGCCGCTTGGGTGCGCGCCCCCTGCATGATGGTCGACGCGGCATTGACGAGCGCGCGTAGCAGGTCGCCCGGATTGCCTTCGCCACCCGACACGCGTGAGGCCATCGTCTGCATGTTGTCGACGAAATAGCTGTGAACGGTCCCGCTCCAGGCCGTGAGCATCACGAGGATGACGGCGCACTTGATCAGGTGGCGGAACTGGTTCGCGAAGAAACCCGGGAAGTCGCCTTCAAGCAGCCACAGAAACACGTGCCATGTCGCGATGATCAGTCCGAGGGCCGCAAGCAGATCGAGACCGTCGGACACGAACAGCGTCTGCAGGCTCGTTCCCTTCGCCTGCATGACCGTGAACAGCGCGTTCAGTACCGAGATGACGTCGTTCATGACTCAGATCCCACACATTGCGCAAGCGCTTATCGCAGCCCACCTGCGACGCGCACCAGTGCCAGCAGGGCAGCGAGCGGCAGGGCAATCCAGCCGGCCGCAAAGACCTGCGGGCTGTCAACCTGTACGATCAGCAGGCCTGTGAGCAACGACAGACGCACGTTGCGCGTAATCCGCCGGTCGAACTTCCACTGAACCGCGCGTTCGTCATCGGGCCGCCGGCGGCGCAACCGGTAAGCACGAAGGTTCATCAGAACGACCCGCAGTTCGGCGGGCGTTCTGCACAGCGAGCGGATCAGCCAGCGCAGCAGCACAATCGGCCTCCGGGATCACGGGTCCTGCAGCAGGTCGAAATCCGGGGCGCCCAGCGTCGTCTGCTGTTCCTGCTGGTTGATCTGTCCCATCGCGGCCGCACGGGCGGCCGCGAGTTGCGCCGCATTGCCCTGGGCCTGCGCCTGGGCGGCGCGGTCCTGCATTTGCTGCGCGACCTGACGCTGCATAAGCGCATGCAGGTCGACCATCTCGCCCGCGAGCACATTCGACTGCTGGTTGAGCATCTGCAAACCCTGCACAGCGCCTCCGACGTTCGGAATCTGCGACTGGATTTCCTGCAGGTTCTGCGCGCGGGCGGCCAGCGTGTCGAGGTTCTGCATGTCCTGGGTCAACTGCTGCTGATAGATCCCGCCACGCGTCGACGCGAGCGAGGTATAGGCGGATAGCCACTGCGCGGGCGACATGCCGGTCGTGTTCATCTCGGCGAGGCTGCGTCCGAACAGCCCGTTCGTGGCGGTGGAGGCCTGTTGCAACTGCGTGATGGCGGTCGACAGCGACTGGAAGCTGGCGATCTGCGTGCGGTACGGCGCAATTGTCTGGTCGATCAGGGACGCAGGTACCTGTTTCAGGTTCTGGACCATCGTCACGTACTGCTGCAGGCGCGTGATCTGCGCCTGGACATTCTGTTCGACCATCTGCGCCTGCTGTGCGACGGACGAGGCGAGTTCAGCATGGTTCATCAATTGCGTGATCTCGGTCGCGCCGCCCGTCATCCCGCCTCCTGCCCACGCCGCGCTGGCGAGCAGTAGACCGGCCGCGAGCATCGCGCCGATGCGGACCACGAGGGCAACGGTGGGGTTACGCATCGTCGACCTCCGGTGCAGAATCCCGCATCGCATCGCCGCACGCCTGCGCGGCGGCTTCGTCGATGTAGCGTTCTTTCCAGTCGGGATGGCCCGAATGCAGATGCCGGTCGAACAGGATCTGGGCGCTCAGCTCGGAGCGCAGGATCGCAATCGAGACCGGATCGAGGGGGATGGAGATCCGGCGTGATGCGCCACCCTGTTCGGCGATGAAGTAATCGCGTTTGGCGACGAGCTTCTGGATCGTGCGGATCTGACCGTCCGACAGTCCAAAGTCGCGCTGGTACGCCGCCTTCGCCGACGGCGTGAAGTTCTCGACGGGCACGAACACGCGCACGAGAACGTTGTCGCGAATCTGCGGCCAGATCGGCGAGGACGATACCTGTTCGGGCGACTGGGCGTCCATCCACACGCAGCCGAGCTTCTTGCGCATCGTTACGATCCAGTTACCGATCTGCCGGGCAAAGCTTGCATCGTCGAGCAGGCTCCAGATCTCCGGCAGCATCACGAGCGTCGGGCCAATGATTCCCTGCGCGCGCCGCTGCTCGAGCGAATCCTGGATGCGATAGGTGACGTACGAAAGGAAGGGGCGCGCGATCACGGGGCTCGCGAGAATCCGGTCGGTCGCCATCGACACCCAGTGTGAGTCGTCGAAGCTGTCTTCGACGTTGTCGAAGTAGTGCGCCTGCACGGCGGGTCCGATCCACATGGCCAGTTCGTCGGAGAGTGGCCCCGCGGGCAGCGACGCATGAATTGTGCGCAGCCGCCAGAGCCGCCGATTGCTGCGGCTACGCGTGGCGGCGAGTGCCTTTTCGAGCTCGCGACGATCGGCAGCGCTCACGCGATACGTGCCGCGCTGCTGCACCAGCAGAATGATCCATTCGACGAGGAATTCGAGGTGCCGAGGATCGGCCAGCAGCACGAGCGGGTTCATCTGCGCACGCTCGTCGGCGTGAACGCCGCTTGCCTCGCTGATCTCGCTAATTTCGGTTATCTGGTTGTCGAAGTGCATGTAACGCCCACCCTGCAGGATGGTCGGAATGCGCATCGACAGGTCCTTGTCGAAGCCATACAGCCACGCGTTCGGATACTTGCGAAAGAGGGTTGCGCACAGCAGCATGAAGATCGTTTTGCCGAAGCCTGTGCGCCCGCACACGAGCATGTGACCCACGTCGCCCAGGAATCCCGTGAACCAGTACGGCGTGCCGAACTCGGTCGGGAAGGCCGCGAGTGCGGGGCAGCGTTTCCCGGTTTCCTTCGTCAGGTGCGCGTTGATACGGTGGCCGTCCGAAACACCGCGAAGCGGCAGCAGCCGCGCCAGTGCTTCGGTATCAATGAACGACCAGCGTGCGCATTCGCGCCACATGCCGGGAATGGTCGTGGCGAAAGCGGACAGAGCGTGCAGTGTTTCGCGCACCGGCGTGAAATGGGCCGCGCGCAGTGCTTCCTCGACCGCCTGGTGGGTTGCCACCGCCTGGGTCCACGCAGCTTCGGCGACGCGAGCGTCATCGAACGGACTGGTCCCGAATACCGGTGAGTACGACAGGACGGAGAGGTTGTAGTAGCCGTAGACTTCTTCGGCCATCTCGACCTTGCCCGCACGACGGTTGGCGTCGTCGGCCGCGGCCGAGCGTGCCTGGTTCTGGCGCGCCCCCGAGAGGTCTCCGCCGCGCAGGGTCGCGGCGAGCAGCGATCGGGTATCGAGCCGGCGTCCCTCGTGATAGCGTCGCACACCGTCGATGAAGCGCATCGCTGCCGACGGCGTGGTGAGCCGGAAGCAGTGGCTGATCGTCAATTCCCCGGGCACCTTGAGCAGGCCATCGAGACTGGTCGGCAGCACGCTGTCAGGCCAGAAGTCCCGGCGCGCCGGAATGCCCGCGGCGATCCCGAAGCGCTGCCGGCCGCCCGCATAGAAGTGCAGGTAATCGTGCCCGGGGCGGACCTCCGTGTCGCACATCGCGGCGTCGAGCGCCGGGATGTCGGGGACGGGAATGGCCTCAAGATGATCGGCGGGCGGCGCGGCGCACGCATGCATGAACGCGCCCAGCCGGTCACCGGACAGGCGCCGACAATTCAGACGTGGATTGCCGGCCACGAAGCCGAACAGCGTGGTCTCGAACGTCTCGACGATGGCGGCGAGTTCCGACGCGGTGTACGCGAACAGGTACTGATCGGAGGACGTGCCGCGCACGGCCTGCAGCAGCGACCGCGCGATGGAAAGCCCGTCGTGGGTCATCCCGTGCGTGACCTTGCCCGCGAACCGGTCAATGCCGATGTCGGGGGCGAGCGTGAAAGTCACGTAGTGACGGTTCGTATAGTTGGCTGCCTTCTCGAACGTATCGCGCCGTGCATCATCGATGCGCTGTGAGACGGGATCGGGCATCGGGACGCTGAGATACTGTGCACTGCGACGGCGGTGTACGGTCCACCATAGCGTGATGGGGCGGCGCGCCATGTCGCGCAGCGACGTGACGAGGTTGTCCATCAATTCCAGGATGTGGCTGCCCGAGAGTGCGTCGGCGTCTGGTCCAGCAAATTCGTACGTCGCCATCAGTGCCGAATCCTTGTTGACGACGAGAGAATTGCTGAACCGGAACAGCCACGGCACGAGTTCCGCGGTCGACCGGCGATCGCCATCGGTTCGCTGGGTGATGCGCGCGAGCGACTCGGCGTCGAACGGCGAGCGTGCGAAGGCGGGCATCAGCATGGCAGGCCTCGCGCGAAACCTTTCGGACGGGCGTTGACCTTCTGGCGCAGCAGCTGGCGCGGTTCATAGTAGTCGCCCTGGCGGCTGTATTTCGTGTAGCAGCGGATCTGGTCCGGGTCGCGCCGCACGGCGAGCCACAGGACCGGGTGCGTGACCAGCACCGCGAGCAGTACCCACGCGTTGCGCATACCCGCGGCGAACGTGATGACGATCGCCGCCTGCGCGATGCACCAGCGGCGGTCGATGCCGAGCAGCAGGAACTGTTCGAGCATCGTCTTGCGGATGCGGGCGGCGAGTGGATCGTCTGGTTCGCCGGGGACATCGCGATGATCGGAATGCCGTTCGTCCATCACAGAATTTTCCTGGATGTGCGCGTCAGAGCGTGCCGGTGCAGGCTGCGCCGTGGTTGAAGACCTGCGCCCAGAGCAGCGGCATGTTCAGGATCGCGAGTGTGCCGAGCACGCCGCGCAGCACATGCGTCTTGATGTTGCTGCGACCGTCGTCGAGGAGCCACAGGACAATCGAGCCAACCAGCGCTGAGAGCGACACGACTTCGAGCAGCTCGTTGTCGAGCACGTCCTGATAGACGGTGCACAAGCCCCCGTTCCAGATACCCGCGTGGGCCAGAATCGGGATCGAGCCGAGCCAGAGCGCTACGAGGACGCTTTGCATCGTCGGTGCATGCTGGCGGAGAAGGGCGCGCCATGTGCAGCGGACTTCCCCTGAATGGCGACCGATTTTTCGACAGATACGGGAGACGATGCGCCGTGCAACGGCAATGCGGAGACGGATGACTTCAGGCATGGGCCAGCTCCTGTGCAATGGCGTCCGCGGTGGCGTACCGGGAAAACAGGCACCGTGTGACGTAGCGGTCGTTCTCGACGCCGAGCACTTCACGGATCTCGACGGGGCCGCGCACTGCACCTTGCCGTTCGGCGTGTACGAAGAAACGGAAGGTCGAGGCGATCCGGTGGCGCAGATCGGTGATCGTCATCAAACGTCCTTCATCGCTCATGCGGATGAGAGATTCGAGCCGCGCGGGTGCCGTGTCGGCTGAGTCGGCATGAAACGAAACGATGGAGCCGGGGTGCCCCGTGTTGAGCGCTTCCATCAGGTCGAAGGCTTCGGCGCCGCGTACTTCGCCGACGATGATCCGGTCGGGGCGGATGCGCAGAGAGAAACGCACGAGCTCACGAATCGTGATGCCGAGACTGGTTTCGAGCGCCACGTGATTGGGGGCATGGATCTGCAGTTCCGCCGTATCCTCGATCGTGACGATGCGCTCGTCCGACGGCATGGCATCGATCATCGCGTTGAGCAGCGTAGTCTTGCCGGATGAGGTGCCGCCAGAGAAGGCGACGTTGATCCGCTCGCGCATCACCCACTGGAAGAACTCGCGCAGCGCTGCGCCGCCGTGAGAGATGCGCGCGAGCAGCGCCGCGTCCCGGCGACGGGTGAAAGTTGAGCGGGTGGCCGGCAGCACGTCAAAGGCGCCGTTGTGCTCATAGTCTGTGAGACCGGTGCGGCGACGCGCGTGCCTGCGGATCGACAGCATGTCGCCGTGCACAGCGACGGGATGGCGGGCGGCCGCGATGCGTAGGGCAGGCAGCCGCGCGTCGAGCAGCGGTGTCTGCGCCTTTGCATTGACATTGGCGAGGATCGTGATCGCGCGGTCGAGCGCGTCCGGGTCCAGGTGGCATCCAGCGACGAACGAGATCACGCCGTTGCGCTCGACGAACATCGCGTCGGCGCGGTTGACCATGATCTCCTGTACGTCGGGATCGGCGAGCATGGATTGCAGCGGGCCGAGGTAGTCGTTGAGCACCTCGATCGCGTACTCGTCGGTAAGCCGGCTCATTGCCCGTTCCCCCATCCGATGGGTTCGAAAAGCCGGGCAATGAAGTCCGGTCTCGCTGGTCGGGCATACACGACTTCTGGTTGTTCGGTCACGGTCGTTGGGGACACGTGCAATTCGCGGTACACGCGCCGCGCATAGGCGATGCGTTTTTCGTGGGCGCCTGCGTTGTACGCGCCGATGGCGCCCCACGTGAGTCCGAGACGACGGATGTTTTGCGACAGGATCCACGCGCCGACGTAGGCATTGGTGCAGCGGTCGTAGAGGCCCGCGCGCGAGACGCCGAAACGCGAAAGTGCCGTGAGCCAACGGCTGTTGATCTGCATCAGTCCGATGTCGGTGGTGCCGTCACGATTCAGATGAACGACGCCGGCGCGCTGGCCAGACTCCACGGTGGCAATCGCGCGGACCAGCCGGACATTGACGTGATGAAACCGTGCGGCATCGTCGAGGCAGTCGGCGCGGGCTGTGTGCGTCACCACAACGAGCGATGCACATAGAGGCATCTTCCAGACACGCTTCACATCGACCTCAATCGGTTGGGGGTGCCATCAGAAAAAGAACCTGCCGGGAGCCGGGAGCAACCCGGCAGGTCAACAGCGCGCGTCAGTCCAGGGGGGAGGACTGACGGCTTCACTGTAGGTAGCGCAGATGTGCAGATGGCTGGAATGCCTGCACGGCAACGATGGCGCACGTGCGGTCATCCGTGACTGGGTGTGACCACGCGGGTCAGCAGGACTCGGAGTACGGGGGCTGTCCAGCGCGGGACAAAGCCGTCGGACGAAGGCCGGAAACGCAAGGGGAGCAAAGGGCGTCGTAAAGGGAAGGGCCCAATCCAAAGGCCGCGGGTGATGCTGGGATGAGTCGCATCACCCGCTCAAAGGCGCAAACGCCGAAGGGCAGAAAAGGGCTGTGCAGCAACGACGAAAAACGCCGCGGCCCTTGCCGCAGAAGACCCAGAAAGGAGCACGGACTGCGCCCGGACGGCAACCTCCGCCCGGCAGCGTGACTGCGCGGCACAGCAATTCGTCGTGCAGCTATTTGCGGCGGAGCCAGCAGGGCAATGCGTACGGTTGAACCATGGCGACCCTTGGAGTCGCCTGCGTCATTGCCAAGACGAATTCCCGGTCTGCCCGAATTCCCCTATGACTTTCGCCAATGCGCTCACCTGGTTGAGGTTGCCACGATCGTCGACGGCGCACCCGATACCGACGGTGCCGCCGGCTGCGCCGCCTGACAGACCCAGACTGCCGCCTTCCCCGCAGTACCTGCCCGTACTGGGACATCGTGAGCTCATTCAAAGAACGGGCGTTGATGGGATGGTCCTGCGGATCGACAGCAGTCTGGGTCTGTCGCCCGAGAGCGAGCAACGCGACCTTGAACCATTGCTGCAGCGGCTCACGGAATTCGTGCAGCTTTTGCCCGCATCCGAGTCGCATCATCACGCCCAACCGGGTGGCCTGCTGATCCATCTGCTTGAAGTGGCGCGCTATGCGCTGCATGTGCGCGAAGGATACCGGTTGCCGCTCGGGGCGAGCCCCGAAGACCAGATGCGGCATGGCGCGCGGTGCAGTTACGCGGTGCTGGTCGCTGCGCTGCTGCACGATATTGGCAAGCCGCTCGCGGATCTGAAGGTCGAACTGGCGACGGGCCACGAGTTGCGGCCGTGGGTGCCGATGGCCGGCAGCATGAACGAGCAGGGGGGCGAATGGTATCGGGTGGATTTCCCGGCGCCTGGCGAACGTGATTACGGCGCGCATTCGCGTCTCGCCATCGTGCTGCTGCAGCGCCTCGTGCCATCAGTCTCGCTGAGCTGGCTGGCACAGTATCCGCCGGTGCTGCAGGAACTGGCGGCATACCTGTCCGGCGACGGCAATGGGAAAGGCGGTGCGAAAGACGGCGCGCTGGCGAAGATCGTGGGCGACGCGGATCGCCGCTCGGTCTCGGAAAACCTGCTGGCGGGCCCGCGTACGCGGTTTTCGACCGCGCGTGCAGTCCCGCTGATCGAGCGTCTGATGGAAGGGCTGCGGCGGCTGCTGGCCGAAAGCGGTATGCCACTGAACCGTGCCGGCGCGACGGCCTATTGCGACGGCGAATCGCTCTGGTGCGTGGCCAAAACCCTGGCCGAGGCCGTGCGCCATCACCTTGCGTCGAACGAGGAACAACAGACCGGCGCGGCAGGCATCCCGACGGACAACAACCGGCTCTTCGATACGTGGCAGGAATACGGCGCGCTGGTGAGCACGCCAGAAGGCGGCGCGATCTGGACGATCGCGGTCGCGATCGGTACCTGGAAGCAGACCTTCACCGTCCTGCGCTTTCCGCTCGCCCGGCTCTACGCCGATCCCGCTCGCTATCCACGTGCGCTCGCTGCCGGCGCGATCCAGATTGTCGAGTCTGGGCTTGAGCCGAAGCCGACGGCTGAATCAGCCGACAACGCTGATGGCGGTGTAACGCCCCCTCCTGCAGAGTCTGCTCCGCAAGCGTCGTCGCCAGTCTCGGACGCGGTGACGGCGGCGGTCGGGCAAAGCGCTGACGCGCCAGATTCCGTGGCGTCAACATCGCGCGACGACCGGGATGTGCTCGATCGGCGCCGTGCAGATGATGACTCGGTCGAGTCGCAACAAATGGCCGCTCTGGAAGCCGAGGCTCCGTTCATCAACGAGGGGGAGCCTGCATATTTGCCGGATACCGAGAGCGCCGCGGCGCGGGATGGCGAAGTGGTCGCCGGTCACGGCAAGCCCAGGGATGATGCGCCCGTAGCGGATCAGGTGAGTGCGCCGGTGCGTCCGCGCGAGAAGGCGCGGGTTCCATCGCGATCCATTGCCGCCCGGGCGGGTGCCCGTCAGCCACGGCCCAATGCAGAACGGTTCATGGCCTGGGTGCAGGAGGGAGTGGCCAATGGCGGCTTGCCGTATAACGAATCGATGGCCCGCGTGCATTTCGTGCCGGAGGGCATGCTACTGGTGACGCCCGCAATCTTCCGGGATTTCGCGCAGGCTCATCCCGACGCGATCGAACAGACGCCGGCTGAAGATGGCAGCACGCCCGAGCCGTGGAAGCAGGTGCAGCGCGATTTCCAGAAGTCCGGCTATCCGGTGACAGCCGATGCTGGCCGCGCCGGGCGCTCGTATCTGATCCACTACAACATCAAGGGCGCCGGTGGCCGTCAATTGTCCGTGATGCTCGTGCCCGAGCCGGAGCGGTTCTTCAATCCCGTGCCGCCGCCCAACGCAATGATCCAGTCGAAGCAGAAGGCGGTCGTGGCGGAAGACGCGGCCCCGGTGCAGGACTGAACCGCGAAGGCGGACGGCGGCGATGGCGTATCCGGTCGAGAACCTCTTTCGCAAACCGGTCGAGTTGCTCTCATCCGTTGCGGCGCTCGCCGCGACCGGCGTCCTCTGGTCCCACCCGGCGCTCTTCCTCATCACGCCCGCTACGGGCGGTGTCACGACGCTTGCCCTGCTGTCGCTCGCCTGGGCTCGCGGACGACAGGCATGGCGGCTGATCCGCTTCCAGCGCAACCTGCGGCGTCTGCCGCAATATGTCGTTGCCGCGGCTGACATTCCGTGCTCCGCGAAGGAGGTGTTTCTCGGACGC
Source organism: Burkholderia sp. IMCC1007 (assembly GCF_027257875.1). GTDB lineage: Bacteria > Pseudomonadota > Gammaproteobacteria > Burkholderiales > Burkholderiaceae > Burkholderia. The sequence goes on from NZ_JAPVQY010000011.1 coordinate 78,588, forward strand.
GGCTTTCGCTGGGGTGTCATTCACACGCAGCGCCTGTATCAGGCCCGTTTTCCCGAAAACCGCCGGCTGCTGGCCCGCAATGACCTGTACGACCGGGCGCGGGATCATGAGCGGCAGCATCCAGGGAGCAGGATCGCGCGCATCACGCGGCGCGAGGCATGGTGGAATCCTGTCGCGCCGTTGCCGCCGGTCGGAGGCGATCCTGCGCTGCATGGCGTCGAGCCGGATGAGCGCGATATCTGGTTCGACATCAGCGAGCGCGTGGGGCACATGGCAGTGCTAGGCACGACGCGCGTGGGCAAGACCAGGCTGTGCGAGGTGCTGGTTGCCCAGGACATCCGTCGCGGTGACATCGTTATCGTGTTCGATCCGAAGGGCGACGTTGACCTGCTGCTGCGCATGTACGCCGAGGCGAAACGCTGCGGACGGGAAGGCGAGTTCACGTTCTTCCACCTGGGCTACCCGGACAAATCGGCGCGCTACAGCCCGATCGGCACCTACTCGCGGATTACGGAGGTCGCCACGCGCATCGCCGGCAATCTGCCGAAGGAGGGACAGTCAGCCGCGTTCCGCGACTTCGTCTGGCGCTTCGTGAACGTGATGGCGCGGGCGATGAGTGCGCTCGGCATCCGCCCGACCTACGAGATGATCTACCAGAACGCCGTGAATATCGACGGACTCGCGTTGCGGTATTTCCGTTTCTGGCTCGATCGCGATCACGCCGGCTGGGAGGAGGGTCTGGAGCCGCTCGACAAGGAAGAGGCGAAGCAGGCGATGCGCCTTCAGCGTAACCAGGAAGTGCTGCAGGTGGCCAACCTGATTCGGCAGCAGGGCTGGACCGATCCGATCGCCAACGGCCTACTGTCGGTCATCAGCAACGAGCGCTCGTATTTCGACAAGCTCGTCTCGTCGCTCTATCCGCTCCTGGAAAAGCTCACCACTGGCAGGACATCCGAGCTACTGTCGCCCGACTATGACGACCCGCATGATCCGCGTCCCGTGTTCGACTGGAACCGGGTGATGGACCGTGGCGGCATCGTGTACGTTGGACTCGATGCGCTATCGGACTTCGAGGTCGCGGGCGTCGTCGGCAACGCGATGTTTGCCGATCTGACGTCGACTGCGGGTCGCATTTACAAGTACGGGCACGGCTATGGACAGAGCACGGCGGGCGGCCGTCGGCGCGTGTCGATTCACGCGGACGAGTTCAATGAGCTGGTCGGCGACGAGTTCGTGCCGATGGTCAACAAGGCGGGCGGTGCGGGCTATCAGATCACTGCGTACACGCAGACGAGCGCCGACTTGGAGGCAAAGATCGGCTCGCGCGCGAAGGCCGAGCAGATCTTCGGCAACTTCAACACGCTGGTGATGCTGCGCGTGAAGTACGTGACGACCGCGAAGATTCTGACGGACCAGCTTCCGATGGTCGACGTGAAATCGCTGACGCTCGCGTCGTCGGCGACGGACGCGGTGCGCCGCGGTGAGGGCGTGCATTTCACGGCGCAGACGCATGACCAGATCGCCGTGCGACAGGTGCCGATGCTGCTGGCGTCCGACCTGACACAGTTGCCCAAGGGCCAGGCGTTCGCACTCGTTGAGGGCGGCCAGCTTGTGAAGGTCCGGCTGCCGCTGCTTGACGCCCATGATCCGGTCATGCTGCCCGGGCTCGACGACGTGGTGGCGGACATGCGCTCACGCTATACGTCCTATGTTCAGGCGGTGTCGGCTTTCGATGAGTCAGGCGGTGTGGCGCCCGATGCGATCGGGGGCGCGGTTGGCAGTTTTATGCCGATGGGCGCGAAGGTCGGCGCTCCGCAATCCACCACCGAACCATGGGCCGTCGAAGGCAAAGGCGCAGGATTCTGATGCGACGGGAGCGAACATGGCGGCGAAGACGCGTGATGGAAACGCCGATGGCGTGAAGTCGTTTTTCTGGGTCGTCGATCTGGCGATCCATGTTGCACTCTGGCTGCTGCTTGCTAGCATTCTCGCAGTGCTGGCGGATCTGGTGGCCGCACATTTCCTGTGGCGTGATGATCCGGTAGGCGGGATACAGGAGATCCTGCGCTACTACCTGAACGAGACGGCCGATCCCGGCTTGGCCGGGCGGGCAGCGGACTTTGCCTACTGGAGCTGGTTCGGCTGGACCGGCATCGATGCGTCGACGCGGGCATGGGAGGCAGGCGTTCTGCCGTCACAGGGTCTCGGCTCATACCTGCGGCCGGCGTTTTCGGGGGCGACGCGCGAGGCGCTCGTGGTTGCGATGTACGGTGTCAAGCTCTTCGGCGTTCGCATGGCGATGCTTGCGATGGCGGTCCCGCAGTTCGTCCTCGCAATTGACGTCGCGCTGGTTGACGGGCTGGTCGCGCGAGATGTGAGGCGCGCGCAGGGTGGGCATGAATCCGCGACCCGCTATCACCACGCAAAACATCTGCTGATGTTCGGCGTCATCCCGTTGACGGCAATCGTCTGGCTGGTCGCACCGGTAGAGCTCCCGGTCTGGCTGCTTTTCTGGCCGGTGTCGATGCTGATGGTGATCGCGGTATGGAACATGGCGAAGTACTTCAAGAAGTACACGTAGATCGCAAATAGTCGCCCTATACTTCGGCCATGAAAAAAGAGAACAGACAGGCCATTCAGCGACGTGTAGTGGTTCGACGCTCGCCCGTGCATGGGCGTGGCGTGTTCGCTTTACGGGCACTTGAAGCGGGCGAACGGGTTTTTGAATACAAGGGTGAGCGCATCGCGTGGACGGCGGCCATCAGGCGGCATGGAAGTAATGGCACAGCTGGCCACACATATTTCTTCGGCCTCTCCGACGGACGCGTGATCGACGGCGGGCGTGGTGGAAACAGCGCACGCTGGCTCAATCATGCATGCATGGCCAATTGCGAGGCGGTCGAGATCGAAGACCGTGTATTTATTCACGCGTCGGCCGCGATTGCACCCGGTGAGGAACTCTTTCTGGATTACCAGTTGGCCGTCGACGATCCGACGGACGAAGAGGCGAGGTTGAGCTATGTCTGCCGGTGTGGCGCGGCCGGATGCCGTGGCACGATGCTGGCTGCGGCCGCGTCGTGATGTGGCAGACGGAGAGTCAGCGGCCGGAGCGTAGCGCTGGCGACGACCGCTCTCGCGCCGCAGCGCGATTCGCGAGCCAGCCTTCCAGTTCCGATTCGCGCCAGCCGGTTGCACGTTCCCCGATGCGGATGGGGCGCGGAAATTCTCCGCGGCTGATCATTGCATAGATCGTGGCTCGACAGAGGCCGATCTTTTTCACGACATCCTTCATGCGCATTACCTGATCCATTCCGCATATCCTCCTGCTTCTTGATCGGCTTTGATTATCCCCTCGTCGTTCCAGCCTTCAATAGACTGACGTCCGGCAGATAGTGAGGTGCCGTGAGGCAGCGTGTGGATTCGCTGTCGAAGCTTCGACGGAAGTGACTATCACCGTTACTCTTGGTTACAATAATGCTGCCTCGGAGCGCGCATGGAACTGCGCCTGTTGACTGACTTTGAAGTCGCAGTCCTCGGCCAACCGTGGTGGGGCCAACACTTTACCAACGGTACTTAACGAAGCGTGGAGCCGTTGAATCGGAGAACAGGAAGCTGCATCGACACGGAAAACACATAGCGCCCAAGCGCTAGGCTAAGTGTTTTCAATGCGGTCCGGCGACTTCGAAGTCGATTAAGGATCAGTCCTCTGCTTGACGGGGACTACGGGGAACAGCATGCACATCAAGCTCGTCGAGATCGGCAACTTCCGCAAGCTGCAGAAGGTCAGGGTCGACCTCGCGGAGAAGACAACCGTCTTCGTCGGCGCCAACAATAGCGGCAAGACATCCGCGATGGTCGCGCTTCGCCATTTCCTCGTGGGACGCATAGATTTCTCGATCAACGATTTCACGCTGTCAAATTGGGCCACGCTCGACGTACTCGGGCAACAATGGGAGGCTCTGAATGTCGAAGAGGCGGAACAGCCATTCGACTGGAATGCGGTACTCCCGCACCTTGACGTTTGGCTCGATGTCCCGGAGGGGGAGCTTCACTACGTTCAAAAGATCCTCCCGACGCTAGACTGGGACGGCGCGCTCATCGGCGTTCGTCTGCGCTACGAACCCAAGGATGAACAGGCCTTCAAGACCGCATATCTGACAGCGAAACTCGCCGCGGCGGCGGTAATGAGCGCCGACGCGGCGGAGGCAGCGCCGTCGGCAGCAGCTTCTCAAGGAGCGGATGGCTTCGCTCTCTGGCCCCGGTCGCTGATGGACTTCCTGTCCGTCAAGCTTCGTTCATTGTTCGAAGTGCGGGCGTACCTGCTTGACCCGGCCAAGCTTGTTGTCCCGAAAGATGGCATCGCTGCGCCGCAGGCTCTTCCCGCCGATAGCGAGCCTGTGGCAGGGGACCCTCTCAAGAAGATTATCCGTATCGATGAGATTAGCGCGCAGCGCGGGTTTGGATTTGCGCCGGCAACGACACGGGGTGAGGACGAACACGAGGAAGGCGGTGCACGCGGCGGCAAGAAGCTATCCAGTCAACTTCGTCACTACTATACCCAGCACCTGGACCCTTTCGATCAACCCGAGCCGAAGGATCTGGAGGCCTTGCAAGCTCTTCACGGAGCGCAGGCGGCCTTTGGCAAGCGCCTGGCAGTGTGCTTTGCCGATGCACTCCAGGAACTGGAGGAGATCGGCTATCCAGGCGTGACTGACCCGAAGCTCACGATCACCACTAACATCAAGCCCGTCGACGGTTTAAATCACGCATCGGCGGTTCAGTACGTCGTGCCCATGCGTCAAAGTGCGGGTCCCGGTCAGCTTCATCAGCTTCCGGAGGATTCGAACGGCCTCGGCTACCAGAACCTCGTCTCGATCATCTTCGCGCTGATGAGTTTTCGTGACAAATGGATGCGTGTCGGCAAAGCCGCGAAAGTGACCGGGGATGGTGATGAGTTGATCCCGCCGCTTCATCTCGTCCTCATCGAAGAACCGGAGGCGCATCTGCACGCGCAGGTTCAGCAGGTCTTCATCAGGCAAGCCTATGAGGTCCTGCGCAAACACGACAAGCTCAAGGCATCAAAGGATCTGTCTACTCAACTGGTAGTCAGCACGCATTCCAGCCATCTTGCCCACGAGGCCGAGTTCGCGTCGCTACGGTACTTCAGACGGCTCCCGGTGAAAGCCGAGGACGGCTCCGTGCCGGTCTCGTGCGTTGTGAACCTGTCCGAGACGTTCGGCACCGGAGATGAGACTGCCCGATTCGTCCAGCGATACCTGAAGGCGACGCACTGCGACCTCTTTTTCGCCGACGGTGCGGTCCTGGTCGAGGGACCGGCCGAGCGCATTCTCGTTCCGCACTTCGTTCGTTCCCGGAACGACTATGAATTCCTGCGCCGCTGTTACGTGACATGGCTGGAGATCGGCGGCAGCCATGCCCATCGGTTGAAGTCTCTGATAGAGCATCTCGGCCTGAACACGCTGATTATCACCGACATTGACGCCAAGAATCCGGCGGGCAGTTCGGTTCCGCCTGCCCGTGGCGCCAGTCTTAAAGCGCGCAACGAGACGCTGAAAAGCTGGGTCCCAAAGAGCGAGTCGCTGGATACCTTGCTCGACACCAAAGAGGCGGATCTGGCTCTTTCAGACAGCGGTGGCTACGGCGTCCGCGTCGCCTATCAGCAGCCCATAAGGGCTAAGTTCAAGACACCGGATCCGGTGGAGTTGCTCGCAAACACCTTTGAGGACGCGCTGGTCTACGAAAACCTCGAGACATTCAAGACGATGAATGGCACTGGGTTGATGGGGCGCCTGCGGAAGTCGATCGATGATGCGGTCGATGCAGCCGACCTCGCCGGCAAAGTCGCAGTTGACCTCGGAAAAGGCGGCAAAGCTGAATTCGCGATGGAGCTTCTCTACAGCAAAGAGATCGACACCATGACCGTTCCTGCATATATCAGCAAAGGACTGCTATGGCTCGCCACGCAGTTAAAGCGAAAGGAAGATGACGTCCTCGGCAAGGGGTCATCTGCCGTCTTGACGCCCGTAGAGCCCACGCCTAAAGGACCGGTAACCGACGCGGTGGCGGCATGACCACCGCGGCCCAAACTGCAGAGCCAAACGATGCGCATGTCGACGTTGAGATTGCGGCCTGCCTCGACCTCGATACACCGAAGAGTTTTTTCCTGTTTGCTGGTGCAGGGTCCGGCAAAACCCGGTCGCTTGTCACGGCGCTTCAGCACGTTCAGAAGACGATGGCAGACAGGCTCCGAGTCAAGGGTCAGCGGGTCGCCGTCATAACCTTCACCAATGCCGCAAGCGACGAGATCAAGAGGCGACTCCTGTTTGACCCCTTGATTGACGTCCGAACGATTCATAGTTTCGCCTGGTCTCTCATCGAGGGATTGAACCACGATATCCGCAAGTGGTTGCAGGTCGATCTCGCAGAGGACATCGCGCAGCTTAAAGCTGATGAAGCCAAGGGGCGTAAGGGGACCAAAGCTTCCGCAAGCCGCCTCAGTAGGATTGAATCGAAGACGCGGCGGCTGCAGAACCTGCCCCACATCAAGTCGTTTGTATATAGCCCGACAGGAGACAACCGCGGGCGCGACGCGCTCAATCACGCAGAGGTGCTGAAGCTAACGGCCCATTTCCTGAGCACGAAACCGGCCATGCAGAGCATCCTTGCTGGCCGCTATCCGATCCTGCTTATCGACGAAAGCCAGGACACCAATCGCCTTCTCATCGATGCGCTCTTTGCGGTTCAATCCAAGCTGAAAGAGCGATTCCTGCTCGGCCTGATCGGCGACATGATGCAACGCATCTATTCGGACGGGAAGGAGGGACTCGGGCAGGGCCTGCCTGACGACTGGTCAGAGCCGGCGAAAGCCTTGAACTACCGGTGCCCCAAGCGCGTCGTGACCTTGATTAACAAGGTCCGCAGCGACGGGCAGCAACAGGTCACACCGCCATCTACGCCCGCCGGCCATGTCAGGCTTTTTGTTCTTCCCAGTAGCACGGAAGACAAGCCCGCAGCAGAACGCGCCATTGCCAAGCACATGGCCGCCATCACCGGTGACGAACAATGGAATCAGCCGACGGCTGTGAAGACTCTCACCCTTGAGCATCGTATGGCCGCATCGCGTCTCGGGTTCCTCGACGCGTTTTCCGCGCTCTACGACTACGAAAGCTGGCGGACCAGCTTTCTTGATGGCACGCTGCCGGTCTTCCGGTTCTTCTCGGAACAAGTCCTTCCCCTCATCCGTGCCAAGCGCGCAGATGACCAGTTCACCATCGCCCGCATTGTCAAAGCCGACTCGCCGCTCCTGAGCCCCGCGTCCCTGCGGCAGTCGAAAGACAATAAGGCTCTGCTTCAAGGCGTCAGCAAGGCAGTCGATGGTCTGCTGAAACTCTGGAGTGGCACTGAGGAACCATCATTGCTCGCCGTCTTGCAGCACGTCGCGAAGACCAATCTGTTTGAGATCCCTGATGCTCTTCGGGCGCATGCGTCTGGGGCGATTGAACGGGCTGCGGCTGACTCATCAGACGAGGATGAACGAGAGGACCATCAAACGGAACGGGACATCGCAATCCAATCGTTTTTGAGGGCCCCATTTTCTCAAATCGAACCGATGACCGAATATCTTTCGGGTAGGGCTCACTTCGATACCCATCAAGGCGTGAAGGGTCTGGAATTCGATCGCGTTATGGTCATCATGGACGACTCTGAAGCGCGAGGCTTCATGTTCAAGTACGACGATCTGTTCGGCGGGAAGCCTTCAGGGGATAGAACGGTAGAAGCAACCAAGCGCCTGTTCTATGTGACGGCAAGCCGTGCAAAGGAAAGCCTTGCGCTGGTTGCGTATTCGACGGCCGCCGAACGTGTCAAGTCCTTTGTTTTGACGGAAGGCTGGTTTACTCCCGCAGAGATCGTCTGCGAACTTGTTGAGCATCTGGGCTCTATTTGAACCGGTCGGCACAAAGGGAAAACAATGAACTACCAGAATTTCCTCTGCATCAACCAAAAGCACAAGCCCATCCCGTACGGGGGGGACGGGGTGTTGCGCGAAGACGGGGAAGCAAACTATGGGTTCGTTTGTCTCAAAGGCGCTCTGGAATTGGTCGATGTTGTACCCGAGCTTGTCCGTGACGCAGCACTGCGGCAACTCGCTATTGCTACCAACAGCCAGACTACAAATCTTCTGTCGGTCGGCTGCTTAAGTTCTTCGGTGAGCGAAGGAGGAAGGCATCGATATACAGGTTACTTCGAATTTGCCTTTAACTCGCGAAGCGCGATCGCCGACGCCCAAAACTACTTCCCTATGTTTTTCCACTTCGACCGCATGCTCGCCACGATTGCGGACCTGCGCGCAGTAACCTATCACTGGGAGTTGCAACCGTGCACTTTCATCGAACGAAAGAATGCGACGGGGTTCTCCTGCGGCGTCACCGTGAACACGCACTGGGTCTCGAGCGTGGACGCTGCGAGTAAGGACTGGGAGCAGGCGCTCGGGCACCTGACTCACTTTCTCCAGCAAGTTGGACCTCCTTCGACCGACCCCATCTACTGACGTAAATTTCAGCCGCCAATACCAGAGGTAGTGCAGCAACCTAATAGGCGGAAAATGCATTCAGGAGAACAATGTTTGAGATAGCGACCATCAGCCAACTAATGATCCTAGCAGGGAAATAATATGGGTTCTCTTTCGGACTACCTGGACAATCTCGAGCCGCTACTCGCTTCCGCAAGTCGCCAGTTTGCTTTTGATGGGGCAGCGAACGAGGTTGCAGTAATCGTGGCAGCGACCCCAAAAATTGAGGAAACGTCCTATGACAACTGGAACGGCGGAACATACGGCTACACCCTGACATTAGAGGTGCCTGCTCACGTGTACGCGCAGGTGAAGCCATCGCTCACTCAATTGGAAAAAGCGATCGCTTTGAAGATCGATGAGTTTCTGCGCGGTTCGAGTAATCAGGTCCTCAACGGCGTGGTGATTGCCCCGGAAGTTGTCGGCGACGACCGATGGCGCGACAAAGCGCGGGCGTGGTTGGCGGGCGATGGCGTGACGAATCAGGGGCGAGTCCGCTCGGACAACATTGCTCCGCATCGACTTGATGGTTTGCTGTTCAGGTCCAAGCCCGAGATGCTGCTGTACGGAGCACTGAAGGCGTTAGGTATTCCCTTTGCACCGTTGCCCGTCTTCCTGCGGGGTGGAAAGCAGTATCGGCGCATTGAACCGGATTTTGTCGTCGTGAAGCAGGGGATCGTTGTTCAAGTCGAGGTAGACGGCGACACTGTCCATACTGAATCGCCGGCCGACGCACATTCGCGGTCCGCCATGCTCGCTCACGAAGGTGTATACGTGGAGCGCGTAAAGGCATCGGAATGTGACACGCCGGAGCGCGCTGAGCTTTGTGCCCAGAAGATCTTGGCCGCGATCGATCGTTACAAGGCAAGTCGGTAGGAAAGCGAACATGGGAAACGGTATCCCAAGCTCCTTGGCCCCATACAGGGCAGTTGTCGAGGAGACGTTGGCCTTGGCTAACAAGTGGCATGAACAGATCTCGCACGGGTATGTCCCAACCTCTCGCGAAGCAGCAGAATTTCGGAGCGAGATGGCGAGCCTGCAGCGTGCGGCGCAGGAGGCATGGCATCGCCACTGCGAAAGCGACAGGGACTACGAAATCCCTGATTAACGGGGAAAACGAGGAAAAAATTGTGGAGCTTTACAGCATCGACGTATCGGCGACTGGCGAGACCGTGTGGGTGATGGGTCACGATGGCTCGTGCGTAGGGCGATTCAGCAAGCGCTTCGGGATCGACGTACATCGGACTGAGACCGAGCAGCTTGCAGGCGCTGATCAGTGCCGCATTGCACACATGAGGTGGCCAGTATGGCTGAATGGCATGTTTTCCGCGAGGCGGTCCTGCGCTACCACGGAATCGAAGTGCCGGTTGAGGCCATCCAGTTATAAGCGAAAAAATGAGCGAGATCCTTACCTATGCCGAGCGCGCAGCAATTCGCGCTAGCGGTCAAAGACGAGACACAGCTTGCTACGGCGCGAGCGGCATTCCATCTTGCTGCGCCGGCGCACGGCATCAACGCATGTGTAATGGTGCTGCATCGTAACGATCGTGATTGAGTGCGCCTTTCGCGCTTGCAAATATGACAATCAACCTGACGCCGTTCAAACACGAGCCGCTCTGCTACGGACATACGTGGACCGTTGAAGACGAATCCGTGCTCGCCCAGCGAATCGCTCGCGTCGCATTGGGCCAGGCGCGGCATATCCAGAAAATCCTTGCCGGAGCATCGGTTGTCGCGCCTGCAACGACAAAGAATGCCGCTAGAGACGCAATCAAGCTCCTGACAGTCGCAACTGGCGAGGACCCATGGCACCGCGACGGATGGATGTTTCAGGTTTTGTCGTGGATTGCAGCCTACCGCGCAGCGCCTGACGGCATAATCAGTACGCCTCACATAAGATTGGCAGACAAAGGCTTTGACGGACTCGAACTTGAGGTCAACAAGAAGACCGGTAAAGTCAAGGGCGCAATCATCTTCGAAGACAAGGCAACGGATAATCCACGCGACACGGTTCGCGATGCAGTCTGGCCCGAGTTCGCTGCGCTCGAGTCCGGCGAACGCGAAAATATGCTGACCGCCGAAGTAGTCGCTCTCCTCTCTACGAAGCTGGATATTGATCCGGACGCCGCTATCGAGAACATCATCTGGGGTAACGTTCGTCGTTACCGCATCAGCATTACGGTTGGGGGCAATCACTCCGATGAGGCAGGACGCCGCCGGCTTTTCAAGGGCTATGACGCGATCGCAGCTGGCGACATGAAAAGACGCCGCGCCGAGACGCTTTACGTCGATGATTTGCGAGCATGGATGCAAAGGTTGGCCGGAAAGGCGATCGCTATCGTGCGGGCGGAGGTGAAAGCACATGTTTGATGCCGATACAGTGACATTGATCTCGAGCGCCCCGCAGTTACCGGGACTTGACCTGAAGGATCTTCCGCGGCGACTGACTGACGCATACGCGACGCTTGTTTCTGCGCGAATCCGCCTACGTGAGTTGGCTGATACGCGTCAACTGCCGGAGGAGGTCACTACAGTTGCCCGCGAAATGAATCGCCTTGCCTTTTCGCAGGAGGCACTCGTCTCTGCAATCGGCGATCGCGAAAATCGCGCGGCGGCGGCGTTTGTTGCTGGCGCTGCGCACCATGTCGTGCTGCTCGCGGACAAGATCGGCGCAACATCGCCTCGAGCCAGTAGCCTTTCGCTTGAATGTATTTCGCCAGAAGTCTCGGCAACGATTCTGTTTCTGATTGCTGAATCCAGCGCAGATGCTGCGGAAATGGCGAAGTCAATCGTAATCGAAACCGACGACGTCATTGAGGCAGCGCTCCTTTCCGCAGTCGTTCATCTCGCGAATGGGCAACTGCAGGATATCGTGGGAACACCGCTGCCGAACGTCGAGAGGGTGCTCGCTGGCGACCCGTACGGCCGTGCCGTCAGAGCCCTATATTTTATGCTGCTGCGAGGGGTGCGATTGCTCGCCAGCGGTATGTTGGGGCTCGACGCTACGGATGCGGTCGGGGAGCAGGGCGATGCTGTAGGCCTTTTCGAGCAAGTGAAAGCACTGTGCATAGAGCCGCTGGATGGTTTTGCAGATGAGAGCGCGCCGCCATATAGCGTCTACCCCGGGCCATGGCACCTCGCATCCCTGTTATCGTCAGCATCGAAGGATCTGGCAGCATCTGCACTTGTTAATACGCCTCCGCCGCCCGGCCTCGACGGCGGTCAATGGCTCACCTTGATGAAACGAATTGCCACTCGTCGGCCCTATTTGTGGCGAAATCACCGACAGGCAATTTCGGCTGGATATCTCAGACCGGGCGTTTCCGTCGCGATCAGCTTTCCTACCGGCGCAGGGAAGTCCACGCTTGCTGAACTCAAGATTGCGGCAGCGCTCTTGCGCGGGCAGAAAGTGGTGTTTCTGGCGCCGACCTTGGCGTTGGTAGACCAGACGGCGAACGCGCTGCGAGTAACCTTTCCCGATTCGGAGGTGCTTCGCGAAAGGACCGATGACCTCATCCTCGAAGCAGACGACAATGGTCTGCCGGCGATTTCGGTGATGACACCCGAGCGCTGTCTTGCGACGTTGAGCTTTGACCGTGAAGCATTCACTGGTGTTGGACTTCTTGTTTTTGACGAGTGCCACTTGTTGCATCCTCGGCAGACTAACGCAAGTCGTCGCTCAATCGACGCCATGCTGTCGGTCCTTAACTTCATTACCGTTGCACCGGACGCGGATTTGCTCTTTCTCTCTGCGATGATGATGAACACGCAGGAGATGGCAGACTGGATGGCAGATCTCACTGGCCGTCAGTGCTTGCCGCTTACGCTGACCTGGAAGCCGACACGGCAAGTGCGGGGCTGCGTAGTCTTTGGCGATGAAGAGATCAGGGCACTGAACCAACGTCTACGCGAGACACGCGCCTCGGTCAAAAACAAAGATGCTCCGGCCGCACTCAAGCGGGAGTTGACCGTCTACCCGTATGGTTTCTTTTGCCTGCACCAGACTTGGCAGTCACAGGCGCGCAAGGACTATGCGCTTTTGCCGCTTCTTGATGACGAGGTAACGCTGTCGACCGGAACGACGAAGAGGGGAGACTGGTATCTTACTCCCAACGGGAATCAGGTCGCTGCAGCGATAGCGGCAGCAACGGCCAAGCAGGGATTGAAGACCCTCGTATTTACGCAGACCGTTACGCTCGCCAATAGTGCTGCCAAGACGCTATCGAAGGAGCTCGATGTACCCGGGTGCGAGCTGACAGATGAAGAACGCGACCTCTATGTCACCGCAGTTGACGAAGCGGGGGGAGCTGAGCATCTGTACATTGAGATTGAGAAGAAAAACAGGCTCATCTCGTCCAGCGCTTGTCACCATGGTCTGTTGTTGCCGGCCGAGCGAAATCTGCACGAGTCGCTATTCAGGCGGAAGGATGGAATCAACGTACTTGTTGCGACGTCGACTCTTGCACAGGGCATGAACCTTCCCAGTGAGGTGGTCATCATTGGTGGCGACAGTCGTTTCGACTCCAACGCAGACCGAATGCAAAGGCTCGAGGCTCATGAACTACTGAACGCTGCCGGCCGTGCAGGCCGGGCCGGGGACGCATCATACGGGGTCGTACTCGTCGTGCCAAGCAAGGTTGTAAACTTCGACGACAAAGCCAACAGGATTCACAGCCATTGGGCAGATTTGCGCTCCATTTTTGCGCAGAGCGACCAATGCCTGACGATTGACGATCCATTGACGGCATTATTGGACCAGATCCATGATGCCGTCTCGCCAAAATCGGATATGGCCATGTACTTGTTGCGGCGCTTACCGGTCTCGTCATCCGCAGATCAGGACGCGCATGATGCGCCCGCGAGAGGACTGCTAGGCCGTTCATTCGCCGCGTTCCGGGCCAGACAAAGGGGGGACGCCCACTGGGTCCAGTCACGCATCGATTCTGCCGTGGCGCTGAGACGTGAAGACCCCGACACACCGCGCGTGCTGACCTGGGCTGATCGGCTGGCTGCATCGGCCGGAGTCCCCGTCGCGATCATCCGTGAGCTCGGAGAGCCGTTTTCGGAGGAGATCAACCCTGAGGCAACGGTGGCCGACTGGTATGCGTGGCTCGTGCATTGGCTGGTGCATCGACCTCAGCTCATACCCGTGCTCATCCGACCGGAAAACCTCGAGGGATTGTTCGGAACCGCGTACAAGAAGCTCGATGACGACCGCGACAGGGGTACTTACGCTGCCAGTCGGCTATTTTCGCTCCTCGATCGCTGGATAGCCGGCGATACTCTGGTGGGCATTGAGCGAACGTTCGGCACGAAGGAGAACCGTCTGGGTAAGTGCGAATCGGCACGCGAGTTCGTTTTGCGTATGTTGCCTGAACTTTCATATATCTTTGGGTTACCAGCTCAGATATATCAAGCTGTTTCCATTGAGCGCGGAGGGAGTGGCGATATGCCGCTCGCGCTTGGTTTGCTCAGTGCGTGTGTGCGGCAAGGATTCGATAACGCGGACAAGGTCGTTTTGCGCCGATACCTGCCCGGGCGTCCCGCCCGTCGCGCTGTGCACCGGAAATATGTGGAAATTGCGCCCGTCCTGCAGAGTGCCCCGCTTGGGGAAGATTTTCGAGGCGCCTACAGAAGAATCGCTTCAGCTGTTGAAGTCGCCGCTTTTCTTTGACGGTAAAAAGTAAAATCTGGCGAGACGCTGAACGCAGGGCAAAGTGCTTCGCAATGGCTGGTGCATTCAAACCGCACTGAGTCGTTGACGTCACGTCCTGGTGCGGTTCATCGCGATGAATTGTTTGTTGCATAAGCGGAACGACGCCACTTTGTTGTTGGACCAGCACGCTGTGCTTTGATCACGCGGCCATTTCGCCGTCGTCCGGTTGACGTGACGGGGTAGGAGTCGATTGCAATGGCATGACATTAACTCCCTGAGCGAAGGACTGCTGCTGAGCGGGCTGCATGCCCGTCTTCAGCGCATCGAGGTAGTCCGCATACCACTGCATCATTGCTCGCCGTTGTCTGAGATATCTAGCGTGGTTGTAGTCGCCAGCAGTGCCTTCCTCAAGATGCGCTAGCTGCGTTTCGACGTGATCCTTTATCCAGCCGTGCTCTCGAAGGAGGGTGCTCGCGGTATGACGTGTGCCGTGCCCGACCATACGACCCTTGTAGCCAATCTTCGAAAACACGAGGTTGATGGTGTTTTCGCTTATGATCTCGTGCTTCGTGCCGATGCCGGGAAAAACGTACTTGTGACGCCCCGTCAGCTTTTTGAGTTCCCTGAGCGCCTTGACCAGTTGCGACGGGAGCGGCGTGACGTGGCCGCGTCGCATCTTCATCTTCTCGGCAGAGATCGTCCAGAGTGCTTCGTCGAGATCGACCTCGGTCCATTCGGCATAGCGGACCATACCCGGTCGGCTCGCCGTCCAGATGGTCATCCAGGCAGCGACGTAGGCAATGAGGCGGCTCGTCGATTTCTCGAGCGCGCGCAGGAAGTCAGGAAGTTCCGATTCGAGAAGGTGAGGATACGGTTTTGCCTTCGGCGCGGCTTTCGAAATGACCTTGAGCTCCGAAGCCGGATTGAATTCGCATTTGCCGCGTGCGATGGCCTGACTGAAGATTTCGCGCAGCCAGCCGCGAGCCTTTTTCGAGACGTTGAGGGCGTCGCGCTTTTCGAATCGTTCCTGGACACGGGCGCAGTCTGCGCGCGTGATGTTTACCAGCTTGATCGAACCGAGCTCGGGCAGGATGTCCTTGTCGAGGTACGTCCGAATTTTGCTCAGCGTTGAGGCGGACCGACCTGCATCTTGTTTGTTCTTGTACCAGAGTTCAGCGGCTGCTCTGAACGTGCCGTCGTCACTGGTATCCGCCCGCTGCCGCGCTATCCGCCGTTTCGCGCGCGGATCGGCGCCGTCGGCGACGAGCGTCCGGTATGCTGCTGCCTGCTGTCTCGCTTTCTGAAGCGTGACGTCGGGGTAGCGTCCCAACGAGATACGCGGCTGCTTGCCATGCAGGCGATAGCGGAAATGCCAGAACTTGTTGCCCTCCGGGGTTACCCAGAGAACCAGCCCGTCGCCATCGGCGACACCGTAGGGCTTTGGCCGGGGGCGGGCTGCTTCGACTTCGCGAACGGTGAGAGGCATGGTGAGTACATTGCGTAATCTCGAACTTTCAATGTACTCAAAAACGTACTCGTCTGCACGTGGCTTGCCGTGTTCCGGCTTAGACGGCAATAAACAAAAAACCCCGCAAATTCAATGATTTACGGGGTCTTCTGGACTTCTCTGTACTACCCTATACAGCCTTATGGTGCCCAGGAGAGGACTCGAACCTCCACGATGTTGCCACCGCTAGGACCTGAACCTAGTGCGTCTACCAATTCCGCCACCTGGGCACGTTTTGCAGTAGCTGCTTGCTGCAAAGAAGCGAAATTATAGCGCCCCAATTACTCGTGTCAACACTTTTTTGCGATGGGCCGCAAACGGGCCGCCGAGGCGCCCGCCCGCGGCATTCCCGTCATTTGACGACACAACGCGGGTGATAGAATGACCCGCCGCCGTCAATATAGAACTGTCTGACGGACACCTCTATGTTGATGCCGGGCACCATCAGTCAACGCAACGAGAACAATCATCGACAAACCCTTGAGCAAATATCCGTACCCCATTCCGAGCCGTGAAGAAATTCTTGGCGTGCTGCGTACGAGCGACGCGCCGCTGGCCGCCAACGATATCGCCGAAGCGCTGTCGATCAAGCGTCAGGAGCGCGAGGGGTTCTTCCGGCGGGTCGCCGCGATGGAACGCGACGGCCAGATTCGCCTCGACAAGCGCGGTCACTACCAGCTCACCCATCCGTCGAACTTCGTTGCCGGTCGCGTCCAGGGGCATCGCGACGGCTACGGGTTCGTGATCCGCGACGACGGCCAGGACGATCTGTTCTTGCCGAACGGCGAAATGCAGAAGGTCATGCACGGCGATCGCGTGCTCGCGCGGATCGTCGGCTACGATCGCCGCGGCCGGCCCGAAGGGCACGTCGTCGAAGTCACCGAGCGTGCGAACAAGCGCGTGATCGGCCGCCTGCTCAATGAGAACGGCGCGCTGATCGTCGCGCCCGAAGACAAGCGCATCGGCCACGACATCCTGATCACGCAGAACGTGAAGAAGGCGAAGGTCGGGCAGGTCGTCGTCGTCGAATTGACCGATTTCCCGAGCCGCCACTCGCAGCCGCTCGGCCGCGTCGTCGAGGTGCTCGGCGACATCGACGACCCGGGCATGGAAATCGAGATCGCGGTGCGCAAATATGGCGTGCCGCACGAATTCAGCCAGCCGGCGCTCGACGAAGCCGCCGCGCTGCCGGACAAGGTGCGCCCGGCCGATCTGCGCTTCCGCGTCGACCTGCGCGACGTGCCGCTCGTGACGATCGACGGCGAGGACGCGCGCGACTTCGACGACGCCGTCTACTGCGAGCCCGTCAAGGTCGGCCGCGGCGACGGTTTCCGCCTGATCGTCGCGATTGCCGACGTTTCGCACTACGTGCAACCGGGCAACGGCCTCGACGCCGACGCGCTCGAGCGCAGCACGTCGGTCTACTTCCCGCGGCGCGTGATCCCGATGCTGCCGGAGAAACTGTCGAACGGCCTTTGTTCGCTGAATCCGCAGGTCGACCGCTGCGTGCTCGTGTGCGACATGGTGATCACCGCGCGCGGCGAGATCAAGGCGTACCAGTTCTATCCGGCGGTGATCCACTCGGCCGCGCGCCTGACGTACACCGAAGTCGCGGCCGTGCTGTCGAACACGAAGGGGCCGGAGGCCGCGCGCCGCGCCGATCTGCTGCCGCACCTGCAGGATCTGTACGGCGTCTACAAGTCGCTGTTTGCCGCCCGTCAAAAGCGCGGCGCGATCGACTTCGACACGACCGAGACCTATATCGTCTGCAACTCGCAGGGCAAGATCGAGCAGATCGTGCCGCGTCAGCGCAACGACGCGCACAAGCTGATCGAGGAATGCATGCTGGCCGCGAACGTCTGCGCGGCCGATTTCCTGAAGCGCCACAAGCACCCGGGCCTGTACCGCGTGCATGCGGGGCCGACGCCGGAGAAGCTCGAGAACCTGCGCGCGTTCCTGCGCGGCATGGGCCTGTCGCTCGGCGGCGGCGACAAGCCGCATGCGAGCGACTACGCGGCGCTGATGGCGCAGATCCGCGACCGGCCCGATGCGCAGATGCTGCAGCCGATGCTGCTGCGCTCGATGCAGCAGGCCGTCTACAGCCCGGACAACATCGGCCACTTCGGTCTCGCGTACGAGGCGTACGCGCACTTCACGAGCCCGATCCGCCGCTACCCCGACCTGCTCACGCACCGCGCGATCTACGCGATCCTGTCGGGCAAGAAGTACACGCCGAAGGCGCCGGAAGGCTTCGAGCTGAACACCGCGCTGTCGCCGCGCGCCCGCGCGATGCAGCAGGCCGACGACGAAGCGCGCGGCCGCTCGAGTCCGAACACCGCGATCTGGGAAGAACTCGGCCTGCATTGCTCGGCGAACGAGCGGCGTGCCGATGAAGCGTCGCGCGACGTCGAAGCGTGGCTCAAGTGCTACTTCATGCGTGACAAGCTCGGCGAGGAGTACGGCGGGATGGTGAACGGCGTCACGTCGTTCGGCATCTTCGTGCAGCTCGACACGCTGTTCATCGAAGGCCTCGTGCACGTCACGGAGCTCGGCTCGGACTACTTCCAGTACGACGAGATCAAGAACGAGCTGCGCGGCGAGCGCACGGGCATCCGTTATCGCCTGTCGGATCGCGTGCGCGTGCAGGTGAGCCGCGTCGATCTCGACGCGCGCAAGATCGACTTCCGCCTCGTGCGCGATACGCCGGTGAAGGCGCCGCGCCCGGCACCGGCGCCGGCTGTCGTCGGCAACGATCGTGGCGGTCCGCGCGTGCGCTCGTTGCCGCCGGCGGAAGATGCGGTGCCGCGTCGCAAGAAGGCGGCAAGCGCGCCGACCGTCGCGGTGAACGAAGCGCGCGCTGCGCGTGCCGCGAAGAAGAAGGGCGGCACGGCGGCGAAGACGGCCGCGAAGAAGCCGCACGCGCGCAAGAAGTATTGAGCGTTCAGGGGCGGCGCGCACGCCCTTGCAGTATCGAGAGACGCCGCGTTCTACCGGTCACCGCCGGCAACGCGGCGCTTTCCTTTTCCATGGATCGCGGCTGCGCGCGTTGCGCGGCCGCACGTTTGATCGAAGGTTGTTCCAGTCATGTCACGTCTGAAGGTTCTTTACGGTTTTCATGCGGTGACCGCACGTTTGCGGCACGATGCATCGACGGTTGCGGAGGTGCTGTACGACCAGACGCGCCGCGACCGCCGCATGCAGGACTTCCTGCACGCCGCGAAGGAAGCGGGCGTGCGGCTGATCGCAGCCGACGAAACGCGCCTGTGGGGTCTCGCGCATACCGAGCGCCATCAGGGCGTCGTCGCGCGCGTCGAGGACGTGCCGCTCGCGCAGAACCTGTCCGAGCTGCTCGACGGCATCCAGGGTCCGGCGTTGCTGCTGGTGCTCGACGGCGTCACCGATCCGCACAACTTGGGCGCATGCCTGCGTGTCGCCGATTCGGCCGGTGCGCACGCGGTGATCGCGCCGCGCGATCGCGCGGTCGGCCTGAACGCGACGGCGGCGAAGGTCGCGAGCGGCGCGGCGGACACGGTGCCGTACATCACGGTGACGAACCTCGCCCGCGCGCTGCGCGAGCTGAAGGAAGCGGGCGTGTGGATCATCGGCACGTCGGACGAAGCGTCGTCGACGCTGTACGAAACCAAGCTCGACGGCCCGGTCGCGCTCGTGATGGGCGCGGAAGGCGAAGGCATGCGCCGGCTCACGCGCGACACCTGCGACGAAGTGATGAGCATTCCGATGGCCGGCAGCGTGGAAAGCCTGAACGTGTCGGTTGCAAGCGGCGTGTGCCTGTACGAAGCGGTGCGGCAGCGACGCGTGAAGGGCTGATGCACGCGGCCCTGCGCAATGCGCGGGCCGCCATGATCCGACCGACGTGTGACGCGATCGCGCGCGGCACATGCCTCTCCGGAACGCGCGAACCATGACCCTGTTCCGTCTCGGCGCATCGTGCGCCGTTCTCGGTCTGCTGGCCGCCTGCACGTCGCCGTCGCTCGTCGAGCACGGCACCTACTACGCCGACACGAGCCTGCACGCGCGCGGCGCCGATTCGCGGATCCGCTTTCTCGTGATGCACTACACCGAAAGCGACGAAGCGAAATCGCTGCGCACGCTGACCGGCGATTCGGTCAGCGTGCATTACGTCATCGCGCCGCAGCCGCGTGTCGAACACGGGATGCCGGTGGTCTACCAGCTCGTGCCGGAAGCGGAGCGCGCGTGGCATGCCGGCGTCAGTGAATGGCAGGGCACGACCGAACTGAACGCGGCGTCGATCGGCATCGAAAACGTGAACCGCGGCCCGCTCGATCCGCAAAATCGTACGTGGCAGCCGTATCCGGCCGCCCAGGTCGACGCGCTGATCCGGCTGTCGAAGGACATCGTCACGCGCTACGCGATTCCGCCGACGCGCGTGGTCGGGCATAGCGACATCGCGCCGCAACGCAAGATCGATCCGGGCCCGCTGTTCCCGTGGCATGCGCTCGCGCAAGCCGGCGTCGGCGCGTGGCCGGACGACGCGACCATCGCGGCGCGGCTCGCGGGTCGCGACCCGCATGCGCTCGTCGACGTGCGCGCGTTGCAGCTCAAGCTCGCGCGCTACGGCTATGACGTGCCGACCGACGGGGTGCTCGATGCGCGCACGCGGCGCGTATTCGCGGCATTCCAGATGCATTTCCGGCCGTCCGACTATGCGGGCAATCCGGATGCCGAAACCGACGCGATCGCGCAGGCATTGCTCGACAAGTATTTCCCCGGCGAGGCGCCGGCCGACGACGCATCCGCGACGGGCGCACCGTGACGATCGGCGCGCAACGCGGCGACCCGGCCGCGGCCGCCGAAAAAGCACGGGCTGTCGGCCGAGTCCGGTAAACTGGCGGTTTTTCGCAATCCCGCAGCATTTCCTCCCCATGACTCAAGACGAACTCAAACGCCTGGTCGGCCAGGCGGCCGCCGATTATGTGATCAACAACGTGCCGGAAGGCGCGGTGATCGGCGTCGGCACCGGCTCGACCGCCAACTGCTTCATCGACGCGCTCGCCGTCGTCAAGTCGCGCTATCGCGGCGCGGTGTCGAGCTCCATCGCGACCACCGAGCGCCTGAAGTCGCACGGCATCAAGGTGTTCGACCTGAACGAGATCGAGTCGCTGCAGGTGTACGTCGACGGCGCGGACGAAATCGACGCGAGCGGCGCGATGATCAAGGGCGGCGGCGGCGCGCTGACGCGCGAGAAGATCGTCGCGTCGGTGGCCGACACGTTCGTGTGCATCGCGGATGCCAGCAAGCGCGTGCCGGTGCTCGGCGCATTCCCGTTGCCGATCGAGGTCGTGCCGATGGCGCGCACGGCGATCGGCCGACGCGTGACCGCGCTCGGCGGTGTGCCGGTCCTGCGCGTGACGAAGGACGGCGCGCCGTACATCACCGACAACGGCAACGAAATCATCGACGTGAAAGGTCTGCAGATTGCCGACCCGCGCGGTTTCGAAGCGCAGGTGAACGCATGGCCGGGCGTGGTGACCGTCGGCCTGTTCGCCGAGCGCGGCGCGAATCTTTGCCTGCTCGGCACGGAAGCCGGCGTTGAAACGATCGTTTATTCGGCTAATTGAAAGAATTGAAATGAAATTGGCAGGTTGAAAAACGCTCTTCAGCGGGACGTCATAACCCGTACCGGATTGCATATTTCAATCGTGTCGAAAATCGCGGCCCGGCAAGCGCAGAGCGCTTCCCGGGCCTTTTTGGTGACCGTATAAAGTACCCCTTATTAAAGAGGGATAACCCTGTCAGGTGTTTACCAGATAGCGAAATATCCCCGAACTCGCCAACTTATAGATCATAAGAACAGTGGTAACCAGGGCCGGCGGAACTGCGGAGCAGGTGTTCGCAAATCGACGCACGGGGAGGTGTCATGGAGCAGGGCAAAGACCGGTCACTGGTCGCGAAAGTGATGGATGGGCTTGTCGCGGGTATTGTCGAAGACAAGTACGGCGGCATTCTGCCGCCGCAGGACGTGCTATCGAAAGAGTTCGATGTAAGCCGTACGGTGATGCGCGAAGCATTGTCGATGTTGCTTGCGCGCGACATGCTGGACGTGCGTCCGAAAGTCGGTACGCGCGTGCGGCCGATGCGTGACTGGCGCATGATCGACGAGGATGTGGTGAGCTGGCGGTTTCGCGCGAAACCCGATCCGCAGTTCATGCGCGACGTCATCGAATTCAGGATGCTGATCGAACCACGTGCGACTGCGCAGGCCGCGGTGCGTGCGACGGCGCTCGACATCGCGGCCATTCGCGAAGCGTTCGAAGCGTTCAAGGTGTTGCAGCCGGGCGATCCTGGCTACGACACGGCGGACGAACTGCTGCACACGCGGATCGTCCAGGCGAGCGGCAACCAGTTTTTCCAGCAGATGGCGGCGATCGTGCGCGGTGCGGTGCGACTCGTGAATCCGCGCGTCGCGCAGAAGGACGGTGCGCACGACATCGCGGTGAAGGCGCATGCGCGCGTCGTCGACGCGATCGAACGGCGCGATCCGCGCGAAGCGGAAGCGGCGTCGCTCGCATTGATCGATTTCAGCGCCGACGAGATCTCGCGCGATTTCTCCGTCGACGTGCCCGTGCGCGCTTGAATCGGCGCGCAGCGTCATCCGTATGCTTCATCCGTGAGTCGAGCCGTTTATCATGACG
This sequence comes from Burkholderia sp. IMCC1007, assembly GCF_027257875.1. Taxonomy (GTDB): domain Bacteria; phylum Pseudomonadota; class Gammaproteobacteria; order Burkholderiales; family Burkholderiaceae; genus Burkholderia. The sequence continues at coordinate 101,015 of NZ_JAPVQY010000011.1, forward strand.
GCCGGCCGGCAACCTGCCGACCGCCGTTATACGACCGACACGGAAGATCCGGATGAACGACCTCGACAAGCGCCCGGTGCGCTTCGGCATCATCGGCGCGGGCAGCATCGCACGCCGTTTCGCACAAAGCCTCGCTCACGTGCCGGGTGCCGTGCTCGCCGGCGTGTGGGCACGCCGGCCGGACGCCGCCAGCGCGTTTTGCGACGCTAGCGGCGCAACGCCTGCCACGAGCGTCGATGCGCTCCTCGCGAGCGACGTCGATGCAATCTACATCGCCACGCTCCACGACAGTCATGCGCAGTACGCGCTGGCCGCGCTCGCGGCCGGCAAGGCCGTGCTGTGCGAAAAGCCCGCGACGTTGAACGCCGCGCAGCTCGGCACCGTGCTCGATGCGGCGCGCGACGCCGGACGTCTCTTCATGGAAGCGATGAAGCCGCCGTTTTTTCCGCTGTACCGGCAGTTACGCGCGCACCTGCAAGCCGACCCGATCGGCGAGGTGCGGCTCGTGCGGGCCGGTTGCGCGTCGTCGTCGGTGCCGGACGATCATTCCGTCTATCGCCTCGATCGCGCCGGCGGCGCGCTGCTCGACATCGGCATCTACGAAGCGTTTCTCGCGGTCGACTGGCTCGGTGCTGCGCGCGACGTGCAGACGCTCGGCCGTCTCGGCGCGACGGGTGTCGATATGTTCGCGAGCCTGAACAGCGTGCACGCGAACGGCGGAATCTCGCAGCTCTTTTGCGGGCTCGACGTGATGGGGCGCGGCGATGCGCTGATCGCCGCCGCGGGCGGGCACGTGACGATTCACGACAAGTGGTGGAACCCCGCACGCGCGACGATCCGTTATGCCGATGGGCGCACCGTCGAGCTCGATGCGCCGGTCGACGGCGGCGGCCTCAACTACGAGACCGAACATTTCTGCGACTTGCTGCGCGCCGGCAAACTCGAGAGCCCGATCATGACGCACGACCATTCGCGGCAGATGATCGCGATGACCGACGCGGCACGTGCGGCGCTCGGCGTGCGTTATTCGGGCGAGTAAGCGGGAAGAGCAGCGGGCGGGAAGAAGGGTGGGAAAAGCGGATGCCGGGGCGCGCAGGCGCGCCCCGACGTGACGTGCGTTCAGTGCCGCGCGGGCAGCGACAGGCGCTTTTCGTACCAGCGCTGGACCCATTCGAGGATCTGGCACAGCACCCAGTACACGGCCGCGGCGGCCAGGTACAGCGGCAGCGGCTGATAGGTCGCGGCGATCACTTCCTGCGCGCTGCGCAGCAGTTCGGTCACGGTGATCACCGACACGAGGGACGTGTCCTTGATCAGGCTGATCAGGCTGTTCGACAGGCTCGGCACCGCGATGCGCAGCGCCTGCGGGCCGATCACGTAACGCAGCGTCTGACTCCACGACAGCCCGAGGCTGTACGCGGCGAGCCATTGGCCGCGCGCGATGCCGTTGATCGCACCGCGCATGCTTTCGGACATGTAAGCGGCGACGTTCGCGGACAGCGCGATGACGCCGGCCGGCGTCGGGTCGAGGGAGATGCCGAGACTCGGCAGCCCGTAATAGATCACGAAGATCTGCACGAGCAGCGGCGTGCCGCGCATCAGGCTCACATAGCCGCGCGCGAGCCACGCGAGCGCGTTCACCCAGATGCGCTCGAAGCCCTCGAGCGGTTCGCTTTGCCGGATGCCCATCATCGCGAGCACGACGGCGCCGAACAGGCCGAACACCATCGACAGCACGGCGAACTTGACGGTCAGGACGGCACCTTGTGCGAGCACGGGCAGCGATTGGACGAGCAGGGACGTTGTCGACATGGAGTACGAAGCGGATGCGTGCGCGAAAGCGCAATCATAAACCGGACCAATAGAACAAAGGGCGGCATCGTTGCGGATGCCGCCCTTTCCGGCCCGCCGTCAGGCGGGAAACAGAGGCGTGCTTACTTGATCGGTTTCGTCACGTCGATGCCGAACCACTTGTCCGAGATCTTCGTGAACGTGCCGTCGGCTTCGAGCTGCGCCATCGCGTCGTCGATCGCCTTCTGGAACTTCGGGTTGCCCTTCTTGAACGGGATGCCCGACGGATTCGCCGAACCGACGTTCGCGCCCGGGCGCAGCGGGAGTTGCGAGTTCTTCGTCAGGTACGCGAGCATCAGGCGATCGTTGAGCGCCGCGTCGAGACGGCCGGCCGCGAGGTCGCGCAGGTATTCGGGCGCGCCCGGATACGTCTTCACGTCGATGCCGGGCACCGATTTCGCCATGTCCATGTAGTTCGTGCCAAGCGCGACGCCGAGCTTCTTGCCCTTCAGGTCTTCCAGCGACTTGAACGCGCGCGTGTCGTCCTTGCGCTGGATCAACTGCGCGGACGAGTACGTGTACGCCGGCGAGAAGTCGAGCGTCTCCTTGCGCTTGTCGGTGATGCCGACCTGGTTGGCGATCACGTCGAACTTGCCGGCCTGCAGGCCCGCGATGATGCCGCTCCATTCGGTCGTCACGAACTCGGCCTTCACGCCGAGCTTCGCGGCCACCGCCTTCGCGATGTCGACGTCGAAGCCGACGAGCTCGCCTTGCGGGTTCTTCGAGTTGAACGGCGGGAACGTGCCTTCGAGGCCGACCCGCAGCGTGCCGCGCTGCTTCACCTGGTCGAGGAGGTCGGCCGCATGCGCGGTGGCCGCGGCGAACGACGTGCCGACCAGGCCGGCAACCAGCAACTTCTTCAGCAGCGAAACTTTCATCGTGTGAGCTTCCTTGCCCCAGCGGGGCTCATGATCCTGACTGTGCGATCGATGATAGTAAAAATGCAATCGATCATTAAATATCGTTTGTTTATGGCTATATTACGCGGCGCGTTCGCGCGCGATGGCCTTCACGCACTCGGCGACCAGTGCCGGGCCGCGATAGATGAAGCCCGTGTACAGCTGGACAAGCGATGCGCCGGCCGCGAGTTTCGCGCGTGCGTCGTCGCCGGAGAAAATGCCGCCGACGCCGATGATCGGCACGGCGCTGCCGACTTGCGCATGCAGCTTGCGGATCACTTCGTTCGACGCGTCGAACACCGGGCGGCCCGACAGGCCGCCGGCTTCGTCCGCGTGCGGCAGACCCTGCACGGCTGCGCGCGACAGCGTGGTGTTGGTGGCGATGACCGCTTCGATCTTGTGGCGCAGCAGCGTGTCGCCGATTTCCTTGACCTGTTCGTCGTCGAGATCGGGGGCGATCTTCAGCGCGAGCGGCACGAGCTTGCCGTGCAGGTCGGCGAGGCGCTGCTGCTTGTCCTTCAGCGCGGCGAGCAGCGCGTCGAGTTCGCCCGCGCCTTGCAGCTGGCGCAGGTTCTTCGTGTTCGGCGACGAGATGTTGATCGTCACGTAGCTCGCGAACGGGTACACGCGTTCGAGGCAGTAGAGGTAATCCTCCGCCGCGCGCTCGATCGGCGTGTCGGCGTTCTTGCCGATGTTCAACCCGAGGATGCCGCGATAGCGGGCCGCCTGGACGTTCTTCACGAACTGGTCGACGCCATGGTTGTTGAAGCCCATCCGGTTGATCAGCGCGTCGGCCTGCGGCAGGCGGAACATCCGCGGGCGCGGGTTGCCCGGTTGCGGGCGCGGCGTGACCGTGCCGACTTCGATGAAGCCGAAACCGAGCGACGCAAGGCCGTCGATGGCCGCGCCGTCCTTGTCGAGGCCGGCCGCGAGGCCGACCGGGTTGCGGAACGTGAGCCCCATCACGGTGCGCGGGGCGTCGGGCACGCGGGCCGACAGCGCGCAGGCGAGGCCCGTGCGGCCGGCCGCGCCGAGCGCGCGCAGCGTGAGGTGGTGAGCGTCTTCCGCATCCATCTTGAACAGGGATGCGCGGGCCAGCGGATAGAGGGAACTGAACACGGGAATTGGGCGGACGGCCGGAATGAATGACAACCCGCTATTTTACCGGGAGTTGCGCGGCAAGGGCGGGGTTCGGTTCGCGGGCGCCCGTGGCATGCGTCGTGCGCGGTGCGACAGCCCTTTCATCGAGCACGGACGATGCCCGTTGCGGGAGCTGTGCCGCGTCGCCCGCACGCGCGTCAGCTCGATCCGGAATGCCCGCCGGGCAGCGGCGCGCGGGCGAGCGCGGCGTCCACCGGCGGCAGGTCGACGCGATCCGGATCGAGTATCTTCCAGCGGCCGTCGAGCAACCCTTCGAGCGGATGGAAGTTCGCCTTGTACGCCATCTTCGGGCTCTCGCGGATCCAGTAGCCGAGATACACGTACGGCAGGCCGAGGCTCTTCGCCTGCTCGATCTGCCACAGGATGTTGTAGGTGCCGTAGCTCGTGTGCTCGTCGTCGGGTTCGAAGAACGTGTAGACCGACGACAGCCCGTCGCCGAGGATGTCGATCATGCTGACCATGCGCAGCTTGCCGGGCTCGCCGCCCGGTGCGTCGAGGTCGCGGAATTCCACGAGGCGCGAATTGATCCGGCTTTGCAGCAGGAACTGCTCGTACTGGTCGCGGCTGTCGCGATCCATGCCGCCGCCGGCATGACGCGCCGACTGGTAGCGCATGTACAGCGCGTAGTGTTCCTCGTCGTAGTGCAGCGGCGAGACCGTCGCGACGAGCGAGCGGTGCCGCTTCCACATCCGGCGCTGCGTGCGCGATGGCGTGAACGCGCCGACGGGCACGCGCACGGGGACGCATGCGCGGCAGCCGTCGCAGTACGGGCGATAGGTGAACACGCCCGAGCGGCGGAAGCCGGCCTTCACGAGCTCGGTATAGATGTCGGAGTTGATCAGATGGCTCGGCGTCGCGACCTGCGAGCGTGCGATGCGGCCGTCCAGATAGCTGCACGGATAGGGCGCCGTTGCATAGAATTGCAACGCCGAAAGCGGTGAAAGCGGCAGCTCAGTCGGGTGAGTCATGGGCAGCTCTCGATGCGGGGAAGGAGTGCCGCGCTAGCGCTCGATCCCGGAGGGCGCCGCCGGTTCGGCGGGGCCCGTCAGCGCGGCGAGCACGCGCTTGTCGAACTGCCACGGAATCGGCGGTTCGGTTACCGCGCGACGCACGTGAGCGACAAAGGCCTTGCGTGCGATCTCGCGGCCACCGAGCGACGCTAGATGCGACGTATTCTGCTGGCAGTCTATCATCGTCTGCCATCAAAAAACCGTTAAAAATCAGTAGCTTAATCAATCAGTTTTGTCAGATTTCCTGGCTGACTGGTTACGAAACTGGCTACAACAAAAGTAACATGAAAACGGGGCTAAATACATCATGTCTAGACTCAACAATAGGCTCATCGAACGAGCCCGGCCAACCAAGAATAAGGGGGACACGTTCCTCTCAGACGGTGATGGACTGGTGTTGCGGGTGTCTCGGACGGGCACGAAGACGTTCTGCTTTCGCTATTCCTGGGGCGAGAAGCGCCGCCTCATGACCCTCGGGCCATACCCACTGATGCTGTTGCCCGCGGCACGAGAATTGGCCGCAGCGGCGCGGCAGAAGCTTTTCGATGGCGTCGATCCGATGGAGGGGCTGACGGGGCATCTAACTCTCGAGCGGGCGCCTGAGCAGGCAGTCGTCACGGTTCGAACGATGGCAGCGGATCGGACAGAGCAATATGCCAAGCCGACCTATAAGCGACAGCGCACGCAGCTTCAAATGGTCGAGAAGGACATCCTGCCCGTCATCGGTGATCGGCCGGTGAGTTGGATCACGCCGACCGACACTGCCGCGGTCATCACCAAGGTCGTTGCTCGCGGGGCTCGCGTGAAGGCGAACCGCGTGCTGTCGCTCATGAAAACGATATTCGGCTGGGCCAAAGAGCGTGGTTACATTGCTGAAATGCCCGTGCTGATGACTCGGCGGAGCGCCGGCGGCCGGGAGAAGGGCAAGAACCGCCAACTCACGGTAGATGAGATCCGGACAGCCTGGCTGGCTCTGGACAATCATGCTGGGATGATGAACTGGCGCACGAAGCGTGCTCTGCAACTCATCATCCTCACTGCGCAGCGGCCAGGTGAGGTGGCTGCGATGCAGTGGGATCACATTGACCTCCAGAAACGCTTGTGGGTGTTGCCGGCGGAGGTCGTTAAGTCGGACCGTGACCATATCGTCCACTTGTCGGATCCGGTAATTGCGATTCTCAATGAAGCGTGGAGCGTCAGTGCAGGCGAACGGTATGTGATGCCCGGCAATAAGGGAAAGAGAAAAGTTGATCGCCCTACCGGCACGCAGACACTATCGAAGGCGCTGCTGGACATGTTCGCTGCCGGGGAGTTCAAGGGCATTCGCAAGTTCACCCCGCACGATCTTCGACGAACCGCGGCGTCGCGCATGGGCGATATGAGCATTCACGCGCACATCATTGAGAAGATCCTCAATCACCGTATGAAGGGGGTTCTGGCGATCTACAACCATGCCGACTATCTCTCCGAGCGAAGCCGCGCTTGAGGCATGGGGGCGCAGGGTCGCAGAGGAGGTCGCACGGACGGAGGATGCGGCGGCGTAACGGTGTGTCCGGCCATGCACGAATTTGAGATGCCTGTTTGCGAATGTCACTTAAAGTTAAGTCGCGTTCTGCTATCTCGACAGACGGCAGTTCCCCGGGTAAACAGTCAGACAATTAGAAATTGAGAGGGCCACCAATTGAAACGGAACTATCTCCGGGTGGGCGATCATTCGTCTACCGGCGGCACAGTCGTGGATGCGATCCCGACGATGAGTTGCGAAGGAGTCGGACTGACCTTCGTCGGTGCCAAGGTCACCTGTCCCGCGTGCAAGCAGATTGGCGTCATCGTTGCCGAGGGTCCACGCTGGCCTGGCGACCTCATGGGGCACCAAGCCGCACTAGAAGGCGACAAGGTAGTTTGCGGGTGCAGTCCGCGACCCACGATGATCGCCTCGCAGTCGGATATGTTTCAGTCGTTCGAGTCGGACGTACTCCACGACATGGGATTTACCGCGGCCGGCGTTCAGCGCGCGCTCGATACTGGAACTCCGCAGCCATCGGCGGGATTCTGTCTCTCTTGCATGCTCGCTGCGGCGAAGAATGCGGCGGCGATGGTTGTTCGTGGGTGACGCGCCGTGAGCATTCAGGTCATATTCTCCGCGTGGCAACAGCGAGCCAGTCTCCCCGTGCGCCTGTTCGCGCTCATCGACGGCTTGCTGTATTCCGAGGTAGCTGGAACTGCGCCGAAGCGAGTCGATGGATCAGCAATGGCACTGCTCGACGCGACGCCCGATGCTTCGCTCGCCGACGCTGGCCCCTGGCTGTTCGATGTTGAGAGAGCCGGCACAGACGCAGGAAGCACACTTACAAAATTGGCACAGAGCGAATACGGGGTGAACTGGATCGTCAGCGCCTATCAGCCAATCCAACTCGCGAGCGAGCTCCGTGATCGACTGGACGCGACGTTGCCCGACGGTCGATCGGCGATGCTTCGCTACTACGATGCGCGAGTCATGCGGCACTTCGCTCCGGCGCTCAGCTCAACCGAACTTCCGATGTTCTTCTCGCCAATGTTCGATTGGCTGATCGAGATTGACGGACAGCTTTTCAGGGCACACCCGTATGCCACTTAACCTGACTCCGACTCATCTTTCTGCGCTCGCGGAGGGCGAAGCACGCAACTTCGTCGACGGCGTGCGGCGCGATCTGATCAAAGCGGATCCAGCATTGGCGCAAGACATCGATCTCCACAACCGACTGTGGGAGGCATATCAGGCCGCTCGCGGGATCGGCATCAAAGAGAGCGAACACTTCGTCCAATTCCTGAAGGTCGAGGCATATTCGCCGGGGTTCTATACGAAGCCAGCGACGCGAGCATGGCTGACGAAACCCGGTCGAAGCGCAGACGAGCGTTTCCACGTCTACGTCCAAGAGATAACTTGGCGATCACAGCATCCGGATAGTCTCAAAGGAGCACCGAATGGCAGCAGCGTTATTCCCCGTAGTGACAGCAGCAGCAGCGGAGGTGGGGCCGGCATTGTCGGCTATTGGCGCCGCATTGTTGGGAGGGGCGGCAGTAGCGGGCGTAGCTAGTATATCGGGCAGCACTGCGCAGACGAAGGAAGACGCGAAGACCGAGTCCAGAACAATCTCCGATTCGACGAAGCCATGCAAGAAGTGCCCGCCCGAAAATACCGGCAGGAAGGTTCGAAACGACCACGGGGTCAACTGGCCGGCGTATCAGTATCAGGCTAGAGTGACCGGCTTCGCCTACGACACCGAAGGGTGCCACTGGAGCGAAGAGTGGGAGTGGCTTGGCATCGACTTTGATGGCTTCAAGCCAGAGGAGTGTTTGCTGCAGGAGGCGAAGGGGAACGACGATCAGTTCCTGGATGGTTCAATTCCCGGAGCCGACGAATTCTTCAAGGGCTTCCCGAAGATGATGAAGACCGTTGTGACGCGCGCGGTTCGTGTGAAGGCGAATCCGCCTACGAGGCTGCGGTATTATTTTCAAGGGCGCTTGACCTATCAGAAGATGGCGCCCGGACTGAAGAAGCTCAAAGTCGAGTCCGAATATCTTCCGTAAGCATTTGCCATGAAAATCGAGTGCACTATCAAAGGCGGCGGCATTCCGCCGGCTGACTTCAACCAAACGTTGCAGAAGATCGGAGCGGTTATCGATGTCATCGCCGCGGGCGAACCGGCGCTTTCGCGATCAGCCTGGCGCATGCAAGGTGATTCGCTTGAAGAGGCACAAAGCAGCGTCGTCTACCAAGTCGATGGCACTCCGAGCCCGTCCGCGATCGAGGAACTTCGAAACGAGCTTGGCGGCGATGATGTTGCATCGTTCGGGATCTGGGGTGGCGAGGTCCGCAAGGAATTTGGCGCGTCCGTTGAAGTTCTTGCCTGCGGAGGGGAGTTCTCGGACACAGTCACGATCAACGCTCGAGGCGCGTTTATTGATGAGAGCAAAGATCGGGTAGCGGCTGTCGTTGCCCGAGTGGCGCTCGAATTTGCCCCTGCCGTAATTTCAGCGGCACCGAAAGGCTACGAAGAGAAGCAGGCGTTCGACGATCGTCCTGGTGTTGGTTGGATGCTGTATCTGCCAGTCGAGTTGACGGTTCAGCAAGTCCCTGAGGCGCAGGAGCTTATTCCGGTTACCGGTGCTGATGGAAAGAAGCGGCTCGGGACTATCGTCGTCAGCATCAAGGATGAGCCATTCTCCGTCGACAACGAGGAACACCTGACGGTCGCGCACAACGTCGAAGTGCGGCTCATATCGATGGACCTGCTGCCGTTGCTCGGCGAGATTGGCTAGAGGTTGTCGCGGGCGCCGTCGGCGCGATAGAATCGCGGCGCGCTTTCTGGCGCGAATTACCTATAAGAGTTTGGGGCGAGTGCATCGACGACGGTGGACGGCCTGTCCAGACCAGTCACTTGCTGACCGAGAAAGAGGTCGTCGACTGGCCTGGCTACATGCGCAATGGCTTTCGCCGACTCGATGAAACGCGGCGCGACCGGGATGCGATCGACAGGGCGAACAAGGCTCGCCAGAACAAGCAACTTGCCGTCATGGACGCGGTGATCCATCGCGAGCTCCGGGAATTCTGGAATCGCTATCGCGGAAACAAGGACGTCGAGCGCCTGATCGTGGAGCTCATCCGAACGCGACGCGCGATACGCGAAATGGAGGATCTGCGGCGAATCGTGCAGGATTGCTGGAACGAGGTATCGAACGGATCGCATCTAGTTGCTCTCCACAAGCTCCGATGCCTGCTGCAGGACGAGGCACGACGCGGTGAAGAGTAGATCGCGCCATTCCTCCGGCGCTGTCGCGCGTGCGCGCATTGTCAATCAGCAAAACGCAGCCTACCGCGCAGGATTCGCGCCAATACCTGCTCTCTAAACTTGTCTCTGTCGCAGCGAACAGCGCGACGAAGACCGGGCAGAGAAAGCATCCTTTCAATCCCATTATGGTTTTCAGGGCTGCACTTGCTTTCTTTCGCCGCCGTGCTCGTTCTGCACGCATCCGGGCAACCCAGACAACCAAGACGAGAACGAGGAATGTTGGGAGACGGTGGAATACGAGGAATTGGTCGATCCCCGCGAGGGAAGCTGGTGACTTAGGGTAAATCCCACCCCAATTGTGCTGTATTAATGGCCGCGCTTGTCGCGGCCATTTTCGTTTGAAGTGGCTACAATATTGGTGACAATAACGGTGTCGGATCAGGCGACACCCGAGCGGCGGAAGCCGGCCTTCACGAGCTCGGTATAGATGTCGGAGTTGATCAGATGGCTCGGCGTCGCGACTTGCGAGCGTGCGATGCGGCCGTCCAGATAGCTGCACGGATAGGGCGCCGTTGCATAGAATTGCAACGCCGAAAGCGGTGAAAGCGGCAGCTCAGTCGGGTGAGTCATGGGCAGCTCTCGATGCGGGGAAGGAGTGCCGCGCTAGCGCTCGATCCCGGAGGGCGCCGCCGGTTCGTCGGGGCCCGTCAGCGCGGCGAGCACGCGCTTGTCGAACTGCCACGGAATCGGCGGTTCGGTTACCGCGCGACGCACGTGAGCGACAAAGGCCTTGCGTGCGATCTCGCGGCCACCGAGCGACGCTAGATGCGACGTATTCTGCTGGCAGTCTATCATCTCCAGCCCGTGGTCGCGAAGGTGGGCGACGAGCGCGGCCAGCGCGATCTTCGACGCGTCGGTGGCATCCGCATACATCGACTCGCCGAAAAACATCCGCCCGAACGCGACGCCGTACAGGCCGCCGACGCGGCGTCCGTCGTGCCATGCCTCGATGCTGTGCGCATTGCCGGAGCGATAGAGCGACGTATACGCGTCGATGATTTCGGCCGTGATCCATGTGCCGCGCTGTCCGCGCCTCGGCGCCTGCGCGCACGCGCGCATCACGCCCGGAAAATCGTGATCGACGCGCACTTCCCACGCCGGCTCGCGCAGCACGCGCCTGAGCGTCTTGCGCAGCGACGGCGACACCTTGAATTCGGCCGGCGCAAGGATCATCCGCGGGTCGGGGCTCCACCACAGCACGGGCTGGCCGTCCGAATACCACGGGAAAATGCCGCGCAGGTACGCGTCGATGAGGCGTGAAGGCAGCAGGTCGGCGCTCGCGGCGAGCAGCCCCGGCGCGCCGGTGTCGGGGCCGAGCGCGCGCTCGATGGGCGGGAACGGATCGTCCGGACCGAGCCAGGGGACCATGGGTCGCGGGCTCAGCCGTTGCGCAGCGAGCGGAAGATATCGCCGGTATGCACGCCGTAGTCGCCGGCGGCGCGATCGGCGAAGAAGAAGCGCAGGGTCTGGCTGACGGTCGGGAACGCGATCTCGTCCCACGGAATGTCGGCTTCGTCGAACAGCTTGACTTCGAGGCTTTCCTCGCCGGCCTCGTAGGCCGGATCGACGAGCCGTGCCAGGTAGAACAGGTGGACCTGGTGCACGTGCGGTACGTTGAGCAGCGTGAAGAGGTTCTGCACCTCGACGCGCGCACCGGCTTCCTCGAGCGTTTCGCGCGCGGCGGCTTCGGCCGTCGTCTCGCCCATTTCCATGAAGCCTGCCGGCAGCGTCCAGAATCCGTAGCGCGGTTCGATCGCGCGGCGGCACAGCAGCACCTGATCGCCCCAGACCGGCACCGTGCCGACCACGTTACGCGGATTCTGGTAATGGATCGTGCCGCAGTGATCGCAAACGAAGCGCTCGCGGTTGTCGCCTGGAGGAATGCGCGCGATGACTTCGTGACCGCAGACGGAGCAGAATTTCATGTCGAGTGGAAGGGACAAGGTGATGCGAGTGTATCACCGGGGCGGGGCATTCTCGAACGGCCGCGCATGCGTGCCGCATGCTGGGCGAAGCGCAACGGGCAGTGTACGGGATCGTGCGCGGAAAACAAAAAGCCCGGCATTGAGCCGGGCTTTTTGATCGAATCGGGACGTTGGTTGCGGGGGTAGGATTTGAACCTACGACCTTCGGGTTATGAGCCCGACGAGCTGCCAGACTGCTCCACCCCGCGTCCGTCGAAGAATTGAATTATATGGGCTTACCCTGGTGCGTGCAAGCACTTTCTGACAATCGCGTTGCAATCCCTTGTACTTCGCTTGTGGGGCCGGTACGGCACGCGCGTGCGCTAGAATCGAGCGGTTTGCTTGTGTCGTCATTCCCGCAGCGGCGCCGCGCGCGATTGCGTCGGGCCCGTTGCGACCTCACTACTGCATCGACGGATTCATGGACATCGCTTACGATCTGCAATCGATCGGCGCGCAGGAACAGGCGCTCGTGTTTCCCCATTTCGACCCGGCACGTGCGTGGGCGCTCGGCAACCGCATGCATGCGCTCGCGACGTCGCGCGGCCACGCGATCGCGATCGACATCGTCACGTTCGGGCAGCCGCTGTTCTATGCGGCGCTCGCGGGTGCGACGCCCGACAACGCCGACTGGGTGCGCCGCAAGCGCAATGTCGTCGCGCATTTCCGCCGCAGCTCGTATGCGATCGGCCTGCGCATGCAGCAGGCCGGCGCCACGCTCGCCGACAAGCACGGGCTGCCGCTCTCCGAATACTCGCCGCACGGCGGCTCGTTTCCGCTGACCGTGGCGGGCGCGGGCGTGATCGGCTCGATCACCGCATCGGGGCTGCCGCAGCGCGCGGATCACGAGTTCGTCGTCGAAGCGCTCTGCGCCGAGCTCGGGCAGGACTACGCCGTGCTGGCGCTCGCAAGGAGCTGAACGATGCAACTGCCGGGTTACGCTTGGCTCGCGATCGCGATCGTCGCGGAAGTGATCGGCACGTCGGCGCTGCGCGCGGCCGACGGCTTCACGCGCTTCTGGCCTTCGGCGCTCGTCGTGGCCGGTTACGGCATCGCGTTCTACTGTCTGTCGCTCACGCTGCGCACGATGCCGGTCGGCATCATCTATGCAGTGTGGTCGGGCGCCGGGATCGTGCTGATCACGCTCGTCGCGATGCTGCTCTATCGCCAGGTGCCGGACGTGCCGGCGGTAATCGGCCTCGGGCTGATCATTGCGGGCGTCGTGGTGCTGAACCTGTTCTCGAAGATGCAGGCGCACTGAGCGTGCGCCCGCGATACGCCGGATGGCTCACATGACCGATTCCTCTTCCGCTGAATCCGCCCAGCCCGACGTGCGCACGTATGTCGCGAACCGTATCGGGTTTCTCGAACTGAACCGGCCGAAAGCGTTGAATGCGCTGTCGGTCGGGATGATCCGCCTGATGCAGCAGGCGCTCGACGCATGGCGCGACGATCCCGAGGTGGTCGCAGTCGTCGTGCACAGCCCGCACCCGCGCGCGTTCTGCGCGGGCGGCGACGTGCGTTTCTTCCACGACGCGTGGCAACGCGGCGATCGCGATGCGGTCGACACGTTCTTCATCGACGAATACACGCTCAACCATACGATCTTCGCGTATCCGAAGCCGTACATCGCACTGATGCACGGCGTCGTGATGGGCGGCGGCATGGGCATTTCGCAGGCGGCGCGGCATACCGGCGGCCTGCGTGTCGTCACCGATTCGACGAAGATGGCGATGCCCGAAACGCGCATCGGCCTGTTCCCGGACGTCGGGATGAGCTGGTTCCTCGCGCGCACGCCGGGCGCGCTCGGCCGCTATCTCGCGGTGACCGGCGCGACGCTCGACGCGGCCGGCGCACTGTATGCGCAGCTCGCCGACGTTTATCTCCCGGACGCCGTGCTGCCGGCGCTGCTCGACACGCTGCGCAGCGCGCGCATCGACAGCGGTGCGCAGGCCGTCGCGTGCGTGGCCGATGCGGCCGCCGCGCACAAGGTCGTGCCGACGCCCGGCACGTCGGCGCTGGCCGATCCGCACGCGGGGATCGATCGGCATTTCGCGCAACCGGAGATCGGTGCGATCCTCGCGTCGCTCGACGCCGAGCAGGATTGCGCGGCGGTGGACGGATGGGTCGAGAAGGCGACGCACGCGATGCGCAGCCAGTTGTCGCCGCTGTCGATGGCCGTGTCGCTCGAAGTCGTCGAGCGGGCCCGTGGTGCGACGATGGCCGATTGCCTGCGGCGCGATCTCGACCTCACGCGTTCGACGTTCGCGCAGGGCGACGTGATCGAAGGCGTGCGCGCGCTGATCGTCGATAAGGATCACCAGCCGGCCTGGCGTTTCAAGACGACGGCCGACGTCGACCGGGCCGACATGCTCGCGATGTTCGACAGCCCGTGGACGCCCGACACGCATCCGCTGCGCAACCTGAAGGACTGACGCGGCGCGGGATCCGGCCACGAAGTGAAAAGGCCGGCTGCAGATGCAGGCGGCCTTTTCACTTGCGGATGCTGATTCGATTCGGCGGCGGCGGGAAGGAGCCGAGCCGAAGCCGTGCGTCTTACTCGTCGCCGGCGTCGTCCGACATGAAGGCACGCATGAACACGAGCGCACCGAAGCCCCAGACCGCGTTCGTCGCGAAACCGGCCGCGAGCACCGGCATCATGTTGCCCGACGGCCAGATCCCGCGCAGCGGATCGATCGCGAACACGCGCGCGGCCGTCAGCACGATGCCGCCGAACACCAGCGCGCCGATCCACGGCGCTTCGCGTTCCGGCGACACGCGCAGCAGCCACGCCATCGGAACCGCGCAACACGCGCTGATCAACGCGTTCGCGACAAATTCAGGAATGCCGAGCGGCGCGAACGGTTGCGTGGAGAAGCCGGCCGCGGCGATCAGATCGGCCGTGTGCAGCAGCGCGAGGGTGGCTTCGCGAAAGAAGAGGGCGGCCAGGAAGCCGGACAGGAACGGCAGGATGACTTTCTGCATCGATGAGTGCATTGCAGGCGCGGCTGGCCGGAGCCGTCCGCGCGGAGTTATTCGGATTGGTGCGCCATTATAGGGCCCGGCTGCCGCGATATTCGCTGGAGCGTCGTGCTAATCACGAAAGCGGAAAACCTAAGCTCAAAAAAATCGTTCCAAAGCCCTGCACCGATCCCTAGACTGATTTCCCAGAAACAGCCGTGCAATCGCGTACTCGCCCGCTGCACGGCCTGACCGGCGAGCCATCCCGACTCGAACGCACACCATGCATGCGTCGCTCATCCGCGACGCGAGCAGGACCTCGTTTTATCCAAATTCCGGCAAGGACAGTCAAGCAGGAGCAGCAGATGAATGTTTTCTGGTTTATCCCCACGCACGGCGACAGCCGTTACCTCGGCACCGCCGAAGGCGCGCGCGCCGCGGATTACGACTATTTCAAGCAAGTCGCCGTCGCGGCCGATACGCTCGGCTATGACGGCGTGCTGCTGCCGACCGGCCGTTCCTGCGAGGATGCGTGGGTCGTCGCGTCGAGCCTGATTCCGGCGACCCAGCGCCTGAAGTTCCTGGTCGCCGTGCGTCCCGGTATCGCATCGCCCGGGCTGGCGGCGCGGATGGCCGCGACGTTCGACCGGCTGTCGGGCGGCCGCCTGCTGATCAACGTCGTCACGGGCGGCGATGCGGCCGAACTCGAAGGCGACGGCCTGTTCGCCGATCACGACACGCGCTATGAGATCACCGACGATTTCCTGCACATCTGGCGCGGGCTGCTGTCCGCGTCGCACGAGAACGGCGGCTTCGACTACATCGGCAAGCACCTTCAGTCGAAAGGCGGCAAGGCGCTTTATCCGCCCGTGCAGCGTCCGCATCCGCCGCTGTGGTTCGGCGGGTCGTCGCCGGCTGCGCACACGATCGCCGCGGATCACATCGACACCTATCTGACCTGGGGCGAGCCGCCCGAGGCCGTCGCGAAGAAGATCGCGGACATCCGCGCACGTGCGCAAGCGCGCGGCCGCCAGATCAAGTTCGGCATTCGCATGCACGTGATCGTGCGCGAAACCGAGGACGAAGCATGGCGCGATGCCGAGCGCCTGATCAGCCGTCTCGACGACGAAACGATCGCGCGTGCGCAGAAGGCGTTCGCGAACATGGATTCCGAAGGCCAGCGCCGCATGGCTGCGCTGCACGGCGGCAAGCGCGGCGGCCGCGATGCGCTCGAGGTGTATCCGAACCTGTGGGCCGGCGTCGGTCTCGTGCGCGGCGGTGCGGGCACCGCGCTCGTCGGCAATCCCGAGCAGGTCGCGGAACGCATGCGCGAATACGCGGATCTCGGCATCGAGACGTTCATCCTGTCCGGCTATCCGCACCTCGAGGAGTCGTACCGGTTTGCCGAACTCGTGTTCCCGCTGATCAAGGGCAAGGGCGTCGAGAAGGCGGCCGGCCCGCTGTCGGGGCCGTTCGGCGAGATCGTCGGCAACAACTATCTGCCGAAGACGGCCCAGAGCTGAGCGACGGAGGCCTGCGATGACAACGAAGACGTCGACGACGGGCGCCGCCGTGGCCGCCCGCGCATGGCGCGGCGTCGCGCCGTGGCTCGTGCCGCTCGCGTTGCTGGTGGTGTGGGAAGTCGGTGCGCGCACCGGCTGGCTGTCGACCCGCGTGTTGCCCGAGCCCGTCGCGGTCGTGCGTGCCGCATGGTCGCTCGTGACGTCCGGCGAAATGTGGGCGAACGTGAAGGTCAGCACGTGGCGAGCGCTGTTCGGCTTTGCGATCGGTGGCGGCGTCGGCCTCGCGCTGGGGCTCGCGACCGGTCTGTCGAAAGCGGCGGAGGTCGCGCTCGATTCGACGATCCAGATGATCCGCAACATTCCGGCGCTCGCGATGATTCCGCTCGTGATCCTGTGGTTCGGCATCGACGAGAAGGCGAAGCTGTTCCTCGTCGCGCTCGGCGTGTTCTTCCCGGTGTACATCAACACGTATCACGGGATCCGCTCGGTCGACGCGAACCTGATCGAGATGGCGAAGAGCTACGGCGTGCGCGGCTTCGCGCTGTACCGCGACGTGATCCTGCCCGGTGCGTTGCCGTCGATTCTCGTCGGCGTGCGTTTCGCGCTCGGGTTGATGTGGGTGATGCTGATCGTCGCGGAAACGATTTCCGCGCAGTCGGGCATCGGCTACATGACGATGAACGCACGTGAATTCCTGCAAACCGACGTGGTGGTGGTCGGCATCCTGCTGTACGCGGTGCTCGGCAAGCTGGCCGACGTGCTGGCGAAGTGGATCGAGCGCGTGACGCTGCGCTGGCACCCCGCTTATCAATCAGGAGCAAAGGCATGAATGCGACGACTTCCGCGGCCGTCTATGGCCCGCTCGCCGGCGCAGACCTCGAGGCCGAACTGGCGCAGGCGCGCGTGACCGATGGCGACGCGCGAGACGCGGCGATCGTCGACCGGGACGGCAGCGCATCCGTCGTGCCGCTCGCGCGGCGGCGCACCGGCAGCCCCGCACCGGACGATGCGGTGACGCTGTCCGGCGTCAGCAAGCGCTTCGGCGAGCGCACGGTGCTCCACGACGTCGAACTCGGCATCGCGCGCGGCAGTTTCGTCGCGATCGTCGGGCGCAGCGGCTGCGGCAAGTCCACGCTGCTGCGTCTCGTCGCGGGGCTGGAGCAACCGAGCAGCGGAGCGCTCGTGACGCGCGGCGAGGGCGGCGGCGCGCTCGACACGCGGATCATGTACCAGGACGCGCGGCTCTTGCCGTGGAAGACCGTGCTGCAGAACGTGATGCTGGGCCTCGGGCGCGGCGCGCGCGATCAGGCGCGCGCGGTGCTCGACGAAGTCGGCCTGCTCGAGCGCGCGAACGACTGGCCGGCTCAGTTGTCGGGCGGCCAGCGGCAGCGGGTTGCGCTGGCGCGTGCGCTCGTGCACCGGCCGCAGTTGCTGCTGCTCGACGAGCCGCTCGGCGCGCTCGACGCGCTGACCCGCATCGAGATGCATGCGCTGATCGAGCGGTTGTGGCGCGAGCATCGGTTTACCGCGCTGCTCGTCACGCACGACGTGCAGGAAGCCGTCGCGCTCGGCGACCGGATCCTGCTCATCGAGCAGGGCCGTGTCGCGCTCGATCAGCCCGTGCCGCTCGAGCGGCCGCGCGCGCGCGCGTCGGCCGCGTTTGCGGCGCTGGAAGATCATGTGCTGCAACGCGTGCTCGCCGGCGGGCCCGGGGCGGCCGATCAACATGCGGCGCTCGACGTCGATAACGTACGACCGGTCGGGCAGATCCGCTGGGCCGTTTAAATCCGGGCGGCACCCGCCGCTCGTTCTCAGACTTTTTATTCGGAGCGATCAACCCGATGAGCATCACTGCAATCAACGTGCGTAACCAGTTCAAAGGCAAGGTGAAGGAGATCATTCGCGGGCCCGTGGTGTCCGAGGTCGACGTCGAGACGCCGTTCGGCATCGTCACGTCGGTGATCACCACCCGTTCGGTCGACGAACTCGAACTGAAGGTCGGCGCGGAAGTCGTCGCGCTCGTGAAGTCGACCGAAGTCTCGATCGCGCGCCTCTGACTGCGTGCCGCCGCCGTGCGGCGCGGACGGGCCGACCGTTCGTCCGCCCGCGTGGCCGCGGCACCTGGCCGTTCCATCGCGCGTTTGCCGCGGTATTCGATGTCGATATGAAGTGCTACGATGAGACGACACCGATGCCGGAGGCCAACGCATGACCCCCATCCTTTCTCCTGAAGCCATCGAGGCGCTGAAGTGGATCGACCAGTTCGGCGACAGCCGGCCGGTTCCCGCGGCGTTCGACGACGTCGTTTATGCGTTGCTGAACGAAGGGCTGATCTATCAGGCGGCTGCCGACCGCGTCGACCTCACCGCCGACGGCAAATCCGTTTTGTCCAACGAATACGATTGAGCGCACGGCGCGGGCCGCAGGGCGGCCCGGCGCTGCGTCGCCACGGAGCGAGCGATGGAACCGAGAGGCAGCGATCTCGGCGATTTCAGCGAGCCGTACCGCGGCTTCGAGATCGAGGTGAAGACCGAGCAGGTCTGGGACGGCGAGCATGCGCACTACCGCGTGCTGCAAGGCAGTGCCGTGCGGATCGACTGGCGGCTCGTGAAGGTCGACGGTGTGCTGCTGACCGAACGGCGCGTGATCGAACGCGTGCTCGAAGAGGCGCGGCGGGCCGTCGATGCGGAGCTGGGCGAGGGCGGTCAGGCTTAGTCGGGCCGGCTCGGTCGCGTTGCGGTAAAATGCCGGGTTGTTTCCCGCGCCGCTTGCTGCCCCGAATTCCATGTCCGCACCGTCCTCGCTTCCTCCCCGCCGCGTTTCCGTGGCGCCCATGCTCGACTGGACCGACCGTCATTGCCGCTCGTTCCATCGCACGCTGACGCGCGACACGTGGCTGTATACGGAAATGATCACGACGGGCGCGCTGCTGTTCGGTGACGCCCAGCGGCATCTCGCGTTCACGCCGAACGAATCGCCGGTCGCGCTGCAGCTCGGCGGCAGCGAGCGGGACGATCTCGCGCGCGCGGCGAAGCTCGGCGAGCAGTGGGGTTATGACGAGATCAACCTGAATTGCGGATGCCCGTCCGAGCGTGTGCAGCGTGGTGCGTTCGGCGCGTGCCTGATGAACGAGCCGCAACTGGTGGCCGACTGCGTGAAGGCGATGCGCGATGCGGTGTCGGTGCCGGTGACGGTCAAGCACCGGATCGGCGTCGACGCGGTAGAAGACTATGCGTTCGTGCGTGACTTCGTGGGCACGGTTGCGCAAGCGGGCTGCGAGACGTTCGTCGTACACGCGCGCAATGCGATCCTCAAGGGGCTGTCGCCGAAGGAGAACCGCGAGATCCCGCCGCTCAAGTACGACTATGCGTATCAACTGAAGCGCGATTTCCCGTCGCTGGAAATCGTGATCAACGGCGGGATCAAGACGCTCGACGAAGTCGCGCTGCATCTCGCGCACGTCGACGGCGTGATGCTCGGGCGTGAGGCGTATCACAACCCGTATGTGCTCGCGGAAGTCGATGCGCGCTTCTACGGGTCGACCGCGGCGGTACCGACGCGTGAAGAGGCCGAAGCGCAACTGATCGAATACTGCGCGGCGGAGCTGAAGCGCGGCACGTATCTCGGCGCGATCGTCCGGCATGCGCTGGGGTTGTACCGTGGCGTCGCCGGGGCACGCGGCTGGCGTCGTGTGCTGTCCGACAACAAGAAGCTCGCGCGTGGCGATCTGGCCGTCTTCGACGAGGCGCGCACGCATCTGAACGACGCCCTCGAAAATTTTAAAAAAAATGCTTTGCAAGACGGAAAAGTCTTCGTATAATCTTGTTCTTCGCTGCTGAACACGAAACGAAACAGCGAAGAAACAAAGCAGTATCAGTGGTGGCTGTAGCTCAGTTGGTAGAGTCCAGGATTGTGATTCCTGTCGTCGTGGGTTCGAGTCCCATCAGCCACCCCAAAGAATTCCAAGCGGTATCAAGTAGTTAGAAACGGCACTGTTCGAAAAGACAGTGCCGTTTTTGTTTTGGGATTCCCGAATCGGGAATTACATGCCGCGTGCTTTACGATTCTCGTGCGATCGTACGCGCGCGCAGTCGTCGCCGGATTCGCATGCGGCACCAGCACCCGAATCGAGGCCGCTCGCAGGGAGCGTGATTCTGTGTGTGTCCTTATGGTCGACGGCGGGATGTGTGACAACATCCCAGTCAGCGACCTGACGGTCGATGGCCTTCCGCGCATCGGGATCTATCTCGAGTGCGACGACGTGCTACTTTCGTCGGGCACATACGGAATCGGTGCGCTGGCACCTCGGATGATCGACATCATGCTCGCCTATGAGGATTCGCTGGTCTCGCTCGACACGGTCAGTGGCGCGATCATCGTGCGCGTGCCGACCAGCTACGCCAGCTCGTTTGATCGCCACATCGCTGTCGCGACGCTAAGCGTCTCTACAACGACGGGTGTTGCTTCACCACGTCAGCGCTCAAGGACCGAGCGCGCATTCAATCGAACGTAGTGGCTGGCGACTTGTCTCGAATCGAATTCGACCACGAATAGATCCGTTCCCGGCATGGCTTCTCGATGAGCATATGCATCGCCTGAGCCGCGAAGTAGGATACGAGAATGAATGTGCTGCCAAGAAGAGCGGGGTGAGTCGTATGGAGCGCTAGATAATTGAGCGGCACGCGAAAGATGCCATGCGTTAAATACACCGAATACGATACCTCGCCAAGCCACTGAAATGGACGCAGTGAAAATAATCGTGCTACAGGGCCACTGTCATGGGATAGTGAGGCAACGAGGATGGCAAAGGCGCACGGAGCGCCAAACGCAGCGACCGAAAGACTCACGCCCCTATATGCTCTGGCGCATAGCAACATTATGGCGACTGCAATGGCAAGCGCGAGCCATTGCGTTAAAGGGCGTTCCAACGAGGATAGGAACGGTTTGTCCCGATAATATGCCATTATCGATCCGAGAAAGAAGCCAGCGAAGCATCGAGCCCATCCGTAGCCAACGAACAGGTCAAAGCAGCCGCCATCAGAGATGCACGATGTCTTAACGATTGAGGCGACTATCGCGGCGACATATCCGACAATAGCCAATGCGCTAAATATAGCGACGCGAATACGGCCATGCACTGTTACGCATAATGCGGCGAACAGCATATAGACGAAAAACTCACAGCTAGTCGACCATGTGACGGGCAGTCCTACTACGCGATAGTAAATCGGCATACCCTGAGTCATTGTTACCACAGCGAAGATATCGGCTGGAGTAGCGGACGGAGGATTCGCGGTGACGAGGTATCCAAATGACCGTATGCAACCGTTCAGGACGGCATACATCGCAACACTGGCAACAAGCTGCGCAGGATAGAGACGCCCGAAGCGACGAATCATGAAGGTGCGCCACGAAGCACCATCCGAGATGCGGTCGCCATATGCTGTCGCAATTACGAAGCCGGAAAGCACGAAAAACAGATCGACCGCCAGATAGCCGCCTTCAAACCAATGCGCGCCGGGGAAAGCAAACTGGATATGGAAGATTACGACGAGGAGCGCCGCACACCCGCGCAGTCCCTCAAGACTCGCAATTGTTTTTTTCATGCGGTCCCCGCCCGAATGGTAGTGATTCCCCGTTGATCATTGGGTTATAGGGGAAAAGCGAACTGCGCTCAATTCGGGTAGGGAAAGCCACTAGATGCCGTCTGGGTGCACAAGTTCCCAGCGCGGCGCATCTCTTCATGCAACAGGTGATAAAACCTGTGGAAATGACCGAGTGCGCCCCCAAAGACGCCGCGATCAGTACCGGCGTCGGCCGGAGTCTTCCAGCCCATGATTTTCTCCAGCGACATCCTGAGCGTGACAATCTCGCGGATCAGGCGCCGCACCTCCGGGTCGCGATTGCTGCGCCACGCCTTTTTTCGTGGTTCCCCGTACCGCGCCCGGGTATAGAGCAAAGGCGGCGCGCCTCACCATTTCCGTAGGAAAGCCACGCCATCAATCTGACTGGCGCAGTTTCGTCGTGAAGGTGAAGGAGGCGGCCGGCGTGTTGACCGGAGTGATACGATCGATCCCGTTCGATACAAAAAGGGAACGCTCGTGTCGACTATCGCCAATCTGATGAACACCGCCATCGTCGATGTTGAGTTGCTGCGAACACTGGATGCCAACGGTGACGATTTTGGTATTCCCCGTGACGTCGAGTTTTTGATGCGAGGGCCTTCAGCCGAGAAGGCTTCCATCGTCGCGGGCTTCATTGACGACTATCAATACGGACGAGCCACGGTCGATCAATCGGGAGACGAGCATCGGGTATTGGTCTGATAAACATGCCGATTCAACAACACAACGTCTTGTCGGTCGCTGGTTTCATGGCGTGCATCAGCTTGCTGTACGGACTGCATTATGACGGGTGGGGATGCATAGCCCAGAAGTATTCGCGATTCGTCGAACCTGCATTCGTTCGTGATCCGCAATGCAAAGCGGTGGCCATAAAACGATCATCGACACGCAAATTGGCGGAATAGAACCGCGATGTGGCGCAAACCGCCAACGCTTTACAAGCTTACATTCGTGTAATCTATCGACTTCCTCGTGCCCGCAGCTTTGCAGGGCCGTTCAGTCCCGACCACCCGGAAGGCGTCGGGACATTTTTTTGCTGCGCCGTATCGCGCGATTCGTGATTCAACCCGGCGTTGAAATATCGCGATTGCTACACTTTCCCGACCACGATCACTCAACGGGAATCACCCCGCATGCCGGAAAACCGAACCGTCAGCCTGCGCAGCGCGACACCACACGATGCTGAACCCATTGCACGCTTGCACACGCTGAGCTGGCAGCGCGCGTATAGCCATATTCTTCCGGCGGCCTATCTGTCCGACGACGCGCCGACCGAACACGCGACCCGCTGGCGACATTATTTCGATCGCGACGAAGCGGAGTGGGGCCTTGTGCTGGTCGCGGAATCGGATGGCGTCCTGGTGGGTTTCGTAAGTGCTGAAAGGCCGGTCGATTCGGCGCGCGGCGTTCTGCTCGATTGCCTTCACGTCCATCCGGACCATCACGGGAGCGGTACGGGAAAACGCATGATCGAAGCCGTTCGCGCGTGGGCCCGAAATATCGGCTCGAGCAGGGTTCATCTGTCCGTGCTCGACGACAATGTCCGCGCGATTGGTTTCTACGAACACAACGGCTGGCAATTGCTCACTGTCGAAACGAGCCACATCGGCCGGACCGAGGTTACCGACCGGGTCTATGTGATCGAGGCGTAAAGCGGGAGACTGCCCGACAGCGCGACCGGGCATCGAACCGCTGCACGCTATATGTCCTTCCCGGAAAAGCCGCCGCCCGCCTTCGGTTACTCGCCGCAATAACGCACGAGCAAATCGGCCTCGGTTTCATGCACTTCGACGGGCAAGCTCGTCGCCCCGGCGTACGCGAGATAGCGCGCACGATGCTGACCGTTGCGGAACGACGCGACGCCGATTTTCGACAGGCCCGGGATGCCGAGCAGCGTTCGCGTTCTTATCTCGCGAAACGTGATGAACGGCATGTCCGGAATCCTCGCCTCGTCCGGGTCGAGGAATTCGCGGATGCCGGCAGCCTTGCCGGGCGCCCAGTACTGCACCGACGGCAGCACATAGTCGGTCGTGTCGCGGTCGGCGCAGGCCAGCAGTTTCCGCAGGTCGACCGTCACGACACGATGTCGCGAATCGTCGGATGCGAACACCCGCTTCAGATGCGTATAGGCATAGGCGGCGTGCCCGGGAAGCTGGATGATCCAGACCTCCACGCCGTCCTGTTGTGCCCGAGCGACTGTCATTATTTCCTCTGATGGCGCATGCCGTTTTTTACGGTTCGAGTGTAGCAGCGCAATCACGACCACGGCCGCGTAGCAGACGGATACCCGGAATACGAGCGGCGAATCGTGTGTGACCGAACGGCACAACGAACCGGTCACGAAGCAACTGCTTGAACGGTCCGATCATGCGTATTCAGTCGACATCGGCAGCTTGCGAGAATATCGCGATACTGCCGATTGGAATGGAGCGCGCTACGAAAGTCACACAAGATTCACGCAGCGCGTGAAAGCGGACAAGCGATGGGCCGCGCGTCAGCTGGGACGCGAGAAATATCACGACATCTTCTACTCGCCCACGCATCTCGGCGCCGCGTTCGCACCGGCCGCCGCTGTTGCATTTGCGCCCGTAACGCAATTCGGGCAGCACACGGCCTTTCCGGTTGAAAGGGTGAGTTGCCGCACAGACGATTGCACGGACGGCGATTCACAATCTGACCGGTTGACCGATCTACCCCGGCCCGGTCAACCGTTTCCCCGCTCGCTCGCGCAGGAGCGGGGCTTTTTGGCCGCCCGACGCATGCACGCCGCGTCGGCGGAACCGGACAGGCGTTCGGCAGGCCGCGTTTCGCGCCCCGGCATCCGTTCGCCTGCTCCACATGAATCGCTTTCCTCGTGTCCAAGCGGCCGCTTGGGCCCATCACCGGTCTGGGCCGGTGATGCCTTGATCCCGGCGGCGCATCACGGCGCTGCCGGGATGCTTTTTGTCCCGAGCCTGTCTGGATCCAACTACGTGCAACGCGTATTGCCGCCGGCTCAGCCAGCCTGCTCGACGCTGGTTTCCCACCCGTCGTATTCGCCGCCGAGCGAGCGCACTTCGCGATTGATCGCGAGCGTATGGTGCGTGATGTCGGCCAGCGTCGTCGCGCCTTCGTGTGCAAACCGCACGGCCGATTTGCCGTCCTCCGTCGGTGCGACCGATTCGACCAGATAGCCTTTCGCCTCGGCCCAGTCGGCGAACTGATGCGCGTCGCTCGGCTCCGGGAAGTATGCCCAGTGCACCACGCGCCGGCTCACGTCGCTCACGTCGCCTTGCTGCCGCAGCGCTTCGAGCACGCGCATGTCGCGCATCAACTGCCAGTCGTCATCGGTCGGGTAGAGCGTGCGCCAGTACGTCTCCTTGTCCGGATCGTCCTGGTACGCGTACTGAAGCGCGTAGGTCGTCTGGTCGGCCAGCGAGTCGACGATCTCGGTCGCGGCTGCCTCGTCGAACGGTACGTAGAACATGAAATCCTGATTGCCGTCGACGGTGATGCGGCCAACCTGTACCCCGTCTCTCGCAAGCACGGCGGCATCGAGCAGGTCCTCGATCCTGGTGAGATCGGCGAACTCGTCGCCGCTCGGCAGGCCGTCGGGCGTCGGATGCGCGAGCGTGACGCGCACGCTGAGCAGCGCCGTGCGCGGATCGCTTTCGGCGATTTCCGCGTAGCTGTGATTGAAGCTGATGAAGGCCTGATGGTCGCCCATTCTGGCAGGGAAGGTTCCCCAGGCGTCGGTCATGTGTTTCTCCCGTGCACGATTGTCTGTTGACGGTTGCAAAGCGTCCCAATGTATCATCGAAAATCGCGTTGGCCGACGATGCGCGCATGATCGTGAGCCCCGGGATCCCGACCCAATCGAGTCCGAGCGGTCGCGCATGGCCATCGCGTTTCATGGTTCGGCGCTCGCGCACGTTGCGCAAGACGGCCGAGCGGCCTGATCGCATCGCGCCAGTATCCAGAACGACCGGACTACGAGACGGTGCGGTGACGATTTCTCGTGGCTGATCGGGCAGGCAATACATGCGAGTCCGACGCACGCAACTCGACGCGCGGTGCGCGGCGGGCCGCAACAATTTCGAAGGAGACTGCGATGTCGATGTTTGCGGTGAATGGTGTCCGAATCGATCCGCGCAGCGCGCGGGTGACGCACGTGCGCTGGGCGGCCGTCAATCCGGCCGACCGGTCATGGGCCGCGACGCCGAGCGAAGCAGCGGTGGCGGAGGTGGCGCACGCGCTCGCGTCCGGCAACGACGTTCACGCAGTGTTCGACGAAGTCGACGGAACGGCGGTGGGACCGAAACTGAAGCGCGTGCTGTATCGAGACGCGTCTGAAGGTATCGAGCTCGACGTCGATGTGACGAACGAGTCGCGTACGCTGCGGGATCTTCCGCAAATCTGAACGGCGAAACGGCGGATCGTTGCAATTGCCGGCGCATGCGGTGCCGACGCACGCGAACACTCGCGCATTCGCCGCGCGCCAGGGTGCCGGGCGGCGTGATGCTGCCGATCAACCGGTTTGCCGATTTTCCGCTCGACGCGGTTGCCGCGTTGCTGGAGGCGTGCCGTCGGCAGTTCGGGAGGCCGGAAGATTACGCCCGTCAAGTGGACTGATTCCGGGGCGTAGACGATCCGGTCGCCCCTTCGGCGGGTGGGGCAAAAAAATGTCGTCACGCATGTCGATTTCCGTCGGGCTCGGCCGTCGTAGGTTCGGAGGCGTGCGCATCGTGCGTGCGTCCGCAAACCGACTGAAGGAGCGACACCCATGGCCACGTCCGTCAACCCGATCCCCGAAGGGATGCGTACGCTGACGCCGCATCTGATCTGCGCCGGCGCCGCAGCAGCAATCGACTTCTACAAACGTGCGTTCAACGCGACCGAGCGGTTCCGCCTGCCGGCGCCCGACGGCCGCCTCGCGCACGCATGCCTCGCCATCGGCGATTCGACACTGATGCTGGTGGATGAAATGCCCGAGCACGGCGCGCTGGGGCCGAAGACGCTGAAAGGCACGCCGGTGTGCCTGCACCTGTTCGTGCCGGACGTCGACGCGGCGATCGCACAGGCTGTTGCGGCCGGCGCGACGGTCAAGATGCCGGCCGCCGACATGTTCTGGGGCGATCGCTATGGGCAGGTCGAGGATCCGTTCGGCCATCGCTGGTCGATCGCCACGCACCAGCGCGATCTGACGCCCGAACAGATCGCGGACGCGATGGCGAGTGCGCCGCCGTGCGGGGGCTGATCGAACCGGACAAATCGCGCTGAATGGAAAGCCGGCGCGGCGGTACAAGCCGGCGGGCGGTTCGTTGGTGTTCAGTCGCCGGCGGCCTTGCGGCGCTGCTTGTTCTCGTACATCCGGCGATCGGCCGACTCGAGCAGGTCGCCCACCGTGCGATGCCGCGCGGGATCGGATGTGACGTGGCCGACGCTGAAGCGGATCGCATAGCCGCGGGCATCGGCCGCGTTGCGCAGCGCGAGCGCCTGCGTGACGCGCTCGATCGGCTCGCCGACGTCGGCCGGATCGGTGGCGCTCAGCAACACGACGAACTCGTCGCCGCCGAGCCGGGCGATCACGTCGCTGTCGCGCAGCGCGCGCGTCAGCGTTTCGGCGAACGCCTCGAGCGCGCGGTCGCCTTCGGCGTGGCCGAAGCGATCGTTGATCGACGAACACCAGCGGTCTGGATGCGTCGCGACGCTGCGTCGGACTGTGTGACCGGTGGTCGGCGCCTCAAGCTATGCGGTGCGATGCCGTAAAACAGAGCGAGATCAATGATTCATCTATCGCACCATGACTCGAATTCTGTACGCGGGGTATCTCGCATGTGCGCTGTGCTTGCTTTACCCGATGATCCACAACACGTTGAACCTCAGCATGGAGTGCGTGCTGAGCGCACTGCCGGGCGGCGAACGCGACATGTCGCCACGTACGGCGAGCGATGCGTCGACTCAGGTCAGCCGGTGCGCCGCCGATGCACGACCTGCGGCGCGATCGCCCGACATCCATTGACTTCGCGGATCGCCACGACTCGAGCTCCGGTGTGCCGGCCATTCGGCCAGGTTGATCGGCACGCGACGCACGCCGATCATTGACGTCATCG
Organism: Burkholderia sp. IMCC1007; assembly: GCF_027257875.1. Lineage (GTDB taxonomy): Bacteria > Pseudomonadota > Gammaproteobacteria > Burkholderiales > Burkholderiaceae > Burkholderia. The sequence goes on from NZ_JAPVQY010000011.1 coordinate 128,932, forward strand.
CGAGCGGATTCCGCATGACGCCGGCAGTCGCCGCGCCGCACGCGAACGGCGCTTGCGATTCGTGTGCGTGCGATGCGTCAGTAGGAGGAGCGGTACGGCGTGCCCTGGTCGAAGCGGCTTTGCCAGTGCGTGAGGTAGCGCGATGCGAGCTGCGGATTGTTCCACACGACGATGACGTTCTCGGAGTTTCGGCTTGCCGCCGAAGCGCTGTAGTTGAACGAACCGGTCTCGACGTGTTCGGCGTCGATCACGAGGTACTTGTCGTGGTGAATCGCGTAGGCATCGATCGTGCGCGTCGGAATGCCCGCGTTGACGAGCAGGTTCAGCGCCTGCTTGCTGCTCTTCGCACGATTGCCCTTGTCGTCCACGACGACCGCGACATTCACGCCGCGTTTCTTGGCGGCGAGCAGCGCGCGCGTGACGGGCGGCGACGTGAACGAGTAGGCGGCCACGCGAATCGAGCTGCGCGCGGCACCGATTGCCTTCAGCACGAGCGCTTCCGCACCGTCATCGGGGGAGAACGCCGATTCGACGGCTTGCGTGGCCGGCGCTTCATGTGTCGGGGCCGGCAGCAGTTGCGCGATGTAGTCGAACGCCTGCTGCAACAGCGATTCGCTGTGCGTCTTGCCGAACGCGGCGAACGGTGTGGCGAGCAGGGAGGCAGCGAGGCAGGCGGCGGCGAGGCGATTGCGCGACAACATCTTGGACAGCGAATAATTTCGAGACAGCGGGCCGTGAGTGTAACGCAGACGTGGCGGCGCGGTCACGCCCGAACGCGAATAGCCGCGTCGCGTTGCGTTGCGCCGCGTCGTGGCGTGCCGCGTGCCGCGCGCCGCGCGCCGACGCAACGATGTTCGTGACGTCGAGCGATCCCTATACGGAGTCGATGATCGCGCCGATCGATTGATGGCGGTGAAGAACGCGTGCGTACGCACGAGGATCGCGCACGATCCCGGCGTGACGAAATGTGGACATGCGCGAATGCAATCGGCAGATTCGGCGCGGTGTGTGAATGGAACAGAAGGGCGCAGCAACGCGAATGCCCGTCATGCGAGACGCGACGCTGCCGACGTATGCGCTATACGCGACGGATCCGTTGCGATGCGCGCGCAGCAGGCGCCGTGCGCGCGACGTCACGCATCGAGCGGCCCCGCGTCTTTGCGCGCGATCCACCCGGGCCCGGGTTCCGGTTGCACGTCGTGCACATCGAGCGGTTCGCCGCACGCCGAACACACCGCGACCGCATGCATCAGCTGGCCACAGTTTCGATGGCGCAACTGCACCGGCGGCCCCTGGCCGTCGTCCTTCCAGCGGTCGCCCCACGTCATCAGCGCGAGCAGGGCCGGGTAGAGGTCGAGACCCTTTTCCGTCAACCGGTATTCGAACCGCGGCGGGCGTTCCTGATACGCGCGCTTGTCCAGCACGCCTTCGTCGACGAGGCGTGCGAGCCGTTCGGCCAGCACGTGGCGCGTGACGCCCAACTGCGTCTGGAATGCGTCGAAGCGGCGGCAGCCGAGAAACGCGTTGCGCAGGATCAGCATGGTCCAGCGGTCGCCGAGCACGGCGAGCGTGCGCGCGACCGAACAGTTCAGCGTACCGATGTCATCCCATTTCATGATCGAGTCTCGTGCGGCGGTTCAGCAAAGGAGCGGGACCGATTATAGAACCCGTCTTCGGTTGCGACGGGCGCCCGTTGCGTTGACAAGCCCGACGCGCTTGTCAATAATGAGTTCCAATTTAGAACTTACTGGCGCGGCGACGCGCTTGCAATCAGGAGACCACCCGATGAATCCGCTTTCCCTGTCCGGTATCGAACTGCTGCGCGCGGCAGTGTCGGGCGACGTGCCGCTCGCATCGATCTCGGAGACGATCCCGATGCGGCCGCTGGGCGTCGAACTCGGCTACGTGAAGATGTCCGCGCGCGCGGACGGCCGGCACCTGAATCCGCTCGGCGGGGTGCACGGCGGGTTCGCCGCGACGGTCCTCGATTCGGTCACCGGCTGCGCGGTGCATTCGATGCTCGACGCGGGCGTCGGCTACGGCACGGTCGATCTGCACGTGAAGATGCTGCGGCCGGTGCCGCGCGACGTCGAGCTGATCGCGGAAGGGCGCGTGATTCACCTGTCGCGTTCGCTCGGCGTCGCGGAAGGCACGCTGAAGACGCCGGACGACAAGATCGTTGCGCACGCGTCGGCGACGTGCTTCATCCAGCGGCCGCAATGACGAGGCAGGCGGCCGCGGCCCGGCTCCGGGGGCCAGCGCAACGCGAACGCGGCGCGCGCAGGCCGTCGCTGCGACGCTGCATGTGCGGCGTACGGAAGGGAGCCTGTAAGCGTGCGCATCGGCCATCTGAAGCGTTTGCTTCGATGTGGTAGCGTTCCTGCTTTCCACCGACGCGACAGGAACAGCATGGAATACCGCACACTCGGCGATTCAGGCATCGAAGTCAGTCTGATCGGTCTCGGCACGATGACGTGGGGCGAGCAGAATTCGGAGCGCGACGCACACGAGCAGATCGATTACGCGCTCGCGCAGGGCGTCACGCTGATCGACGCCGCTGAAATGTACCCGGTGCCGCCGAAGCCCGATACCCAGGGCCGCACGGAGCAATTCATCGGCACCTGGCTCGCGCAGCATCGCGCGCAGCGCGACCGGATCGTGCTCGCGACGAAGATCGCGGGCCCGGCGCGGCAGCCGCACAATCCGCGTCATATTCGCGGTGAAGGCAACCAGTTCGACCGCAAGAACCTGACCGAAGCGCTGGACGGCAGCCTCAAGCGCCTGCAGACCGACTATGTCGACCTCTACCAGTTGCACTGGCCCGATCGCAGCACGACGACCTTCGGCCGTCCCGCGTATCCGTGGGTCGACGACGCGTACACGGTGCCGATCGAGGAAACGCTGGGCGTGCTCGCGGAATTCGTGAAGGCCGGCAAGGTCCGCGCGATCGGCGTGTCGAACGAAACGCCGTGGGGCGTCGCGCAATTCCTGCGTGCGGCCGACAAGCTCGGGCTGCCGCGCATCGCGAGCATCCAGAACCCGTACAGCCTGCTGAACCGCACGTTCGAAAACGGCCTGTCGGAATTCACGCATCGCGACGGGGTCGGCCTGCTCGCCTATTCGCCGCTCGCGTTCGGCTGGCTGTCCGGCAAGTACGAGAACGGCGCACGCCCGGCCGGTGCACGCATCACGCTGTTCGAGCGCTTCCAGCGCTACAGCAAGCCGCAGGCGGTCGAGGCGACGTCGCGCTACGTCGAGCTCGCGAAACGCCACGGGCTGTCGCCCGCGCAGCTCGCGCTGGCGTTCGTCAACAGCCGGCCGTTCGTGCGCAGCAACCTGGTCGGCGCGACGTCGCTCGAGCAGCTGAAGGAAAACATCGGCAGCATCGACGTCACGTTGTCCGACGAGATCCTTGCCGAGATCGACGCGCTGCACGAACGCCAACCGAACCCGGCGCCGTAAACGGCGCGCGACCCGGCGCGGCACCGATGCCGCGACGGGCCCCGTTCGACGCGCGTGGCGGTGTCGTGAGCGTCGTCAGCGCATCCCGAGCCGGGTGCGCGCGACCAGCAGCGCGACGAGACTCAACACTGCGCAACCCATCAGATACAGCGCCGGCGACAACCGGTTGCCGGTCGCGCTGATCAGCCACGTGATCATGAACGGCGCGAAGCCGCCGAACAGCGTGACGCCCGTGTTGTAGCTGACCGCGAGACCGGTCGCACGGGTCTGCGACGGGAACAGCTCGGCCATCAGCGCCGGCAGCGCGCCGCAATACGTCGCCTTCAGCAGGCCGATCCAGATCAGCGCGGCAAGCATCGTCGCGAACGACGCATGATGCGTGAGCCATACGAAGGTCGGCCACACGGTGACGAGCATCAGCACGGCGGCGGCCGCCATCACGCGAATGCGCCCGGTGCGATCGGACAGGTGACCGACGAGCGGCGTAACGAGCGTCAGCACGAAGCCGGTCGCGAGCGTCGCCGCGAAGCCGGTCGACGCCGGCAGCCCGAGCTGCTTGATCGCATACGTCGGCATGTACAGCACCATGTAGTTGATCGCGGTCGAGATCACGAGCACGCCGATCGACAGCAGCACGCGCATCTTCTGGCCAGCGAACAGTTCGCGCACCGGCGCTTCGGAGCGCGCCTGGGTCTTGAACTCGACGCCTTCGTCGACGTAGCGGCGAATGTAGAGCCCGACCGGACCGATTGCGAGGCCGAAGAGGAACGGGATGCGCCAACCCCAGCTTTCGAGTTGCGCGGTACTCAGCGTCGACGTCAGCAGCGCACCGAAGCCCGACGCGAGCAGCGTCGCGAGCCCCTGGCTCGCGAACTGCCAGCTCGACATGAAGCCGCGCCGCTGCGGCGCGTGTTCGACGAGGAACGCGGTCGAGCTCGCGAATTCGCCGCCGGCGGAAAAGCCCTGCATCAGCCGCGACAGCATGATCCCGAGCGGCGCGAGGATGCCGATCGATGCGTAGGTTGGCATCAGCGCGATCAGCAGCGTGCCGACCATCATCATCCCGATCGACAGCAGCAGCGACGCCTTGCGGCCCGCGCGGTCCGCATAGGCGCCGAGCACGAAACCGCCGATCGGCCGAATCAGGTACGACAGCCCGAACGTGCCGAGCGTGAGCAGCAGCGACGTCGCCTCGCTCGTTGCGGGGAAGAACAGCTTGGCGATCGTCACCGCGAAAAAGCCGTAGACGATCAGGTCGAACCATTCGAGTGCGTTGCCGATCGACGCGGCGAAGATGATGCGCCGGATCTTCGCGGCGCTGGGGCTGGCGGCGTCCTGCGAGGTCAGGGTGGTCGTATTCATCGTGTGAGCATGTCCCGAGAAAGGGCGAAACGCGTTACAGGGCGGCGCCGGCTGCGACGGGTGCCGCGCGGCGAACGGGCGGCGCGGCATCGCCGAGATCCCAGAAGAGGCCGGCCATCATCTGCAGCCCCTCGCGCACGACGCTCGCGAGCAGATGCTCGTCGGGCGCATGCTGCGAACACGCCGGATACGAATGCGGCACCCACAGCGTCGGCAGCCCGAGCGTGTCGGCGAACACTTCGTTCGGCAGCGTGCCGCCGAGATTGGGCAGGATCGCGGGCTTCTTGCCGGTCGTGCGTGCGAGCGACGCGACGGCCCAGCGCACCCACGGATCGTCCGGCGACAGGCGCGTCGCGGGTGCACCGCGCTCGACGTCGATCTCGATGTCGGCGAAGCCATGCGCATCGAGATGCGTGCGCAGATGCGTGTGCAGCGCTTCCCAGTCGGTGCCGACCACGAAACGCAGCTGGCAGTGCGCATACGCGACGGGCGGAATCGCATTGACCGGATGTTCGGGGTTGCCGGCCTTGAACGCGAGGATCTCGAACGTGTTCCAGCCGAACACGCGCTCGGCGGCGGACAGGCCGGGCTCGCCCCAGTCGGCATCGAGCGCGGGATCGCCCGGGCCGCCGCCCACCGACAGGTCGGCGAGCGCCGTGCGAACGGCCGCCGGAATCGGCGGCGGGCGCAGCCCCGCGACGCGGATCGCGCCGCGCGCGTCGACGAGGCTCGCGAGCGCGTTGGCGAGCACGGTCGCCGGATTGCGCAGCAGCCCGCCCCAGTTGCCGGAATGATGGCCGCCGTCGCGCGCGCGCAGGCTCAGTTTGAAATTGACCGCGCCGCGCGAGCCGAGGAACACGGTCGGCCGTTCGGCGGCGATGCGCGGCCCGTCGGACGCGATCAGTACGTCGGCCGCGAGCGCGTCGCGCGCGTGGCGGCACAGTGCGTCGAGGCCCGGCGAGCCCGTTTCCTCGCCCATCTCGATCAGCAACTTCGCGTTGAAGCCGAGCCGGCCGCCGCGCGCGTCGAGCACGCTCGCCAGCGCGGCGAGATTGATCGTGTGCTGGCCCTTGTTGTCGGCGCTGCCGCGGCCGTACCAGCGATCGCCTTCGGCGGTCAGCGTCCATGGCGACAGCGGCGCACGCCATTGCGCGTCGTAGCCGCGCACGACGTCGCCGTGGCCGTAGATCAGCACGGTCGGCAGGGTGTCGTCCTCGTGGCGCGATGCGAGCAGGAACGGGCCGCCGCCGTCGACGGCGTTGTCGACGATCCGCGACGTGAAGCCGAGGCGGGCGGCCTCGGGCGCGATCTCGTCGGTCAGGTACGCGCGCAGCGCGGCGTCCGTCCCGCTTTCCTGGCTTTCGGTGCGCAGGCCGACGCGGCGGCCGAGGGTCGCGAAGAACGCGCCCGATTCGAACTGGTTCAGCGCGTGCTGGATGGCGGCGGTACGGCTCAAGACGTGTCTCCTCTGTCATGTTTCCGGCGTGCGCGGCGCGCGCAACCGGGCGTGCGATCGATTCTAGAAAGCCGCTTTTTTTGTCACAATGATCAAATTTCGAACATTTCTTTGCCGAAAAGGCAAAGCTCGACGACCCGGAGCGGCCTGGGGTACAGAACGATGGCGGCTTTCCTGCATGGTCTTGCGCTGCGGTACTTCGTCGAAGTGGCGCGCACCGGGTCGATCAGCGATGCGTCCGCGCGGCTGCACGTGGCCGTGTCGGCGATCAGCCGCCAGATCGCGAAGCTCGAGAGCGAACTCGGCGCGCCGCTGTTCGAGCGCCGGCCGCGCGGGATGGTGCTGTCCGAAGCCGGCGAACGGCTGCTGGGCTTCGCGCAACGCAGCATGCTCGAGGCCGAGCACGTGATGAAGGAAATCGGCGGCCTCGACGCGCTGCACGGCAGCCTGCTGAAGATCGCGTGCTCGGAAGGGTTCGCGATCGATTTCCTGCCGGGCGCGCTCGCGAGCTTCAAGGCGCGCCATCCGGGTGTGGATTTCTCGGTATGGGTCGGGTCGCCGGCCGACGCAACGCGGCGCGTGCGCGACGGCGATGCCGATATCGGGTTGACGTTCAGTCTCGCGCCGGAGCAGGGCGTGCGGGTCGAACATACTGAGCGCGCGCCGATCTTCGCGCTCGTGCGGCACGATCATCCGCTCGCGACGCGCGAATCGGTGTCGCTCGCCGATGTCGCGCAGCACCCGCATGTGCTGCCCGAGGCCGGCACGACGGTGCGCCAGCTGATCGACATCGCGTGCGTGCTCGACGGGCTGATGCTCGCGCCCGAGCTGACCAGCAACAACACCGCGGTGATGTATCGCTATGTGCAGCGCACCGGGGCCGTGATGTTCACGGGCCTGCTGTCGGTGCGGGACCGTTTCGACGCGGACGGCTTCGTGATCGTGCCCGTGACGAACCCGCAATTGCGCGAGCGCAGCATCCAGGTGCAGACCATGGCGGGGCGCGATCTGCCCGCATCCGTGCGCGCGTTTCGCGATCACCTGGTCGACGTGATGAGCGCCGCATCCGCGCCGCCCGTCGCGGAGCGCGGCCCGGGACGCCCGGGCGTGAGATAATCGCGAATCCGCCTTCCGTGCCCGTGCGGCTCGCCGAGCCGCATCGCCCCTGTCTGACGCCAAATTGAAGAACCTGATTGTCACCCTCGATCGCGCCGGCGAGTTCGACGAGATCATCGACGTGCGTACGCCGCTCGAGTTCGCCGAGGACCATATTCCCGGCGCGTTGAACGCGCCCGTCCTCAGCAACGAGGAGCGCGTGATCGTCGGTACGATGTACCGGCAGGTATCGCCGTACGAAGCGACGCGCGTGGGCGCGGCGATGGTCGCGCGCAACATCGCGCGCCATCTCGACACCACGTTCGCCGACCGTCCGCGCAACTGGCGGCCGCTGATCTACTGCTGGCGCGGCGGCAAGCGCTCGGGCTCGATGACGAACTGGTTCAACCTGATCGGCTGGCAGGCGCGTCAGCTCGACGGCGGCTACAAGGCGTACCGCCAGTCGGTGTGCGCGACGCTCGACACGCTGCCTACGCGATTCCGCTACATCGCGCTCGTCGGTCATACCGGCTGCGGCAAGACGCGGCTGCTGAACGCGCTAGGCGACGAGGGCGCGCAGACGCTCGATCTCGAGGCGCTCGCGTGCCACCGCGGCTCCCTGCTCGGCGCGCTGCCAGGCAAACCGCAGCCGTCGCAGAAGGGGTTCGATTCCCGGCTCGTCGACGCACTCGCGCGGTTCGACCCCGAATGGCCGGTGTTCGTCGAATCGGAAAGCCGCAGGATCGGGCTCGTGCATCTGCCGATCGCACTGATCGACGCATTTCACGCCGGGCCGTGGGTGCAGGTCGACGCGCCGCACGACGAGCGCATCGCGTTCCTCCTTGAAGACTACGCGCATCTGTTCGACGCGCCCGCCGTGTTCAAGGCGCAGCTCCAGCGGCTGATCGGCCTGCACAGCCGCACGCAGGTGGCGCACTGGGATGCGCTGATCGATGCCGACGCGCGGGCCGAGCTGTTCACCGAACTGATCGACAAGCATTACGATCCCGCCTATGCGCGCACCTACCGGGCAACCTACGACAAGCCGAACCGGGCGCTGACGTTCACGTTCCATCCGAACGCGGTCGACGTGCGCGATCAGGCGCGCACGCTGCTGGCCCGGCTCGCGCAAGCGGGGCTGCCTGCGTCGGCCGCGCTGACGGCAGGCGGGCAATCCTCAACCGATCAAGACCAATCGACCACCACACGATGACGACCACACGCACCCAACCCAGTCCGGCGCTCGGCGCGATGACCTTCCTGCTGATCGCGGTCGCAGGGCTGTTCTACGTGAAATGGTTTCCGTACTACAACAAGGCATTCGTCGCCGCCGAGCATCATTCGATCGGCCAGTCGATCCTGATGGGCACGTCGGCGACGGCGCCCGAGCCGTCGCTGAAGGCGGCGCTCGACTACGCATGGGCGTACGGCAAGGCGATCTGGCAGGCGATGGTGCTCGGCCTGCTGCTCGGCTCGGCCGTGCAGGCGCTGCTGCCCGCGCACTGGGTCGCGCGCGTGCTCGGCCGCACCGGCTTCGGCAGCGTCGCGGCGGGTGGCCTGCTATCGCTGCCCGGCATGATGTGCACGTGCTGCGCGGCGCCCGTCGTCGCGGGCCTGCGCGCGCGGCACGCGTCGCCGGGCGGCGCGGTCGCGTTCTGGCTCGGCAACACGGTGCTGAACCCGGCCGCGCTGGTGTTCATGGGCTTCGTGCTCGGCTGGCACTGGAGCGCGCTGCGGCTCGTGCTCGGCGTCGCGATGGTGTTCGGGATCGGCTATCTGCTGAACCGGCTCGCGCATCCGGAAGACCGCAGCATCGACGACGCGCAGTTGGCCGCGCTGGCGGCCGAGCAGGCTGCGGCGGGCAATCCGTTCGTGCGCTGGGTGAAGCTGCTCACGCGCATGGCCGTGCGGCTCATCCCCGAATACATCGTGCTCGTGCTGCTGCTCGGCGCGGCGCGCGCGTGGCTGTTCCCGCATATCGGCCCGGACATCGGCAACCATCTCGGCTGGATCATCGCGTTCGCGGTGGCGGGCACGTTGTTCGTGATCCCGACGGCCGGCGAGGTGCCGATCATCCAGGCGATGCTGTCGCTCGGCATGGGCGTCGGCCCGGCCGCCGCGCTGCTGATGACGCTGCCGCCGATCAGCGTGCCGTCGCTCGCGATGCTCGCGCGTTCGTTCAAGCCCTACATGCTGGCGATCGTCACGGGCCTCGTCATCGTGTTCGGGATCGCGAGCGGGCTGCTCGCGATCGCGTTCGGGTTCTGACGGGCGCGCGGGCGCGGCGGTAGCCCGGCGAGCCTGCGTCGCGCGGGCGGTCGGCAAGCGGGGGGCGAGATGCCGGCTGACGGTGTCGAACAGTGTGCGCGATGGCGCACCGCCGTACGCGCAGGCCGCTCCTGCCACGCGCGAGTCGTATTCATCCGGCGTCGCCGCTTCATGCGTGCGGCGCCCTTTACAAGAAGCAAACAGGAAAACGCATGACCCAACCGAAGATTCATCCTCGACTCGAAAAGGCGCTGACGCGCGGCGATCTCGCGATCCGCCAGGCCAATTCCGCGCGGGCGACTGCCGTGCTGAACGCGCTCGGCATGATGATCATCGAAGCCTCTGCGACGATCGGCGTCGAGGCGAGCATCGACATTCCGCAGGGCGATCGCATTTATGACCCGGTCAACGGCCTGTGGCCGCAGAAGATGCTGGTGTCGTTCGACGGCCCGGTCGCCGAAGCCGACGCGGAAGAACTGCGCGCGGTTTATCTGGTTGCCGACGATCCGGGCACGCAGTTTCGCGTCGAATGGCATCGGGCCGACGGCAAGCTCGGGCGCCACGAAGGCGGCCCGCTCGCGACCGTCGCATTCCTGACCGACGTCGAAATTCCGTGGAGCGACGACGACGAGTAAGGTCGTCGCGACGCCGTATCGCGCCGGCGCCATGCGCGCCGGCCGTCAGCGCATCATCCGCCGCCGGAACAGCCACGCGCAGACCACGAATCCGCCGACCGCGTAAGCGGCGAGCACGGCGCCGTGCAGGGCGATGTCGGTCGCCGGCCGGCCGAGCATCGCGGGCCGGATCAATTCGACCGCGTTCGCGAGCGGCAATGCATGCGCTGCGAACTGCGCGACCGGCGGCAACTGCGTGATCGGGAAGAACACACCCGACAGCAGCAGCATCGGCGTCAGCACGAGCGTCTGATAGAACATGAAGAAATCGTAGGACGGCGCGAGCGCCGTGACGATCATCGCGGTGCTCGCGAAAGCGAGGCCGGCGAGCGCGATCACGGGCAGCGCCGCGAGCATCGACGGAAACTGCGCATAGCCGAGCAGCCCCGCGACGATCATGATCGCGACGCCCGACAACATCGCCTTGCTCGCGCCCCAGACGATTTCACCGAGCACGATGTCGCCCAGCGCAAGCGGCGTGTGCATGATCGCTTCCCACGTGCGCTGCACGTGCATCCGCGAGAAGCCCGAATACATCGACTCGAAGCTCGCCGACATCATCACGCTCGACCCGACCGTGCCGGCCGCGAGGAACGCGATATACGACACGCCGTCGACGTGGCCGAGCATCAGGCCGAGCCCGAACCCCAGCCCGAACAGGTAGATCATCGGATCGGCAAGATTGCCGAACATCGATGCGAGCGCGAGCTTGCGCCACACGAGATAGTTGCGCCGCCACACGGCGATCCAGTTGGTCGCGTTCGCGGGCAGCGCGATCGCGAAGCGCGACTCGCGCGGCGGTGCGGACGGCGCGGCGGTGGAATAGTTGCGTACGTCCATGATCGATCAGTCCTGCATTTCGCGGCCCGTGAGCCGCAGGAACACGTCTTCCAGATTGGCGGGACGATGCAGATAGCGCAACCCCGGGCGACCCTTGAGCCGCGCACTGAGCGGTTCCGGGTCGGTCACGTAGCAGAACAGCGTTTCGCCGCTGATCTCGGTGCGCTTCGCGAACGACGCCAGCTCGTCGCGTAGCGCGACCGGATCCGGCCCGTAGATCTCGATCACGTCGCAGCCGATTTCCGACTCGATCAGCGCGTGCGGCGCGCCTTCGGCGATCTTGCGGCCTTCCTCGATCACGCACAGCCGGTCGCACAGGCGTTCGGCCTCCTCCATGAAGTGCGTGGTGATCAGGATCGTCTTGCCGCGCGCAAGCAGCGAGCGCAACCGCTCCCACATCAGGTGCCGCGCCTGCGGATCGAGGCCGGTGGTCGGCTCGTCGAGCACGAGCACGTCGGGGTCGTTGACGAGCGCGCGGGCGAGCGTCAGGCGGCGTTTCATCCCGCCCGACAGTTCGCCGACTTTCGCATCGGCCTTGTTTTCCAGCTTCGCGAATTCGAGCAGCGGCGGAACGAGTGCGCGCGCGGCCTGCGCGGACATCCCGAAATAGCGGCTGAACACGAGCAGGTTTTCGCGAACCGTGAAGTCGGGGTCGAGATTGTCGAACTGCGGAACCACACCAACGCGGTGGCGTGCATGCCGCGCACGCGACGGAACCGGTTCGCCGCACAGCGAAATGGCGCCGGCATCGGGATAGGCGAGGCCGAGCAGCATCTTCAGCGTCGTGGTCTTGCCGGCGCCGTTCGGCCCGAGCAGGCCATAGCATTCGCCAGCCTCGACGTGAAAGGACAGACCGTCGACGACGAGCTTGTCGCCATAGCGTTTTTCGACGTTCCGGAAATCGATCGGTGCAACGGACATGGGCAATGTGTCGTTGTAAGCGGGCGCGGTGCATGTCGCTGCGGCCGGCGCGCGTGCCGACATGCGAACGGATCGCGCGAATGCGTGTCACAGGAGCATGACCGAAGCGAGCGCGCGCCGGCGGCATGAAGGGGCCATTCTAGTGCATCGGCTGCGTTGCTTCAGGGCATGCGCGCACGGCACCGCGATTGCATGCACCGATCGTGCACTGCATCATCGGCGACCCGCCACGCGGGCACGAATCAGCGTTTTCCATCCCTTGCGTCCGGAATTGCGGCGCACCATGATGAATGCATCGGTACGTATTCGCGATAGGGAGGCTTCATGGCTAGCTACAACAAGATTCTGCTGTGCTACGACGGTTCGCTCGAAGGGCGCAAGGCATTGCGGTGCGGCGCCAATCTGGCACTGGACCTGAAGGCGGAAACGCATTTGCTGTCGGTCGTCGACATGCGCTCGAGCATCGCGCAGAGCGCGGGGCTGCTGACCGACGTCGCATGCGGGCGTTTCGAGGAAACGGCACGCGAGATCCTGCAGGAAGGCGTGAACTGGCTGCGCGAGCGCGGCGTTCAGGCCGAAGGCCATTTCGCGTTCGGGTATCCGATCGACGAAATCGCGAATCTCGCGACGGAATTGCAGGCGGATCTCGTCGTTGTCGGCCATCGGTGCCGCAGCGGGTTGTCGAGATGGTGGATGGGGTCGGGCAATACGCAACTGCTCGATCGCGTGAACTGCAGCATTCTGGTTGCGTGTTCGTCTGCCGAAGAGCAAAAGGCCGAAATCGCGCGCGAGCGCGAAGCGGCGACTACGAACGGCACGTGACGCAGTGACGGCGTGACCGGCTGACTCGACCTGCGATTCGCGTCGGTCGCGCGCCGTGCCGTATCGGCGGCATGCACATCGATTGCGGTCGATTACGCGTGCAGGTCGATCGCGGACAGCTTCCACGAGAACAGACCGAAGCGGTGAAAGATCGCCGCATAGCGCGTGCCGTCGCCGCTGCGCTGGTAGGTCACGACGAATTCATCGATATTCCGGTAGCCGGCGCTCGTTTGCTGCGGATGGCCCGCAGCGCTCGCGCTGGCCGGTGCGGGCGACGGCGCTGCGGCCGACGCATCCGGCGGAGCGGCGTTGCTGCCGGGTGCGGGAGCGCGCGCCGGCGCGGCCGGTTCATTGCCGGCAGTCGTGCCGGGCTGCGTGCCAGACCAGTCAGGCGGGCGTTCGCCCGGATTGCCGCGCGGCGGTATGCCGCTCATCAACGCGGCCACGCCCTCGGGTGTCGCATACGCATCGACCAGTGGGCCGGTCAATGCGGACCCGATCAATGCGCCGATCACCGCGAACGGATTGTTCTTCTTGACCGAGTCGATCCGGCGCATCAACTCCTCCGTGACCTGCTGCTTCAGGCTGATGCGCAGCGACGGGAAATCGACATATCCGCTGACCGCCTGCGCATCGCGCGCATCGATTGCCGACTTCAGGCGACCGAGCGCGACGTATGGCGATGCGTACGCGTAGCCGATCGCCGCAATCACGACGACGGCCAGCGCAACGATCAGCAGGGGTTTGAGCCGCGACGTGCGGCCCGGTGATTCAGTCACGATGCCTCCGGTGCGGACAGTTCCGCAATCAGAGACCGCCTTGCTGGGCCGATCGTTCCTCCGCGATGCAGCGATCGATCATCCGGCACACGGCGTCGATCGTGCCGACCATGATCAGGCGCGACCGGCCGTGATACACGCGCACGGGTGCGCGGCGCGCCGGCTCGGCGTGATTCAGGCCGGCGTTCAGCGAGACCCGCGCGAACGCGGGCAGCGCTGACGGCAGCAGCGACGCCTGCCGTTCGACTGCGACTTCTTGGCTCACCACGGGCGCTGCAGCGGACAGCGGCGCACAGGGCGTGCGGCCGCGCAGGTGACGCAGGCGACCGAATTGACGGAAAGGCAGCAGACGGGCAAGGCGTTCCATGATGTTCTCCTCAGCGAGACCGATTGTCAGAGTTCGCCCGAGCGGATCAGCCCGACGGCGATGCCTTCCAGCGCAAACTCCGCGCTGCCGGCCTTGACGAAGATGTTTTCGTAATCCGGGTTCTCCGCGATCAGCTCGAGGCCGCCGGGCCGGCGCATCAGGCGCTTGACCGTGACGTCGTCGCCCAGACGCGCAACGATGATCTGGCCGTCCTTCGCTTCGGTGCGCTTCTGCACCGCGAGCAAATCGCCATCGAGAATGCCGGCGTCGCGCATCGACAGGCCGCGCACCTTCAGCAGGTAGTCCGGCTTGCTGGTGAACAGCGCGGGATCGCACGCGTAATGCTGCGAGATATGTTCCTGCGCGAGGATCGGGCTGCCGGCCGCGACGCGGCCGACGAGCGGCAGCGACAGTTGCATCAGGCCGGCATGCGGCAGCGTGAACTGGTGCGGGGCGTCGTCGAGGCCGAGCAGGCGGATGCCGCGCGATGCGCCGGCGGCCAGCTCGATCACGCCCTTGCGCGCCAGCGCACGCAGGTGTTCCTCGGCCGCATTCGGCGAGCTGAAACCCAGTTCGGCCGCGATCTCGGCGCGCGTGGGCGGGAATCCGGAGCGCTCGATCGCGCGGCGGATCAAGTCGAACACTTGCTGCTGACGGGCAGTGAGTTTGGTCATGGCTGAACTGTATGGATAGACAGTGAGCTGTATTTTTATACAGTACTTCGCGAATTTCAAGTGTTACTTGAGGTTCGACGCGATCACGCCGATTCCGACGTCGTGTTGCGACGTCCGGACGCCGGTTCGTCTGCCGCAACCGTCCGTCCAGTATGCGTTAGCACTTTTGAGTATTAAAAAATGAGGAACGATTATTTTTAATCATGTAACCCGTTCGCTAGACTGGCCCGACATCGCAATACCGACAACACTGGAGAACCAAGGATGGCGAAGCGCAATACGGGGCTGGTGGGCGGAGCAGGCCGCCTGATCGCAACACTCGCGCTGGGCGCGGCGGCGGCGCTGGGCGTCGCGACGCATGCGCAGGCCGATACGACGTTCCTGAACGTGTCGTACGACCCGACGCGCGAGCTGTATCAGGACTTCAACCAGGCGTTCGGCAAGGAATGGAAGGCGAAGACGGGCGAGACGGTCAACTTCAAGCAGTCGCACGGCGGCTCGGGCGCGCAGGCGCGCTCGGTGCTCGACGGCCTGCAGGCCGACGTCGTCACGCTGGCGCTCGCGTACGACATCGACGCGATCGCGAACAAGGGGCTCATCAACAAGGACTGGCAGAAGCGCCTGCCCGACAACGCATCGCCGTACACGTCGACGATCGTGTTCCTGGTACGCAAGGGCAACCCGAAGGGGATCAAGGACTGGGACGACCTGACCAAGCCGGGCATCTCGATCGTCACGCCGAACCCGAAGACGTCGGGCGGCGCCCGCTGGAACTACCTGGCCGCATGGGCGTATGCCGTGCACAAGCCGGGCGGCAACGAGCAGACGGCGAAGGAATTCGTGACGAAGCTCTACAAGAACGCCGGCGTGCTCGATTCGGGCGCGCGCGGCGCGACGACGAGCTTCGTGCAGCGCGGGATCGGCGACGTGCTGATCGCGTGGGAGAACGAGGCGTTCCTGTCGGTGAAGGAATTCGGCACCGACAAGTTCGAGATCGTCGTGCCGTCGGTGAGCATCCTGGCCGAGCCGCCCGTCGCGGTGGTGGACAAGGTGGTCGACAAGAAGGGCACGCGCAAGCTGGCCGACGCGTACCTGAACTTCCTGTACAGCCCGCAGGGCCAGGAGATCGCGGCACGCAACTACTACCGTCCGCGCTCGAAGAATGTGCCGGCCGAGCTGACCAAGCAGTTCCCGAAGCTGAAGCTGTACACGGTCGACGACACGTTCGGCGGCTGGACGAATGCGCAGAAGACGCATTTCGCGGATGGCGGCGTATTCGATTCGATCTACAAGCCGCAGTAACGCCACGCAGCAAACCATAACGACAGCGGCGCGCCACGATAGCGCGCCGCATCCCCGACGGGCCGCCGGCGCGATTCACTGCGCCGGCGTTTGCGTCGGGCCCGTGAGCAGCATCGACCCAGCAAGAGCATCCGATGACGACGTACACCTTTCGCAAGCCGAGCGCGCTGCCCGGTTTCGGCGTGACACTCGGCATCACGGTGGCCTATTTGAGCCTCGTGGTGCTGATCCCGCTCGCCGCCACGTTCCTGAAGACCGCGACGCTGTCGTGGGACCAGTTCGTCACCGCCGTCACGTCGCCGCGCGTGCTCGCGTCGTACCGGCTGACGTTCGCGTCCGCCCTCGGCGGCGCCGTGATCAACGCCGTGTTCGGCTTCCTCGTCGCGTGGGTGCTGGTGCGCTACACGTTCCCGTTCAAGCGCCTCGTCGATGCGATCGTCGACCTGCCGTTCGCGCTGCCGACATCGGTGGCCGGCATCTCGCTCGCGGCCGTCTACGCGAGCAACGGCTGGGTCGGCCAGTATCTCGCGCCGCTCGGCATCAAGATCGCGTTCACGCCGGCCGGCGTGCTGGTCGCGCTGACCTTCATCGGGCTGCCGTTCGTCGTGCGCACCGTGCAGCCGGTGCTCGAGGATTTCGAGCGCGAGCAGGAAGAAGCCGCCGCGTGCCTCGGCGCGTCGCGCTGGCTGACGTTCCGCCGCGTGGTGCTGCCGGCGGTGCTGCCGGCGCTGCTCACCGGTTTCGCGCTCGCGTTCGCGCGTGCGCTCGGCGAATACGGATCGGTGATCTTCATCGCCGGCAACGTGCCGATGAAATCCGAAATCACGTCGCTGCTGATCATCACGAAGCTCGAGCAGTACGACTATGCGGGCGCGACCGCGCTGGCGGTCGTGATGCTGGTCGTGTCGTTCCTGATGCTGTTGCTGATCAACACGCTGCAGTGGTATCTGCAGCGACGCACGAGCAAGGGCGCGAGCGGCCCCGCGCCGGCGACCGTCACCGTTGCCGCAGCAGGAGGCCAGCAATGAGCCACAAGTCCACCGCCGTGCTGAACGATCCGTCCGCCGCGCGTGCGCGCGCCGTGAAACGGCTCGACCCCGTCAGCGAGTCGCGCGCCGTGCGCTGGCTGCTGATCGGCGTCGCGCTGGCATTCCTCGCGTTCTTCCTCGTCGTGCCGCTCGCCGCGGTGTTCTTCGAGGCGCTGCGCAAGGGCGTCGGCTTCTATTTCGAATCGCTCGCCGATCCGGATGCGTGGTCGGCGATCAAGCTGACGCTGACCGTCGCCGTGATCGCGGTGCCGCTGAACCTCGTGTTCGGCGTGTGCGCGTCGTGGGCGATCGCGAAATTCGAATTCCGCGGCAAGGCGCTGCTCACCACGCTGATCGACCTGCCGTTCTCGGTGTCGCCGGTGATCTCGGGCCTCGTGTACGTGCTGCTGTTCGGTGCGCAGGGCTGGCTTGGGCCCTGGCTGCAGAATCACGACGTGCAGATCATCTTCGCGGTGCCGGGCATCGTGCTCGCGACGATCTTCGTCACGTTCCCGTTCGTCGCGCGCGAGCTGATTCCGCTGATGCAGGCGCAGGGCACCGACGAGGAAGAGGCCGCACGCGTGCTCGGCGCGTCGGGCTGGCAGATCTTCCGCCGCGTGACGCTGCCGAACGTGAAGTGGGGCCTGTTGTACGGCGTGATCCTGTGCAATGCGCGCGCGATGGGCGAGTTCGGTGCGGTGTCGGTCGTGTCGGGCCATATCCGCGGCGTGACCGACACGATGCCGCTGCACGTCGAGATTCTGTACAACGAATACAACTTCGCGGCGGCGTTCGCGGTGGCGTCGGTGCTGGCGCTGCTCGCACTCGTCACGCTCGCGCTGAAGCTGCTCGCCGAACGTCACCTCGCCGCCGAACTGGCCGGCGCACGCGATGACGTTCCCGCTCATGCCGGCCCCGCCGCCGCCATTTCGTCGAAATCGTAAAGAGGCAACCAGAATGGGTATCACCGTCCGTAACCTTCAAAAGCGCTTCGGCGATTTCACCGCGCTCGACAACGTGTCGCTCGACTTCCCGCCGGGCGAGCTCGTCGCACTGCTCGGGCCGTCCGGCTGCGGCAAGACCACGCTGCTGCGCGTGATCGCGGGCCTCGAGCACGCGGACGCCGGCCAGGTCGTGCTGCAGGGGCTCGACGTCGCGTCGGTCGGCGCACGCGAGCGCCAGGTCGGCTTCGTGTTCCAGCACTACGCGCTGTTCCGCCACATGACGGTGTTCGAGAACGTCGCGTTCGGGCTGCGCGTGAAGCCGCGCCGCGAGCGGCCGTCGGAAGCCGTGATCCGCGACAAGGTGCACGAGCTGCTGAAGCTCGTGCAGCTCGACTGGCTCGCGCAGCGCTATCCGTCCGAGCTGTCGGGCGGCCAGCGCCAGCGGATCGCGCTGGCCCGTGCGCTCGCGGTCGAACCGAAGGTGCTGCTGCTCGACGAGCCGTTCGGCGCGCTCGACGCGAAGGTGCGCAAGGAACTGCGCGGCTGGCTGCGCCGCCTGCACGACGACCTGCATATCTCGACGATCTTCGTCACGCACGACCAGGAAGAGGCACTGGAAGTGGCCGACCGGATCGTCGTGCTGAACCGCGGTCACGTCGAGCAGGTCGGCAGCCCGCAGGACGTCTATGATCATCCGCAAAGCGCGTTCGTCTACGAGTTTCTCGGCGCGGCGAACCGGCTGCCGGGCACGGTCGCCGGGCGCGGCTTCGTCGCCGAAGGGGCGGCTGCGCCGATCGCGGTCGACGCGGATTTCGCGGGCCCCGCGCACGCATACGTGCGGCCGCACGACCTGCAGCTGTGGCCGGCGGGTGAAGGGCATCGCGACGGCATCGCGGTGGACGTGCGCCGCGTGATCCCGCTCGGCGGCTCGGTCCGGGTCGAACTCAAGGCGCGCGCAGGCGGCGCGCTCGAAGCCGAGCTCGACCGCGATGCGTGGCGTGCGCTCGCGTTGCAGGTCGGCGACGGCGCAACGGCGGTGCCGCGCGCGGTGCGCGTATTTCCCGCGCACTGACGCCCGAATCCGGTAAAGAGAAGAGAGCGGACACCGCTCCGAAACGACATTCGAACAACGACAGCCTAAGAGGCATACCCATGAATTTTCAGCAATTGCGTTTCGTGCGCGAAGCCGTGCGGCAGAACATGAACCTGACGGAAGTCGCGAACGTGCTGTACACGTCGCAGTCGGGCGTGTCGAAGCAGATCAAGGATCTCGAGGACGAACTGGGCGTCGACATCTTCATTCGGCGCGGCAAGCGCCTCACCGGGCTCACGGAACCGGGCAAGGCCGTGCACCAGCTGATCGAGCGGATGCTGCTCGACGCCGAGAACCTGCGCCGCGTCGCGCGTCAGTTCGCCGACCAGGACAGCGGCCACCTCGTCGTCGCGACGACGCACACGCAGGCACGCTACGCATTGCCGAAGGTGATCCGGCAGTTCACCGACGTGTTCCCGAAAGTGCATCTCGCGCTGCGCCAGGGCAGCCCGCAGCAGATCGCGCAGATGATCCTGAACGGCGAGGCCGATCTCGGCATCTCGACCGAGGCGCTCGACCGCTATCCGGACATCGTCACGTTCCCGTGCTATTCGTGGCACCACACGGTCGTCGTGCCGAAGGGGCATCCGCTCGTCGGCCGCGAGAACCTGACGCTCGAGGAAATCGCCGAATACCCGATCATCACGTACGACCAGGACTTCACGGGCCGCTCGCACATCGACCAGGCGTTCACGCAGGCCGGCGCGGTGCCGGATGTGGTGCTGACCGCGATCGACGCGGACGTGATCAAGACCTACGTCGAGCTCGGGATGGGGATCGGCGTCGTCGCGGCAATGGCCTTCGATCCGCAGCGCGACACGGGCCTCGTCGCGCTCGACACGCAGCATCTGTTCGAGGCGAGCACGACGCGCGTCGGGCTGCGCAAGGGCGCGTTCCTGCGCGCGTATGCGTACCGGCTGATCGAGATGTTCGCGCCGCATCTGAACGAAGCGGAAATCGCGGGCCTGCTGCGCGAAGCGGTCTGATCGCGCGGATGATGCTTCGGCGGCGCGGCCTGCGCCGCCCGCGCCGCTCATCGGCGGGATCGCGCCGTTCGCGATGAACGGTTGCATCGCCGGCACGCCGCACGCGAACCGCTTCGGCGAGCCGGCGTCGGACGCGCGCGACGAAGCGGCGCCGCCAGGCACGGCGCGACGCACGCCAACTGGCGGACGCCGTACCGGCGACATGCGACCCACCCCCGGGGCGCGCTCCGAATAAACCCTAAATATTGATCAGACGGGTTGCGCGCCGAACCGAAACGGTACAGCATAGCCGTCACTCCGCCGGCGTCCCGCCGTCGGTGGCGCGTCAACGACAGCACGCGTCAGGCAGTCGGCCGTCTGCCTTGCTTCCATTCCGTGGTACCGACAAGCAGCATCGATGGCCTATGCTCGGGAAGTGTGGCGCAAACGTTTGCTCACATTAAAACAACAGTCAAACAACAATCCGGCCCGCCATCGGGCCAGTCGCCAGGAGATGAGTATGAATGTCCTCTTTCGCCGTCGCTTCCTGACCGCCGCGCTTGCCGCCGTCGCGGTCGCTGCCGCGCCGGCCGTTCACGCGCAATCGGCGGCCAAGCCGAAGGTCGCGCTCGTGATGAAGTCGCTCGCCAACGAGTTCTTCCTCACGATGGAAAACGGCGCGAAGGAATACCAGAAGCACAACGCCGGCCAGTTCGACCTGATCACGAACGGCATCAAGGACGAGACCGACACCGCGAACCAGATCCGCATCGTCGAGCAGATGATCGTGTCGAAGGTCGATGCGATCGTGCTGGCGCCGGCCGATTCGAAGGCGCTCGTGCCGGTCGTGAAGAAGGCGGTCGACGCGGGCATCGTGGTCGTGAACATCGACAACCGGCTCGACCCGGACGTGCTGAAGTCGAAGAACCTGAACGTGCCGTTCGTCGGCCCGGACAACCGCAAGGGCGCGCGCAAGATCGGCGACTACCTCGCGAAGCGGCTGAAGGCGGGCGACCAGGTCGGCATCATCGAAGGCGTGTCGACGACGACCAACGCGCAGCAGCGCACCGCCGGCTTCGAGGACGCGATGAAGGCGGGCGGGATGAAGGTCGTGTCGGTGCAGTCGGGCGAATGGGAAATCGACAAGGGCAATGCGGTCGCCGCCGCGATGCTCAACGAATATCCGAACCTGCGTGCGCTGCTGTGCGGCAACGACAACATGGCGATCGGCGCCGTGTCGGCCGTGCGCGCGGCGGGCAAGCAGGGCAAGGTGTTCGTGGTCGGCTACGACAACATCAACGCGATCAAGCCGATGCTGAAGGACGGCCGCGTGCTCGCGACCGCCGACCAGTACGCGGCGAAGCAGGCGGTGTTCGGCATCGATACGGCGCTCAAGGCGATCGCCGAGCATCGCAAGCAGGCCGACCTGTCCGGCGTGGTCGAGACGCCGGTGGATCTCGTGACGAAGTAACGCCGCTGCCGGTCGCGGCCGCCGCCCTCAAGAATCCGGGCACGCGGCCGTTATCCGGAGTGAGCGCGATCACGGCCACTGCATGCACATGCACTTGTGAGCGTCATACCCGCGCGCCGCGTGCGCGCGGCCGCAACCAGGATCGCGATGGAACCGACCTTCCAACCTTCCCGTTCAGCCGTTCCCGTGCTGTCCGTCTCCGGTGTGGGCAAAACCTACGCCGAACCCGTGCTCGCCGACGTCACGCTGACGCTCGCGCCGGGCGAAGCGCTTGCGCTGACGGGCGAGAACGGCGCCGGCAAGAGCACGCTGTCGAAGATCATCGGCGGGCTCGTCGATCCGACCGCCGGCACGATGCAGCTGGGCGGCCAGCCCTATGCGCCGGCGAGCCGCACGCAGGCCGAGGCGCTCGGCGTGCGCATGGTGATGCAGGAGCTGAACCTGCTGCCGACGCTGACCGTCGCCGAAAACCTGTTCCTGAATCGTCTGCCGCGCCGCTTCGGCATCATCGATCGCGCGCGGCTGCGCGACGACGCGCGCGCCGCGATGGCGCAGGTCGGCCTCGACGCGATCGACCCCGATACGCCGGTCGGCGCGCTCGGCATCGGTCACCAGCAGATGGTCGAGATCGCGCGCAACCTGATCGGCGACTGCCGCGTGCTGATCCTCGACGAGCCGACCGCGATGCTGACCGCGCGCGAGGTCGAACTGCTGTTCGAGCAGATCGACCGGCTCAAGGCGCGCGGCGTGGCGATCGTCTACATCTCGCATCGTCTCGAGGAGCTTGCGCGCGTGGCCGAGCGTGTCGCGGTGTTGCGCGATGGTCGGCTCGTGCACGTCGGCGACATGGCCGCGACGACGTCCGACGGCCTCGTCACGCTGATGGTCGGGCGCGAGGTCGGCGAACACATCGATCTCGGCGCACGCCGTATCGGCGCGCCGCGACTCGTCGTGTCGGGCATGACGCGCGGCACGGCCGTGCAGGACGTGTCGCTGGAGGTGCGCTCCGGTGAAATCTTCGGGATCTCCGGGCTGATCGGCGCGGGGCGCACCGAATTGCTGCGGCTGATCTACGGCGCGGATACGCCGGACGCCGGGATGATCGCGGTCGGCGATCCGCTGAAGCCGGCGCGCATCGGCTCGCCGGTCGACGCGGTAAGGCACGGCATCGCGCTGATCACCGAGGATCGCAAGGGCGAAGGGCTGCTGCTGTCGCAGTCGGTGACGTCGAACGTGTCGCTGGGGCAGCTCGACCGGCTCGCGCGCGGCGGCATCGTCGATACCGCGCGCGAGACGGCGCTCGCCGAGCAGCAGATCGACGCGCTGCGGATTCGCACGCACGGCGCCGCGCAGATGGTCGGCGAGCTGTCGGGCGGCAACCAGCAGAAAGTCGTGATCGGGCGCTGGCTCGCGCGCGACATGGGCGTGCTGCTGTTCGACGAACCGACGCGCGGCATCGACGTCGGCGCCAAATTCGAGATCTATACGCTGATGGGCGCGCTCGCGCGCGAGGGCCGCGCGCTGGTGGTCGTGTCGAGCGACCTGCGCGAACTGATGCTGATCTGCGACCGGATCGGCGTGATGTCGGCCGGCCGCATGACCGCCGTGTTCGAGCGCGGCAACTGGACCCAGGATGCGCTGCTGGCCGCGGCGTTCGCCGGCTTCGGCCGCGAAGCGCTGCCGGACGGCGCGCGGCCGCCGGATGCGCAGGCCGCGCCGCGCGCGGCTGCCGACACACCGAGCGGCACTTCGACGACAGGACGACAGCAATGACCCAGCCTCCCGTATCCCCGACCGATGCAGGCGCCCAGCAGACCGTGACGGGCCGTCGTGCCCGCGCACTGTCCGGCACACGCCTCGGTTTGTCGAACTATCTCGGGCTCGCCGGCGCGCTCGTCGCGATGATCGCGCTGTTCTCGGCGCTGAGCTCGCATTTCCTGACCTACGATACGTTCAGTACGATCGCGAACCAGATTCCCGATCTCGTCGTGATGTCGGTCGGGATGACCTTCGTGCTGATCATCGCCGGGATCGACCTGTCGGTCGGCTCGGTGCTCGCGCTGGCCGCGTCGATGGTCAGCGTGGCCGCATTGAAATGGCAGTGGGGGCCGCTGCCGGCGGCGTTGATCGGGATCGCGGTCGCGACCGTCACCGGCTCGCTGACGGGTGCGATCACGGTCGGCTGGCGGATTCCGTCGTTCATCGTGTCGCTCGGCGTGCTGGAGGCCGCGCGCGGCGTCGCGTACCAGTTGACGAATTCGCGCACCGCGTACATCGGCGACGCGTTCGACTTCCTGTCGAACCCGATCGCGCTCGGCATCTCGCCGGCGTTCCTGATCGCGGTCGCGGTGATGATCGCGGCACAGTTCGTGCTGACGCGTACGGTGTTCGGGCGGTACCTGGTCGGGATCGGCACGAACGAGGAAGCGGTAAGACTTGCCGGGGTTAACCCGCGGCCGTATAAAATCCTCGTGTTCGCATTGATGGGCGCGCTCGCGGGCCTCGCGTCGCTGTTCCAGATTTCGCGGCTCGAGGCCGCCGACCCGAATGCGGGCGTCGGCCTCGAGCTGCAGGTGATCGCGGCCGTCGTGATTGGCGGCACGAGCCTGATGGGCGGGCGCGGCTCGGTGATCAGCACGTTCTTCGGCGTGTTGATCATCTCCGTGCTGGCCGCCGGGCTTGCGCAGATCGGCGCGAACGAGCCGACCAAACGAATCATCACCGGGGCGGTGATCGTGGTGGCGGTGGTGCTCGACACGTATCGCAGCCGACGCGCGCGCGCGCGGTAGAACTACACAGAAGGCAGACCAGAGAGAAACGGGAAATGGCGACGATCAAGGATGTGGCGGCCATGGCGGGCGTGTCGTTTACGACCGTCTCGCACGTGGTGAACAATTCGCGGCCGGTGTCCGCGGATGTGCGCGCAAAGGTCGAGGGCGCAATCCGCGAACTGAACTACGTGCCGTCGGCCGTGGCGCGCTCGCTGAAGGCGCGTTCGACGGCGACCATCGGCCTCGTCGTGCCGAACAGCACGAATCCGTATTTCGCGGAGCTTGCGCGCGGCATCGAGGATCAGTGCGCGGCCAACGGCTATTGCGTGTTCTTCTGCAATTCGGACGACGATCCCGTCAAGCAGCGTAACTACCTGCGCGTGCTGCAGGAAAAGCGCATCGACGGGCTGATCGTCGCGTCGGCGGGCGAGGACGCAGTGCTGGCGCAGACGCTCGCGGACGCGCATGCGCCGCTCGTCGTGGTCGATCGCAACATCGAGGGTCTCGCCGCCGATCTCGTGCAGATCGACCACGAACGCGGCGCCTACCTGGCGACGCGGCACCTGCTCGAACTCGGGCACGCGAAGATCGGCTGCATCACGGGGCCGACGGACACGGCCGTCAGCGCGATGCGCGTGCACGGCTTCATCCGCGCGATGGCCGAGCGCGGGATCGACATCGTGCCGGGCGCGATCGCGGAAAGCGATTTCTCGTGCCTCGGCGGCTATCACGCGGCGTCGCGGCTGTTCGAGTCGGTGCATCCGAGCGCGATTTTCGCGGGCAACGACCTGATGGGCGTCGGCGCGCTGCGCGCGGCGGCCGAGCGCGGCATTCGCGTGCCGGACGACTGCTCGATCATCGGCTTCGACGACATCGAGTTCTCCCGCTACACGTATCCGGCGCTGTCGACGGTCGGCCAGTCGGTGCGCGCGCTCGGCGAAATGGCCGCGCAGACGCTGATCGAGCGGATCGGCGGCGGCTCGACGGCCGCGCCGAGCCGCCGTCGCGTCGTGTCGCCGCGCCTCGTGCTGCGCGAATCCACGTCGGTTTACCGTGAGCCGGCCGCCCCCGGCACGCACGCATGACGGCGCGCGCAGCGGCGGCCGGCCGCGTGACGGTGGTCGGCAGCCTGAACATGGATCTCGTCGTGCGCTCGCCGCGGCTGCCGCTGCCGGGTGAAACGCTCGCCGGCCATGCGTATGCGCAGGCGGCGGGCGGCAAGGGCGGCAACCAGGCCGTCGCGGCCGCGCGGCTCGGTGCGCAGGTCGCGATGATCGGCTGCGTCGGCGCGGATGCGCACGGCACGGCGTTGCGGGCGGGCCTCGAGGCAGAGGGCATCGCCTGTACCGGGCTTGCGACGAGCGCGGCGGCATCGACCGGCGTCGCGCTGATCGTCGTCGACGATGCGAGCCAGAATACGATCGTGATCGTCGCGGGCGGCAACGGCGAAGTCACGCCTGCTACGGTCGCGCGGCACGAAGCTGCATTGGCCGCGACCGACGTGCTGATCTGCCAGCTCGAAACACCGCCGGACGCCGTATTCGCGGCGCTGTCGGCCGGGCGGCGGCTCGGCCGCACGGTGGTGCTCAACCCGGCCCCGGCCGTCGCGCCGCTGCCAGGCGGCTGGCTGCCGCTCGTCGATTACCTGATCCCGAACGAAGTCGAGGCCGCCGCGTTGACCGGCCTGCCGGTGCGCGATCCGGACGACGCGCAGGCCGCGGCGCGTGCGCTCCAGGCCGGCGGCGCGCGCAACGTGCTGATCACGCTCGGCGCGCGCGGCGTGCTCGCGCTGACGGCCGACGGCACCGCGCGGCACTATCCGGCGCCGGTCGTGCAGGCCGTCGACACGACGGCAGCCGGCGATACCTTCATCGGCGGTTTGGCCGCGCAGCTCGCGGCCGGCAACGACATCGACACCGCGATTCGCTTCGCGCAGCGCGCGGCGGCGCTGTCGGTGACGCGCGCGGGCGCGCAGCCGTCGATTCCCACCCTCGCCGAACTGGGCGAATAGCACCCGATTGCCGCCCGACCGCGGCCGGCGCCTGCAGCAGCAGGCGGCCGGCCGTTTCCTTTTTGGGC
Source organism: Burkholderia sp. IMCC1007 (assembly GCF_027257875.1). Lineage (GTDB taxonomy): Bacteria > Pseudomonadota > Gammaproteobacteria > Burkholderiales > Burkholderiaceae > Burkholderia. Next base: position 155,305 of record NZ_JAPVQY010000011.1, read on the forward strand.
GTCGCGCAAGCGGCGTCGACATCGCGTTCTTGCTCTGCGCACCGGTAGTGAATCGCCCCTATTATTCATTCATCTGTAATGAACGGATCGATTGATGAAAAAAGAGTAGTCGATACCGTCAAGTCAGGCTGCGCGCGGCCGTAAATGCATCGGGCGAAACACCGTTTCGAAAACGGGCCCGGCCCGTTCATGACGACGCAAAACAGGAAGGATGATGGTGTTCACAAACCTGACGATTCGTGCGCGCATCGGTTTGACGATGGCGTTTCTCGCCGTGCTGCTTGGCGTTGTCGGCGTGCTGGGCGTATACGGCATGGCGCGCTCGAACGACTCGACGCGCGAGGTTTTCATGAACCAGATGCCGGGCGCGGTCGACGTGTCCGTCGCGGAAATGTACGCGGCGCGCGAGCGCCTGGCGCTCGATCGCGCCGCGCTGCTGGCCGGCACGCCGGACTCCGCCGCCGCGGTGGAGCGCAGCCGCTCGATGCGCGCGCAATCCGACGCGTGGTGGCAAAAATACCTTGCGCTGCCGCGCGGGCCGGACGAAGACCGGCACGCGCAGGACGTCGCCGCGAAGCGTCTGGCGCTGCAGCGCAGTTGTGACGCGTTCGGAAGCGCGGTCGCCGCGGGCGACCACGACCGGATCGGCGCGGGCGCGAAGCAGCTCCAGGTGCTGTACAACGACCTCGCGACCGCGAACGAAGCGCTCCGCCACTCCCAGTTCGCCGACGCGCAGGCGAGCTTCGACCGCGCGGAATCCGTGTACGGCACGTTGCGGCTGCTGGCGATCGTCGTGCTGGCGGCCGGCCTGGTCGCCGCGCTGGTGTCGTGGCTGACGCTGAGCCGCGCGATCGGCCGTCCGCTGGGCGACGCGCTCGCCCATTTCGACGCGATTGCCGCAGGCGACCTGCGCCGCGCGGTCGTCGTGAACCGGCGCGACGAGATGGGCCAGCTCCTCGAAGGTCTTGCGCGGATGCAGCGCGGGTTGGTCGACACGGTGCACGCCGTGCGTGGCGGCAGCGAGTCGATCGCGACCGCGGCGCGGCAGATCGCCGCCGGCAACATCGACCTGTCGTCGCGCACGGAAGAGCAGGCGGCGGCGCTGCAGGAAACCGCGTCGAGCATGGAGCAGCTGACCGGCACCGTGAAGCAGAACGCGGACAATGCACGGCGGGCAAGCTTGCTGGCCGCCAACGCATCCGAAATTGCAAACAAGGGTAATACGGTCGTGGGTCAGGTGGTCGGCACGATGGGCGACATCAACGACAGTTCGGCGAAGATCGCGGACATCATCGCGATCATCGAGGGGATCGCATTCCAGACCAACATTCTTGCGTTGAACGCGGCCGTCGAAGCCGCACGCGCCGGCGAGGAAGGGCGCGGCTTCGCGGTGGTCGCCGGCGAGGTGCGCAGCCTCGCGCAGCGCTCGTCGAGCGCGGCCAAGGAGATCAAGGCGCTGATCGATGCATCGGTGGAGCGCATCCGTACCGGTTCGACACTGGTCGACGAAGCGGGGCGCACGATGAGCGACGTGATCGGTGCAGTGCAGCGTGTGACGGACATCATGGGCGAGATCGCGGCGGCGTCGGACGAGCAGAGCGGCGGCATCGACCAGGTCGCGCGTGCGGTCGCGCAGATGGACGAGGTGACGCAGCAGAACGCGGCGCTCGTCGAGGAGGCTGCTGCGGCGGCGCAATCGCTCGACGCACAGGCCGCGCGTCTACGTCAGACGGTTTCGGTGTTCCGGATCGACGACGCAACGGCGCGGCCGGGGGCGGTCGCCACCGCCGCGCGCCAGGCGCCGCGCGCGACGCTTGGCGCGCCGACAGCCGGGCCGGCAGCGACGCCCG
>NZ_JAPVQY010000110.1 GCF_027257875.1 Burkholderia sp. IMCC1007
GGCCGTCGCGCTCGCCGCCGCGCTGCTCGCGCTCGGCATCGTGCCGCGTATCGATGCACGCGCCGCGCAGCGTGCGCAGGTGGCCGTGCAGCAGGCGCTGCCGGTGTCCATCGTCGTGCCCGGCGCGGCGCCGGCCGACCAGACGCTGACGTTGCCCGGCTCGGTCGCGCCGTATGCTGACGCATCGATCTATGCGCGCACGAGCGGCTATATCGCGCACTGGAGCGCCGATCTCGGCACGCACGTGAAGGCCGGCCAGACGCTCGCGCAGATCTCGGCGCCCGATCTCGACGCGCAGCTGCGCCAGGCGCGCGCCGACGAAGCGAGCGCGCAGGCGAACTACGACTACGCGAAATCGACCGCGCAGCGCTGGCAGGACATGCTGAAAACGCAATCGGTGTCGCAGCAGGACACCGACACGAAAGTCGCGGACATGAACGCGAAGCGCGCGATGCTCGCGTCCGCGCAGGCGAACGTCGCGCATCTCGCCGAACTCGTGTCGTACGAGTCCGTCACCGCGCCGTTCGACGGCGTGATCACCGCACGCAACGTCGACGTCGGCACGCTCGTCACCGCGGGTGGCACGCCGGGCAGCCCGGGTTTGTCCGGCGAACTGTTCCATCTCGAACAGACGGACACGCTGCGCGTGTTCGTCGACGTGCCGCAGGACAGCGCGACCGGCGTGTCGGCCGGCACGGCCGTCTATCTGACGACGCCGCAGTATCCGGGGCGGCGCTTTGCCGCGCGTGTCGCGCGCAGCGCGGGCGCGATCGATCCCGTCACGCGCACGCTGCGCGTCGAGATCGACGTCGACAACCGTGACGGCGCATTGATGCCCGGCGCGTATGCGCAGGCGCATCTCGTCTTGCCGAGCGCGGCGCCGGCGCTCGAACTGCCGGTCAGCGCGCTGCTGTTCCGCCCGAACGGCGTGACGGTCGCTACCGTCGGCGCGAACGGGCGTACGGCGCTGAAGACCGTGCAGATCGGGCGGGATTTCGGCACGCGCGTGGAGATCGTCGCGGGGCTCGCGGCGACCGATCGCGTGATCGACAACCCGGGCGATGCGATCACGGCTGGGGAAGCCGTGAAGATCGTGGCGGCGGCGCGCGATGCGGCGCCGGTGGCTGCTTCGTCCGCTTCGTCCGCTTCGTCTGCTCCGTCCGCGCAGTCCGCGCAGTCCGCGCAACCACCGTCCGCGACCGGCGCGCGCAACGTGCCGCCGCTGCGCGCGGCCGGCGCCCCGCCGGCTGCGTCAACGCCCGCTCCGGCGCCTGCCCGCGGCTGACCCATCGACGACGACTCACGAGAGACCTGCCATGCGCCTTCCTCATCCGCTCCCGTTCGCCCGCCGCGCCGCCGCGCTCGGCGCCGCCGCGGCATTGGCCGCACTGACCGCCTGCTCGACGCTGCCGCCCTATTCGCCGCCCGCCGTCGCGGTGCCCGCCCACTACGCGGGCGCGCCGGCCGCGCCGGCCGCGCAAGCCGGTTGGCGCGCCGCAATGCCCGCCGACGCCGCTGCACGCGGCGCGTGGTGGACCGTCTTCGGCGCCCCCGACCTGAACGCGCTCGAAGCGCGCGTCGACGTGTCGAACCAGACAGTGAAGAAAGCCGTCGCCGACCTGCAGCAGGCACGCGCGATGGTCGACTACCAGCACGCCGGGTTCTTGCCGACGATCACGGCGGGCGTCGCGCAAAGCCGTGCGCGCGTGTCGCAGAACCGGCTCGGCTCGTCGCTCGCCGGCAAGACGACGCCCGACTACCAGGCCGGCGTGGCCGCGAGCTGGGAGCCCGACGTGTTCGGCCGCGTGCGCGACGCGGTGACAGGCGCGCAGGCGAACGCCGCCGCGAGCGCGGCCGACCTGCAGGCCGTGAAGCTGTCGGTCACGGCCGAACTCGCGACTGATTATTTCGCGCTCCGCTCGCTCGACACTCAGAAACAACTACTCGACGACACTGTGCACGCATACGCAGACGCGCTGACGCTGCTCAAGCAACAACTCGCGGCCGGTGCAATCGACGCGTCGGCGGTTGCGCAAGCCGAGACGCAACTCGAATCGACGCGCACGCAGGACACCGACATCGACGCGTCGCGTGCGCAGTTGCAGCACGCGATCGCGACGCTGGTCGGCGAAAGCGCATCGACGTTCGCGCTGCCGCGCGTGCAGGCGTTCCACGTGCCGGCCATTCCGGCCGGCGTGCCGTCGCAACTGCTCGAACGGCGGCCCGACATCGCGGCGGCCGAACGCCGTGTCGCGGCCGCGAACGCGCAGATCGGCGAGGCGCGTGCCGCGTTCTTCCCGGATCTCGTACTGTCGGCAAGCGCCGGCCTCGAAAGCTCGTTCTTCGCGCCGTGGCTCGCCGCGCCGAGCCTGTTCTGGTCGCTCGGCCCGCAACTCGCCGGCACGCTGTTCGACGGCGGCCGCCGCAGCGCGTCGCTGCGCGGCGCGCATGCGCAATACGACGGCGCGGTCGCCGATTACCGGCAAACCGTGCTCGTCGCGTTCCAGCAGGTCGAGGATCAGTTGTCCGCGATCGATGCGCTCGCATCCGAAGCCGGCAGCCAGCAACGCGCGACCGACGCGGCCGACCTGTCGCTGCGGCTGACGACGAATCGCTTCAACGCGGGCGCCGTCAGCTATCTGGACGTGGTGACCGCGCAGACGATCGCGCTGACGAACCGGCGCACGGCCGATCAGATCGACGCGCGCCGGATCGAGGCCGAAGTCGGGTTGCTCAAGGCGCTGGGCGGCGGCTGGCAAGCGAGCGCGAGCGCAGGCTCAGACGCGGAATCGAAAGCCGGCACGACGGAACACGCGGCCGCCGTGCGGCCCGAGCCCGCCGTCACGCTGACGGCGGCCGGTTAAACGTGAGAGGCGTGCAGCCGTAGCACCATTCCAACTCTTCAATCAGCGGACGAAAGGCGGTACGTCGGTAATACGGCTCGTCGCCGTCACCTCAGGACATGTCACCGTCAGTCACGCGAACCGTGTCTTCTCCATCACTTTCGCGCCGGTCGATTGCCTTGCGGTAGACCGCCTTAGCGGTGTCAAGAGTGATTTGCATCGGGTTTTCCGAGCCTATGCTAGCCAACTACCGCTGATCTGCAGGATGGTTCCGCAGACGATCAACCAAAATCCAGTTCGCATGTTGAAGAAGAAGACGTTGCGGACTTGCGTGCGAATCAGCGTGTCGGGATTGTCGATAATCTGCCGCGTGATGTGCGGCCAATATCTCGTGCACTCCGATCGCGCGGCGATTCCCGACACGGTCAACTCTCACTTTTCCTATTCGTGCCCGCGCCGCCCCAGCACGTCGAGATACACGTCGAGCGATCGCCGCACAGATGCCGCGACCAGGGATGTGATCTCGCTGTAGTCGCCGCTCACGCACGCGATATCGCGCGCGTCGTAGTACGCGAGCCGATCTTCCTTGCGGATGATCGCTGGCGGGTAGCCCGCCTTCATCAATTCAAAGTTCTGCAGCAGCCGTCCCGTCCGCCCGTTGCCATCGACAAACGGGTGAATCTTCACGAACCGCGTGTGCAGTTCGGCCGCCCGCTCGACCGGATGCATCGCCCCGGCCTTGCCGTACCAAGCGAGCAGCGCAGCCATTTCCGCCGGCAAGTGCATGAAGTCCGGAGGGGTCGTGCTCGCGCCCGCAATCACGACGTTCTCCTGCCGATACCGACCAGCCTGCTCCGAATCGATGCTCTTCAGGACGAGCGCGTGGAGATTGCGAATCTGCCATTCGGTGAGCACCTCATGCTTCGAGACGATCTCCTCAACGTACAGGATCGCGTCACGATGATTCGTTGCCTCGAAGTGCTCGCGAAGGGACTTTCCGCCCACCGTAATGCCTTCCAAAACCACTTTGGTTTCGCGCAGCGTCAGCGTGTTGCCCTCGATTGCATTCGAGTGATACGTCCACTCCAGCATCAGCTTCTCGCGCAGCGACGCAACGGTATGCGGCGGCAGAGGGCGCGCAGCATCAAGTGTCGCCTTGTTAGCGTCGACCGTCGTCAGCAGCGCGGCAGTTTGATTCGACATTTATCTCTCGAAATGAGGTCCAGTACGTTCGACTATATACCCCCAATGGGGACACATCAGCCGCTTTTTGCATCCCACACCAAAATCTCGCGGACGTATGCCCAAACGACGTCCGGCATGGTGCGGTAGTCACCTGTATCGGCAGGAGCAAGCCACTTGTTCAGGGTCTTTTCAGGCACGCTGATTCGCGTCGCGAAGGCAGCTCGCGTAAGTCCGAGAGCCCGCATCGATTCGCGCAGAAACTCCTGCTATGTCTGTATTTTGGCCGTTCCCGTTTCCATCAAATGACCCCACGTACGACGGAAGCGAGCGTTACAGGATCGCCGTCTACGAGACGTTTAACGGCCGCGAGACTAGAAACTCCAATCAAGTTCTGAATGAGCTTGGGCGACCTGCCTTGACGGTGGAGGTTCACTGCGAAGGTTCGCCGGGCGGCATTGACGTTACCGTTTTCGATGCCGGCCTGCGTGTGCAGGCGACGGATGATTTCGTTCATCCTGTAACACCAATCCTTTCCTATCGTGTTACGAGGAATTATGGCGTTACGCATGCCGAACCGCAACCGCGAGCGAGGCAAGGTCGAACGTCCTCGAGCGTGCGGCGAAACCGTGGTGGCCTGGAGTGGATACCTGACGGCTCGACCCGCGATGATCGAGGCCGAAGTCGGGTTGCTGAAGGTGTTGGGCGGTGGCTGGCAGGCAAGCGCAGGCGCGAACGCGAACGCGGAATCGCACACCGGCACGATGGCACCCGCAGCGGCCACGCAGCCCGAACCCGCCGTCACGCCACCCGCGGCCGGTTGAACGTGAGCAAGAACCGCGTGCCGCGCGCGTCGCTTTCGACCTGCGCGGTGCCGCCGTGCAGCTCCATCACCGAGCGCACGATCGCGAGCCCGAGCCCGGCCGTGCCGCCCGGCGCGCCGCCGCTGCGTGCCGGGTCGCCGCGCACGAACCGGTCGAAGATCCGCGGCAGCAGTGCGGGATCGATCGGCTCGCCCGGATTCGCGACGACGACGCGCACCGCATCGGCCGTTTCGTCGACACTCAGCGTGATGACACCGCCGGCGGGCGTGTAACGCAGCGCGTTCGCGAGCAGATTACCGACGGCCCGACGAAACAGCTCGACGTCAGTGGTCAGCTGCCCCCGCCCTTCGACGCGCAGCGCCGAGCCCGCTTCGTCGGCGAGCCCCTCGAAATACTCGGCGATGCGCTCGAGTTCTTCGCGCACGTCGAACGCGCGCTGCCGCGTGACGAAGCTCGGATGCTCGGCGCGTGCGAGAAACAGCACGTTGTCGATCATCCGCGCGAGACGGTCGTATTCCTCGAGATTCGATTCGAGCAGCGTCTGGTACTCGTCAACCGAACGCGGCCGCGCGAGCGCGACTTCGGTGGCGCCGCGCATGTTGTTCAGCGGCGTGCGCAGGTCGTGCGCGAGATCGGCGCTGAATTGCGACAGATGCGCGAACGCCTGCTGCAAGCGGCCGAGCATCGCATTCTGCGCATCGACGAGCGCGCGCAGCTCGGGCGGCGCGCGCGACGCGTCGAGCCGCGTGTCGAGCTTGTCGACCGTGATCCGGCCGGTGTCGTCGACGATCTCGTGCAGCGGCGCGAGCGCCTTGCGGATCAGCCCGTAGCCGAGCAGCAGCGCGAACAGCGCGCCGAGGCCGCCGGCGAGCTTGAGCCGGTCGCGGTAGCCGTCGAGCAGATCGGCCCGGTCGCGCATGTTGCGCGCGATCGCGATGCGGATCGGCGTGTGGTCGCCGAGCGCGGCCTCGATCACGACACCGCGCATCGGCGTGCCGTCGTCGGCGCGCCACGTGACGAGCCGGTCGCTCGTGATCCGGTCATTCGCGGGAACCGGCACCGCGTGCGGCGCAAACAGCTGCGCGTCGGCCAGCGGAATCGAGGCGGCCACAGGCGCATCGTCGAGCGCGGCGAGCCGCACGTTGTGGCGCGCGAGCACGTCGCCGTGCGCGTCGACGGCGGCCATCGACAGCGCCTCGTTGCCCAGCACCTGGCTCGTGAGCCGCTCCGCGTGCGCACGAGCCGCATCGAGCGATTCGAGCTCGCCCGCGAGCCGGCGCGTGTGGCGCGCGGCCAGCACGATGTCGAGATCGTCCTGCGTGTTCACCTGCCGTTCGAGGCCCGCATACACATATGCGCCGACGAGCGCGAACGCGGCGAGCGTGGTCGCGGCGAACGCGAGCGCGAGGGTCGCGGCGAGCGAGCGCGGGCGCGTCATGCGTCGTCCTTCGGTTCGAGCACGTAGCCGACGCCGCGCACGGTATGGATCAGCTTGACCGGAAACGCGTCGTCGATCTTCGCGCGCAGGCGCCGGATCGCGACCTCGACGACATTGGTGTCGCTGTCGAAATTCATGTCCCACACGTACGACGCGATCTGCGTGCGGCTCAGCACTTCGCCCTGCCGGCGCGCGAGCAGTTGCAGCAGCGAGAATTCGCGCGGCGTCAGGTCGATCCGCGTGGTGCCGCGCTTCACGCGGCGGCGCATCACGTCGATTTCCAGATCGCCGACGGTCAGGTGATCCGTTTCGCGCGGCGGCCCGCGACGTGCAAGCGTGCGGATGCGGGCGAGCAGCTCGACGAACGCGAACGGCTTCACGAGGTAGTCGTCGGCGCCGAGCTCGAGGCCGTGCACGCGGTCCTGCACGTCGTCGCGCGCGGTCAGGAACAGCACGGGCGTCGTGTGCGTTTCGCGCAGCCGCTTCAGCACACCCCAGCCGTCGAGCACGGGCAGCATCACGTCGAGCACGATCACGTCGTAACGCTCCTCCTGCGCGAGCATCAGCCCTTCGGCGCCGTCCTTCGCGAGATCGACGCTGAAGCCCGATTCCTCGAGCCCCTTCTTCAGGTACGCGCCCGTCTTGGGTTCGTCTTCGACTATCAGGATGCGCATGGCCGTCGCCTTCGTGGAAACATGCGGCGATGTTACCGGGAAACGGAAACGAGGAACCGCTCCGTGCACGCGTGAATGCCGTTGATTACAAAACGGTAATCAGCCGGTCAGCCTGGCGTGCGGCGGCGAAACCAGAATGCTGGTGTGGGCCGTTTCCCCACTTTCCCGTTGCCTTGTTTATCCAGGAGCCACCATGAAACTCATCGCCGCCTTCGTTCTCGCCTCGCTGAGCCTGCCGTTTGGCGCATCGGCGTTCGCGCAGTCAGTCCAGCCCACCCCCGCGCCGCTCACGCACGCCGAAGTGCGCCAGCAATTGGTCGAAGCACAAGCCGACGGCTTGCTGCCGTCGAACCGGAACGACTATCCGCCGTCCGCAGCGCAGATCGCGCGCAACCGGCAGGTGTATGCGCTCGAGCATCACGACGCGGCGCCGGTTGCGACCGCATCGGCCGGCGCGTGGACCGAGCAGACCGCGCAGGCGCAGTGACGTGCACGCAGCCGAAACGCCGCGCACGACCGGTCGTTGCAGCCTGAAGCTACTTGACCGGCATCAAGCGCGGGTTTCCGGCGCGCCGCTGAAATACCGCCGTGCCAACGCAACCCAATACCGGACACCGGCCGGAATGATGTCGTCGTTGAAGTCGTATTTCGGGTGATGCAGCGCCGGCGCAGCCGCGCCGTCCTGCGCATTGCCGATCAGCACGTACGCGCCGGGCCGCTCCTCGAGCATGAAGCCGAAGTCTTCGGAGGTCATGTTCGGCGGCACGTCGCGCTGCAGGCGTGCGTCGCCGAACGTGTCGCGAATCACCGTTTCGCAGAATGCCGTCTCGGCCGGCGTGTTGACCGTCGCCGGGTAGTACTGAAAAAACTCCACGTCGACCTGCGCGCCGTAAGCCGCGGCCAGCGCTTCGCACATCATCCGGACGTCGCGCTGCAACTGCTGCTGCAACGCGGACGACAGCGTGCGGATCGTGCCGCGCAGTTCGGCGGTGTCGGGAATCACGTTGTCCGTCGTGCCCGCCTGGAACATGCAGACGGAAATGACCGCCGGGTCGACGGGATCCTTGTGCCGCGCGGCGATCGTCTGGCACTGCAGCACCATCGAACACGCGAGCGGAACGGGATCGATGCCCAGATGCGGCTGCGCCGCATGCGCGCCCTTGCCGGTGACCGTGATCCTGAAGCGCGAGCCCGCGGCCATGATCGGGCCGGTGCGCAACCCGAAATGCCCGGCCGGCAACCCGGGCCAGTTGTGCATGCCGAACACCGCTTCGGTCGGAAATTGCTCGAACAGCCCGTCGTCGATCATCCTGCGCGCGCCCGCGCCGCCCTCTTCGCCCGGCTGAAACACGAAATGGACGGTGCCGGGCAGCTGCGGCAGTGCCTTCAGCACACGCGCGGCGCCGAGCAGCATCACGGTATGTCCGTCGTGCCCGCACGCATGCATGATCCCGTGCGTGCACGATGCGTGCGCGAAGTCGTTGGCTTCGTGGATCGGCAATGCATCGAGGTCGGCGCGCAGCACGATGCCGCGGCGCGGATCCGCGCCGGGCAGGCTCGCGACGACGCCCGTGCCGCCGAGCCCGCGCGACACCGCGTAGCCGAGCGCCTCGAGTTCGCGCGCGACGACGTCGGCCGTTCGGTGTTCCTCGAACCGCAATTCGGGATGCGCATGCAGGTCGCGGCGCAGCTTCGCCCAGTGTGCATGATGCGCGTGCAGCGACAGGTCGGGGATGACGTGATCGTCCAATTTCGGCACCTTCGGAAGGTAGAGGGCTTACAGCGTACGGCAGGCGCGAATCGCGCGCAGCGGCCGCATCAATCATAAAAGCCGAGGATCGACTTGACCTCCATGTACTCCTCCATCCCTTCGATCCCGTATTCGCGGCCGTTGCCCGACTGCTTGTATCCGCCGAACGGCGCCTGCGGGTCCCAGGCCGGGTAGTTCAGGTGCACCTGCCCCGAGCGGATGCGCGCGGCCGCCGCGCGCACGCGCGCCATGTCGGTGCCCTGCACGTGCGCGCCGAGCCCGTAGACCGTGTCGTTCGCGATCGCTATCGCCTCGTCGACGGTGTCGTACGGCAGGATCGCGAGGACCGGACCGAAGATCTCCTGCTGCGCAATTGCCATGTCGGTACGCACGTCGGAGAAAATCGTCGGCCGCGCGTAGAAGCCCTTGTCGAAACCCGCGGGGCGGCCGGGCCCGCCGGCGATCAGCTTCGCGCGTTCAGCGATGCCCGCGTCGATCATCTGCGCGACGCGGCCGAACTGCGCGCGATTGGCGAGCGGCCCGTGCGTCGTCGCGTCGTCGAACGGATCGCCGACGATCAACTGCTGCGCCGCCGCGACGGCCAGTGCCTCGACCGTGCCGAGCGCGTCGCGCGGCACGATCATGCGGGTCGGCGCGCTGCACGACTGCCCCATGTTGCGGAACGCGGCGGCGACGCCCGGCGCGATCGCGCGCTGCAGGTCGGCATCCGGCAACACGAGGTTCGGCGACTTGCCGCCCAGCTCCTGCGCAACGCGCTTGACGGTCGGCGCGGCGGCCTGCGCCACCAGCACGCCGGCCCGCGTCGAGCCGGTGATCGACACCATGTCGACCTCCGGGTGCGACGACAGCGCCGCGCCCACCGCTTCGCCGCTGCCGCTCACGAGATTGAATACGCCAGCGGGCACGCCCGCATCGGCGACGACTTCCGCGAACAGCAGCGCGCTGAGCGGCGACAGTTCGCTCGGCTTCAGCACGACCGTACAGCCTGCCGCGAGCGCCGGTCCGACCTTCGCGGTGATCTGATAGATCGGCCAGTTCCACGGCGTGATCAGCGCGCACACGCCGATCGGCTCGCGCACGACCGCGGTCGTCCCGCGCCGCTTGACGAACGGATAGCTCGCCAGGTTGTCGCGCGCGACGCGGATATGTTCGGCTGCGAGCGGCACATGCGCGCTGCGGGCGTAACTGATCGGCGCGCCCATCTCCAGCGCGAGCGCCGTGGCGAACAGCTCCGCACGCTCCAGGATCAACGCATGGATGCGATCGAGCAGCGCGGCGCGCGCGTGCGGCGACGTCGCCGACCACGATTCGAACGCGCGGCGCGCGGCGCTCACGGCGCGGTCGGCATCGCGTGCGCTGCCGAGCGGAATCTCGCACAGCGTGTCCTCGGTGGACGGGCACACGACCGCGAACCGGTCGCCGCCATCGGGCAGCACCCAGTCGCCGTCGATGAAGAAACGATCGAGCCGGCCGGCTTGCGTCAGATGAACAACAGGGGAATTCATCGGTTGCTCCGAGAAACCCCATCCTTCAGGACGGGGAGGAAAGGAGCGCCGCTGTTTGACAGCGGCATTCCACCGTTAAAATGGCCGGCATGATCCTTGTCTATCGCTACCGGGTGAAATCGCTCAACGGACTGCTTAACAAGCAGAGCCGTGCGGTGAATTACGTCTGGAACTTCTGCAACGATACGCAGAAGCACGCGCTCAAGTGGAGCAGGAAGTGGCCTACAGGATTCGACCTGAACGTGCTGACGACCGGCAGCAGCAAGGAACTCGGTATTCACTCCGGCACGGTCAACGCGACGTGCGAGCAATATGCGAAGTCGCGCAGTCAGCACCGACGCCCGTACCTGCGTTATCGCGGCAGGAAGTCGCTCGGCTGGGTGCCGCTGAAGGGCCGAGACCTGAAGCGCGAGGGCGACGCGTTTCGCTTTGCCGGCAACACCTTTCGCGTGTTCAACAGCCGGCCGCTTCCCGAAGGCAAGATCAAGGATGGAA
>NZ_JAPVQY010000111.1 GCF_027257875.1 Burkholderia sp. IMCC1007
GCCGGTACGGCCGCCGGTGCCGATGCCGCGGCGGGGTCGGCCGACGCGGCCGGCGCGGCCGCGTCACCGGCGGCCGCTGCCGCGACGTGCACCGCGAAACGTCCGACGGTGTCGTTCAACCGCTGGCAGGAGGACTGGTCGGCGCTCGCGAATCCGTGCGTGCCGCGCAAGCCGTTCGACGCGCTGAAATACGTGCCGCTCGGCGACGATCCGTCGACCTACCTGTCGCTCGGCGCGAACCTGCGCGAGCGCTTCGAACTGAACAACGCGCCGCTGTTCGGCCTCGGCGCCGCGCATGACGACAACTACGTGATCCAGCGCGCGAACGTGCATGCGGACCTGCGCTATCGCGGGCACTTTCAGGCGTTCGTCCAGTTCGTCGATGCGCGGCCGTTCGGCAAGGACACGGTCAGCCCGGTCGACAAGGATCAGCTCGATATCGAGCAGGCGTTCGTCGCGTATGTCGACCAGTTCGGCCCAGGCACGTTCAAGACGCGGATCGGCCGGCAGGAGATGGCGTTCGACCTGCAGCGCTTCGTGTCGGTGCGCGACGGCCCGAACGTGCGGCAGGCATACGATGCGCTGTGGGCCGATTACGAAGTCGGCAAATGGCGCTTGATCGGCTACGTGACGCGCCCGGTGCAGTATCGCGACGCCGCCGCGTTCGACGACGTGTCGAACCGGCATCTGCGCTTCGACGGCGTGCGCGTGGAGCGTAACGGCACGGGGCCGGGCGATCTGTCCGCGTACTGGTCGCGCTACACGCGCGACAACGCGCGCTATCCGGATGCATCGGGCACCGAGCGGCGCGACGTGTTCGACATGCGTTACGCGGGCAAGGCCGACGGGCTCGACTGGGACGTCGAGGCGATGCTGCAGACGGGCCACATCGGCCAGGACACGATCGGCGCGTGGGCGTTCGGCGCGCTGGGCGGCTACACGTTCGCGAAGACGGCCGGCACGCCGCGCATCGGCATCCAGGTCGACGGCGCATCGGGTGACGCGCATCCTGGCGACGGACGCGTCGGCACGTTCAACCCGATGTTTCCGAACGGTTATTACTTCACGCTCGCCGGTTATACCGGGTACAGCAACCTGATCCACGTGAAGCCGTCGCTGACGTTCAAGCCGGCCAGCTCGGTGACGGTGCTCACCGCCGTCGGCTTCCAGTGGCGCCAGACGACGGCCGACGCGATCTACGGGCAGGGGATGTCGGCGGTGCCGGGCACGGCCGGCAAGGGCGGCGCGTGGACGGGGATGTACGCGCAGGCGCGCGTCGACTGGCTCGTGAACGCGAACGTCGCGCTCGCGCTCGAGGCCGTGCACTTCCAGCTCGGCTCGTCGATTCGCGCGCTCGGCGCGCGCAACGCCGATTACGTCGGGATGGAAGCGAAGTTCGGCTGGTGACGCGGCGCGCGCGCCGCGCGTTTCAGGGCTGCGCGCGCGCGAGCGATTCGACGAAATCGACGAACGCGGTCACGCGCTTCGAGCCGCGCTGGTTCGGCAGGTACAGCGCGGTGATCACCGCGCGCGCGGAGCCCGGCGTCACGTCGTAGCGGTCGAACAGCCGCTGCAGGCGGCCCGCTTCGATATCCGCGCCGACCAGCCAGTCGGGCAGCAGCGCGATGCCGGCGCCGTCGAGCGCGGCCGCGCGCAGCACCTCGCTGTGATTCGATTTCAGCCGTCCGGCGACGTGCACCTGCGTCGCACCTTGCGCGTCGGCGAAGGTCCACGCCTGCTGGTCGACACCGAAGTGAAAGCGCAGGCACGCATGATCGACCAGCTCGCCCGGCGTCGCGGGCGTGCCGTGCGTGTCGAGGTAGGCGCGGCTCGCGACCACGTAGCGGTGGAACGTGCCGAGCGGGCGCGCGACGACGTCGGCGGTCGGGGCGGCGTCGCCGAGCCGGATCGCGACGTCGATCCGGGCGGACACGAGATCGACGCGTTCGTCGGTGAGTTGCAGGTCGACGTCGAGCTTCGGATGGCGCGCGACGAACGCGGCGACGTGCGGCGCGATGCGTCGCAGCCCGTAGGCGACCGGCACCGACACGCGCAGCGGCCCGGACGGCTCGTCGCCGCGATCGGCGACGAGCGCGTCGGCGAGTTCCTCCAGCACGCGCTTCGCGCGCGCATAGTAGACGGTGCCCGCGTCGGACAGCGTCACCTGTCGCGTCGTGCGGTTCAGCAGCACGGTGCCGAGCGACGCCTCGAGCGCGTCCACCGCGCGCACCACCGACGACGCGGCGAGATCGAGGCGCCGCCCCGCGCTGGAGAAGCCGCCGGCTTCCGCCACTTCGACGAAGGCGCGCAGCGCGGAGAATTTGTCCATGGAGTGGCCCTTGTGGGAGTCGCAACGTCGCGTTGCATGCGGTTCGCATTCTAGCGCCGGGCGGTGCGCTTGCCGCGGTGCGTGCGCCGCGTCTTCAGGACAATTCAGGCATCGCTCAGGATTTCCGCGGCGCTGGCCGGTAAGCTGCGCGGCAACGCGGGTCGGGCAGGATCGTTCGATCCATGGCCCGCTCGCATGACACGTCACGGCTCGCCACGGAGATCCCATGAACATACCCCGGTACGCATTCGCCGCACGTGCGGCGCGCCTGCTGCTCGTCGCCGCGTGCGCGGGCATGCCCGCATGTCTCGTCTTCGCGCAGGCGCCGGCGCCGGCCTCCGTGTCCACTGCTGGCGAGCAACCGCCCGGCTTCTACCGGCAGAAGATCGGCGACTTCACGGTGATCGCGCTGTCGGACGGCACGCATCCGTTTCCGGTCGATACGGTGTTTCGCGACATCTCGAACGCCGAGATCCGCCGCGACCTCGACCGTGCATTCCTGGAGCCGCCCGTGCAAGGGTCGATCAACGCGTTCCTGGTCGATACCGGATCGAAGCGGATCCTCGTCGATGCGGGGGCCGGCACGCTGTACGGCGACTGCTGCGGCAAGCTGCTCGACGACCTGCGTGCGGCCGGCTATGCGCCCGAGCAGATCGACGAAGTGCTGCTCACGCACCTGCACAAGGATCATGTCGGCGGCATTGTGTCGAACGGCGCGATGACGTTTCCGAATGCCGTCGTGCGGGTGAACGCCGTCGAGGCCGCGTATTGGCTCGATCCCGCCAACAAGGCGCAAGCGCCGGCGTTCCTCGCGTCGTTTTTCGATGCGGCCGCGGCGGCGGTCGCGCCTTACGTCGCGGCCGGCCGCTTCAAGACATTTCGCGGCGAAGCGACGCTCGCGCCCGGCATTCGCGCGGTGCCGATGCCCGGCCATACGCCGGGCCATACGGCCTATCTCATCGAGAGCGGCAATGCGGGCCTGCTCGCGTGGGGCGACATCGTGCACGTGGCGGCGATCCAGTTGCGGGACGTCGACGCGACGGTCCAGTACGACAGCGACGCCGGCGCCGCCCGCCGCACGCGGCGCGACACGCTGAAGCGCGTCGCCGATCGGCGCTATCTCGTCGGTGCCGCGCATATCGCGTTTCCCGGGCTCGGCCACCTGCGCCGGGACGGTGCGCAATACGACTGGGTGCCGGTCAACTACGACGCGACGCCGGTGCCGTGACGGCATGGCGCGCGTCGAGGTCGCGCATCAGCGCGACCGTGCGCGTCGCCACGCGCCGGGCGGATGACCGACGATCCGCGCGAATACGCGGTTCAGATGGCTCTGGTCGGCGAAGCCGCACGCGATCGCGATGTCGGCGAGCGTCATGTCGGACGTCTCGATCAGCTCGCGCGCGCGCATCACGCGCTGTTCGAGCAGCCACTGGTGTGGCGTGCGGCCCGTGGTGCGCGAGAACGCGCGGATGAAATAACCGCGCGACAGGTCGCATTCGTTCGCCACTTCCTCGATCGACACGCCGAGGTCCGCCTTTTCCATCAGCAGTTCCTTCGCGAGCGCCACCTTCGCCGGCGACAGCACGCCCTTGCTTTCGAGCTCGCGCGTGCGCACGTTGCCGTAGCGGTGCACGAGGTGCGTGCCCATCGCGAGCCCGATCTGCTCGATGAACAGCGCGTTCAGCGGGCCGGATGCGTCGAGGCTGTCCGCGACCGCGTGCGCGAGATGGCCGAGCACCGGGTCGCGCGCATCGAGGCGGCACGTGAGGCCGTCGACCGGACTACCGCCGTGTTCGGGGCCGATACGCGCCAGATACGTGTGGGGAAGCTCGACCAGCACGAAGTCGAAGTTGCCGTACAGGTCCGCGTGGAAATGACGGGAAAAATCGCGAATGTAGATCGAGTGATGCTGGAAGCGGCGCTCGCTCGCGCCTGCGCGCCCATAGAGCGTACGGCGGTGGCCGCCGTTCAGCGATACGCCGACGAGGAAGCCGCGGTCGCACGCGGGCATGTCGATATGTTCGACATGTGCGTCGCGCATGCACTTGCGGTGGAGCTTCAGGCCGCCGGACGTCGTCTCGACATCCTTCGCCAGCAGGCTCGACACGCAGCCGAGCGTGTCTTTCGGCCGCGCCGGAGGCGATGCCACTGGCGCGGCGATGACGGAGTCTGACATGGAATTCCCCAGCGAGGGACTCGGAGCGCGAAATGACGAGTCCAGTTTAGATGCGCACGCGGACGTTCAGAATGAATTTGCATAAACGTCCGCTCGGCATCCTGACAAATTGCTTTCAATGCGTGTGCGCAGCGAGTGCGTGTCGCGGCGCAACCCGTGCGCCAGCGGACCGGCAGAGTATAGCGCCCCACTTTTACACGCAAGCGATCGTGCCGGTCGGGCCTGCCCGGAATGCGCGGGCAGTGCATTTTCCTTCAAGATTTTCGGTGGCTGCCCGTCTACACTCGGTCCCGAATTCGACAATTTCCGTCCGGTGCACGGGTGCGCCGGACGCTGACTTCCTGCCGGGTGAACTGCCGCGTTCATACGGCGGTCATCCCGAGGGACCGGAGGCGGCCATGATCCAGATCGGAACTTTGTCGGTGGATTTCGAGCAGCGGGACATTCGCCGTCACGGCGCGTCGCTGCGCATCGGCGCACGCGCGCTTGACATCCTCGAAGTCCTGCACCGCGCGAGCGGTTCGGTCGTGTCGAAAGACGACATCATGGACGCGGTCTGGCCCGGCCTGATCGTCGAGGAAAATCGCCTGCAGGTGCACGTCGCGACCTTGCGCAAGGCGCTCGGCACGAGCCGCGATCTGATCAAGACGGTGCCCGGCCGCGGCTATCTGCTGGTCGCGAGCGCGTCGTCCGTGCCGATGCCCGCACCGGCGCCAGCGCCCGCGACCGTGCTCGCGTCCGCCGCCGCGGTGCCACCCGAGACCGTGGTCTCGCCGCCGCCGGCGCCGCTCGTCGGCCGCGACGCCGAAATCGCGCAGATCGTCGACCTGCTGGAACGCGCGCCGGTCGTCACGCTGGTCGGCGCCGGCGGCATCGGCAAGACGAGCCTCGCCGTGCGCGTCGCGCACGACGTGCGCAGCCGTTCACGCGAGCGCGTGCTGTTCGTGGAACTGGCGCGCGCATCGACACGCGACGACATGCTGATCGCACTTGCCGCCGAACTCGGCCTCGATACGCAGGACGTGCCGGCCATCGACCGCATCGGCGACGCGTTCGCCGCGTCGCGCTGCCTGCTCGTGCTCGACAATGCCGAGCACATCGTCGATCTGGTCGCGACCTTCGTCGAAACGCTCACGTCGTGCTGCGCGCCGCTGCGTGTGCTCGTGACGAGCCGCGAGCCGCTGCACATCTCGGCCGAAGCGGTGCTGCGCATGAGTCCGCTCGCGGTGCCGGACGGCAACGCGTCCGCCGACGAAATCGTCCGCTGTTCCGCGGTCGAGCTGTTCCTGGAACGCGTGCGCGCGGCCGCGCCGGATTGTGCGGTCGACGACGCCGGCGTGCGGCTCGTCGCGGACATCTGCCGGCGCCTCGACGGGTTGCCGCTCGCGATCGAACTCGCGGCGGCGCGCGTCGCGACGCTCGGGCTCGCGATCGTCGCGTCGCGCCTCGACGACCGGCTGAACCTGCTGACGGGCGGGCTGCGCTCGGCGCTGCCGCGTCACCAGACGCTGCGCGCGACGTTCGACTGGAGCTACGTGCTGCTGGATCCGGCGGCCCGCGCGCTGTTCCGGCGAATGGGTTGCTTCATCGGTCCATTTACGTTCGATGCCGCGCGCGCGGTTGCGACCGAGCCCGACACGTCGGCCGTCGACATGATCGCGGTGCTCGGCGAACTCGTCGCGAAGTCGCTCGTGACCGTCGAATTCCACGGCGCGTATGCGCGCTACCGGCTGACCGAGTCGACGCGCGCGTACGCGCTGGAAAAGCTGCAAAACGAAGGCGAATTCGAGCGCGTCGCCGCGCGACACGCGCAGTACGAGCGCGAGCATGCGCAGGCACGCGTGGCTGTGGTTGCAGTGTCGGCCGCGGGGGAGCTGGCGGGTGCGCAGATGGCTGATGTGCAGATGGCTGATGTGCAGACGGCTGATGCGCAGATGGCTGATGTGCAGATGGCTGATGTGCAGGCGGCTGATGCGCAGGCGGCTGATGCGCAGATGGCTGATGCGCAGATGGCTGATGCGCAGACGGCTGATGCGCAGATGGCTGATGCGCAGCTGGCCGATGTGCAGACGGCCGAAGTGCAGATTGCCGAAGTGCAGATGGCCGATGTGCACATGGCCGATGTGCACATGGCCGAAGTGCACATGGCCGAAGTGCAGATGGCCGACGTGCAAATGGCCGACATGCTGCCGGCCGACATGCAGCCGGCCGATATCCAGCCGCTCGAAGCGCCCGACGCGGCCGCGATCGAACCGGCTGACGCCGCCGCGGCCGGCGGCGTGCCCGAACCCGACCTGCTCGCGCGCGCGCTGCTGGAGCCGGCGCGGATGCGCGAATGCGCGGCGCGGGCGCGCCAGGTGCTTGCCCAACTCGACACGGACGCCGCCGATCCGGTCGATGCCGCGCGCGAGATGCGGCTGCGGGCGGCCTGTGCATCGGCGCTGCTGCATACCGACGGCGACGCGCTCGCCGCCGCCGCGATGTGGGACCGCACGCTCGGTCTTGCGACGCACATCGGCGACGATGCATTCGACGCGCGCGCGCTGGTCGGGCTGTGGAACACGATGCTGACGCTGTCGGACATACACGAATCGCTGCGCTACGCGACGCGCTTCGAGCGCGCGGCCGAGCGGCGCGGCGACCGATCGCAGCGGCTGCTCGCGAACGCGATGGTCGCGACGTCGCTGCATTACTTCGGCGAGCATGCGCAGGCGCGCGAGCGGCTGGAAGCCGCGACGGCCGAACTCGCCGACGCCGGCGAACCGCCATGCGCGCAGGCCGCGCTGGGCGTCGACATGGCGACACTCGCGCGCACGATGCTCACGCGGCTCGTGTGGATCCAGGGCGACCCGGAACACGCGATGCGCATCGCCGCGCAAGCGGTCGAATGCGCGCGCCGCGGCCCGTCGGCGCTCGCGCTGTGCGTCGTGCTTGGCGCGGCCGCCGTGCCGATCGCGCTGCGCTACGGCGACCACGACATCACGTCCGACTATCTCGCGACGCTGCGCGCGACCGCCGGCGCGCACGGCTTCGACATCTGGCGCAATCATGCCGAATGCCTGACCGGCCAGTTCGACATCCAGGCTGGTCATCCCGGCGCGGGGCTCGCACGGCTCGAACCCGCGCTGCAGCGCGTCGAGGCGAGCGGATTCCGGCGCCTGCTCGCGCCGCTGAACGTCGCGTGTGCGGAGGGCCTCGTGCGTACCGGCCGCGCGGCCGAGGCACGCGCGCGGCTCGATGCGACGCTCGCGCGCTGCCGCGCGCACGGCGAGCATCTGTTCGTGCCCGAACTGCTGCGCGTAAGAGGTGTCGTGATGCTCGAACAGGCGCGTACCGCGACCGCCGATGTCGCGATTGCGTACGAGGCCGACGCGCATCGTCATCTGCAGATGGCGATCCAGAGCGCAAACGCGCAGGGTGCGGCGATGTGGGCGCTGCGCAGCACGCTGGATCTCGCCGATCATCTGATCGAGCGCGGACGCACCGCGCACGCGTCGACGCTGGTGGCCCGCGTCGCGCGACACTTCGATCCGCATTCGCGCGCGCACGACGTGCGCCGGCTGCTGCGCGTGCAGAACTTCGTCCGTCAGGACGCGCCACCCGCGGACGCGCCACCCGCGCCGGGCCGGACACGCGCGCGACACGACAGCGCCGACGCGGCGCAGCAGGCGGCATGACGATGCGCGAATCCGGTGCAGCAATGCGGCCGCGCGACCGCGGCGCGCGCGCCGCAGCGTGGGCGTCGGGCGGCGCGTACGATTTTGCCGCCGTCTCGCGTGCGGCGCCGCCGTGCGTGGCCCGCGGCGTGTCGCGCGCATGCGCGCACGGGAGGCCCGATAGTGCTTAGAGCGACGGAGCCCGCACGTTCGGCGGATCTCGTCGTCTTCAACGGCAAGATTGCGACCCAGGACGACCAGCGCTCGTTCGTGAGCGCGCTGGCCGTGAAGGACGGGCGCATCGTCGCGACCGGCGACGATCGACACGTGTTGCGCCATGCGCACGACGCGACGATCCGCATCGATCTGAACGGCCGCACCGTGATTCCGGGCCTGATCGACGCGCACCTGCAGGCAATCCGCGGCGGGATGAATTTCAATCTCGAACTGCGCTGGGATGGCGTGCCGTCGCTCGCCGACGCGCTCGAGCTGCTCGGCCGGCAGGTGCGGCGTACGCCCGCGCCGCAGTGGGCGCGTGTGGCGGGCGGCTGGACCGCGCTGCAGTTCGCGGAAAAGCGCGGCCCGACGGCTGCCGAGCTCAACGCGATCGCGCCCGATACGCCGGTGTTCGTCCAGCATCTGTCCGACAGCGCGTGGCTGAATGCAGCCGCGCTGCGCGCGCTCGGCTACGACCGCGACACACCGGACCCGCCGGGCGGAGCACTGCGGCGCGACCGCCACGGACGGCCGACCGGCCTGCTGCTCGCGCGCCCGGATCCACAGGTGCTGTTCGCGGCGCTGGCCCAGGCGCCGGCGCTCGATGCGGCCGACCGGGTCAACTCGACGCGGCACTTCATGCGCGCGCTGAACCGCGTCGGCGTGACGAGCGCGATCGACGCCGGCGGCGACGGCCTCGCGTATCCGGACGACTACGCGGCGATCATGACGCTCGCGCAGCGCGGCGAGCTGACGCTGCGCATCGCGTACGACCTCGGCGCGCGACACGCGGGCCGCGAACTCGACGACTTCGCGCAGTGGGTCGCGCTGACGGCGCCCGGCGACGGCGACGCGTTCCTGCGCGCGAACGGCGCGGGCGAGCGGCTGCTGTTCTCCGCGATCGATCTTGGGAATTTTCTGGAACCGCGCGCCGAGCTGAGCGCGTCGATCGAAGCCGGATTGACGGCCGTCGTGCGCCTGCTGGTGCGTCATCGCTGGCCGTTCCGGCTGCATGCGACGTACGACGAATCGATCGGCCGCTTCCTCGACGTGTTCGAGGCGGTGAATCGCGAGATGCCGTTCGACGGGCTGCGCTGGTGCTTCGACCGGTGCGAGACGATTTCGGATGCGAACATCGCGCGCGTCGCCGCGCTGGGCGGCGGCGTGACCATCCAGCCGCGCATGGCGTTCCAGGGCGAGGCGTTCATCGCGCGCCACGGCGCCGCGGCGGCCACGCGCGCGCCGCCGATCCGCGCGATGCTCGCGGCCGGGCTGCCGGTCGGTGCGGGCTCCGGCGCGATGGGCGCCGGCAGCTACAACCCGTTCGTCGCGCTGTACTGGATGGTGTCCGGGCGCAGCGTGGGCGGTACCGCGCTGTACCCGGCGCGCAACCGGCTCGGCCGGATGGAGGCGCTGCGCCGCTATACCGTCGGCAGTGCATGGTTCTCGAGCGAGGACGACCGCAAGGGCGCGCTGGTGCCCGGCCGCTACGCGGATTTCGCGGTGCTGAGCGACGACTATTTCACGATCGACGTGCACTGCATCCCGCGGTTGTCGTCGGTGCTGACGGTCGTCGACGGCAAGGTCGTGCACGCGGAACAGGAATTCTCGCCGCTTGCGCCGCCGCCGCTGCCGCCCGTCAGTCCCGCATGGTCGCCCGTCGCCGAAAGTGGCGGCGCGCGGGCTGCCGGCGCCGACGGGCGCGACGGTCGGCGCGCGACCGCGGCG
>NZ_JAPVQY010000112.1 GCF_027257875.1 Burkholderia sp. IMCC1007
CGCGTGCGGCAGGCGCCGCAGCCGCAGGCCGCCGCGCGCGCGGCGCCCGGCCAGCCGGCGGCGCCGATGATCAACAACCCGCTCGTCAGTACCGAGAAGCTGATCATCATCGGCGCATCGACGGGCGGCACCGAGGCGATCCGCGAAGTGCTGACGCCGCTGCCGCCGGACGCGCCGGCGGTGCTGATCGCGCAGCACATGCCGCCGGGCTTCACGAAATCGTTCGCGCAGCGGCTGAACGGCCTGTGCCGGATCGCGGTGAAGGAAGCCGAGCACGGCGAGCGCGTGCTGCCGGGCCATGCGTACATCGCGCCGGGCCATGCGCACCTGCTGCTCGCGCGCAGCGGTGCGAACTACATCGCGCAGCTGTCGGACGAGCCGCCGGTGAACCGTCACCGGCCGTCGGTCGACGTGCTGTTCCGGTCGGCGGCGCAGCACGCGGGCAAGAACGCGATCGGCGTGATCCTCACGGGGATGGGCCGCGACGGCGCGGCCGGGCTGCTCGACATGAAGCGCGCGGGCGCCCACACGTTCGCGCAGGACGAGGCGAGCTGCATCGTGTTCGGGATGCCGCGCGAGGCGATCGCGCTCGGCGGCGCGGAAGAGGTCGCGCCGCTCGCCGAGATGAGCCGGCGCGTGATGGCGCGTCTCGCGACGATGGGCGACCGCGTACAGCGGGTCTGAATGAAATGTCACGGGACGCGTGCAAGGTTGCGCGGCCCGACGGTAACGAATCTGCAAAGGAACGACGATGGACAAGAGCATGAAAATCCTGGTGGTGGACGATTTCCCGACGATGCGCCGGATCGTCCGCAACCTGCTCAAGGAGCTGGGCTACGCGAACGTCGACGAAGCCGAGGACGGCGCGGCCGGCCTCGCGCGTCTGCGCGGCGGCGGTTTCGACTTCGTGATCTCGGACTGGAACATGCCGAACCTCGACGGGCTCGCGATGCTGAAGGAAATCCGTGCGGACGCGGCGCTCGCGCACCTGCCGGTGCTGATGGTCACGGCCGAGTCGAAGAAGGAGAACATCATCGCGGCCGCGCAGGCAGGCGCGAGCGGCTACGTCGTGAAGCCGTTCACGGCCGCGACGCTCGACGAGAAGCTGAACAAGATCATCGACAAGATGGCGAAGGCCGGGAGCTGACGTGAACGAGCCGATTCATGCGGCGCTCGCCGGTGCGGGACTCAACGCCGACAGTCACGCCGAAGGCGCCGATCTCGCCAGCGACCGCATCCTCGCGCGCATCGGGCAGCTCACGCGCACGCTGCGTGATTCGATGCGCGAGCTCGGCCTCGACAAGCATGTCGAGCGTGCGGCCGAAGCCGTGCCCGACGCACGCGACCGGCTGCGCTACGTCGCGACGATGACCGAGCAGGCGGCCGAGCGCGTGCTGAACGCGATCGAGATCGCGAAGCCCGTGCAGGAGCGCATCCAGAACGAGGCCGAGGCGCTCGACGCGCGCTGGGCGCAGTGGTACGCCGCGCCGATCGAGCACGCGGAAGTGCGCGCGCTGATGGGCGACACGCGCGCGTTCCTGCACGGCTTGCCCGAAGCGACGTCCGCGACCAGCGCGCAGCTGCTCGAGATCATGCTCGCGCAGGATTTCCAGGATCTGACCGGGCAGGTGATCAAGAAGATCATGGACATGGTCTACCTGATCGAGCAGCAACTGCTCACCGTGCTCGTCGACAACATCGCGCCCGAGCGGCGCGAGCAGTTCGCGGCGACCGCGGCCGCGCTCGCGGCCGAGCACGTGAGCACGACCGGCAGCCCCGAGTCGCTGCTGAACGGGCCGCAGGTCGCGCCCGAAGGCAAGTCCGACGTGGTGCAGGACCAGGCGCAGGTCGACGACCTGCTCGCGAGCCTGGGCTTCTGACCGTGCGGCATCGCGCCGGCCCGTCCATGTCATGGGGCGGGCCGGTGCGCATGGCTTTCCCGTTCTCCCCGGCCCGTCGCGAGCGGGCCGCGCTGCGTCAATTTGACACTCCGCCACAGTCCGCAGGCATACTACGCGTCAGCAGCAACGAAGCGTCATTCCAACGACTTTCATTGGCTGACCTGCGGTGGCCGAGCCTGACAGCGGGCCGACGGCAACGAAGCCAGTCCCTTGGGGGGGAACGTGAAACTGAAACGCTTGGGCTGGACTGCCGCGCATGCGGCGGTTGCAATGGGTGTGCTGTGGACCGTCCACGCACAGGCCGAACTGGGCGGCGCGCCGATGTCGCCGCCGGCGGACGATCACGCGGCAACCGTGCGCGCGCTGCAGCGCGCAATGCGCTCGGCCGACGGTGCACCGGCGAGCGCCGCCGCCTATACCGTGCGCGAGATCACGCTCGGATCGGGCACCGTCATCCACGAATACACGTCCACGGCCGGCACCGTGTTCGGCCTCGCGTGGCGCGGGCCGACCATGCCGGATCTGGCGTCGCTCCTCGGCAGCTATTTCCCGCAGTACACCGCCGGCGTTCAGGCGGCTCATGCCGCGCGCGGCTGGCGCGCACCGGTGTCCGTCGACACGAGCAACCTCGTGATCCGCACGGGCGGCCACATGGGCGCGTTCGCGGGCCAGGCGTGGCTGCCCGCCGCGCTGCCCGCCGGGCTGACCGGCACCGACATCCAGTGACAGCGGGAGAGCGATCTTGATAATTCCTCATACCTTCAAGCGCTGGCTCGGAATGCTGAGCCTCGCGGCCGCGACGGCCATGCTCGTGACGGCATGCGGCGGCGGCGATGGCGGCGGCGACAACGGCAGCAACGGTAACAACGGCAATAACGGCGGCAACTCCAGCGTATCGGACGGCAACACCGCCAATACGGCCGTGATCACCGTCGGCACCGGCGTCGCGCGCGTGATCAACATCCCGACCGTCAACGTGAAGATCTGCGTGCCCGGCACGTCGAACTGCCAGGTGGTCAACAACGTGCTCGTCGACACGGCGTCGTACGGGCTGCGGCTGGTCGGCAGCGCCGTGTCGGGCGTGCTCGGCAGCCTGCCGCAGGTGACGAGCGGCGGCGCGCCGGTCGCCGAATGCGGCAAGTTCGTGTCCAGCTACACGTGGGGCACGGTGCGCACCGTCGACCTGACGATCGGCTCGGAGCAGGCAAGCTCGCTGCCGGTGCAGATCATCGGCGACCTCGGCACGACCGGCGTACCGAACTCGTGCACGAACGGCGGGACCTCGGCGAACTCGGCCAACGATCTCGGCGCGAACGGCATTCTCGGCATCGGGCCGGCGCCGGTGGACTGCGGCACGAACTGCGCGACGTCGACGTCGGCGACCTACAACAACTACTATGCGTGCCCGAACGGCAATTCGAGCTGCACGGTCGCGCTGGTGCCGACCACGCAGCAGGTGGCGAACCCGGTCCATCGTTTCGCGACCGACAACAACGGCGTGATCGTGCAGATGCCCGCCATCTCCAGCAGCGGGCAGGGCAGCGCGACGGGCAAGCTCACGTTCGGGATCGGCACGCAGAGCAACAACGCGCTCGCCGCGTCGACGGTGTTGACGTCGACGACGACGGGGGACGTGAGCGCGTCGTTCCTTGGCAGCAGCGTGACCGCGTTCTTCGATACGGGCTCGAACGCGTATTTCTTCAACGACGCGTCGCAGACGAAGTGCTCGACCAACACGCAGTTCTACTGCCCGTCGTCGACGGCCACCTACACCGCGACGCTGACCGGCCGGAACGGGACGTCGGGCGGCGTGTCGATGTCGATCCAGAACGCCGATTCGCTGTTCGCGAGCCCGTCGACGTACGCGTTCAACGACATCGCCGGACCGTTCGGCCCGTCCGGATGGCTCGATCTCGGCCTGCCGCACTTCTACGGCAAGACGATCTACTTCGGGATGGACCGGACCGCGAGCGGCGGCGCGGCACCTTACGTCGCGTTCTGATCGCGCACGCGGCATCGCAGCAAAAAGGGGGCGAGCGATCGTCCCCTTTTTTCAAGCTCCCGCGCCGCCTTGGGGCGGCGTACGGATGCAGCGCTTACGAGACAAGACCGGACACGGATGCCGACACGACATCGAGGAGGCAGCATCATGAGCCAGCGCATTCAACGTATCACGCCGTTCCTGTGGTTCGATCATGACGCCGAGGCGGCCGCGAACTTCTACGTGTCGGTGTTCGACGACGCACGCATCGTGCACGTCGCGCGCTACGGCAAGGCCGGTGCCCAGGTGTCCGGGCAGGCGGAGGGCACGGTGATGACGGTGTCGTTCGAGCTCGACGGGGTCGCGTTCCTCGCGCTGAACGGCGGCCCGGCGTTCCCGCTCACGCCGGCCGTGTCGTTCGTGGTGAACTGCCGCGACCAGCACGAGATCGACCGCTACTGGGCGGCGCTGTCCGAAGGCGGCGACGAGCGCGCGCAGCAGTGCGGCTGGCTGCGCGACCGTTTCGGCGTGTCGTGGCAGGTCGTGCCGGTGCAGATGTCCGAGCTGATGACGGGCGACCCCGCGCGCGCCGAGCGCGTGATGGCGCAGGTGATGAAGATGAAGAAGCTCGATCTCGGGCTGCTGCAGCAGGCGGCGGCCGGGTAGCGGCCGGGCGCGCATGCCGGCCTCGCGCGGCCGGCGTGCGGGCCGGTGCGCCGCGATGCGCGGTGCTCGCGCGTCGGGGCAGGTTGCCTCCATCGCTTCGCCTCTGCGGCGAATCCGCGCGTCACCGCTTTATCGCTTACGGCGTCGATGCCGTCACCATCCCCCCCGTCGCACCGGCACCGGCACCGCCACCGCCACCGCCCCCGCCGCCGCCGCCGCCGCCTTCATGACCCCGGCCACACCGCCGTTCGCGCCCCCGATTCCCCCCCGCCGCAAGCCCGTCCGATTCCCCGAAATACCCCCCTTTCCCGGCTTTGCTCGACCGATCGGCGTTTGACGCGCGCATGAATAATCGGTGTCACTGGAAAGCGGCATTTCGCCGTACCCGACTGGAGGCCCCGTGGCAGACGAGAGCGATCTCGACAGAACCGAAGCCGCCACTCCGAGACGCCGCGAGAAGGCGCGCGAGGAGGGGCAGGTCGCGCGCTCGCGCGAACTGGCTTCGTTCGCGCTGCTCGCGGCCGGGTTCTACGGTGCGTGGCTGCTCGCGGGGCCGTCGGGCGCGCATCTGCAGACGATGCTGCGCGGCGCGTTCTCGTTCGACCGCGCCACGGCGTTCGACACGAACCGGATGCTGTCCGCGGCCGGCAGCGCGAGCGCCGAGGGCTTCGCCGCGCTGCTGCCGCTGCTCGCGCTGACGGGCGTGGCCGCGCTGGCCGCGCCGATGGCGCTCGGCGGCTGGCTGATCTCGCAAAAGACCTTCGAGCTGAAGTTCGACCGCCTGAACCCGATCTCCGGCCTCGGCCGCATCTTCTCGATCCAGGGGCCGATCCAGCTCGGGATGTCGCTCGCGAAGACGCTCGTCGTCGGCGGGATCGGCGGGATCGCGATCTGGCGCAGCAAGGACGAGCTGCTCGGCCTCGCGACCCAGCCGCTCGGCGCGGCGCTCGCCGACGCGCTGCATCTGGTCGCCGTGTGCTGCGGCACGACCGTTGCCGGGATGCTGGTCGTCGCCGCGCTCGATGTTCCTTACCAACTCTGGCAGTACAACAAGAAGTTGCGCATGACGAAGGAAGAAGTGAAGCGCGAGCATCGCGAGAACGAAGGCGATCCGCACGTGAAGGGCCGCATCCGCCAGCAGCAGCGCGCGATCGCGCGGCGCCGGATGATGGCCGCCGTGCCGAAGGCCGACGTGGTCGTCACGAACCCGACGCACTTCGCCGTCGCGCTGCAGTATACGGACGGCGAGATGCGCGCGCCGAAGGTCGTCGCGAAGGGCGTGAACCTCGTCGCCGCGCGCATCCGCGAGCTCGCGGCCGAGCACAACGTGCCGCTGCTCGAAGCGCCGCCGCTCGCGCGTGCGCTGTATCACAACGTCGAACTCGAACGCGAGATTCCCGGCTCGCTGTACTCGGCCGTCGCCGAGGTGCTCGCATGGGTCTACCAGCTCAAGCGCTTCCGCGCGGAAGGCGGCGCGTTCCCGGCGGCGCCGGTCGATCTCGCCGTGCCGGCCGAACTCGACAAGGGTACGTCGGTGTCGACCGACGACGCGCGCGACGAAGCCGACGACGCACTCGGTACGCGAGGCGCGGCATGAGCACCCCGACCACCGGCCTGTTCGGCAAGCGCCCGAACCCGTTCGCCGGCACCAATCTGCGCGCGCTCGCCGGCCCGATCCTCATCTGCATGATCCTGGGGATGATGATCCTGCCGCTGCCGCCGATGCTGCTGGATCTGCTGTTCACGTTCAACATCGCGCTGTCGGTGATGGTGCTGCTCGTCAGCATGTACACGATGAAGCCGCTCGATTTCGCGGCGTTCCCCAGCGTGCTGCTGTTCTCGACGCTGTTGCGCCTGTCGCTGAACGTCGCGTCGACGCGCGTCGTGCTGCTCGAAGGCCACACCGGGCCCGATGCGGCCGGCCAGGTGATCGAGGCGTTCGGCCACTTCCTCGTCGGCGGCAACTTCGCGGTCGGCATCGTCGTGTTCGTGATCCTGATGATCATCAACTTCATGGTGATCACGAAGGGCGCGGGGCGGATCGCCGAAGTGTCCGCGCGCTTCACGCTCGACGCGATGCCGGGCAAGCAGATGGCGATCGACGCCGACCTGAACGCGGGCCTCATCAACGAAGAGCAGGCGCGCAAGCGCCGCACCGCGGTCGCGCAGGAGGCCGAGTTCTACGGGTCGATGGACGGCGCGTCGAAGTTCGTGCGCGGCGACGCGATCGCGGGCCTGATCATCATGGCGATCAACGTGATCGGCGGGCTGATCGTCGGGATGGTCCAGCACGACATGAGCTTCGCCGCGGCCGGCACCAACTACACGCTGCTGACGATCGGCGACGGCCTCGTCGCGCAGATCCCGTCGCTCGTGATCTCGACGGCGGCCGGCGTGATCGTGTCGCGCGTCGCGACCGACGAGGACATCGGCACGCAGATCACCGGCCAGCTGTTCACGAACCCGCGCGTGCTGAACATCACCGGCGCGATCATCGTGCTGATGGGGCTGATCCCGGGCATGCCGCACTTCGCGTTCCTCGCGCTCGGCGGCGGCGCGATCTGGCTCGCGCGCACGCAGACCCGCCGTGCGGCGGCGCGCGTCGCGGCCGGCGACGTGACGGAGATCGCGCCGCCCGCCGCGCTGCCGGGCGAAAGTCACGAAGCGACCTGGGACGACGTGCAGCTGATCGATCCGCTCGGCCTCGAAGTCGGCTACCGGCTGATTCCGCTCGTCGACAAGAACAGCGACGGCGAGCTGCTCAAGCGCATCAAGAGCATCCGCAAGAAATTCGCGCAGGAAATCGGCTTCCTGCCGCCGGTGATCCATATCCGCGACAACCTCGAGCTGCGGCCGAACGCATACCGGATCGCGCTGAAGGGCGTCGAGATCGGCACCGGCGAAGTGTTCCCGGGCCAGTGGCTCGCGATCAACCCGGGCCAGGTGACGGCCGCGCTGCCGGGCGCCGTCACGCAGGATCCGGCGTTCGGGCTGCCGGCCGTGTGGATCGACGTCGCGATGCGCGAGCAGGCGCAGGTGTACGGCTACACGGTGGTCGATGCGAGCACGGTGGTCGCGACGCACCTGAACCATCTGGTCGTCCAGCATGCGGCCGAACTGCTCGGCCGCCAGGAAGTGCAGGCGCTCGTCGAACGCACCGGCAAGGATGCGCCGTCGCTCGTCGAGGACCTCGTGCCGAAGACGATCTCGCTCACGACGCTGCAGAAAGTGCTGCAGAACCTGCTCGACGAAGGCGTGCCGATCCGCGACATGCGCACGATCCTCGAGTCGGTGTCCGAACACGCGGGCCGCGGCGACGCATACGAGATCACCGCCGCGGTGCGGCTGTCGCTCGGCCGCGCGATCACGCAGCAGTGGTATCCGGGCGCGGGCGAGATGCAGGTGATGGGGCTGGATGCGAATCTCGAGCGCGTGCTGTCGCAGGCGCTCGCCACCGGCGCAAATCCGGGCCTCGAGCCGGGCCTTGCGCACAACCTTCTGACCGGCACGCAACAGGCGATGCTGCGTCAACAGAATCTCGGGCTGCCGCCCGTGCTGCTCGTGCAGCACGCGTTGCGCGCGATGCTCGCGCGTTTCCTGCGCCGCAGCCTGCCGCAATTGAAAGTGCTGTCGTACGCCGAAGTGCCGGATACACGCACGATCAAAGTTGTTAACGTCATCGGGGGCCCCGCTTGAACAT
Source organism: Burkholderia sp. IMCC1007 (assembly GCF_027257875.1). GTDB lineage: Bacteria > Pseudomonadota > Gammaproteobacteria > Burkholderiales > Burkholderiaceae > Burkholderia. The sequence goes on from NZ_JAPVQY010000112.1 coordinate 8,249, forward strand.
TCGCAAATTCACCGGCGCGACCAGCCGCGACGCGCTTCGCCTCGTGCGCGAGGCACTCGGCGCCGACGCCGTCGTGCTGTCGAACCGCACGCTCGATGACGGTCGTGTCGAAATCGTTGCACTCGCCGATTCGGACCTCGCCGCGGTTGCGCCGTCGGCGGCCGTTCGCCCGCGCGCGAGCGCGCCGCGTGCGCCGGAGTCCGTGCCGGCCGCCGCGGTGCCGGGCATCGTGTCGCGCGCAGCGCCCGCGGCCGCGCCCGCACGTCCG
>NZ_JAPVQY010000113.1 GCF_027257875.1 Burkholderia sp. IMCC1007
GCACGCGAAGGCCTCAGCTGGCACAAGCCGTTCACCAAGGTGCTCGACGAGAGCGACGCGCCGTTCTACAAATGGTTCGACGACGGCGAGCTCAACGCGTCGTACAACTGCCTCGACCGCCACGTCGAAGCCGGCAACGGCCAGCGCGTCGCGGTGATCTTCGAGGCCGACGACGGCACCGTCACGCGCGTCACCTATGCCGACCTCCTCGCCCGCGTGTCGCGCTTCGCGAATGCGCTGAAGAAACGCGGGATCGCGAAGGGCGATCGCGTCGTCATCTACATGCCGATGTCGGTCGAAGGCATCGTCGCGATGCAGGCCTGCGCACGCATCGGCGCGACGCACTCGGTCGTGTTCGGCGGCTTCTCCGCGAAATCGCTGAACGAGCGGCTCGTCGACGTCGGCGCCGTTGCGCTGATCACCGCCGACGAACAGGCGCGCGGCGGCAAGACGCTGCCGCTCAAGAGCATCGCCGATGAAGCGATCGCGATGGGCGGCTGCGAGGCCGTCAAGAGCGTGATCGTCTATCGCCGCACCGGCGGCAAGATCGACTGGCACGGCGAGCGCGACCTGTGGATGCACGAGCTGACCGATGCCGAGTCCGACACGTGCGCACCGGAATGGGTCGGCGCCGAGCATCCGCTGTTCATCCTGTATACGTCAGGCTCGACCGGCAAGCCGAAGGGCGTGCAGCACAGCACGGGCGGCTACCTGCTGTGGGCCGCGCAGACGATGAAGTGGACCTTCGACTGGAAACCCGACGACGTGTTCTGGTGCACGGCCGACATCGGCTGGGTCACGGGCCACACGTACATCACGTACGGGCCGCTCGCATGCGGCGGCACGCAGGTCGTGTTCGAGGGCGTGCCGACCTATCCGGACGCCGGCCGCTTCTGGAAGATGATCGGCGACCACAAGGTCACCGTGTTCTACACCGCGCCGACCGCGATCCGTTCACTGATCAAGGCGGCCGAAGCCGACGACAAGGTCCACCCGAAGAGCTACGACCTGTCGAGCCTGCGCATCATCGGCACGGTCGGCGAGCCGATCAATCCGGAAGCATGGATGTGGTACCACAAGCACGTCGGCCAGGAGCGCTGCCCGATCGTCGACACGTGGTGGCAGACCGAAACCGGCGGCCACATGATCACGCCGCTGCCGGGCGCGACGCCGACGGTGCCGGGTTCGTGCACGCTGCCGCTGCCGGGCATCATGGCCGCAGTGGTCGACGAGACGGGCCAGGACGTGCCGAACGGGCAAGGCGGGATTCTCGTCGTCAAGCGTCCGTGGCCGGCGATGATCCGCACGATCTGGGGCGACCCGGAGCGCTTCAAGAAGAGCTATTACCCCGAGGAACTCGGCGGGCGGCTGTACCTGGCCGGCGACGGCACCGTGCGCGACAAGGACACCGGCTACTTCACGATCATGGGCCGGATCGACGACGTGCTGAACGTGTCCGGTCACCGGCTCGGCACGATGGAGATCGAGTCGGCGCTGGTCTCGCACGAGCTGGTTGCCGAAGCGGCGGTGGTGGGCCGCCCGGACGACACGACGGGCGAGGCGGTGGTCGCGTTCGTGGTGCTCAAGCGTTCGCGTCCGGAAGGCGAAGAAGCGGCTGCGCTCGCGAAGTCGTTGCGCGACTGGGTCGGCAAGCAGATCGGGCCGATCGCGAAGCCGAAGGACATCCGCTTCGGCGACAACCTGCCGAAGACGCGCTCGGGCAAGATCATGCGGCGCCTGTTGCGCTCGCTCGCGAAGGGCGAGGCGATCACGCAGGACACGTCCACGCTCGAGAACCCGGCGATCCTCGATCAGCTTGGCCACTCGCTCTGACCGGCAAGGCCCGCATCCGCCAGCCCTGCCCGACATCTTCGACGCACGCGCGTTCCGGCCGCCATCCCTGCCATGAACGCGTCGCGTGCGGCCGCCACCCGGCCGCGCTCGTGCGTCCCGCCGCGCACCACCGTGCGTGCGCGGCCCGTGCGATCGCCCGCGCTTCGCGGGTTTGCGTCGCATTCCCCTGTTCGATGCACCCGGACGTACAACAACACTGGAGACACACCATGACAAGCAAGATCTGGATCGGCTGCGCCGCACTGGCCGGCACGATGGCCTGCACCGGCGCGTTCGCGCAGAGCAGCGTGACGCTGTACGGCAACCTCGACGCCGCATTGCTGTATACGAGCAAGACGCTCGACGCCACCACCGGCGGGAACGCGGGCCATCAGTTCGCGATGACCGACACCGGCATGACGCCGACGACGTTCGGGATGACCGGCACCGAGGATCTCGGCGGCGGTCTCAAGGCCAAGTTCCAGCTCGAAAGCGGCTTTGCCGTCACCAACGGCGCGTTCGCCCATTCGAACGGCAACATCTTCGGCCGCCAGGCGTGGGTCGGCCTCGACGGCGGCTTCGGCACGGTCAAGGCCGGCGTGCAGTACTCGCCGTTCCTGCTGGCGATCTTCGATTCGGACCCGCGCAGCTTCTCGCACTTCGGCAGCGGGCTGATCAACTACGTCGACAACGTGCTCGTGACGGGCCTGTTCAACCCGAACGCCGTGTCGTACACGAGCCCGACGATCGCCGGCCTCACCGGTAGCGCGATGATCGCGCTCGGCGGCAAGGCCGGCGACTTCCAGGCCGGCCGCCAGTACTCGGCGAGCCTCAAGTACGAGCATGGCGGCTTCATGCTGAACGCCGCGTTCTACGACGGCAACGACGGCACCAACCCGACGCCGACGCCGAGCACCGTCGCGTTCGTCGGTCGCACGATCGGCGCCGCGTACCGCTTCGGCCCGGTCACCGCGAAGGCGTCGTTCGCGAGCTACAAGGTCGGCGGATCGTTCAGCAGCAACGTCTACGGCGGCGGCCTCGACTACCAGGCGACGCCGGCCGTCGACGTGAACGGCGGCGTGTGGTTCACGAGCGATCGCAACGACACGGCCAATCACTCGCTGCTCGCGGCCGTCGGCGCGAGCTACAACTTGTCGAAGGCGACCGCGCTGTACGCGCAGGTCGCGATGGTCAACAACCACGGTGCGATGGATACCGGGCTCGGCATCAACAACGCGCTTTATGCGGTCTCGGGCACGACCGTCGGCGCGAACGTCGGGATCCGCCACATGTTCTGATGCACGAGCGACGACGATCGTGTCGAACCGTCGTCGCTCTGCATTCGCACTCCGAATCGTTTGCCCCGCGGATTCACGGCGGCTGTCGCACCATGTGAATCCGCGTCCATCCGTCGCGACGCGTGACGCCAGGACGCCCCGCATCGTGCGGCATGCATGCGCGCTTTGACCCGGCATAGACCGCCCGCACCGCTGCCCGGACCGCAGGATGCACGCGTGCCCGTGCCGCGCGGCGGGTTGTCCCGCTGCGCCAACCGTGTCGTTTTCGACCGGTTTCCGGGCGCATGACCGATAGTCCGCTCCGCCCGTTTCTCTACACTGCTTCACACCAACACACTTGCCGGATGTCGCGTGCTGCGCGCCGCATCCTCGACATCACGGCGATCCAGAGACAACCGCCTTCGTCCCCGACGGTCCTGCGGCCTGCGCGCCGCACACCTGCCGCTCGGCCGGCGAAAGCCCCTGCCAGGAGCGTTCCTTGAGTTCATCGCACGCCGCGAAAGCCCGATCTTCACGCAAGGCCCTCAAGCTGGATGACATCACGATCGTCGACCCTGCCGTCCTGAAGCGCGCGGTCGGGGCCATGGCATTCGGTAACGCGATGGAGTGGTTCGACTTCGGCGTCTACAGTTACATCGCCGTCACGCTCGGCAAGGTGTTCTTCCCGTCCAGCAGCCCGTCCGCGCAGCTGCTCGCGACCTTCGGCACGTTCGCGGCCGCGTTCCTCGTACGCCCGCTCGGCGGCATGGTGTTCGGCCCGCTCGGCGATCGCATCGGCCGCCAGCGCGTGCTCGCCGCGACGATGATCATGATGGCCGTCGGCACCTTCGCGATCGGCCTGATCCCGAGCTATGCGTCGATCGGCATCATGGCGCCGATCCTGCTGCTCGTCGCCCGCCTCGTGCAGGGCTTCTCGACCGGCGGCGAATACGGCGGCGCCGCCACCTTCATCGCCGAATTCTCGACCGACAGGCGCCGCGGCTTCATGGGCAGCTTCCTCGAGTTCGGCACGCTGATCGGCTACACGCTCGGCGCGGCGACCGTCGCGATACTCACCGCGACGCTGTCGCAGGAAGCGCTGCTGTCGTGGGGCTGGCGCGTGCCGTTCTTCATCGCGGGCCCGCTCGGCCTCGTGGGCCTGTACGTGCGGCTGAAGCTCGAGGAAACGCCGGCGTTCAAGAAGGAAGCGCAAGCGCGCGAGGCGGACGAGCGCGCGCGCCCGAGGCAGTCGTTCGGCACGCTGCTCGCCGAACAATGGCGGCCGCTGCTCCAGTGCGTCGGGCTCGTGCTGATCTTCAACGTGACCGACTACATGGCGCTGTCGTATCTGCCGAACTACCTGTCCGCGACGCTGCACTTCAACGAAACGCACGGGCTCTTCATGGTGCTGCTCGTGATGGTGCTGATGATGCCGATGACGCTCTACGCGGGGCATCTGTCGGACCGGTTCGGCCGCAAGCCGGTGATGATGTTCGGCTGCGTCGGGCTGCTCGTGCTGTCGGTGCCGGCGCTGCTGCTGATCCGCAACGGCGGGATGCTGTCCGTGTTCGGCGGGATGCTGATCTACGGCACGCTGCTGTCGACCTTCACCGGCGTGATGCCGTCGGCGCTGCCCGCCCTCTTCCCGACGCGGATTCGCTACGGCGCACTCGCGATCGGCTTCAACGTGTCGGTGTCGCTGTTCGGCGGCACGACGCCGCTCGTCACCGCGTGGCTCGTCGATCGCACCGGCGACCTGATGATGCCGGCCTACTACCTGATGGGGGCGTCGTTCATCGGCATCGTGTCGGTGCTCGCGCTGCGCGAGTCGGCACGCCGGCCGCTGCCCGGCTCCGCGCCGTGCGTCGCAAGCCGCGCCGAAGCGCAGGACCTGATTCGCCGCGGTGCCGACGAGGGCCGCGTGCGCGGCCGCAAGTTCACGCCGATCGGCGAACGCGCGTAACGCATGCCGGCGCGCCGCAACGGCGCGTCGCCGGCATCGCGCACGTGACGATCAATCCGCCGCGAGCCGCTGCGCGTCGAACCAGTCGAGCAGCGTGCGCGTGACGAAGGCCGGATTCTCACGGTTCGAGATGTGGCCCGCGTCCGGCACCAGTGCATGCCGGCAGCCGATCACGCTCGCCATCTTCACCGTTTCCGACGGCGGGCGCGCCATGTCGCCCGCGCCGCACATCAACAGCGTGCGTTCGGCATCCAGTGCGGCGAGTTCGGACAGCGTGTCCGGCCGACCGAAGATCAGCCGGCCGAGCGGGACGATCGATTCCCGCAGCCGGTCGGCCGGCAGGTTCGCGAGCGCTTCGCGAAACGCGGTCGGTACGGGATCGGCCAGATTCACGTCCGGCCGGAAGAACAGCGGCACGATCGCATCGAGCAGCGGCGGCGCGATGCGGCCGGCCGCCGCGATCGCGTCGAGCATGCCGAAGTAGCGCAGCCGCGTCGCGTCGGGCTCGGCCTCGAGCGACGCATCCATCAGCACGAGCGAGCGCACGCGCTGCGGTTCGCGCAACGCGAGCCGCGCGCCCCACATCCCGCCGACGCTGAGCCCGACGACCGCACACTGCTCAATCTCCAGCGCGTCGAGCAACGCGCTCGCGTGCGCGGCGAGATCGTCGAGCGTGTGCGTGCCGTCGGGCAGCGGGCCCGACGCGCCATGCCCCCACAGGTCCGGCACGATCACGCGATAGCGCTGCGACAGCGCGTCGATCTGCGGCGCCCACATCGCCGCGTCCCACAGATAGCTGTGGCCGAGCAGCACCGGGTAGCCGGTGCCGTGATCCTGGTAATGCAGGGTGCTGTGTTGAAGAGTCAGTGCGGGCATCCCGCCTCCGGGTTCAAGGACGATCGGCGGCGGCCCGCAAGCGGGCGCCATGGTCAGCGGCGTTCGGCGACGAACGCGAAGCCGCGCATCATCGCACAGCTTGTGGCCGCTGCGTATGACCGGCGCCATGCACGCTGCCCGCTGCCCGCGATGCGGCGCATGGTGCGCCGACCGCTCGGTTCGTCCCGTCGTACGTGACGATCTCGACCCGGTTCGCGCCCTTGCCCACCGGATACTTGCCGATGGCGTCGAGATGCCCGGTGCCGCGGTCGCTCCGGTATGCCGTCGGCAGATTGCCGACGACGACGCGGCCCATGTGATTGCGGCGCCGAACGACGTGAGTCGTCCGGCGCCGCGGCGGGCAATGCAGGCGATCAGTACACCGCGTGACCGCTGATGAGACTCGGCAGCCAGGTCGAGAAGAACGGCATGTACGTGACGATGTTGATCGCGCTGAAGATCGCGAGGTAGTAAGGCCACGCCATCTTCGTCGTCTCGCCGATCGACACGTTGCCGATCGCGCACCCGACGAACTGCACCGAGCCGATCGGCGGGTGCACGAGGCCGAGCGAGCAGTTCAGCAACAGCATGATCCCGAACTGCACCGGCCCGACGCCGCACGCCATCGCGATCGGCAGGAACAGCGGCGTCGTGATCAGGATGTGCGCGGCCATGTCGACGAACGTGCCGAGGAACACCTGGATGATGTTGATGTACAGCAGCATCAGCCAAGGCGCTGCGGTCGACTGCTTCAGCAGCCCTTCGATCGCATCCGGAATCTCCAGGTACGACATCTGGAAACGCAGCATGTTGGACACGGCGATCAGCAGCAGCACGACGCCCGTCGTACGCGCCGCATGCGACAGCGCGCGGCGCAGCTTCTCGACGCTCAGCGTGCGGTACACGAACGCGGTGAGCACGAGCGAATACACCACCGCGATCGCGGCCGCTTCGGTCGCGGTCGCAATCCCCTTCGCGACGCACACGAGGATGATCGCGATGACCATCAGCCCCGGCACCGCGCCGACGAAGCTGCGCAGCACCGCATACCAGCCCGGGAACAGCGGCAGCGCCGACGAACCGTCTTCACGGCGCGGGTAGCCGTGACGCACGGCCTGCCAGTATGCGGCGGCGAGCACGAAGCCCATCACCCACAACACCGGCAAGAGCCCCGAGAACAGCAGGTCGCCGATCGACACGCCGCTCACCTGCTGGCCGTGCAGCATCCCGGTGATGCCCTGCGCGGCGAACGCGTAGATGATCATGTTCGTCGACGTCGGCATCAGCGCGCCGGCCAGCGACGCATGCGTGGTCACGTTGACCGCGTAGGCCGCGCTGTAGCCTTCGCGCTTCATCAGCGGAATCACCACGCCGCCCATCGCGGACGTATCGGCCGTCGGCGAGCCCGACACGCCGCCGAACAGCGTGCACGCGACGACGTTGGCCATCCCGAGGCCGCCGCGGAAGTGACCGACGGTCGCCTGCGCGAAGCGCAGGATCCGGTCCGCGATGCCGCCATGCAGCATCAGCTCGCCGGAGAAGATGAAGAACGGCACCGCGAGGAACGAGAACGCGTTCATCCCCGAGATCATCGACTGCATCGCGGTTGCGATCGGCAGCCCTTCGACCATGTAGGTGAGCACGCATGCAAGCCCGAGCCCGAACGACACGGGCACGCCGAGCACGAGGAAGATCAGAAAACTGACGGACAGGATCGCGAGTTCCATGGCGTTATTGTCCCGACGGAGAACGACGAAGCGCGAGCAGGTGCTCGAGCGAGAAGAGGATGATGGCGACCGCCGCGGGAATCGTGATCAGGTAGCGCACGCCTTCGGGTAACCCGATGATCGGAATGCGGTCGCCCATCGTCTCGGCCGCCATGCTGCCGCAGCCGATCATGATCGCGATCGCGAACGCGATCAGGCTCACGTGCTGGATCGCGATCACCGCCATGCGCGGGCCCGCCGACAGACGCCGCACGAGCGAGTCGAGGCCGATATGGCCGCCGTCGCGCACCTTCATCGCCGCGCCGAACATCGCGATCACGATCACCAGCAACAACGCGATCGGCTCGACGAAATCGGGCGCGTTGTCGAACACGTAGCGCATGACGACCGCATAGAACACCAGCACCGTGAGCGCCGCGAGACACAGCGACGCGATCACGGCCAGCGCGCGGAACAGCAGGTCGTTCACGCGGCGCAGGCGCGGCGCGGCCGCGCGCGGGCGGCACGGTGCCGCCCCGTCCGCGGCGGCGGCCGCT
>NZ_JAPVQY010000114.1 GCF_027257875.1 Burkholderia sp. IMCC1007
GCCCGCGCGCTGCCGCTCGCGCTCGCCGCCGCCGGCGCGCTGCTCGCCGCGTGCGGACGGCCGGCGGACGATGCCGCGGCGTACCAGGGCTATGTCGAAGGCGAATTCGTGTACCTGTCGTCGTCGCAGGCGGGCACGCTGACGCAGCTGTCGGTCGAACGCGGGCAGGCCATCGCGGCCGGTACGCCGGTGTTTGCGCTCGACGCGGTCAGCGAAACGGCCGCGCTGCAGCAGGCGCAACATCAGCTCGCGGCCGCCCGCGCGCAGCTTGCCGACCTGCAGACCGGCAAGCGGCCGCCGGAAGTCGCGGTCACGCGCGCGCAACTCGCTCAGGCCAGTGCGCAGGCGGCGCGGGCCGCCGCGCAACTCGCGCGCGACGAACGCCAGTACGCGGCCGGCGGCCTGTCGAAGCAGCAGCTCGACGATACGCGCACGGCCGCGCAGACGACTGCCGCGCAAATGCGCGAGTTGCAGAACCAGGTCGACGTCGCGCGCTTGCCGGGCCGTGCGCAGCAGGTCGCCGCGCAGGCCGCGCAGGTCGATGCCGCGCAGGCGGCCGTGGCCGAAGCGCAGTGGAAGCTCGACCAGAAGCGCGTGGCCGCACCGGCCGCCGGGCGCGTGTACGACACGCTGTACCGCGTCGGCGAATGGGTGCAGGCCGGCAATCCGGTCGTGCAGATGCTGCCGCCGCAGAACCTGAAGGTGCGCTTCTTCGTGCCGGAGGCCGCGATTGCATCGCTCGCGCCGGGGCGCACGATTGCGATCCATTGCGACGGCTGTGCGGCCGACGTGCCCGCACGCATCACGTACGTGTCGAGCAACGCCGAATACACGCCGCCGGTGATCTACAGCAACGAAAGCCGCACCAAGCTCGTGTTCATGGTCGAGGCGCGCCCCGCGCTCGCCGATGCGCCGAAACTGCACCCGGGCCAGCCCGTCGCCGTGAGGATGCGATGAACGCGCAGCCGGCTCCGTACGCGATCGACGTCGACCGCCTGAACAAGCGGTTCGGCGACAAGCACGTCGTGAAGGACGTGTCGCTGCGCGTCGCACGCGGCGAGATCTTCGGCTTTCTCGGGCCGAACGGCAGCGGCAAGACCACGTCGATCCGGATGATGTGCGGGCTGCTCACGCCCGACTCGGGCAGCGGCACCTGCCTCGGCTACGACATCGTGCGCGACAGCGCGCAGATCAAGCGGCGCGTCGGCTACATGACGCAGCGCTTCTCGTACTGGGAAGACCTGTCGATCCGCGAGAATCTCGATTTCGTCGCGCGCGTGTACGGGATGCCCGATCGCCGCGCGGCCGTCGCGCGCGCACTCGATGGGCTCGGCCTTGCGAGCCGTGCCGACCAGCTCACGGGCGCGCTGTCCGGCGGCTGGAAGCAGCGCCTGGCGCTCGCCGCGTGCATGCTGCACGAACCCGAACTGCTGCTGCTCGACGAACCGACCGCCGGCGTCGACCCGGCCGCCCGCCGCGACTTCTGGGAAGAACTCCACCGGCTCGCCGCGCAAGGGATCTCGGTGCTCGTCAGCACGCACTACATGGACGAAGCCGAGCGCTGCCACAAGCTCGCGTACATCGCATACGGCGAACTGCTCGCGCAGGGCACGTCGGCGGAGATCGTCGCGTCGCAGCACCTGTCGACGCGCGTGGTCACCGGCGCGCATCTGGCCGAGCTGGCCGCGCGCCTGCGCACGATGCCGGGCGTCGACCAGACGGTCGTGTTCGGCTCGGTGCTGCACGTGAGCGGCCGCGATCCAGCGCGGCTCGACGCGACGCTCGCACGGGTCTGCGGCGACGCATCGTGTCAGGTCGCATCGATCGATACCGGGCTCGAGGACGTGTTCATCTACATGATGGGCCGCGCGCCCGGACCCGCCGGCGGAGCGTCGGCATGAGCGCGCGGGCGAGCCTGCGCGGCGCATTCTCGGTCGCACGCTGGTGGAGCATCGTGCTGAAGGAATTCCTGCAGTTGCGCCGCGATCGCGTGACGTTCGCGATGATCGTCGGCGTGCCGATCATCCAGCTCGCGCTGTTCGGCTTCGCGATCAACACCGATCCGAAACATCTGCCGACCGCGGTGATCGTCGCCGATCAGAGCCCGTTCGCGCGCAGCTTCATCGCCGCGATGCGCAACTCGGCCTACTTCGACATCGTCACGACGCTGCCCGACGAAGCCGCTGGCCGGCATGCGCTCGCACGCGGCGACGTGCAATTCGTGCTGAGCGTGCCGGCCGATTTCTCGACGCGGCTGCTGCGCGGAGAGCGTCCGTCGCTGCTGGTCGAGGCGGACGCGACCGATCCCGTCGCGACCGCATCGGCGATCGGCGCGCTGCAGGGGCTCGTGCAGCCCGTCGCGGACAAGGACCTGACCGGCCCGCTCGCACACCTGAACGGCCGCCCGCCCGCGTTCGACGTCGTGCTGCACCGCCTGTACAACCCGGAAGGCATCACGCAGTACAACGTCGTGCCCGGCCTGATGGGCGTGATCCTGACGATGACGATGGTGATGATGACGGGCCTCGCGATCACCCGCGAACGCGAGCGCGGCACGATGGAGAACCTGCTCGCGACGCCCGTGCGGCCACTCGAGGTGATGACGGGCAAGATCGTCCCGTACGTGTTCATCGGGCTGATCCAGGTGTCGATCATTCTCGCCGCCGCGCGCTATGTGTTCGAGGTGCCGTTCGTCGGCGGCGCGTTCGCGATCTACCTGTCCGCGCTGCTGTTCATCGCCGCGAACCTGACCGTCGGCATCACGCTGTCGTCGCTTGCGCAGAACCAGTTGCAGGCGATGCAGCTCGCGATGTTCTACTTCCTGCCGAACATCCTGCTGTCGGGGTTCATGTTCCCGTTCGCGGGCATGCCGAAATGGGCGCAGTTCATCGGCAACCTGCTGCCGCTCACCTACTTCAACCGCCTCGTGCGCGGCATCCTGCTCAAAGGCAACGCATGGGCCGACCTGTGGCCGTCCGTATGGCCCGTCGCACTCTTCACCGTCGTCGTGATGGGCGTCGCGCTGCGCTTCTACCGGCGCACGCTCGACTAGGGGACGCGCGATGAAACCGGCTTCGCGACGCGCGTTCACCATCTCCCGCCTATCGCTCACACCCAGCGCCGCGCGCCCGAGCGCGCTGGCCGCCGCTGCGCTGCCGGTCATCGCGCTGCTCGTCGCCGGATGCGCGGTGGGGCCGGATTTCCGCGCGCCGGACGCGCCGGCCACGCAGCACTACACGCGCGATGAAGCGCCAACCACGACGGCAGGCACCGACGGCCCAGCGGGCGACGCACAAACGTTCGCGCCGGCCGCGCATACGCTGCAACGCTGGTGGACGCGGTTCGGCTCCGAACCGCTGAACCACCTCGTCGATACCGCGTGGCAGAACAGCCCGACACTCGCCGAGGCCCGCGCACGGCTCGATGAAGCGCGGCAGAACCACGCCGCGCAAGCCGGCGCGACGATGCTGCCGCGCGTCGACGCGAACCTGTCCGCGACGCGCGAGAAGGTCGACGTCGCTGCGTTCGGGCTGCCGGCCAACGTGCCGAATCCCGGGCCGTTCACGCTGTACGACGCGTCGGTAAGCGTGTCGTACGTACTCGACGTGTTCGGCGGCAACCGGCGCGCGCTCGAAGCGCTGCGCGCGCAGGTCGACTATCAGGCGTACGTGTTCGACGCCGCGCGCCTGACGCTCGCGGCCAACGTCGTCGCGACCGCGATCCTGCGCGCGTCGCTCGCGCAGCAGATCGCGCTCACGCGGCAGCTCGTCGACGCGCAGACGCGCCAGTTGCGCATCGTCGACGCACGCTTCGCGGCCGGCGGCGCGTCGCGCGCCGATGTCCATGCGCAGCGCGCGCTGCTCGCGCAGACGCAGGCATCGCTGCCGCCGCTCGCGGCTCGCTTCGCACAGGCCGGCCATCGGCTCGCGATCCTGCTTGGCGCGCCGCCGTCCGCCGCCGAGTTGCCCGACTTCACGCTCGACGCGCTCGAATTACCGCGCACGATCCCGGTCGCGCTGCCGTCGACACTCGCACGCGAGCGGCCCGATATCCGCGCAGCGGAAGCCATGCTGCATCAGGCAAGCGCGAACGTCGGCGTCGCGACCGCGAACCTGTATCCCCGTTTTTCGATTTCGGCGGGGATCGGTTCGGAACGCACGCGCATCGCGGATATCGTCAGCGGGCTGAATGTCTGGAACGTCGGCCTCGGCCTGGCTCAGCCGCTCTTTCACGGCGGTGAGTTGCGCGCGAAGAAACGCGCGGCGGAAGCCGCCTACGACGCGGCGTTCGCGAGCTATCGGGAGACGGTGCTGCAGGCGCTGCAGCAGGTGGCCGACGCGCTGCGCGCGGTCGAACATGATGCGTCGGAACTGGCGGCGCGCGAGACGGCCGCGCGGGAAGCGGCGGCGGGCAACGCGATTGCCGGCGACCGCTACGCGGCCGGCGGAATCAGCACGTTCGCGCTGCTCGACGCGCAGCGACAGGCACTGCAGACCGCGCTCGATCGCACGCGCGCGCAGGCCGACCGGCTGGCTGATACGGCGGCGCTGTTCCAGGCGCTCGCGGGGAGCTGGAGGGACGATTCCGCGGAGTGACGGCTGGCCGATACGGCCGCGGTGTTTCACGCGCTCGCGGGAAGCTGGAGGGACGATTCCGCGGAGTGACGGCTGGCCGATACGGCGGCGCTGTTCCACGCGCTCGGGGGAGCTGGAAGGCCGATTGCGCCTAGTAACGGCTTGCCGATACGGCTGCGCTGTTCCACGCGCTCGCGGGGAGCGGGAAGGATGATTCCGCCGAGTGATGGGCCGGACGGCTCCGCAGCACCGGAGCCGGGCCTCGTCGACTGGCGACGGAACATGGCGGGCATTCATCAGGATTGCAAAGGAGCCGCCCATGAAAAAACCGGCCCGAAGGCCGGTTTCTTGGTACCGCATGCCGTGAGCGGCGCTCGCGCGCCGCGCGACATCAGAAGCGGTGGATCAGGCCGACGCCTGCAGCGATCTGGTTCTGCTTCGAACCTGCGCCCACGCCGTCGCCGATCGACGTCGTTGCCGAGATGACCGACGCGCCGTTGAGCGTGTTGCCGCTCGCGTGCTGCCATGCCTCGACTGCGTACAGGCCCGTGCGCTTCGACAGGCTGTAGTACTGCGACAGCGTGACCTGGTGGTACTTGGCCGAGCTCGAGATGCCGTTCGACTCGGTCGCACGCGTGTACGAGTAGCCTGCCGCGAAGTCCCACTGAGCCGACGCCTTCCAGTGCAGCACTGCGCCAGCCGTGTTGAAGATCGCCGTGTTGCGGAACGTCGAGCCCGTGCCCGGGATGTACTGGACGTTCGAGTACGACGCCGAAATGTCCCACGACGGCGTGAACTGGTAACCGGCCGTGACCGCGACGCGCTGTTGCGACTGCGCCGTCTTGTAGCCGTTGTTGATCGACGACACGGCCTGTTCCGCACCGTTGCCGCTCGCGTCCAGACCGTTCTGCGCGGTCGAGTTCGCGCCCCACACACCGCCGCCCAGCGTCGCGTTGTTGATGCGCTGATAGCCGACCGCGATGCCTGCCGGGCCGTTCAGGTACTGGATCGCCGCGCTCCACGTCGAGCCGCGGTTCGTCGCGCCTGCGACGCCGCCGAACGAGTACGAACCGCCGACCGTGAAGCCGTAGAACTTCGGCGACATGTACACGAGCGAGTTGTTCGCGCGGTAGCTCGTATCCAGCGAGTCGATATCGCCCGGGTGCGCGCCGTAGTAGCCGGTCAGCCAGGTCGTCGGGCTGTACGGCGACAGCAGCGTGTAGTACGCGGTGTACTGGCGGCCTGCCGTCAGCGTACCGTACGTCTGGTTGGTCAGGCCGACCCACGCCTGACGCGTGAAGATGCCGTTCGTCCATTGCGACGTGCCGTTATTCGCGTTGAAGCCGGCTTCCAATTGGAAGATCGCCTTCGTGCCGCCGCCGAGGTCTTCGCTGCCCTTCAGGCCGAAGCGGCTGCCTGCCCAAATGCCGGTCGCCATCTGCACCTTCGAGTGACCGCCCGTGGTCGCGCCGGTTGCCGACGAGTTGTTCTGCCAGGCGATGGCGTTATCGACGATACCGTACAGCGTTACGCTGCTCTGGGCGTGGGCTGCGGTAGCGGCTGCGAGACCTACTGCCGTCATGGCGAAAGCGACGCGCTTTTTCATTGATTCTCCGTCCTCAAAGAATGATTTCTTATCTGGTGTGGTTTTATGACACATGTGCGAGTACATGTCGGCGCATTCTGACGGATTACCAATTGTTTCCCAATACGCGCAGTCGGTCATCGTATGATCGACGCAACGCACGGGTTCACCAAATGGTTACATAACACGCTAAAACGCTTGCGCAGCGGGCCTCTCCGGCATTTGACAGTGAAAACCCTAGCTTTACATTTTTACTCGTGCAACGCGACCGTCCGAAGTCGTCAGACGCCTGCCGGAAAAAACATCTTACAAGTGTGCAACCGCGACTCACGCCGACATTCACGCTGGCGGGCAGGATCGCTGACATTCATGACAGCCACATTTCGAGACACGAAATCTTGAAAACGTTTCAGTCGGGGGGCAGATCAGGCGGGGGAGCGGCCCGGCGAACGCAGGCCGAAGGAGGATGCCGGCGCGGCGCGCCGGCCGCATTCAACGTGACGCGGACTGCGCGATCCGTGCGTTGACCGCATCGACCAGCGCGTTCATCCGCGCGCGGATCGCGGTGTTCGAACCGACGAGCGCGAGCGACGACGCCATGATCCGGTAGATCCGCTTTCTCGGCACCTTCGCCGGGCTGGCCGGATCGAGCCACGCATCGTGCGCGGCCAGCAGTTCGAGCGTTTCGAGGCCGATCATGATCGGCCACAGGCAGGCAAGCCGGAGCCGCACGAAGCGGCGCGGAATCGCGAGCGTATAGACGCACGCGTCGCGGTACTGCGCGAGCGTCACGCGCAGCAGGTCGAACAGCACGCCGCGCGCACGCGCCGATGCGGTGCGCGACAGCAGGTCGGCGACGCACAACCCGTGCGCGGCGAGCACGTCGTCCGGCAGATAGCAGCGGCCGATGCGCAGGTCCTTCGCGCAGTCGCGCAGGATGTTGGTCATCTGCAGCGCCTTGCCGAAACGGATGCCCTTCTCGCGCATGTCCGGCAAGTCCCAGCCGCGCGCGGCCTTCGTGTGCGCGCCGGTCATGTCGGTCCAGAATTCGCCGACGCAGCCGGCGACCAGATACGTGTAGCGGTCGAGCAGGTCGCGGGTCGGCAGCGACGCGACCTGTCCCGACTGCTCGTCGGGGAACGTGCGCAGGTCGAACTCCATCCCCGACGTCAGCGTCGCGACGACCTTGCGGATCGATGCGCTGTCCGCGGCCGGCTGCGCGCGCAGCAATCCGAGCATCGGCTGCATCGACCCGAGCAGCACGTGCTCGTGCGAATCCGTCTGCATCCGCGTCACGTCCTCGAGCGCGCGCGACAGCGCGACGCCATCGCCAAGCCGTTCGATCTCGTCGCGCAACGCGGTGAGCAGCGCCGCGCGACGATCGGGCGCGACGAGCGCCGTGTCGGCGATCGTGTCGGCCGCACGCGCGAGCAGATAGGCGAGGCCGACCGGGTCGCGCATGCCGTCCGGCAGCACGCGCAGGGTCAGGTAGAAGGAGCGGGAAACGTTCTTCAGCAGGTCGCCGAGCAGGTAGGCGGGATCGGTTCGAGTCGTCATGGATCGGTAAAAATCGGCCGGCGCGGGGCCCGGACGCCGTGGGCGCCGGGCG
>NZ_JAPVQY010000115.1 GCF_027257875.1 Burkholderia sp. IMCC1007
CAGCGCCCGCAGCGCCCGCAGCGCCCGCAGCGCCCGCAGCGCCCGCAGCGCCCGCAGCGCCCGCAGCGCCCGCAGCGCCCGCGTTCAATCTAGGTCGCCAAAACCGCAGCGTCAATCGCGCGCGGGCGCGCACCGGCAACGGCCGGCGCCCGCGCTGCGTGACGGCTCGACGCGTTGGCTCAACGCGCGTGCACGGCATCGATCGCCGCGATCGCATCGTCGAGCGGCATCACGGCTGCGTATTTCTGCTGCATGTCGAACAGGTTTGCATCATGCGGCGCGATCGCGCGATCGCCGACGCAATCGGCGAGCACCAGCGGGCGGAACCCGTGCGACATCGCATCGACGACGCTCGCGCGCACGCAGCCGCTCGTCACGGCCCCCGCGACGAGCAGCGTCTGCACCGCGCGCTGCGCGAGCCACGGCGCGAGCTGCGTGCCGAAGAACGCCGACGGCACGGTCTTGCGCACGACCAGCTCGCCGGCAGCGGGCGTCAGTTCGGGCACGATCGCGCTGTTCGGATGATGCTCGGTCAGCGTCGCCATGCCGGGCACCTTCAGCGAGAACACGTTGTCGTCGCTGCCGTCGTCCGCGTACACGATGCGACTGTGCGCGACCGGCCAGCCGCGTTCGCGTGCGAGCGCGAGCGCCTTCGTGGTGCGCGCGATCGCCGGCGCGATGTTGCCGCCGCCGAACGTCGCGGGATCGGCGAAGCCGACCACGAAGTCGACGATCAGCAGTCCGATGTTGCCGTGCGGCGGCAGCGGCGTGCCGAAACCCTGCTGGCGATAAACGCCCGCTTCGGCGTGATGGGAGAGATCGGTCATGGTGTCAGGTACTCGTCGGTCACGCGGGTTGGTCGGGTCGATCGATCACGCGGCCTTCGCGCACGACGGTCTCGCCGTCGAGCTCGACCGTGCAGCGGCGCAGCGGGATGTCGATGTGGCAGGTGGTCGTGCGATTGCCGCCGCCTTCGTTGTTCGGTCCGAGCGAGAACAGGAAGTTGCCTTCGAATGCGCGTGCATCCATCCCGATCGTCGCTTCGCGGTCGTACAGGCCGAGCGTCGACCAGCGTGCACGCGGCTGCAGTCCCCAGCCGATGTGCGAGATCGCATAGCCTTCCGGGTCGGCGAAGGTTTCCATGTAGTCGCGCAACAGGTCGGCGTCGACGCCGCCTTCGATGCGCGTCGCGTAGCCGCCTTCGACGGTCAGCGCGATCGGCTCGCTCACGTAGTGCTTCTGCGGCAGCAGGATGTCGCCGCGATCGATCACGATCGTGCCGTGCGCGGTGCGGTCGTTCGGGTAGGTGAGCGCGAAGCCGCTCGGCCAGTGATCCCAGCGGCCCGGCGCGTCGACGAAGCCGTATTCGGCGGTCGGCGGGAAATCGCCGAGCGGGCACACGAGCGCGGTGCCGGCCGCCGAGGTCACGCGCATCTCGCGCGCGGCGGCGATCTTTCTGGCGGCGCCGAGCACGCGCGTGCGATCGGCGAGCGTCGGCACCATCCGCACCAGCACTTCGGGCGGCTCGACCGCGAGCAGGATCTTCGTGCCGGACTTCAGGATGTCGTGTTGCTCGGGCGAGAACAGCAGCGTCATCAGGTCGAGCACGAGATCGCTCTCGCGCAGCGCGGCGATCGCGGCGCGGTTGCCGGTCAGCGGCGTCGTGCCGAGATACGCGAGCGGGTCGCGGCTGAAGGCTTTCTCGCCGTTTACCGGCGGCAGGTCGAGGCGGTTGACGATCGCGCCCAGCGATTGCGTCGCGATCAGCGCGCACGACAGCGTTTGCGGATGCGTGGCCGCGCTCGTCAGGATCGTGACGGTCTGGCCGGGTTCGAGGCGCGACAGCGTGAGCACCTGCTTCCACGCGTCGATCAGTTGGGTGTCGCTGACTGGCATCGTCGGCTCCGGTAAAGGCGTGAAGGAAAGAAGGGTGACGTGAAATCAGCCCGCGAGCGGCGCGCCGAGGAAGTCGCCGAACGCGGCGTAGAAACCCGCCGCGTTGTCCCACGGAATCATGTGGCCCGCGTCGGGCACGCGTACGTGCCGCATCGACGGCGTCGCGCGCTGCAGTTCCGCGACGTCGTCGTCGCGCACCACGTCGCCGCGCTCGGCGGTGATCAGCAACGACGGCACGGTCAGCCGCGCGGCGTCCGCGTGGAAATCGTCGGTATGGAAGCTTTCGTACGTCGCGCGCACCGCGCGCTCGTCGCAGGTGTGCAGCCATTCGGCGCGCAGTTGCAGCTCGGCGTCGGTCCAGGTCGGGCAGAACGCGCGCATCCCTTCGGCGTCGGTGCCGGCGCGCGCGAGCGCCATCGAGTCGATGTACCACGGCAGCTTGCCCGGATAGTCGCGGCGGTTCGGGCCCGACACCGGCGGATCGACGAGCACGACGCATTCGAGCCCGCGGATGTCGCGCCGCGCGGCGCGCGCAGCGATTCGCGCGCCCATCGAATGACCGACGACGCTCGTGCGCGCCAGGCCGAGCGCGGCGACCAGCGCCGCGATGTCGTCGGCCTGCGCGTCGATACCGTAGTCGAGCGTCGGCGATGCTTCGGACAGCCCGCGGCCGCGCACGTCGAGCACATAGGTGTCGAAGGCCGCGCCGAACACTTCGCCGACGAAGCCCCACGTGATCGCGGGGCTCGTGATGCCGGGGATCAGCACGACCGCCGGGCGCGACGCGCGCGCGCCGGACGCGCCGCCGTAGCGCAGGTAGTGCTGGCGGATGCCGTTCGCATGAACGTTCGCGCCGTACAGGAAAGTCGAGGACATGAGATCACTCCGAAGAAGCGGCGGCGCTCAGTACGCGCCGGACAGCAGCGCGCCGGCGCCGGGCACGACGGGTTCGAGATCGAGCTCGCGCAGCATCGCGTAGGTGGTCGCGATCGCGGCCGTAATCACCGGCTTGCCCGTCATCGCCTCGACCTTCGCGACGGCCGGCAGCGACGGCATCTGCACGCATGCGGACAGCACGATCGCGTCGGCGTCCTGGTACGGCAGCGTCTTCACGATGTCGGGCAGGCGTGCCGGGTCGTGGCGGCCGACGTCGAGGTTGTCCGGGATTTCGAGCGCGCGGTACGCGATCACGTCGTAGCCTTCGTTGCGGACGTAGTCGACCACCAGCTCGGTCAGCGGCTTCATGTACGGCGCGACCACTACGATGCGCTTCGCGCCGATCACCTTCAGCGCATCGACGAGCGCGCCGGCGCTGGTGATGACGGGCGCGTCGCCGCCGTTCTCCTGCGTGCGCTCGCGCAGACGCTTCTGCGACACGCGGTGGTAGCCGTGGCCCATCGCCATGATCGCGACCAGGCACGCATAGCCGAGCACGTCGACGCGCGCGTCGCTCAGCTCCATCGCGCAGCGGTCGGATTCGGCATCCATCGCCGCCAGTTCCTCCTTGACGACCTTCTTCATCCGCATCCGGCTCGCGTGATACGTGAAGCGTTCGGGCCGGATCGTTTCGCGCAAGCGCAGCATCGCGGGAATCTCGGTTTCCATCGTCGTGTTGGAACTCGGCACGATCTGGCCGATGCGGTAGGTCTTGCTCATGACGGGAGGCTCCGTGTCGGTAAGGGTGGGGCGGCACGCGGCTGCGGGATCGCCTGATTTCGAGCAAAGTCTAGTGTGTACATTTGAAAATGGCAATGGATCAAAATGCTTGTAGATCGACGAGAGGCTTTTGTGCGCACGGTATCTCGGGAAATAATCGGTGTTTTCCCGTATATCCGAGCCGTGCTCAACAATCCGCTTGTCCTGAATAAATTGAGTGTGTACGCTACATAAACGCCATTCAATCCGCCCGTTCTCGCGCCGTGTTCGGCGACGGGCCCACGATCAGGAGATCCGCATGAGCAAACCCCGTATCGCAATCATCGGCGCCGGTCTCGGCGGCACGGCCGCGGCTGCGCTGCTGCAGCGCGGCGGCTACGACGTCGCGCTGTACGAACAGGCGCCGGCGTTCTCGCGCCTCGGCGCGGGGATCCATCTCGGCCCGAACGTGATGAAGATCATGCGGCGCATCGGCTGCGAGGACGCGCTGGAGACGATGGGCTCGCATCCGGATTTCTGGTACAGCCGCGACTGGCAGACGGCCGACGTGCTGTCGCAGATTCCGCTCGGCGACTACGCGCGCAACACGTACGGCGCGAGCTATCTGACCGTGCATCGCGGCGACTTCCATGCATTGATGACGCAGGCGGTGACGCCCGGCACGATCCGCTTCGGCAAGCGGCTTGCAGCGGTGGAGGACACCGGCAGCGACGTGCGCCTGACGTTCGCCGACGGCAGCGTCGATACGGCCGACATCGTGATCGGCGCGGACGGCGTGAATTCGCGGATCCGCGAGCATCTGCTCGGCGCGGAGCCGCCGCGCTATACGGGCTACGTCGCGCATCGCGCGGTGTTCCCGGCGGCGCTGCTGGGCAACAAGCCGTACGACATGTGCGTGAAGTGGTGGTCGGAGGATCGCCACATGATGGTCTACTACGTGACCGAGAAGCGCGACGAGTACTACTACGTGACCGGCGTGCCGCAGGCCGAGTGGCCGGAGGGCGTGTCGATGGTCGACAGCAGCCGCGACGAAATGCGCGAAGCGTTCGCGGGTTTTCATGCGGACATCCAGCACCTGATCGACGTGTCGCCGTCGATCACGAAGTGGCCGCTGCTCGAGCGCGATCCGCTGCCGTTGTGGAGCCGCGGCCGCCTCGTGCTGCTCGGCGATGCGTGCCATCCGATGAAGCCGCACATGGCGCAGGGCGCGGCGATGGCGATCGAGGATGCCGCGATGCTCGCGCGCTGTCTCGACGAAGTCGGCATCGGCGATTACGCGGGCGCGTTCGCGCTGTACGAGGCGAATCGCGCGGCGCGCGCGTCCAAGGTGCAGCTCGTGTCGCACAACAACACGTGGCTGCGCACCAACGAGGATCCGGCGTGGGTGTTCGGCTACGACGTGTTCGACGTGCCGCTCGAGTCGCCGTCGCGCAGCACCGTCGCGGCCGTCGCCTGACGCACGCGAGCCCGGCACCGTGCGGTGCGCGGCCGTATCGCGGCTCGGTGCGGCGGACCGCGCGCATTTCGGCGTGTTATACGTGAGCAGCGTGCGCGACGCCGAACGTCGCGAGCCGGCGGCCCGTGCCCGCCGCCGGCCCGGCCCCGGCGCGCACGCTGCCTTCCGGATCCATTCATGTCCCATCCCGCTTCTTCGTCGCGGCCGCTCGCGTTTCGCGTGAACGGCACGCCGCACACGTTCGACGATGCCGCGCCCGATGCGCCGCTGCTGCTGGTTCTGCGCAACGACTGCGCGCTCAACGGCCCGAAATACGGCTGCGGGCTCGGCCAGTGCGGCGCATGCACGGTGCTCGTCGACGGACAGCCGACGCGTTCGTGCGTCGTGCCGGCCGCCGCGGCCGACGGGCGCGACGTGACGACGCTCGAAGGGCTCGGCTCGCGCGATGCGCCGCATCCGATCCAGCGCGCGTTCATCGACGAGCAGGCCGCGCAATGCGGCTATTGCCTGAACGGCATGATCATGAGCACGAAAGCGCTGCTCGACCGCAATTCGTCGCCGGACGATGCGGCGATCCGCGCCGCGCTGCGCTTCAACCTGTGCCGCTGCGGCACGCATCTGGAGATCGTTCGCGCGGTGCATCGGGCCGCGCGTTATCTGCGGGGCGATGGCGATGAAGCATGATCACGGCTCGGTCGTGCGGCCGGAACCCGACGCAACGCGGGACGAGCGGCGCGGTGAAATCGTCGCCGAGTCCGCGCAGCGCGGGCGCGGTGCGGCGCGCACGCATCGCGCGCGTTACGAATGGCCGATCGGCGATGCATGCGCGCACGCGTCGTTCAACGTCGAAACGCGGATCGCGCCCGATGGGCGAATGACGACGTGGCGGTATCGCGCGCAAGCCGGCGCGACGCCGGATGCGCAACCCGCGACAACCGATGGCGAAGCGTTCGCGCCGTCGTCGCCGTTCGTCTACCGGCATGCGCAGACGTCGATCGAAATGGCCGACGCCGATCGTGCGATTCCCGGCCATGCGCACGCGTTCGCACGCGAATCCTTCGTCGACGAACTGGCCGGTACGCTGGGCCGCGATCCTGTCGCGCTGCGTCTGCAGCATCTCGATGCGTCGCGCGATGCGGGGCCGCGCGAGATTATCCGGATGGTCAGCGAACGCGCCGCGTGGGGCGAACCGACCGCGCCCGACGTGCGTACGCAGTCGAATACGCGTGTCAGCGGCCGCGGCTTCGCATTCGACGGCGCCAGCACGCTCGCGGCGCCGCTCGACAGCGGGAAGCCGCCGCCCGATGCCACGGTCGATGCCGCGGCCGATGCCACGCCCGACAGCGCCTCGCACTGGTCCGCGTGGGTCGTCGATCTCGACGTCGATCGCGCGACGGGCGACGTCGCGGTGCGGCGCGTGGTGGCGGGCCAGGGTGCGGGCGAACCGGGGCAGCCGTCGATGGCCGGTCTGCCCGCGTGGCAGATCGAGGCGGCGATCTCGCGCGTGATGGGCGCGCGGCTGTCCGCGCGTGCTGCGCATGACGAGACCGGTCACGACATGCCGCCGGACGCGATCGCGCATGAACTCGTTGCGTTCGAGCCGGCGACCGCCGGCACCGAGCGCGCGCAGCCATTGTCGACCCGCGACGCGCAACGGATCGAACAGGCGGCCGCCCCGGCCGCCGCCGCGATCGCGAACGCGCTGTACGACGCGACGGGCGTGCGGTTTCGCGCGCCGCCGTTCGACGCCGCGCGCATTCGTGCGGCACTGGCACGGCCGGTGCCGGCCGATCTCGCCGAAGGGCGGCCGGACGCAGCGCGCCGGCCGTCGCGCTGGCGCCGCTGGCTGGCCGGCGGCGGTGCGGG
>NZ_JAPVQY010000116.1 GCF_027257875.1 Burkholderia sp. IMCC1007
GGCGCTGCGTGTGCTGCAGGCGCTGCGTGTGCTGTAGGCGCTGCGGGCGCTGCGAGTGCAGCGGCCGGCGCCCGCGCACCGCACCCGCCGCGACCGGCCGCCGCCCGCGCCCTCCCCGACAGGACTCTTCACCCGTGAATCGCTCCGAACTGCTTGCGCGCGACGGCTGCCTGACCGTGATCCGCCTGCCCGCGCCGCCCGTGAAGCCGGCGCCCGGCCAGCCGGGCAGCCTGTCGTCGTACGTACCGGCGCTGCCCGAGGTGTTCGTCGCGATCCTCGACGACGGACGCATCCTCGCGTTCAACGGGCACGTCGATCTCGGCACCGGCATCCGCACGTCGCTCGCGCAGATCGTCGCCGAGGAACTCGACGTGCCGGCCGCGCGCGTGACGATGGTGCTCGGCGACACAGCCGCGACGCCGAACCAGGGCCCGACCATCGCGAGCGCGACGATCCAGATTTCCGCGACGCCGCTGCGCTGCGCGGCCGCGCAGGCGCGGCATGCGCTGCTGGCGCTGGCCGCCGAGCGCTTCGGCGTCGACGCAGCGCAACTCGACACCGACGGCGGGACGATCTCGGTGCCCGCCGACGGACGCACGGCGACATTCGCCGCGCTCGTCGCCGCGCGCCGCATCGCGCTGACGCTCGACCTCAATGCGCGGACGAAGGATCCCGCGCACTACCGGATCGTCGGCAAGTCGGCGCCGCGCGTCGACGTGCCCGCGAAAGCCACCGGCCAGCTCACGTTCGTGCACGACATGCGCGTGCCCGGCATGCTGCACGGCCGCGTCGTACGGCCGCCGTATGCGGGCCACGACAGCGGCGCGTTCGTCGGCACGTCGCTCGTCGACGTCGACCGCGCGTCGGTCGCCGACGTTCCGGGGCTCGTGGCGGTCGTCACGATCGGCGACTTCGTCGGCGTGGTCGCCGAACGCGAGGAACATGCGATACGCGCGGCGCGTCAGTTGCGCGTGACGTGGCGACCGCACCCCGCACTGCCGTCGCTCGACGCGCCGGCCGCCGCGATCGCGGCCGCGCCCGCGCAGCGCCGCGTCCTGCTCGACGAAGGCAACGTCGATGCGGCGCGCACGCAACCCGACACGATCACGCTGTCGCGCACCTACGCATGGCCGTTCCAGATGCACGGCTCGATCGGCCCGTCGTGCGCGCTTGCCGACTACCGCGCGCCCGGCGACGGCCGGATCACCGTGTGGTCCGGCACGCAGAACCCGGTGTCGCTGCGCTACGACCTCGCGATGCTCGTGGCGCGCGACGAAGCGGATTTCGACATCGTGCGGATGGAGGCGGCCGGCTGCTACGGCCGCAACGGCGCGGACGACGTCTGCGGCGACGCGCTGCTGCTGTCGCGCGCGGTCGGTCGGCCGGTGCGCGTGCAACTATCGCGTGCGGACGAACATCTGTGGGAACCGAAGGGGGCCGGCCAACTGATGCAGGTGACGGGCACCGTGACGCGCGACGGCCGCCTGCTCGGCTACGACTTCACGACACGCTATCCGTCGAACGACGCGCCGCTGCTCGCGACGCTGCTGACCGGCGCGATCGCCCCCGAGCCGCGCGTGTTCGAGATGGGCGACCGGACGGCCGTGTCGCCTTATGCAAGCCCGAATCGCCGCTTCGTCTGTGAGGATCTCGCGCCGCTCGTGCGCGCGTCGTGGTTGCGCGGCGTATCGGCGCTGCCGAACTCGTTCGCGCACGACGCGTTCGTCGACGAATGCGCGGCGCTGGCCGGCATCGATCCGCTCGCGTTCCGGATTCGCCATCTGCAGGACACGCGCGCGATCGAATTGCTGCAGGCCGTCGCCGATCGCGCGGGCTGGACGCCGCGCGCCGGTCGCAACGACGAACATGACGAACGCGATGCCGCGCGCGTCGTGCGCGGCCGCGGCATCGCCTATGCGCGCTACGTGCACAGCCGCTTCCCCGGCTTCGGCGCGGCGTGGTCCGCATGGATCGTCGACCTGAGCGTCGA
The DNA here is from genome assembly GCF_027257875.1 of Burkholderia sp. IMCC1007. GTDB lineage: Bacteria > Pseudomonadota > Gammaproteobacteria > Burkholderiales > Burkholderiaceae > Burkholderia. The sequence continues at coordinate 1,991 of NZ_JAPVQY010000116.1, forward strand.
CCGCGTGTCCGGCGAGATCCGCGTCGAGCGCGTGACGGTCGGCCAGGACACAGGCACGATGATCAATCCGGACGGCGTGCGCCATCAGATTCACGGCAACGTGATCCAGGTATTGAGCCGCACGCTGAAGGAGCGCGTCCGGTTCGCCGACGGCAAGGTCGCGTCGCGCGAATGGGCGAGCTATCCGATCCTGACGTTCGACGAAGTGCCGGACATCGACGTCGTGCTGATGCCCCGCCAAGGCGAGCCGCCGCTCGGCGCGGGCGAATCGGCATCGGTGCCGGGGCCGGCGGCGGTTGCGAATGCGCTGTTCGATGCGACCGGCGTGCGCTTCTACGCGCCGCCGTTCACGCCCGAAACGGTGCGGGCCGCGTTGCGCGAAGCCGGTCGGCTTCTCAGCGTGGAAACGCCGGCCGTCGCGGGCGCCGGCGCCATATAACGCCGGGTTAAGGCGATAGGCGGACGGCGGCACGCGTCCCGCGTCACGCGTCGCCGTCGGCCTCCATCATCTTGCGCAGCAGGTACTGCAGCGCGACGCGTTCGCCCGGATTGAGCGGACCGTACGTGCGCTCCGTCACCTGCCGCGCGAACGGCACCGTGCGGTCGATCAGCGCGAGGCCGGCCGCGGTCGCGCGCACGATCAGCTTGCGCCCGTCATTGGGGTCGGGCAGCACTTCGATCAGCGCGCGCGTCTTCAATCGGTCGACCACGCCGCGGATGGTCGCCTGGTCGATCGCGGTCGCCTTGACGATGTCGTTCAGCGAACATGCCTGCTTTTCCTTGACCGCGCACAGCGCGACGAACTGCGCGGCCGTCAGGTCGGAATCGGGGATCGCTTCCTGAAAGATCGCGACGTGGCGCTGATAGGCGCGACGCAACAAGTGGCCAACCTGGTCGTGAAAGTCGTAGGAATCCTTGGAAGACGCCATGAAAGTGAAAGCCCGCTCGGCACGAATGGGAAAGGTAAGGAGTGTACACCCTCAAATCGCCGCACTTGCCGGTGCGCGCGCCGCTTCGTTGCGGTGCATCAGGCTTCGTCGCGCCGTTCCCGCACGATGCGCGAAGATCCATCGATCGGTGCGGGCTCAACGCGTATCCCCCGTCCGCCGGCTCGGCCAGCCAGCGCGCGTCGGATCGCACGCTGTCGGGCTATCGAATCGCTTGCACGCACACACTCCATTTTTAAGCGCATACGCACTAATTTGGCGCATGCCTCGACGTTTTATCGAGTCGCCCGAATGCGTACGAAGATTTGCGCCAACCCGCGATATACACGCGATTTCCTTCACTTTTCAGCCTATCGATCGGCGTCCATTTCCATGCCAGTGCGATTCCGTATTTTCTAGTGTGTACGCTATGTAATTGGCGTGCTATACAGACTCCAGCGCGCGGCGAAATACTCGCTCGCGTCGATCGGCCACTCACTCATTCGTCACATTTGAACAGGGGCAATCCCATGTCTACCGCACACCCGAGCGCCGCCGTCTCCGCCGACGACGCGCAGCACGGCCCGCTCTACCGGAAAGTCACGCTACGCCTGATCACCCTCTTCTGTCTGTGCTATTTCGCGGCCTATCTCGACCGCATCAACATCGGCCTCGCGAAGCTGCAGATGCTCGATGCGCTGAAATTCAGCGATACCGTGTACGGGCTCGGCGCCGGCCTGTTCTTCGCCGGCTACATCCTGTTCGAAGTCCCGAGCAATCTGGTGCTGCAGCGCGTCGGTGCGAAGCTGTGGATCGCGCGGATCATGATCACGTGGGGCCTGCTGTCGGGCGCGACGATGTTCGTGCACACGCCGATGCAGTTCTACATCGTGCGCTTCCTGCTCGGCGCCGCCGAAGCCGGCTTCCTGCCCGGCGTGCTGCTGTACCTGACGCAGTGGTATCCCGACGCGCGCCGCGCGCGGATCGTCGCGCTGTTCATGGTCGGCCTGCCGTTGTCGAGCATGATCGGCAGCCCGATCTCCGGCTGGATCATGCGCGCGTTCGACGGCACGCAGGGGCTCGGCGGCTGGCAGTGGCTGTTCCTGCTCGAGGCGTTGCCGTCGGTCCTGCTCGGCTTCGCGGTGCTGCGCTGGCTGCCCAACAGCATCGAGACCGCGCGCTGGCTCGACGACGACGAAAAGCGCGCACTGCGCGAGAACCTCGACGCCGATCCGGCCGATAACAAGAGCCACGCGCTCGGCCGCGCGTTCTCCGATCCGAAGGTCTGGGCGCTCGGCCTCATCGATCTGTGCGTGCTGCTGGGGCTGTACGCAGTGAGCTTCTGGCTGCCGACGATCCTGCGCGATACCGGCGTGAAGGACGCATATCACATCGGCTGGCTGATGGTGATCCCGAACGCCGCGGCCGTGCTCGCGACGCTGTATTGCGGCGCAAGCTCCGACCGCGCGCGCGAACGCCGCTGGCATATCGTCGTGCCGTTCGTGGTGTCGGCCGTGGCGCTCGCGCTTGCGGCCACGTCGACGCACGGCACGCTCGCGACCGTGCTGCTGTTCTCGCTGATCAACGCGGGCGCCGCCGCCGCGATGCCGGTCGTCTGGGCGCTGCCGTCCACGTTCCTGAAGGGCTCGGCCGCAGCGGGCGGGATCGCGTTCGCATGCTCGATCGCGAACCTCGGCGGCTTCGGCAGCACCTATTTCATCGGCTGGCTGCGCGACACGTTCCATTCGCAAAGCGCGGGACTGTACGGCTTCGCCGCGTGCATGCTGGTCGGTTGCGCACTCGCGCTCGCGTATCCGGCGAAGCTCGTGAATCGCTGATGTCCCGACGCGCGCGGCGACACCACGTCGTCGCGCGCGATTGCGCCGTTCGCCGCGGGTGCGCGCCCTATGGATGCGCACGCAACGATCGACGAACGCGCACCGCAGCCTCCGCACCGGTTTGCGCAACGCACACCGAGCGGCGTTTCAAACGCTTTTGCGTCGAACGTCCCGCGCGGACACGTCCTCACGCTGCTTTTTTACAAACGCATTACCGGGCGCGCAGGATCGCACGCGGCATGCGGCGACCCGCCGCCCGCACGCGCCGTCCGTTCGCGCCACCGCACGGCCGCCCGCGTGCTTCGTGCGATGCAGGCACAGCGCTTGCGACATGTTGGCGCCCGCCGTCCGGCGGACAGCACCCATTCTGCAACCGGCGCTGCGCACCGCGCGAGGCTTCGCGCGGCGACCCCGCATCGCAAGCAGGCTACCCTGAGAGGACGACATGAAATCCATACGAACGATAATGGCGCTGTGCTCGGTCATTTCCGTGCTCGCGGCATGCGGCGGCGACGGTAACGACGTCGGCACCGAGCTCGGGATCTCGAAGCCGCAGGCGCGCTTCATCAACGCGGTGCCGGCCGGCCCGAAGCTCGACTACTACTTGAATGCGAAGGTCGACGCATCCGGCGTCGCGTACAAGGGCGTCACGCGCTATCACGACGTCGATTCGGGCACGCAGACGGCGAGCTACGACGTATCGGGAACCACGACGACGGTCGCATCGCAATCGTTCAGTGCAGCGAACGGTCACCACTACACCACGATTGCGCTGCCGAGCACATCGTCTCAGATCTCGGTGATCGACGATCCGTACGCCAAGGGCCTGCTGTCCGACAAGGCGCGCGTGCGCACGTTCAACGCGTCGCCGAACGCGCAGAACGTCGACGTGTACGTCGTGCCGCCGGGAACCGACATCACCGCGCAAAGCCCGACGCTGTCCGGCGCCGCCTATCAGAACGCATCGCCGGCATCGGGCCAGGACTCCGTCTACCTGAACGGCGGCAGCTACCAGGTGATCGTCACGACCGCCGGCAGCAAATCGCCGATCCTGAAGACCGCACCCGTGACCATCAACAACAACGCCGACTGGCTGCTGCTGACGATTCCGTCCGGCGGCATCGGCGACGTGACGCCGAACGACGTCCACGTGCTGGTTGCGCAAGGCAATGACGCGGACACCGCCGCGCAGGAACTCGGCCCGCAATAAACGGCGCCGGCCGCTCGACGCCCCGCCGGCCGGCGGGGCGCTGCATCGTTAGATCATCAGCCTGTCATTCCGTGCGCTCGAGGCGGATCACGTGCTCGGCGCGCGCGCCGTCGCCGTGCGCGACCTCGACGTCGCCGACATGGGTCACGCGCCAGCCGGGCCGCGTCGCGATCTGCGGCATGTTGCCCGACGGCCGGCTCTCGATCCCGCCGAGCCCTTCGTCCGGCGTGTCGACCGCATCGTCGGGCGACGCGTTCGAATAGATCACGTTGTCGTGCCATTCGGTCGCGCCGGTACGCGCTTCCATGCCCTTGCCATCGACGTCGACCGTGTTGTCCGTCATCGCCATGTTGGCGTTGTCGAGCGTCACGATCCGGCCCGCGGCCCGGCGCACCGGATCGGCGCTGTCGACCGCATGCGCATCGACGTCGATCGGCGGCAGGCCGGTCGGCGCTTTCGCGGCGATGGTCTCGGGCGTCTGTGGCCGCTTCGCGACTTCGGCGGCCTGGGTCGCCGCGTCCGGCATGTCGCCTGCCGCCGGTGTCTGCACCGGGCTCTGCGCGATCTGTTCGCGCTGCTGTTTCGGGGTTGGGTTCGATTCCGCGTTGTGCATCGCACCTCCTGTTCCGGACGCGTGCGCTGGCTCGATACACGGCGCCGGTCCGGCAATCGCTACAACGGTCCTTGCAAATCCTGCACGCGCGGCGCCGCACACGTGCGCCTCGCGACGCACGTGCCGCGCCGGCACGCCATCATGGCGGCC
>NZ_JAPVQY010000117.1 GCF_027257875.1 Burkholderia sp. IMCC1007
CGACGCCGCTCGCGCGCGATCATCGCCTGGTTCACGACGATCACGCCGATCGTCACGGCCGTGATGAACAGTGTTGCCAACGCATTCATCTCCGGGTTCAGCCCGAGCCGCACGCGCGAGAACACCACCAGCGGCAGCGTCGTCGAGCCCGGCCCGGACAGAAACGCCGACAGCACCAGATCGTCGATCGACAGCGTGAACGACAGCAGCCACCCCGACAGCAGCGCCTGCGAGATCAGCGGCAGCGTCACCACGAAGAACACCTTCAACGGCGTCGCACCCAGATCGAGCGCAGCCTCTTCGAGCGACTTGTTCATCTCTTTGACGCGCGACTGCACGATGATCGCGACATACGACACGCACAGCATCACGTGACCGATCCAGATCGTCACCATCCCGCGGCCCTTCGGCCAGCCGAACATCTGCTCCAGCGCAACGAACAGCAGCAGCAGCGAGATCCCCTGGATCACCTCCGGAATCACCAGCGGCGCGTTGATCATCCCCGTGTACAGCGTGAAGCCCTTGAAGCGGCCGAAGCGCGCGAGCACGAAGCCGGCCCACGTGCCGATCACGACCGACGCGGTGGCCGTCAGCAGACCGATCTTCAGCGACAGCCACGCGGCGGTCAGCAGCTCGTCGTCGTCCAGCAGCGCCGCGTACCACTTCAGCGAGAAGCCCGACCACACCGTCACCAGCTTCGATTCGTTGAACGAGTACACGACGAGACTGATGATCGGGATGTACAGGAACAGAAAGCCGAAGGCGAGAACGCCCGTCGACAGCGGTTTGCTCGGCTTGATCATTTCGCTTCCTCCAGTTCCTTGACCTGGTAGTACTGGAACAGCGCCATCGGCACCAGCAGCAGCATTACCATCGCGACCGTCACCGCGGACGCCATCGGCCAGTCCATGTTGTTGAAGAATTCATCCCACATCACGCGGCCGATCATCAGCGTGTCGGCGCCGCCGAGCAGCTCGGGAATCACGTATTCGCCGACCGCCGGGATGAACACCAGCAGGCTGCCGGCGATGATCCCGTTCTTCGACAGCGGCAGCGTGATGCGCGTGAACGCGACCCACGGCTTGGCGCCCAGGTCGTACGCGGCTTCGAGCAGCGTGAGGTCCATCTTCACGAGGTGTGCATAGAGCGGCATCACCATGAACGGCAGGTACGAATAGACCATGCCGATATAGACGCCGGCATCGCTGTGATAGAGGCGCAGCGGCGTGTGGATGATGCCGAGCGCGATCAGCGCGTGGTTCAGCAGCCCGTCATCCTTCAGGATCCCGATCCATGCGTATACGCGGATCAGGAACGACGTCCAGAACGGCAGCATCACGGCCATCATCAGCACGTTGCGCCGGCCCGGTTCCGCGCGCGCGATGTAGTACGCTATCGGGTAGCCGATCAGCAGGCACAGCAGCGTCGACACGGCGGCCATCTTCAGCGAGCTGAGGTAGGTCGCGATATACAGGTCGTCCTGCAGCAGGAACGCGTAGTGGCCGAGCTGCAGCGCGAAGTGCACGACGCCGTCCTTCATCGCGACGAGCGACGTGTACGGCGGGATTCCCATCACCTGGTCGGCGAAGCTGATCTTGAACACCAGCACGAACGGCAGCGCGAAGAAGACCGTGAGCCACAGGAACGGCACGCCGATCGCGACGCTGCGGCCCGACGGCAGCAAGCGCGACAGCGCGGCGAAGCGGCTGCGGCGTCTGGAAGCCGGTGTCGCGGCGGTGGCGCCGGTCGGAACCGGCGCGGACGGAGTGGAAGCGGAAGTTCTCATCGTGTCGTCCTCACGCCGTCAGCACGACGCCGCTCGCCGGCGACCACGACACGAACACGTCGTCGTTCCACGACGGCGCACCGTCGTGCAGCAGGTGCGAGCTCGACAGGTTCGACACCACCGTCTTGCCGCTCGGCAAGCGCACGTGATACAGCGAGTAGCTGCCCATGTACGCGATGTCGGTCACGACGCCGCGCGCCCAGTTGTGATGCGAGCCGGGTTTCTCGCGCGACACCTGCACGCGCTCCGGGCGCACCGAGATGCCGACCGGCATCCCGAGCGGGCCGGTGACGCCGTGGCTCACGTACATGCGCGCTTCGAGATCGTCGCTCTCGACGAAGATGTGATCGGGCTCGTCCTCGACCACGCGCCCTTCGAACAGGTTCGTCGAGCCGATGAACTCGGCCGAGAAGCGGCTGTTCGGGTATTCGTACACTTCGCCGGGTGTGCCGATCTGCACAATCTTGCCTTCGCTCATCACCGCGAGGCGGCTCGCCATCGTCATCGCTTCTTCCTGGTCGTGCGTGACCATCACGCAGGTCACGTCGACCTTCTCGATGATGTTCACCAGTTCGAGCTGGGTCTTCTGGCGGATCTTCTTGTCGAGCGCGGACATCGGCTCGTCGAGCAGCAGCAGCTTCGGGCGCTTGACGAGCGAACGCGCGAGCGCGACGCGCTGCTGCTGGCCGCCGGACAGCTGATGCGGCTTGCGCTTCGCGTACTTGCTCATCTGCACGAGCGCGAGCGCATCGGCCACGCGCTCCTTGATCTCGTTCTTCGGCGTGCCTTCCTGCTTCAGCCCGAACGCGACGTTCGACTCGACCGACATGTGCGGGAACAGCGCGTACGACTGGAACATCATGTTCACCGGGCGGCGATACGGCGGCAGCGACGCGAGGTCTTCGCCGTCGACGAAGATCTTGCCAGAGGTGGCCGTCTCGAGCCCGGCGAGCATGCGCAGCAGTGTCGACTTGCCGCAGCCGGAGCTGCCGAGCAGCGCGAACAGTTCGTTCTTCGCGATCGTGAGATTTACGTTGTCGACGGCGGTGCTGTCGCCGAATTTCTTCACGACGTTTTCGATGCGTACGAACGCGTCGTTCTTCGAACGGGCCACGGCGGCCGGTTGGGTATGGCGTGCGGCAGCGGAAGAGGGTATCGATTGCATGGGAGTCACCATTCGTTCTTCACGGATTGCAGGCGTGAGCGTCCCCGCACGAGGCGCGTAACGCGACTCGCGAGCAACGGCTCGTGCCGGATGGAACAGGGGTGCGCGGCGTGCGCGGGCGGACGTTCGTCCGCGGAACCCGGGCGGGCAGCGCTCAGCCGATGCCTGCGCCGCCGTGTCGGGTTCCGATCAGTGGCCGGTCTTCAGCTGCGCCCACAGACGGTTCTGGAGGCGCAGGATGTCGGCCGGCATCGGCTTCATCAGCACCATCTTCTTCAGCACGTCTTCAGGCGGATAGACCGTCTGGTCCTGGGCGACCGCCGGCACGACGAACTGATGCGCGGCCTTGTTCGCGGTCGGGTAGAACACCGTGTTGGTGATCGCCGCGTTGACCTTCGGATCGGACACGTAGTTGATCCACTTCAGCGCGGCCTCGGGATGCGGTGCATCCTTCGGGATCACCATCACGTCGAACCACAGCAGGCCGCCTTCCTTCGGGTTCGAGAACTTGATGTCGTACGAGCGCTTCGCCTCCGACGAGCGGCGATGCGCGATGCCGACGTCGCCCGACCAGCCGAGCGCGACGCACACGTCGTTGTTCGCGAGGTCGTTGATGTAGCCGGACGAGTTGAACTGGGTGATGTACGGGCGGACTTTCTTCAGGACATCGAACGCAGCCTGATAGTCGGCGGGGTTCTTGCTGTTCGGATCCTTGCCCATGTATTGCAGCGTCGCGGCGAACACGTCGACGGCCTGATCGAGGAACGACACGCCGCAGCCTTTCAGTTTCTCCATGTTGGCCGGGTCGAACACCAGCGCCCAGCTGTCGACCGGCGCCTTGTCGCCGAGCGCCTTCTTCACCGCCTGCACGTTGTAGCCGATGCCGTCCGTGCCGTACGCCCAGGGCACGCCGTACTGGTTGCCCGGATCCGCATCGGCGATCATCTTCATCAGCAGCGGATCGAGGTTCGCGAGGTTCGGGATCTTCGACTTGTCGAGCTTCTGGTACACGCCGGCCTGGATCTGCTTGGCCATGTAGTTCGAGGTCGGCACGACGATGTCGTAGCCCGAGCTGCCTGCCAGCAGCTTCGCCTGCAGCGTGTCGTCGCTGTCGTAGTTGTCGTACTTGACGTGGATGCCCGTCTGTTTCTGGAAGTTCGGGATCGTGTCCGGCGCGATGTAGTCGGACCAGTTGTAGACGTTCAGGTCCTCGGCATGCGCCGACGGACTGGCGACCGACGTGAACGCAGCCACAGCGGCAAGGGCCGCGACGGAACAGGCTTGGCGAAGAAAGCAGGCACGCATGGTGGAATTCCCTTGGGTTATGGTGACGTGCGGCGCCCGCCGCACGCCTGTAGGCAAAGCCGTTACGAAATGCCCAGTTGCTGGGCGGTCGCATCGACGGCCTTCTTCGCCTTCGATACGAGTTCATCGATTTCCTGACGCGAGATCACGAGCGGCGGCGACAGCAGCATCCGGTCGCCGGTCGCACGCATGATCAGGTTGCCGTTGAAGCAGAAGTCGCGGCAGATCGTGCCGACGTCGCCGCCGTTCTTGAAGCGACGGCGTTCGGCCGGCGCTTCGGCAAGCTGCAGGCTCGCGACCATCCCGTGGCCGTGCACTTCGCCGACGATCGGATGGCGCGCGAAAGTCTCGCGCATCAGCGCCTGGAAGTACGGGCCGGTGTCGGTCTTCACGCGCTCGACGATGCCTTCGTCGCGCAGCAGCTTCAGGTTCGCGACCGCGACGGCCGCGGCCACCGGGTGCCCAGAATACGTGAGCCCGTGATTGAATTCGCCGTGGTCGATGATCGGGCGCGCGATGCGCTCGTGAATGCCGACCGCGCCCATCGGCACGTAGCCCGACGTCAGGCCCTTGGCCATCGTGATCAGGTCCGGCTCGAAGCCGAAATGCTGGTGTGCGAACCATTCGCCGGTGCGGCCGAACCCGCCGATCACTTCGTCGGCGACGAGCAGGATGTCGTACTTGCGGCAGATCCGCTCGATTTCCGGCCAGTACGTCGACGGCGGGAAGATCACGCCGCCCGCGCCCTGGAACGGCTCGCCGATGAACGCCGCGACGTTCTCCGCGCCGAGTTCGAGGATCTTCGCTTCGAGCTGCTGCGCGCGTGCGAGGCCGAATGCGTCGGGCGTCTCGCCCGGCTGCGCTTCGCCGAAGAAATACGGCTGGTCGATGTGCACGATGTGCTCGACCTTCGACGGCATCTGCTCGTGCATGTAGCCCATCCCGCCGAGCGTGCCGCCGGCGATCGTCGAGCCGTGATAGCCGTTCTTGCGCGAGATCACGTATTTCTTCTGCGGCTTGCCCTGCACGCGCCAGTACTGATGCACGAGCCGCAGCACGGTGTCGTTGCCTTCCGAGCCGCTGTTGCAATAGAAGAAGTGGTTGAAACCCGCGGGTGTCACCTCGGCGAGCATCGCCGACAGCTCGATCACCGGCGGGTGCGTGGTCTTGAAGAACGTGTTGTAGAACGGCAGTTCCTGCAACTGGCGATACGCGGCGTCCGCGAGCTCCTTGCGGCCGTAGCCGACGTTCACGCACCAGAGCCCGGCCATCCCGTCGATCACCTTGTTGCCGTCCGAGTCCCACAGGTAGACGCCGTCGGCCTTCACGATCACGCGGCTGCCCGCGCGATTCAGCGCGCCCATGTCGGAAAACGGGTGGATGTGGTGCGCGGCGTCGAGCGCGCGGTATTCGGCG
>NZ_JAPVQY010000118.1 GCF_027257875.1 Burkholderia sp. IMCC1007
CGGCCGGTGCATCGGCGCGCGCGCCCCGAATCGGACGCAACGCCGGCTCCGGCCGCCCGCGCCGCGTACAATAGTGGACTTTTGCACGTCCTCACCCGCCTTATGTCCTCGCCCACCCTGTACGAATTCTTCGCTCCCTGCCCGCGCGGCCTCGAAGCGGCGCTTGCCGCCGAGCTGGCCGAGATCGCCGGCGCTCATCTGAACGGCGCGCCGTTCACTGCGGGCGCGCAGGTGCCGGGCGGCGTGCATTTCAGCGGCGGCTGGGCCGCCGGCATGGCCGCGAACCTCCATTCGCGGATCGCGAGCCGGATCCTGCTGAAGATCGCGCACGGCCCGTACCGCAACGAGCACGACGTCTACGCGCTCGCGCTCGAGCAGCCGTGGGAACGCTGGTTCGCGTCGACGCAGACGCTGCGCATCGACATCACCGCGATCAAGTCGCCGCTGAAGAGCCTCGAATTCACGACGCTGCGCGTGAAGGATGCGATCTGCGACCGGATGCGCGAGAAAACCGGCTCGCGGCCGAGCATCGACACGGGTGCGCCGGACGTGCGCGTGTTCGCGTTCCTGACAGCCACCGAATGCACGCTGTACCTCGATACGTCGGGCGAGCCGCTGTTCAAGCGCGGCTGGCGGCTCGACAAGGGCGCGGCGCCGCTGCGCGAGAACCTCGCGGCCGGCATCCTGCGCCTGACGGGCTGGACGCCCGGCACCGCGCTGTACGACCCGATGTGCGGCAGCGGCACGTTCCTCGCGGAAGCCGCGCAGATCGCGCTCGGCGTGGCGCCGGGCGTCGAGCGCCGCTTCGGCTTCGAAAAACTCAAGCAGTACGACATCACCGCGTGGCAGGGGCTGAAGGTGCCCGCGCTCGACGCGAAGCGCGCGGCGCGCGGCAAGCGCGGCGAAGCGCTCGGCGTGTACGGCAGCGACATTTCCGGCGACATGCTCGAGAAGGCGCGCGCGAACCTCGAACGCGCGGGCGTGCCGTCGGTATGGCTCAAGCAGGTCGACGCGCGCGGGATGACGCCGCCGTGCGACGGCCCGGGCATCCTCCTCGCGAACCCGCCGTACGGCGAGCGGATCGAAGTGCGCGGCCGCAGCGCGCGCGGCGAAGTGCGCGAGACGGGCCGCAACCGCGGCAACGACGACGCTTTCCGCCGCACGCACACCGACGCGCCGGACAGCGAGTTCTTCAACGCGCTCGGCGATGCGCTGAAGCAGCGCTTCACCGGCTGGCAGGCGTTCCTGCTCACGTCGGACCGCTCGCTGCCGGGCCAGCTGCGGCTGCGTGAATCGGCGAAGACGCCGCTGTTCAACGGCGCGCTCGAATGCCGGCTGTTCCGCTTCGACCTGATCGCGGGCAGCGTGAAGGCACGCCCGGCCACGCCGGAAGGCGACGCGTGACGCACGACGCACGCACGGCAGCCGCTGCGGCCGCCTGCTGACATCCTGACGACGCCCGGCACCCGCCGGGCGTTTTGCTTTGCGCGGCGCCGATGCTCGTGGTGCCGCACCTGCCGCGCGCCTATGCGCGCGCAAGCGCGGCGCCATCCGGCCGGACGCCACCGACAGCGACACCGCCGATCGAAAGCGCCTTGTGCCTGATGTCAGCACCGCGATGACTACTGACAGCACGCTGTCAGCAGCACGCGCTCACACTGCAATCCCGGCGCAATGCAAGGCTGGTTTCCATCAAGAACCCGAACAACAAGGAGCTCGTCGTGACGTCCGCAACTACAACCGCTGCAACCACTGCAACCGCAACCCTGGAACGCGCGATCGCGTGGTTCGACATTCCGTCCCTGGATTTCGATCGTGCGATCCGTTTTTACGAAACCGTGCTGCAGACCAACCTGCAGCGCGAAGTCATCGGCGGCGTGCCGATGGCCATGTTCGATCACGAAGCGTCGGGCACGGGCGGCAGCATCGTGTTCGATCCGCAGCAGATCAAACCGAGCGCGAACGGCGTGCTCGTCTACCTGAACGCCGGCGAGTCGGTCGTCGCGGCGCTCGAACGCGTGAAGCGCGCAGGCGGCATCGTGCAGGGCACGGTCGTCGAGCTGCCGAACAACTACGGTTACATCGGCTATCTGATCGATACCGAAGGCAACCGCGTCGGCCTGCACGCGCCGAAATGCCACTGAGCGCACCGTCAGCCGGGCCGGCGCGGCGCTATCATCGCGAAGTCCCCGTAGCCGTTGGAGTCGAGGTGCAGCCATGACGCGCCGTGCCGACCGTCTGTTCCAGATCGCCGAGCTGTTGCGCGGGCGCCGTCTGACGACCGCGCAGCAGCTCGCCGACTGGCTGTCGGTGTCGCCGCGCACGGTCTATCGCGACGTGCGCGACCTGCAACTGTCAGGGGTGCCGATCGAAGGCGAAGCCGGCATCGGCTACCGGCTGAACCGCAACGCGAGCCTGCCGCCGCTCACGTTCACCGCCGAGGAGCTCGCGGCGTTCGCGGTCGGCGCACGCATGCTCGAGACCTGGGGCGGTGCGCGCTTTGCCGGCGGCGCGCGGTCGGCCCTCGCGAAGATCGCGTCCGCGATGCCGGCCGACAAGCGCACGGCACTCGATCGGCTGCCGGTGTTCGCGCCGTCGTTCCACATCGACGAGGCGTTTTGCGGGAAGGTCGATGCGATCCACCAGGCGGTCGACACGCGCCACATCGTCGGCTTCGACTACCGCGACCGGCTCGGCGCCCATACGCGCCGCCGCGTGTGGCCGCTCGGGCTCGTCTACTGGGGCGGACGCTGGACGATCGGCGCGTGGTGCGAACTGCGCGACGACTTCCGCACCTTCGACATCGCGCGGATGGGCGACATCACCGTGCACGAGCAGTTTCCCGACATGGAAGGACGGCGCATCGCCGACTACATGCGGATCGCGGAAGCGCCGATGCGCTGACACGCACGGCGGCGGCCGCCGCCGTTCGTTCGCCGGGGCGTTCACGCCCCGGCAACGTCCGTCATTGCCCGAATACCACCGCGCGCTTCGGCCGCTCGTCGACGTGCAGCGAAAACACGTCGGCGCGCGCATAGTGCCCCACCACGTCGAAGTCGTAGCGCGCGCGCACCAGTTCGTCGGTATCGATGCGCGCGGTCACGAGCCCGGGCTCGCCGATCAGCGGGTCCGTCAGCAGGTCGCCGAGCGGCCCGACGATCACGCTGCCGCCGCGAATCAGCGGACGTTCGGGATCCCAGCCCGGCACGTCGATGCCCAGCGCGCGCGGCGACGGCTGCACCTGGCATGCGCTCACGACGAAGCAGCGCCCTTCGTGCGCGATGTGACGCATCGAGCTTTGCCACACGTCGCGCTCGTCGACGGTCGGCGCGCACCAGATCTGCACGCCTTTCGCGTACATCGCGCAGCGCAGCAGCGGCATGTGGTTCTCCCAGCAAATGGCGGCGCCCGCGCGGCCCGCCGCGGTGTCGACCACCGGCAGCGTCGAGCCGTCGCCCTGCCCCCAGATCAGCCGCTCGGTGCCGGTCGGCATCAGCTTGCGGTGCTTCGCGACGAGCCCGTCGCGCGGATCGAAAAACAGCGCCGTGCAGTACAGCGTGCTGCCGCCGCGCTCGATCACGCCGACCACGAGGCTCGCGCCCGTGCGCTGCGACAGCGCGGCCAGCTCGTCGGTTTCGGGCCCCGGCACGTCGATCGCCTGCGCGGCGTAGCGCGCATACGCGTCGCGCCCCTCCGGCAGCCGGTAGCCGAGCCGCGTGCCGAAGATCTCGCCCTTCGGATAGCCGCCGAGCACGGCCTCGGGCAGCACGACGAGCGATGCGCCGCTGTCGCGGATCGCGGTTTCGTAGCCGAGGACCGTGTCGAGCGTGGCGCGCGTGCCGGCGGGCGATGCGCCGATCTGCAGCGCGGCGATGACTGAGGTGGGCATGAGGGCATCTCCTGGTGAATGGGTGAGAGTGACGCCATCTTTATCGATATGATGTCATCTATCAAATCGATAAAACGATAACTGACATGAATGCCGATGATATCGCCGGCCTCGACCTGAATCTGCTGAAGGTATTCGAGGCGCTGTACGAGGAAGGCGGCGCGAGCCGCGCGGCGCTGCGGCTCGGCCTCACGCAGTCGGCCGTCAGCGCGGCGCTCGCACGGCTGCGCGTGATCTATGGCGATCCGCTGTTCGCGCGCACCGGCCGCGGCCTGGCGCCGACGCCGCGCGCGGACGAGCTGAAGCCGATCCTGTCCGATGCGCTCGACCGCTGCCGCGAAAGCCTCGCGATCGCGGCCGACGGCGGCGAGCGCATCGGCCGCACGATCTCGGTCGGGCTGTCGGACGACTTCGAGATCGCGCTCGGCCGTGCACTGATCGACGCGGTCGCGCAGGAAGCCGCGGGGATCCGGCTGATCTTCCGGCAGACGCACAGCGGCATCGCCGGCGACGCGCTGCTGCGGCACGGCGTCGATCTCGCGATCGCATCGGGCGGGTTTTCGGCGAACGGGCTCAGCCGGCGCGCGGTCGCGACCGGCGGCTACGCGTGCGTGATCGATCCGGCCGGGCGCGCTCCGGCGCCGCGGACGCTGACGCTCGACGATTTCCTGCAGCGCGACCACCTGCTCGTGTCGTCGGGCGGCGTGATCGGGATCGTCGACGACGCGCTGGCCGCGCTCGGCCACAAGCGGCGCGTCGCGGCGTCGACCACGCATTTCGCCGCGCTGCCGTACCTGCTCGCCGGCTCCGATGCGGTGGCGACGATTCCGGCCCACGCCGCCCGCGCAATCGCGCAATCGACGTCGCTGCGCGCGCTCGCGTGCCCGGTTGACCTGCCGAGCTACCCCGTGGAGATCGGCTGGCGCACCAGCACGCAGCGCGACCCGGCGATCGTGCGCGTGCGGGATACGATCGCCGCGTGCGTCGGGCGAGTCGTCGCGCCGTAAGAAACGGGGCATGGTTCGGCTTGTGATTGAGGTCCGCTGTCCCGGCCGGGTGCTCCAAATGGTAGGCCGCGTCGCCCTTCGCGGCGGCGGCGAGAGACCGCAGGGCGCGTCAGCGACTGGGTCGATGGCGCCGCCGGCTTGGCGCGCGTGATTGCGGGTCACGATCCGGGGAATTGGCAGTGCGGGGAGGTTTCTCTTTTATTCGCGGTAGACGGCCCCTTGACGGTGATCGGGCCATTTTTGGCCCGATCGGGTCAAAAATGGCCCGCTTAATTCTGTTTGTTTTCAATGAGTTGAATTGGAGCGGGCCAAAAATGGCCCGAAATAGCGGTCAAAAAATCGATTTTTGCCGTCACAGCGTTGCGTTCTCCCGAGTAAAGGCGCCTTGAAACGGCGCTAAAGCCTTGATAGTCAAGGCTCAAGATATTTGCGTGTGTGCGCTGGCATGGCGCTTGCAGTAGCTACGGCGCCGTCACCGATGGCAACACGGTCCGAGGGCCGTGTCGGTTCCAACAACAAGGACAGCATTCATGCCGACTCCCGCTTATATCAGTATCCAGGGCAAGACCCAGGGCCACATCACGCAGGGCGCTTTCACCCCCGACTCGGTGGGCAAC
>NZ_JAPVQY010000119.1 GCF_027257875.1 Burkholderia sp. IMCC1007
AGATGGAACGTGGCGGTGGCGGCGGCGGCGGTCGTGCCGGCGGCGCGCCGCGCGGCGGAGCGGGCGGCGGCCAGAGCCGTCCGAGCGCGCCGGCAGGCGGCGGCTTCGACGAGATGGACGACGATATTCCGTTCTGATCGTCACGTCGGTATCCCGCACAGCAAAGGCCCGAATGTCCGGAACCAGGCGAATCGCCTGGGGTGGACCTTCGGGTCTTTTTCCGTTTACGTCCGTCATCCGCGAGGCCGACCTTGGCCGATGCACTTCCCGACCTCATCGCCCCGCATCTCGACGTGCTGTTCTGCGGGATCAACCCCGGCATGACCGCGGCCGCGACCGGCCATCACTTCGCCGGAAGGAGCAACCGCTTCTGGCGCGTGCTGCATCTCGCGGGCTTCACGCCGGACGAGATCGCACCGCAGGACGACCGGACGATACTCGGGTACGGCTGCGGGCTGACGGCCGTCGTGCCGCGGCCGACCGCGAGCGCAGATCAGTTGTCGTACGACGAATTCGTTGCCGCCGCAGCCGTCTTCGACCAGAAGCTCGAACGTTACGCGCCGCGCTCCGTCGCGTTCCTCGGCAAGGCTGCGTACGCGGCGCTGTCCGGGCAGCGCGAGATCGCATGGGGGCTCCAACGGGCACGCATGCAGCGCGCTGCCGTCTGGATCCTGCCCAATCCGAGCGGCAGAAACCGCGCATTCAGTCTCGACGAACTGGTCGACGCGTATCGTCAGCTTCGTCTGGCGGCACAAACCGTTTCCGGCAACCGGCAGCCGGAGGTGCGCTATGACGCGCAATAAGCGCAATAAGCGCGCGCCGGACTGGCCGGGCGCGCTGTTGCCGCGTGCGTTCTTCGATCGCCCGGCCACCGACGTCGCGCCGCAACTGCTGAACAAGATCCTCGCGGCGGCGGACGGCCGCGCCGGCCGGATCGTCGAAGTGGAGGCCTATGCCGGCGCGCTCGACCCGGCCGCGCACACGTACCGCGGCAAGACGCCGCGCAACGCGACGATGTTCGGGCCGCCGGGGCACATGTACGTCTATTTCACGTACGGGATGCACTGGTGCTGCAACTGCGTGTGCGGGCCGGACGGCACCGGCACGGGCGTGCTGATCCGCGCGCTGGAACCGCTGCACGGGCTCGAACGGATGCGTGAGGCCCGGCCGCCGCTCACGCGCGATCGCGAGCTGTGCCGGGGCCCGGCGCGGCTCACGCAGGCGCTCGGCATCACCGGCGCGCAGGACGGCGTCGATCTGGTCGACGCGCGCGAAGGCTTCGCGATCGTGGACGACGGTACGGCGCCACCCGCGAATCCGGTGGGCGGCCCGCGCATCGGCATTCGCGTGGGCACGGAGCTGCCGTGGCGGTGGAGCGTGCCCGGCAACCGTTACGTGTCGGGCACGTTGCCGCGCATCTGACGGATGTCACGCAGGCGCCATTATTGACCGGCTAAGCTGGATCTTTCGACGTTTCAATCGAAGGAGACACCATGCGGCGGGTCGTATTCAATCAGAAGGGCGGCGTAGGCAAATCGACGATCGTCTGCAACCTGGCAGCGATCAGCGCGAGCGAAGGGCTGCGCACGCTCGTCATCGACCTCGACGCGCAGGCGAATTCCACGCGCTACCTGCTCGGCGATCGCGCGGCCGACGTGCATCCGGGCGTCGCCCAATTCTTCGAGACCGCGCTGACCTTCAACTTCCGGCCGGTCGACGTCGCGTCGTTCATCCATCCGACCCCGTTCGAAGGGCTCGACGTGATGCCCGCGCATCCGGATCTCGACACGCTGCACGGCAAGCTGGAATCGCGCTACAAGATCTACAAGCTGCGCGACGCGCTGAACGAGCTCGACACCTACGATGCCGTCTACATCGATACGCCGCCCGCGCTGAACTTCTATACGCGCTCGGCGCTGATCGCGGTCGAGCGCTGCCTGATCCCGTTCGACTGCGACGACTTTTCGCGCCGCGCGCTGTACACGCTGCTCGAGAACGTGAAGGAAATCCAGCAGGACCACAACGCGGCGCTCGAGGTCGAAGGGATCGTCATCAATCAGTTCCAGCCACGCGCGAGCCTGCCGCAGCGGCTGGTCGACGAACTCGTCGACGAAGGGCTGCCGGTGCTGGCGTCGCGGCTGTCGGCGTCGGTGAAGATCCGCGAGTCGCATCAGCAGTCGAAGCCGGTCATCCATCTCGAACCGACGCACAAGCTCGCGCAGGAGTTTCGCGCGCTGCATCGCGAATTGGCCGGGTGAGAACGATACCGCGGTCGCATGTCGTAATTTATCGGATCATTGAATGTGTCATTAATAATCTTGCAAGCCATTTCAATATAAATCTGTAAAAACGATTACACGCGAAACTGCCCCATGTTAAATGCGAATCTTTCTTACTAATAGCGGGAATAGTGACTAGGTAAATGTTGCGCGTCATTGCGCCGCTATGCTGTAAAAAGGTGAAGCCATTGTAAAAGAGCGGCATTGGAGCCGGATCCGAGGTGTGTGCTGGCTCGCCGCGGCGGTAATTGTGACCGATAAGGGTTTTCACCTATCATTAATGACACTTAATTGACAATTAATGCCTCTAGAATGCGATCCTTAACGTCCCACATTCAATAGTGCGGGCCGTGAATAAGGGAACAGGCGGTCGACCTGGCTCCCATTTTCGTTACGTGGTCTCTCGCATTGCTAACAGGAGCGTGCCCGATGTCTGTATTTGCCCCCGAAAAATTCGCCGCCGATTATCAGTCTGGCATTGCCGCATGGTTCGCAATTGCCCGCCCGGCAATCCACGGTTTCGAGGCCGTCGTCGAACTCAACCTGCAAGCGGCCAAGACGGCGCTCGAAGAGTACGAGGACAAGCTGAAGAACGCATTCAACGCCAGCAACCCGGCTGCCGGCTTTGCGCAGCAAGTGGCTGCACCGCAGGAAGCCGCCGGCAAGGCCGTCGCGTACACCCGCCATCTGTTCGACATCGCCGTGTCGACGCAGGTCGAGTGGGCAAAGGTCGCGCAAGCGCAGTACGAGGAGACCGACAAGCGCGTGAAGGACGTGTTCGGCGAACTGACGAAGCATGCGCCGGCCGGCTCGGCTCCGGTGGTCGCCGCGCTGAACTCGGCACTGTCCGCGGCAACGGCCGCGGCAGACTCCGTGCGCGCAGCGGCGGGGCAGGCGATCGAGGCCGCGCAAAGCGGTTTCGACGCGGTCAGCGAAACGGCGGCGCGCGGCGGCAAGCAGGCGACCGCCGCTGCCCGCAAGGAAGCCGCTTCGCGCGAATCGGCAGCATGACTGCGTGTCGCGCATCGGCGCGACACGATTGAACGGCGCCGGACGGCGTCGGCCCCGCGTGTGACGCGTGACGGTCGGCGAACGATCGGCCCGCCACAGCGTGCCCGGGCACGGTCGGATCAGGCGGGTGTGCCGCGCGCATGAGCGCGTGAACATCCAGCCGCATCCCGCGCGCGTGGCGCTCGCGCGCCGCGTTCGCCATGCCGGCACCGGCACGCAATCCGGATCGACCCATTGATTTTGATGCAGGAATTGAACATGACGGACGTAGTGATCGTATCGGCCGCGCGGACCGCGGTCGGCAAATTCGGCGGCTCGCTTGCGAAGATTGCAGCACCGGAACTGGGCGCCACGGTGATCCGCGCGGTGCTGGAGCGCGCGGGCGTGAAGCCCGATCAGGTGAGCGAAGGGATCATGGGTCAGGTGCTGACGGCCGGCTCGGGGCAGAACCCGGCGCGCCAGTCGCTGATCAAGGCCGGCCTGCCGAATGCAGTGCCGGGGATGACGATCAACAAGGTGTGCGGCTCGGGCCTGAAGGCCGTGATGCTGGCGGCGAACGCGATCGTCGCGGGCGACGCGGAGATCGTGGTCGCAGGCGGTCAGGAAAACATGAGCGCGTCGCCGCACGTGCTGCCGGGCTCGCGCGACGGGTTCCGGATGGGCGACGCGAAGCTGGTCGACACGATGATCGTCGATGGCCTGTGGGACGTGTACAACCAGTACCACATGGGCATCACGGCGGAGAACGTCGCGAAGGAATACGGGATCACGCGCGAAGAGCAGGACGCATTCGCCGCGCTGTCGCAGAACAAGGCGGAAGCCGCGCAGAAGTCCGGCCGTTTCAACGACGAGATCGTGCCGGTGTCGATTCCGCAGCGCAAGGGCGAGCCGCTGCAGTTCGCGACCGATGAATTCGTGCGTCACGGCGTGACGGCGGAATCGCTGTCGGGCCTGAAGCCGGCGTTCTCGAAGGACGGCTCGGTGACGGCCGCGAATGCGTCGGGCCTGAACGACGGCGCGGCGGCGGTGCTGGTGATGTCGGCGCAGAAGGCGGCGGCTCTTGGCCTCACGCCGCTGGCGCGGATCAAGGCATACGCGAACGCGGGCGTCGATCCGAGCGTGATGGGCATGGGCCCGGTGCCGGCGTCGCGCCGTGCGCTGGAGCGCGCGGGCTGGACGCCGGGCGACCTGGACCTGATGGAAATCAACGAGGCATTCGCGGCGCAGGCGCTGGCGGTGCACAAGCAGATGGGCTGGGACACGTCGAAGGTGAACGTGAACGGCGGCGCGATCGCGATCGGCCACCCGATCGGCGCATCGGGCTGCCGGATCCTGGTGACGCTGCTGCACGAGATGGTCAAGCGCGACGCGAAGCGCGGGCTGGCGTCGCTGTGCATCGGCGGCGGGATGGGCGTCGCACTCGCGGTCGA
>NZ_JAPVQY010000012.1 GCF_027257875.1 Burkholderia sp. IMCC1007
CGCAGCGGCCAGCGCGGCGTCCGGCGCCGCCGCGAGCGGCGGCGGTGGCGGTCATCGCGGCCGCGGCGGCCCCGCGGCGATGGCGAACGTGCCGCAGCCCGTGTCGGTCGCGACCGCGACGCAAGGCGAGATGCCGATCGTGCTGTCCGCGCTCGGCACCGTGACACCGCTCGCGAACGTCACGGTCAAGACGCAGTTGTCGGGCTACCTGCAGTCGGTCGCGTTCCAGGAAGGCCAGATCGTCAAGAAGGGCGACCTGCTCGCGCAGATCGACCCGCGCCCGTACCAGGTCGCGCTCGAGAACGCCGAAGGCACGCATGCGCGCGACGCGGCGCTGCTAGCGACGGCCCGCCTCGACCTGAAGCGCTACCAGACGCTGCTGTCGCAGGACTCGATCGCGTCGCAAACCGTCGATACGCAGGCGTCGCTCGTCAAGCAGTACGAAGGCGCGGTGAAGACCGACCAGGCCGCGATCGATTCCGCGAAGCTCAACCTCACGTATGCGCGCATCACGGCGCCGGTGTCGGGCCGCGTCGGCCTGCGCCAGGTCGACGCCGGCAACTACGTGACGCCGGGCGACACCAACGGGATCGTCGTGATCACGCAGTTGCAGCCGATGAGCGTGATCTTCACGACGTCGGAAGACAACCTGCCGCAAATCCTCAAGCAGGTGAACGCGGGTCAGAAGCTGTCGGTCACCGCGTACAACCGCAACAACACGGTGCCGCTTGAAACCGGTTCGCTCGCCACGCTCGACAACCAGATCGATACCAGCACCGGCACCGTCAAGCTGCGCGCGACCTTCGATAACAAGAGCGGGCTGCTGTTCCCGAATCAGTTCGTCAACACGCGGCTGCTCGTCGACGTGCTGCGCAATGCGACGATCGTGCCGACGTCCGCCGTGCTGACGGGCTCGATCGGCCAGTTCGTGTACATCGTGAAGCCCGACAACACGGTGACGGTGCGCAAGGTCACGGCCGGCCCGGTCGACGGCGAGCGCACGAGCATCGCGAGCGGCGTCGCGGTCGGCGAGCGCGTCGTCACCGACGGTTCCGACCGCCTGCGCGAAGGCGCGAAGGTGACGATCCCGGCCGACAAGCCGAAAGGCGCTTCCGGCGCGCATGGCGCCGCGGCGGCGTCGGGCGCGTCGGGCGCGGCCGGCCACCACGGCGGTCACAAGCACGGCGCGTCGCAGGCCGCGGCCCCCGCGGCCCAGTAACGCGCGGGCCGCTCGATGAATCCATCCCGCCTCTTCATTCTCCGGCCGGTCGGCACCGCCCTCCTGATGGCGGCGATCATGCTGGCCGGTATCGTCGCGCTGCGCTTCCTGCCGCTCGCCGCGCTGCCCGAAGTCGACTACCCGACGATCCAGGTCCAGACCTTCTACCCGGGCGCGAGCCCGGAGGTGATGACGTCGTCGGTCACCGCGCCGCTGGAGCGGCAGTTCGGCCAGATGCCGTCGCTGAACCAGATGTCGTCGCAAAGCTCGGCCGGCGCATCGGTGATCACGCTGCAGTTCTCGCTCGACCTGCCGCTCGACATCGCCGAACAGGAAGTGCAGGCCGCGATCAACGCGGCCGGCAACCTGCTGCCGTCCGACCTCCCCGCCCCGCCGATCTATGCCAAGGTGAACCCGGCCGACGCGCCGGTGCTCACGCTCGCGATCACGTCGAAGACCTTGCCGCTCACGCAGGTGCAGGACCTGGCCGACACGCGCCTCGCGATGAAGATCTCGCAGATCGCGGGCGTCGGCCTCGTGAGCCTGTCGGGCGGCAACCGGCCGGCCGTGCGGATCCAGGCGAACCCGACCGCGCTCGCGCAGTACGGGATGAACCTCGACGATCTGCGCACGACGATCTCGAACCTGAACGTGAACACGCCGAAGGGCAATTTCGACGGCCCGACGCGCGCGTACACGATCAACGCGAACGACCAGCTGACGAGCGCCGACCAGTACAACAGCGCCGTCGTCGCGTACAAGAACGGCCGCCCGGTGATGCTGACCGACGTCGCGAAGGTCGTCGCCGGCTCGGAGAACACCAAGCTCGGCGCGTGGGTGAACTCGGAGCCCGCGATCATCCTGAACGTACAGCGCCAGCCGGGCGCGAACGTGATCGCGACCGTCGACGCGATCAAGGCACAGTTGCCGAAGCTGCAGGAAACGCTGCCCGCGGCGCTCGACGTGCAGATCGTCACCGATCGCACGACGATGATCCGCGCGGCCGTGCGCGACGTGCAGTTCGAGCTGCTGCTCGCCGTCGCGCTGGTCGTGCTGGTGATGTACCTGTTCCTCGCGAACATCTATGCGACGATCATCCCGAGCCTCTCCGTGCCGCTGTCGCTGATCGGCACGCTCGCGGTGATGTACCTGGCCGGCTTCTCGCTGAACAACCTGTCGCTGATGGCGCTCACCATCGCGACCGGCTTCGTCGTCGACGATGCGATCGTGATGATCGAGAACATCGCGCGCTACGTCGAGGAAGGCGACACCGGCCTCGAGGCCGCGCTGAAGGGCTCGCGGCAGATCGGCTTCACGATCATCTCGCTGACGGTGTCGCTGATCGCGGTGCTGATCCCGCTGCTGTTCATGGGCGACGTGGTCGGCCGCCTGTTCCACGAATTCGCGATCACGCTCGCGGTGACGATCGTGATCTCGGCGATCGTGTCGCTCACGCTGGTGCCGATGATGTGCGCGAAGCTGCTGCGCCATTCGCCGCCGCCCGAGAGCCACCGCTTCGAGGCGCGCGTGCACAGCGCGATCGACTGGGTGATCGCGCGCTACGGGGTCGCGCTCGAATGGGTGCTGAACCGCCAGCGCTCGACGCTCGTCGTCGCGCTGCTGACGCTCGCGCTGACCGCGCTGCTCTACGTGTACGTGCCGAAGGGCTTCTTCCCCGCGCAGGATACCGGCGTGATCCAGGCGATCACGCAGGCGCCGCAGTCCATTTCGTACGGCGCGATGGCCGAACGCCAGCAGGCGCTCGCGGCCGAGATCCTGAAGGATCCGAACGTGGCGAGCCTCACGTCGTTCATCGGCGTCGACGGCAGCAACATCACGCTGAACAGCGGCCGGATGCTGATCAACCTGAAGGCGCGCGACGAGCGTTCCGAAACCGCCGCGCAGATCATCCGCGACCTGCAGCAGCGCGTCGCGAACGTGACGGGCATCTCGCTGTTCATGCAGTCGGTGCAGGATCTGACGATCGACTCGACCGTGAGCCCGACGCAGTATCAGTTCATGCTGACGAGCCCGAACCAGGACGAGTTCTCGACCTGGGTGCCGAAGCTCGTCGCGCGGCTGCAGCAGGAACCGGCGCTCGCCGACGTCGCGACCGATCTGCAGAGCAACGGCCAGTCGGTCTACATCGAGATCGACCGCGCGAGTGCCGCGCGCTTCGGCATCACGCCGGCGACCGTCGACAACGCGCTGTACGACGCGTTCGGCCAGCGCATCGTGTCGACGATCTTCACGCAGTCGAACCAGTACCGCGTGATTCTCGAGTCCGAGCCCAAGGAGCAGCACTACGCCGAATCGCTGAACGACATCCACCTGCCGTCGGCGGGCGGCGGCCAGGTGCCGCTGTCGTCGATCGCGTCGTTCCACGAACGGCCGTCGCCGCTGCTGGTCTCGCACCTGTCGCAGTTCCCGTCGACGACGATCTCGTTCAACCTCGCGCCGGGCGCATCGCTCGGCGAAGCCGTGAAGGCGATCGACGCCGCCGAGAAGGACATCGGCCTGCCCGGCTCGTTCCAGACCCGCTTCCAGGGCGCGGCGCTCGCGTTCCAGGCGTCGCTGTCGAACCAGCTGTTCCTGATCCTCGCGGCCGTCGTCACGATGTACATCGTGCTCGGCGTGCTGTACGAGAGCTACATCCACCCGATCACGATCCTGTCGACGCTGCCGTCCGCCGGCGTCGGCGCGCTGCTCGCGCTGATGATCACCGGGCACGACCTCGACATCATCGGGATCATCGGGATCGTGCTGCTGATCGGCATCGTGAAGAAGAACGCGATCATGATGATCGACTTTGCGCTCGAGGCCGAACGCGTCGAAGGCAAGCCGCCGCGCGAGGCGATCTACCAGGCGTGCCTGCTGCGCTTTAGACCGATCCTGATGACGACGCTCGCCGCACTGCTCGGCGCGGTGCCGCTGATCTTCGGCGCCGGCGCGGGCTCCGAGCTGCGCCAGCCGCTCGGGATCGCGATCGCGGGCGGCCTGGTCGTGTCGCAGGTGCTGACGCTGTTCACGACGCCGGTGATCTATCTCGGCTTCGACAGCGTCGCGCGCCGCGTGCGCGGCTGGTTCGAACGGCACGGCCCGGGCGCCGACGCCGGCAGGCACACGGGCGCATAAGCCATGAACCTGTCGCGCCCCTTCATCACCCGCCCCGTCGCGACGACGCTGCTCGCGCTCGGCGTCGCGCTCGCCGGCCTGTTCGCGTTCATCAGGCTGCCGGTGTCGCCGCTGCCGCAGGTCGACTTCCCGACCATCTCCGTGCAGGCGTCGCTGCCCGGCGCGAGCCCGGAGACGGTCGCGACCAGCGTGACGAGCCCGCTCGAGCGGCACCTCGGCTCGATCGCCGACGTCAGCGAAATGACGTCGACCAGCACCGTCGGCAACGCGCGGATCATCCTGCAGTTCGGGCTGAACCGCGACATCGACGGCGCCGCGCGCGACGTGCAGGCGGCAATCAACGCCGCGCGCGCCGACCTGCCCGCATCGCTGAAGAGCAACCCGACGTACCGCAAGGTCAACCCGGCCGATTCGCCGATCATGATCGTGTCGCTCACGTCGGAAACGTCGTCGCCCGCGAAGCTGTACGACGCCGCGTCGACGGTGCTGCAGCAGTCGCTGTCGCAGATCGACGGGATCGGCCAGGTGTCGGTGAGCGGCTCCGCGAACCCGGCCGTGCGCGTCGAGCTGCAGCCGCAGGCGCTGTTCCACTACGGGATCGGCCTCGAGGACGTGCGCGCGGCACTGGCTTCCGCGAACGCGAATGCGCCGAAGGGCGCGATCGAATTCGGCCCGCAGCGCTACCAGCTCTATACGAACGACCAGGCGTCCCAGGCGTCGCAATACCGCGACCTCGTCGTCGCGTACCGCAACGGTTCGGCCGTGCGGCTGTCGGATCTGTCCGACGTCGTCGACTCGGTCGAGGACCTGCGCAACCTCGGCCTGTCGAACGGCAAGCGCGCGGTGCTCGTGATCCTCTACCGTTCGCCGGGCGCCAACATCATCGAGACGATCGACCGCGTGCGCGCGGCGCTGCCGCAGCTCACCGCGTCGCTGCCGGCCGACATCA
The DNA here is from genome assembly GCF_027257875.1 of Burkholderia sp. IMCC1007. GTDB lineage: Bacteria > Pseudomonadota > Gammaproteobacteria > Burkholderiales > Burkholderiaceae > Burkholderia. Next base: position 5,304 of record NZ_JAPVQY010000012.1, read on the forward strand.
CGGTCACGCCGGTGCTCGACCGCTCGACCACGATCCGCGCGTCGCTGAAGGACACCGAGCGCACGCTGCTGATCGCGGTCAGCCTGGTCGTGATGGTGGTGTTCCTGTTCCTGCGCAACTGGCGCGCGACGCTGATCCCGAGCGTCGCGGTGCCGATCTCGATCATCGGCACGTTCGGCGCGATGTACCTGCTCGGCTTCTCGATCGACAACCTGTCGCTGATGGCGCTGATCGTTGCGACCGGCTTCGTCGTCGACGATGCGATCGTCGTGCTCGAGAACATCACGCGCCACATCGAGAACGGCAAGCCGAGGATGCAGGCCGCGTTCGACGGCGCGCGCGAGGTCGGCTTCACCGTGCTGTCGATGAGCATTTCGCTCGTCGCGGTGTTCCTGCCGATCCTGCTGATGGGCGGCATCGTCGGGCGCCTGTTCCGCGAGTTCGCGCTGACGCTGTCGCTCGCGATCGCCGTGTCGCTCGCGGTGTCGCTCACGGTCACGCCGATGATGTGCGCGCGCCTGCTGCGCGAGCCGCACGAGGCCGAGCACGAAGGCCGCTTCGGCCGCTTCCTCGAGCGCGGCTTCGCGCGGATGCAGCGCGGCTACGAGCGCTCGCTGTCGTGGGCGCTGCGCCGGCCGCTGCTGATCCTGCTGATCCTGTTCGCGACGATCGGGCTGAACGTCTACCTGTATATCGTCGTGCCGAAGGGCTTTTTCCCGCAGCAGGACACCGGGCTGATGATCGGCGGCATTCGGGCCGACCAGTCCACGTCGTTCCAGGCGATGAAGCAGAAGTTCTCCGAGATGATGCGGATCGTGCAGGCCAACCCGAACGTGCAGAGCGTCGCGGGCTTCACCGGCGGCACGCAGACCAACTCCGGCTTCATGTTCGTGATGCTGAAGGATCGTACGCAGCGCAAGCTGTCCGCCGACCAGGTGATCCAGCAGCTGCGCAGGCCGCTGGCGGACGTCGCGGGCGCGAGCACGTTCCTGCAGGCCGCGCAGGACATTCGCGTGGGCGGCCGGCAGAGCAACGCGCAGTATCAGTTCACGCTGCTCGGCGATTCGACGGCCGATCTGTACAAATGGGGGCCGCTGCTGACCGAGGCGCTGCAAAAGCGCCCCGAGCTGACCGACGTGAACTCCGACCAGCAGCAAGGCGGCATGGAGGCGATGGTGACGATCGACCGCGCGACCGCCGCGCGGTTCGGCATCAAGCCCTCGCAGATCGACAACACACTGTACGACGCGTTCGGCCAGCGCCAGGTCTCGACGATCTACAACCCGCTGAACCAGTACCACGTCGTGATGGAAGTCGCGCCGCAATACTGGCAGAGCCCGCAGATGCTGAACCAGGTATGGATCAGCACGTCGGGCGGCAGCGCGAACGGCTCGCAGACCACCAATGCCGCCGCCGGCACCTTCGTCGCGACGTCGGCCGGCCGGTCGAGCGCCGGCACGGCCGCCACCAGCGCCGCGGCGATCGCATCCGATTCCGCGCGCAACCAGGCGCTGAACTCGATCGCGTCGAGCGGCAAGTCGAGCGCGTCGGCGGGCGCATCGGTGTCGACGTCGAAGTCGACCATGATCCCGCTGTCGGCGATCGCGACGTTCGGGCCGAGCACGACGCCGCTGTCGGTCAACCATCAGGGGCTGTTCGTCGCGACGACGATCTCGTTCAACCTGCCGCCGGGCGTGTCGCTGTCGCAGGCGACCCAGATCATCTATCAGACGATGGCGCAGATCGGCGTGCCGCCGACGATCGTCGGCAGCTTCCAGGGCACCGCGCAGGCGTTCCAGCAGTCGCTGAACAACCAGCCGATCCTGATCCTCGCGGCGCTGCTGGCCGTCTACATCGTGCTCGGGATCCTGTACGAGAGCTACATCCACCCGATCACGATCCTGTCGACGCTGCCGTCGGCCGGCGTCGGTGCGCTGCTCGCGCTGCTGCTGTTCAAGACCGAGTTCAGCATCATCGCGCTGATCGGCGTGATCCTGTTGATCGGTATCGTGAAGAAGAACGCGATCATGATGGTCGACTTCGCGATCGACCAGACGCGCAACGGCCACAAGTCGTCGCTCGAAGCGATCCACGAGGCGTGCCTGCTGCGCTTCCGGCCGATCATGATGACGACGATGGCGGCGCTCCTCGGCGCGCTGCCGCTCGCGTTCGGTCACGGCGACGGCGCCGAGCTGCGCGCGCCGCTCGGGATCGCGATCGCGGGCGGCCTGGTCATGTCGCAGGTGCTGACGCTCTATACGACGCCGGTCGTCTATCTGTACATGGACCGCCTGCGCGTGTGGAGCGAGAAGCGCCGCAACCGCCGCGGCAATTCGGGCGGCCCGGCGGTGGCCGGCGAGTAACGGCAGGCGGCCGGATACGGGGCGGCGGGGGGTGCGCTCTATGCTCCCGGTCCCAGCCGGGCGGCACCGGACGGGCGCGGCGCGCCGAGCCGGGTCGCGAGCGCGGCGGCGGTCGCGAGCGGCTGCCCTGCCGCGACCGCTTCGAGTATCGCTGGCCCGCGGGCAAGCGCCGGCACCCGATAGCGCGCCGCGTCGTCATCCATGTCGTGCGAGGTCGTACAGATCCTGTATCTTCGCGGCGCAAAAAGCCGCGCCAATGACCTTTGCTGCCGAAGAAGTAGCCGATCGTCCAGATCGTTTCAGCCGACGAATCGCGCTCGGGCGCCGCGTTTGCAGCGCACCTGGCTTGCACGCCGGCGACGATCCGCTATCGTGTGTCCATGCGCAACCTCGCGCCCGTTCCCGGGGACCCGCCATGAATGTCCAGCTGAACCATACGATCGTCTGGTGCCGCGACAAGCACGCGTCGAGCCGCTTTCTCATCGAGTTGCTGGAACTGCCGCCGCCGACGCCGTTCGGCGCGATGCTGGTCGTCCAGCTCGACAACGGCGTGTCGCTCGACTTCTACGAAAAGGACGCGGAGATCGCGGCGCAACACTACGCGTTCCTGACCGACGAAGCGGGCTTCGATCGCGTGTACGCGCGGATTCGCGAGCGGGGCCTGCCGCACTGGGCCGATCCGGCGAAGCGACAGCCTGATGATATCTACCGCCACAACGGCGGTCGCGGCGTGTATTTCGACGATCCGGACGGTCATTTCCTCGAAGTGATGACGCGCCCGTACGCGCTGAACGGATAACGGCGCGTCGGCCGGCATTGCACCGGCCGGCGCTTCGGCGCGGGCGGCGCCCCGAGTCGGGCACCGCCCGGCCAGCCGCCGTTATTCGGCGGCCGCCGCCGTCTTGCGCGGACGGCGCGCGCGCGTGGCCGTCTTGCGGGTCGGCTTCTTCGGCTTGGCATCGGCTGGCGCGTCGCCGGTCGATTCCCGGGCCGCTTCACCACCCGATGCACGTGCCGATTCAACGGCCGATTCGACCGGCGCAGCTTCATGCGACGGCTGCGCGGCTGCGCCCGACCCGGCGAACTCGCCGGCCGACGGCGTCACGTGCTGCGCCGCGGGGTGGCGATCGTCGCTGTGCTCGGCGTCGCGATGCGTCGCTTCCGCATGCTTGGTGTCCGCATGCTTGTCGCTGCCGTGCTTCGCGCCGCCGTGCGCTGCATCGTCCGGCTTCGCCGCCGCATGACGGCCGGCACCCTTCGCATCTCCGCCCTTCTTCACGCCGGCCTTCTTCGCCGCGCTATTGCGAGCGCGCTTGCGGCCGTCCTTCGCATCGCCGTGGGTGTCCGTCGCCTCGACCGCGTCGGGCGCTTCAACCGCGCCAGCCGCTTCGGCCGCCTCAACCGCTTCCGCGCGCACGTTCGCCGTTTCGGTCGTCACGTCGATCACGGCCGTTTCCTGCGCGTCGACGTGTTCGCTTTCCTGCACGGCCGCGGCCGCGTGGCCCCGCTGGCCGCGACGCCGCGGCTCGCGCGCGGCCGGCGCCGACGCCGGCTCCGCATGACGCGCGCCCTGTCCGTGATGGCCGCCAGCCGTGTCGCGCGCGGCCGACACCTGTTCCGCTGCTGCCGCGTGGCGCGGCCGCGACACGAACGCGCCGGACTTGTCGTCGCGCCCCACTTCGAGCAGGCCGCGCGCCTGCGCTTCGTCGAGCAGGTTGCCGAACGCGCGGAAACCGTAATACGACTCGTTGAAATCCGGCTTGCGGCGCTTGATCGCGCTCTTGAGCACCGACGCCCAGATCTTGCCGACGTCGTCGCGCTCCGACGCGAGCGCATCGAATGTCTCGACCGCCAGCGCGATCGCCTCGGTCCGGCGTGCTTCGATCTCGGGCTTGCGCGACGGTTCGTCGGGCCGCTTCGCGCCGCCGTTGCCGGTGCGCTGCTGTTCGCGCTTGGCCAGCGCGCGCTGCTGCTCGCGCACCAGATCGTCGTAGAAAATGAATTCGTCGCAGTTCGCGACCAGCAGGTCCGACGTCGACTTCTTCACGCCGACGCCGATCACCTTCTTCGCGTTCTCGCGCAGCTTCGACACGAGCGGCGAGAAATCCGAGTCGCCGCTGATGATCACGAACGTATCGACGTGCGACTTCGTGTAGCAGAGATCGAGCGCGTCGACCACGAGCCGGATGTCGGCCGAATTCTTGCCCGACTGGCGCACGTGCGGGATCTCGATCAGCTCGAAGCTCGCCTCGTGCATCGACGCCTTGAAGCCCTTGTAGCGCTCCCAGTCGCAATAGGCCTTCTTCACGACGATGCTGCCCTTCAACAGCAGGCGCTCCAGCACGGGCTTGATGTCGAATTTCTCGTACTTCGCGTCGCGCACGCCGAGCGCGACGTTCTCGAAGTCGCAGAACACGGCCATGCTGATGTTGTCCAGGGGTAATGCCATGTGTACTCCAACCGGTTGGTCGCCGCGTTGCCTTCACGAGCGGCGAAAAATGCATCGCGCACATGATAGCCGGTCGGCGGGTCGATCCCGCAATCATCCGTGCGCGGGGACGGTGCAACGGCGGGCCCCGTCGAGCCACACTGACCGGCCGCATCGGGTGCGGCCCTTAATACCTGCGCGCTGTCCGCCCAAATCGACATACACTTGAGTATCAGTCGTCCGTCCCTATCTGGAAGGATGACGCATCGACCAAGGAGCGCTTTCATGACGACGAAGGTACTGCTGATTGGCGCCACCGGCCGCACCGGCCACGCGTGCGCGGATCTGCTGCTCAAGCAGTCGGAATTCGAGCTGACTGCGCTGGTGCGCCGGCACGGCTATGCGCTGCCGGGCGCGAAGGTGGTCGAGGCCGACCTGACGGGCGATTTCTCGCACGCGTTCCACGGCATCACGCACGTGATCTACGCGGCCGGCTCGGCCGAGTCGGAAGGCGCCGTCGAAGAGGAGCAGATCGACCGCGATGCGGTCGCGCGCACCGCCGAGCATGCGCTCGCCTACAACGTGCAGAAGCTGGTCGTGATCAGTTCGCTGAGCGCGTACTGGCCCGAGCGCAGCGGCGCGCTGCGCCATTATTCCCAGATGAAACGCGAAGGCGACGAGCGCGTGATCGCGTCGGGCATCGACTACGTGATCCTGCGCCCCGGCCCGCTCGCGGACCGCCCGGGCGTCGGCAAGATCGCGCTGACCGAGGAGCCGCTCGACGCGGCGCCGCCCGTCTCGCGCCAGGATGTCGCGTGGGCTGCGATCGAGGCGATCAAGCTTGGCATCTCGCGCAAGGTGATCGGCTTCGTCGGCGGCAGCGTGCCGATCGAGCAGGCGTTGCGCGCGTAACACCCACCCGCGCCGCCGCATGGCGGCGCGATGCGGTGCATTACCCGGCGGCGCGCGAGGCGGGCCGCCGGGTTCGACGCCCGCTCGGCTGGGCGCCGCTTACTGCTTCGGATGCGCGTCGGCCCATGCCTTCACCGCGCCGAGCGTGTTCTCGACGTGCTTGTCCGGCGACAGGCTCGTGTATTCGTAGATCACCTTCCCTTCCGGCGAAATCACGTAGGACACGCGGTTCGCGCGATCGAGCGCGGGCAGCTTCGCGTCGTATTCGCGGATGATCTTCGCGTCCGGGTCGGCCGCGACCGGGAACTTGCTGCGGCACTCGCTCACCGAGAACTTGGTCAGCGTGTCGATGTTGTCCGCGGACACGCCGATCACGGTCGCGCCGTAAGCCTTGTAACGATCGACCGCATCGGCGAACGCATGCGCCTCGATCGTGCAACCCTTCGTGAATGCGGCCGGGTAGAAATACAGCACGACCGGCCCGTGCTTCAGCGCATCGGCGAGCGAGTACGTGTAGGTCTTGCCGCCCAGCGACGCCTGGGTCGTGAAGTCGGGCGCGGCGTCGCCCGGTTTCAGTTGCGCGTGCGCGACCAGCGCATGACCGGCCACGAGCAGCGCCGCCGAGGCGCCCACCAATAGTTTTCGCTTCATCTGCGTCCTCATTTCTTATAAAGTCAGCCTCGATGCAGGCCATCCTGCCGTTCGCGTGTCGAACGTCACCCGGTACCACCCGACCCGGCGGCGGCGCAAGCCGCAACCAGGCGGTTAAAGATTCCGCGCAGTCTGCCGTTATTCCTTCCGGACAACCGGTTCCAGCCCTTCACGTCAGCGAGACACATGGAAGCCAACAGGAAACAGAGGCCACGCAAGGGCTCCTGGCGCAGCGCCTTGCATACGCTGCGCCGCTTCGCGTGGTCGGGCGGTGCGCTGATGCCTGCTCGCGCCGGCACGCCGCGCCGCGACGACACCGTGCGCGACTGGCTGGAACAGACGGTCGGCACGGTGGACTTCCTCGCCCATGTCGACCGCGAGCTGCGCTTTCTGTACGTGTCCGACGCGAGCCTGCGCTTCATCGGTTATCACCGCGACTACCTGCACACGCTGACGCTGCGCGACCTGATCGCGGAACAGGATACCGCGACGCTCGAAGGCCTGCTCGCGCGCGCCGCGCGTTCCGGCCAGGTCGAGAAGGCGACGATGTGCATCGTGAAGTCGCTCACCTACCCGCTCGACGTCGAAGTCCGCGCGTTCAAGAGCCGCCACCACGGCGTCGACGGCTTCGCGATCGCGGCATTCGACGTGTCGGCCTGGCGCGCGCTCGAGGCGCGCCTCACGTATGAAATGCACCACGACTCGATGACGGGGCTCGACAATCTGTCCGCGCTCGTGCCCGCGCTGATGCGCGCGCAGCAGGCCGCCGACGAGGCCGGCACCTGCGCGGCGCTGCTGCTGCTCGATCTCGACGACTATCAACGCATCAACCGCGCGCTCGGCTACGACGCCGGCGACGCGCTGCTGCGCGAAACCGCGCAGCGGCTGCAGGCGCTCGTCACGGCCGGCGAACAGCTCGCGCGCGTCGCGAGCGACAAGTTCGCCGTCGTGTTCACCGCATCGGACCGCTCGCGCGGCGGCGACGCGGCGGAGGCGCTCGCGCGCCGGCTGCAGGCCGCGGTGCGCGAACCGTACGTGTACCAGGGACAAACCGTGCACCTGTCGGCGAGCATCGGCATCGCGCTCTACCCCGACGAGCGTACCGCGCCGCACCGCGCGCAACACCACAGCCCGCTGCTGCGCCGCGCCGACCACGCGCTCGCGCAGGCGAAGGCGTCGGGCGGCAATGCGCTCGCGTTTCATGCGCCCGTCGACGATCCGGCCGACGCCGAGCGGCTCAAGCTCGAAGCCGACCTGTACGACGGCGTGCGCAACGGCGAGTTCTCGCTCCATTTCCAGCCGATCACGCGCAGCCAGTCGGGCGCGGTGGTCGGCGTCGAGGCGCTGATCCGCTGGCGCCATCCGGTGCACGGGCTCGTGCCGCCCGCGACCTTCATCCCGCTCGCCGAATCGATCGGCCTGATCAACTACCTCGGCAACTGGGTGCTCAAGGCCGCGTGCATGCAGCTCGTCGCATGGGACCGCCAGGGGCTCGCGCTGCAGTACGTGGCGGTCAACGTGTCGCCGCAGCAGTTCCGCGACCCGCGTTTCACGCAGAGCGTGCGCGACGCGATGACGCTGACGGGCATCGATCCGCGCCGCATCGTGCTGGAGATCACCGAAAGCCTGCTGATGCACGATCCCGCGAAGGCGAAAGGGCTGCTCGAAGAGCTGACCGAGATGGGCATCCGCTTCGCGATCGACGATTTCGGCACCGGCTATTCGAGCCTCGCGTACCTGCAGCGCTTCCCGCTCGCGAAGCTGAAGATCGACCGCAGCTTCGTCGAGAACCTGCTGACCTCGCGCAACGATCGCGCGATCGTGTCGGCGGTGGTCGGGCTCGCACAGACGCTCGACCTCGAACTCGTCGCGGAAGGCGTCGAGACGGAGGCGCAGCGCGCACTGCTGACCGAGATGGGCTGCAACCACATCCAGGGCTGGCTCGTCTGCCAGGCCCTGCCGTCCGAGGAACTCGCGCGGCGCTTCGAGGCGCAACAACTGCGTCTGCACGCTGCCTGATACCCGACGAACCGAACAGATCCGTATGTCAATCACCGAACACCTGCCCCGCACGGCGCTGCTCGACAAGCTGTGGGCCCGGATGAACGAACGGGGCGATTTCCCGCTGCTGTCGGAATCGCTGCGCACGACCATGGCCGCGATGAAGAACGACGATCTCGACTTCACCGCGCTCGTGCGCGTCGTGCTGTCGGACTTCGCGCTCACGCACAAGGTGCTGCGGCTCGCGAATTCCGCGATGTACATGGCGTTCGGCGGCAACATCACGACCGTCACGCGCGCGCTGATGGTGCTCGGCATGGACACGGTCGGCCATCTCGTGGTCGGGCTGAAGCTCGTCGACCATTTCCACCACAGCACGCCGCGCCGCATCGACGCGAAGCTCGAGCTGAACCGCGCGCTGCTGTCCGGCTGCGTCGCCCGCAAGCTGACCGAGCATGCGCAGTTGCGCGGCGGCGAGGAAGCCGTCGTCTGCACGCTGATGCGCCAGGTCGGCAAGCTGCTCGTGGTCTGCTATCTCGACAGCGAGTGGGATCGCATCCGCCGCCGCGCGGCCGAGCTGAACGGCGACGAAGCGGCCGCATGCGTCGACGTGCTGGGCGTCGGTTTCGAAGCGCTCGGCCTCGAGGCCGCCGCGAACTGGCGGCTGCCCGACGTGATCCGCGCCGGGATGGCCGACGACGCCGATCAGGCGGCGCACACCGAGCTCGTCGGCAACGATGACGAAAGCGACGCACGCGCCCAGCGCCGGCGCATCGCGGACGTGTCGGACGACGACGGCGAACACGTCCGCTGGCTGCGCGCGGTGAGCCGCTGCTCGACCGACGTCGCCAGCGCGCTCGCGATGCCCGAGAGCCCGCAGCGCGACGCCCGCATCGCGGTGCTCGCGCAGGCGTACGGCACCGAGCTGCAAATCGAATCCAGCGCGCTCGTCGAGATCGCCGACCGGCTCGCGCGCGAGGAAGCCAGCGACACCATGATGCGCGACATCGTCGAGCTGCGCGCGAACGCCGATGCAATCGCGCGGGCGCAGGCCGAACCCGAGGCGTGCCTCGAAGCGGGCCTCGCGGACTTGCGCGCGCTGCCGTCCGAACACGTGCTGACGCCGGTGCTCGCGCTCGCATCGGAAAGCCTGCTCGCGGGCCTCGCGTTCACGCGCACCGTGATGTTCGTGCGCCGTGCCGACGGCACGTTCGCCGCGCGTCTCGGCTTCGGCCCCGACGTCGATGCCGCGCTCGAACGGCTGCGCTTCGACGAGCGCTTCGAGCCGGACGTCTTCCATCTCGCGATCACCAACTCGGTCGGCATCTTCATCGAGCAGGCGCAGGAACCGAAGATGGTGAAGCGCCTGCCCGCGTGGTATCTCGACGCGCTGCCCGATACGCGCGCGTTCGTGCTGCTGCCGGTGCGCGTGGGCACGACGACCGTCGCGCTGCTGTACGGCGACTGGGCCGGCGCGCAGCCCGCGCGCAAGATCACGCAGAAGGAAATGGGCGTGCTCAACGAGCTCGCGCGCGAGCTGGCCCGCTTCTTCCCGTCGTAACGTCGGCCGCCGCCGGCATCGGCAACCTCGAACAGCCAGCCCCAAAAGCAAACCGGCCGCAAAAGCGGCCGGTTTTTTTACATCATGCGATCGAGCGAAGCGCTTACTTGAGCGTCACGGGCACGCTGAAATACTTCTTCGCGAGGGTGTCGATCGTGCCGTCGGCCTTCAGTTCCTTCAGCGCCTGATCGAGCGCGGTCTTCAGCGCCGCGTCGTTCTTGCGCAGGCCGAAACCGACGCCCGAGCCGAGGATCTCCGCATCGCTGACCGTGCCGCCGGCGAACCCGAAGCCCTGGCCTTGCGGCTTCGACAGGAAGCCCTTCGAGCCCGCTTCCGAATCCTGGAACGTCGCGTCGAGACGGCCCGACTTCAGATCGGCGTAGGCCAGGTCCTGCGTCTGGTACGGCACGACTTCGACGCCTGCCGGCGCCCACTTCTTCTTCGCGTACGCTTCCTGGATCGTGCCCTGCAGCACGCCAACCCGCTTGCCCTTCAGCGACTGCGGCGTCGGCTGCATGCCGCTACCCTGCTTCGCGATCAGCTGGTTCGGGATCGTGTAGATCGGATCGGTGAACGCGATCGCGTGCTTGCGCTGGTCGGTGATCGTCATGTCCGAGTTGATCGCGTCGAACTTGCGCGCCTGCAGCGCCGGGATCAGGCCGTCGAAGTCATTCTCGACCCACACGCACTTCGTCTTCAGCTTCGCGCACACCGCGTTGCCGATGTCGATGTCGAAGCCGGTCAGCTTGCCGTCGGGCGTCTTGTATTCGAACGGCGCGTACGAGGCCTCGACGCCGAACCGGATCTCCTTCAGATCCGCAGCCATCGCGCTGCCTGCCGCCACGGCCGATGCCGCCACTACCGCGTGCGCGGCCACTTTACGCCAATCCAACTTCATCACTGTTCTCCTCGATACTCGAATGTTCCGGAACTACGGGCGCATGCATCATTGCAGGGTCGAATGACAACGACAACGCCGATGCCGCACCTTGATGCGGCGCAACAGCCGCAAGGCCGCGATTGTACCAATCCATGCGGCCCGATACGGCAAAGCGCCCGCCGATACACGATGCTGCGCTGCGTGCACGGCGGCCGCCGCGCGACTCCGTCGAACTTGCAAGACGGTGTCGCAAATATGCAAGCGCGACGGGCGCGCCGTCTGCGCGGCGTGCGGGCTTCATCTCAAAAATGAATGGACTGCGGGACGACGCGGTCGAGCGAGCCGCCGCGGCCCGCTCAGCGGCTCATCGATCAGACGAGTGCGGCCAGCGTGTCGCGCGTCGTATCGATCACGAGCAGGCCCGCGCGCAAACCCGGCTTCACGGTCGGGTTCGGAAACACGATGCGTTCCTCGTCGTGCTTCACCGTGTAGCGATAGTCGCCGTCCTGCGCGAGTACCGTGCCGCGCGCGAACGCGGTGAAGTTCGCGACGTCGGCCGCGACGAACAGCTGGAGCGCGTCGCTCTGCTTCGTGATCTGGTCGATCACGGTGAACACGCGCGGCAACGGCGGATGGCCGCCCCGCGGATGGCCGCCCCTGGCGTCGGCATCCGCCGGCACACCCGCCACGAGCTTGCGCACCGCGCGGTCGGCCGGCGCGAAGCGCGACAGGTCGTTCTGGCCGAACGGCCGCACCTTGCCGAGCTCGAGCGTGCATGCGAGCGCGCCGCAATACTCGGCCGTGAAATGCGAATACGTGTTGCCCTTCGCCGTATGCAGCAGCACGGCCGCGATGCGCGCGTCGCCGAGCCATTCGATCATCGTGCGCGTCGGCGGCGTGCCCGTGTGCGGCAGCAGCGCGAACTGCTCGAACACCGATGCGCGAATCGCCGTGTGCATGTCGATGTGCCAGCGTGCGCTGCCTGCCGGCGCGGCCGCGAAGAATGCGGCAGCCGCCGTTTCCAGCTGCACCGCACGCGGCGCTTCGCGGCTCGCGGGCACCTGCGCGTGACGACCGCTGAACAGACGATTCAGGTCGTCGTCGAGATAGCGTTCGCCCGCGCGCATCGCCGGCACGTTGCCGAGCACGACGAAGAGCCGGCACGCGAGCGACAGCGCACCCGACGCGAGATCGCGCACGAGCATCGACAGCAGCTCGATCGGCGCGGTCTCGTCGCCGTGCACGCCGGCCGAGACGAGCACGCTCGCACGCGCCGTATCGCCAGCAGTGTCACCCGCAGCCGGCTCCAGCGTCAGCAGCCCATCGCCGAGCCAGTGCCAGCGCACCGCGCCGCCCGCGCACGCGCCGTCCTTCTCGGGCGGCGCGCCACCCTCGAGCGTGAACGCGAGGAAGTCGTCGAGCAACGCGTTCGCCGACATGCCGTGCTCAGCGCTGGAAGTCATATAGCGACCCGACGCGCAGGATCTGCGTGAGTTCGTCGAGCGCCGTGCGCGATTCGTCGAGCAGCGTCGGATCCGCGAGATCTTCGGGGGCAAGGCGATCGCGGTAGTGCTTTTCGATCCACGCGTCGAGCGACGCGAACAGCGTGTCGTTCATCCACACGTTCGACGTGACGGCCGCGCGCTCCGCGTCGTTCAGCACGACACGCAGGCGCAGGCACGCGGGGCCGCCGCCGTTCTTCATGCTTTCGCGCAAGTCGAACACGAGCACGTCGCGGATCGGGCCGTTGCCGCTCGCGAGCTGATCGAGATAGGCCGCGACGTTCGCATTCTCGCGGCATTCCTGCGGCACGACGAGCACCTGCGAGCCGTCGGCGCGCGACAGCAGCTGGCTGTTGAACAGATACGACGTGACCGCATCGTTCACGCTCACGGCCGCATCGGGCACCTCGATCACGTTCAGCCGCGCGCCGCGCGCATCGAGCGTCGCCGTCAGCGTGTCGTAGATCGCCTGCTTGTTGACGAACGCGCGCTCGTGCGTGAACAGCGTGTCGCGGTTGCCGACCGAAATCACGTCGTTGTGGAACACGCCCGCATCGATCACGTCCGGATCCTGCTGCGCGTAGACCGTCGCCGCGTCGGCCAACCCGTGGCGCTGTGCGACCGCGCGGCTCGCCTCGAAGGTCTGGCGTGCCGGGAAGCGCTTCGGCTCCGGGCCGCGGCGATATTCCGAGCGGCCGTACACGAAGAACTCGACGCCCGGCTGGCCGTATTCGGCGCAAAAACGCGTATGGTTCGCCGCGCCTTCGTCGCCCAGCGCCGGCGTGCCCGTCAGCGCCTCGTGCACCGCGAAGTGGGCGGGGTCGGCAAACAGCGTCGACAGCGTGCGGCGCGTCGCTTCGTGCTCGATCGCACGATGCAGCTTGCTGCACAGGTTGGCCGGCGTGAAGTGCACGCGGCCGTCGCTCGTGTCGGCCGACGGGCTGACGGTGGCCGCGTTCGCGGTCCACATCGCCGACGCCGAGCTCGCGGCGGCGAGCAGTTCGGGCGCCTGTTTCGCGGCCTTCGCGATCACGTCGGCATCCTTGCCGGAGAAGCCGAGTTCGCGCAACAGGCGCAGCGACGGGCGCTCCTGCGGCGGCAGCACGCCTTGCGCGAAACCGAGATCCGCGAGCTGCTTCATCTTGCGCAGCCCCTGCTTCGCCGCGGCCTTCGGGTTCGCGGCCGACTTCTCGTTGTTCAGCGACGCCACGTTGCCGAACGACAGCCCGGCGTAGTTGTGGGTCGGGCCGACGAGCCCGTCGAAATTGGCTTCTTGTGCGTTCATCGTCGTTCCCTCGATCAGAAATGCAGGCCCGGCGACAGGCTCGCGGGCAAGGTCAGTTGGGTGCTTTCCACCGACGCCATCGGATACGCGCAATAGTCGGCCGCGTAGTACGCGCTGGGGCGATGATTGCCCGAGCGGCCCGTGCCGCCGAACGGCGCGGCGGACGATGCGCCGTTGGTCGGGCGGTTCCAGTTGACGATCCCGGCGCGGATCGTGCGGCGGAAGTGCGTCCAGGCGTTCTCGTCGTCGGCGAGCAGCCCGGCCGACAGGCCGAACGCCGTGTCATTCGCGCGCTCGATCGCTTCGTCGAACGTCGCGTAGCGGACGATCTGTGCGAGCGGGCCGAAGTGCTCTTCGTCCGGCAGGTTCGCGACGCCCGTCACGTCGATGATCGATGCGTTCACGAAACCGAGGCGCGGGTCGCGCTGCGTCATCGCGATGATCGGCTTCGCGCCCTGCTCGATCAGGCGCGACTGCGCATCGACCAGCTTCGCGGCCGCGCGTGCCGAGATCACCGCGCCCATGAACGGTTGCGGATCGGCATCGAACACGTCGGCCGTGATCTTCGACGTGACGTCGACGAAGCGCGCGAGGAAGCGGTCGCCGAACGCGCCCTGCGGCACGAAGATGCGGCGCGCACACGTGCAGCGCTGGCCGGCCGACAGGAACGCCGACTGGATCGTGTGATGCACGGCCGCGTCGATGTCCTCGACTTCGCCGATCACGAGCGGGTTGTTGCCGCCCATCTCGAGCGCGAGCACGATCTCCGGACGGCCGCCGAACTGCTTGTGCAGCAGCGTGCCGGTGTCCGAGCTGCCGGTGAAGAACAGCCCGTCGATCTGGCGATGATTGGCCAGCGCGATGCCGGTGTCCTTCTCGCCCTGCACGAGGTTCAGCACGCCCGCCGGGAGCCCGGCTGCCTGCCACACCTCGACCGTCGCGCGCGCGACGCCCGGTGCGAGCTCCGACGGCTTGAACACGACCGTGTTGCCGGCGATCAGCGCAGGCACGATATGACCGTTCGGCAAGTGGCCGGGGAAGTTGTACGGGCCGAACACGGCCACGACACCGTGCGGCCGATGGCGCAGCACCGCGACGCCGTCGGCCATGTCCTGGCGCTTCTCGCCGGTGCGTTCCTGATACGCCTGGATCGAGATGCCGACCTTCGCGGCCATCGCCGCGACTTCGGTGCGCGCTTCCCACAGCGGCTTGCCCGTTTCGCGGCCGATCGCGGTAGCGATTGCTTCCTTGCGTTCGGTGAGCAGCGCCGCGAAGCGCTTGACGATCTCGCAGCGCGCTTGGAAGTCGAGTGCCGACCAGCTGGCGAATGCGCGGCGTGCGCTCGCGACCGCGCGGTCGACGTCGGCCGCCGATGCGCTGCCGCCCTGCCAAGCGATTTCGTCGGTGCCGGGGTTGCGCGAAGCGAATGCGGGGCCCGAGCCTGCGACCCAGGCGCCGTCGATGAAGAGTTCCGTCATGATTCGTTTATCCCTGTTTGACTTTGAGCGGCAGCACGCGGACCGGATCGCCGGCCTTCACGTCGAGCGCGACGGCATCGTCGGCCGACAGCACGAACGAACCGTTTGCGACCACGCCCGGCGCGACGCCGACGCGGAAATCGTTCAGCGACGTGTTCGACACGAGCGACTTCGGCGGATGGCCGCCCCGCGCGTTATCGCTTGCATCCGGCACGCCGATCGCGACCGGCACGACGACGCTCTCGCGCACCGTGCGCAAGTCGTTGATATGGCATTCGAGCACCGGGCCCGCGTCGAAGATGTCGACGTGGTTCTGGTAGCGCAGCCCTTCCGCTTCGAGCATCTTGCGGGCCGGCAGCGTGTCGCGGTGCGTGAGGCCGACCGCGTCCTGCGCGTCCTGCGGCAGCAGGTCGACGTACACCGGGTAGCGCGGCATCAGTTCCGCGAGGAACGACTTGCGGCCGTGCGAGCTCAGGTAGTCCGCCGCGTTGAAATCGATCTGGTAGAAGTGCGAACCGACTGCGCGCCAGAACGGCGACGTGCCGTCTTCGTCGAAGTGGCCGCGCAGTTCCGCGCAGATGCGTTCCGGGAAGCGCTCGCGGAACTGCGCGATGAACATGAAGCGCGAGCGCGACAGCAGCCCGCCGACGCCGCCCGTGCGATAGCGCGGGCTCAGGAACAGCGAGCACACTTCCGCGTAGCCCGTCAGGTCGTGCGAGATGTTCAGCGCGGACATCCGTGTCCACACGCCGAGTTCCTGGCTCGCGTGCACGACCGTGCTCACGCGATAGTTGTAGAACGGCTGTTCGAGGCCGACCTGCGTCTCGATCCCGCACACGCCGGCGATGTCGCCCGTCGTCGATTCTTCCATCACGAAGAAGTAGCCGGCTTCGCCCGGCGCGGCCCGGCCTTCGAGCGTGCGGCGCGAGCGTTCGATGCGCGCCGCGAGCGCGTCGCGGTCGGGCTTGAACGTAGTCAGGCCCGGCCCGGTTTCCTTCGCGAGCGACACGAGCGCGTCGACGTCGCCCGTTTGTACGACCCGAACGACGATCATGCTACGTCTCCCTTCAATTCTTCATCGTCGCGGCGGTGCAGCGGCACGCAGCGCACGACATCGCCATCCTTCACATCCAGTGCCGCGCGCACGTCGGCCGCCAGCGGCGCATCGGCGCCCCGCGCGTCAGCCGTGTCGCCCGGCAGGTCGGCCAGCACGCAGCGGAACGATTCGCCGCTGCCGCTCGACACCATGTACGCCACGTCGCCCTGCTGGCGCGCGGCTTCGCGCACCGTGCGCTCCGCGCCGTGCTTCACGCACGACGTGCGGTCGACCTGTGCGGTCAGCACCGGGCCCGCGTCGAAGATGTCGACGAAGCGGTCAGGCTCGAAGCCTTCCTCGAGGTGGATGTCGTAGGCGAGCAGCGCCGTTTCGTTCGGCTCGCCGAGCACGCGCTGCGCGGCTTCCGGCAGCAGCGGCACGTAGAGCGGGTAGGCCGGCATCACTTCCGCGATGAACGTGCGGCTGCGGCCGCCCGATGCGATATCGACATCGGTGAAATCGCGGCCGAAGAACTTGCGGCCCACCGCTTCCCAGAACGGCGATGCGCCCGTGTTGTCGCTCACGCCGAGCAGCAGCGTGAACACTTCCGGCGTGAAGCGGCGGCGATTCGCGGCGATGTACATCATCCGGGCGCGCGAGATCAGGTGCGCGGCCGCGTCGCCGCGCAGCGACGGATCGACGTAGAAGCCCGCGAGCCGGCTCTTGCCGGTCAGCTCGTGCGACATCGTGAGCGCGTGGATCTTGCGGTTCACGTGCAGCTCGCGCGACGCGTGGATCAGTGCGTCGTTGCGGAACGCGTAGAACGGTTCCGAGTAGCCGGCTGCGGCCACGATGCTCGCCGTGCCGAGCAGCTTGCCGGTCGACGAATCCTCGAGCACGAAGAGATAGAATTCTTCGCCGGCGAAGTCGACGTCCGCGCGAAACGAATCCTCGGAGAGCGCCACACGCGCTTCGAGCGCCGCGCGGTCGTGCGGCAGCGAGTGCAGGACCGGCTGCGCGGTGCGCGCCATTTGCGCGAGCGCATCGAGATCCGTGAGTTTGCCGGGGCGAACAAATAGCATCGTCGTTCCTGTTCTGCGGTGGGTGCGCCGATCAGCGCGCGGTGGCTTCCTGGGCCGCGAGCACCTGCTCGACTGCCTTCTCGAAGCGCTTCACGCCTTCGTCGAGCAGGTCGAACGGGATCACCAGCGACGGGACGAAGCGCAGCACGTTCGGGCCGGCGATCAGCATGATCAGGCCGTTCTCGGCGGCGGCCGTGACGAAGTCCTTCGCGCGGCCGTCGAATGCGGCGGTGAGTTCCGCGCCGACCAGGAGGCCCTTGCCGCGAATGTCCTTGAAGATGCCGAAGCGGGCGTTGATGCGTTCGAGCGCGCCCTTCAGGCGCACGCTGCGTTCGCGCACGCCTTCGAGCAGTGCCGGGTCGCCGATCAGTTCGACGACCTTGTCGGCGATCGCCGATGCGAGCGGGTTGCCGCCGTACGTCGTGCCGTGCACGCCGACCTTGAAGTGCGCGGCCAGTTCGTTCGTCGTCAGCATCGCGCCGATCGGGAAGCCGTTGCCGAGCGCTTTCGCGGTCGTGAGGATGTCCGGCGTGACGCCCGTGTCCATGTAGGCGTAGAACTGGCCGGTGCGGCCGACGCCCGTTTGCACTTCGTCGAAGATCAGCAGTGCGTCGTTGGCGTCGCACGCTTCGCGCAGTGCTTTCAGGAACGCGGGATCGGCCGGGATCACGCCGCCTTCGCCCTGCACCGGCTCGACGATTACTGCGCAGGTTTGCGGGCCGATCGCGGCCTTCGCGGCTTCGATGTCGTTGAACGGCAGGTGCTTGATGCCTTCCGGCACCGGGCCGAAGCCTTCGGAGTACTTCGGCTGACCGCCGACGCTGACCGTGAAGAACGTGCGGCCGTGGAACGACTGGACGAACGACACGATTTCGTACTTGTCGGCGCCGTGGCGGTCGAACGCGACGCGGCGCGCGAGCTTCAGTGCGGCTTCGTTCGCTTCCGCGCCCGAGTTCGCGAAGAAAGCGCGGTCGGCGAAGGTCAGCGACTCGAGGCGCTTCGCGAGGCGCAGCACCGGTTCGTTCGTGTAGCCGTTGCCGATGTGCCAGAGTTTGCGGCCTTGTTCGTCAAGGACCTTCAGCAGTTCCGGGTGGCCGTGGCCCAGCGACGTTACCGCGATGCCACAGGCGAAGTCCACGTATTCGCGGCCGGCCGTGTCCCACACACGCGAGCCCTCGGCACGGTCCGGCACGAACGGCGCAGGGGAGAATACCGGCACCATCACTTCGTCGAATGTCTGGCGGGTCACGGTCGAGGTCGTCATGGTCGTTCCTTTCGGTTTCGTAAGAGGGTTCAACAGGATCAAGTTTAGGTAAGGGTGAGGGAAGCGTCTTGCAGAATTGCGACGGGTTCTATCGGAAGCGGATAGTGCGCTTTTATTTTGCCCTTTTGCGGGCGGGGGTCTTTTTTTTGCGCGTGGGTTCGGTTGGCGGTGCGCTCGCTTTTTCGTGAAGCACCTGTGATCTTGTCGGTCTATTAGCGTCGCCCCTGCGCGGGGCGGCGGTTACTTTTCTTTGTCTTGCCAAAGAAAAGTAACCAAAAGAAAGGCGCTGTGAAAACGCAAGACCTCCCGGTGCCGTGGTCAACGGAGTGGACACCGCCTAAGTGTCCGCGCCAGTCAGGAAGCCGGAGTGGTTCGAGCAATGGTTCCGACACCCTCCCCTACCCAACTGAGCGGTATACCGCCCGCTAGCTCCATCCTCGCTACGCTCGGCTGCAAGGTACTCCAGTCGCAATTCATGCGGCCACGCACCCTGCCCTGCGCCCTGCGCCCTGCGCCCTGCGCCCTGCGCCCAATGATCGTAGAGGATACCGATTCATTATTGATGTATGACGAATCGTGATTGTGTAAGCCGATCGACCGGTGCGGCAGCATGGAGCGGCGTGCGCAGGGGGTGTACCTGTCGGCCGAGCGAAGCGAGGACGGAGCTAGCGGGTGGTATACCGCTCTGTTGGGTAGTGGGAGGTGTCGGAACCATTGCTCGAACCACTCCGGGTTCTATCCTAGCGCGGACACTTAGGCGAGGGCCACTCCGGCTGCCACGGCACCGGGAGGTCATGCGTTTTCACAGCGCCTTTCTTTTGGTTACTTTTCTTTGGCAAGACAAAGAAAAGTAACCGCCGCCCCGCGCAGGGGCGACGCTAATAGACCGACAAGATCACAGGTGCTTCACGAAAAAGCGAGCGCACCGCAAAAAACGAGCGCACCGCAAACCGAGCCTTAATCTTTCACGCGCTCGACGAGCGCCCCGCCGCGAGGTTCGCTGCCGCCGCCGGTTTGCTTCTCGAGCCACGCTCGCCGATCTTCCCGAGGCGTAACCCCAAACCTCTCCCGATAAGCATTAGAAAAATGCGCAGCAGAAGAGAACCCACAGGCGAGAGAAACTTGCACGACCGACTTGCTGGTCCGCTGCAACTGCGTCCGAGCCTTGAGCAACCGAAGATTGAGGTAATACTTGGAAGGCATCGCCCCGAGATACTGCCGAAACAGCCGCTCCAGTTGTCGGCGCGAAACGCCGACCAACCCGGCGATTTCATCGGTAGTGAGAGGATCCTCGACATTAGCCTCCATGAGCATCAACGCATCGTTGAGCCGAGGATGCCGCTCCCCCGGAGCCGTAACGAAAGGAATCCGCTGCCGCTCCTCGCCGCTGCGCAGCGTGCCGGCGCCGAGCGCATCGGCAATCCGCTCCGCAAGATCGGCCCCATGTTCGCGGCCAATCATGGCCAGCATGAAATCAACGGTGGCCTGCCCACCGGCACAGGTCGCCCGATCGCGATCGATCTCGAAGATCTGCTGCGTGACGATCGACCGCTCGAACTGCTCGGCGAACTGCTGATACGTCTCCCAGTTCACGCTCACGCGATACCCGGAAAGCTGCCCGGCCATCGCGAGCCACCACACGCCGTGGTGAATGCCGGTCACGACCGGCGTACGCTGCCCGACCCGCGCAAGACTCGCGAGAAACAACCGGTAATCGGCAAACTGCTGAAACCGCTCCGACACGACGATCACCCAGTCGCACGCGATCGCATCGTTGAACGCCGCATCGGCATGCCACTGCGCACCGCCGGCGAGCGGCACCGGCCGCCCGTCCCACGAACACACCTGCCAGCGATACAGCAAGCGCCCGTCGATCTCGTTCGCAAGATTCAACGCATCGACGATCGGACCCACACCCGACATCGACACGGGCGGCAATGCAACGATCGCCACCTGCGTCGTGCGGGTGGCGCCTGCTGGACGAGACACCGGTACCACGTATGAAACCCGCCCTTCGCGTTACTTGAGACTGCCCGACAGGAACTGCTTCAGACGCTCGCTCTGCGGACGCACCAGCACCTCCTTCGGATCGCCCTCTTCCTCGGTCCGCCCCTGATGCAGGAACATCACGTGGTTGGACACGTTGCGCGCAAAACCCATCTCGTGCGTGACGACGATCATCGTGCGACCTTCCTCGGCCAGCTTCTGCATCACCTTCAGCACTTCGCCGACGAGCTCCGGATCGAGCGCGGAGGTCGGCTCGTCGAACAGCATCACGTCCGGATGCATCGCCAGCGCGCGCGCAATCGCGACACGCTGCTGCTGCCCACCCGACAGATGCGACGGATACTGCTTCTCGACACGCGGCGGCAAACCGACCTTCTCCAGGTACTCGCGCGCACGGTCCTCGGCTTCCTTCTTCGAAATGCCGAGAACGTGCACGGGCGCTTCCATCACGTTCTCGAGCACGTTCATGTGCGCCCACAGGTTGAAGTGCTGGAACACCATCGCAAGCTTCGTGCGGATGCGCTGCAACTGCTTGTGATCGGCAACCTCCAGCGCACCTGCGCGGTCGGCCTTCGTGCGCACGGCCTCGCCGTCGACGACGATCTGCCCCGCATTCGGCCGCTCGAGAAAATTGATGCAGCGCAGGAACGTGCTCTTGCCCGACCCGCTCGCACCGATGATGCTGATGACGTCGCCGGCCTTCGCGTTCAGCGACACGCCCTTGAGCACCTCGTTATCGCCATAGCGCTTGTGAATGTCGACCGCGGCAAGCTTGGTGGAAGCGGACGCGCTCGTTTGTGTGATCTCGGCCATCTGGCTCTCCTCGAAGTGAAATCAATGACGGCCGGCCGCGAGATACGCGAGCCAGTGGCGCTCCGCCCGGCGAAATGCCGCGACGAGTGCGAACGATACCGCAAGATAGATCAGCGCGGCGATTCCGAACGACTGGAAGGCCATGTAGGTCGCGGAATTGGCGTCGCGCGCGACCTTCAGAATGTCGGGCACGGTGGCCGTGAACGCAACGGTGGTCGCGTGCAGCATCAGGATCACCTCGTTGCTGTACAGCGGCAGCGCACGGCGCAGCGCCGACGGCAGGATCACGCGGCGATACATCGTGAACGGCGACATCCCGTACGCCCGCGCCGCCTCGACCTCGCCGTGCGGAATCGCGCGGATCGCACCGGCGAAGATTTCGGTGGTGTACGCGCAGGTGTTCAGCGCGAACGCGAGAATCGCGCAGTTGAAACCGCTGCGGAAAAAAGCGTCGAGCAGAGAATGCGAACGCACGAACTCGAGGCTGTACATGCCCGTGTACATCAGCAGCAGCTGCACGTACAGCGGCGTGCCGCGGAACACGTACGTGTAGAAGCGCACCGGCATCGACACCCACTTGTTCTTCGATACGCGCGCGACCGCGAGCGGCACCGCACACACGAAGCCGAGCGAAATCGACGCGACGAGCAGCCACAGCGTCACCGCAAGGCCGGAGAGGCGCTGGCCGTCCCAGTAAAGGAACGCCTTGCCGAATTCCTGGAGGATCTCGATCATAGTTCTGCGTGCCGCACGCCCATGGAATAACGCTTCTCGAGCTGGATCAGCACGAGGTTGGAAACGGTGGTGATCGCGAGATAGATCAGCGCCGCGATGAGGATGAAGAAGAACATGTTGAAGGTGCTCTTGCCGGCGTCCTGCGCGGCCTTCACGACGTCCGCGAGACCGATGATCGACACCAGCGCGGTAGCCTTCACGAGCACCTGCCAGTTGTTGCCGATGCCCGGCAGCGCAAAGCGCATCATCTGCGGAAACATGATCCGCACGAACACGCGCATCCCGCTCATCCCGTAAGCGGCACCCGCCTCGAGCTGGCCGCGCGGCACGGAGAGAAACGCACCGCGGAATGTCTCGGTGAAGTACGCACCGTAGATGAAGCCGAGCGTCAGCACACCCGCAACGAACGGATCGATGTCGATCTGGTCCCAGCCGACGAGGTCGGTGAACTGGTTCAGCCAGATCTGAATGCTGTAGAACAGCAGCAGCATCAGGACGAGGTCGGGTACCGAGCGAATCAGCGTCGTATAGCCGGTCGCGATCGCTCGCAGCACCCGGTTGTGCGACAGCTTCGCCACCGCGCCGATCAGCCCCAGCGCCACCGCAGCGGCGAGCGACAGCACCGACAGCTCGATGGTCTGCACGGTGCCGGCCCATAGGACAGGACCAAAGCCGTAAAGGAACACGCGCGTCTCCAGTGTTGAAAGGGATACCGGCGCGAATCACTGTCCCGCACCGGGCTGACGCGGATAGTCGCAAGCGAAATTGATTGCCTCAAATCACCGTGCACGCGATTGCTGCGTCGCAGCAAGCCGCCCCGTCATTTGCAAGTACGGCCTACATCGCTGTTTCAAAAGGAAAAAACCCGCTCCCTGACAGTCCGATAACAGGCAGGGAAGCGGGCTTTTTGCAATTTTCCGGTCGCTTTTTCGATATAGCGCCGCACTGGCCATCGCGCCGAATGCGCACGTCCGGACCCGCGTCACACAATCGCTCGCTGATGTCCGCGGCGCGATGCGCGCCGACTCGATGCCGCCCGCAGCGGCACCCTATTTTTTGCATCTACAAAAACCTCTTGCCACCTCATGTTTTTGCATCCACAATTAGTCGGAATTCCTTTCGTTTTCGATGATGCGAAGGATCTGTCGAACCGACTGAAACACGGCATCTCGTTACGAATGGCCGAATTCGCCGAGTGGGAAGCAGCGCGCGCGTGGCCGGACGTCCGTCGCGATTACGGCGAGACACGCTCGGCCTGTCTGGTGCCGACCGGTGCGCGCCTTCACACGGCGATCGTCGTCCCGCGCGGCCGCGTGCTGCGTGTCGTCAGCCTGCGAAAGGCGAACAACCGAGAGATGATTCGATATGAAGAAGGTGGCTAAATTCATACACAACACGCCCGAGGAAGAAGCGGCGATCGCGCGCGGCATCGCCGCCGATCCGGACGCCCATGAACTCAGCGACGAAGAAATCGATGCGATGGAGCCATTCGTCGAGGCCGTCGCGAAGAAATTCGGGCGCCCGAAGCTCGAGCACCCGAAGGAGCAGGTCAGCATCCGCTACGACGCGGACATCCTCGCCGCGTTTCGGGCCGACGGCCCCGGCTGGCAGACGCGCATGAACGACGCGCTGCGCGACTGGCTGAAGAAGCACCGCGCGTAAACGTCACCGCCCCTTCAGGATGTCGGAGCGCGAAGTCGTATAGACGAGCCCGTCCGGGCCGAAATGGACGTTGAAGAACGCGTCGGTGTTCACGCCGTCCTCGAGCCAGCGCCAGCTCCATACCGTCTCGGGTTTCAGCGGGTACTGCGCGATGTCGCCCGGCTTGCCGAGCAGGCGCCGCACCTCGTCCTCGTTCATCCCGGGGCGCACCTGCGCGAAATTCTCGGCAGTCAACACCTGCGTCGCGCCCGTGTAGCGCCCGTTCGCGTCGAGATCGACGAACCACGTCTGGTTGCCCATCGGGCCGCGCGGATACTCGAGACGCTTCGAGCCGTCCGTGAATACGCGCTCGGTCTCGGGCTTGCCCATCGTCGCACGCACGTCGTCCTCGGTCGATACGCCGACCTTGAGCCCCTTGAGCAGCAGCGGCGCCGGCTTGATCGCGGTGAAAAAGTCCCTGATACGTTGCACGTCGAGGTGGCCTTGCTTGTCGTCGCAACCGGTCAGCGCCAGCGCGGCGGCCAGCATCGTCACGGAAAGCAGCCGGAAACGAAAATTCATCGGAAGAGATGCACGTCGAGAAACACGCGGCAAGGATACTCGCGCCACGCCAAAAGCGCGAGACGGACTGCGCGGCCCGTCTCGCGATCAATGCGTCGTTTCGGTCTGCGCGTCGGCCTCGCGTGCCGCCTGCGCGGTGCGCGGCGACGCCGCCAGCGCCGCGATGCTGCGGCGCGTGCGCACCAGTTCGGCAAGCTGCCACGAACCGAGCGCGAGGCAGCCGAACAGCACCTCGCGGCCGCGCTTGACCAGCGCGAGCGACAGCGCCGCCTCGCGGTCGACGCCGAACATTTGCGCGAGCAGCACGACGGTCGCCTCCTGCACGCCGAGGCCGCCGGGCACCATGAACGCCGCATGCCGTACGGCCTGCGTCATCGCCTCGATCGCGATGGCGCCGCCGATCGACACCGGATGACCGAGCAGCGCGAGCGCCCAGTAGATTTCGAGCGAGCCGAGCACGTAGCCGGCCAGTTGCCAGAAGAACGCGCTGAACAGCAGGCCCGTGCGCGACATCAGCGCATCGATGTCGCCATCGAGCCGCCGGCCGTCGACGCCCTGCAGCAACCGGTGCGAATCGCCGAGCAGACGCCCCGCGAACCGCTCGATCGCGTGAAACACGCCGCCGCGACGCATCAGCACGACGCCGAGCACCGGCAACGGCAGCGTGAGCAGCAGCGCGAGGCCGATCGTGCCGCCGCCCATGTCGTGCGTGGTCGCGAGCAGCAGCACGAGGCCGAGCGCGGCGAACGCATACTGGACGACGATCGTCACCAGCACCTCGACGATCACCGACGCGGTCACGCGGCTCGCGTCGGGCACCTGCCAGCGCGCCATCCGGATCCCGACCAGCTCGCCGCCGATCCCGACCACGGGCAGCAGCCGGTTCACGGCCTCGCGCACGGTCGCGATCCACCACAGGAACGACAGCGACGCGCGACGATCGAGCAGCTGATGCCACGCGTATGCGTCGAGCAGCAGCGGCAGCGCGTGAAACGGCACGAGCCACAGCAGCGCGTAGCCGGCGCGCTCGAGCATCTGCGACACGTCGCCGATGCCCTCGTGCAACCCCAGCGCGAGCAGGATCCCGATGCCGATCGGCCAGCCGAGCCATTTGATCCACTTGCTCATGACGGTTGCGCCCCCGGTTCGCGCGACGTCCGTGCGCCGCGGTGCGCGGCACCCAGGCCGAACACGTCCGCAAACCCGCCGGTCGCGACGCCGGCCGCCTTCAGCGCGGCCGCGACGCGCGGCGACAGTAGCGCGTCCAGCTCGTCGACCGGACGGTAACCGGCCATCGTCGGCGTGATCGGGCCGTCGCCGGCCTCGGCCGGATGGCAGTAGATCTCGCCGACACCGGGCGGCAGCGACGCGAGCGCGTCGAGCAGCACGCCCTCGTCCATTGCGCCCGTATGCTCGATACCGACCACGTAGTCGTTGTGCGCGAGCCCCGCGCGATCGAGCCGCGCGCGCACCAGCGCGATCCACGGCTTGAGCAGCGCCGGCGCGCTCGTTTCGTACGGCAAGCGCACCGCACGCAGCCCGTAGTCGCGGCCGATCTCGATGATCATCGACAGCACGGTCGGATGCAGGTGGAAATGCTTGTGCGCGTTCACGTGGTCGAGCGGCAAACCGCTCGCCGCGAACGCGTCGAACTGCGCGCGGATCTCGCGGCGCAGCTGCGCGCGCACGTGCGGCAGGAAGAAGAAGCGGCAGCCGTCCTTCGCCATCGCGTCGCCGAAGCGTCCGTCGGGGCCGACGAGCGCGGGAATCTCATGCGCGGGCAGCGTGGCCGGGCCATCCGCGAGCACCAGATGCAGGCCGACCGCGAGCGACGGCAGCCGTCGCGCGCGGTCGACCGCATCCTGCGCGGCGCTCGCGCCGACCATCAGGCTGGCGGCGTTCAGCACGCCGTCGCGGTGCGCGCGCTCGACCGCCGCGTTGACGCGCGGGTGCAGCCCGAAGTCGTCCGCGGTGAAGATCAGCGCCCGCGCGGCCCGCTGCGTCGTCACGGATTACGCCTCGTGCGCGCGCAGGAAGCGGAAGAACTCGACGCCTTCGCGCAGGCGACGCTTCATCATGTCCCAGCTCGTCAGCATCTCGCGCACGATCTCCCAGATCTTCGACGGACGGAAGTAGAACTGGCGATAGAACTGCTCGAGATGGTGATAGATCTCGTCGCGCGACAGGTGCGCATAGCCGATCGCCGCGAGCTGCACGCCTTCCTTGCTCACCAGGTTGATGGTCTTGTTCTCTTCCATCCAGCCGTTCTCGACGGCCTGCTTGTACAGCGTCGTGCCCGGATACGGCGCGGCGAGCGACACCTGGATCGTGTGCGGGTTGATTTCCTTCGCGTACTCGATCGTCTTCTTGATGGTCTCCTGCGTCTCGCCCGGCAGGCCGAGGATGAAGGTGCCGTGGATCTTGATGCCGAGCTTCTTGCAGTCCGCGCTGAAGCGGCGCGCGAAATCGGTGCGCACGCCCTTCTTGATGTTCACGAGGATCTGGTCGTCGCCCGATTCGAAGCCGACCAGCAGCAGGCGCAGGCCGTTTTCCTTCATGATCTTCAGCGACTTGTACGGCACGTTGGCCTTCGCGTTGCACGACCACGTCATGCCGAGCTTGCCCAGACCGATGGCGATCGCTTCGGCGCGCGGCAGGTCGTCGGTGAAGGTGTCGTCGTCGAACATCAGTTCCTTCACTTCCGGCATGTTGTCGCGAATCCACTTCGCTTCCGCGAGCACGTTCTCGACCGAGCGCGTGCGGTAGCGATGGCCGCTGACCGTCTGCGGCCACAGGCAGAACGTGCAGCGCGACTTGCAGCCGCGGCCCGTGTAGATCGACACGTACGGATAGTTCAGGTAGCCGATGAAGTAGTTGTCGATCTTCAGGTCGCGCTTGTAGACGGGCGCGACGAACGGCAGTTCGTCCATGTTCTCGAGGATCGGACGCGCTTCGTTGTGCTCGATCGAGCCGTCCTTCGCGCGCCAGCTCAAGCCCTTGATCTCGGGGAACGGCTTGCCTTCGGCGATTTCCTTGCAGGTGTAGTCGAATTCCTCGCGGCACACGAAGTCGATCGCCTCGCTCGCCGTCAGCGAGTTGTGCGGATCGACCATCACCTTCGCGCCGACCATGCCGACCAGCATCGACGGCTTCATCTTCTTCAGATCCTGCGCGAACATCGCGTCGGTCGGGAACGACGGCGTGCTCGTGTGGATGATCACGAGATCGTAGTCGTTGGCGATCTTCAGCGTTTCCTCGACCGACAGGCCGTCGGCCGGCGCGTCGACGACGCGGCTGCCCGGCACGAGCGCGGCCGGCTGCGCGAGCCAGGTCGGATACCAGAAGGAACGGATTTCGCGCTTCGCCTGATAGCGCGAGCCGGCTCCGCCGTCGAAGCCGTCATACGAAGGGGCCTGCAAGAACAGCGTTTTCATGAATGCTCCGGTAGCCTGCATAGTTCGTTTCGTCACAACGATTCAGTCAATAAACCGCGGGCCGCCATGCCGGCGCCCGCCTCTCTGTCATGTCGCGTCGCGCGGCGTGGCCGCGCGGCGCGTTTCGGCCCGCGGGCCGGATTCGGTCGGCAGCGGGTCCGCCGCTGCTCCCGGATGTGCTGCGCCGCCGACGTGCGTCAGCGGCCGTCGCCGCCTTCCACGGCCGCCGTCGCGCGCTCGCCGCCGACGACCGCCATCCTCGCGCCACGCCACACCACATGCGTGCCGAACGCGGCCGCAAGCCATTCGAGCGTGAGCAGCGTATCGCGCACCGCGACGAGCGGCAGGTCGCGCCAGAACGCGCGCCAGCCGTCCTCGCCGCGCGCGTGCAGCACGAGCCGCCCGAACGCGCCCACCACGGCCGCCCCGCCCGCCAGCGTGCCGGCCAAGGTGCCGTCGAGCCGCAGCGCGAGCGCCGCGCCGATCGCGAGCCACGGCGCGGTAAACGTGATGAACAGGAACGCGAAGCCACCCGGGTTCAGTGAACGGATCGTGCGCAGCCAGCGCGTCTCGCGGTGCCAGAGCGGCCCGAACGACGGCTCGATCACGTCGGTCGCGACCTCGACTTCCGACAGCACGGTGCGCCGCCCGAGGCGGCGCGGCAGCTCGGCGAGCCAGAAATCGTCGGCCAGCTCGTCCTTCAGCGCGAGAAAGCCGCCGATCCGCTCGAGCGTGTCGCGCGTGAGCGCGAGCGTCGCGCCGAAGCCGAAGCGGCTGGAGCGGCCGAGGTGCGTGATCCGCACCGACGGCGCGAACCACGCGTCGACGAACTGCGCGCCGATGCGCGTCCAGAACCCGCCGACGCTGCGCGCATGATACAGGCACGTGACGACGCCGACCGACGCATCGGCGAGCGGCGCCGTCACGCGTTCGAGGTAGTCCGGCTTCACCGCGATGTCGCTGTCCGCGATCACGATGCGGTCGTACTTCGCGCGCTCGGCGAGATTGATCAGGTTGCTGACCTTCAGGTTCTTGCCGTGCACGCGCGCGTCGATCACGAGCGTGATGTCGCATTCCGGATAGTCCGCCCGCAGCCGCTCGACGACCGCGATGGCCGGATCGGCGGGCGATGCGACGCCGAACAGCACTTCATGACGCGGATGGCGCTGTTCGCAGAACGTCGCAAGGTTCTCGTACAGGTGCGGCTCCGCCCCGCACAGCGGCTTGAGCACACTGACGGGCTCGAAACCGTCGCGCGCGGCGGTGCGCGGCGTACGCGGCCCCGGCGCGAACGCCGCGAGGAACGCATAGCCGGCCGCGGCCAGCGCAAACACGACGAGGAGCCAGTCGAGCAGTGTGACGGTCGGCGTCATGCGCGACGCCTCCCGCCGACGCGGGCGCCATGGCAGTCGATCGAACCGGACTGAACGTGATTGGGTATTTCGACAGCGACGAACGCGGGCACGACCCGACTCCTTGTTCCAGCAGCGTCAATGTATGGGGGTGGCACGCCCATTCCCCGAAAGCGGCCATGCCCGGCTTCGCGCGGCACATCTGCACGCAACGCGCGGACGGGATACGGGAAGACTCGAATAGCAGCGTCGGCACAACATGGACAGGCGCCGGATTTTAGCAGCCCGCGCCACCCCGCGCTTGGGCACCGCGCGAAACGGACTGATGCAATTCCGGTAAAGCTGCGCAGCGGATCGGACCCTTCGGCGCCGCCGCGTTCACATTAGCGTAAGCGCTTTGCAGGCGTATTGCAGTCTTGAAAATTAAACGTTTCGTGCAAATTTGTGCGGCGATGCGAAGACACGCCCAATCGCCGTAAAGATCGACAATTATCTGAAGATTGGATCGATTTCTGCAACGATCGGGGCGTCCCACCTTGCACCCCCGAAAGGCGCATGGGTATCCGCGCGGCGCCAGCGCGTTCCGGAACCCTTTGGCAAAATCGTCACAATCTGTTGCGCTCGCGCATCACCGCGCCCCTCCCTTTCGAAGGCCACCCGATGATTCCGTTTTCCGTACTCGATCTTGCCCCCATTCCCGACGGCGCCGACGCCGCGCAGGCTTTCCGCAACACGGTCGATCTCGCGCAGCACGCGGAGCGCCTCGGCTATCAACGCTACTGGCTGGCCGAGCATCACAACATGCCAGGCATCGCCAGCGCGGCGACCGCGGTCGTGATCGGCCACGTCGCCGGCGCGACGAAGACGATCCGCGTCGGCTCGGGCGGGATCATGCTGCCCAACCACGCGCCGCTCGTGATCGCCGAGCAGTTCGGCACGCTCGCGTCGCTGTATCCGGGACGCATCGACCTGGGGCTCGGCCGCGCGCCCGGCACCGACCAGACGACGTCGCGCGCGCTGCGCCGCGACCTGATCGGCAGCGCCGACTCGTTTCCGGACGACGTCGCCGAGCTGCAGCGCTACTTTGCCGAGCCGGTGTCGGGCCAGCGCGTGCGCGCGGTGCCCGGCGCGGGGCTCGACGTGCCCGTGTGGCTGCTCGGCTCGAGCCTCTTCAGCGCGCAGCTTGCCGCAATGCTGGGGCTGCCGTTCGCGTTCGCGTCGCACTTCGCGCCTGATTACCTGATGCGCGCGCTGGAAATCTACCGCGCGCAATACCGGCCGTCGGCCGCGTGGCCGAAGCCGCATGCGATGGTCGGGGTCAACGTGTTCGTCGCCGACACCGACGACGACGCGCGGCGCCTGTTCACGTCGCTGCAGCAGCAGTTCATCAACCTGCGCCGCGGCACGCCCGGCAAGCTGCCGCCGCCCGTCGACGTGCTCGAGGCGAGCGAGTTCGAGCTCGCCAACGTCGCGCATGCGCTGTCGTTCGCGGCCGTCGGCTCGCGCGACACGGTGCGCGACAAGCTGCGCGACCGGATCGCGCAGACGGGCGCGGACGAGCTGATCATCACCGCGCAGATCTTCGATCACGCCGCGCGCGTGCGCTCGTTCGAACTGGCCGCGCAGATCCGCGACGAACTCGCGAACGAAACCCGCTGACGGGCCGGCCGCGCCCGCCGTTGCGTCACTGCGGGTGCACGGCCTCCAGCCCGTCGAGCAGCGCCTTGTGGAACGCGTCCGGGTCCTGGATTTGCGGCGCGTGTCCGAGCGCCGGGAATTCGACGAGCTGCGCGCCGGGGATCGCCGCCTGCGTGCGCTTCGCGAGTTCCGGGTAGCGGCCGAGCTTCGCGTGCACGTCGGGCGGCGCGACGTCCTTGCCGATCGCGGTCGTGTCCTTGTCGCCGATCAGGAGCAGCGTCGGCACGCGGATCGCGCCGAGTTCGTAGACCACCGGCTGCGTGAGGATCATGTCGTAGATCAGCGCGGAATTCCACGCGACCGCGTCGCGGCCCGGGCCGCGATACATGCCGGCGAGCATCTGCACCCAGCGCTCGTACGACGGCGACCACTTGCCCGCGTAATAGGTCGCCTGCTCGTAGCGGCGGATGCCGTCCGCCGTCGTCTTCTGTTCGCGCGCATACCAGTAGTCGACCGACAGCGGCGGCACGCCCAGCGCCTTCCAGTCCTCCAGGCCGATCGGGTTCACCAGCACGAGCTGCTCGGTCGCCTTCGGATACATCAGCGCATAGCGCATCGCGAGCATCCCGCCCGTCGAATGGCCGACGATCGTCGCCGATTTCACGCCGATCGACTCGAGCAACGCATGCGTGTTGCGCGCGAGCTGCTGGAAGCTGTACTGGTAGCGATCGGGCTTCGACGACTTGCAGAAGCCGATCTGGTCCGGCGCGACCACGCGATAGCCGGCGCGGCTCAGCACGCCGATCGTGTCCTCCCAGGTGCCCGCGCAGAAGTTCTTGCCGTGCAGCAGCACGACGGTACGGCCGTTGGGGTGGGCCGGCTGCACGTCCATGTACATCATCTCGAGGGTTTCCCGCTGCGACACGAACGCGTAGCGGTGCACCGGCTCCGGATACGTGAAGCCTTCCAGGCGCGGGCCGTATACGGGCCCGTCGTTGCCGACGCTCGCCGGGACGGTGGCCGCGACGGCAGTCGCGCAGGCGGCGGCGACGCCCGCGCCGAGCACGGCCGCGCGCACGAGGGGCAACATCTTGCAAATCGAGAGCATAGCGATCACGGTAGGGAGAAATGCACACGGGTAGCCGGACGGCTCCGCGCTCCGCGATTCTACGCGGTCGGCTGACGACGGCGCGCAACACTCGACGTCCGCCCGACTTCCGCGCGCGCGAGGAACTCGGGTATCGTGTGACGTGACCCTGAAACGCGTGCAGGCGAATCTCCATGAAAAACGTCCTCAGCATTCAGTCGCACGTCATCTACGGACACGCCGGCAACAGCGCGGCCGTGTTCCCGATGCAGCGCCTCGGCGTGAACGTCTGGCCGCTCAACACCGTCCAGCTGTCGAATCACATGCAGTACGGCCACTGGGCCGGCAGCGCGATCGACGCCGCGAAGATGGAACAGCTCGTCGACGGCGTCGCCGCGATCGGCGCGCTCAAGCGCTGCGACGCCGTGCTGTCCGGCTTCGTCGGCTCGCCGGCGCAGGCGCGCGCAACGGTCGAAATCGTGCGCGCCGTGAAGGCGATGAACCCGAATGCGTGGTACTTCTGCGATCCGGCGATGGGCCAGACGGGCGGCATCCGCCCCGAGCCCGGCGTCGAGGAGTTCATCGTCCAGGAAATGCCGGCACTCGCCGACGGCATGTCGCCCAACCACACCGAGCTGCAGAAGCTCGCCGGGCGGCGTATCGAGACCGTCGCGGAAGCCGTCGACGCGTGCCGCACACTGATCCGCCGCGGCCCGAAGATCATCCTCGTCAAGCACCTGCACGACCGCAACAGCGCGGCCGACCGCTTCAACATGCTCGCCGTCACCGAAACCGAAGCGTGGATCGGCCAGCGTCCGCTGTACGCGTTTCCGCGGCATCCGGTCGGCGTCGGCGACCTCACCAGCGCGATCTTCGTTGCGCGCCGGCTGCGCGGCGACTCGGTGCGCGGCGCATTCGAGCACACGCTGGCGGCCGTGCACGCGGTCGTGAAGGCGACCTACGACGCGCGCCGCTACGAGCTCGAACTCGTCGCCGCGCAGGATGAAATCGCGCGCCCGAGCGAATGGTTCGGCGCGTGGGTGACCGACGCCTGACGCGTCCGGTTCGTCCGGTTCGTCGGCTTCGTCGGCTTCGTCGGCTTCGTCTGCTTCGTCTGCTTCGTCTGCTTCGTCTGCTTCGTCTGCTTCGTCCGTTTCGTCCGCTTCGTTCGCTTCACTCGCTGCGTTCGCCTCACCGCCCCACCGCCTCACCGGCATACGCCGCGCGCCGCCCTGCCTCTCCCTCTGCGCCTCTCAAGCACGCTCGGCGGCGCAACGCCGGTCGACGCTCGCCCCAAGCGCGGATGCAAACGTTTCCGGACTTCACATGAATGACACCGAATCCTCGCTATGCTCGCGGCGGCACGACCGGCGCAGCCGCATCCTGCGCCCCGGACGCGCTCGCATTCTTCGCATGTCCCGCCAATCGGCTCCCTCCTTTACCGCACCACGATACCGACCATGACCCGATCGAACCGTCGTGACTTCCTCCGCGTCGCCGCCGGCACCGCCGGCGCTGCCGCGCTGAACCTGTTCCCGCCCGTGATCCGAGATGCGCTCGCGATTCCCGCGAACCGCCGTACCGGCACGATCCGCGACATCGAACACATCGTGATCCTGATGCAGGAGAATCGCTCGTTCGACCATTACTTCGGCACGATGCGCGGTGTCCGCGGCTTCGGCGACCCGCGCCCCCTGCGTCTCCCGACCGGCAAGTCGGTGTTCCATCAGCCGGTCGGCCCGGCCGAACTGCTGCCGTTCCACCCGGGCGCCGACAAGCTCGGCCTGCAGTTCCTGCAGGACCTGCCGCACGGCTGGCAGGACATGCATGCCGCGTGGAACAAGGGCCGCTACGACCAGTGGGTGCCGAACAAGGGCACCACGACGATGGCGTACTTGAAGCGCGACGACATCCCGTTCCACTACCAGCTCGCCGACGCGTTCACGATCTGCGACGCGTATCACTGCGCGATCCCGAGCTCGACCGACCCGAACCGGTACTACATGTGGACCGGCTACGTCGGCAACGACGGCACGGGCGGCGGCCCAGTGCTCGGCAACGAGGAAAAGGGCTACGGCTGGACGACCTATCCGGAAGTGCTCGAACAGGCCGGCGTGTCGTGGAAGATCTACCAGGACGTCGGCACCGGGCTCGACGCGAACGGCTCGTGGGGCTGGACGCAGAACCCGTACATCGGCAACTACGGCGACAACGCGCTGCTCTACTTCAACCAGTACCGCAGCGCGCTGCCCGGCACGCCGCTGTACGACAAGGCGCGCACCGGCACCAACATCAGCGCCGGCGGCACGCTGTTCGACGTGCTGCAGCAGGACGTGAAGAACGGCACGCTGCCGCAGGTGTCGTGGATCTGCGCGCCGGAAGCCTATTCCGAGCACCCGAACTGGCCGGCGAACTACGGCGCGTGGTACATCGAGCAGGTGCTGCAGGTGCTCGTGTCGAACCCGGACGTGTGGAGCAAGACCGCGCTCTTCATCACCTACGACGAGAACGACGGCTTCTTCGACCACGTGGCGCCGCCGTTCGCGCCGCAGTCACGCGACAACGGGCTGTCGACGGTCGCGACGACCAACGAGGTGTTCGCCGGCGACGCATCGCACATGGCCGGCCCGTACGGGCTCGGGCCGCGTGTGCCGATGCTCGTCGTGTCGCCGTGGACCAAGGGCGGCTGGGTCTGTTCGCAGACATTCGATCACACGTCACTGCTGCAATTCATCGAAGCGCGCTTCGGCGCGCAGTATCCGGTCACGGCCGCGAACGTGTCATCGTGGCGCCGTGCGGTATGCGGCGACCTGACGGCGGCATTCGACTTCGCGACGTCCGACGCCGCGTGGCCGACGCTGCCCGACACGAGCGGCTATGCGCCGCCCGACCGCCTGCGCCATCCCGACTACATCCCGGTGCCGCCCGTCGCGCAGCAACTGCCGAAACAGGAGCCGGGGCTGCGTCCGGCGCGCGCGCTGCCGTACGAGCTGTTCGTGCACGGCCGCGTCGAAGCCGCGAACGGCCAGTTCCGGCTGACCTTCGCGAACACCGGCCGCGCGGGCGCGTCGTTCCAGGTGCAGTCGCGCAACCGCGTCGACGGCCCGTGGACGTACACGGTCGAAGCCGGCAAGCGGATCGCCGACACGTGGAGCGCCGCGGCGTCGCTCGGCCTGTACGACCTCGACGTGTACGGCCCGAACGGCTTCTACTGCCACTTCCGCGGCCCGTTCGCGACCGGCGTCGGCAGCGCGAGCGTGAACCCCGAGGTGATCTACGGCTACGACGTCGCGAACGGCAACGTCACGCTGCGCCTGATGAACCGTGGCCACCAGGCCGTCCGGCTCAAGGTGACGAACGCTTACGGCCACGGCGGCGCGCGCACGTTCGACCTCGCGCCGGGCGCGCAGATCGACGACTACTGGGATCTGCGCGGCAGCCACGGGTGGTACGACCTGACCGTCAGCGACGGCCGCCTGCTCGGCTTCCTGCGCCGCTTCGCGGGCCACGTCGAGACCGGCCGCCCGAGCATGAGCGACCCGGCGATCCGCACGAGCGCGTCGCACGACGACCCCGAAGCCGCGTCGGACGCCCTGTCCGACTGACGACGGCGCGGATGCGGCGCGGCCTCCGACGAGCCGCGCCGCCCGCACGCACGCCCTTCCCGTTCCGTTCGTGACGGGAAACTCCCGATACCGGCAGCCCCCGCACGCGCGGAAGCTATGCGCAAATCCGCATCGAATGCGCGGCAAATTGCCAAGACCCGCGTATATCGGCGACCTATATATCGAGGCGATCGGGGCTCGTCGCCGAGCCTGACGGGAGATTGTTCCGGGAATCATCAGCATGCCGAGCTCCCCGCCCGATTCCGAGAAGCGGTCGAACCGCCCGCCCGTCGCACGTGTCCGGCCTGCCGGCCGCGTGCGGTACCCACCCGCTGGTGTAGAACAAGAGGAACGCACATGAAATTCCGTCATTCCCTGTTGTCGGTATCGGTCGTATCCGCAGTGGCCCTCCTCTCGCAACAGGCCGCCCAGGCCGCCGACGCGACCGACGTGAAAGTCGGCTTCGCCGCGCCGCTCACCGGCGTGAACGCCGGCTACGGCAAGGATCTGCAGAACGGCGTGCAGCTCGCGCTCGACGATGCCGCCGCGCAGAAGGTGCAGATCGCCGGCAAGCCCGCGCATTTCAACCTCGTCGTGCAGGACGACCAGGCCGACCCGCGGATCGGCGTGCAGGCCGCGCAGGCGCTCGTCGACCAGAACGTGTCGGTGGTGGTCGGCCACTTCAACTCGGGCACGACGATTCCGGCGTCGGTGGTCTACGACAAGGCCGGCATTCCGGTGATCGACCCGGCCGCCACCAACCCGACGCTCACGTCGCGCGGGCTCGCGAACATGTTCATGGTGATCGCGACCGACGGCCAGAACGCGGGCAACGCAGGCAAGTACGCGGTGGACGTGACCAAGGCGAAGCGCATCGCGATCATCGACGATCGCACCGCGTTCGGCCAGGGCGAGGCCGACGAGTTCGAGAAGGCAGTGAAGGCGGCGGGCGGCAACATCATCGGCCGCGAGTTCACCAGCAACCAGGCGGTCGACTTCCGCGCGCAGATCACGAGCCTGAAAGGCAAGAACCCCGACCTGATCTTCTTCGGCGGGCTCGATTCGCTTGCCGCGAACTTCATCAAGCAGATGCGCCAGCTCGGGCTGAACGCACAGTTCGTCGGCGGCGGCGGCGTGAAGGACAACGAGTTCATCAAGATCGCCGGCCCGGCCGCGGAAGGCGCGATGGCGTGGGAATACGGGCGTCCGCTCGACGAACTGCCGCAGGGCAAGGATTTCGAGCAGCGCTTCAAGAAGCGCTTCGGCGTCGACGTGCTGTCGTACGCGCAGTTCGGCTACGACGCCGCGTGGGCCGCGATCAAGGCGATGCAGGCGGCCAACTCGACCGATCCGAAGGTCTATCGCCCGGCGCTGAAGAAGATCGACTTCGAAGGCGTCACCGGCCGCATCTCGTTCGCGAACGACGGCTCGCTGAAGAGCGGGATGTCCACGCTCTACCAGGTCAAGAGCGGCGCGTGGAAGACGATCGTGACGAAGGGGGGTTGATCGAGCAGAACCGGCGGCCCGGGGAACCGGGCCGCCGGTGCGGGCCGCGGCGGCAGCACCGCCCGGCCACTTCCCGCACGCTGCGGGAATGGGCGCAACACCCTGCCGGCTGCGATTGGATCGGCAGCAATCTCGTACGATGTCAGATGTTACGGCGCGATCCGGCACGGCCTCGCGCGATGGCGCGGGCCGTGCCGACGGCCAGGCGCTCCGGTCGGCTGGTGTTCCGGTCAGCTGGCCTGCGTGTCGCGCTCCGCCTCGGCCGCTTCGTGCGCGCGGCGCAGCCGCTCGCGGCTGTTGGTCAGGTGCGTGCGCATCGCGGCGCGCGCGGCTTCCGGATCGTGACGCGCGATCGCCTCGTAGATGTCCTCGTGCTCGTGATTGAGCCGGCCAACATAGCGCTCGAGGTCGTCGCCGGCGAAGCGCGCCGAATTCACGCGCGTGCGCGGAATGATCGACGCGCCGAGCTGCGTCATGATGTCGACGAAATAGCGGTTGCCGGTGGACTGCGCGATCTGCAGGTGGAACTGGAAGTCGAGTTGGGCCGTGTCGCGGCCGCCGCCGGCTCCCGACGCGATCGCGTCGAGCGCGCGCCGCAATGCGGCCAGGTCGGTGTCGTTCGCGCGCTGCGCGGCGAGGCTCGCGCATTCGCTTTCGAGGCTGATGCGCAGTTCCAGCACCGCGAGCACGTCGCGCAGCGTCGTGATGGTCGCGGGGTCGATGCCGAGCGTCTGGCGACGCGACGGCTCCAGCACGAAGCTGCCGATGCCGTGGCGCGTCTCGATGAGGCCGCTCGCCTGCATCCGCGAGATTGCTTCGCGCACGACCGTGCGGCTGACGCCCTGCGCCGCCATGACTTCGGTCTCGGTCGGCAGCTTGTCGCCGGGGCGCAGCGTGCCGTTTTCGATCTGCGCGGTCAGCGCGTCGACGACATCTTGTGCGAGGCTGCGTGCGCGACGGCGCGGCGCTGCGGGAAGCGTGGGCACGGACATGAGGCCGGTTCCTTTGAATATCGTAGTAATGTGAGCCGAGGGTTTACGTGGGGTTTGAGCGAACGCCGATGATTCATTATACTGCGTCACAAGTCATCCGACGACTGATGATCGAGGCACGGATCTCCTGTGACCCGGTCCGGCGCAAGCGCCAGCCGGATCCCGTGCTCACGATCGGCCGGCGTTCGCGCCCGTGCGCGGCTGCCGGCCCCGGTGTCGCGGTCGATCGAAGCGCTCGCATTCGCGCGTGGCTCCGATCCGTCGCGCCACCGGCATCGAGCGGGTCGCTCTCCCCTTTCGGGTTGCCGTCGACATGCGGGGCTTGCGCGCCGCGCACGTCGGTTGTCGAATGATCGCACCTCCCGCCGCGCGCGGCAAAGATTTTGCCGCACGGCATTGCCCACTCTTTTGCCATCGCCGCCATGAACGCCGTCAACGCCCCGACCTCCCACGACACGCCGCGCATCGTCGACCTGCAAGCCATCCCCGTCGCCGGTCACGACAGCATGCTGCTCAACCTGAGCGGCGCGCACGGCCCGTTCTTCACCCGCAACCTCGTGATCCTGAAGGACAGCGCGGGCCGGACCGGCGTCGGCGAGGTGCCGGGCGGCGAAAGCATCCGCCGCACGCTCGACGATGCGCGCGCGCTCGTCGTCGGCCAGCCGGTCGGCAACTACCATGCGGTGCTCAACGACGTGCGGCGCACCTTCGCCGACCGCGACGCGAGCGGCCGCGGGCTGCAGACCTTCGACCTGCGCACCACGATCCACGCGGTCACCGCGCTCGAGGCCGCGCTGCTCGACCTGCTCGGCCAGCACCTCGGCGTGCCCGTCGCCGCGCTGCTCGGCGAGGGGCAACAGCGCGAGCACGTCGAAATGCTCGGCTACCTGTTCTACGTCGGCGATCGCACCAGGACCGCG
This sequence comes from Burkholderia sp. IMCC1007, assembly GCF_027257875.1. Taxonomy (GTDB): domain Bacteria; phylum Pseudomonadota; class Gammaproteobacteria; order Burkholderiales; family Burkholderiaceae; genus Burkholderia. The sequence continues at coordinate 44,059 of NZ_JAPVQY010000012.1, forward strand.
CTGCCCTATCGCGACGGCCGCGGCGCGACCGACGACTGGACGCGCGTGCGCGACGAAGCCGCGCTCACGCCGGAGGAAGTCGTGCGTCTCGCCGAAGCCGCGCATGCGCGCTACGGGTTCAACGACTTCAAGCTGAAGGGCGGCGTGTTCGAAGGCGCGCGCGAGGTCGAGGCCGTGACGGCGCTGGCGGAGCGCTTCCCGGCGGCCCGCGTGACCCTCGATCCGAACGGCGCATGGTCGCTCGACGAAGCGGTGCGGCTGTGCCGCGACCTGCACCACGTGCTCGCTTACGCGGAAGACCCGTGCGGCGCGGAAAACGGCTACTCGGGCCGCGAAGTGATGGCCGAATTCCGCCGCGCGACCGGGCTGCCGACGGCTACCAACATGATCGCGACCGACTGGCGGCAGATGGGCCACGCAGTGCAGCTGCAGGCCGTCGACATCCCGCTCGCCGACCCGCACTTCTGGACGATGCAGGGCTCGGTGCGCGTCGCGCAGATGTGCCGCGACTGGGGTCTCACGTGGGGTTCGCACTCGAACAATCACTTCGACGTGTCGCTCGCGATGTTCACGCACGTTGCCGCCGCGGCGCCCGGTCAGGTTACCGCGATCGATACGCACTGGATCTGGCAGGACGGCGAAGGGCTCACGCGCGAGCCGCTGAAGATCGAGAACGGGCTGGTGGAGGTGCCGAAGCGGCCGGGCCTCGGCGTCGACCTCGACATGGATGCGGTCGCGCGCGCGCACGAGCTGTACAAGCAGCACGGGCTCGGCGCCCGCGACGACGCGGCGGCGATGCAGTATCTGATTCCGGGGTGGACGTTCAACAATAAGCGCCCCTGCCTCGTGCGCTGAGCGCGGGACGCGCCGGGCGGCGGGCCGCCCGGTCATCCACCGATGCGCGGATGCCCGCGCATATCGGCCGGCATCGGGCGCCAATGCCGGGGAAAAGCGGCGGCCGGCAGCCCGCGGCCGGTGTCGGGTCCGGCCGGCAACGTCTATCCGCCCGGTCCTATGCGCCTGCTCCGATCCCGCGCGCCATCCCCGCTGCGGCGAACACGATGACCATGATCAGCAGGGCCTGCCAATGGCCGATGCGCACATAGGTCGGCGCGCGGCCGAGATCGGGCATCTGCTGCCGCCGCGCGGCCACGCGCCAGCGAATCAGCCCGAGCATCGGCACGATCTCGAGCAGCAGGATCAGCACGAGCGCGGTCATCTTGAGGTGGAAAAGCGGCTCGTGAAGATAGTACGCGGCGCCTTTCTCGAAGCCGCCGAACGCGCGCGTGAGCCCCGTCGCGATCAGCACCAGCGCGGACAATCCCCAAACGGCATCGGCCTTGAAGATGGCCGGCAGGTCGGCGGCCTGCACCGACGCGACGACCCGGCGCAGCGCACGATTACGCGCCGCGATCGCGGCGAACGCGACGCCGAACGCCATCAGATGAACGGCTGCCAGCAACCAACGGACGATCATTGCGCCTCCTTGTCGCCCACGCGCCGCGCAGGCCGTGTCAGACGATCTGCTTGAGCGCGGCGTCGAGCGCGAGCACCGCGACGCGGTCGCCTTCGGTCGCGACGGACGTGCGCATCACGATCTGCCGGTTATGGCCGACGGCCGCCGGCGAATCCCACAGCAGCTCGACCTTCGGCCGCCGGAACAGGCTCGCGCGACGCGGCGGCACGACCGCCGGCTGGGCACCCTCGCCGTCGCCCGCGGCCGGCGCGACGCGGCCGGGCCAGCGCACCGACAGCTCGCGTGCGTCGTATTGGCCGACCTTGCGACTTTCCATCCAGACGATCGCGGTACGCGTGAGCGTGTCGAGCGAAATCGCGTAGCGGCCGACCGCGAAGCGGCGCGCGGCCACGTTGGTGCGCCACAGCGGCCGCGGGCGGCACATCCATACGATCGCCGCATAGAGCGCGGGCGCGGCGACGAGCCAGCCGTTGGTCGCCGTCACCGCGTGCAGCGCGCGGCGCCAGCCGGCCGCCCACGCGAACGCGCCGATCGACCACACGGCAAACAGGAAACCGATCAGCGCGAAGACGCGCAGCGCCTGGCGCAGCCACTGCGGCAGCGGATGGAACGGCCGCTCGGCGCGCGCGGCGGCGCCGGGCAGCGCGAGCAGCAGGAAGATCAGAACGAGGTAGACGAACGCCCAGGGCGACGACACCATCGCCGACAGCGATGAGCGATAACCCATCTGGGACATCGAGAACAGCCAGCGCGCGAACAGCACGAGACCGATCGCGCGCAACGCGAAGATCACACCGGCGCCGGGGGCCGGCGCTGCGCGCGTGGTTTTCGTTCTCGCCAAGACTGCTCTCCTCTCGATGATCGTGCGGGGCCGGATTTCACGGCACGGCCATTATAGGGACATTACCGTCTGGACAGATGCCCGAATGGCGTGCCGGACCGCTTACGGGGTCGTTCGCGGCGTCGGGCGCGGCGAGAATACAACAGATCCGCGCCGCAGATGTGACAACGCCCCGCCGGGGACCCGGACGGGGCGTCGATGAGGGCGTCGGCGCGCAGCGCGGCCGGCCACCCGGCATCAGCTTGCGTTGACTTCGCGCAGCACCGTGCGGCGCTTCTGGCGCAGCAGTTCCTCGTAGCTCTTCACGTAGTTCTGCGCCATCACCTTCGACGAGAAGCGTGCTTCGAACGCGGCACGGACCTGCTCGCGCGGCAGCGTGTCGAGACGCTTGAGCGCGGCGACGGCCGACAGTTCGTCCTCGACGACGAAGCCCGACACGCCGTTTTCGATCACTTCCGGCACCGAGCCGCGCTTGAACGCGATCACCGGCGTGCCGCACGCCATCGCTTCGATCATCACCAGGCCGAAAGGCTCCGGCCAGTCGATCGGGAACAGCAGCGCATGCGCGTTGCCCAGGAATTCGGTCTTTTCCGACTCGCTGATTTCGCCGATGTACTCGACGTGCGGCAGCGCGAACAGCGGCTTGATCTTCTCTTCGTAGTACGCGCGGTCGGCCTTGTCGAGCTTCGCGGCGATCTTGATCGGCAGGCCGGCCTGCTCGGCGATACGGATGGCCGTGTCGACGCGCTTTTCCGGCGAGATCCGGCCGAGGAACGCGAGGTAGCTCGGCTTCACGTTCGGGATCGGCGTCAGCAGGTTTTCCGGCAGGCCGTGGTAGACGGTCGACAGCCAGTTCGCCTGCGGCAGCGGGATGCGCTGGTTGTCGGAGATCGACACGACCGGCACGTCGCTGAATGCGTTGAAGATCGGCTGCAGTTCCGGCAGGTCGAGACGGCCGTGCATCGTCGTCAGATGCGGGACCGGCTGGCGCGAGAACAGCGAGAACGGGTAGTAGTCGATATGGCAGTGCAGGACGTCGAACTCTTCCGCGCGGCGGCGCACCTGCTCGAGGAGCAGCATGTGCGGGGCCATCACGTCGCGGATCGTCGGGTCGAGGCGCAGCGCCTGCGGCCAGCACGCTTCGAGCTTCGCGGAGGTTTGCGAATCGCCGCTCGCGAAGAGCGTGACGTCATGCCCCATCTCGACAAGCGCTTCGGTCAGATAAGACACCACTCGCTCGGTACCACCGTACAGCTTCGGGGGCACCGCTTCATGCAACGGAGCGATTTGGGCGATTCGCATGCGTAACTCCTAAAAAATCGGCTAAAAACCAGGTATGGGTCGGCAACCTGCCGGCGGTCCCGGGCTGGATGCATTTCGTCCGACCGTCGGACGAATCAGCCTGCCGGGAGCGTCGAAACCCGCGCTGCTCAAGGAGCGTCGGCGACGCGACAGGCATAGAACGTTTGAAACGAAGACCCGTTGACAGGGGTTCGTAAAAAACCTGGAATCGAACCCGGAGCCGATTATCTAGGGTTAATCCCGATACGGCGCGCGACATTTCAAACACTTTACTTTGTTACAAAGGCGCAACACTTTGCAACCCGCGGACTTGGGTGTCCGTTCTAGAGTGGAAGGCCCTTTTGGCGCTACGGGTCATCTCGTCACTGTCGGTATGCGATTGCGCCGTACAAGACGGATGCCGAATTTTATCTCAAAATTGGTCGCACGCCCCCTGGCCGACGCAAGATTCGCGCAGCGCAATGCACGGCCTTGTTTACAATGCCGGATTATTCAGTCCGAGCGCTTGCCGGCTGCGATCCAGCCGCCACGCTCAATCACCGAATCACCGCACGCATATTTTGGAATCTCTCACCCCCGCCCAGCGCAATGCCCATAACGCGAAGCTGTCGAGCTATGCGCATCGGCCGCTCGCGTTCCTGTTCCGCTACATCCGCCTGCATCCCGTCGCGCACCTCATCGTGCTCTGCAGCGTGCTGGCCGCCGTCGGCTGCGCGCTCGGCTCGCAATATGCGATCAAGCACCTGATCGACGTGCTCGCGGCCGGGCGCCATCATCCGGGCCCGCTGTGGAGCGCCTTCGCGCTGCTCGTCGGGCTGATCGCGGCCGACAACCTGCTGTGGCGCGTCGGCGGCTGGGTCGCCGCGCACACCTTCGTCGCGGTCACCGGCGACCTGCGGCGCGACCTGTTCCAGTACCTGATCGGCCATTCGCCGACCTACTACTCGGAAAAGCAGCCCGGCACGCTCGCGAGCCGGATCACCGCCACGTCGAACGCCGTGTATACGTCGGAGAACACGATGGCGTGGAACGTGCTGCCGCCGTGCATCGCGGTGCTCGGCGCGATCCTGATGATCATCGTCGTGAACCCGCTGATGGCCGCCGGCCTGCTCGGCTGTTCGGCCGTGCTCGCCATCGTGCTGTTCAAGCTCGCCGGGCGCGGCTCCGCGCGCCATCACGCGTTCGCGTCGAAGGCAGCCGCGGTCGACGGCGAGCTCGTCGACGTGATCGGCAACATGGGCCTCGTGCGCGCGTTCGGGATGACGCTGCGCGAACAGAAGCGCTTCGGCGCGACGGTCAAGGCCGAGATGGACGCGCGCCAGCAAAGCCTGCTCTATCTCGAGAAGCTGCGGCTGCTGCACGCGGTGATCACCGCGATGCTGTCGGCCGGCCTGCTCGGCTGGGCACTGTGGCTGTGGGACCAGGGCCGCGCAACCTCCGGCGACATCGTGCTCGTGAGCTCGCTCGGCTTCACGATCCTGCACGGCACGCGCGATCTCGCGGTCGCGCTGGTCGACGTCACGCAACACGTGGCGCGCCTCGCCGAAGCCGTGAAGACGCTGCTCGAGCCGCACGGGATGCCGGACAGCTCCGATGCGCAGCCGCTGTCGGCCAAGGGCGGGCGCGTCGATTTCGAACGCGTGACGTTCGCGTATCCGCACCGCCGCGCGATCCTCGATCACTTCGAGCTGCATATCGAGCCGGGCCAGCGCGTCGGCCTGATCGGCAAGTCGGGCGCCGGCAAGTCGACCGTGCTCGCGCTGCTGCAACGCTTCTACGACACGCAGGACGGCGCCGTGATGGTCGACGGCCAGGACGTGAAGGCCATCACGCAGGACAGCCTGCGCCACGCGATCGCGCTCGTGCCGCAGGACATCTCGCTGCTGCACCGGACGATCTACGACAACATCGCGTACGGCCGCCCCGACGCGACCCGCGAGCAAGTACTCGCCGCCGCGCGCGACGCGCGCTGCTCGGAGTTCATCGAAGCGATGCCGGAAGGCTACGACACGATCGTCGGCGACCGCGGCGTGAAGCTGTCGGGCGGCCAGCGCCAGCGCATCGCGATCGCGCGCGCGATCCTGAAAGACGCGCCGATCCTGCTGCTCGACGAAGCCACGTCGGCGCTCGACAGCGCGTCCGAAGAAGCGATCCAGGCCGCGCTCGACCGCCTGATGGTCGGCCGCACGGTGATCGCGATCGCGCACCGGCTGTCGACGCTGCGCAACTTCGACCGGATCATCGTGATGAGCAACGGCAAGGTGATCGACGACGGCAGCCCCGACGTGCTGCGCAATCGTCCGGGCCTGTACCGCGACCTGCTCGCGAAGCAGCACGGCCGCCATCACGCTCCCGACGGCACCACGCCGACCGGCGAACGCGCGGCCTGACGCCGCGGCGCAGGTCCGATAAAAAAGCCGCCGTGCTCGACAAAGCACGGCGGCTTTTTTTCGTCGCATCGCGCAGCGTGCCGGCTACACGCGCTGCAAGTCGCGCAGGAAGTTGTCGCGCCACACCGACACGTTGTTCTCGCGCAGCTGCGCGATCATGTCCGCGTAACGCGTGCGCCGCTCCGCGAGCGGCATCGTCAGCGCCTGCGACAGCGCATCGGCCATTCCGCCAATATCGATCGGATTGACGATCAGCGCGCCGGTGAGCTCGCGCGCGGCACCCGCGAAGCGCGACAGCACCAGCACGCCCGGATCGTCCGGATTCTGCGCAGATACATACTCCTTCGCGACGAGGTTCATCCCGTCGCGCAACGGCGTGACGAAGCCCACGCGCGCCAGCCGGTACAGCGCGGCGAGCACCTGCCGGTCGTACTGGCGGTGAATGTAGAGGATCGGCGCCCAGTCGAGCTCCGCATAGCGGCCGTTGATGCGGCCCGACTCCGCTTCGAGCTGCAGGCGGATGTCCTGGTACGCGCGCAGGTCGGCGCGTGTCGATGGCGCGATCTGCAGGAACGACACGCGGTTGCGAATCGACGTCTGGTGTTCCAGCAGCTTTTCGAACGCGCGGAACCGCTCGACGAGCCCCTTCGAATAGTCGAGCCGGTCGACGCTCATGATCAGCCGGCGCCCGCGCAGCGACGTCGCCAGCGTGCGCACCGCCTTGCCATGCTCGCCCGCCTGCGCGAGCGACGCGATCTCGTCCGGATACACGCCGATCGGATAGGCTGCCGCCCGCAGCGTCGTGCCGAACGCGCTCACGCGCACCGTGCGCCCGTCGCGCGCCACTTCGCCGCCCGCCTCGAACTCGATGTAGTCGCAGAACGCGCGCAGGTCGGGCTCGGTCTGGAAGCCGAGCAGGTCGAACGCGCACAGCGATTCGACGAGCTCCCGATGCGGCGGCACGTTGACGAGCACCTGCGCGGCCGGAAACGGGATATGCAGGAAAAAGCCGATGCGGTTCTTCACGCCGGCGGCGCGCAGCGCACGCGCGAACGGGATCAGGTGATAGTCGTGCACCCAGATCACGTCGTCGTCCTGCAGCAGCGGCACGAGCTGCTGCGCGAGCCAGACGTTCACGCGGCTGTAGCCGTCGAATTCGTGGCGATCGTACTGGATCAGGTCCGCGCGATAGTGGAAGGCCGGCCACAGCGTCGCGTTCGAGAAGCCGCGGTAATACTGGTCGTAATCGCGGCGCGACAAACCGACGGTCGCGAACGTCACGGGCCCGCGCTCCTCGATGCGGATCTGAGGCTGCGGCGCACCGGACGCGACCACCTCGCCGCTCCAGCCGAACCACATGCCGCCCGTCTCCTTCAGCGCGTCGTAGACGCCGATCGCAAGGCCACCCGCCGCCGGTTCGCCTTCCGAAATCGGGGCGACACGGTTTGAAACGATGATGAGTCGGCTCATGCGCCCGGCTGCTCCGCGTCGAGCCAGCGCACGATCTGCGCATGCAGCGCGTCGACCGAGTCGACCCGCGTCCGGGCCGACGTCTCGCCCGCACCGACCTTGATCGACAGGCCGCCGCGCGCGTTCACGACCGCGAAGCCCTTCTCGTCGGTCAGGTCGTCGCCCGCGAACAGCGGCACGCGGCCCGCGAACGGCGGCTCGTCGAGAAAGGCGGCCAGCGCACGGCCCTTGTCGACGCCCTTCGGCTTGATCTCGAACACCATCTTGCCGGGTTGCAGCACGTACGCATCGGCATATTCGGCAACGAGGCGCTCGGCCGCTTCACGCGCGACCGGCTCGCGCTCGGGCGCATTGCGGTAGTGCAGCGCGACGGCCGCGCCCTTGATTTCGAGCAGCATGCCCGGATGATGGTCGACGACGGCCGCGAGCTCGCGCTCGATGCGCAGCAGCCGTTCGTCGTTGAAGCCGATGCGCTGCGTGTCGCCGTTCGCATCGCGCCGCTCGGCGCCGTGCAGGCCGGCGATCGGCAGGTCGGGCATCTTGAGGAACGTGTCGATGTTGTCGATACCGCGACCGGACACGATCGCGACTGCGCCGTGCGAACGGCGCCGCAGTTCGTCGAGCAGCGTCAGCAGCGACGGCGGCACGTGGATGCTGTCGGGCGTCGGAGCCAGCTCGACGAGCGTGCCGTCGAAGTCGAAGAAGAACGCGGTATCGGTCAGGGACAGGGAAGCCGGAACGGATTGCATCGATTCGATAGTGTGAGGGCGCACTGCAATGGCAGGCACGCCGCTGCGCGAATGGAATTGTGCGCATCTTACCGCGCCTGCGTACCGAGATGGGCGAAAGCGCCGGATTGCGGGCGCTGCGCCGCTCGCCGCGTCAACTGCGACATATTGCCCCGCTCGCCGGCCCGTACGGGTTTCGAAAGGACGCAGGCGCGGGAATTGCGCTACAGTCGGCAACCGCCGGCCGCGCGACGCATGGCGCCGCGCCGGCCGGCGACCGTTCCATCCGATCGAGCCCCAGGATGTCGTCTGCCCGTTCCGCGCCGCCCCGGCGCCCCAACCGCTTCGCCCGCTTCATCCGCACGGCCGCGGCGCTGGCCGCCACCGTCGCGCTTGCCGCCTGCACGCGCGACGAGCCGAACTGGCACCTGACCAACGTCACCGGCCACCTGCCCGACCTGTCGTTCACGCTGACCGGCGGCGACGGCCAGCCCGTTCATGCCAACGCATTTCGCGGCCGCGTCGCGCTGGTGTACTTCGGCTACACGCACTGTCCGGACGTCTGCCCCGAAACGATGGCGCGGCTGATGGAAGTGCTCGCGAAGCTCGGCCCGCAGGCCAACGACGTGCGCATCCTGTTCGTCTCGGTCGACCCGGCGCGCGACACGCCGCAGGCGATGCAGTCGTACGTCGCCGCGTTCGACGCCGCACACGCACGCGGGCTGACCGGCACCGACGGCCAGATCGAATCGCTCGCGAAACGCTATCGCGTCGCGTACCAGATGGAACAACGCGATCCGTCCGGCGGCTACGAGGTCACGCACAGCTCGGCCGTCTACATCTTCGACGCAAACGGCCGCGCGCGCCTGCTCGCGACCGACCGCGATTCGCCCGACGCCATCGCCGCCGATGTGCGCCGGATCATCGACACTGCCTCCACCACCTGAATTCCGACATGAAGACGACCCTCAAGACGTTCGCCCTCCTCGCCGCACTGTGTACCGGCGCTCACGCGTATGCCGCCGGCGCGATCACCGCGCAGAATGCGTGGGTGCGCTGGCTGCCGAACAAGTTGCCCGCGGGCGGCTACGTGACGCTCGTCAACGCAAGCGACAAGCCGGTCGATCTCGTCGACGTCGACAGCCCCGACTACGGGATGGCGATGCTGCACCAGACGGTATCGAACGGCTCGACGCAGAAGATGGAAATGGTCGACAAGCTGACGATCCCCGCACGCGGCAAGGTCGACATCGCGCCGGGCGGCTATCACTTCATGCTCGAGGAGCCGAAGCACACGATCAAGCCGGGCGACACCGTACACCTGCGCCTGAAGTTCTCCGACGGCGAAACGGTCGACACGCCGTTCGCCGTGAAGTCGCCGGCGCAGGCGAAGTAATGCGCGCGCGATGAACGTCCTGTACTGGCTCGATCCGTGGGAACCGTCGCCGACCGTGGTCATCGCGGTATTGACGGCCGCCGTGCTGTTCGCACGCGGCGTGAAGAAGGCGAAGGTGTCGCCGCTGCGGCAGTTCTCGTTCTGGTTCGGGCTGACGGCGCTCTACATCGCGCTGCACACGCGGCTCGACTACTTCTTCGAGCACGAGTTCTTCATGCACCGCGCGCAGCACCTCGTGCTGCACCACCTCGGGCCGTTCTTCATCGCGCTGTCCTATCCGGGCGCGGCGATCCGCGCGGGCATTCCGTTTCGCTGGCGACAGCGCTTCGTGCGCCCCGCGCTCGCATGGGCGCCCGTGCGCGCGACGCTCGACGTGGTGTTCCATCCGGTCGTCGCGGTCGTGCTGTTCGTCGGGCTGATCTATTTCTGGCTGCTGTCGCCGATCCACTTCGTCGCGATGCTCGACTGGCGTCTGTATCGCGTGATGAACTGGAGCATGGTGGTCGACGGGCTGCTGTTCTGGTGGCTCGTCGTGGATCCGCGCCCCGCGCCGCCCGCGCGGCTGTCGCCAGGCCGCCGGATCCTGATCGTCGTCGCGGCGATCCCGCCGCAGATCGCGCTCGGCGCGCTGATCTTCTTCACGCCGCACGAGCTGTATCCGATCTACTCGATCTGCGGCCGCGCATTCACGTGGCTGAGCCCGCTGCGCGACCAGCAGATCGGCGGCCTGCTGCTGTGGATTCCCGGTTCGATGATGAGCGTGATCGGGGCGCTGATCGCGCTGCGGCACTGGCTGCGGCTGTCGGCACGCGGCCGTCTGATCGACGAGCGGGGTGCCGCGCGGCATGCCGAGCGCCCGTCGGTGACGCGCACCGCGCACTGACCGCGCGGCGCCTGGCGCGTCAGGCGCGCGCGCTGGTCATCCACACGTGCGGGATGCCGTCCTCGTCGTGCACGTCCGAGTTCGGCGTAAAGCCGAATGCCCCGTAGAAACGCTGCAAGTGGGCCTGCGCATGCAGGCTCACCGGCGTGTCCGGCCATTGCGCACGGATATGCTCGAGCGCGCGCGACAGCAGCGCGTTGCCGAGGCCCGCGCCGCGAAACGGCGCGGTCGTCAGCACGCGACCGATACGCACGTCGGTGTTCTGCGCATCCGGCAACAGCACGCGCAGGTAGCCGGCAACGCGCCCTTGCGGATCGTACGCAGCCAGGTGCCATGCCGCCTGGTCCGCATCGTCGATGTCGCGATACACGCAGTTCTGCTCGACGACGAACACGGCGCTGCGCGCGTCGAGGATCGAATAGACTTCACGCGCCGTCAGCGCGTCGAAGGATTTCCAGCGCCAGTCGAGATCGTCGGCGCGCGGGGATGCGGCAGGTGCGGAAGCGTTCATGGGTGGTCCGGATTCGGGCGCGCCGGTCGGCGCGCGGGCAGCCATCGATTATGCCTCGAAGCGCGCGGCACACGACCACTGCTCTGATGCATGAACAAGGCCCCGCATTGCGCGGGGCCTGTCCGTCATGCCGGCATCTGGCCGAAGCGGCCGCTGTTGAAATCGTCGATCGCGGCGCGGATTTCCTCTTGCGAGTTCATCACGAACGGCCCGTAACCGACGACCGGCTCATCGATCGGCTCGCCGCTCAGGATCAGCAGCTTCGCGTCGCCATTCGCCTCGATCTCGACGTCGCGGCCGTCGCGGCTCAGTTGCACGAACTGCGCTTCGCGGGCGACCGTCTCGCCGTTCACCAGCAACGTGCCGCTCAGCACGACCACCGCGAGCGTGCGCCCCTCGGCGATCGGGAACCGTGCCCGGCCGCCGGCTGCGAGCCGCACGTCCCACACGTCGATCGGCGTATGCGTGCGGGCCGGGCCGCGCCGCCCGTCGAATTCGCCCGCGATGATCCGCGCGCGACCCGCGCCGTCCGGCAGTTCGACCACCGGGATGTCCGCGTCCAGAATCGTCTGATAGCCGGGCGCATTCATCTTGTCGGCGGCGGGCAGGTTCACCCACAACTGCACCATCTCCAGCGGACCGCCCCGCTTCGTGAACGCTTCGGAGTGGAATTCCTCGTGCAGGATCCCGCTGCCGGCCGTCATCCACTGCACGTCACCCGGGCCGATCGTGCCGCCCGCGCCGGTCGAGTCGCGGTGCGCGACTTCGCCGTCATAGACGATCGTCACCGTTTCGAAGCCGCGGTGCGGGTGCTGGCCCACTCCGCGCGGCGCCGAAGCCGGCTCGAAGTTCGCAGGCCCCGCGTAGTCGAGCAGCAGGAACGGGCTCAGGTGCGCACCATGAGTCTGATAGCTGAACATCGAACGCACCGGGAAACCGTCGCCGACCCAATGGCCGCGCGGCGCACTGTAGACACCCTGGATCTTCTTCATTTGCCTTCTCCGAATTGCGGCGAAACACGTGTTTCGCATCCTGAGTAGGAATATAGAGGTGGAACGATCGATCCGGTAGACTGCCAAAATCGCACTCAGCGTTCTATTTCATGAACGATACCGACCGGGATCTGAACGACCTCTATTACTTCGTGCAAGTCGTCGAGCACGGCGGCTTCGCGCCGGCCGGACGTGCGCTGAACATGCCAAAATCGAAGCTGAGCCGCCGTATCGCGCTGCTCGAGGCGCGGCTCGGGATGCGGCTGATCCAGCGTTCGACGCGCCGTTTCACGGTCACCGACGTCGGCCAGACCTACTACGCGCATTGTCGCGCGATGCTCGTCGAGGCGGATGCCGCCGACGAGGCGATCGCGCTGCTGCACGAGGAGCCGCGCGGCATCGTGCGCGTCAGTTGCCCGGTCGTGCTGCTCGATTCGCTCGTCGGCACGATGATCGCCGCGTTCATGGTCGCGTGCCCGCGCGTCGAGATTCATCTGGAGGCGACCAACCGGCGCGTCGACGTGGTCGGCGAAGGGATCGACGTCGCGATCCGCGTGCGTCCGCCGCCGCTGGAAGACAGCGATCTCGCGCTGCGCGTGCTGGCCGAGCGCGGCCAGTGCCTCGTCGCGAGCCCCGCGTTGCTGCGCGAACACGGCGTGCCGGCCGTGGCCGCCGATCTCACGCGCCTGCCGAGCCTCGATCACGGCGTGCCGCTGGCATCGCACGTGTGGCGGTTGCGCGGCCCCGACGGCGCTCAAGCGGAAATCCACCACCAGCCGCGCTACGTGACGGGTGGCATGCTGGCGCTGCGCGCGGCCGCCGTCGCGGGCGTCGGCGTCGTGCAGTTGCCGACGATGATGGTGCGCGACGAAGTCGCGCGCGGTGAACTGGCGACCGTGCTGCCGGACTGGGCGCCGCGCCGCGAGGTCGTGCACGCCGTGTTCGCGTCGCGGCGCGGACTGCTGCCCGCGGTGCGCGCGCTGCTCGATTTCCTGGCCGAGCGGTTCGCCGAACTCGAACCCGATTGACCGGCTTCGCGCCAGCCTGCGCCGCCGCTTCTGTCACGCAATGGCGAACCGGACGCTGCAGACGGGCCGCGCGTGCCGTAGACTGCGGGGCGCGCATCGCGCTTTTCACAACCCTTATTGCATTCCCGCCATGTTCACGCTGTCCAACGACCCTCACGCCTCCAAGGCCGAACTCTATGCGACGCTCGTCGAGCAGGCACGCGCGCTCGTCGAATCGGAACGCGACCTGACCGCGAACGCCGCGAACTTCTCCGCGCTCGTCTATCACTCGCTCGATCGCCTGAACTGGGCCGGCTTCTATTTCTTCGACGGCACGGAGCTCGTGGTCGGGCCGTTCCAGGGCAAGCCCGCGTGCGTGCGGATCGCACTCGGCAAAGGCGTGTGCGGCACGGCTGCGCAGACCCGCGAGACGCAGGTCGTGCGCGACGTGCATGAATTCCCGGGCCATATCGCATGCGATGCCGCGTCGGAATCGGAGATCGTCGTGCCGCTGGTCGCGGCCGACGGCACGCTGATCGGCGTGTGGGACGTCGACAGCCCGGTCGCCGCGCGTTTCGACGACGAGGACCGCAACGGGATGGAAGCGCTGTGCCGTGTGTTCGTCGAACACGCGTGGGAAAAGGCGCGCGGTCGATAAGCGAAGCGCTGCGCTGCCGGTCGCGACTGTCGCGCGCTGAAAGGCGCTGTGCGACCGCACAGACAAAAGTGCCCCGATCGGGGCACTTTTTCGTGGCACCTCTGCTGCGTGCGGCCTGCCGTGCGCGTCCGGCCGCGTCAGGCCGCGTGCGTGCCGGAAAGCGCCTCGGACGCCTGCGGCGTCACGTCGTCCGTCAACACCTCGAAGCCCTGCTCCGTCACCACGACCATGTGCTCCCATTGCGCGGACAGCGAATGGTCCTTCGTGACCACCGTCCAGCCGTCGGCCAGCACGCGCGTATCGCGCTTGCCCGCATTCAGCATCGGCTCGATCGTGAAGATCATCCCCGGCCGCAGCGGCACGCCGGTGCCCGGGCGGCCGTAATGCAGCACCTGCGGCTCGTCGTGGTACACGTCGCCGATCCCGTGGCCGCAGTACTCGCGAACCACGCTGAACCCTTCGCGATGCGCGACCTGCTGGATCGCATAGCCGACGTCGCCGAGCGTCGCGCCCGGACGCACCGCACGGATGCCCGCATGCATCGCCTCATAGGTCGCCGCGACGAGGCGCCGCGCAAGTTCGCCCGGCTCGCCGGCGAAGTACATGCGGCTCGTGTCGCCGAACCAGCCGTCCTTGATCACCGCGATGTCGAGGTTCACGATATCGCCGTCGCGCAGCGGCCGCGACGACGGAATGCCATGGCAGACCACGTGATTGACCGACGTGCAAAGCGTCTTTGGATAGCCGTGGTAACCGATGTTCGCCGGGATCGCACCGAGTTCGTCGACGATGTATTCGCGGCAGAGGACGTCCAGGTCGTCGGTGGTGACGCCCGGCTTCACGTGCTCGGTGATCATCGTCAGCACCTGGGACGCGAGCTTCGCAGCCTCGCGCGACTTGGCGATTTCAGCGGCGCCGCGGATCGGGATGTCGCGCTTCGCCATTACGCCACCTGCTCGATGCCGTGTGCCACCGACTCCGTCGGCCCGGTATCGCCACCGCGCGCTTCGGCGTCGATCAGCATCCGGCAGATGTCGCCATAGGACAGCGACGGATTGAGTTCCGACATCATCCCGACCCGCAGCCAGTGCTCCGCCTGCGCATTGATCGAGCGGCTCAACGCCGTGCTGGTCGAGCGCAGTCGTTCGTGCATGTGCTCGGATATCTTGATGATTCCCATATGTCTCTAATTAAGCGAAATGTAGTCGTTTTGTATATTACGCTCGACATAGGCGCGCAGCAAGCGTCGAACCATGATGAATACCGTTGACATCAAATTCCAACTTGCTGGAAAATAAATCCATCATGCAAGAAACGACCACCTCGGCTGCCGACGATACCGGCATCAACGAACGCATCGCTCGTCGCGTGCGCGACCTGCGCACGTTGAGAGGCTACACGCTCGATGCGCTCGCCGCGCGCTCCGGCGTCAGTCGTTCGATGATCTCGCTCATCGAGCGTGCGTCGGCCAGCCCGACGGCCGTCGTGCTCGACAAGCTCGCCGCGGGCCTCGGCGTGTCATTGGCCGGGCTGTTCGGCGGCGATCGCGACGATGCGCGCGCGCAACCGCTGGTGCGGCGCGCGCAGCAGACGGAATGGCGCGATCCGGCGTCCGGTTATGTGCGGCGCAATGTGTCCCCGCCCGGCTGGCCGTCGCCGATTCAGCTCGTCGAGGTCGATTTCCCGGCCGGTGCACGTGTCGCATACGATAGCGGCGGACGCGAAAGCGCGCTGCATCAGCAGGTTTGGGTCGTCCACGGGCGCGTCGACGTCACGTTCGGCGATCAGCTTCACGAACTTCACGAAGGCGACTGCCTGGCCATGCGGCTCGATCAGCCGCTGATTTTCAGTAATCCGTCGTCGCAGGCCGCGCGCTATGTCGTCGCGATCTGCGATGTATCCGCCGCCACCGGCGTGCGGAACGTGTAATCCGTCATTCGTTCAAAGCCGCCAGGCGCAGGAGCCCGTATGAATTCCCCGAAACAGCGCGACGACGTGCGCCTGATCGATTGCAGCGAAGCCGAGCATGCAGCCGCCATCCTCGAGATCCTCAACGACGCGATCGTGAACTCGACCGCGCTGTACGACTACCAGCCGCGCCCGCCGGAAGCGATGGTCACGTGGTTCGCGACGAAGCGTGCGGGCGGTTTTCCGGTCGTCGGTGCGGTGGATGAAGCCGGCACGCTGGTCGGCTTCGCGAGCTGGGGCACGTTCCGTGCGTTCCCGGCGTTCAAGTACACGGTCGAACACAGCGTCTACGTGCATCGCGACCATCGCGGCCGCGGGCTCGGCGAGTTTCTGCTGCGCGAGTTGATCCGCCGCGCGCGCGAAGCGGGCGTGCACGTGCTGGTCGGCTGTATCGACGCGACCAACGGCGGCAGCGTCGCGCTGCATACGCGGCTCGGCTTCGTGCACTCGGGCACGATCACCGAAGCGGGATTCAAGTTCGGCCGCTGGCTCGATGCGGCGTTCTACCAGCTCAGGCTCGAAACGCCGGCGCAGCCGGTGGATGGGTGAACGGCAGCACCTCTTCGGCTCGTTCATGATGACGCGGGCGGCGTTGAAGAGTCGCCGCAGCGCCGCTCTCCGGCAGCGACGGCGCCGCCGCCACAAATGAGCAACAAGGATGGGCATCTGCGCGCAGAAAAAAGAAAAGCCCCGTCGAAGCGGGGCTTTTCTTTTCTTGCTGGAGGCGCGAGCCGGAGTCGAACCGGCCTAAACGGCTTTGCAGGCCGCTGCATAACCGCTTTGCTATCGCGCCAAAAGCGGACTGTCCGGATGCCATGAAGACAACTGACAGATTTTTTATTCGAGGACCATCAGTCCATCAAATAAAAAGGGAAGCCTGGCTTCCCCATTACCTGGAGCGGGAGACGAGTCTCGAACTCGCGACCTCAACCTTGGCAAGGTTGCGCTCTACCAACTGAGCTACTCCCGCATTGTCCTGCACATGCAGCGTCTTGCCGTACAACACGCTGCCAGAAAATCTGGAGCGGGAGACGAGTCTCGAACTCGCGACCTCAACCTTGGCAAGGTTGCGCTCTACCAACTGAGCTACTCCCGCATGTGTCCTGCATCTGCAGCGCTTTGCCGTACAACACGCTGCCAGAAAAATCTGGAGCGGGAGACGAGTCTCGAACTCGCGACCTCAACCTTGGCAAGGTTGCGCTCTACCAACTGAGCTACTCCCGCGTATTGCTGCGCTACTGCTTCCCCGTCACACACTTACTTCGTCGTGCAGCGGAGAAGCGAGATTATGTCGAAGGCACATTCGTGTGTCAAGGGCTTTTCCAGCCCTTTTTCCAAAAACCTGCGCGATCGACCGTATGCACCCGGCTCACGCGCCGCCGCGCTCGCGGATCTGCGGCCATGCGAGCTTCATGTAGTACAGCATCGACCAGATCGTCAGCACCGCCGCGAGATACATCAGCCATTCGCCCCACACGCGCGTGTCGATCGTCGCGATGCCGAGCGGCAGCGGGCCGTAGTAAAGCAGCATCGGGATCGCGACCATCTGGCATGCGGTCTTGAATTTGCCGAGCTGATTCACCGCGACGCTCTTCGACGCGCCGATCTGTGCCATCCACTCGCGCAACGCGGAGATCGCGATCTCGCGCCCGACGATCACCAACGCAATCGCCGCGTCGACCCGCGAAATCTGCACGAGGATCAGGAGCGCCGCCGTCACCATCAGCTTGTCCGCGACCGGATCGAGGAATGCGCCGAACGACGACGTCTGGTTCCACTTGCGGGCGAGATACCCGTCGAACCAGTCGGTCAACGCGGCGAGAATGAAGATCGCCGCCGCCGCGATATTGCGGTGCGCGCCGCCCATCACCGTGTCCGGCAGATAGAACACGCCGACGACGAGCGGGATCAGCACGATCCGGACCCACGTCAGGAAAATCGGGAAATTGAACGGCATGGCATGCGGGTCAGTAAAGGATTCGCAATTGTGCCGTGTCGACCGGCCTGCCACAAGAACGCGAAAACGCGCGCGGAGGCGACCGGCCGCACGGCCTGTCAGTGAAGCTGCTTGTAGATCTGCTCGGCCAGTGCATGCGAGATGCCGTCGACGCTCGCCAGCTCCTCGACGCTCGCCGCAACGACGCCGCGCAGCCCGCCGAACCGCGCGAGCAGCCGCTGCCGACGTTTCGCGCCGACCCCTTCGAGTTCCTCGAGCCGCGACGTCTGGCGCGCCTTCGCCCGCTTCGCACGCATCCCGGTGATCGCGAAACGGTGCGCCTCGTCGCGGATCTGCGCGACGAGCATCAGCGCGGCGCTCTCCTTGCCGAGTTCGAGCGGCGTACGGCCATCCGCGAATACGAGCGTCTCGAGGCCGACCTTGCGTCCCTCGCCTTTCGCGACGCCGACCAGCATCGACGTGTCGAGCCCGAGCTCCGTGAACACCTGGCGGGCGATCTCGACTTGACCCTTCCCGCCGTCGATCAGCACGATGTTCGGCAGCAGGCTCGATGCCTCGGCCTGGCGCGTCGCTTCGCCGTCGATGCCGGCCGCGTCGTCGGCCGCCGCGGCCTGTGCCGCCTGCTCGACCATCTTCTCGTAGCGGCGCGTGAGCACCTGCCGCATCGCCGCGTAATCGTCGCCCGGCGTGATGCCGGTGATGTTGTAGCGACGGTACTCGCCCGACTGCATCTTGTGATGGTGGTACACGACACACGACGCCTGCGTTGCCTCGCCCATCGTATGGCTGATGTCGAAACACTCGATCCGCAGCGTCGCGAGATCGTCGCTTTCGAAGCTGAGGGTCTCCGCGAGCGCACGCGTACGCGCCTGTTGCGAACCCTGCTCGGACAGCAGGCGCGCGAGCGCGAGCCGCGCGTTCTGTTCGGCCATCGACAGCCACGCGCGCCGCTGCCCCTGCGGCTGCCGCACCATCGATACCTTGTGGCCGGCCTGCTCGGACAGCAGCTCGAGCAGATCGCGGCTCGCGGGCGCATGGCTGACGACCAGCACGGGCGGCACGCGATTGCCGAGATAGTGCTGCGCGATGAACGCATCGAGCACCTCGGCCTCCACCGACGGCCCCGCGCCGCGCGTGCCGGCCGCCTCTTCCACCTCTTCCGCCTCTTCCGCCTCTTCCGCCTCTTCCGCCGCTCCCTCTGCTACCTCGACCGTCGCTTCTTCCGCCGGCACCCCGGCCGCGTCCACCAGCGCGTCGGTGTCGTCGCCGAGGCCGCCTTCGGCAAGCGTCAGCGCACTTTCGACGTGCGTCGGGAAATAAGCCTTGTCGCCGAGATGCCGCCCGCCGCGCACCATCGCGAGGTTCACGCACACGCGCCCGCCCAGCGCGACGACCGCGAGGATGTCGACGTCGCTGTCGCTGCCGACCTCGATCGCCTGCTGGTGCAGCACCGTCGCGAGCGAACTCATCTGGTTGCGCACGGCCGCCGCCTGCTCGAATTTCAGCTCGCCCGCGAACGCGTGCATCTTCTGCTCGAGCTCCTTCATCACTTCGGACTGCCGGCCGAGCAGGAAGCGCGCGGCGTTGGACACGTCGATCGCGTAGTCGTCTGCCGAGATCGCGCCGACGCACGGCGCCGTGCAGCGCCCGATCTGGTGCAGCAGGCACGGCCGCGTGCGGTTGTTGAACACCGAATCCTCGCAGGTGCGCAACTGGAACACGCGCTGCAGGATCTGGATGCTCTCGCGCACGGCCCACGCGCTCGGGAACGGCCCGAAATACTGGTTCTGCTTGTCGACCGAGCCGCGGTAGTACGCCATGCGCGGGAAACGGTGCGCGGTGAGCTTCAGGTACGGATACGACTTGTCGTCGCGAAACAGGATGTTGTAACGCGGCGCGAGCGCCTTGATCAGGTTGTTCTCGAGCAGCAGCGCCTCGGCCTCCGAGCGCGTGACGGTCGTCTCGATGCGCGCGATGCGCGTGACCATCATCGCGATGCGCGGCGACAACTGCGTCTTGGTGAAATAGCTCGATACGCGCTTCTTCAGGTCGCGCGCCTTGCCGACGTAGAGCACGGCGCCCGCTGCGTCGTAGTAACGGTAGACGCCCGGCATGTGCGGCAATTGCGCGAGGATCTTCTTCGGTTCGAACGGAATGTCGGCGGCTTCTGGGGATGTCATGCGTGATCCCGGCACCTTGTGGCGCGGAACGGGTCCATTAGAATCGCCAGTTTAGAGCATTCACGGGCCCGCTTCGATGCCCCGCACCACCCCTGCCTCTCCTTCGCCGCTCGCGCCCGACGAGCCGGTCGCATGCGACCTCTTCTGCACCGTGATCGACAACTTCGGCGACATCGGCGTGTGCTGGCGCGTCGCCCGCCAGCTCGCGCACGAGCATGGCTGGCAGGTGCGCCTCTTCATCGACGACCTAGGCACGTTCGCGCGCCTGGTAGCAGGGGTCGATCCCGATGCCGGCCGCCAGACGATCGACGGCATCGTCGTCGAACACTGGCATGCGGAAGTCGGCGACGCGCTGGACATCGCCGACGTCGTGATCGAGGCGTTCGCGTGCGAGTTGCCCGGCGCGTATCTCGCGGCGATGGCGCGCCGCACGCGCCGCCCGGTGTGGATCAACCTCGAATACCTGAGCGCCGAGGACTGGGTCGCCGATTTCCATTTGCGCCCGTCGCCGCATCCACGCTATCCGCTGCTGAAGACGTTCTTCTTTCCGGGACTGTCGGCCGGCACCGGCGGCGTGTTGAAGGAGCGCGATCTCGATGCGCGCCGCGCGGCGTTCGAAGCCGACGCCGCGGCACGCGCCGCGTGGTGGCAGCGCACGACCGGCAGCGCGCCGCCCGCGCCCGGCACGACGGTCGTGAGCCTGTTCGCGTACGAGAATCCGGCCGTCGGCGCACTGCTCGCGCAGTGGCGCGACGGCCCATCTCCCGTGGTCGCGCTCGTGCCGGCCGGTCGCATTTCGCCTGCGCTCGCGCGGTTCTTCGGGGTCGAATCGTTCGGCGCCGGCGCACGTGCGAGCAGCGGCAACCTGACCGCGTACGGGCTCGCGTTCGTCCCGCAGGCCGATTACGACCCGCTGCTGTGGGTGGCCGACGTCAATTTCGTGCGCGGCGAAGATTCGTTCGTTCGGGCGCAATGGGCGCGCAAGCCGTTCGTATGGCACATCTATCCGCAGGCGGACGATGCGCATCTGCCGAAACTCGACGCGGCGCTCGCGCATGTATCGGCGGGGCTCGCCGATGCGCCGCGCGCAGCGCTGGAACGCTTCTGGCATGCATGGAACGGCGCGGGGACGCCCGATTGGGCCGATTTGCTGCAACATCGCAGTGCGCTCGACGCGAATGCGGGCCGCTGGGCCGACGAACTGGCGAGCGTCGGCGATCTCGCTGGAAAGCTGGCGGAATACGCAAAATCTCAGTTAAAATAAGCGGTTATCCGACGGCTGACCACGCAAGCGCTCGCGTTTGGGCTCTTGGCGCCCACCGGAACGCCCCGCCGCTTGCGCCGTCAGCCGTTGCGCAACGCTCAGGCACCTATTTATTTGATTGGATCAGGACAGTTTTTATGAAGACCGCACAGGAACTCCGCGTAGGCAACGTCGTGCAGATCGGCAGCGAAGCATGGGTCATCGCAAAGGCGGAATACAACAAGTCGGGTCGTAACTCGGCTGTCGTCAAGATGAAGATGAAGAACCTGCTGACGAACGCAGGTCAGGAATCGGTCTACAAGGCTGACGACAAGTTCGACGTCGTCGTGCTCGACCGCAAGGAAGTGACGTACTCGTACTTCGCCGACCCGATGTACGTGTTCATGGACGCCGACTACAACCAGTACGAAGTCGAAGCGGAAATGATGGGCGAGGCGCTGAACTACCTCGAAGACGGCATGGCTTGCGAAGTCGTGTTCTACAATGAAAAGGCGATCTCGGTCGAACTGCCGACGATCCTGATTCGCGAAATCACCTACACGGAACCGGCTGTCAAGGGCGACACGTCGTCGGGCAAGGTGCTGAAGAACGCGAAGCTCGCAACGGGCTTCGAACTGCAAGTGCCGCTGTTCTGCAATACCGGCGACAAGATCGAAATCGATACGCGCACGAACGAATACCGCAGCCGCGCGTAATCGTCTGCGATTTCGCATCGAACAAAGCGCCCTGTGGGGCGCTTTTTGTTTGCCCGCGACCAACAGCGGCCGCGCGCTGCCGCGAGAAGCGGCACAACGCCACCGTTAAAGGTATTCAATTTGTATCATCGGTAACTGTTTTATAGCGCCGGAGAAATATTGCTCGTTACGCGTTCAGCGGGGCATAAAATCAGTTTTTAATCTGACATGCGGCTGCGGCCGGCTCGCTGCCGACAGCCCGCCTCTCTTGACTCGACTCGCGTTCACCATGCCACACGCCCTGATTGTCGAAGACGATCCCAACAGTCTGTCCGGCCTCACCGCGCTGCTCGCTGCAGACGGCTTCTCGGTCGACACGGCCACGTCGCTCGCCGAAGCGCGCACGGCGCTTGGCCGCTCGATTCCCGATGTCGTCCTCGTCGACCTGAACCTGCCGGACGGCAGCGGATTCGACCTGCTCCAGCACCTGCCGCAGCAGCAGCCGAACGGTTCGCTGCCGGTGATCGTGCTGACGGGCAACGCGACGGTCGAGAGCGCGATCGAAGGCCTGCGACACGGCATCTGGGACTACCTGCTGAAGCCGATCAACATTCCGCGCCTGCGCAGCCTGCTCGCCCGGATTCCGCGGCCCTACGAACTGATCGATGAAGTGCAGAAGCTGCGCGCGTCGCTGCGTCACCTCGGCCGCTTCGGCGCCCTCGTCGGCCGCAGCGACGCGATGCAGCACGTGTACGACATGATCGAACACAACGCGCGTACCGAAACGGCCGTGCTGTTCGCGGGCGAAGCCGGTACCGGCAAGAAGCTGGCCGCGCGCGCGCTGCACGACCTGAGCCGGCGCCGCAAGGGGCCGTTCGTGTCGTTCGACTGCCGCACGATCGCGCAGGCCGGCCGTCACGGCGCGTCGCTCGACAGCGTGCTGTTCGGCCATGAGCGCGGCGCGTTCGACGGCGCCGAGCGGCGCGAATCGGGCCTGTTCGAACAAGCGGGCGGCGGCACGCTGTGCCTCGACGAGATCACCGCGCTGCCGCTCGTGCTGCAGGAAGCGCTGCTGCATGCGCTCGACTCGCAGAACTTCATGCGGATCGGCGGCACGAGTTCGATCGCCAGCGACTTCCGGCTGATCGCGACGACGCGCCGCCCCGCGCGAGAATCGGTCGCGAACGGGATGCTGCGCGAGGATCTGTGGCTGCGTCTCGATGCGGCGTCGATCACGATGCCGCCGCTGCGCGAGCGTGACGGCGATGCGCTCGCGATCGCCGATGCGCTGATCGACGAACTGAATCGCGAAGCACGTGCCACGGGCCGCAGCACGACCGACAAGCGTGCGGCACCGGGCTTCGTGCGCGAATGCCTGTCCTACGAATGGCTGGGCAACGTGCGCGAACTGCAGGAGCGCGTGCGCTTCGCGTACGACGCATCGGGCGACTTCATCGAAACGCTGCGTGCCGGCGAGGCCAGCTTCGCGGCTGGTGCCACACTGAACGGCAGCAGCGTGCAGATCAAGGTCGGCACCCCGCTGTCCGACGTCGAGGATCTGCTGATCCGCGCAACGCTCGACGCGGTCGGCGGCACGCGCCACCGTGCGGCGACCCTGCTCGGCATCAGCCCCAAGACGCTGTACAACAAACTGCAGCGGATGAAGGTCAACTGAAGCGCGCCGCCGTTGTCGGGGGCGGTGGCTGGAGCTGACGGTTAGTTGCGTAAAGACGGATTGGCGGACACACCGTGCCGATGAAGAAAAGCCGCGCGTTTGCGCGGCTTTTTCGTTTCCGTCAACCAGGTCAGACCGGAACGGCGCGGCGTCCCGCCGCCCGTCCCGCTTACGCCAGTGCGCTGCTCAACAACGCCTGCGCCTGCAGGTATTCAGGCTGCGCGATCAGCTTCTCCCATTTGAGCGCCTTGCCGCGCCCGCGCATCCGCTTGATGCGCCGCACCGACTCGGCCGATGCATGTGCGTTCAGCCCGTTCAGCACGGCCTCGGCCGCGTCCGGCTGGTTGCACACGAGCACCATGTCGCAGCCGGCGGCGAGCGCCGCGTCGGCGGCCTGCGTGAGCGTGCCGCCTTCGCGCGCCGCTTCCATCGACAGGTCGTCGCTGAAGATCGCGCCGGTGAAGCCCAGCCGGCCGCGCAGGATGTCCTGCAGCCATACGCGCGAGAAGCCCGCCGGCCGCTTGTCGACCTGCGTGTAGATCACGTGCGCCGGAATCACGGCGGACAGCGACAAGCCAAGCCAGTCGTACGGCGCGACGTCCTGCTTGAGGATCGCGTCGAGCGAGCGGTCGTCGGTGGGCAACGCGACGTGCGAATCGGCCTCCGCGAAACCGTGCCCCGGAAAATGCTTGCCGCAGTTCGCCATGCCGGCGAGCGACAGCCCGTGGTTCAGGCTCTTCGCGAGCAGCGTGACGACGCGCGGGTCGCGATGGAACGCGCGATCGCCGATCACCTTCGAGTGTCCGTAGTCGAGGTCGAGCACGGGCGTGAAGCTCATGTCGATGCCGCATGCGCGCAACTCGGCGGCGAGGATGTAGCCGACCGCCGTCGCGACCTTCATCGCGAGCAGCACGTCGCGATCCCACAGGTCGCCGAGACGGCGCATCGCGGGCAAGACCGTGAAACCATCGGTGCGGAACCGCTGCACGCGGCCGCCTTCGTGATCGACGGCGATCAGGATGTCCTCGCGCACCGCGCGGATCGAATCGGTCAGCGCGGTCAGCTGCGCGCGGTTCTGGAAATGCCGCGCGAACAGGATCACGCCGCCGGTGTTCGGATGCGCAAGGCGCCGCGCATCGTCGCGCGACAGGGCCGTGCCGACGACGTCGAGCATGACCGGGCCGGGAGTCGTTTTCATCAGAATTTGCTCCGAGAAACTCCGCCATTGATGGCGGGAAGGAAAGGGGTGCTGTTGACAGGCAGCTTCTTCCACGGGTTAGGATCACCGGCATGATTCTTGTCTACCGCTACCGCGTGAAGTCGCTCAACGGACTGCTGAACAAGCAGAGCCGTGCGGTGAACTACGTCTGGAACTTTTGCAATGACTCGCAGAAGCACGCGCTCAAGTGGAGCAAGAAGTGGCCGACGGGATTCGACCTGAACGTGCTGACGACCGGCAGCAGCAAGGAAGTCGGCATCCACTCCGGCACGATCAACGCGACGTGCGAGCAATATGCGAAGTCGCGCAGTCAGCGCCGTCGGCCCAACCTGCGCTATCGCGGCAGGAAATCGCTGGGCTGGATGCCGCTGAAGGGGCGTGACCTGAAGCGCGAGGGTGACGCGTTCCGTTTCGCCGGCAACACCTTTCGCGTGTTCAACAGCCGGCCGCTTCCCGAAGGTAAGATCAAGGACGGGAGCAACTTCGCGCAGGACGCGCGTGGTAATTGGTTTCTCAATATCGTGATCGAGATGCCCGATGTTCAGGGCCGCCCGATCCGTTCCGGCGTCGGCATCGATCTCGGCCTGAAAGACTTCGCCACACTTTCGACCGGCGAGAAGCTGCCCAATGACCAGTTCGGTCGACGAGCGGCGGAAAAGCTGGCGAAAGCGCAGCGGGCGCGAAAGCACAAGCGACATATCGCGAAGCTGCACGCCAAGGTCGCGAATGCCCGTGCCGATTTCCAACACAAGCTCGCGCTCGATCTGGTGCGGCGTTTTGATTACATCGCGGTCGGCAACGTGTCGGCCGCGACGCTCGCCAGAACCAGGATGGCGAAGAGCGTCTACGACGCATCCTGGTCGTCCTTCCGGAACAAGCTCCGCTACAAAGCGATCGCGCACGGGGTCACGTTCGAGGAAGTCGACGAAAGCGGTTCTACCCAGTCCTGTTCGGCGTGCGGGTCGAAAGACAGCACGGCGCGGCCGAAAGGTATCGCGGGACTGCGAGTAAGAGAATGGGCCTGCAGTGACTGTGGTGTCGAGCATGATCGAGATACCAACGCTGCGTTGAACATTCTCCGATGCGGACGTGCATCGCCAGGTGTGGGAATCCTCCGTCTTTAGGCGGAGGATGACGTCAACGAATCGGGAAGTCCGTCAGGGAGAGGTTCGGGAAACAGGTGCAGGCGGGGCGGCGTCCGTCTCGGCGACCACGAACGACACCGCGTAGTCGCGTTCGTCACTGACCGTCACGCGTGCCGTGATGCCGCGCGCGGCCAGCCAGTCGGCCAGCTCGCCCGATGCGACCACGTACGGCTCGCCGCTCGGGTGATTGAGCGTCTGCAGCGCGCGCCACGTCATCGGCCAGTGCATGCCCAGCCCGATCGCCTTCGAGAACGCTTCCTTCGCGGAGAAGCGCGTCGCGAGAAACGCGATGCCGCGCGCCTCGGAGCGTGCGCGCCGAGCGTGAAACACGCGCAGTTCGTCGGGGCCGAGCACCTTCTCGGCAAACCGGCCGCCCGTGCGTTCGAGCACGGCCGCGACGCGGCTCACCTGCGCGATGTCGGTACCGATGCCGTAGATCGCCATGTCAGTCTCCGCCGGGGTAGCCCGGCAAGGCCGGGTCAGGCGCGTCGCACACGGCGTGCAGGGCGCGGCAGCCTCGCATCGTCAGCGCGCGCCGCCGTGCAGTGCGGCGACACGCGCGGCGACCATGATCGCCTTCATCTCGCGCACCGCGTTGTCCCAGCCCGCGAAAATCGCGTGCGCGACGATCGCGTGGCCGATGTTCAGTTCGACGATGCCGTCGATCGCGGCGATCTGCTGCACGTTCGTGTAGTGCAGGCCGTGACCGGCGTTGACCTTCAGGCCCAGTTGCGCGCCGGCCTGCACGCCCGCAACGATGCGCTCGTACTCGCGCTGCTGCTCGGCTTCGTCGTGCGCATCGGCGTAGCGGCCCGTATGCAGCTCGACGACCGGCGCGCCGGCTTCGTGCGCCGCGCGGATCTGCGTGTCGTCCGGGTCGATGAACAGCGACACGCGCACGCCGGCGTCCGCGAGCTGCTTGCACGCCGCGCGCACGGCCTCGAAGCGGCCGGCGACGTCGAGACCGCCTTCGGTCGTGAGTTCCTCGCGCTTCTCGGGCACGAGGCACGCGTCGTGCGGACGCACTTCGCATGCGATGTCGAGCATCTCGGCCGTCACCGCGCATTCGAGGTTCATCCGCGTCTTCAGCAGCGGGCGCAGCTTGCGCACGTCGGCGTCGACGATATGGCGGCGATCCTCGCGCAGGTGCAGCGTGATCGCGTCCGCGCCGGCCTCTTCGGCGGCGAGTGCCGCGCGGATCGGATCGGGATAGCGCGTGCCGCGCGCGTTGCGCAGCGTCGCGACGTGGTCGATGTTCACGCCAAGGTCGATGGCGGTGGGCGTGGTCAGGAAGAAGCTCATAGATTTTGCAGGTCGATCAGGATCTGACGCGTGGCGAGCGGCGTACCGCCGAGATAGGTGTTCAGCAGGAAGCGCATCAGCGTCTTGCTTTGCGCGACCGTCTGGGCTCGATGGTAATCGTCCTGCTCCATGTCGAGCAACGTCTGTCCGGTAATCACCGGCCAGTGCGACGGCACGTCGTCGTCCGCATTGCGCACGCCGCGCTCGGGATCGAACACGTACCGGCCATCGGGCTCGACCGCGCGGCGCGCGACCGTGCGGTTCAGCGCCATCGCATAGCCGGTCTCGCGCAGCAGCACGCGCTCGAACGAGCGCAGCACCTGCACCGCGGGTTCGCCGTGCGCGAGACGCGTGAGCGTCAACACGTAATGATTGAAGAGCGGCGGCTGAGGATCCTCGCGCGCGCAGAATTTCACGAGCAGCTCGTTCGCGTAGAAGCCGCACAGCAGCCCGTCGCCACCGAGCGGCAACATGCCGCCCACCCATTCGGCGCCCGTCAGCGTGCGTACTTCGGATTTGCCCGACCACGACAGCAAGAGCGGCTGGAACGTCTGCAGCACGCCGCGCAGCGCGGAATGCGGGCGCTTAGCGCCCTTCGCGACGAGTGCGAGCCGGCCGTGATCGCGCGTGAGCACGTCGATGATCAGGCTCGTTTCGCGGTACGGATAGCTGTGCAGCACGAACGCCGGCTGCTCGGCGACGCGGAAATCGGACGTGCGAGACGTCGCACGCCGCGCCTTGCGACGCGGCGGTTCAGGCGGTGCCGGCAGCGGCGCGTCGTTCGCGCCGGCCGTCACCGCGTCTTCGGTCGATGTCAACGCGTCATTCGTACCCATAGGCGCGCAGCCCTGCCTCGTTGTCGGCCCAGCCGCTCTTCACCTTCACGAAGGTCTCGAGGTAGACGGGGCCGTCGAACAGCTTTTCCATATCCATCCGCGCTTCGGTGCTGATCTGCTTGAGCTTCTCGCCCTTCTTGCCGATCACCATCGCCTTGTGCGAATCGCGCTCGACGAGGATCGTCGCGAAGATGCGCTTCAGGCGGCCCTCCTCCTCGAACTTGTCGATCAGCACGGTGCTCGTGTACGGCAGCTCGTCACCGGTCCAGCGGAACACCTTCTCGCGCAGGATTTCGGCCGCGAGAAAGCGCGAGCTGCGGTCGGTCAGCTCGTCCTCGCCGTAGATCGGCTCGCCTTCCGGCAAGTACGGCTTGATCGTATCCAGCAGGCGCTTGATGTCTTCCGGCTTCTGCGCGGACAGCGGCACGAGCTCGGTGAATTCGCGCAGGCCGCTCACCTTCTGCATGAACGGGAACAGCGTGGCCTTGTCGTTCACGCGGTCGATCTTGTTCGCGATCAGCAACGTCGGCATGCCGGGCGGGATCAGGTCGAGCACCTTCTGGTCGTCGGGACCGAAGCGGCCGGCCTCGATCACGAACAGGATCACGTCGACCGACGTCAGCGTCGACGTGACCGCGCGGTTCAGCGAACGGTTCAGCGCGGTGCTGTGACGGGTCTGGAAACCCGGCGTGTCGACGAACACGAACTGCGCGTCGTCGAACGTGTTGATGCCGGTGATGCGGTGGCGGGTCGTCTGCGCCTTGCGCGACGTGATGCTGATCTTCTGGCCGACGAGTGCATTCATCAACGTCGACTTGCCGACGTTCGGGCGGCCCACGATCGCGATCATGCCGCAACGGAAACCGGTAGGAGCGGGAGTGTTCATATCGTTTGGGAGACAGGTTCGGAACCGGCCGCGCGGCGCGCGGCACGATCGATGGGCAATTCAGTGGTCGGCATCGGCCACGCGCGCGTGCGCGGCAGCGAGGCTTGCGCCGCCCGGCGGCGTATCGGTGTCGGGCGACGCGGCATCGCGGACGCGCAACGTCGGACGCGAAGCAGGGTCCGGACCGGCCGGCTTGTCAGCGGTCGGCGACACGGAATCGGTCGGCTGGGCCGCGTGCCCGGCCGGCTTGTCGGCGGCTCGGGGCGCGGCTTCCGCGGGTTTGTCCGCCGCGCGCGATCCGGCTTCGCCGCGATCGGCTGCCTTGTCCGACGGCTTGTCGGCAGATTTGTCGGCGGGTTTGTCGGCGGGTTTGTCGGCCGCTGGCTTCGCCGGCCGTTCGGCCTTGTCCAACGCCGTTTCCACGTGGGATGCGCGAATCGCCGCCATCGGCGCCGGCGCCCCACGCTCGATCGATTCGGCGCCGGCCTCGGCGGCGATCTTCGCGTCGCGTGCGGCGGCGCGTTCCTTGCGCTCGGGAGAGCGCAGGTCGAGCGCTTCCTGCACACCCTTCACGCCCGGCACGATTTCCGGCTCGACATGCTTCGAACCGCGCGCATTCTTCGAACGCTTCGGCTTCGACGCCAGCATCGGCGCGGCCGCCAGCACCTCGTCGAGCGCCTTCTTCGCGGCGGCCTGCTCGGCCGCACGCCGGCTCGCGCCGGAACCCGACACCTTCACGTCGAGCTTCGGCACCGTGCATTCGACCTCGAACTGCTGATTGTGCGCCGCACCATGCGTGGCGACGACCGTATAGGTCGGCAGCGCGATCTTGTGCCCCTGCAGATACTCCTGCAGCAGCGTCTTCGCGTCCTTGCCGAGCGTGCGCGGATCGATGTGGTCGAGAATCGGCACGTAGAGCCGCTTGATGACCCCTTGGGCGGCTTCGAAGCCGCCATCGAGGAATACCGCCCCGATGATGGCTTCGAACGCGTCCGCGAGGATCGACGGCCGGCGGAAGCCGCCGCTGCGCAGTTCGCCCTCGCCCAGCCGCAACCCTTCCGAGATATTCAGGGCCTGAGCAATTTCATACAGCGACTGCTGCTTGACGAGATTGGCGCGCACGCGCGACAGGTCACCTTCGTCCAGCTTGCTGAAACGCTGAAACAAAAGGGCGGCCACCGCGCAATTCAGAACGGAATCGCCGAGAAACTCGAGCCGTTCGTTGTGCGTGGCACTGTGACTGCGATGGGTCAAAGCCTGACGCAACAATTCCGCATTGCGAAATTCGTAGCGCAGCCGGCTTTCCAACTGGGATAGGGGCATGGCAGGAGTATAACGCGGGGCGCCGGTCGGGCCGAAACGGCGCGGCCGGACGCGAAAAGGCGTGACGAGGCGGTGTTACCGCCGGTTCTTAAAGTAGTTCGGCAATACGCGACGCGGCCCGTGCATCGCGGATTGCGCGTGAGTCGACCAACGCGATCAGCGGAAGGAACCGATGCGCTTCAAATCGCTGAAGTTCATCCAGATGAAGAACGCGCGACCGACGATGTTGTTGTCCGGCACGAAACCCCAGTAGCGGCTGTCCGCGCTGTTGTCGCGGTTGTCGCCCATCATGAAGTAGTTGCCCGGCGGCACCTTGCAGATCACGCCGCGGCTGTTGTACGTGCAGTTGTCGCGATACGGGAAATCGTAGGCGCCCATCACGAACGGCGGCACGGCGGGGTTGTTGAGGATCGCGTTCTTCTTGTTGCCGATCGTTTCCTCGAACTGCTTCGCGTAGTTCTGGCGCTCATCGTCGAAGAAATCGGGCAGCGGCGTTTCGGGCACTGGCTGGCCGTTGATCGTCAGTTGCTTGTCCTGGTAAGCGACCGTGTCGCCCGGCAGGCCGATCACGCGCTTGATGTAGTCGACCGACTCGTCCTTCGGATAACGGAACACGACGACGTCGCCGCGCGACAGCGGGCTGCCTTGCGTGATCTTCGTGTTCGTGACCGGCAGGCGCAGCCCGTATTCGAACTTGTTCACGAGGATGAAGTCGCCGACGAGCAGCGTCGGCACCATCGAGCCCGACGGAATCTTGAACGGCTCGACGACGAACGAACGCACGACGAACACCGCGAGAATCACCGGGAAGAAGCTCGCGGTGTACTCGAGCCACCACGGCTGACGCAGCTTCTCGTCGCGCAGCTTCGAACGCGTCTGCACCGCATTTTCATCCGCGAAACGCTTGTCGACGCGCGACTGCTGACGATCGAACTCCTCGATCGCCACGTCGGCCGCCTTGCGTCGCCGCGGCAGGAACACCAGTTTGTCCAACACCCACGCCACACCCGTCACGACGACGAGCACAAAAAGAATCAACGCAAAATTCATAAAAGGATCAGTCCTGTTATTTGTCTTCGACGCGCAAGATCGCGAGGAACGCCTCCTGCGGGATCTCGACCGAACCCACCTGTTTCATGCGTTTCTTACCTTCTTTCTGCTTCTCGAGCAGTTTCTTCTTTCGCGTGATGTCGCCGCCGTAGCACTTCGCGAGCACGTTCTTGCGCAGCGCCTTGATGTTCTCGCGCGCAACGATGTGCGCGCCGATCGCCGCCTGGATCGCCACGTCGTACATCTGGCGCGGGATGATCTCGCGCATCTTCGCGGCCACCTCACGGCCGCGATACTGCGACTGCGACCGGTGCACGATGATCGACAGCGCATCGACCTTGTCGCCGTTGATCAGCATGTCGACCTTCACGACGTCCGACGAGCGGTATTCCGTGAACTCGTAGTCCATCGACGCATAGCCGCGCGACACCGACTTCAGGCGATCGAAGAAGTCGAGCACGATCTCGGCCATCGGAATTTCGTACGTGAGCTGCACCTGGCGGCCGTGGTACTGCATGTTGATCTGCGAGCCGCGCTTCTGCTCGCACAGCGTGATCACGGAGCCGACGTAGTCCTGCGGCATGTACAGGTTCACGGTGACGATCGGCTCGCGCACTTCGGCGATGCGGCCGGGCTCCGGCATCTTCGCCGGGTTCTCGACCATGATCGTCGAGCCGTCGCTCTGCACCACTTCATAGACGACCGTCGGCGCGGTCGTGATGAGGTCCATGTCGAACTCGCGCTCGAGCCGCTCCTGCACGATTTCCATGTGCAGCAGCCCGAGGAAGCCGCAGCGGAAACCGAAGCCGAGCGCCTGCGACACTTCCGGCTCGTACTGCAGCGATGCGTCGTTGAGCTTCAGCTTCTCGAGCGACTCGCGCAGCGCGTCGTACTGGTTCGCCTCGACCGGATAGAGGCCCGCGAACACCTGCGGCTTCACTTCCTTGAAGCCCGGCAGCGGCTCGGCGGCGGGCTTGGTCGCGTGCGTGACGGTATCGCCGACCTTCGCGGCCGTCAGTTCCTTGATGCCGGCGATGATGAAGCCCACCTGCCCGGCCGACAGCGATTCGAGATTGCGCGACTTCGGCGTGAACACGCCGACGTGCTCGACCGGATACTGCGCGCCGGTCGCCATCATCTTGATCTTGTCCTTCGGACGCAGCGTGCCGTTGACGATGCGCACGAGCATCACGACGCCGACGTAGTTGTCGAACCATGAGTCGATGATCAGCGCCTGCAGCGGCGCGGCCGGATCGCCCTTCGGCGGCGGCACCTTCGCGATCAGCGATTCGAGCACGTCTTCCACGCCGAGGCCCGTCTTCGCGCTGCAGCGCGTCGCGTCCGTCGCGTCGATGCCGATCACGTCCTCGATCTCCTCGATCGCGTTCTCGGGGTTCGCGGCCGGCAGGTCGATCTTGTTCAGCACGGGCACGACCTCGACGCCGAGTTCGATCGCCGTGTAGCAGTTCGCGACCGTCTGCGCCTCGACGCCCTGGCTCGCGTCGACCACCAGCAGCGCGCCTTCGCACGCGGACAGCGAACGGCTGACCTCGTACGAGAAGTCGACGTGCCCCGGCGTATCGATCAGGTTCAGGTTGTAGACCTTGCCGTCGCGTGCGCGATAGGACAACGCGGCCGTCTGCGCCTTGATCGTGATGCCGCGCTCGCGCTCGATATCCATCGAGTCGAGCACCTGCGCTTCCATTTCACGGTCGGCGAGGCCGCCGCATACCTGGATGATGCGATCCGCGAGTGTCGACTTGCCATGGTCGATGTGCGCGATGATCGAGAAATTGCGAATATGATCCATTCAGTGCCGATCAAGCGAAAAAGGCGCGCTCGACGACTGCGGAGCACGCCTTGTAAGTCGGTGAAAAAACGGCTTATTTTAGCCGAAAAGGCCTTTGCCGGGCGGTAATTTGGGACGCCGGGCGGCCCGCGCCCGGTAACGACTTCCCGGTGAGCGGCCAATGCTGCCGCCCCCGAAGCGAAAACGCGCGGCTCGAAACGGTGCCGCACCAGCCTGCCAGCCGAGCTTCAGCGCCGGGCCGCGAGCGCGTCGCGCACCCTCCCCTCGTCGAAGCGATGCCGGCACACTTCCGTGCCGTCGAGCAGCAGTATGGGCACGTCCTCGTCATAGCGGGCAACGAGTGCCGGATCGGTGTCGATGTCGACATAGTCGAGCGCGACACCGAATTCGGCCGCAACCGGCGCCAGCGCGTCGCGCATGTCGTCGCACAGGTGGCACCAGCCGCGGCCGTAGAGCGTGAACATCGGCGTGTTACTTCTGCGTCGGGCGCGGCCGCACCGGCACGAACTGCGTGTTGTCGCCGCGTCGCACGAGCACCGCGACCGCCTTCTGCGGATCGAGCTGCGCGGTCACTTCGGCGAACTGCTTCGCACTCACGATGTCGGTGTCGCCGACGCGCAGCACGATGTCGCCGCGCTGCAGGCCCGCACGGGCTGCCGGGCCGTCGACGCCGTCGATCTGCACGCCGTTCTTCAGCTTCAGCGACTTCATCTGATCCGCGGAAATGTCACTGACCGTCAAGCCGAGCGAGTTGGTCTGGCGCGGCTTCTGCGGCGCGTTCTTGCGCTGCTCGGCCTTCGCCGTCGTCTCCACCGGCGTCTCCGCGATCGTGATCGGCAGCTCACGCGCCTGCCCCTTCCGCCACACGCTGACGGTCGCTCTGGTACCCGGCTTCGTGTCGCCGACCATGCGCGGCAGATCCGACGCCGTATCGACCGGCCGGCCGTTGAACTTCAGGATGATGTCGCCCGGCTGGATGCCCGCCTTGTCGGCCGGACCGCCCGGCTCGACGCTGCTGACCAGCGCGCCTTCGGCCTTCGGCAGCCCGATCGAATCGGCCACGTCCTTCGTCACCTCGCCGATCGCCACCGCGATCCGGCCGCGCGTGACCTTGCCCGTCGCCTTCAGCTGGTCGGCCACGCGCATCGCCTCGTCGATCGGGATCGCGAACGAAATGCCCATGAAGCCGCCCGTACGGCTGTAGATCTGCGAGTTGATGCCGATCACTTCGCCCTGCATGTTGATCAGCGGGCCGCCCGAGTTGCCGGGGTTCACGGCGACGTCGGTCTGGATGAACGGCAGGTAGTCGCCGGTGTTGCGGCTCTTCGAGCTGACGATGCCGGCCGTCACGGTGTTGTCGAGGCCGAACGGCGAACCGATCGCGACGACCCACTCGCCGACGCGCACCTTGTTCGAATCGCCGATCGCGACGATCGGCAGGTTCGACGCCTGGATCTTCACGACGGCGATGTCCGTGCGGTCGTCGACGCCGATCAGCTTCGCCTTGAATTCGCGCTTGTCGGTCAGCGTCACGTAGATCGTGTCCGCATCGTCGACGACGTGCGCATTGGTCATCACGTAGCCGTCCGCCGACACGATGAAGCCAGAGCCGACGCCGCGGTTCTGTTCGGTATCGGGCGGATTGTCGGGCGCCGGCGCGTTTTTCGAACTGTCGCCACCGCCGCCGGGCGCCTGCGGCAGCGGAATGCCGAAGAAGCGCCGGAAGAATTCCGACATGTCGCCATTGTCGAACCCGGGCGGCAGCGCGCCGCGCTGGCCGGGCACCGGCACGTTCGCGGTGGTCCGGATGTTGACGACGGCCGGCCCTACTTTTTCGACCAGGTCGGCGAAGTCGGGAAGACTGGCGGCGGGTGCCGCCGTCGTGGCCGCGGCCGCGGTATGCGGAACGAGCGGCAGGCAGGCGCACAGCGCTGCCGCCGCGAGCCAGTTGCGCAGCGTGAGTTTCGTCATGTCGGAAGCCGAAGCGTTACTTGGAAGCCTTGTATTCTATGGCAGACGCGAACTGCTGCAACGTAGCCGGCGGCACTTCGCCGAGCACGGTGATCCAGTAGTCGCCGCGGCGCTTCACGAGAACGTGTGTCGCGCCGGTGCTGCCCGCGCCTTCCTTGCGCGTATTTTTGTCGGCCGGCTCGATGAAGACGGAGATCGTCGCAAGCCCGTCGGTAAAGACGGCCTGATCCACCGGAATCGGCGGATCGCCGGCGTCGCGCGCGGCCATCGGGCGGCGCACTTCACGGATCTTCGCGAAACCGGCGACGTTCGGTGCGATCTGCCAGCCCTGCGCTTCCATGTCGACCGTCGCAACCGGCGGACGGACGACCGTCCAGCCGCCGAGGTTGCGGATGCCGGCGGCGATCGACGACTTGTCGCCGGCCGTGCCGCCCGTCTGCACTTGCGAGAATGCAATCTGCTCGAGCACGTGGTCGCTCGCGTCGAGCGTCTGCGAACGCAGCAACAGCCCGGTGCGCGCGTCGGCCCACAGCTTGTACGTGAAGCGGTACGCGTCCTTCGGCACGAGCTCGACGACCTGCGCGTCGATCCCTGCCACGCGATCCTTGCCGAGCGATTTCGCGTCGTAGACGGACATCACGTGTTCGCCGCTCGCGCCGAGCAGCGCGGGGAACGAATCGCGCGTCTGGCGGCGCTCGACCACGCACAGCTTGCGCTCCGGCACGAACGTGTAGAGCTCGTCGTTATGCCGCAGGACCTTGCGCGGCTTGCCGTCGAGCGTCTCGATGCGCTCGAACTCGCCGTCGCGCGACGACACGTGCGCGATCCGGGACGACTGCACATAGCCGCCGCGCTGGTAGACGAACGTCCCCTCGTAGTTCTGCTGCTGCGCCGCCTGCTGGATGCGGTCGAGCCAGTCCGCCGCACCCTTGCGGGTCGCGACGGGATCGTCCGGTTGCTGGGCGCTGGCAGGAAGGGATTGAACGGACAACAGGGCGGCTGCGCAAAGCAGGAGGGCCGGCAGCCGCTTCCATCCGGAGATGGCGTGATTCAACTGCAATGTCCGCATCGGGTTTATTGGCCTGGCGTGGTGGTCACGGCAGCGCGGATCAGCGGCATCGAGCCCGTGACGACGGGCTGCTGGGCGAATTGCTGGTGCGCTTCAAGGTATTGGTCGAGGCTCGCGTCGCGAATGATGTTGACGTCCTGCAGGCCCGGCTGGGTCGATGCCTGCGCAACCGTCACGCGCTGCAGGTTGCCGCCCTGCGGTGCGCCTGCCGATGCGACCTGGACGGCGCCCGGCGTACCGGCCGTCTGCATCTGCGGGACGACGATCCACGTCAGCGTGGCTGCGGCGGCGGCCACCGCGAACGCGGGCACGACGCGCCGGCGCAGCGACAGCAGCTTGCGGGCGACCGGCGTGCGGGCGACCGGCGCGGCGGCCGGCGCGAGCAGGTGCGGCTCCCTTTCGAGCGCGGCCGACATGCGCGCGGTGAACGCGACGCTCAGCGCGGGCGACAGCGCGAGCTCGTCCGAGCGCAGCGCATCGCCGATCAAGTGGTAATGGGCCCACGCTGCGCGGTCGGCGCGGTCGAGCTCAGCCAGAAACTGCCCATGATCCGGGCCGTCGAACAGTTCACCGTCGACCAGAGCGGAAAGGCGCTCGCCGCGCGAGCACGCCTGCGACTGCGTATTGACCGACCCCATGATGCTCCCCATCTTGCACACACCCCGTCGTGATTCCACGACTCTATCCGTAACTAGACCCCGACCCGCGTCGATCCACCCATCGCGCTTACCAGCGCTTGCCTTCGGGCGTATCGAGCAGCGGACGCAATTTCGCAGCGATTGCCTCGCGTGCCCGGAAGATGCGCGACCGGACCGTTCCGATCGGACAGCCCATCATTTCCGCGATCTCTTCGTAGCTCAAGCCCTCGATCTCGCGCAGCGTAATCGCCTGGCGCAGTTCTTCGGGCAAGAGAGCCATTGCAGCGTTGACCGTCTCGGCAATCTGCTTGCTCATCAACATCGACTCAGGCGTGTTGATATCCCTTAGTTGGTCTGCGTCGGAGAAAGTTTCCGCTTCCTCTGCATCGGCCTCGGTCGACGTCGGCGCCCGACGGCCTTGCGTCGCAAGGTAGTTCTTCGCAGTATTGACGGCAATCCGGTACAACCACGTGTAAAACGCCGACTCGCCGCGAAATTGCGGCAGCGCACGATACGCCTTGATGAACGCATCCTGGGCCACATCCTCGACCTCGGCGGGATCCCGCACGAGGCGCGAGATCAGCCGAATGATCTTGCGGTGGTATTTGGAGACCAGGAGTTCGAACGCCGCCTTGTCGCCTCTCTGTACGCGCTCGACCAGAGCCTGATCGATTTCTTTTTCACTCACCTGACAAATCCGTTAACTAGGGATGCAACGCGGAGCGCTATTGTAGCGTTCCGGCGCCGGGCGCTGGTTACGGTCGGTAACTGCGCCGCCGTCATGCCCGCCCCGCCGTGCCCGCGGTTCGCGCCAGCACGGACAGCGCGCTGAACGACGCGGCGTCGAGCGCATCGGCCGGAATCAGCAGCGGCCGTGCGCGGCGGGCACCCTGCCCGACCGACAGCACGAGCAGCAGGCTGCTCCAGTGCGCATGGCCCGTGACGCGCCCGCGCGCAAGCAGCCGCCCGCTGCGGCCAAAGGCCGCAATCTCCCCGAATGCATCGATCCGCACCTCGGCCGGCAGCCGACGGGCGCAGGCCCGCGCGGCACACACGGCAAGCAGCGCGGCCGTCGCCGCGGACACGCAAGCGCCTGCGGCAGCCCCCGCCCGCGGCGCCCAGAACAGGTACGCGGACGCGACAGCCGCCGCGACGAACGCGGCCAGCACGACATACGACACGGCCGAGGCCCGCAGCGCGAAACGCTGCGGACGCCCAGCCGGAGCATCGAATGGACTCGTCAAGCGATTCTGCTTCAGACGCGCTTGAACACCAGCGTGCCGTTGGTACCGCCGAAGCCGAAGTTGTTCTTCACGGCCACGTCGATCTTCATGTCACGCGCGGTGTTCGCGCAGTAGTCGAGATCGCACTCCGGGTCCTGGTTGAAGATGTTGATGGTCGGCGGCGACACGTTGTTGTGCAGCGCCAGCACCGTGAACACCGACTCCAGGCCGCCCGCGCCACCCAGCAGGTGACCCGTCATCGACTTCGTCGAGTTGACGACCATCTTGTACGCGTGCTCGCCGAAGGCCGCCTTCACCGCGTCGGACTCGTTCTTGTCGCCGAGCGGCGTCGACGTGCCGTGCGCGTTCAGGTACTGGACTTCGTCGGGGTTCACGCCGGCGTCGCGCAGTGCCGCGACCATGCAGCGGCGCGGGCCGTCCATGTTCGGCGCGGTCATGTGGTACGCGTCGCCCGTCATGCCGAAGCCCGAAACTTCCGCATAGATCTTCGCGCCGCGCGCCTTCGCCGCCTCGTACTCTTCCAGCACCATCACGCCCGAGCCTTCGCCGAGCACGAAGCCGTCGCGATCCTTGTCCCACGGACGAGACGCCGTCGCCGGATCGTCATTGCGGGTCGACAACGCACGCGCTGCCGCGAACCCGCCGATGCCGAGCGGCGACACCGTCGATTCGGCACCGCCCGCGACCATCACATCGGCGTCGCCGGCCTGGATCAGCCGCGCAGCGAGACCGATGCTGTGCAGGCCGGTCGTGCAGGCCGTCACGGTCCCGAGGTTCGGGCCTTTCAGGCCGAACATGATGCTCAGGTGACCCGAGATCATGTTGATGATCGAACCCGGCACGAAGAACGGCGAAATCCGGCGCGCACCGCGATCGACGTAGGTCTGGTGCGTATCTTCGATCATCGGCAAGCCGCCGATGCCGGAGCCGACCAGCACACCGATGCGTTCCGCATTGGCTTCGGTCACTTCCAGCCCGCTGTCGCGGATTGCCTGGACGCCGGCTGCGATGCCGTAATGGATGAACGTATCCATGTTGCGGGCTTCCTTCGCCGGAATGTATTCCTCGGCGCTGAAACCCTTCACTTCGCCCGCGAAATGGCACGCGAGGTTCGACGCATCGAACTTCGTGACGGTGGCGATGCCGGACTTGCCGGCGACGAGATTGGCCCAGCCGTCGGCAACATTATTGCCAACGGGCGAAATCAGCCCCAGGCCTGTAACGACAACACGACGGCGGCTCACGGTAACCTCTTTTCCATTGGATGACAAAAACAAAAGCCACAGTGGCCGCAGGAACCAGCCCTGCGAGCCCTGTGGCTGTTAGTCCGTCCGGCGCGGTTGCCGGCAGGATGGCGCGTCAAACGCGAAGATCGCGGCGACGTGGCAGACGAGCGCGAAGCGCGCTTACGCCTTGACGTTTGCGCGAGCGTAGTCGATCGCTTGCTGGACCGTCGTGATCTTCTCTGCTTCTTCGTCCGGGATTTCCATGCCGAACTCGTCTTCCAGAGCCATCACCAGTTCGACCGTGTCGAGCGAATCGGCGCCCAGGTCGTTCACGAACGAAGCTTCGTTCTTGATCTCGGCTTCAGCGACGCCCAGTTGCTCAGCGACGATCTTCTTGACACGTTGTTCGATGTTGTCCATTACCCCTCCGAGGGAAAGTTCAGATTTACAAGTGCGCGCATTTTATCAGGTTTGCTGACGCCAAAACGCGCGTTGGCTTGATGGTCGATCAAGCGCCGGTCCGCCTGAAAAACGGGATACGGCGCGGATGGTAAACGAAAACCGTTACGACATGTACATGCCGCCGTTCACGTGCAGCGTCGTGCCGGTGATGTAACCGGCTTGCGGCGATGCGAGGAACGCGACGGCATGGGCGATGTCCTCCGGGCTGCCGAGGCGGCCGAGCGGAATCTGGGTCTTGAGCGCGGCTTGCTGTTCTTCCGGCAGCGTCTTCGTCATGTCGGTGTCGATGAAGCCCGGCGCGACGCAGTTCACCGTGATGCCGCGGCTGCCGATTTCTCGCGCGAGCGCACGCGTCATGCCCGCGACACCGGCCTTCGCGGCCGCGTAGTTGGCCTGGCCCGGGTTGCCGGCCGAGCCGACCACCGACGTGATGTTGATGATGCGGCCGCCACGCGCCTTCATCATCGGGCGCAGCACCGCGCGCGACAGGCGGAACACCGACTTCAGGTTGGTGTCGATCACTGCGTCCCAGTCCTCGTCCTTCATCCGCATCGCGAGCTGGTCCTGCGTGATCCCGGCGTTGTTGACGAGCACGTGGAGCGCGCCGAATTCCTTCACGGTCGCGTCGATCAGCGCCTCGGCTGCCGCCGCGTCGTTGACGTTCAGCACCGCGCCGCGGCCCGTCACGCCCGCTTCCGCGAACCCGGCGGTAATCGCGGCAGCGCCCGATTCGCTCGTCGCCGTGCCGATCACCGTCGCGCCCAGGCGCGCCAGTTCGATCGCGATCGCCCGGCCGATGCCGCGCGATGCGCCGGTCACGATCGCGACCTGTTTATCGAGAGTCTTTTCCATGAATCGAATATCCGTCTCTTGAGGAAAGGCGCCGCGTCAGGCGGTCGCCAGCTTGAGCGCTTCTTCGAGCGACGCCGGATCGAACACCGATGCGCCGACCAGGTTGCCGTCGATGCGCTTGGTCAGCCCTGCCAGCACCTTGCCCGGACCGCATTCGATCACGTGCGTGACGCCGGTGCCCGCGATGTGCTGCACGCACTCGACCCAGCGCACCGGGCCCGCGGCCTGCCGCACGAGCGCGTCCTTGATCGCGGCCGGATCGCTGACCACCGCGACGTCGATGTTGTTGACGACCGGAATCTGCGGCGCCTTCACGTCGACGTTCGCGAGATAGTCGCGCAGTTGATCCGACGCCGGCTTGAGCAGCGACGAATGGAACGGCGCCGACACCGGCAGCGGCAGCGCGCGCTTCGCGCCCTTCGCCTTCGCGATCTCGCAGGCCTTCTCGACGGCCGCCTTCGCGCCCGCGATCACGACTTGCGCCGGCGCGTTGAAGTTCACCGCTTCGACCACGCCCGCTTCGGCGGCTTTCGCACATACCGCGCGTACCGCGTCGTCGTCGAGGCCGAGGATCGCGGCCATGCCACCCTGGCCGACCGGCACGGCCGTCTGCATGGCCTGCGCACGGAAGCGCACCAGCGGCACCGCGTCCTTGAACGCGATCGCGCCGGCCGCGACGAGCGCCGTGTATTCGCCGAGGCTGTGACCCGCGACGATCGACGGCGCCGGGCCGCCGGCCTGCTGCCATGCGCGATAGCACGCGTACGCGGCCGTCAGCATCACGGGCTGCGTGTTGGTCGTCAGATTGAGTTCGTCGGCCGGACCTTCGGCGATCAGCTTGCCGAGATCCTGATTGAGTGCATCGGATGCTTCCTGGAGCGTCTCGCGCACGACGGCCAGATCGGCGAATGCGTTGAGCATGCCGACCGCCTGCGAGCCCTGCCCCGGAAAAACGAATGCAAATTTCATATCGTCCCCAATTGAATCGATTTGGACGGCGCGCGCGAACGGCGCGCCGGTTCGGGATCCGCGCGCAGCACACGCGCGCTGCGGATCAGAAGCGGAAGACCGATGCGCCCCAGGTGAAGCCGCCGCCGACGCCTTCGATCAGCACGTGCTGACCGCGCTGGATGCGGCCGTCGCGCACCGCCGTATCGAGCGCCAGCGGGATCGATGCAGCCGACGTATTGCCGTGCTGATCGACCGTCACGACCATGCGCTCCTGCGGCAGGCCGAGCTTGCGGCAGGTGCTGGTCATGATGCGGATGTTGGCCTGGTGCGGAATCAGCCAGTCGACTTGCTCGGGTGCGAGATTCGCCTTGGCGAGCGCCTCGATCGCGACCTTCTCGAGCACGTTGACCGCGAGCTTGAACACGGCCTGCCCGTCCATGTACAGGAACGCGCTGCCGTCGATCACGCCGCGATTGACGTTGCCCGGGGTGCAGAGAATGTGCGAATAGCTGCCGTCGGCGTGCAATGCGCTGCCGAGCACGCCGGGCTCTTCCGATGCGGACAGGATCACCGCGCCCGCGCCGTCGCCGAACAGCACGCAGGTCGTGCGGTCCTTGAAGTCGAGAATGCGCGAGAACGTCTCCGCGCCGATCACGAGCGCCGTACGATGCTGGCCGCTGCGGATGAAGCTGTCGGCCGTCGCCATCGCATAGGCGAAGCCCGAGCACACGGCCTGCACGTCGAATGCCGCGCCGCCGTTCTTGATCCCGAGCTTGTTCTGCAGCAGGCAGGCCGTGCTCGGAAACACGAAATCGGGGGTCGAAGTCGCGACGATGATCAGGTCGATCGACTGCGCATCGATGTCGGCCGCCTCGATCGCGCGGCGTGCCGCTTCGAGCGCGAGATCGCTCGTCGTGACGTCCGCTGCGGCGAAATGGCGCGCATGGATGCCGGTGCGCGCGACGATCCACTCATCGCTCGTCTCGATGCCTTCCTTCGCGAGACGATCGGCGAGTTGCTGGTTCGTGACGCGGTCGGGCGGCAGATAGCTGCCCGTGCCGAGCACGCGGGAATAGAGAGTCGATTGGGCCATTTATGCTTTAGAGGATTGCGCAGCGGAAGGTTCAGCGTGATGGCCTGCTGCCGGGCTCGCCTGGCCCGCGCTGCCCGCGTTGTGTTCGCCGTCGTCGAGCGACACCGAATTGTCCGCCATCGCGCGCGTGAGGCGCTCCAGCACGCCGTTTTTGACGGCATCATACCCGCGTTTGATCGCCCACTCAAACGCGTAGGCATCGGCCGAACCGTGGCTTTTGATCACGAGACTCTTCAGCCCCAGGAGCGCCGCGCCGTTGTACTGGCGATGGTCGACGCGCTTCTTGAAACGCATCAGCACCGGCAGCGCGAGCAGCGCCATGAACTTCGACATCAGCGACCGGCCGAATTCCTCGCGGATGATGTCGGACAGCATCTGCGCGAGCCCCTCCGACGTCTTCAGCGCGACGTTGCCGACGAAGCCGTCGCAGACGATCACGTCGACCGTGCCCTTATAGATGTCGTTGCCTTCCACGTTGCCGCGGAAATTCAGCGTGCTGGCGCGCAGCAACTCGCCCGCGCGCTTGATCGTCTCGTTGCCCTTGATGACCTCTTCGCCGATGTTCAGCAGGCCGATCGTCGGACGCTCCTTGCCCTCGAGCGCGGCGACGAGCGCATGCCCCATCTCCGCGAACTGCAGCAGGTGCTGCGGCTCGCAGTCGACGTTCGCGCCGAGGTCCAGCATCATCGTGTAGCCGGTCGGGTTCGGCAAAGCGAACGCGATCGCGGGCCGCTCGATGCCGGGCAGCGTCTTGAGCACATAACGGGAAACGGCCATCAGCGCGCCGGTATTGCCGGCGGAGATACAGGCCTGGGCCGCGCCTTCCTTGACGTGGTTGAGCGCGACACGCATCGAAGAATCCTTCTTCTTGCGCAGCGCCACTTCGACAGGGTCGTCCATGGCCACGACTTCGGTGGCGGGCACGATGGTCAGCGCCGGATCGTCGAGGGCTTTGAGCTTTTTCAGCTGAGCGCGGATCGCGCTTTCGATGCCGACGAGCATCAGGTGCGCATCGGGATGCGCGCGGACGAACTTGACTGCCGCGGGAACGGTCACGGACGGGCCGTGGTCGCCTCCCATGCAATCGATTGTGAGCTTTACGGTCATGGAATGCGACGAATTTCAGGCACAAAAAAGCGGCAGTTGAATGCCGCCTTTTTGTTGCGCCAGGAAAGTGTCAAGCGAACCAGTTGTCACGCGAACGGCGAGCGTAGCGCGCAACGCGTGACTTGACGCTTAGTCGTTCTTCGTCTTGACGACTTTCTTGCCGCGATAGTAGCCGTTCGGGCTGACGTGGTGACGCAGATGCACTTCACCCGTGCTCGGCTCGACTGCCAGCGGCGCTGCCGTCAGGAAATCGTGCGAACGATGCATGCCGCGCTTCGACGGCGACTTCTTGTTTTGCTGGACTGCCATGACTAACTCCTAAATAATTTTCCGGATTCTAACACAGCCCGATCCGGCGCTTAACTACCCTGGCCCAAAGCCCTTACGCCTTCCCGCGCCACAACTGCTTAGTGTTTCTTGTTGCCGTCGCCGTCCTTCTTCAACGCTTCCAGCGCTGCGAACGGATTCGGCCGTTTGCCTTCGTCCCCGGCTTCCTCGGACTCATCGTCCGCGTCTTCCAAAGGACCGCTCGCACCCGACACGAGGCTTTCGTGAACTGCCGGGCAAACCTCGTGCTTGGGCAC
This sequence comes from Burkholderia sp. IMCC1007, assembly GCF_027257875.1. GTDB lineage: Bacteria > Pseudomonadota > Gammaproteobacteria > Burkholderiales > Burkholderiaceae > Burkholderia. The sequence goes on from NZ_JAPVQY010000012.1 coordinate 88,200, forward strand.
GAGCGGCAACGAAAGCAGCAATTCCTCTTCGATCAAGTCGACGAGATCGAACTGGCGAGAGCCCACGATCACATCGGCTTCATCGTCGTCGAGCGGAAATTCTTCAGCTTCTTCTTCGGTCGCGACGACCCGGTACGTCATGTCGACGTCGAACGTCTGGTCGTACGGGGTCATGCAGCGCTGGCACGTGAGCCACGCATGGCCGTGCACCGCGAGGCGCAGATACGGCTGCTGCCCATCGGCGCCGTCGTCCTGCAACTCCTTCTGGGTAAACCCTTCGGCCTGCCACGTGAAGACCGTGTCGCGATCTGGCGCGTCCACCGGCACTTCGTTTAACATGCGCGGCAGTTGCGAAAGACGCACCGCGCCTGCTGCCTGCCGGCCGCTGCGGGCGAATTCGAACAGGTCGACCACGTGCGGATCAAGCGATGCCGCAGGTTTGCCAGAAGAAGTGTTCATATGCGCTCCTGCCTACAGGCTGACTTGCGGATCCGGCTTGGCACCGCTCACTTGGCACGGCTCACGTACGGGCGATACCGCCGCGCACGCTTCGTACCACGCTTCGTACTGTACTTCCGCGTACTTTACTTCCGAAGACCCGGCAGGCGCCACCACAACGAAAGCCTGCCGACGAAAAGCGGGAAAGCATACCTGTTTTACCTTTTACGGTCAATCACTTAAGCTTGCGTCCGCGCAACGCCGCGCCACACCTGACGACTCACCGACCCAACCGACCATGCCGGATACCGTTTGCCGCCCGCCGCGGCTGATTCTCGCCTCCAGTTCCCGATACCGCCGCGCACTCCTCGAGCGCCTCGGCGTGCCGTTCGACGTCATATCGCCCGATCTCGACGAAACCCCGCTCGCCGGCGAGACGCCGGCCGCGACCGCGTTGCGCCTCGCCGGCGCAAAGGCGCGCGCCGTCGCCGCGACGATCGATGCGCCGGACGGCGTGCTCGTGATCGGGTCGGACCAGGTCGCAACGTTCGACGGGCGGCAGATCGGCAAGCCCGGCACGCATGAGCGCGCGCTCTCGCAACTGCTGTCGATGCAGGGCCGCGACGTCGAGTTCCATAGCGCGCTCAGCCTGTACGACAGCCGCACCGGCGACACGCAAACCGAGGACGTCGTCACGCACGTGCGCTTTCGCTCGCTGCCCGAAGCCGAACTCGACGCGTATCTCCGCGCGGAAACGCCATACGACGTCGCCGGCAGCGCAAAATCCGAAGGGCTCGGCATCGCGCTGCTCGACGCGATCGACTCCGACGATCCCACCGCACTCGTCGGCCTGCCGCTGATCGCGCTCACGCGAATGCTGCGCGCCGCGGGCTATCCGTTGTTCGCCACCCATGGAGACCGCGCATGACCGCCGGCACGCTCTACCTCGTCCCGAATACCCTTGGCGAAGGCGACGAATCGATGCTCGCCGCCGTGCTGCCCGCAGCCGTGCAGGCCCGCGCCGGCACGCTCGGCTATTACATCGGCGAAAACGCGAAAACGACCCGCGCGTTCCTGAAGAAGATCGGCACGACGCGGCCGATCCAGGAAATCGAGATCCGCGAGCTGAATGTCAACACGCCGGGCGGCGAGATCGACCGGCTGCTCGCGCCGATACTGGCCGGTGCGGACGCGGGGCTCGTGTCCGAGGCCGGCTGCCCGGCCGTGGCCGATCCCGGCGCGCTGCTGGTGCGCCGCGCGCACGAGCGCGGCGTGAAGGTCGTGCCGCTCGTCGGGCCGAGTTCGATCCTGCTCGCACTGATGGCATCGGGCCTGAACGGCCAGAGTTTCGCGTTCAACGGCTATCTGCCGGTCGATGCGGCCGCGCGCGCGAAACGTCTGCGCGAGCTGGAACAGCTGTCGCGCAAGGCGCGCCAGACGCAGATCTTCATCGAGACGCCGTACCGGAACCACGCGATGCTGGACACGCTCGTCGCGACGTGCGCACCGTCCACGCAGATCTGCGTCGCAGCCGATCTGACCCTCGAGACGGAGACGATCGCCAGCCGCTCGGTGGCGGACTGGAAAAAGGCGCCTGCGCCGAATCTGCACAAGCGCCCTGCGATCTTCCTGCTGCTTGCAAACTAACGCGGGAAGGCGGCGGCACGCCGCGGGGCGCACTGCCCCGTGTGCCGCTCCCGGTCAGCGCAGGCTGAACGACGTGCCGCCCGCGGTGAGCGCCTTCATCGCGGCACCGCCGACGGCCGCGCCGAACTTGCGCGCGACGCGGTTCGTCAGGCTTTCCTTCACCGTGTAGTCGACGAGGTCCGGCGCCTTCAGCACGTCGCGCGCGACCGTGTCCGTCGTGCCGTAGCCGTCCGCGAGCCCGAGTTCAACGCTCTTCTCGCCGGTCCAGAACAGCCCCGAGAACATGTCGGGCGTTTCATGCAGCCGCTTGCCGCGGCCATCCTTCACGGCCTTGATGAACTGCGCATGGACCTGGTCGAGCAGTTGCTGTGCATGCGCGTCCATCTTCGGCGTCTCGGGCGAGAACGGATCGTAGAAACCCTTGTTTTCGCCCGACGTATGCAGGCGCCGGTCGACGCCGAGCTTGCCCATCAGGCCCGTGAAGCCGAAACCGTCCATCAGCACGCCGATCGAGCCGACGATGCTCGCCTTGTCGACGAAAATCTTGTCGGCCGCCGACGCAATGTAATAGCCGCCCGATGCGCACATGTCGGTCACCACGACATACAGCGGCTTGCTCGGATACTTCGCGCGCAGCCGGCGGATCTCGTCGTAGACCATGCCGGCCTGCACCGGGCTGCCGCCCGGGCTGTTGATCCGCAGCACGACGCCAGCCGTGCTGTCGTCGTCGAACGCCGCATCGAGCGCGGTATTGATGTCGTCGGCGTTCGCGTTGGTGCCGGCCGCGATCTCGCCGTCGATCGTCACGAGCGCCGTGTGCCGCCCGCTCGACGCAAACTTCGAGTCGCTCGAGAAATTGATCAGCGCAAACGCGAACAGCACGAATACACCGAGGAACGCGAAGCGGAAGAAAATCTTCCAGCGTCGCGCCGCGCGCTGTTCCTTCACGGCCGCGAGCGCGATCCGCTCGAGCGCGGCGCGCTCCCAGCTCGGTTCGCGGCTGTCGGGACGGGACGAGGAATCAGGGGAATTCGGTTGGTCGGCCATGCAGTGTCGTGGTCAGTCGGTCGTGGCGGGAGGAACCGGCGCGGCGGGATACAGGTCCGCATCGGGCACCCAGAATACCGCACGCCCGTCCGGCGTGTCGCGCTCGTCGACCTCGACCGGCCGCAGCCGGCCGCCGCGGCACGGGCCGCCGACGCACTTGCCGGTGTCCGGCGCATAGATCGCGCCGTGCGTCGCACACATCAGATAGAGGCCCGACGACTCGAAGAACTGCCCTTCCGCCCAGTCGAGCTCCATCGGCACGTGCGCGCAGCGGTTCAGGTAGCCGTACGCGCGGCCGTCGTAGCGCACGAAAAATACGACTGCCTGCTCGCCGCGCAGCGTCGCATCGACACGCACGCCGGCGCCGCCGTCGGTCAGCGCATCGGATGCACACACGCGCACGGCGTCGAGCGCCGTGCTCATGCGTGCTCCCGCAGCCACGCCGCCAGCGAGACGACGTCCGGCGCGACGAAACGCGGCGTCAGCGCAGCCAGCGCGTCGGCCGTGTGCGCGCCGTACGAAACGCCGATGCCCGCGGCACCGGCGCTCGCGGCCATCTGCAGGTCGTGCGTCGTGTCGCCGATCATCACTGTGCGGCCGAGATCCTGCCCCAGTTCACGCGTCAGCTCGTGCAGCATCGCCGGATGCGGCTTCGAGAACGTCTCGTCCGCGCAGCGCGTCGCATCGAACACGCTCGTCAGTTTCGACTGGTCGAGCACGCGGTTCAGCCCGACCCGGCCCTTGCCGGTCGCGACCGCGAGCAGGTAGCCCGTGTCGCGCAGCTCGGCGAGCAGTTCGCGCACGCCGGCGAACAGCTCGATGTGCTGGTCGTCGAGCAGATAGTGATACCGATAGCGCTCGGCGAGCCGCGGATAGTCGGACGGATCGAGGGTCGGAGCGGTAATCTGCAATGCATCGCGCAGGCCGAGACCGATCACGTAACGGGACGCCTCGTCCGAGGGCTTGGGCAGACCGAGATCGCGGCAGGCGGCCTGGATGCTGTGCGCGATGTGCGCAGTCGAATCCATCAGCGTGCCGTCCCAGTCGAAGACGATCAGATCAAATTGCTGTCGGGCCATGCGATTCAGGCGGTATCGCGCAGAGCGCTGAGTTGATCGAGAAAGCGCCGGCATTCGTCCGGCAGCGGCGCGTCGAACTGCAGCGCCTCGCCGGTCAGCGGGTGAGCCAGCCGCAGACGATGCGCATGCAGGAACATCCGTTTCAGCGACGGCTGCGCGTTCGCGCGCGCCAGCGCCTTGTTCAGTGCGAAATCGCCATACTTGGCGTCGCCGGCGATCGGCAGGCCGAGATGCGCGAGATGCACACGAATCTGATGGGTCCGACCCGTTTTGAGTTCCGCCTCGACCAGCACGTAGTCCGGCCAGCTGTCGAGCAGGTTGAATACGGTGTGCGACGGCAGGCCGTCGTCCTGGACGCGCACGCGCCGCTCGCCCTCCGGCGTCGAATACTTGAACAGCGGCGCCTTCACCGCGCGGCGGCGGCCCCAGTCGGGCTGCCATTCGCCGTGTCCGCACGCGAAGTAGCGCTTGTCCATCCGGTTTTCGCGGATCTGTTCGTGCAGGCCGACGAGCGCGGTGCGCTTCTTGGCGAGCATCAGGATCCCGGACGTCTCGCGGTCGAGCCGGTGCACGAGTTCGAGGAATTTCGCGCGCGGGCGCGCCTGGCGCATCTGCTCGATCACGCCGAACGCGACGCCGCTGCCGCCGTGCACCGCGACACCGGCCGGCTTGTTGATGACGAGCATCGCGTCGTCCTCGTACAGCACGTCGAACTGCGCGGGCGGCACGATCGGCGTGTCGGCGCGCGCGAGGTCGGCGGCCGCCACCCGCACGGGGGGCACGCGGACGACGTCGCCGAACGCGAGACGATACTGCGCATCGACCCGACCCTTGTTTACCCGAACTTCCCCGCTGCGCAGGATTCGGTAAATATGGCTCTTGGGCACGCCTTTACAGACGCGCAACAGGAAGTTATCGATCCGCTGACCGGCCGCGTTTTCGTCGATCTCGATCATCGATACCTGGCCGCTTGCGACTGAATTCTGGGATATTTTGCCTAACTCATTCATACTGAATATAATTTTGCCCAGCCGGACGTTGAGGGTGGCCTGACAGGCCGGCCCCGACCGAGTCGGGCAAGGCGCAAGCGGAAACCGTTATTTTACTTGCGCCGGGGGTCTGCTGCTCACCCCTAATCAAAGAGACGCAGCAAGTTGCACGCACGGCGCAGCCCGTCGGCAAGGATCGCGCCCACAGGCGGATTCGGTCGGCAACGCGCCGCGGTAACGGAAAGTTGGTTGAAAAGAATTTGATCGGTAGCCCGACGGCGCGAAGTGCGTCCGCAGGCTGCCGGTTGCGAAAATTACGGCGTTGCGCCCGATTTGGCCCCGCGGAAGCGTGCGGGGCTTGGCGACGTCAAACCAGGGAAGTACACCCCAGGCGGGAAAGTCGGGCAGGATTCGATACTCCCCGCTGCGGCCCGAGCCGCAGCATCTGCCGCCCGTCGGCGCGCGCGACGCATTGCGCGCGCCCCGTGGCAATGCCGGTATCAGGCTTAGCGCGCTTGTGCAGCGTGCGGTGTGTGGACGCCGTGCTTTGAAGCCGTGTTCGCAGGTGCCCTATGGCCGCCGGCCCCGTGTTTCGGGCCCAAGCGCCTCTTCAGGCAATTCTCCCCGCCATCCTTCCCGCTCCAGCGTGCTTGTGACAACACAACAAGGTGCGGCCTGCCGCCGTCTCCGCCGTCGCGACTGACAACCGCGGGGCGCCGGCAGCAGAGTCGCCTGGAGTCGTTCATGAAACGCATGCTGTTCAATGCGACGCAGCAGGAGGAGCTGCGCGTCGCCATCGTCGATGGGCAAAAGCTCATCGACATCGACATCGAAACAGCCGGGCGCGAACAGCGCAAAGGCAATATCTACAAAGGTGTCGTGACCCGCATCGAGCCATCGCTCGAAGCGTGCTTCGTCAACTACGGCGAAGACCGCCACGGCTTCCTGCCGTTCAAGGAAGTCGCCCGCCAGTACTTCAAGGAAGGCATCGACATGCGCTCCGCGCGCATTCAGGATGCGCTGCGCGAAGGTCAGGAGCTGATCGTCCAGGTCGAGAAGGAAGAACGCGGCAACAAGGGCGCCGCCCTTACGACGTTCATTTCGCTCGCCGGCCGCTATCTGGTGCTGATGCCGAACAACCCGCGCGGCGGCGGCGTGTCGCGCCGGATCGAAGGCGACGAACGCCAGGAACTGCGCGAAACCATGGCGCAGCTGCAGATTCCCGACGGCATGAGCATGATCGCCCGTACCGCGGGCATCGGCCGCAGCGCCGAGGAACTGCAGTGGGACCTGAACTACCTGCTGCAACTGTGGCGCGCGATCGAAGCGGCGTCGCAAAGCGGTAATTCCGGCCAGCCGATGCTGATCTATCTGGAATCGAGCCTCGTGATCCGCGCGATCCGGGACTATTTCCAGCCCGATATCGGCGAAATCCTGATCGACACGACCGAGATCTACGATCAGGCCCGTGCGTTCATGGACATCGTGATGCCGGACAACGTGTCGAAGGTGAAGCGCTACCACGACGACGTGCCGCTCTTCTCGCGCTTCCAGATCGAGCACCAGATCGAAACCGCGTACTCGCGTACGGTGCCGCTGCCGTCGGGCGGCGCGATCGTGATCGACCACACCGAAGCGCTCGTCGCGATCGACGTGAACTCGGCGCGCGCGACCAAGGGCGCGGACATCGAGGAAACGGCCACCCGCACGAACCTCGAAGCGGCGGACGAAGTGGCCCGCCAGCTGCGCCTGCGCGACCTCGGCGGCCTGATCGTGATCGACTTCATCGACATGGAGTCGGCCAAGAGCCAGCGCGAAGTCGAGCAACGCCTGAAGGACGCGCTCAAGCACGACCGCGCCCGCGTGCAGATGGGCAAGATCTCCCGCTTCGGCCTGATGGAACTGTCGCGCCAGCGCCTGCGTCCGGCCCTGTCGGAAGGCAGCCACGTGACGTGCCCGCGCTGTAACGGCACCGGCCACATCCGCGACACCGAATCGTCCGCGCTGCAGGTCCTGCGGATCATTCAGGAAGAAGCGATGAAGGAAAACACCGCGGCGATCCACTGCCAGGTGCCGGTCGAGGTGACCGCCTTCCTGCTCAACGAAAAGCGTCAGGAAATCAACAAGATCGAGTCGCGCTTCAAGGTCGGCATCGTGCTGATCCCGAACAAGCACCTCGATACGCCGCACTACAAGCTCGAGCGCCTGCGCCATGACGACGCACGCCTCGACGATCCGCGCGCGTCCTGGAAGATGGCCGAGGAAGCCGCCCGCGAACTGGAGTCGGAAACCGGCTACAGCAAGCGCGCAGCCGACGTGAAGCCGAAGCAGGAAGCCGCGGTCAAGGGCATCACGCCCGAGCGCCCGGCTCCGAGCCCGGCACCCCAGCGCCCGGCCGAGCCGGTTGCGGCCCCGGCACCGGCGCCCGCACCGGTCGCCGTGGCAAGCGGCGGCTTCATCGGCTGGCTGAAGGGTCTGTTCGGCATGTCGCCGGCTCCGGCCCCCGCGCCGGTCGCACCGGCACCGGTGAAGGAACAGGCTGCCCGCCCGGCCCGCGAGCGGACCGAGAAGTCGGACCAGCGCGGCGGCGATCGCAACCGCAACCGTCGCGGCGGCACCCAGCAGGCTCAGGGCGGTCGCGACCAGGCTGCAGCAGGCCGCGGCCAGCCGCAACGCCCGGAACGCGAAGGCAAGGAAGTACGCGAGTCGCGTGAACCGCGCGAAGGCCGTGAACCGCGCGAGGGCCGTGAACCGCGCGAGGGCCGTGAACCGCGTGAGGGTCGCGAACCGCGCGAAGCTCGCGAACCGCGTGAAAACCGCGAAGGTCGCGAGGGCCGTGGCCCGCGTGAAGGCCGCGAACCGCGCGAGCCGCGTGAAAACCGCGAACCGCGTGAACCGCGCGAGAACCGCGAGCCGCGCGAACGCGTGGAGCAGCCGGAAGCCGCCGAAGCAGCCGGTCGTGGCGAGCGCCAGGAACGTGGCGAGCGTCGCGAGCGCGGCGAACGCCGCAAGCCGACGCAGCATGCGGCCACGCTGGAAACCGTCACCCGTGGCGAGAACCACCCGGAATCGGAAGCCGACGAAGCAGCCGTCAACGCGCTGCCGGGCGCCGATGTCACTGCCGATGCGGAAGCCGGCGCACGTGACGGCGAGGAACGTCGCCGCCGCCGCCGCGGCCGCCGTGGCGGTCGCCGCGAGCGCGAGGACGAAGGCGCAGTCGTCGACCAGGGTATGCACGGCGAAGCCGCCGAGCAGGCCGTGACGACGGAAGCGTCGCCCGCGATCGAGCCGACCCATGCGGCCGCACCGGCCGCCGTGGCAGCCGTCGCCGCAGCAGGCGCCGCCGTTGCCGACGCAGCGGTCGAGCAGCGTGCCGAACCGGCCGCACCGGCCGCGGTCGAGCCGCAACCGGCGCCGGTTCGCGTCGAAGCGACGCCGGTCGCTCCGGTCGAGCCCGCCGTGGTCGCCCAGGCCGCCGAACCGGCACCGGTCGCACCGGCCGCCGCCGAGGAAGCCGGCCCGGCTCCGGTCGCGGTTTCGCCGACCGACGCGTTCGAAGTGCCGGCCGCACCGGCTGCCGTCGAAGCGCAGCAGTCCGCGCCCGTCGAGCAGCCCGCACCGCCACCGGTCGTAGCGGCCGAAGTTGCTCCGGCAGCGGTCGAACCGGCGTCTGTCGCTCAGGTCCATGTCGAAGCGGCACCGGTCGAACCGGCTCATGTCGAAGCCGCGCCGGTCGAAGCCGCGCCGGTCGAAGCAGTTGCCGCACCGGCTCCCGCTCCGACCGCGCAACCGGCGGCGGCGCCCGCTTCGGCGAGCCTCGATGCCGTGCTGGAACAGGCTGGCCTCGTGTGGGTGAACACGGACGCCGACAAGTTCCGCGCTGCGCAGGACGCCGCGTCGCGCCTGCCGCGTGCAGCGCGCGTGCCGCGCGAGCGCAAGTCGCTGCCGCCGGTCGACTCGACCCCGATGCAGCAGGTCGAAACGTCGCACCGCTAAGCGGCGCAGCGCTTGACCAGAAAAAGCCCGCCGAGCCCGCCGCTCCGGCGGGCTTTTTCATTTCCGCGCTGCGGGTTTCCGCCCACCGGCCCGTCCGGCCGCTTGCGGCTAAAATAGAACTCTGGCTCGCACCTCTTCCAACATGTCCCGACGCATCATTCCTCTCGCCGATGTCAGCGGGATGCCGGATATCTCCGGCGTCGCGCACACCCCTGACGGCGCCCTGGCCGACACGTTCGCCAGACCGCTGCGCGATCTGCGCATTTCGGTGACGGATCGCTGCAACTTCCGCTGCGTGTACTGCATGCCGCGCGACGTGTTCGACAAGGACTACCCGTTTCTCCCGCACAGCGCGCTGCTCACGCACGAAGAGATCGAGCGCGTGGCGCGGCTCTTCGTCGCACATGGCGTCGAAAAGATTCGCATCACGGGCGGCGAGCCGCTGCTGCGCAAGAACCTCGAATTCCTGATCGAGCGCCTCGCGCGCCTGACCACCCACGACGGTCGCCCGCTCGACCTGACGCTGACGACCAACGGTTCGCTCCTCGCCCGCAAGGCGCGCGCGCTGAAGGATGCCGGGCTCACGCGCGTGACGGTCAGCCTCGACGCACTCGACGACACGCTGTTCAAACGCATGAACGACGCCGACTTCGCGAGCGCCGACGTCCTCGACGGCATCTTCGCCGCACAGGCCGCGGGCCTCGCGCCGGTGAAGGTCAACATGGTCGTGAAGCGCGGCACCAACGACGCCGAGATCCTGCCGATGGCCGAGCGCTTCCGCGGCACCGGCGTGATCCTGCGCTTCATCGAATACATGGATGTCGGCACGTCGAACGGCTGGAACATGACCGAAGTGCTGCCGTCCGCGGACGTCATCGCACGGGTCGCCGAACGATTCCCGCTGGTGCCGCTCGAGGCACACACGGCGGCCGAAACCGCGCAGCGCTGGGGCTATGCGGACGGCAGCGGCGAGATCGGCGTGATCTCGAGCGTCACGCAGGCATTCTGCGGCGACTGCACGCGCGCGCGGCTGTCGACCGAAGGCAAGCTGTACCTGTGCCTGTTCGCGTCGGCAGGCCACGATCTGCGCGCGCTGGTGCGCGGCGGCGCAAGCGACGCCGAGATCGCGACTGCGATTGCCCGGATCTGGCAGGCCCGCACCGACCGCTATTCGCAGTTGCGCGGCAGCGCGGCCGGCGACGTCGCGCCCCACGGCGACGGCAAGCGCGTCGAAATGTCGTACATCGGCGGCTGAGCGCGCCGCCTATCCCCGTTTTCCCCACCGCTTTCCGCACCCGATGCCCGCTTCCGACCCGCCCTCCGTCACCGGCCTGCTGCTTGCGGGCGGCCGCGCGACGCGCATGGACGGCGCCGACAAGGGGCTGCAGTTGCTCGACGGTACGGCGCTCGCGCTGCACGTGCTGCGCCGGCTGTCGCCGCAGGTCGACGAGACGCTGATCAGCGCCAATCGCAACGCCGATCGCTACGCCGAGCTCGGTGCACCGTTCGGCGCGCGCATCGTGCCTGACGAAACACCCGATTTCCCCGGCCCGCTCGCGGGCCTGCTTGCCGGCATGCGGGCCGCGCGCGCGCCGCTCGTCGCGTGTTCGCCCTGCGACACGCCGTATTTGCCGTCCGACCTGGTCGCGCGGTTGCGCGCGGCACTCGACGCACAACAAGCCGACATCGCGATGGCGGTGACCGTCGACGCACAGCAGACGCGCTCGCCGCAGCCGGCCTTCGCGCTGCTGCGCGCGTCGCTCGCCGACGATCTTACCGTCGGGCTCGCGGCCGGGGAGCGCAAGGTGCGTGCGTGGTACGCACGCCACAAGACGGTCGAAGTCGAGTTTCGCGACGAGCGTGCGTTTTACAATGCCAACTCCTGGCAGGAACTCGCCGCGCTCGCCCGCCGCTGACGGCACCGGCATCGTTCCCGCCCGCCGCATGCGCCTGCGCGCTCAGGCGCCGTCTTCGCGCCACCGGCCACGAACCCGATACGCCTTGCGGCGCAGTCCGACCGATGATCAAGCAACCCCCGCCCGTTTCCCGAACCGCACCCGATTCCGATGCCCCGCTATCGCTCGCCGACGCGCAGGCGCTCGCGTGCCGTTTCGCGGAACCGATCGATGCTTGCGACACGGTATCGCTGCGTGATGCGCTCGACCGCGTGCTCGCGGCCGACGTCAACGCGCCGTTCGACATTCCCGCGTACGACAACTCGGCGATGGACGGCTATGCGTTCGACGGCAGCGCAGGCGCGCCCGCATCGCCCGGCGACGTCACGCTGACGATCGCCGGTGCCGCGTTCGCCGGCCATCCGTTCGATGGCGCCGTGCCAGCCGGCACGTGCATCCGTATCATGACTGGCGCGCCGATGCCGGCCGGATGCGACACGGTCATTCCGCAGGAACGCGTTCGGGTCGACGGTGACGTCGTCCGCTTCGCCGCGCACGACGTCGCGCGCGGCGCGAACTGCCGCAAGGCGGGCGAGGACCTCGCGCGCGGCGCGTGCGCGCTCGCCGCCGGCCGCATCCTGCGGCCATCCGATCTCGGCCTGCTCGCATCGTTCGGTCTGACCGAGGTCACGGTGCGCCGCCGCGTGCGCGTCGCCGTGTTCTCGACCGGCGACGAACTGCGCGAACCCGGTGAACCGCTCGGCCGCGGCACGCTGTACGACAGCAATCGCGGGATGCTGGTCGCGATGCTCGAGCGGCTGCACATCGATGCCGTCGATCTCGGGATCGTCCGCGACGATCCGGCCGCGCTCGAACGCACGTTGAGCGACGCGGTTGCCGCACAGGCCGACGCAGTGATCACGTCGGGCGGCGTGTCGGTCGGCGAAGCCGATTTCACGCGCGACGTGATGGCGCGCCTCGGCGACGTCACGTTCGCGAGCCTCGCGCTGCGGCCCGGCCGGCCGCTCGCGTGCGGCACGCTCGCGCGCACGGCCGACGGCGCCGGCCACGTGCTGTTCTTCGGGCTGCCCGGCAATCCGGTCGCATCCGCCGTGACGTTCTACGCCATCGTGCGCCCCGCGCTGCTGACGCTGGCCGGTGCGCACGCCCCGCCGCCGGCGATGTACACGGCACTCAGCACGCATGCGCTGAAAAAACGCCCGGGCCGCACCGAATACCTGCGGGCCATCGCGACGCGCGCCGCCGACGGCCAGTGGCACGTCGCGCCGGCCGGTTCGCAAAGCTCGGCGTCGCTGAGCGGCCTTGCGGCCGCCAACTGTTTCATCGTCCTGGGACACGATACCGCGGCAGTCGACGCGGGCACCCCGGTCGACATCCTGCCGCTCGACGGCCTGATCTGAATTCCAATCGGTATATCTCTACGGGGGCAATCCGCACATGAAAAAACAAATTTCGTCGATCGCCGCGGGGCAGACCGCAAAGGCACTGATCCTCGTCTACCTGACGTTCAGCGTGCCGATCGTGCTGCTCGGCATTCTGGTCGCGTACGTCCGCTACGGGATGGTCGAGCTGAGCACGATCCTGAGCGCGCTGCTGCTGAACGCGATCCTCGGCTTCGTGCTGCTGTGGATCGCATGCCACGCGTACAACTGGGTCGCATCGCGCTTCGGCGGCATCGAGATCGTGCTGTCCGATCCGCCGGAGGAAGCATGAGCGGCACGCCGCTGATCCGGGCGGCCGACGCCCGTGATGTCGGCGCGATCCTCGCGCTGATGCGCGAACTGGCCGACTTCGAGAAACTTGCGCACCTGTTCGTCGCGACCGACGCCGACCTGGCTGACGCGCTGTTCGGCGAACGGCCGGCCGCCGAGGCGCTCGTGGCCGAGCGCGACGGTGCGATCGTCGCGTATGCGCTGTTCTTCCACAATTATTCGACGTTCCTCGGCCGTCGCGGCCTCTATCTCGAGGATCTGTACGTGCAGCCGTCGCAGCGCGGCACCGGTCTCGGCACCGCGATGCTGCGGCACCTCGCGGCGCTGGCCGTCGAGCGTCGCTGCGGGCGTTTCGAATGGTCGGTGCTCGACTGGAACCAGCCGGCGATCGATTTCTACGAGAAGATGGGCGCGACCGTGCTGCCGGAATGGCGCATCGTGCGCGTGACGGGCGACGCGCTGGATACGCTCGCCGGTAGCTGAGCACGGCCCGGCCATGCCGGGCGCCGCTGCAAAAGAAAACGGGCGCCGCGGCGCCCGTTCTCGTTCCTGCCGATTGCGGCCACGCAGGTCATACGTCGTCCGCATCGGCGCCGTCCGCGCCTTCCGCGCCGAGCAACCCGGCCGCCGTGTCGCCCGGCAACGCCTCCACCTGCTTCAGCTTGCGGTTCATCACGCGCGTGCGCTGCTCGGCCGCCTCGATCGAGCGCGTCACCGTCTCGAGCTGCGCCTTCGTGCGCGCGAGCACGTCGCCGAACTTGCCGAACTCGGTCTTCACCGCGCCGAGCACCTGCCACACCTCGCTCGAACGCTGCTCGATCGCGAGCGTGCGGAACCCCATCTGCAGGCTGTTCAGCAGCGCGGTCAGCGTCGTCGGCCCGGCCACCGTCACGCGATAGTCGCGCTGCAGCAGGTCGGTCAGCCCCGGGCGCCGCAGGATCTCCGCATAGAGCCCCTCGGTCGGCAGGAACAGCAGCGCGAAATCGGTCGTATGCGGCGGCGCGACGTACTTCTCGGCGATCGTACGCGCCTCCATCCGCACGCGCGTTTCGAGCGCGCGGGCCGCTTCCTCCACCGCCGCCGAATCGGCACGCTCCTGCGCATCGATCAGCCGCTCATAGTCCTCGCGCGGGAATTTCGCGTCGATCGGCAGCCACACCGGCGCCGCGTCGCGCGTGCCGCCCTCGCGCCCCGGCAGCCGGATCGCGAACTCGACGCGCTCGCTGCTCCTGGGCACCGTCGCGACGTTCTTCGCGTACTGGTCCGGCGTGAGCATCTGTTCGAGCAGCGCCTCGAGCTGCACCTCGCCCCACGTGCCGCGCGTCTTCACGTTGGTCAGCACCTTCTTCAGGTCGCCGACGCCGGCCGCGAGCGTCTGCATCTCGCCGAGCCCGCGGTGCACCTGCTCGAGCCGGTCCGACACCAGCTTGAACGATTCGCCGAGCCGCTGTTCGAGCGTCGCATGCAGCTTCTCGTCGACCGTGCGGCGCATTTCCTCCAGCTTCGCCGCGTTGTTCGTCTCGATTTCCTTCAGCCGCTGCTCGAGCGTCGCGCGCACTTCGCCGATCCGGCGGTCGTTTGCTTCGCTCAACTGCGTGAGCTGCCGGTTCAGCGTGTCGCCGAACAGCCGCAACGCGACCGTCTGCTCTTCCCGTGCCTGCTGCGCCTGGCGCTGCACGCTTTCGCGCATCGCGTCGAACTGCTGCGCGTTGCCGGCGACGAGCTTGCCGAGCTGCTGCGCGAACCCGTCGATCTGGTTGTTCTGCACGGTCGCGATGCTCGTCAGCTGCGTCGCGAGCGCCTGCTGAAGCTGCGAGAAGTTGCCGGCCAGCTCGGTACGCGAGCCGCGTGCGTTCTCGACGATCTCGCCGCGCAACTCGCGTTCGAGCCGCTCGACCGCGCGCGCCTGCGCGTGCGCGGCGTCCTCGATCTGGTCGCCGAGTACGGCTGCATCGTCGTGACTCCCGCCGCCGCGCACGATCACGACGACCGCCACCGCCAGCGCGACAGCCAGCACGACGACTGCCGCCAGCAACAACGTCGTCGTCATGCGCGCGGCTTCCCGATCACGTCCGGGTTGATCGGATTCGGCGGCCGCCCCGCACGCGGTCCTTCGCCCAGCGCGGCAATCAGGTTGTCGGCGGCGAGGTCCGCCATCGCGCGGCGCGTCTTTTCGGTCGCGCTCGCGATGTGCGGCGTCAGCACGACGTTCGGCACCTCGAGCAGCGCCGGATGCACGCTCGGCTCGCCTTCATACACGTCGAGGCCGGCCGCGGCGATCGTCCCGTTGCGCAGCGCAACGGCCAGCGCCGCGTCGTCGACGATGCCGCCGCGCGCGATGTTGGTCAGCGTCGCGGTGGGCTTCATCTTCGCGAGTTCGGCCGCGCCGATCGTGTGATGGTTCTCCTTCGTATACGGCAGCACCAGCACGACGTGATCGGCACGCGACAGCAGCGCGTCCTTCGACACGTATTCGGCATTCAGTTCGGCCTCGATCTCGGGCGCGACCCGCGAGCGGTTGTGATAGATCACCTGCATCCCGAACCCGCGCGCACGGCGCGCGAGCGCCTGACCGATACGCCCCATCCCGATGACGCCCAGCGTCGACCCGTAAATGTCGCTGCCGAGGAAGCCGTCGTACGCCCACTTCTGCCAGTGCCCGGCGCGTAGCCAATGCTCGGATTCCGCGATTCGTCGCGCCGCGGCCATCATCAGCGCCCAGCCGAAATCCGCGGTCGACTCGTTCAGCACGTCGGGCGTGTTGGTACCGAGCACGTTCGCCGCATTGAACGCGGCCATGTCGAAGTTGTTGTAGCCGACCGCCATGTTCGACACGACGCGCAGGCGCGGCGCCGCCGCGAGCGCGGCCGCGCCGACCGGATCGCCGGCCGTGAGCGCGCCGTCCTTGTCCGCGAGACGCGCGGCGAGCGCATCGGGAGCGAGCGCGTCGCCGTTGTTCCAGTCGACTTCGAAATACTGCTTGAGCCGCTCGATCACGTCCGCAAAAATCGGACGTGCGACCAGGATCTTCTGCATCGTCATCTCCACATGCCGCAGCCGGAACGCGGCACACCGTGTGCCGCCGGGACCGCCCGCGCTTGGTTGAAAATCGTCAGCCTACGCCGTGAAAAAGATCCACGACGTCAGCAGGAACACCGGTACCAGTACGATCAGCGACCAGCCGAGATACGCAAAGAAGCTCGGCATCTTCACGCCGCGCGATTCCGCGATCGCCTTCACCATGAAGTTCGGCGCATTGCCGATATAGCTGTTCGCGCCCATGAACACGGCCCCCGCGGAGATCGCGGCGAGCGTCGTCGCGCCGGTCGTCATCAGCGACTGCGCGTCGCCGCCCGCGAGGTTGAAGAACACGAGGTAGGTGGGCGCGTTGTCGAGGAACGACGACAGCAGGCCGGTCGCCCAGAAGTACATCGCATCGATCGGCTTGCCGTCGGGGCCCGTGACGAGATGGACGACGTGCGCGAACGCGCCGTCGGCACCCGCGCGCAGGATCACGATCACGGGCGCGATCGTCACGAAGATTCCCGCGAACAGCTTCGCGACCTCTTCGATCGGCGCCCAGTTGAACGCGTTGCCCTCGCGCGCCGAACGCGGCGTCAGCGCAAGCGACGCGAGCGCCACGACGACGAGCGCGACGTCGCGCACGAGGTTCTGGAGCGCGACGTGCGTGCCCCACACGTCGAACGTGATGCCCGGCTTCCAGATACCGCTCATCAGCACGAGGCCGATCACGGCCGCGAGCAGCACGAAGTTGATCTTGCCGTCGATCGACAGCGCGGCGCCGTCGGGCGTCGGATCGAGCGCGAGCGGCCGTGCGTCGCCGCCCTTGCGGTAGAAGTATGTGTCGAGCACGAAGAACAGCGTCAGCAGCACCGCACAAATGAATAGCATCGGCAGCGCAAGATGCGTAGTCGTCCAGAAGAAGCTCACGCCGTTCAGGAAACCGAGGAACAGCGGCGGATCGCCGAGCGGCGACAGCGAGCCGCCCGCGTTCGCGACGAGGAAGATGAAGAAGATCACGACATGCACGACGTGCTTGCGGTTGTCGTTCGCGCGCAGCAGCGGCCGGATCAGCAGCATCGCGGCACCCGTCGTGCCCATAACGCTCGCGAGCAGCGTGCCGAGCGCGAGGATCGCGGTGTTCAGCTTCGGCGTGCCGTGCAGGTTGCCGTTCACGCAGATGCCGCCGGCCACCGTGTAAAGCGCGGTCAGCAGCACGATGAACGGGATGTACTCCTCGAGCAGCGCATGCACCAATGTACCGAACGCGGTGCCCGCGCCGAACGCGAGCGCGAACGGCGCCAGGAACGCGACGGCCCACGCGGCGGCGATCTTGCCGAAGTGGTGATGCCAGAACACCGGCGCGACGAGCGGGAACACCGCGATGGACAGCAGGATCCCGGCGAACGGGATACCCCAGAGCGCGGACAGCGTGGCACCGTCGAGCGTGGCGGCCGATGCGAGCGCCGGAACGGCGCCAAGCGCGGTTCCCGACGCCATGCCCGCCCAGGCGGCATGTCGTTTCATGCAGAACTTCCTTGTACGAATGGCGGTGGGTGCAGCGGATACGTCAGGCGCCCCGCACGACGATCGCGTGAACGCGGTACGGGCCGTGTGCGCCCAGCACGATGGTCTGCTCGATGTCGCCGGTGCGCGACGGGCCCGATACGAAATTGACCGCGCGCGGCAATTCGCCCCGCTCCGCGCGAATCAGCGCGAATGCGTCTTCATGGCCGGCGACGATCCGCGACGCCGGCACGATCGCGATGTGGGTTTCCGGCAGAAGGCCGGCCGACGCATAGGTGTCGGGGCCGGACAGCAGCACCAGCGAGCCCGTTTCGGCGGTCGCGCAGAAACAGCCCGTCAGGCCGACGAGATCGCCGTCGCGCGGCTTGCGGCATTCGACCGACAGGCCGGCGCCTGCCCAGTCGAGATCGGACAGCGTACGCCATGCGATGGCCTGCATCGGCAGGCCGTGAGCGGAAAGATAGCGGGCAGCGGCAGCCGGCGCGTCGGCGAGCGTCGCGACTTCGTCGACCGTCGTCGACAGGCGCGCCGCCTCATCGACGAACGCGGCGACGAGGTCGGCCGGCATCGGCGGACGCGGCCCCTCGGGATGACGGGCGAGATAGTCGGCGACGCCTTCGCGCTCCGTCGCATCGGGTTCGCCCGTGCGCCCCTGAGCCGCGCGAATGCGCGCGAGGATCTGGCGACGGGCAGCGGAAGTGTCCATGAACGGTCCTCGTGACGTTGGCGTGCGATACCGTCGGATTATACCGGCGGCCCTCGCCGCGACGCACCTGGCCGTTCGGCCGGCGCCTACTTCGACGCGTCGTCGTCGGCCGGCTGCGCGATGCCGAACACCTGGCGCAGGTACGCGAGATACGCCTTGTCGTCGCACATGCTCTTGCCCGGTGAATCCGACAGCTTGGCGACCGGTTGCCCGTTGCAGCGAACCATCTTGATCACGATCTGCAGCGGCACGTAGCCGAGATCGTTCGTGAGATTGGTGCCGACGCCGAACGCCAGCTTGCAGCGGCCGCGGAACCGTTCGTACAGCTGCATGACCTTCGGGATGTCGAGCGCGTCCGAGAACACGAGCACCTTGGTGCGCGGGTCGCAGCGGTTCGTTTCGTAGTGATGCAGCATGCGCTCGCCCCAGTCGAACGGATCGCCCGAGTCGTGACGCGCACCGTCGAACAGCTTGCAGAAGTACATGTCGAAGTCGTTCAGGAACGCGTCCATCCCGTAGACGTCCGACAGTGCGATCCCGAGGTCGCCGCGATATTCCTTCGCCCACATCTCGAAACCGTAGGTCTGCGAATCGCGCAGCCGCGGGCCGAGCGCCTGGCATGCCTGCAGGTATTCGTGCGCCATCGTGCCGAGCGGCGTCAGGTCGTGCTTCATCGCGTAGAACACGTTGCTCGTGCCCGCGAATTGCGGCCCGAGCCCGTCGCGCAGCGTGAGCGCGACCTCCTCGTGCCACACCTTCGAGAAGCGCCGGCGCGTGCCGTAGTCGGCGATCTTGCAGTCGGCGAACTCGGGCTGCGCGCCGAGCAGCTTGACCTTCTCGCGCAGCCGCTCGCGGCCTTCGCGATAGTCGGGCTCGCGCTGCGTGTTGCGGAAATAGACTTCGTTGACGATCGCCAGCACCGGGATCTCGAACAGGATCGTATGCAGCCACGGCCCCTCGATCACGATGTCGATCTCGCCGTTGCCCTTCGGCGACGGCGTGATCGAGATGTACTTTTCGTTCAGGTGGAACAGCGCGAGGAAGTCGACGAAGTCGCTCTTGATGAAGCGCATGCGCCGCAGGTAGTCGAGCTCGTCGTCGGTGAAGCGTAGCGAACAGAGGCCGCGCACCTCGTCGCGGATCTCGTCGATATACGGCACGAGATCGACGCCGGGCGTGCGGCACCGAAACCGGTATTCGACGTTTGCGGCAGGAAAGTGATGCAGAACGACCTGCATCATCGTGAACTTGTAGAGATCCGTGTCGAGCAGCGAAGTGATGATCATGATTGCGGTACGCCGATATCGTGACCGGGCCCCGGCGCACCGCGCGCCGCCCGATCTGTCGGCCATGTTACCCGAATGCGTGCCCGACCATCGTGAAACCCCTGCCCGCCCGGCCGCGTCGGGCCGGCGTTGCGCCGCCGCGCGCGGCCGACGCCATAAACTAATCACGAAACGATATAAGCCGGAAAGCCGACCACGTCATGCGGGTTTTGCGCTTCAGTTACAATGCCGCTTTTGGCGCACACGCCACCCCATATATACCGCCAAGCAGGAGCGTTTTAATGACTCACGTTGTGACCGAAGGCTGCATCAAGTGCAAATACACGGATTGCGTGGATGTGTGCCCGGTGGATTGCTTCCGTGAAGGTCCCAACTTTCTCGCCATCGATCCGGACGAGTGCATCGACTGCGCCGTGTGCGTCGCCGAGTGCCCGACCAATGCGATCTATGCCGAAGAAGACGTTCCGGGCGACCAGCAGCAGTTCACCGAGCTGAACGCCGAGCTGGCGAAGAACTGGCCGTCGATCACGAAGACCAAGCCGGCACCGGCCGACGCGGACGAGTGGAAGGACGTGCAAGAGAAGCTGCACCTGCTCGAGCGCTGATCGCGCGGCGGCGCCGAAAAAAATTTTGTGCGTCGCGGCCCAAAAGTGTTGACAGGTTAGCGAACACTCCATACAATCTCGTTTCTCTGCTGTTGTTGTTTGTTCCCCGATAGCTCAGTCGGTAGAGCGCCGGACTGTTAATCCGTAGGTCCCTGGTTCGAGCCCAGGTCGGGGAGCCAAAAACATCAGGCCCGTTGAAAGTGGACGGGTTTTTGTTGGCAACCCTGTTGGAACCCAACACGCAGATGTACCGATTTATTCCCCGATAGCTCAGTCGGTAGAGCGCCGGACTGTTAATCCGTAGGTCCCTGGTTCGAGCCCAGGTCGGGGAGCCAGACAATGAAAGGCCCGTCATTCGACGGGCCTTTTGTCTTTTCGGCACCCGACGGCCGCCGCCCCGCATGCTAGAGTCTTTGTCTCGCACTCGCATCCGGTTCCGTCGATGAAACCCCGCCTCCTTTCCGCCACGCCGTTCGCCCTTCTCTTTTGCGCCCTTGCCGTCGCCCCGCTCGCGCACGCGGAGGAAGTCGGCAGCGTCAACACCCATTTCCGCGTGACGGGCTCCGATCGGGTGGTCGTCGAAGCGTACGACGACCCGCTCGTGAGCGGCGTGACCTGCTACGTCTCACGTGCACGCACCGGCGGGATCAAGGGCACGCTCGGCGTCGCGGAAGATCCGAGCGAAGCGTCGATCGCATGCCGGCAGGTCGGCCCGCTCAGCTTCAAGGAGCCGCTCAAGCAGCAGACCGACGTGTTCAGCGAGCGCATGTCGTTCATCTTCAAGACGCTGCACGTCGTGCGCGTGGTCGACAAGAAGCGCAACACGCTCGTCTACCTGACCTACAGCGACCGCATCGTCAGCGGCAGCCCGAAGAACGCCGTCACCGCGGTGCCGATGCCGGCCGGCACGACGATTCCGGTCAAGTAAGCCCGCGCCTGCCGGGCGCGCGAGCGATACACTGTCGATTCGACTCTCCCCGCGCCCGACCATGTCCGCCACCCGCCTTCCGGATTCCGCACGCTACTGGCGCACGCCGTTGCTGCCGAACGCGGATCTGCTCACGGCCACGTATCGCAACCATACGTTCGCGCCGCACTGGCACGACGCGTACACGATTCCGGTGATCCTCGAGGGCGCCGAGCGTTACACCTATCGCGGCAGCGGCCATGTCGCCGAAACGGGCACCGTGCCGGTGATCAATCCCGGCGAAGTGCACACGGGCTCGCGCGCGACCGACGAGGGCTGGTGCTATCGCGTCAGCTACGTGCCGGTCGACTATCTCCGCGCACTCGCGAACGCGATCGCGGGCCGCCCGCAAGATGCGCCGTGGTTCCCGTCCGGCGTGATCCGCGACCCCGATCTCGCCGCGCGCCTCGCGCACGCGCACCGGATGATGGAAGCCGGCAGCGAACCCATGCGGCCAACCAGCGCACACGGGGCGGCGCACGCCGGCGCTCCCGCTCCCGGGACGCCGCGCGTGTACGACCCGCTCGCCGCCGAAACCGCGATGCTCGACGCGCTGTCGACGCTGATCGCGCGCCATGCCGACGCGCGGCTGCAACCGGCGGCGCTCGCGGCAGACGAGCCGCGCGTCGACGCGATGCGCGAACGGCTCGCTGCCGATCTCACGTGCACGGTGACGCTCGACGAGGTCGCGCGGGCAGTCGGCCTGTCGTCGTTCCACGCGGCGCGACTGTTCACCCGTACGACCGGGATGCCGCCGCATGCGTGGCGCAACCAGTTGCGGCTGCAGCGCGCGCTTGCGCCGTTGCGCGCAGGCGCGCCCGTCGCCGATGTCGCGGCCGCAAGCGGCTTCGTCGACCAGAGCCACTTCACGCGCCACTTCAAACGGATGTTCGGCGTGCCGCCCGGGCGCTGGCAGGCGCGCTGACGCGCCGATTTCGCGCATTCGCCGGTACGGGGAACCGTGCCCGCGCGGCATCGGCATCGGCATCGGCATCGGCATCGGCATCGGCGTCGGCATCGCCCGGAGCAAGAACATACAAGCCATCACGGAGCCACCCCGCTATCCTCCGACTCATGGAGAAGCGTCCCTTGAACCCCGTACCCCCGCCCCCACCCCGCCGTCCGCTGAACGAATGGCTCGACGGCGCCCGCGACACGATCCCGATGATGATCGGCGCGGCGCCGTTCGGCGTGATCTTCGGCACGCTCGTCGGCGGCGGTCCGCTCGCCGCCTGGCACGGCGCACTGATGTCGCTCGCCGTGTTCGCCGGCTCCGCGCAATTCATCGCGCTCGGCCTGATCGCCGGCAGCGCGAGCTTCGTCGTCGTGCTCGCGACGACGCTGATCGTGAACCTGCGCCACCTGCTGTACAGCGCGACGCTCGCGCCGTACGTCGCGCACCTGCCGCTGCGCTGGCGCGCGGCACTCGGCGCGCTGATGACCGACGAAGTGTTCGCGGTCGCCTATGCGCACTACCGGCACTTCCCGCCCGGCGCGATCGGCCCGTACTACTTCTTCGGCTCGGGCCTCGCGATGTACCTGAACTGGCAGGTCTGGACGCTCGCGGGCATCGGCTTCGGCGCCGCGTTCCCGGGCCTCCAGTCGCTCGGCCTCGATTTCGCGATGGCGGCGACCTTCATCGCGATCGTCGTCCCGCAACTCGGCACGCTGCGCTATTTCGCGGCCGCCGCGACGGCCGGCACGCTCGCGTACTTCTGGCAGGGATGGCCGTACAAGCTCGGGCTGCTCGGCGCCGTGGCCGCCGGTGTCGCGGTCGGCGTCGCGCTCACGCTGCTGCACGCGCGCGCGCGCACCGGTTCTCGCACGGAGGTCGCATCGTGAGCTACGCGTTGCTGATCCTCGGGATGGCCGTCATCACCTATGCGATCCGGACGACGCTGTTCCTGTTCGGCGAGCGGCTGACTTTTCCGCCGCTCGTGCGGACCGCGCTCGGCTTCGTGCCCGTCACCGTGCTGACCGCGATCATCGTGCCGATGGTCGTCTCGCCGCACGGCGGCACGGCCGAACTGTCCTGGCGCAATGCGCAGCTCGTCGGCGCGCTCGCCGCCGTGTTCGTATCGGCAACGACGCGCCGGCCGCTGTTGACGATCGCGGTCGGGCTCGCGGTGTTCTTCGTCTGGCAAGGAATCGTGATGCCGCACTGGCTGCCGGCGTAAGCGCGCTTCGCCGGTCGCGCTCAAGTTTGCGTGCGGCGCGCCGATATAGCGAATGAAGACCCGCCATCGGCCTCGGCGCGAACCGGTCCGTCGACGCTGCGCCCCGCCCGGTGCGTGATGCCGGCGAGCGGCCCGCGCGGGCCGCCACCGAGACGATTCATGGGCCAGATCACCCTTTCCATCAAGGACGACACCCTTGCGTCCCTGCGCAAGGACTACGATGCGTTCGTGCGCGTATCGCTGAAGCTCGACCCCCAGTTCGCGACGCCGTCGTTCGAGGATTTCCTGCGCGCCAAGCTGCTCGACAACATGGTGCCGCTGACCGAGCACGCGGTGCAGCGGATGCTCGAGGGCGGCCAGTACGCGTGGGCCAAGCGCACGCTCGACAAGGAATTCCCTGACGTCGTCGCGATCCTGATGCGGCAGGCCGGCGAATTCGGCTTCGGCTTCGCGTCGCGCTCGGAGTGGACGCCCGACGAGCTCGCGAAGGCATGCCGCGACTGGGCCAAGGCGATCGTCGCCGAAGCGCAGAGCGACGTATCGCTCGTCGATCCGCTCGCCGCGCAGATCAAGAGCGCGGTGCACGATATCCAGACCCTCGAGGAGATGATGCAGACGCCCGCGTGGCGACTCGCGGAGTCGCTGCGGCAGCGCATCTACGAGGCGAAGCTCGCGTGCGAGATGAGCGTCGGCAGCGCGGCGCGCGACAAGCTCGGCGAACTGCGCGGGCTCTTGCGGCTCGGTCTGTCGCACGGCTCGTTCCAGAAACAGGAAGCGCAGCAGATCATGGAATATATGCGGCTCCTGAAACCCGAGATCTTCGTCGACGAACCGTACGACGTATTCGCGCGGCTCGCCGCATGGCTGCGCAGCGTGTTTACGCCGGCCGCCGCCGCGCGCCATGCGCCGGGACCGGGGCCGGGGCCGGACCAGCGCCGGCCATGACGGCCGGCGCCCGCGGCCGCGCATGAAAAACGGCCCGGGCCGCGCAATGCGAACCGGGCCGCCGGATCACCGCCGTCGCGACGCGCCGTCCGCGGCGAACGTCGCGCGACGGTCGGGCACCGCTTTACTGCGTCGCGCCCGATGCGGACGCACCGCCCTGCACGCCGGTCGACGCACCGGCGTCGACCGCTTCGTCACCGGCCTTCGACTTCGAGCCTGTACGGTGCTTGGTCGAGTTCGCCGCGTGCTTGCGGTGCTTCTTCGCCGAGTGGACGGACGACGCTGCCATATCGTTCGCGCCCCCCGCCGTCGCGCCGACCGCATCGCTCGCGCCGCCGACCGCGTTGCCCGACGCGTTCGCGCCGGCGCCGCCCTGCATGCCCGCACCAGCGCCTGCGCCGGCCGCCGGCGTCTGCGTCTGCACGCCGGCGCCCGCGGAGCCCTGCGTCGCGGCGCCCGTCTGCGCGAAGGCGGCCGATGTGGCGAACGCCGTCAGAGCGGCACCGAGCAGCATCGTACGAATCTTGGACATGACTATCCTCCTCAAGAAGTTGTGGGCGCGGAGCGCATCGATACGCTCCGTCGCGTCCCCCGCCGCAACACGCAGCAGGTACGTCGACAGACCCGCGGCCCGCGGCGTCGGTTCTTGAATCTCTCAGACTGTTACCCACCGTTTCATTTGCTGACGACTCGCTCACAGTCCTTAACAACCGCCGCGCGAGCCTGCTCACGCTGCCGCGCTCGCGTGCCGGCCCGCGGTGCCGTATGATGCGGGGCGATTCCTCCCGCGCGTCGCGCGCTCCCTCGTCATGCCCAATCTGGACTTCACGCTGACCGGCGAATACGTCGAGCTGCACAACCTTCTCAAGATCACCGGCCTCGCGGACAGCGGCGGTACGGCGAAGATGTTCGTCGCGTCCGGTGCGGTCAAGGTCGACGGCGTGGTCGAACTGCGCAAGACTTGCAAAATCCGTGCGGGTCAGGTCGTGCTGTTCGGCGATACGCGGATCGCCGTACACGACGCGTAGCCGGCGCAAGTAGCGTTCCCCTGACCGCGACATGGCCATCGGCGCGCGCGTTCGACACCGTTCGAATAAAGCCGTAAGCTAGCCGTCTCTCAAAATAAATACAGACAGCGCGGGCCCGCACCCGCGCGAGCGCCCATTCCATGTCGCATTCCGGTCTTACGCGGACGGCCGCCGCGCCGCCGTCGCTGTCCAGTCATGCCGCCGATACCGCGCGCCTCGCCGCCCCGCTCGCGATCGCGCAACTCTCGCAGATGGCGATGAGCGTCACCGACACGGTGCTGCTCGGCTCGCTCGGCCCCGATTCGCTCGCGGCCGGCGGCCTCGGCGCGAACTTCTTCTTCGTCATCGTGACCGTGCTGCAGGGCGTGCTGTCGTCGGTGAGCGTGAGCGTCGCGCATGCGCGCGGCGCGCAGGCCGAACACCGGGTGCCGCACATCTACTGGACCGGCTTCGTGCTGTCCGTACTGCTCGCGATTCCGGCGATCGTCGCGCTGTCGCTGTCCGAACCGATCCTGCTGATGTTCCACGAGCCGCCGCTGCTCGCGCATCACGTCGGCGAGTACACCGGCATCCTGCGTTTCGCGGCGCTCGGCAGCCTGATCGGCGTCGGGCTGATGCGCGCGTTCCTGCCCGCGATCGGCGCCGCGCGGCGGCTGCTGTGGGTGTCGATCGGCGGGGTCGGCGTCAACGCCGTGCTCAACTACGGGCTGATCCACGGCGCGTTCGGCCTGCCGCGGCTCGGCTTCCTCGGCTCCGCGGTCGCGACGACCATCACGATCTGGCTGACCGCGCTCGCGCTGATCTGGCTGCTGCACGGCCGCCAGCGGTTCCGCCATTTCGTGACAGCGGCGCGCCCGAAGCTGCCCGTGATGGGTGAGCTGATCGGCATCGGCTGGCCGGTGGCGATCACGTACGGGGTCGAATCGACGCTCTTTCTCGCGACGGGCCTGACCGTCGGCGTGCTCGGCGCAACGTCGCTCGCCGCGCATCAGATCGCGCTGAACGTCGCGTCGGTGGCGTTCATGGTGCCGCTTGCGATCGGCCAAGCCGCGAACGTGCGGGTCGGCTACTGGGTCGGCGCCGGCCAGCCGGTGGCCGCGCGCCACGCGGGCTTCGTCGCGCTCGGTCTCGGCATCGCGTTCATGTCGCTGTCGGGGCTCATGCTGATCGTCGCGCCGCATGCGATCGTCGGCCTGTACCTGCACCTCGACGACCCGGCCAACGCGGCAACCGTGTCGCTCGCCGCGTCGCTGCTCGGCATCGCCGCGGTGTTCCAGATCGTCGACGGGATGCAGACGGTCGGCTCGGGCGCACTGCGCGGGCTGCGCGATACGCGCATCCCGATGCTCGCGGCGACCTTCGGCTATTGGGGGATCGGCTTCCCGACCGGCTACTGGCTGGCGTTCCACGCGGGCCTCGGCGCGCGCGGCCTGTGGTGGGGGCTCGCGGCCGGCCTCGCGAGCGTCGCCGTGCTGATGGCATGGCGCTTCCATCTGAAGAGTGCGTCGCTCATCGCAGCGACGCGCTGAGCGCGACACGACGCAAAATCGCCGCCGGCGCTATGCTTGACCGTTGAAGATCCAGAACGCCGCCGTCCAGGCGGCGCGACTGCCTCACGATACGCCCGACGCCGCGCGACGCGCGGCCTTTCCCCTTCCCAAGAGGAGTGCATCATGAACGAAGCAGTTCGGATGGAACGCGACACGTTCGGCGAGATCGCCGTGCCGGCCGACCGGCTCTGGGGCGCGCAGACCGAGCGCTCGCTGCAGAATTTCCGGATCTCGACGGAAAAACAGTCGCCCGAGCTGATCCACGCGCTCGCGATCGTCAAACGCGCGGCAGCGGCCGTCAACCAGTCGCTCGGCGTGCTCGCCGACGACAAGGCGCACGCGATCATCGAAGCCGCCGACGAAATCATCGCGGGCAGGCATCCGCGCGAATTCCCGCTCGCGGTGTGGCAGACGGGCTCCGGCACGCAGACCAACATGAACCTGAACGAGGTGATCGCGAACCGCGCGAGCGAACTGCTCGGCGGCGAGCGCGGCGAAGCGCGCAAGGTCCACCCGAACGACGACGTGAACCGTGGCCAGTCGTCGAACGACGTGTTTCCGACCGCGATGCACGTCGCTGCCGCGTATGCGATCGTCAATCACCTGCTGCCCGCGCTGCGCACGCTGCGCACGACGCTCGACGCGAAGTCGAAGGCCTTCGCCGACATCGTGAAGATCGGCCGCACGCACCTGCAGGACGCGACGCCGCTCACGCTCGGCCAGGAATTTTCCGGCTATGTCGCGCAACTCGACCAGGGTATCCGGCACGTCGAATCGACGCTACCGCATCTGTACGAACTGGCGCTGGGCGGCACCGCGGTCGGCACCGGGCTGAACGCGCATCCGGCGTTCGCGGTGCGCGTCGCCGACGAGATCGGCCGGCTGACGAAGCTGCCGTTCGTGACGGCGCCGAGCAAGTTCGAGGTGATGGCGGCCGCCGACGCACTGGTGTTCGCGCACGGCGCGCTGAAGACCGTCGCGGCCAGCCTGATGAAGATCGCGAACGACGTGCGCTGGCTCGCGAGCGGGCCGCGCTGCGGGCTTGGCGAACTGTCGATTCCGGAGAATGAGCCGGGCAGCTCGATCATGCCGGGCAAGGTGAATCCGACTCAGTCGGAGGCCGTGACGATGCTGTGCTGCCAGGTGTTCGGCAACGACGTGGCGGTCAACGTCGGCGGCGCGAGCGGCAACTTCGAGCTGAACGTGTTCCGGCCGATGATCGCGCACAACGTGCTGCAATCGGTGCGGCTGCTCGCCGACGGCGCGCAGAGCTTCAACGACCACTGTGCGGTGGGCATCGAGCCGAACCGCGCGCGCATCGACCTGCTGCTGAACGAATCGCTGATGCTGGTGACGGCGCTCAACCCGCACATCGGCTACGACAAATCAGCACAGATCGCGAAGAAGGCGCACAAGGAAGGCACGACGCTGAAGGCGGCCGCGCTGGCGCTCGGTTACCTGACCGAGGCGGAATTCGATGCGTGGGTGCGACCCGAGCAGATGATCGGATCGCGGTAATCCCGCGCTGACGGGCGCGGCGCGAACGCGCGGCGCCCGTGGGCGTCAGACCGCGCCCTTCGCCACTTCTTCGGGCTTCATCTCGACGATCTTGTCGAGCGCGGCGCGCACGTCGGCCGCGTATTTCGCGAGCACTTTCTGCTCGTCGGTCTCGGGCACGAACGGCGGCACCGGCACCGGGTTGCCGTTCTCGTCGACCGCGACGAACACGACGAGGCAGTCGGTCGTCTGACGCAGCACGCCGCCCTTCGGATCGCCGGCATGCACCGATACGTGGATGTGCATGCTGGTGCGGCCCGTCGCGACGACGCGCGCCTTCAGTTCGACGAGGTTGCCGACGAGGATCGGACGCTGGAAGCGGATGTTGCCGACGCTGACCGTCACGCAGTAGCGGCTCGACCAGACCGCCGCGCATGCATACGCGACTTCGTCGATCCACTTCATCAGCGCGCCGCCATGCACCTTGCCGCCGAAGTTCACGGACGACGGCTCGGCGAGGAAGCGGAATACGGTTTCGGTGCGGTCGAGGGCGGCCGGTACGGGGGTGGGTTGGGACATCTTGTGGCTCCAGGCGGCGGGGGCGCTGCAATCGGCGCATTATACGTTGCACTGCGACAACGCGTCGCCCTACGCGCCGCACGCACAACCGGGTGTCGAAGCGCAATGCCCGCCGGAAACCGGGGCCCGTCAGCGACGCACCGTGATTCCCTGATCGATCGTCCCGTACATCTCGAGGCTGCCGCCCCGCTCGCCGGCGGCACCCGCGCCGCCCTGCGCACAGGCCGCGCAGACCAGCGCGGCCGCCAACAGGCAGAAAATCGTCTTCATCGTTGCATCGTGTCGCATCCGGCGGCCCACTGCCGCCGCGTCCGGCCATTCTACGCGCGCACGGCCGGCGGCCGCAGTCCGGCCCGCCGCGGCGATGCCGCGCCGGCGCCGCCTCGCCGCATTCGACATTTCACCCGAACGCGAAACATCGAATGCGCTCAGCCTCTACACTGCATTCATCCCGCCAGACGAGACACGACGATGACCGATCAAGACGACCACCACTTTCCGGGCCTGAGCCGCATCGGCGCGCTGATCGCGGATCCCGGGCGCGCCGCGATGCTATGGGTGCTGATGGACGGCAGCGCACGGCCGGCGGGCGAACTGACGATGATCGCGGGGCTGTCGCCGTCCGCCGCGAGCGCGCACCTCGCCCGCCTCACCGACGGCGGCCTGCTCGCGCTCGACGTGCGCGGCCGGCACCGCTACTACCGGCTCGCGTCGGCCGACATCGCGGCGTCGCTCGAAGCGCTCGCGAACGTCGCCCGCGCAGCGGCCCCGCATCGCCCGGTTCCGCCGCCATCGCGCACGGTGCCGGCGGAGTTGCGCTATGCGCGCACCTGCTACGACCACATGGCCGGCGAACTCGCGGTCCGGATCTTCGACGGACTCACCGCGCGCGGCTGGCTGCAGGCAAACGGCGACGAGATCGAGACCACCGAGCTCGGCGCGCAGGCACTCGCGCGCTGGGGCATCGACGTGGAGCAGCAACGCACGCGCCGGCGCCGCTTCGCATGCGGCTGCCTCGACTGGAGCGAGCGCCGCGCACATCTCGGCGGCGCACTCGGCGCGGCGCTGCTCGACAGCTTCTGCGCGCATGGCTGGATCGAGCGCTCCGCGCGACCGCGCGTGCTGCGCGTCACCGTGCCCGGCCAGCAGATTTTCGACGGATGGCTTACGTCCGTTTGACGCGTGCCTTGCGCCGCACGACAACGGCGCGCGATGGACAGGTTTTGTTACATCGCGAGCCAATCGACTTACAAAACACCGAGCACTGAAACAGGCCGACCGGATATCGTGAGCTGGACGGCACGAATCGACGCGCCGCGTCCACGACAAGACGCTCAACATGGCCACCCTGTTCAAGCTGAAGCCAACCGCCCGCTGCACCCTGCTCGCGTGCGCCGCGCTGGCGACCCTGCCCCCCGCATTCGCGCAATCGACCGCTGCGGCGGCGTATGCGGCCGCTGCCGGTCAAGCGGGCGGCGACCCGCCCGGCCGCGTCGCCCGGCTCAACTACCTGTCGGGCGCGGTGACGACGGAGCCCGCAGGCACCGATACGTGGTCGTACGCTGCCGTGAACCGGCCGCTGACCACCGGCGACCAACTATGGAACGACGCTGACGCGCGCTCGGAGCTGCACATCGGGTCGACGGCCGTGCGGCTCGGCGCGTCGACGAGCGCGTCCGTGCTGAACCTGGACGACACGACGACCCAGCTGAAGGTCGGCCTCGGCACGGTGTCGACGCACGTGCGCGAGCTGCCGTCCGGCGGCTCGTATGAAATCGACACGCCGAATCTCGCGCTCGGCATCGGCGGCCCCGGCGACTATCGCGTCGACGTCGCGCCTAACGGCACGAGCACGACGGTGACGGTGCGCAGCGGCACGGCAACGGTCTACGGCAGCAACGGACAGTATCCGCTGTCGGCCGGGCAGCGAGTCGTGTTCACCGGCACCGACCTGCAGATCGCGCAACAATCCGGGGCGCCGGCGCCCGATGCGCTCGACCAGTGGGCCGCCAGCCGCGACGCGGCCGAGGAACGCTCGGTGTCCGCCCGCTACGTGTCGCGCGACATCCCCGGCTATCAGGATCTCGACGCGAACGGCACGTGGCGAGAAACGCCGAATTACGGCGCGGTCTGGGTGCCGAACGACACGCCGGCCGACTGGGCGCCCTATCACGACGGGCATTGGATCTGGCAGGCGCCGTGGGGCTGGACTTGGGTCGACGACGCCCCGTGGGGCTTCGCGCCGTATCACTACGGCCGCTGGGCCTATGTCGACGACAGCTGGGCGTGGGTGCCCGGCGCGATGGCCGTCAGCCAGCCGCCCGTCTATGCGCCGGCACTCGTCGCGTTCGTCGGCGGTGGCGGCGGCCCCGACTGGAGCGTCGCGCTGACGGTCGGCGGCGTCGCCGCGGCCGGCTGCGCATGGTTCGCGCTCGGCCCCGGTGAAGCGTGGCACCCGGGCTGGGGCGGCTGGAGCCCGCATTACTACGATCGCGTGAACCGGAACATCGTGGTGAACAACGTCACGGTGAACAAGATCGTCAACGTGACGAACATCACCAACATCACCAACATCAACAAGACGTACGTGAACTTCCGCGCGCCGCATGCGATCACGGCCGTACCGGCGTCGGCATTCGTGCACGGCCAGCCTGTCGCGCACTTCGCGCAGCACGTCGATCCGCGGCAATGGCGCAACGCGCACGTGACGCCCGGTACGCCCGGCATCGCGCCGGTGCGCCAGAGCTTTACCGGGGCGCTGCGCACCGCCAGCTACCGTCCGCCGGCGGCGATCGGACAGCATCCGTTCGTCGCGACGCGGAATCCGGCCGTACCGGCCGCCTATCGCGACCAGGCGGCCGCGCATCTCGCCCGGCAAGGCGAGCACGTGCCCGGCGCGGGCGCGCCGGTCGTGAAGACCACCGTGCCGCCGGACTATGCGGCGCGCCAAGTCCATGTGCCGGGCAATCCGAAAGGCGGCGCTTGGGCGATGCGCAACGTGCAACTCGTGAATCCGCACGGCCCCGTCGTGCAGCCGGCTCATGCGCCGCGCGAAGCCGAGCCCGCTCATGCTCAGGCTCAGGCTCAGGCTCAGGCCGCGGCGCCGGGTATGCCGATGCAGGCCATGGCGAACGTGGCGCGGCCCGCGAACGGTGCGGCACCCGATGCAGCGCGCTTTGCCAACGGCGGCACGCCGCAGCCGCCGGGCCGCGAGACCCCGCATTCGGCGTTCGCCCCGGGCAACACCGTCCCGCACCCGCCAGCCGCCGGCAACGGTCCGGACGAACGCGGCACGCCGCATGCAGCCGCCACGCCGACGCCCGTCTGGATGCAGCCGCACACGCCCATGGAACGTCAGCGCCCGACGCCGCCGACCGCGCTGCACGCGGCGGGACAGAACGCGCTGCCGCCCGTGCGCAGCGCGGCGCTGGTGCCGCATCCGGAAAACACGCCGGGCGAACCCGGCATGCGCCAGGAAATGCCGCGCGCGTTGCCGCAACCGCGACCCGACACGACCGCGCAGATGTCGCAACCGCGGCCGCACCCTGATTTCGCGGCGCCGGCCCCGCATTCGCAACCGCGACCGGAACGGGCCGTCCCGGCACCGCAACCACGTCCTGACTATGGGCAACCGGCACCGCGCCACGAAGTCGCGCCGCCGCGCGTGAACGAGTATCGGCCGCCCGCGCCGGCCGCGCACCCCGTGCCGCGACCGCAGCCGCCGGCACCGCGCATGGAGCCACGGCCGTCGATGCCCGCCCCGCGCATGGAGCCGCGCCCGATGCCCGCGCCGCACATGGAACCGCGGCCGCAGGCGGCGCCGGCACCGCACGTCGAAGCGCCCCACCAGGGCAATCCGCCAGCGGGCGGTCACGAGGAGCGACGCCGCCAGTAACCGTCTGCGATGAAGCGAGAAGGCCCGGCCGGCTGATGCCGGTCGGGCCTTCATCCTGCTGCCGGGCGGCATCGCGTGTCGCGCGCCGCCCGGCTCGGCGGGTCGTCAGACCGCCATCGGCGCGGTCAGCGGCTCATGGTGCCGATAGCCGACGAGCGAGAAATCGGACGGTTCGATCTGCTCGAGCCATTCAGGCGCATACACACCCGTCTTCGCGTAGTCCGGCACGCGCTCGGCGATCTCGAGCCGCGGGCTTTCGTACGGCTCGCGCGTGAGCTGCTGCTGCAGCATGTCGAGCTGGTTCTCGTAGATGTGCGCGTCGCCGATGAAATACGTGAACCAGCGCGGCGTATAGCCCGTCAGCCGCCCGACCAGCGCCAGCAGTGCGGCCCCTTCGGTCAGGTTGAACGGCGTGCCCAGCCCGACGTCGTTGCTGCGGATGTACAGGCACAGCGAAATCTCGCGCTTCGCGACGTTCGGCAGGAACTGATACAGCAGGTGGCACGCGGGCAGCGCGATCTGGTCAAGCACCGCCGGATTCCACGCATGAAACAGAATGCGGCGGTCGGACGGGTTTTCCATGATCGTGTCGAGGCACTGGCGCAACTGGTCGATCGCCTTGTAAAGCAGCACCTTCGGCGCACCGTCCTCGTCGAAGCACGTGACGATCCGGAAACCGCGGCGCGTCGCGTCGGCGATCTGCGCGTCGGCGCCCGCATCGAGCACCTTGTAGCCGGGCCACTGGCGCCATTGCACGCCGTACACGTCGCCCAGATCGTCGACGCCCTGGCGATACGGGTTCGCGAGCCACTGCGCATTGTCGTTCGCGTTCGCGTCCCACACCTTGCAGCCGAGCGCGCGGAAATCGGCCGCGCTGCGCGATGCACGCAGGAAACCGACCAGTTCGCCGATCGCGGACTTGAACGCGAGCTTCTTGGTCGTGACGGCCGGGAAACCTTGCTGGAGGTCGAAACGCAGCATCGCACCGGGCATGCTGATGGTGCGGATGCCCGTGCGGTTCTCCTGCCAGGTGCCGGTGTCGAGGATGGTGCGAACGAGATCGAGGTACTGTTTCATGCGGGTTCCTTCGGCCGCGAGGGCGGCCGTACCCGCCAATTTTAGCAAGCGTGCCGCGGAACCTCCGGCGACGGCGCGGAAAACCCTGCCAGCGTGTCGCCGCGATCGCGCATTCCGTGCGCGCACATCAGCCGGTAGAGCGTGACGCGCGACACGCCGAGTTCGCGTGCGGCATCGGCGAAACGGCCGCGATGACGCAGCAGCGCCTGCTCGATCGCCTGCCGTTCGGCCGCCTCCCGCGCCTCCGTCAGCGACACGGGCGCGAGCGTCGCGAACTCCTTCAGCTCGAGATCGGCCGCGCTGATCATCCGGCCCTCGGACATCACGATCGCCCGGCGCACGCGGTTGATCAACTCGCGCACGTTGCCCGGCCACGAGTAGCCGTACAGCGCGGCGATCGCATCCGGCGAAAAACCGCGCAGACGGCGATGCGCGTCGCCCTTGAAACGCTCGAGCATGTGGCGCGCGAGCACCTCGATATCCTTGCCGCGCGCCCGCAGCGGCGGCTCCTCGATCTTCAGCACGCACAGGCGATGGAACAGGTCCTCGCGGAAACGTCCGTCGCGCAGCGCCGCCTCCATGTCCACGTGGGTCGCGCAAATCACGCGTACGTCGACCGCCACCGATCCGTGCGCGCCGAGCCGCTCGATCTTGCCTTCCTGCAGGAAGCGCAGCAGGCTCGCCTGGCTTTCGAGCGGCAGGTCGCCGATCTCGTCGAGAAACAGCGTGCCGCCATTGGCCGCTTCGACGCGGCCGATCTTGCGCTGATTCGCCCCCGTAAACGCGCCGCGCTCATAGCCGAACAGTTCGGCCTGCAGCAGCGTCGACGGGATGGCACCGCAATTGATCGCGACGAACGGCGCCTGCGCGCGCGACGAGCGCTCGTGAATCGCGACGGCCGTCAGCTCCTTGCCCGTGCCGGATTCGCCGGAAATAAATACGGGTGCATCGGTCGTCGCGACGCGCCGGATCGTCTTGAACAGCCCGAGCATCGCATCGCAGGTGCCGACCATCTCGCCTTCGGCGCGCCCGGCCCCGACCGGCGACGCGACGGACTCGGTCAGTGCGATCATCCCGTGCGCATGGCCGACCGTCTCGACGATGCGCGCGGTTTCGTACGGCATCGTCACGTAGTCGAAGCAGTAGTCACGAATCAGATGCCGCAGCATGACGTCCTGCAATTGACCGCGCCGGGTCGCAGCGATCCAGCCGATGTGCTGAATGCACAGACACGCCTCGAGTTCGCGCAGGTCCGCGGGCCTGAAACCCGGTGAAAAATCGAGCAGGCCGGCGGATGCAACGCCGTGCTGCACGACGCGCCGCACGTCGCGCGGGGTCTCCGCAAGATCGACACGCCATCCGCATTCGTCGAAATGCCTGCGCAACGCGTCGTTCGGCTCGCGCGAAAAATAGATCACATGCCGCTGCTCGGCTCGCATATGCGCACCCCGTTCATCAACCGTCTAACGATTGCCGCGCACACGAAATCACGTGCAAAAAGATCGAATCGGTCAGCCGAAGCGGCTACTAGGCTCGATTCGCCATGTCCATACGCGGCACTGACAAGCCTCGCACGATGGCGCTTGTTTCGCGTCCAGGTGTTTTTGATCAAGACAGCTTAGTTATAGGCGCCGCATACGACAAACCGATTGCAGCGCACATGGGCGAGCGGCCGAATCGCTCAGCGGTCGATATAGGTCAATCATCTGCACAGAGCACGGGCGGTCACACGTTCCGTATTCCGTATCGACACATGCGCCGATTTTCATCCTTGAAGCGTGACGAATGAATCCGCAGTATTCCCGAGCCCCATCGTTTCAGGCCTGAAACATTTTTTCGGCCTTTTCGACCGCGACTCACAATGCGCACGAGCGAGTCGCCGTTGCGACAACGCTGCGCGCGCGATGGCATGCATTTCGCTGAATGGGTAACAGATCGGAGAGCGTGACCATGCGTACAGCCCTTTTGCTTTCTCTCGTCCCCGCTGCGATTGCGCTTGCAGCAGCCGGTATGTTCGTGCCGGCGTACGCGGACGAAGGCGTGATGCCTGATCACGCGACGCTGCTTGCCGTCACTACGCTGAACGCACCGCAGGACAGGGGCTTCGACATCATGTTCGTCGCGGTACCGCATCGGATTTCCTCCGACAAGTCGTCAGTGACGCTGTGGGACGAGATCGCGCCGCCTGCCCGGCAGCCGGTGCCGGTTCCTGCACCGCGCCCCGGCGCCACGCAGCACACGATGGCATGCAGCGCCGGCATGCCTGCTGCATCAATGATGCGCACGCGAGTTCGCATCCCTGACATTCAATAAGGATTACATATCGATTGAATTCGTCATGAACGTCGAATCGCGTCCCGCATCGTCGATGCAACCACGCGCACCTTTTTTGTGTCCGTCCCCCGGCGGGCACTCTTTTTATTCGGGGCATCGCCGTCGCGCATGCCCGAAAGCAAACCCCGCTGCCCGCTCGCACCGAATCCGGCAGACGTCGCCGTTCCGGTAGAATCGGCGCCATTCCGATTCCCTTTTCCGACTCTCATGACGACGTTGACCCTGATCGTCGCGCGTGCCCGCAACGGCATCATCGGCCGCGACAACCAGTTGCCCTGGAAACTTCCCGAAGACCTCGCATTCTTCAAGCGCACGACGATGGGTGCGCCGATCGTGATGGGCCGCAAGACCCACGAGTCGATCGGCCGGCCGCTGCCGGGCCGCCGCAACATCGTCGTCACGCGCGACGCAACGCGCCGCTTCGACGGCTGCGACACGGTCACGTCGCTTGCTGACGCGCTCGCGCTCGCCGCGCGCGACGGCGTACCCGAAGCATTCCTGATCGGTGGGGCTCAGCTCTATACGGAAGGCCTCGCGCTCGCGGACAAGCTGGTCGTCACCGAGATCGACGCGGACTTCGACGGCGACGCGTCGTTCCCGGCGCCCGATCCCGCGCACTGGCACGAAGTGTCGCGCGACGCGCACCAGGCTGCCGCGCCGAACACCTTCAGCTATGCATTCGTCGTCTACGAGCGCAAGCGTGGCTGACGCGCAACGCAACGTGACGCGCAATAAAAAACCCGACCGGCTCGCGCCGCTCGGGTTTTTTACTTGGCTGGCGGCCGATGCCGCTCGCCTTACTGGCCGGCGATCGTCATCTGCTCGATCAGCACCGAGCCCGTTTCCTTCGTGCCTCGCACGATCGAATCCGCGCCGATCGCGACGATATGCCGGAACATTTCCTGCAGCGTGCTCGCGACGGTGATTTCCTCGACCGGGTACTGGATCACGCCGTTCTCGACCCAGAAGCCCGCCGCGCCGCGCGAATAGTCGCCGGTCACGTAGTTCACGCCCTGCCCCATCAGTTCGGTCAGCAAGAGGCCCGTGCCGAGCTTCTTGAGCATCGCGTCGAAATCGTCGCCCGGTTGCGTGTTCGAGCTGCGCAGCGCGAGGTTGTGCGAGCCGCCGGCATTGCCGGTGGTCTGCGTGCCGAGCTTGCGTGCGGAATAGGTCGACAGGAAGTAGCCTTCGACGACACCGTCGCTGACCACGTTGCGCGCGCGCGTGCGCACGCCTTCCTCGTCGAACGGTGCGCTGCCCATTGCGCGCGGCACGTGCGGATCCTCGACGACCTGGACGTGCGGTGCGAACACCGGCTTGCCGAGGCTGTCGACGAGGAACGAGGTCTTGCGGTACAGCGCGCCGCCGCTCACGGCCTGCACGAATGCCCCGAGCAGGCCGGCCGCGAGCGGCGCCTCGAACAGCACGGGCACCTTGCGGGTGTCGAGACGGCGTGCGCCCATCCGCGCGAGCGCACGTTCGGCCGCGTAGCGCCCGACGGCTTCCGGCGCGGCGAGATCGACCGCGCTGCGCTTCGACGAATACCAGTCGTCGCGCTGCATGTGGCGGCCGCTGCCCGCGATCGGCGCGCACGCGATGTAGTGGCGCGAATACGGGTAGCCGGACAGAAAGCCGCGCGACGTCGCGAGCACGAACTGCGAATGCTGCGCCGACACGCTCGCGCCTTCCGAGTTCCGGATCTGCGGGCTGACCGCGAACGCGGCGTCTTCCGCGCGGCGGGCGAGCTCGACGGCGTCGTCGGCCGACAGCGCCCACGGATGATAGAGATCGAGGTCGCGCGGGTCGGTTTCGAGCAGCTCGGCTTCGGCGAGGCCGGCCGCGTCGTCTTCTGCCGTGAAGCGCGCGATGTTGTATGCGGCGGCAACGGTATCCTTGATCGCGGCCGGCGAGAAGTCGGACGTGCTCGCGTTGCCGCGCTTCTTGCCGATGAACACGGTCACGCCGACCATCTTGTCGCGGTTGTGCTCGATCGTCTCGACCTCGCCGCGGCGCACCGACACCGACAGGCCGTCGCCTTCGGAGATTTCAGTCGCGGCGTCGCTCGCACCGAGCGCCTTCGCATGGCGAAGGATGTCCGAGGCAATTTCTTTGAGCTGGTCCTGCGTGTGCGGGAAATAGCGCGCTTGTACGTCGAGATTGGCTGCCATCGTCTTGATATCCGGTGGCGGGCGGGCGCCCGCATGTTCAAAATGTTGCGTATCCCGCGATCATAGCAAGGTCCGGGGCCGGATACCGACAAGCTTCGGGGGTCCGCGCCGCGATACAATGCCGCCCATGACACGCAAAACCCGAATCCAGCCGATCGAACATGCCGTCGAAGAAGACGACAATGGCTACGATCGCCCCAGCAAATCCCAACTGAAGCGCGAGATGCACGAGCTGCAGGTGCTCGGCCAGGCGCTCGTGGATCTGCCGAAAGACGCGCTCAAGCGCATGCCGATGCCAGAAAGTCTCGCGGACGCCGTGCGCGAGGCGCGCCGGATCACCGATCACGAAGGCAAGCGCCGCCAGCTCCAGTACGTCGGCCGCGTGATGCGCTCGCTGACCGACGACGAAACGGCCGCGTTGCGCACCGCGCTCGACGCCCAGCGCGGCGTGAACAAGGCCGCGACGGCCCGCCTGCACTGGATCGAACGCACGCGCGACCAGCTGCTCGCGAGCGACGACGCGCTGACCGAATTCCTCCGCCAGCATCCGGAAGCCGACATCCAGGAAGGCCGCACGCTGATCCGCAACGCGCGCAAGGAAGCGCAGCAAGGTAAGCCGCCGCGCTATTTCCGCGAGCTGTTCCAGTGGATCAAGACCGCGAGCGGCACGGGCGACGCGGACGGCGACGCAACCCCGGACGACGCCGGAGACGACCATGACGACGAAGCGTAATCACCCGGACGAACTCGTGGTCGGCCTCGTGTCGATCAGCGACCGCGCGAGCACGGGCGTCTACGAGGACAAGGGCATTCCGGCGCTGCAGGAATGGCTCGCCGGCGCGCTCGCGTCGCCGTGGCGCGCCGAGACCCGGCTGATCCAGGACGACGCACCGACGATCTCCGCCACGCTCGTCGAACTCGTCGACGTCGCCGGCTGCGATCTCGTGCTGACGACGGGCGGCACGGGCCCCGCACGCCGCGACGTGACACCGGAGGCCACGCTGGCCGTGGCGACGAAGGAAATGCCGGGCTTCGGGGAGCAGATGCGGCAGATCAGCCTGAATTTCGTGCCGACCGCGATCCTGTCGCGGCAGGTCGCCGTGATCCGCGAAACGGCCGACGCCGACCATGCGGCGCTGATCGTCAACCTGCCCGGCCAGCCGAAATCGATCCGGGAAACGCTCGAAGGGCTGCGCGATGTCGACGGCAAGCCGACCGTGCCCGGCATCTTCGCCGCGGTGCCCTATTGCATCGACCTGATCGGCGGCCCGTACGTCGAGACCCACGCCGCGGTGGTCGCGGCGTTCCGGCCGAAGAGCGCCCGGCGCTGAGCGTTTGCCGAGCGCCGAGCGTGTGCCGGCCCGCTCAGGCGGCCGGCGCGGACTCGCCCGCCGCCGCAGCCGATGCGGCCGATGCGGCCGATGCGGCCGGAATCAGGAAATGCTCGCGGTAGTACCTGAGTTCGTCAATCGACTCGTGGATATCCGCCAGCGCCGTATGCATCGCGCGCTTCTGGAAACCCTTGTAGATCGCGGGCTGCCAGCGGCGGCACAATTCCTTGAGCGTGCTGACGTCGAGGTTGCGGTAGTGGAAGAACCGCTCGAATTCCGGCATCCAGCGCGCCATGAAGCGGCGGTCCTGGCAGATCGAGTTGCCGCACATCGGCGACTTGCCGGGCGACACGTACTGCGCGAGGAACGCCTGCAGCTGCGCGGCGGCTTCCGCCTCGGTCACGGTCGACGCGCGCACGCGGTCGATCAGGCCCGAACGGCCGTGCGTCGACTTGTTCCAGTCGTCCATCTTCGCGAGCGTTTCGTCGCTCTGGTGGATCGCGAACACGGGGCCTTCCACGGCGATGTCGAGCGTGGAATTGGTCACGACGACCGCGATCTCGATGATGCGGTCGTTATCCGGGTCGAGGCCCGTCATCTCCATGTCGAGCCAGACGAGGTTCAACTCGTTGCGCACGAGCGCGGGCTGGCTGGCGGAAGCGGCGGTATCGGTCATGAGTCATCCTGGAAAATGGCGGACCGGGCACGCCGATGCGGCGCAGCCCAGGCGGGCGGCATCGCGTGAGCGGGCCCGGTCCGCAAGAACATATAATTCTCGCATAGAACCCTTTGGCGCCTTCGATGTCACCCTTTTCGTTCACCCTGCTGTTTGCGATCGCCGTGCTCGCGATGGTCGTCACCAAGCTGTGGCTCGCGTCGCGGCAGATCCGCTTCGTCGCCGCGCACCGCAACGGCGTGCCCGCGCAGTTCAGCGCCACCATTCCGCTGAGCGCCCACCAGCGCGCGGCCGACTACACCGTCGAGCGCACCCGGCTCGCGATGTTCGAGATCGTCGTCAGCGCGGCCGTGCTGGTCGGCCTCACGCTGCTCGGCGGCGTCGGCGCGCTCGACACGTTGCTCACCGGCTGGTTCGGCCGCGGCTACGGGCAGCAGGTCGCGCTCGTCGCCGCCGTGCTCGCGATCACCGGCGTGATCGA
Source organism: Burkholderia sp. IMCC1007 (assembly GCF_027257875.1). GTDB lineage: Bacteria > Pseudomonadota > Gammaproteobacteria > Burkholderiales > Burkholderiaceae > Burkholderia. The sequence continues at coordinate 128,874 of NZ_JAPVQY010000012.1, forward strand.
CGTGCCGTTCGAGTACTACCGCCAGTTCGGGATCGAGCAGCGTTTCGGCTTCAACCGGATGACCAAACGGCTGTTCTTCACCGACATGCTGAAAAACGCGCTGCTCGGCGCCGTGCTGGGCCTGCCGCTGCTGTTCGTCGTGCTGTGGCTGATGAACCAGGCCGGCAGCCTGTGGTGGCTGTGGACGTGGATCGTCTGGGTCGCGTTCCAGATGCTCGTGCTGCTGATCTACCCGACTTTCATCGCGCCGATCTTCAACAAGTTCGAACCGCTGAAGGACGACGCGCTGCGCGCGCGCATCGAGTCGCTGATGAAGCGTTGCGGCTTCGCGGCGAAGGGCCTGTTCGTGATGGACGGCAGCCGCCGTTCCGCGCACGGCAACGCGTACTTCACGGGCTTCGGCGCATCGAAGCGGATCGTGTTCTTCGACACGCTGCTCGCGCGGCTGTCGGGCCAGGAAATCGAAGCGGTGCTCGCGCACGAGCTCGGCCACTTCAAGCGCCGCCACGTGATGAAGCGGATGCTCGTGTCGTTCGTGCTGAGCCTCGTGCTGCTCGCGCTGCTCGGCTGGCTCGCGCAACGCACGTGGTTCTACACCGGCCTCGGCGTCACGCCGTCGCTCGACTCCAGCAACGCAGGCGCCGCGCTCGTGCTGTTCTTCCTCGCGATTCCGGTGTTCCTGTTCTTCGCGACGCCGTTCAGCAGCCTCACGTCGCGCAAGCACGAATTCGAGGCCGACGCGTTCGCGGCCAGCCAGACCGACGCACAGGATCTCGTCAGCGCGCTCGTCAAGCTCTACGAGGACAACGCGTCGACGCTGACGCCCGACCCCGTCTACACGGCCTTCTACTACTCGCATCCGCCCGCCTCGCAGCGGATCGACCGCCTGATGCAGCACGCATGAGCCGGCCGACCTCCCGCAAGCCGGCCCCGCGCGCGTCGGACGCGCCGCGCGTCGAAGGCCGCGTGATCGCGGCGCATGGCCGCCACTACATCGTCGCGCCCGACGACGGCGGCCCCATGCTGCAGTGCTTCCCGCGCGGCAAGAAGAGCGACATCGCGGTCGGCGACCGCGTCGTGTACGAACAGGCGTCGGCCGACCAGGGCGTGATCGTCGAGATCGGCGAGCGCCGCAACCTGCTGTACCGCTCCGACCAGTTCAAATCGAAACTCTTTGCGGCCAACCTCGACCAGTTGCTGATCGTGCTCGCGACCGAGCCCTATTTCAGCGAGGACTTGCTCGGCCGCGCGCTGATCGCGGCCGAGGCGAACGAGCTGAAGCCGCTCGTCGTGCTGAACAAGATCGACGTCGAAGCCGCACTGCCGGTCGCCCGCGAACGTCTCGCACCCTACCGCGCGCTCGGCTACGACGTGCTCGAGCTGTCGGTGAAGGGCTCGCCCGACGATGCGCGCGCGCAGCTGATGCCGCACCTGGCCGGGCATTCGACGATCCTGCTCGGCCAGTCCGGGATGGGCAAGTCGACGCTCGTGAACCTGCTCGTGCCCAATGCCGAAGCCGCGACCCGCGAAATCTCGGCCGCGCTCAACAGCGGCCGTCACACGACGACGTTCACGCGCCTCTATCCGCTCGAAGGCGGCGGTGCGCTGATCGATTCGCCGGGGTTCCAGGAATTCGGCCTTTATCACCTGACGGAGGGCCGCCTCGAGCGCGCATTTCCGGAGTTCCGCCCGCTGCTCGCGGACTGCCGTTTCTATAATTGTCATCATCTGCACGAGCCCGGCTGCGCGATTCTCGAAGCCGTCGCCGATGGCCGCATCGCGCCGTCGCGGCACGCGCTGTACGCGCAGCTCGTGCACGAGGCAAGCCAGATCGTCCGCTGATCGCGCGGCGGGCAGAACGCGGCCGGGCCGGTTCGGGCCGGCCTTCACCGACAGGAGCCGCGATGCGCTTGAAGGCACCCGATCTCGCGACTGCGCAGCATTGGGCCAATGTGCTGCAGATGGCCGGCATCGGTTGCGAGCTGCATAACTGCTACGCGACCGGTGCGCTCGGCGGCCTGCCCGCCGACGCGTGCGGGCCCGAGCTGTGGCTCGACGACGAGCGCGACGATGCGCTGGCGCGGCGCCTCCTCGACGCCGCGTCGAGCGGCCCGTCGGCCGGCGCTGCCCCATGGCGTTGTCGCCAGTGCGGCGAGGTGCTGGAGGCCCAGTTCACGGCCTGCTGGCAATGCGGCGCGGTGCGCGACCCGCTCGCCGACTGAAGCACCACACCGAGCGAATCCACAGCAACAAGGCCGGCATCAAGCCGGCCTTGTCATTTCATCGGGCGCGGCCCTGTCGCGTCACGACACCCAGACGGCCAGCGTGAGCATCAGCAGCAGGATCATCCACAGGATCACCGCGCGCCAGACCAGGCCGACTGCCGACTGCAGCGTGCGCGGCGTGCAATCGTCACCAACTGTCACGGGGCCGCTGTCGCCGACCGCGAGCGCGTCGAGACTCGACGGCTCCGCAAGGGGCCCGGCCAGACGCGCGCCGAGCGCGCCGCTACCGGCCGCGAGCAGCACGCCGTCGTTCGGGTCCGGCCACTGGCGCGTATGGTTGCGCCACGCGTAGATGGCATCCTCGAAGTTGCCGACGATCGCGAAGCCCAGCGCGGTCAGTCGCGACGGAATCCAGTCGATCACGAAGAACGCGCGCTGCGCGAACGTCGAGAATGCAGCCGTGCGATCGTCGGCCGGCGTCGACCACGTGCGCGCGAGATATTCGGAAATGCGATACAGCACGGCGCCGGCCGGGCCGATCGGCAACACGTACCAGAAGAACACGCCGAACACATGGCGATGCGATGCGACGACCGCATGAATCAGCGTGTGGCGGACGATTTCGCCGACCGGCATGTCGACCGTATCGAGGCCCGTCCACTCGTGCAGGATTTCACGCGCGCGCGGCACGTCGTCATTGTTGAGCGCGAGATGAATGTCGGTGAAATAGTGGCTGAACTGGCGGAAGCCGAGCGTGAAATACACGACGACGACGTTCCAGATGAACGCGAGCACGAAGCTCACCTTGTAAAGCAGGAAATAGATCAGCGCGACGACCAGCACCCACGGCAGCACGACCGCGAGCCACGCGAGAACGCCATGCTTTTGCTTGCCGGCGTCGAGACCATGCGCGACGGTTTCCGCATGAAACTGGAACAACGCGAACACGGGATTGCTCGGCGACAACGCGCGGACCTGTTCGATGATGAGGGCGAGGAGAACCGAAAAGAAAGTCATGCGTGGCGCCGTCTTCCGAGTTATGTCATTTTTTGCATAACGATAGCACAGCGTAAGCAGCGCATGATTGCCGGCGCGAACGCCCGGCAGACGGCCGCGTGCGGCGGATGCGGCAGGATGTCAGCCGGCTGCCAAGAAGCGGTACAGATTGCGCAACATGCCGGCAGTTGCGCCCCAGATGAAGTAATGCCCGTCGGACTGGTCGTTCGGATAGGGCATCGCAAAAAAACGACGCTCACCGCCTTCCCAGCGGAACACGCGGACCTGATGGTTTGCCGGACTCATCAGGAACGCGAGCGGCACTTCGAAAATCTCGGCGACTTCGAACGTGTCGGCCTGCACGGTAAACGGCGGATGCACGAGTCCCACGACGGGCGTCACGCGAAAGCCGGTGCCTGTCAGGTAGTCGGGCAACGCACCGAGGATCTCGACCCGCTCGGCGGCCAGCCCGATTTCTTCCTTCGCCTCGCGCAATGCGGTCGCGGTCGTGTCGCGATCGAACGGTTCGCGACGGCCGCCGGGGAAACTGATCTGCCCGGCGTGGTCGTTCAGGTGGTCCGCGCGCTGCGTGAGCAGCACGGTGAGGCCGGTGTCGCGAACGACGAGCGGCACGAGGACAGCTGCGTTGCGCGGATCGACGCCGTCCTGCAGTCGCGCTTCGCCGGGTTCGACAGTCCATTCGAGCGTGCGCGCGAAACGCTCGCGCAAGCCGGGCGGCGTCAGCAGACGGGAATCGATGGAGGGCAAGCCCGCGCCGGTGCCTTCGACCGGCAGGACTTCGGGATCAATGATGGGACGACGATTCAATGGAGCGCTCGCGTTCGTTCGTATCGAGCATATTGTCGCGCGAGAATGAAAAAAGCACCCGGCTGGGTGCTTTTTCCTTACAGCTCTTACTCTTGGGAAGCTGCTGCGGTGCGATCCTTCGACACCAGCTTTTCCTTGATTCGAGCCGACTTGCCCGAACGCTCGCGCAGGTAGTACAGCTTCGCACGACGCACATCACCGCGACGCTTCACGACGATGCTCGCCAGCAGCGGCGAGTAGGTCTGGAACGTACGCTCGACGCCTTCGCCCGACGAAATCTTGCGGACGATGAAGTTCGAGTTCAGGCCACGGTTGCGAATCGCGATCACGACGCCTTCGTAAGCCTGAACGCGCTTGCGGTTACCTTCAACCACGTTCACGTTCACGATCACCGTGTCGCCCGGGGCGAATTCGGGGATCGTCTTGCCGGCGAGCGCGCGCTCGATCTCTTCCTGCTCAAGTTTTGCAATCAGATTCATCACTGACTCCTAAAGCCATCGTGTCGGCGTTTGCACCCGCCTGTTTACAGGCTTGGCCCCGATAGAGGATGGATTTACATCAGGCACCGTACACGCATGCACGGCGCCGCCATTTCCCGCCTGCGAGGCCGCCTCAAGAGGCGTTCTTCGCTTCGCGTGCGAGGTTCGCGAGCCATGCCTCGTCGGCCCGGCTCAACAATTTGTCGCGACGCGCCCGGGCGATCAGATCCGGCCGCTTCTGCAACGTATTCTTCAACGCTTCCTGCCGCCGCCACCGCTCGATCTCGGCATGATGCCCGCCGAGCAGCACGTCCGGCACGCGCATCCCCTCGTATTCCTCGGGGCGCGTGTAATGCGGGCAATCGAGCAGCCCGTCGGCGAAGCTGTCCTGCACCGCCGATTGCGCATCGTTCAGCACGCCGGGCAGCAAGCGCACGACGGCATCCATCATCGCCATCGCCGGGAGTTCGCCACCGGACAGAACGAAATCGCCGAGGCTGATTTCCTCGTCGACGCAACGATCGAGCAGACGCTGGTCGATCGCCTCGTAGCGGCCGCACAGCACGATGACGCCCGGCTCCTGCGCCATTCGCATCGCACGTTCATGCGTGAAAGGCGCGCCTTGCGGCGACATCATCACCACACGCGTGCTCGCGACGCCCTGCTCCGCCTGCGCTGCCTTCGCAGCGCCGATCGCAGCTTCGAGCGGCCTGGCCAGCATCACCATGCCCGGACCGCCGCCGTACGGACGATCGTCGACCGTGCGGTAGTTGTCCGTCGTGAAATCACGCGGGTTCCAGGTGCGCAGCCCGAAGCGCTCCTGCTTCACGGCCCGGCTGGTGATTCCCCAGTCGGTCAGCGCGCGGAACATTTCGGGAAAGAGCGTGACGACATCGAACTGCACCGCGCTCTCCTGGTTCATTTAGTAATCGGCTTCCCAGTCGACGACGATGCGACGTGCCGCCTGATCCACCGTTTTGACGTAGACGCCGACGAACGGAATCAGCCGTTCGGCGGTGTTGGGCTGACCGTCTTTGCCGATCGCCGGATACTCGACGCGCATGATCGAATGCACGCCGTTGTCGATCATTCCACTCACGGTCCCGAGCGCCACCGATTGCTCGTTGACGACCTCGAGGCCGATCAGGTCGACCCAATAGAATTCGTCCGCGGCCAATGCCGGGAAATCTTCCCGGCGCACGAACACGCGAAAGCCGCGCAAAGCCAATGCGGCATCGCGGTCGCTGACACCCGCGGGTTGCGCGACGACCGTGTCGCCGTGCGTCTTCGACTGCAGGATGCGGGCGGACAACCGCTCGCCACCCCGCTCCAGCCACCAGCGGCGCGCATTGAGCAGCGCATCGCCACCGCGACCGGCGTCGGCATGCGTCGCCACCTTGACCCAACCCTTCAGGCCATAGGCGTCGACCACTGCCCCGACCTCGACAGCGTCGTCGGGCCAGGCTTGCAACGCCTCAAGGCTACCCTGCTCGGCAGCCGTACCGGCGTCCGCGACAGCGTCGCGTGCGACCGGCTTGCGGACGAATGCGCCAAACGACGCTCGCCCGCGCTTCGTGTTACCGGAATCGTGACCGGACATCAATGCTCCTTGCAGCCGGCACGACCGGCACACCGCGCCATGTTAGGCAGCCGGCTGCGCCTTTTGCGCTTCCTTCACGAGACGCTGGACGGTCGGCGACAGTTGTGCGCCAACGCCTTGCCAGTACGTCAGACGGTCCTGAGCGATACGCAGTGCTTCGCCCTTCGTAGCAACCGGGTTGTAGAAGCCGACGCGCTCGATGAAGCGGCCGTCACGACGGTTACGCGAATCGGTAGCAACGATGTTGTAGAACGGGCGCTTCTTCGAGCCGCCGCGAGCCAGACGGATGATAACCATATGAAATCCTTCGGGAAAACCGGGTTCGAAACTACTGAAACGTGCGATTATAGCCGGAAACCGAAGCCACAACAAACACTTACGCGCAAAAATTCCGCGCGCGCTCCCAGCCGCCCGGCAGCCGGGCATACAATCGTCGTGTTCACGACGCCTCCCGCAGCCATGCCGCTATTTCGCGTCACGTCGGCGCACCGCGCGCAGCACCCGCAGCACCGCCTCGCGGGCTTGCTGGCCGGCCTCGTCATCTGTCTCGCGTCCGCTGCGGCATGCGCCGCACTGCCGGTGGGCCAGCTTGTCGTGCCGCCCGGCTTTCACGTGGACGTGCTCACCGACGCCGTGCCGAGCGCGCGAGAAATGGCGTGGTCGCCGCGCGGCATCCTGTATGTCGGCACGCGGGAAGGCAGCGTGCACGCGTTCGCGATGCATGAGGGCCGGATCAGCGCCCACTACGTGATCGCGTCGGGGCTCGACATGCCCGTCGGCGTCGCGTACCGCAACGGTACGCTCTATATATCGGCCGTGTCACGCATCCTGCGCGTCGACCACATCGACGACCGGCTCTCGAAGCCGCCCGCGCCGGCGATCGTCACGGACGCGCTGCCGACCGAACATCACCACGGCTGGAAATTCATCGCGTTCGGCCCCGACGGCAAGCTTTACGTGCCGACCGGCGCACCATGCAACGTGTGTCTCGTCGACCGCAGCCGGTACGCGATCATCGCACGGATGAACGCCGATGGCAGCGGGCGCGAGGTATTTGCCCGCGGCGTGCGCAATACGGTCGGCTTCGCGTGGCACCCCGATTCCGGCGAGCTGTGGTTCACCGACAACGGGCGCGACATGATGGGCGACGACGTACCCGACGACAAGCTGAACCGCGCACCGCGCGCGGGCCTCGACTTCGGCTTCCCGTACTGCCACGGCGGCGACACGCCCGACCCCGAATTCGGCAGCCGCGAAGTATGCCGCCGGTACGTGCCGCCCGTGCTGAAACTCGGCGCGCACGTCGCGGCACTCGGCATGCGCTTCTATACGGGACCGATGTTTCCGGCGTCGTATCGCAATAACGCATTCATTGCCGAGCACGGCTCGTGGAACCGCAGCACGAAAGTCGGCTACCGCGTGATGCGCGCCGTCGTGTCGGCCGATGGTAGTCACGCAAGCCAGACACCGTTCATCACGGGCTGGCTGCGCGCGGACGGCTCGGTGTGGGGCCGCCCGGCCGACGTGCTGCCACTGCCGGACGGCTCGCTGCTCGTCAGCGACGATTACGCGGGCGCCATCTACCGCGTCACCTATGCGGCACCTTGACGCAGGCGATGGGTGACCCGGTTCGACCGGGCATCGTAGAATGCGTGCCGGGCCGTGCGCCCGCCGCCGGCCTCGCGGCCGCCCATGCAACGATCATCCGTCGCCACCCATGTCCAGCAGCACCGCACCGTCCCGCCGCTTCCGCTCCAAGACGCTCACCGCCGCCCTCGCCTTCCTGTTCGGATCGCTCGGCGCGCACCGCTTCTACCTGTACGGCTTTCGCGACGTGTACGGCTGGGCGCACCTGCTCGCGACGATCGTCGGCATCCCCGGCTTCCTGTTGCTCGCCGCCACCCAGCGCAGCGCCGGCCTCGGCTGGTGGCTCGCGGTGCCCGGCGCGATCTCGCTGCTCGCGGCGTTCCTCGCCGCGCTCGTCTACGGGCTGCGCCCCGACGAAAAATGGGATGCGCAATTCAATGCCGACACCGGCAAGCACAGCCGATCCGGCTGGACGGTGATCTTCGTCGTGATCTTCTCGCTGCTGATCGGCGCGTTCCTGCTGATGACCGCGCTCGCGCTGTCGTTCCAGACGTATTTCGAGTCGCAAGTCGAAGCGGCAAAGCAGATTTCGCAATAAGCGCCGGCGCGCGGATCAGAACAGGCTCAACTGCGCGTCGTCACGCACCTTCGCACTGGTTGCGCCCGCAACGACGCGCTGCGCGGCCGCCGCGCCCGCCGGTGCGCCGCGAAACTGCGACAGATCCAGGATGCCGTTCGCGCGTTCGTTCAACCCGAGCCGCTTGACAGCCTGACGGAAGCGCTGCCGCAACAGGTCGGCCCAGATCCCCTCCCCCTTCATCCGCTTCGAGAAATCCGAGTCGTAGTCTTTCCCGCCGCGCATGTCGCGCACGCGGTTCATCACGCGTTCCGCGCGATCGGGGAAATGCGCGGACAGCCAGCTCTTGAACAGCGGCGCGACCTCCCACGGCAGCCGCAGGATGATGTAGCTCGCGTGCGTCGCGCCGGCATCCGCGCAGGCTTCGAGCACGCGCTCCAGATCGGGCTCGGTGACGAACGGGATCAACGGCGCAATGCTCACGCCCACCGGCACGCCCGCGTCGCGCAGCGCGCGGATCGTACGCAAGCGGCGCGCAGGGGTCGCCGCACGCGGCTCGAGCGTGCGCGCGAGATCGGCGTCGAGCGTGGTGATCGTGACCGCGGCCATTACCTGCCCGCGCGCGGCCATCGGCGCGAGCAGGTCGAGATCGCGCTCGATCAGCGACGACTTCGTGATCGCGGCGAAAGGCTGCCCGTGATCGTGCATCACCTGGATCACGCTGCGCGTGATGCGCAGGTCGCGCTCGACCGGCTGGTATGCATCGGTGTTCACGCCGAGCGCGATGGGTTCGGGCACGTAACGCTTGCGCGACATCTCGCGTTCGAGCAGTTCGGCCGCATTGACCTTCGCATAGATGCGGCTCTCGAAATCGAGCCCTGGCGACAAGCCGAGATAACTGTGCGTCGGCCGCGCGAAGCAATAGATGCAACCGTGCTCGCAGCCGCGATACGGATTGAGCGACACGCTGAACGGAATGTCCGGCGACTGGTTGTGCGTCAGGATGCTCTTCGCGCGCTCCTCGAACACCTGCGTGCGCAGCGGCGCCGGCAGCTCGGCATCATCCGATTCGTGCATCCAGCCGTCGTCGACGGCTTCTCTCAGCGCGGTTTCGTAACGGCCCTGCAGATTGTCGACCGCACCGCGCCCCTTGCGGGGCGCGGGCGGCGCTATCGGAAATTCGTTGTCGGACAGAGAGCCCATGCGCTCACCCCTTCGGCTGCACCCAATACTGTATATTTATACAGTATTGGGTGCAGCATGCCAAGGGCGAGATGAGGGCGAAACAAGGGGACCGACAGGCAACCCGATGCCGGGCCGCCGCGGCGGTCATTCGCCGACCGAAATCGTCAGCGTTTCCTTGATTTCCTCCATCACGACATAGCTTTTCGACTGCACCGCACCGGGCAGTTGCAGCAGGATGTCGCCGAGCAGTTTGCGATAGTCGGCCATCTCGCCGATCCGCGCCTTGATCAGATAGTCGAAATCGCCCGACACGAGATGGCATTCCAGCACCTCGTCGATCTTCATCACTTCGCGACGGAACTGCTCGAACATGTTGCCGCCCTTGTGCCCGAGCGTGATCTCGACGAATACCAGCAGCGCCGCGCCAAGCTGGCTCGGATCGACGCGCGCGTGATAGCCGGTGATGACGCCGTCCCGCTCCATGCGCCGCACGCGTTCGATGCACGGCGTCACGGTCAGTCCGACCTGCTCCGCGAGGTCCTTCATCGCCATCCGGCCGTCGTCCTGGAGCAGTTTCAGGATGCGCCGGTCGAGCTTGTCGAGGGAGCGTACTGGCTGGCGTTGCGTTCTCATTTGTTTCTGCTGAAAACCTCAAAAATACGATAACAAAACCTACACATTCGACAATACCATAGCGCAAAAAACTAGATCAGCTAGAGGTTACACGGAGCCGCGGGTGCGCCCGGCCTCGACCTGGTCCCTTCCATCTGGAGCAGCTATGCGAGTCGTCATTCTGGGCAGCGGTGTGGTGGGCGTGGCAAGCGCGTATTACCTCGCGCGCGCCGGTCATGAAGTCACGGTGATCGACCGGGAGGCCGGCCCGGCGCTCGAGACGAGCTTCGCGAACGCGGGCCAGATCTCGCCGGGCTATGCCGCGCCCTGGGCCGCGCCCGGCGTGCCGCTGAAGGCCGTCAAGTGGATGTTCGAAAAGCATGCGCCGCTCGCGATCCGTCTCGACGGCACGCGCTTCCAGCTTCAGTGGATGTGGCAGATGCTGCGCAACTGCACGACCGAGCGCTATGCGGTCAACAAGGGCCGCATGGTCCGCCTCGCCGAATACAGCCGCGATTGCCTGCAGGCGCTGCGCGCCGACACCGGCATCCAGTACGAAGGTCGCACGGGCGGCACGCTGCAGCTGTTCCGCACGCAACAGCAGCTCGACGGCGCGGCGAAGGACATCGCGGTGCTGCAGGAAGCGAACGTGCCGTTCGAACTGCTGTCGCCGGCCGAACTGAAGAACGCCGAACCGGCGCTCGCCGCCGTGTCGCACAAGCTGACGGGCGGCCTGCGCCTGCCGGGCGACGAAACGGGCGACTGCCAGCTGTTCACGACGCGCCTCGCGGCGCTCGCCGAATCGCTTGGCGTGAAGTTCCGCTACAACACGCCGATCGACGCACTCGCGATTGCCGGCGGCAAGATCGCCGGCGTGCAGTGCGGCAGCGAGACGGTGCGCGCGGATGCGTACGTCGTCGCGCTCGGCTCGTACTCGACCCGCTTCATCTCGAACCTGATGAAGATTCCGGTCTATCCGCTCAAGGGCTATTCGATCACCGCGCCGATCGTCAACGAAGCGGCTGCGCCCGTGTCGACGGTGCTCGACGAAACCTACAAGATCGCGATCACGCGGTTCGATCAGCGCATCCGCGTCGGCGGCATGGCGGAAATCGTCGGCTTCGACAAGAACCTGCGCGCAGCACGTCGCGAAACGCTCGAAATGTGCGTGAACGACCTATTTCCGGGCGGCGGCGATACGTCGAACGCGACGTTCTGGACGGGCCTGCGCCCGATGACGCCGGACGGCACGCCGATCGTCGGCCGCACGCCGGTATCGAACCTGTTCCTGAACACCGGCCATGGCACGCTCGGCTGGACGATGTCGTGCGGCTCGGGCCAGCTGCTGGCCGACCTGATCTCGGGCAAGAAGCCGGCGATCCAGGCCGACGACCTGTCGGTGCATCGTTACCTGAAGGACGTGCCCGGCCAGACGCGTCCGGCATACGCGTAAGTCCGGACGGGCCGCGGCCACGCGGGCCGTCCGGCATCGGAAGGAAAGGCGCCTGCGGGGCGCCTTTTTTCGTTTCGGCGAACGGGCGCCGGATTGGACCGAGGGATCCGTCATCGCCCTCTGCTGCGAGTCCGTCGCCTGCAGACAGGCATGTTCCGCGCAGCGTCGCTCGATCGCGCGCTTCGCACCGGGAACATCCCCTTCTTCCGCTTGGAGCACAAAAAAAGGGGCGCTCATCGCGCCCCTCATCTTGCTGCTTACCGCTGAAGCAGCATGCCGCGTCAGCCGAGCTCGGTCACGAGTTCCGGCACGAGCGCGAACAGATCGCCGACGAGGCCGTAATCGGCCACGCTGAAGATCGGTGCTTCCGGATCCTTGTTGATCGCGACGATCACCTTCGAATCCTTCATGCCGGCCAGATGCTGGATCGCACCCGAGATGCCGACTGCGATGTACAGCTGCGGCGCGACGATCTTGCCGGTCTGGCCCACTTGATAGTCGTTCGGCACGTAGCCTGCGTCGACTGCGGCGCGCGATGCGCCGAGCGCTGCCGACAGCTTGTCCGCCAGCGGCTCCAGCACCTTCGTGTAGTTCTCGCCGCTGCCCAGACCGCGGCCGCCCGACACGATGATGCTCGCCGACGTCAGTTCCGGACGGTCCAGCTTCGTCACTTCACGGCTCACGAACTGCGACTTGCCGGCGTCTGCCGCTGCGTCGATCTTGTCGACCGACGCGCTACCACCTTCCGCCGCAACCGGATCGAAGCCCGTTGCACGCACCGTGATCACCTTGATCGGGTCGCTCGACTGCACCGTCGCGATCGCGTTGCCCGCGTAGATCGGTCGCTCGAACGTATCGGCCGAATCGACTGCCGTGATGTCCG
>NZ_JAPVQY010000120.1 GCF_027257875.1 Burkholderia sp. IMCC1007
CGACTGGCCGGTGAGCGCGGCGCTCGGGAACGCCGACAGGAACAGCACCGTCTGCGCGACGTCCTGCACCGTCGTGAACACGCCGTCGACCGTGTTGCCGAGCATCACCTTCTTGATCACTTCCTCTTCGCTGATGCCGAGTTCCTTCGCCTGCTCCGGAATCTGCTTGTCGACGAGCGGCGTGCGCACGAAGCCCGGACACACCACGTGCGAGCGCACGTTGTGCTTCGCGCCTTCCTTCGCCAGCACGCGGGCAAGACCGAGCAGGCCGTGCTTGGCCGTCACATACGCCGACTTCAGCGGCGACGCCTCGTGTGAGTGCACCGAACCCATGTAGATCACGACGCCGCCGCGATCGTCCTTGTACATGTGCTTGAGCGCGGCCTTGGTCGTGAGGAATGCACCGTCGACGTGGATCGCCTGCATCTTCTTCCAGTCGGCGAACGAGTAGTTCTCGATCGGGTTGACGATCTGGATGCCGGCGTTCGATACAAGGATGTCGACCGAGCCGAACGCTTCGGCCACCTTGTCGATGCCGCTGTTCACGGCGTCTTCGTTGGTCACGTCCATCGCGACGCCGATTGCCTTGCCGCCTGCCTTGTTGATCTCGTCGGCCACCGCGTTTGCGCCGTCCTGGTTCAGGTCGGCGATCGCGACGGCCGCACCCGCTTTCGCGAGCTCGAGTGCGATCTCCTTGCCGATGCCGCTCGCGGCGCCCGTGACGACTGCGGTCTTGCCGCTCAGATCTGCTGCCATGTTCGTCTCCTTGCGTTATCGGATCCAAAAAAGCGCGCCCGTGCGTCCGCTTTCGTCGCGCGGTCGTGCACGCGGGCCAGCCGCTATTGTGCACGATCGGCACCGCCGTTCGCGCGCAAAACGTCTAAGCTTAAGGTCGGTTTCGGGTCGCGAGGAGATTCACATGCACTATCGACGACTAGGCCGCTCCGGCCTGCAGGTCAGCGCGCTTTCACTTGGTTCGTGGGTCACGTACGGCAATCAGGTCGACCAGCGGCTCGCCCGCGAATGTCTCGCGGCGGCCCGCGATGCGGGCGTCAATTTCTTCGACAACGCGGAAGTCTACGCGGGCGGAAAGTCGGAGGAAATCATGGGTCAGGCGCTTAAGTCGCTCGGTTGGCCGCGTATCAGCTACCTGGTGTCGACGAAGTTCTTCTGGGGTCTCGCGGAAGCACCCAACCAGTACCACACGCTCAACCGGAAATATCTGCTGAACGCCATCGACGGCTCGCTGCGTCGGCTGCAGCTCGACCACGTCGACCTCGTCTATTGCCACCGCCCCGATCCGAACACCCCGATCGAGGAAACCGTCTGGGCGATGAGCGACATGATCGTGCGCGGCAAGGCGCTGTACTGGGGCACGTCCGAATGGAGCGCCGACGAGATCCGCGCCGCATACGAAATCGCCGAGCGCCATCATCTGCACAAGCCGGTCGTCGAACAGCCGCAGTACAACCTGTTCCACCGTACCCGGGTCGAACAGGAATATGCGCGGCTCTACGACGACTACGGCATGGGTCTCACGACCTGGAGCCCGCTGGCATCGGGGCTGCTCACCGGCAAGTACCGCAACGGAGCGCCGCCCGACAGCCGTGCGCAACTGCACGGCTATGACTGGCTCCGCGACCGGCTGACGGATCCGGCCAAGAACGATGTCGTCGAGCGGCTCGGCGAGATCGCGGCCGAACTCGGCTGCAGCACAGGGCAGCTCGCAATCGCATGGGTGCTCGCGAATCCGCGCGTGAGTTCGGTGATCACGGGCGCGTCGCGTGTCGAACAGATCGGCGACAACATGCGCGCGCTCGACGTCGTCGCGAAGCTGACACCGGAGGTCAAGCAACGCATCGAGGAGGTAGTCGGCGACACATACGAGTAAGGCGACTCACGGCCACTCGCGTACAATACGCGGCCGCATCCGCGCCCGGCTCAGCAGCCGCGCGCGATCGCCCGTTTTCATCGATTCATCTTTTCGTTTCAGGCAGCCCGCCATGCTCAGTTATCGTCACGGTTTTCACGCAGGCAATCATGCGGACGTGCTCAAGCACGCCGTCGTCGTCCAGCTGCTGCGCTACCTGAACAAGAAGGACAAGTCGTACTGGTACATCGATACGCACGCGGGCGCCGGCGTGTATTCGCTGCGCGACGGCTACGCCGCGAAGACCGCGGAATTCGATACCGGCATCGGCCCGCTGTGGAACGACAAGAACCTGCCTGAAGCGCTGGGCGATTACATCGACGAAGTACGCGCACTGAACGACGACGGCGAGCTGCGGTTCTATCCGGGCTCCCCGTACCTCGCATGGCGATTGATGCGCGAGCAGGACCGGATGCGCCTGTTCGAAATGCATACGACGGAAATCGACGTGCTGCGTCACAACTTTCGCGATGCAGGGCGGCGCGCGATGATTTTCGCCGGCGACGGCTTCGAGGGTATCAAGGCATTGCTGCCGCCGGCGCCGCGCCGCGCGCTGGTGCTGATCGATCCGTCCTACGAGGACAAGAAGGACTATGCGCGGACCGTCACGTGCGTCACCGAATGCCTGAAGCGCTTTGCAACGGGTTGCTACGCGATCTGGTACCCGCAGGTCGCGCGAGTGGAGTCTCAGCGCTTTCCGGAACAACTGAAGCGTCTGCAGCCGAACAACTGGCTGCACCTCACGTTGACGGTATCGAACCCGCCCGCGGATGGACTCGGCCTGTACGGCAGCGGAATGTTCATCCTGAATCCGCCCTACACGCTCGCGCAGAGCATGAACGAAGCGCTGCCCTACCTCGTGGAACGACTCGGGCAGGATAGCGGCGCGCGGTGCCAGATCGAGCACCGCGGAAACTGAGCGGGTGCGCCGCGGTTACGGCTGCAGCCGCGGCGTGGGCCGTGGCTCATTGGCCGGTGACGCGCCCCAGCCGGGGACATTGATATACGGCGCGACAAACAGCGGAACCGACGAATTCGGCGTCTGCCCTGTCGGCGTTCGCATGCCCGCCGGTTCGACGATCGGCTCGGACGACAGCGGCGCGGTTTGCAACACCAGGCCGCCCTTGCCGTCCTGAATGCCGTGCTGCGTGTCGAGAATCAGTGGCCTCGACGCGGTGGCGGCAGCCGCCGCGACGCAGTGGACGAGCACCGCAACGCCCAGGGCGAGGCGCGCGCCGGGAACGGAACGGACATCGAAACGCAAGCGCATGGTCGTATTCTTCCGCTGATTAAAAAGGAGGCCCATACCATAGCGCTGCTTCAGGAAATTCGCCAGATCCGGCGCACAAAAAACAAAGCCCCGTCGATACGGGGCTTGCTTTTCGCTCAGTGCCACACGGCACCTGACGGTGACTCCGATTACAGCGAGTAGCCGTTGGTTTCGAGCGAACGGATACGGCTCTCGAGCTGGACGATGTCCGACGACGTGGCGAGGTAAGCCTCACGGCGCTCGCGCTCTGCGGATTCGAACCAGTTGCTCAGCTTTTCAACGATGTAGGCGATCATGACATTCTCCAAGGAAGGGGGGACCCCTGGCGAATCGAGATTCAGGGATTTCCCGTATAGGGTTATCCCGAATTATAGCGATGCCGCACCAAGATGCTAGTGAAATACTTGCATGGAAACCATTCCAGATCGGAATGGATCTTGAAGCATCACCGCCAACTCGTTGATTTTTATGAATATTGGCTTGATGCGCATTTTTTCCTTCGAGAACACGCACTAATCTGGTTCACTGACCGGATCGGCGAGACGCGCCAAAATCGGGCATTCCGGGCGTCCGTCACCATGGCAGTGCGCGGCCAGATCGGCCAGCGTGTTGCGCATGTCGCTCAGCTCCGCGATGCGCTTGTCGAGTTCGGCCACGTGCTCGAGGGCGATCGACTTCACTTCGGCGCTCGCTCGAGAGCGGTCTTGCCAGAGCATCAGTAGCTTGCGGATATCCTCGACGAGGAAACCGAGCCGTCGCGCCTGGCGGATGAAGCGCAAGATATGGACTTCGTGCGGACCGTAGATCCGATATCCGGCGTCACTGCGCTTGCTCGGCGCCAGCAAGCCGACTTGTTCGTAGTACCGGATCATCTTGGCACTGACGCCGGATTCGCGTGACGCGTCACCGATATTCATTCCCTGCCCTCTCCATCAAGCCGGCCTCGGACGCAAATGCCGGCACGGACGTGCCGACGACGACACTTCGATCGTATCAAATCGCGTCGTTTCGTTCCGGGATGGGCATCGGTTGGCAGGCTCGCTCGGTCAGCATATTTGCGAAGCGGCTCGCTATCTCCACACCGCCCGCCCGCATTTTCGCCGCACCAATGCAAAAACCCCCGCCTTTCGGGCGGGGGTTCTTGGCTTAGGGAGCCTGACGATTACCTACTTTCACACGGGAATCCGCACTATCATCGGCGTAGAGTCGTTTCACGGTCCTGTTCGGGATGGGAAGGGGTGGGACCGACTCGCTATGGTCATCAGGCAAAGAGGGTTGTTGCGTTGCTTCGCAGCGCAACCAATCTTGGAAGAAGCAGTAATTTTGAGTTGTGTGTATCACACACGAGAATCCAACTTGTCGCTTTGGATCGCGGCCAGTGCTTGCGCACGG
>NZ_JAPVQY010000121.1 GCF_027257875.1 Burkholderia sp. IMCC1007
CTGTCCTGCAGAAAGTACAGCCCGACGAACGACAAGCCCGCGTCCACGCTGCCGACAGACAAGCTCTTGAGGCCAGCGAAGCTGCTGCCAGCAAAACGATGCGCACCGGCGGCACCGATCTGCAAGCCGTTAAGCAGCTTGGCCGCGGCCGGCTCCAGGTTCTTGAGGCCTGCCTTGATCTGGCGCAGTGCCGCCTTGGCCTCCCGGTTCACGTCCTGCCCCAACACACCGCCGGCCTGCTTGATGTCGCGCGCCCGCTCCGTCGCATCCTGCCCAAACTGTACGAGCCGTTGCTTGACCTCTTCGGCCGAACCATGAACCCATAGCGTGACGTCGATCAATACGTTGCGAACGTTGGCGTTCGGGATAGTGATCAAGCTCCCCAACAGCATCGCGCGCGCCCCCTTGCCGACAGCCTTTTGCGCCGCATTGGCGTGGCCGCGTATCTCCTCCGACAACAGATCGAAGCACTCGCCTACCGTGAGCTGGATCGTGACCTGAGTGAGCTTGGTTTTTCCGTAGAGCCACGCCGCGCCCATATGGAGATTGTCCAGCGCCGCCTTGGCGCCGATGCTCAGGGTACTGTCCAGGCGATTGGCCGCGTCATGCATCGCGGCGAGCAACTGATCAGCCGCACCGACGATGACACTTCTGCGCCAATCATCACCGTCCTTACTGGTCGCGATGAGTTTGAGCACGTCATAGTATTTCTTGCCCGCATCGTTGGGCATGGCGCCGGCTGCGAACTGCGGCTCAAACGCTTTCTGCAGGTCGGTATGCTGCCCATTCAGCGCGATGTAGGCCGGGCTGTTGGGGTCTTTCAGTAACTGCCGCCATGCCTTGCCACTGGGGCCAAGTACTTGGGGCTTGGGTGTTTCGCCCGCTTTGGCCGGCGACGATGGGGCATCGGTGATACCCCCGGCAAGACAGTCGGCGGCGCTAACGAGACGACATTGCCATGAACGAACATCCGCGTCGGCATAGTCGAACGTCATGATGCGGTTCCAGTCGGCACTGGCCACCTGCGTACCCCAGTCGGTCGCATAGGCATCGATCTGCTTCTGGAAATCGTCGACCGTTTTGTCGTACGCGTCCTGGAAAGTTTTGCGTCCCTTCGGGCCGGTTTCCCAGTAACGTTCTTCGAGTCGCGCGATTCGACTCTTGACCTTGTGCTCGACCGTGGTAGCGCGCTCTTTCGCCGGATCTTGGAACACCGGCGGCACGCCAGCCTCGCTGGGCATCCAGAAATCATCGGCGGGAGGTGGCGTGTCGGCATCCACGAGCTGGGCGATGTAGGCTTTTATGCCCAGCAAGCATTGCGAAGTGAGGTAGGCATATCGCCGCGCCGGCTCCTCACGCCAGTGCTGGCGCAAAGTGCTGACGGAGAGCCGCAAGCTGTTGAGTTCCGCTGCCATGCCCACCGGATCGGGCAAGATGAGGCCCGCTACCCCTTTCTCGAGCCCATGCTGCTTCTCGAGTATGTGCAATTGCGCGCGCATCGCTTGCGCGCGTGCTTGGCGAGGATGCCACGCATGAACGCTACCGAAGTCGCGTGTGTTCGCGGCGTATTCGGCCACGTGCTCGTGGAGTGCATCGCCATGCTCCAGCGCAAGTGCCTGATTGTTCGCTTTTGGATCGGACTTCAGGATGGCGAGATTGATCAGCTTGAATCGCTGGCGATAGTCTGCCGGCAGCGGCTTGCCGTTAGCGTGCTTGCCCGTGCGATACGCATCGAGCGTGGCCTTCGGCCAGGGGTCCTGCGCGAACGCGATCCAGGCCTGCTTGTAGGTTGCCGTGTCGATGTTGATGAACGCAGCACGCAGATCATGCCCGGCATCCACGCACGCCTTCGAGAGCGGCTCGGGTTTCGCGCGCGGCATGGCAAAGGGATTGCATTGACGCAGGTAGCCTTCCGGAGTCACCTGATAGGCGTGCCAGATTTTTTCATCCAGCAGCACATAGACGTAGCCCTGTCGCAGTACACGCAACGCGGTCTGTACCGACGCGTGATGCAGCGCACCCTGCCGCTTGAGCCCCTGGGTAACCGGCATGACGGCGAGCCGCAACGGCAGGATCGGTACGCCCGTGCGCTGACACGCGTTGCAATCTCCGGTGGGATTGGGCGCTGCTTGGCGTGCGGCTCGGGTGAGAGTTTGGCTCGTGCTCATGAATAGCTCACTGCTGCGGGTAACGACGCGACGATGCGCATCCAGGCCGAATCGTCGTAGGTCTCAAAACGCGCCTGTAACGTGGATGTGCCGGCCAACGCGCGCGCAATGTCAGCCTGTACGTGAGGGTGCAGTGGCAAATCCGGATGAATGAACACGCGATGCATGCACAGATCGATGACGTCGGCGCTCAGGCGCAGCCCACGCTTATGGGCGTCACGGACAAGCCGGAACGCGTGGGCCGCCGCTTGCGGCGGCAAGAGCGTGTCGCCACGCCAGTGCCTGGGGGCATACGTCAACGGGAACCTGAGAGCGAGACGCCAGGCATCGAGGAAGTCGCCGATCAGGGGCGCGAGCCGTTGTGTCTGGCGAGCCAACGCCGGGATGTCCATCCCGGCGCCTGTGGGCGCACCGCGAAACAGGGTGTAGCCGCCCCAACTGGTGGGGCAAAGCCAGCGCCGGATCGGCCATAACAGATCGGGAAAGGTGTTTCCCACGGACGCAGCCAACAGTTCAAGCCGAAGCGGTTCGAACCACGGCGATACGCTTTGCGTTGCCGCTGGCGCAACGTCCAGGCAGCGCGCGGCCAGATGTTCGGCGAGCGTCTCGGGTGGGCACTCGCTCGACAGCCAGCCGCACACGTAGCGTTTCTTATAGCCCGCATCTTCATACGCATACCGTTCGCTCGACTCCAACAGGGCCTTGGCCGGAAGCTCCCCGGGCGCTGCCAGTTGAACCAACGCCGGACACGCTTCAGCGGTATGAGCGAGGTCCGGGCGCAACACACGCGTGATCGCCTGTTCACCTAGCGCCTGCGTCAGGGACGCGATACTCAGTGGATCTTCCGGCGCGCATTCAGCCATCGGGTCCAGGAGCAGATAGAGATAGTCGTTTTGGATGCGCTCGCTGCCGGCAAACGCTTGAACGATGCTTGCTGTCATCTGGCGCGCTCCGGGCAATCGGCCAGTTGACCCTCCAGAATCTGGCTACCCAGGGATAGGCTGTTTCCCTCTCCGCCTCCCTGCTGGGTCATCGGCCCGTTCACACGGATTGCCGCGGCATCCAGCGTGATGCCGCCTTGGTCGATGCGCACCGTACCGCCCGGACCCTTGATGACCACGGCCTCGGCCGCGTGGATTTCGTAGACCTTGGTGCGATGCTGAATGGCTTGTCCCGCCTCGACCTCTACTCGCCCTTGCACGCGCTGTTCATAGTGGCCGCCGATGTCGACCGTGTGGTTGGCCGCGGTCTTGTCACGCCGGTGGTTGCCCACCTCTTCGGTGCGATCCTTGCCGGTCGTGATGGTGTGGTTGCGACCGATCGTCAGGAAGTCGTCCTCGCCAATGTCATGCCGACGGTCCTGACCGATCGTGACCTGCTCGTCGTGGCCCACCGTTTCATTCCGATCGTTGCCGATGACGATTGTTTCGTCGTGCTCGATCTGTTCACTGCGGTCATTGCCGACGAACGTGGTTTCGTCGTGGTTGACGTGGATGTTCTGGTCGCGCTGCGCGTGAACGTAGATTTCCTCCTGCCCGGCCTCATCCTCGAAGCGCAGTTCGTTGAACCCGTCTCCCTTGTGCGTCTGACTCTTGATCGTCATCCGCGTCTTGTGCCTGGGCAACTCGTAGGGCGGCAGTTGCAGGCGGTTGTATGCCCTCCCCAGGATGAACGGCTGGTCCACGTCGCCATCCAGGTAGCCGACGATGACTTCCTGTCCGATGCGCGGGATCGCCATATGGCCCCACAGCGCACCGGCCCAGTTCTGCGCGACCTGAATCCAGCATGAGCTGTGTTCGTCGTATCGGCCCTGACGATCCCATGGGAACTGCACTTTCACGCGGCCATATTGATCGGTGTAGATCTCTTCGCCTTCCGGTCCGACCACGGTGGCCGACTGCGGGCCGTCGATACGCGGGCGCGGCAGCGGCTCGGCGCGCCATTCGGTGTCGTCGGGCACCAGCACCGCCTCGTAGCGGTAGTGGGTGCCGTGCTGCGCGTCGGCACTGTCCTCGGCCTGGCTGGTGAACTGCTTGCCGTGATGGACCATATTGACCGGGCGCCAACTTCGGTTCATGTCTTCGCGCGGGTGGCCGGTAAGTTCGAACGCGATGCCCGGTTGCAGGCGCGCGTCGTCGCCGCTCACCCGTGCGATCCGCGCATCGCGCCGGTGGCCACGCAGACGGTCTTGGGTAAAGGCGTTGCCGCTGCCTTCGTGCTTGTAGCGGCCCGGGTAGTCGTAGCGCGTGTAGCCGCGACCTTGATGATCGAGATCGGTGCCGTCGCGCGGATA
>NZ_JAPVQY010000122.1 GCF_027257875.1 Burkholderia sp. IMCC1007
GTCGCACTAGCGCTGCATCGACTCCCAGACCTTGTGCAGACGCTTGACAGAGACAGGCATCGGCGTGCGCAGTTCCTGCGCGAACAGCGAAATCCGCAGTTCCTCGAGCAGCCAGCGGAACTCCGCGAGCCGCGAGTCCGCCACGCCGCCGCGCTGCGACACCGCGCGCTGGTACTGCTGGACGAGCGGCAGCAGGTCGGCGGACTGCTTCGCGTCGCGCGCCGGATCGGCCTTCAGCTTGTCGATCCGCAGCGCGATGCCCTTCAGGTAGCGCGGGAAATGCGCAAGCTGCGCGTAAGGCGTGTCGATCACGAAGCGCTTGCCGACCAGCGCCGCGAGCTGCTGCTGGATATCGGCATGGGCCTGCGCAAACGGCTTCGCCTGTGCGAGCTTCTTCGCGAGGCCCGCGTATTCGGCCAGGATCTGCCCGACGAGCCGCGCGATCTCCTGCGCGAGCAGGTTCAGGCGGCTGCGGCCCTCGTCGCGGCGCGCATGGAAGCTCGCGTCGTCGTCGGGCAGCGGGTCCTGCAGGCACGCGCGGTCGAGCGCCGTGTCGATCAGCTGCTCGCGCAGCTCGTCCTGCGTGCCGAGCGACATGTACTGCATCGCCATCTCGCGCAGGCCCGGCAGGTTCTTTTCCAGGAACTTGATCGGCTCCTTCAACTGCAGCGCGAACAGCCGCCGCAAGCCGGCCCGGTGGATGCGCGCGGCCTCCTCAGGAGAATCGAACACCTCGACATCGCAATGCGTGCCGCGATCGACGAGCGCCGGATAGCCGTACAACGTCTGGCCGCGCCGGCGGATCTCCAGCAGCTCGGGGAGCTTGCCGAAGTTCCATGTCGTCAGGTTTTCATACAGCGCCGTCGCGCCTGCTTCCGCCGGCGCGGCCGTCTGCGGCGCGGCGCCCTTGCCCGGCTTGCCGCCCTTCGCTGCCGGCGCCGCTGCCGGCCCCGCCGCGAACGCCGGTGCGTCGCCCGTGTCGGTTTCGCCGCCCGGGGAGATCGTCGACGCCGCCGCGATCTTCTGGAACTGCTGCTGCGCCTGCGCGCCCAGCTCCTGGCGCAGCTGCGCGAGATTGCGCCCCATCGCGAGCTGACGGCCGTGCTCGTCGATCACCTTGAAGTTCATGAACAGGTGCGCGGGCAGCGTCTCGAGCTTGAAGTCGGCCGTCTTCATCGCGACCTGTGTCTGCGCACGCACGTCGGCGATCAGCGCCTCGACGAGCCCGCCGGCGCCGAAGCGCTCGCGGCCCATCCGCTCGACGAAACCGGCCGCGTACTCGGGCAGCGGCACGCAGTGCCGGCGCAGCTTCTGCGGCAGCGACTTGAGCAGCAGCTGCACCTTCTCCTTCAGCATCCCCGGCACGAGCCATTCGCAGCGGCGGGCGTCGACCTGGTTCAGCGCGTAGAGCGGCACCGCGAGCGTCACGCCGTCGCGCGGCGTGCCGGGCTCGAAGTGGTAGGTCAGCGCCATCTCGACGCCGGCCATCGTCGCGCGCTTCGGGAACAGGTCGGTCGTCACGCCGGCCGCCTCGTGGCGCATCAGGTCGTCGCGCGACAGGTACAGCAGCCGCTGCTTGTCGTCCGGCTGGCCGCCCTTCTTCACCTCGTCGCGATACCAGCGCTCGAACGCGGCGCCCGTGTGGATGCCTTCCGGAATCGCCTGGTCGTAGTACGCGTAGATCAGCTCGTCGTCGACCAGCACGTCCTGCCGGCGCGACTTGTGCTCGAGCTGCTCGATATCGGCGAGCAGCTTCCGGTTGTGCGCGAAGAACGGCAGCTTCGTGTCGAATTCGCCTTCGACCAGCGCGCCGCGGATGAACAGCTCGCGGGCGCGCGCCGGATCCTGCTTGCCGAACGCGACGCGCCGACGGTGATAGATCGGCAGCCCGTACAGCGTCGCACGCTCGAACGCGCTGACCTGCGCCGGACGCTTCTCCCAGTGCGGCTCCGACAGCGATTTCTTCAGCAGATGCGCGCCGACCTTCTCGACCCACTCGGGCTCGATCTTCGCGAGGCAGCGCGCGTACAGCCGGCTCGTCTCGACGAGCTCGGCCGCCATCACCCAGCGGCCGGCCTTCTTCGCGAGCGCGGAACCCGGCCACAGGTAGAACTTGATCCCGCGTGCGCCGAGGTAATGCGGATCGTCGTCGGCCTTCATCCCGAGGTTGCCGAGCAGGCCCGTCAACAGGGCCAGATGGATCTGCTCGTACGTGGCCTCGACTTCGTTGAGCCGCCAGCCGTGCTCGCGCACGACCGTCAGCAACTGCGAATGGACGTCGCGCCACTCGCGCAGCCGCAAGTGCGACAGGAAGTTCTGCCGGCACGCGTCGATCAATTGGCGATTCGACTTCTTGTGCGCGACGGCCTCTTCGAACCACGCCCAGATCTTCAGCCACTGCAGGAATTCGGAACGCTCGTCGGCGAACCGGCGATGCGCCTGGTCGGCCTGCTCCTGCGCTTCGATCGGGCGGTCGCGCGGGTCCTGCACAGACAGCGCGCTCGCGATGATCAGCACCTCGCGCAGCGACTGCTGGTCGCGCGCGGCGAGAATCATCCGGCCGACGCGCGGGTCGAGCGGCAGCCGCGCGAGCTCCCGGCCGAGCGGCGTCAGCGCGTTGTCGTCGTCGACCGCGCCGAGTTCGTTCAGCAACTGGTAGCCGTCCGCGATCGCGCGGCCGGGCGGCGGTTCGAGGAACGGGAACGATTCGATCGCCGTCAGGTGCAGCGACTTCATCCGCAGGATCACCGACGCGAGCGACGAGCGCAGGATTTCCGGGTCGGTGAAGCGTGCGCGCGCCTGGTAGTCGCTTTCCTCGTACAAGCGGATGCACACGCCGTCGGCCACGCGGCCGCAACGGCCCGCGCGCTGATTCGCGGCAGCCTGCGAGATCGACTCGACCTGCAGCTGCTCGACCTTGTTCCGGTACGAATAGCGCTTCACGCGCGCGAGGCCGGTGTCGACGACGTAGCGGATGCCCGGCACCGTCAGCGAGGTTTCGGCCACGTTGGTCGCGAGCACGATCCGGCGCGCGTTCGACGCCTTGAACACCTTGTCCTGGTCGGCCGCCGACAGCCGCGCGAACAGCGGCAGGATCTCGGTATGCGGCGGATGGTGCTTGCGCAGCGCCTCGGCCGCCTCGCGGATCTCGCGCTCGCCAGGCAGGAACACCAGCACGTCGCCGGGGCCTTCGCGGCAGAGCTCGTCGACCGCGTCGACGATCGCGTCCATCAGGTCGCGTTCGGCTTCGCGCGCGGTCTTCACGCGATCGCGGCCGCCCGTGCCTTCGGCGTTCTTCACCGCCGGACGGTCCTCGGCTACCGGCCGATAACGCATCTCGACCGGATACAGCCGCCCGCTCACCTCGATCACCGGCGCCGGACGTTCGTCGGTGCCGAAATGGCGCGCGAAGCGATCGGCGTCGATCGTCGCGGACGTGACGATCAGCTTCAGGTCCGGCCGCCGCGGGAGGATTTCCTTCAGGTAGCCGAGCAGGAAGTCGATGTTCAGGCTGCGCTCGTGCGCCTCGTCGATGATCAGCGTGTCGTACGCCTTCAGCAGCGGATCGGTCTGCGTCTCGGCGAGCAGGATGCCGTCCGTCATCAGCTTGACGGACGCGCCCGGCGCGAGATTGTCGGTGAAGCGCACCTTGTAGCCGACCACCTCGCCGAACGGCGTGCCGAGTTCCTCGGCGATCCGGCGGCCGGTCGACGACGCGGCGAGGCGCCGCGGCTGCGTATGGCCGATCAGGCCCGTGCCGCCGGCGCCGAGGCCGCGGCCGAGGTCGAGACAGATCTTCGGCAACTGGGTGGTCTTGCCCGACCCCGTTTCGCCACAGACGATGACAACCTGATGACCGGCGATCGCGCGCGCGATCTCGTCGCGCTTGCCCGACACGGGCAGGCTTTCCGGGTACGTAATCGGCGGAACGGGATTCGGCGGAACGGCGGCGCGCGGCGCACGCTCGCGGCGCGGAGCGCGCTCGCCCGTTGCCTGCGGCGCGCCCTTCGCGGCCGGCTGGCGCG
>NZ_JAPVQY010000123.1 GCF_027257875.1 Burkholderia sp. IMCC1007
CGGCGCCCGCTCCGGCCGGCGTCGATCCCGCGCCCGCGTTTCGCGGCGCGCAAGCCGCACCGGCCGCGCCGCCCGCCGGCTACAACATCCTGTTCATCCTGACCGACCAGGAACGTCACTTCGACCGCTGGCCGTTTCCCGCGCCCGGCCGCGAAGCGCTGCGCCGCGACGGCATCACGTTCACGCGCCACCAGATCGCCGCGTGCGTGTGCTCGCCGTCGCGCTCGACCGTCTACACCGGCCAGCACATCCAGCACACCGGCGTACTCGACAACGCCGGCATGCCCTGGCAGAAGGACATGTCGACCGACGTGCGCACCGTCGGGCACATGCTGCGCGACGCCGGCTACTACGCCGCGTATCTCGGCAAGTGGCACCTGAGCGCGACGATGCACGAAACCGCGAGCCCGTACACCGCGCCGGTGGCCGACTACAACCGCACGATCCGCGCGTACGGCTTCGACGACTACTTCGGCGTGGGCGACCTGATCGGGATGGTGCGCGGCGGCTACCGGTACGACGGGATCACGACGGAAGCCGCGGTGAGCTGGATGCGCGACCATGCGCCGCGGCTCGCGAAGGAAGGCAAGCCGTGGTTTCTCGCGGTGAATCTGGTCAATCCGCACGACGTGATGTTCGTGAACACCGACACGAACGGCGCGACGGTGCAGGACGACAACCATCCGCTGCTCGGCAACGCGCCGCCGCCGAACGACGCGCTGTATCGCACGTCGTGGCGCGACGTGCCGCTCGCCGCGTCGCGCCGGCAGCCGTACGACGCGCCCGGCCGGCCGCCCGCGCACGGGATGTTCAATGCCGCGCACGCGAACCTCGTCGGGCGCTACCCGTTCACCGACGAGCGCCTGCGCATCTATCAGGACAACTACTTCAACTGCATCCGCGACTGCGACACGAACGTCGTGCGCCTGCTGCAGTCGCTGCAGTCGCTCGGCCTCGACGAGCGCACGATCGTCGTGATGACGGCCGATCACGGCGATCACGTCGGCGCGCACCAGCTCGTCGGCAAGGGTGCGGCCGCGTATCAGCCGCAGAACCACGTGCCGCTCGTGATCCGCCATCCCGCGTATCCGGGCGGCATGCAATGCGATGCGCTGACGTCGCACATCGACATCGCGCCGACCTTGCTCGGGCTGACCGGCATCGACGACACGCGCGCCGCGTCGATCCGCGGCGACGCGCTCAAGGGCCACGACCTCGCGCGCTGGCTCGCGAAGCCGGCCGACGCGAAGCTGCACGCGGCGCGCGACGCCACGCTGTTCAACTACGCGATGCTGCTCTACTACGACAGCGAGTGGATGCTCAAGGAATTGACCACGCTGCGGCAACGCGGCGTGCCCGAAGACGAGCTGCTGCGCCGCGCGCTCGCGCAGCAGCCGGATTTCCGGCTGCGCGGCACGATCCGCAGCGTGTACGACGGCCGCTACCGGTTCACGCGCTATTTCTCGCCGCTCGAATTCAACCGGCCGACGACGCTCGAGGATCTGTTCGCGCACAACGACGTCGAGCTGTTCGACGTCGCGAACGACCCGGGCGAGATGCGCAATCTCGCGATGGACCGGAAGCGCCACGGCGAGCTGCTGCTCGCGATGAACGGCCGCCTGAACGACCTGATCGCGACCGAAGTCGGCGACGACAGCCCGGACGTGATGCCGATCCGCGACGGGAAGGTGCAGGTGCAGATCCGCAAGCACCACTGAGCGGGCTGACGGGCGGCGGCGAACCCATTGAAAGGTATTTAAACGCACTAAAGGCAGCGGCCCGCGCCGCCGCCGTCAATCCTTGCGGATGTGCTCGGCGAGGAAGTCGATCAGCATCCGAACGCGCGGCAGCAGCCCGCGCCGCGACGGAAACACCGCGTGAACCACGCCGCCCTTCGGCGCCCATCCCGGCAGCACGTCGATCAGCGTGCCGTCGCGCAGGTCGTCGTCGATCACCATGCACGGCAGCTGCACGATGCCGACGCCGTGAATCGCCGCGTCGCGCAGCGCATGCATGTCGTCGGAGATGTAGCGCGGCTGGTGGCGCAGTTGCGTGTGCTCGCCGTTCGGCCCGACCAGTTGCCACACGTGATGCCGCGCCGGCCCCCAGTCGAGGCTCGGCTCGCCCGCCAGGCCGGCCGGATCCGTCAGCGGCGCCCCGCGCCGCGCCAGCCATTGCGGCGCGGCCACCAGCCGCTGCGGGCTGTCGCCGAGAATGCGCATCACCAGATCGCTGTCTTCCAGCGGCGGAAAGCGCACGCGCAGCGCGAGGTCGAAGCCTTCGCTCAGCAGGTCGACGCGACGGTTGGTCGCTTCGAGATGCACGTGCACCTGCGGATGTATCGCCATGAAACGCGCGATGAGTTCGCTCACGCGATATTCGAGCAGCGCGGTCGGGCAGCTCACGCGCACGACGCCGCGCGGCGCCGCGTGCTGGCGCTCGATCACCTCGCGCGCCGCATCGGCTTCGACGAGCACCGCGAGACAGCGCTCGTGGAATTCGCGGCCGGTTTCCGTGACCGCGAACTGACGCGTCGTCCGCTGCAGCAGCCGCACGTCGTATTTCGCTTCGAGTGCGGCGATGCGCCGGCTCAGCGTCGATTTCGGCACATCCAGCGCGCGCCCCGCCTGCGTGAATCCGCCGTGCTCGACCACCTTCACGAAATAGTAGAGGTCGTTCAGGTCATCCATGATTGTTCCATCCATAGAACACTGACGGCATTCTACGGGGCTGGAAAGCCGGTTGTCGTGCGAATAGCATCTTTCTTCGACGTGGACCGATTGGGTCGCGGCGGCCCGGAAACAGTCGGCACGGGCGCGTCGCGCATCGCATCGTTCGACCGAGCCTGACGCACTCGCCCGCCGCGCCGTCGCGGCCGGACGTGTGCGACAGCGCGGGCGCACCGCCGCGACGACGATCCCGACAGCGCGGCCGGCGCCAACCTGGATCCTCGGGATTTCTCTCACTTTCTGCTCTGTCTCTGGAGGCAACCATGGCAAGCGAACCGATTCGCGATCCCGCGAACGACCACCTGCTCACCCCGCAGAACGCGGCGTTCATCGTCATCGACTACCAGCCGGTCCAGGTGAACTCCATCGCGTCGATGGATCGGCAGCTGCTGATCAACAACATCGTCGGCGCATCGAAAGCCGCCGTCGCGTACGGCCTGCCGATCGTCCATTCGACCGTCAACGTGAAGACCGGCCTGAACAAGCCGCCGATCCCGCAGCTGCGCGCCGCGCTCGAAGGCTATCCGACCTACGACCGCACCAGCATCAACTCGTGGGAAGACGTCGAGTTCCGCAAGGCCGTCGAAGCCACCGGCCGCAAGAAACTCATCATGACCGCGCTGTGGACCGAAGCGTGCCTGACCTTCCCCGCGCTCGACGCGCTGAAGGCCGGCTACGAGGTCTACGTGGTCGTCGACGCGGTCGGCGGCACGTCGGTGGCCGCGCACGAAGCCGCGCTGCGCCGCATCGAGCAGGCCGGCGGCCAGATGATCAGCGTCGCGCAGTTGTTCTGCGAACTGCAGCGCGACTGGGCGCGCAGCGCAACCGTCCCCGCGTTCATCGACCTGTTCATCCAGACCGGCGGCACCGCGGGCATCCAGTTCTCGTACGACAAGAGCTGATTCGCG
>NZ_JAPVQY010000124.1 GCF_027257875.1 Burkholderia sp. IMCC1007
GGCCGCGATGACCGCCACCGCCGCCGCTCGCGGCGGCGCCGGACGCCGCGCTGGCCGCTGCGTGCGCGCCGGCCGGCGTGCGGCTCCACGGATGCCACCACAGCAGGCCGCCGATGACGACGACCGCGAGCGTCCCGAGCGCGAGCGTGCGGCGCGGACGGCGGGGGGCGAGGGCGGGATCCTTCGAAGGGGGCGTGGGCTTTTGTTGGTTGTCCATCGGGTTCTGTCAGGAAGACGGCGCGGCGTGCCGGGGGAAACGGGCGCGGAATTGCGCGTGGGCATGCGGTGCCGGGAGGGCCGGCTCGGTCCGGTCCCTGCCGATCCGCGCGGGAAAAGAGCGGTGCGCGCCGCGAATGCGGCGCGACGATGGGCATGATCGTACGTGCCGTCCCCGTTACAGTCCAGCGGTCAATCTTTCGGCGGGTTACGCTCGTTACAGAACGCGACAGAACGGCGACGAATCGATTACAGGCCGACCCGCCGGGCAGGTGCGCCGCCGATCTCGCGGGTGATTTTCGCGATGCAGGCGTGCAGTGCGGGCACCACGTGTTCGTGCAGCCATTCGGGCGAGCACTGGCTCGCCGCGCCGCCGCAGTTCACCGAGTAGCGCTGGCCCGACGGGCCGACGAAGCCGGCCGCGACCGCGTTCAGCCCTTCGCGCCATTCGCCGATCGCGAGCGCATGGCCTTCGCGCATCGCTTCGTCGAGCGCGGGATTCAGGCGCGCCGACACGTGCGGCCAGTCATCGCCCGCCGTCATGCGCAGCGCGTCGAGCAACGCGCGACGCTCGTCGTCCTCCAGCGCCGCGAGATACGCGCGGCCGACCGCGGTGCGCGCGATGTCCATCCGCGAGCCGATTTCGAGGCGCGTGACGAGCACGGCCGAGCGCGGCCGGATCACGTCGATCGCGACCATGTCGAGCCGGTCGCGCACGGCGAGGTGCACGGACAGCGACGTGCGCTCGGCGAGCTCGATCATGAACGGCCGCGAACGCGCGCGGATGTCGAAGTTGCGCAGGAAACCGTGGCTCAGTTCGAGCACCGACGCGGTCAGCACGAAGCGCTCGCTGTCGGGCAACTGGAACAGGAAGCCGGCGCTGACGAGCGTCGCGGTGATGCGCGAGACGGTGGGCTTCGGGATGCCGGTCAGTTCGGTCAGCTCGCGGTTGCTGACCGGCGCGTCGGCGGCGGCGATGCGGCGCAGCACGGCGAGGCCGCGGGCGAGCGCCGTGATCTCGTCGGGCGACGATTCGCGTTCTCGGGGCGCGGGAGGCGTTACAGATGTCGACACGAGGGATTCTCTCTATTTCCGAAACTCGATTTCAATTTTGTTGATATCGTACGATGATTGTCAAAAGATGCATGTTCCCGGGGTGAATCGTTCATTCGATGACATTTTACGGGTTCACCCTTGGTTTATTAGGAAAACGCTCAAAGCAGCGTTGCCGGAAAGTGAAGAACCCGGTGCAAATACCGCTTGACTTGTCGGGCGGAAACGGAAAGAATGTCTCACGTTTTCGAAACATCGTTTCAGGAGTTTAACCGGCAACGGTGTTTCGCGCAGTCTCTCAGGTTCTAGCACGGCCCTCGGAATGGCTAGAACTTTTTCAGCGCCACGGTCTCCGTGGCGCTTTTTTTTGTCCGTCCGCTCCACGCATCAGATCCCTATTATCCCCGATCGTTCGAAACCGCCCGTTCCAGCGGGCTCGCGCGCATAGGCGCGCGCGGCGCACGCAAATCGGCATAGGGGACGGCCATGAGGCCGTACCCCTGCCACACCACCCGGCATGCGGGTCCGCACCGGGCGGTTCGAGAAGTTGAGGTTATGAGAGACGAGGTACGCCGAGCCGGTCGAAGTATGCGATGGTCAGGGCGCTGTTGAGCAACTGGGCGCTGTTACGCCACCAACGGCGGCTGCTCGCCGCCGTCTGTCGCGCAACGTCGACCGACGCCCCCAACGCACGAAGTTCCCGGTAGATGGTCGGGCCCCGGCGCCAATGTTTAAGCTGGATAGCCCGCAGCCGGTGACGCAACCACTCGTCCAGTGCCAACCACACACCGGGCGTTTGCGCCAACCGGAAGTACGCCCTCCATCCCAACACATAAGCCCGTAGCCGTTCCACCACTTCGGGCATGCCGCGCCCGCCAGAGCGGCGGGTCAGTTCTCGAATGCGGTGTTTGAACGCCAGCAGCGGTTTGGCCGCCACCTTGCGTTTGACCACACCGCCCGCAGCTACCCACAGGCTGTAGCCCAGAAACTTGCGACCAAACACACTCGCCACGGCGCTTTTGGTCTCATTGACCTTCAGGCGCAGCCGACCATACAGGCGTCGCAACAGCGCCATCACCCGCTCGCCCGCACGACGGCTGCGAACATACACATTCGCATCGTCAGCGTAGCGGGCGAAGCAGTGGCCCCGCCGCTCCAGTTCCTTGTCCACCTCATCAAGCAGAACATTAGCCAGCAACGGGGATAACGGTCCGCCCTGCGGCGTGCCCTGATCCCGTTGCTGGACCACCCCGTCAGCCATGATGCCGCTGTTCAGATACGCCCGGATCAGCCCGATCACTCCGGCGTCCCCAATGCGTTTCTGCAAACGGTCGATCAGGATGTCGTGGTTGACCCGGTCGAAGAACTTCTCCAGATCAACGTCAACCACGGTTCGCCGTCCCGACTGCACGTACGATTGCGCGGCAAGCACCGCATCGTGCGCACGCCGTCCGGGCCGGAAGCCGTAGCTGTGCTCGCTGAAGGTAGGGTCCAGAACTGGCTGCAGCACCTGCAGCAGTGCCTGCTGGATCAGCCGGTCCGTCACCGTCGGGATGCCAAGCTCACGCTCGCCTCCGTCCGGTTTCGGGATCGCCACCCGTCGTACCGGACTGGGCCGGTACGTGCCCTTCAGCAATTGTTCACGGATCGCAGGCCACGCCGTCACCAGATGACGCGACGTCTGGTCAATGTCCAGACCGTCCACGCCAGCGGCTCCCTTGTTAGCCCGTACCCGCTTGAACGCCTGCTTCAGATTCTCTCTCGTCAGAGCCGCTTCCAGCAGCGCTGACCCTGTGTCCCCGGATTCATGTCGCGGGCAGCAGGCTTCGTCGCTAGCAGGTACGCGCGCAGCTTCACCGCGCGCTTCCCTCGCTCGCCCCGTTTGCACGGGCATCTGACGCACTGCCTGCCGCATCGACATAACGCTGGACACTCCTTTCCGTTCGGCCCTTCGTCACCAGCTTCCACCTCACCGGCTTATCCTGTGACTACTACGGCCTCTGCTGACTTCCCGCTCCGGCTCGACGCCGTTGCCCTTTCAGGCATGAGGCGGGATCTCCCCAGGTAAGAACGCACTCCTTCACTGCACAGCCGCCGGATCTACGCCGCCGCCCCTTGATCACGAGAGCTTCGCGGCTTTTTGCCCGCTCGCCCTGGACGGCACCGCCTTCTATCCGGTTCTTGTTCATCGGCTCGCAGTTTCGCTCCACGCTTCCTCCCCACACTCGGTCGCCCTCATGCAGTTGCGCTTCGCTTCGCTCGCTGTGATCAACTTGCGGTGGGACTTGCACCCACTAGAGTGCGCCCATGCTGGGCGCACAAAAAAA
>NZ_JAPVQY010000125.1 GCF_027257875.1 Burkholderia sp. IMCC1007
CCGCGCCGCAAGCGCCGGCGCCCGCCGCCGCGGAGCCCGCGCAACCGGCGCAACCGGCGCAATCGACGCAATCGGCAGCGCACGCGGAACCCGCCGCATCGGCCGCCGCGCACCACGACGACAAGCGTGCGCGTCCGGCCGCCGCGGCCGCAGCGGGCGCCGAAGGCAGCTCGATCCGCGTGGGCGTCGAGAAGGTCGACCAGCTGATCAACCTCGTCGGCGAGCTCGTGATCACGCAGGCGATGCTCGCCGAAACGGCCAGCGCGTTCGATCCGGCGCTGCACGACCGCCTGTTCAACGGGATGGCGCAGCTCGAGCGCAATGCGCGCGATCTGCAGGAAGCGGTGATGTCGATCCGGATGATGCCGATGGACTACGTGTTCAGCCGCTTCCCGCGGCTCGTGCGCGACCTCGCCGGCAAGCTCGGCAAGCAGGTCGAGCTCGTCACGTTCGGCCAGGCGACCGAGCTCGACAAGAGCCTGATCGAGCGGATCATCGATCCGCTCACGCACCTCGTGCGCAACAGCCTCGACCACGGGATCGAGACGGTCGACAAGCGCGTGGCCGCCGGCAAGGACGCGGTCGGCCAGCTCGTGCTGTCGGCCGCGCATCACGGCGGCAACATCGTGATCGAGGTCAGCGACGACG
The DNA here is from genome assembly GCF_027257875.1 of Burkholderia sp. IMCC1007. Taxonomy (GTDB): domain Bacteria; phylum Pseudomonadota; class Gammaproteobacteria; order Burkholderiales; family Burkholderiaceae; genus Burkholderia. The sequence goes on from NZ_JAPVQY010000125.1 coordinate 649, forward strand.
GCGCGGGCCTGAACCGCGAACGGATCCTCGCGAAGGCCGCGAAGCAGGGCATGCAGGTGTCCGACAACATCTCCGACGACGAAGTGTGGCAACTGATCTTCGCGCCGGGCTTCTCGACCGCCGAGACGGTGACCGACGTGTCGGGCCGCGGCGTCGGGATGGATGTCGTGAAGCGCAACATCCAGTCGATGGGCGGCCACGTCGAGATCACGTCGCAGGCCGGCCGCGGCACGACCACGCGGATCGTGCTGCCCCTCACGCTGGCGATCCTCGACGGGATGTCGGTGAAGGTCGGCAACGAGATCTTCATCCTGCCGCTGAACTTCGTGATGGAGTCGCTGCAGCCGTCGATCGACGACATCTACACGGTCGGCAACGGCGAGCGCGTGGTGCGCGTGCGCGGCGAATACCTGCCGCTCGTCGCGCTGCACGAGGTGTTCTCGGTCGACGACGCGCGCACCGACCCGACCCAGGGGATCGTCACGATCATGGAAACCGAGGGGCGCCGCTTCGCGATGCTGATCGACGAACTGGTCGGCCAGCAGCAGGTGGTCGTGAAGAACCTCGAAACCAACTACCGCAAGGTGCACGGCATCTCGGCGGCGACCATCCTCGGCGACGGCAGCGTCGCGCTGATCGTCGACGTCGCGGCACTGAACCGCGAAACCCGTGCGACGCACGGCGCCCGAGCCGGCGCCGAGCTCGCGATCTTCTGACTCTCGCCATTCAACCCACTGGGGGCAAACGTGTCTGCTGAAGTCCAAATGATCAATCCGGCCGCGGCGAACGCGGCCAGCAGCCGCCGCGACGCCGCGCACGGCGATGCGACGGGCCAGGAATTCCTCGTGTTCACGCTCGGCGACGAGGAATACGGGATCGACATCCTGAAGGTGCAGGAAATCCGCGGCTACGAGAGCGTCACGCGCATCGCGAACGCGCCGGACTTCATCAAGGGCGTGATCAACCTGCGCGGCATCATCGTGCCGATCGTCGACATGCGGATCAAGTTCCATCTGGGCCGCGTCGAATACGACCATCAGACCGTCGTGATCATCCTGAACGTCGCGCATCGGGTGGTCGGGATGGTGGTGGACGGCGTGTCGGACGTGCTCACGCTGCAGACCGACCAGATCATGCCGGCACCGGAATTCGGCGCGACGCTGACGACCGAGTACCTGACGGGCCTCGGCACGGTCGACGGCCGGATGCTGATCCTGATGGACATCGAGAAGCTGATGTCGAGCCGGGAAATGGCGCTGATCGAGTCGCTCGGCGCATAAGTGCGCCGAACGCGCAGGAACTTCGGGAGAATCTGCAATGTTGCATAACTGGTCGATCCGCACGACGCTCACGGCGGTCGGACTCATCCTCGTGTGCCTGGCTGCCGCGGTCGGCGGGCTCGGCCTCTACGCGCTCAATCACGCGAGCCGCTCGCTCGACGAGATCGCACACGTCGATCTGCCGGCGATCCACGCGCTCGACGACACGTCGTCGTACCTGCTGCGCGCACGCGTGTCGCTCGACCGCTTCCGTTCGCTGACCGAGGCCGGCAACACGGCCGAGGCCGCGAAGGTGCTCGACCGCGCGCAGGTGCTCTACACGAAGTCGAACGAGACCTGGCAGACGTTCCAGTCGACGCCGAAGCTCGGCGTCGACCAAGCGCTCGTCGACGAGCTTGCCACGCGCTACGCGGCGATCGTGAAGGAAGGCGTCGAGCCGGAATTCGCGGCCGCGCGCGCGGGCGACATGACCGCGTACCACGCGGTCGCCGACACGAAGATCAGCCCGATGTTCGTCGCGTACGACCAGGCCGCGTCGGCCGTGGTCGCGTCGCTGCAAAAGCGCGCGGACGAGCGCCAGGCCGCGACGCAGTCGCAGATTTCACTGATGATCGGCCTGATCGCGGCCGGCATCGCGATCGCGTTCGTCGTCGTGATCGCGATCCGCTTCGCGCTGCGCGGGCTGATCGTGAAGCCGCTCGAGGATGCGATCGCGCACTTCGAGCGCATCGCGGGCGGCGACCTCACGCAGCCGGTCAACGTGTTCAGCAGGAACGAGATCGGCCGCCTGTTCGGCGGGATCAAGCGGATGCAGGACGCCGTGACGGCGATGGTGCAGGCCATGCATCGCGGCACCGAGTCGATCGACGTCGGCGCGCACGAGATCGCGTCCGGCAACACCGATCTGTCGCAACGCACCGAGGAACAAGCCGCATCGCTGCAGGAGACCGCATCGAGCATGGAGCAGCTGACCGGCACCGTGCGGCAGAACGCGGAGAACGCGCGGCAGGCGAGCCAACTGGCGGTGAACGCGTCCGACATCGCGACGCAGGGCGGCGAGGTGGTCGGTCAGGTCGTGGCGACGATGCAGGACATCGCGGCAAGCTCTGGCAAGGTCGTCGACATCATCGGCACGATAGAGGGCATCGCGTTCCAGACCAACATCCTCGCGCTGAACGCGGCGGTCGAAGCCGCGCGTGCGGGCGAGCAGGGCCGCGGCTTCGCGGTGGTCGCGGGCGAAGTGCGCTCGCTCGCGCAGCGCAGCGCGAGTGCCGCGAAGGAAATCAAGCAACTGATCGGCGATTCGGCAGAGAAGGTCGAGAGCGGTTCGGCGCTCGTCGCGCGTGCCGGCTCGACGATGGACGAGATCGTCCAGGCCGTGCGCCGCGTCACCGACATCATGGGCGAGATCAGCGCCGCGTCGGACGAGCAGTCGACCGGCATCGAGCAGGTCAATCGCGCGGTCGGCCAGATGGATTCGGTCACGCAGCAGAACGCGGCGCTCGTCGAGCAGGCCGCGGCGGCCGCCGCGTCGCTCGAGGAGCAGACGCGCCAGATGAAGGCGATCGTGTCGAGCTGGCACGTCGCGGGCGGCATCGCGCC
>NZ_JAPVQY010000126.1 GCF_027257875.1 Burkholderia sp. IMCC1007
CCAGCACCCAGCACCCAGCACCCAGCACCCAGCACCCAGCACCCAGCACCCAGCACCCAGCACCCAGCACCCAGCACCCAGCGTCCAGCACCCAGCACCCAGCACCCAGCACCCAGCGCCCAGCGCCCAGCACCCAGCGCCCAGCGCCCAGCGCCCAGCGCCCAGCGCCCAGCGCCCAGCGCCCAGCGCCCAGCGCCCAGCCCGGCCCGGCCCGGCCCAGCCCAGCCCAGCCCAGCCCAGGCCAGCCCAGGCCAGCCCAGGCCAGCCCAGCCCAGCGCCCACGGCCGGCGCCCAGCGTCCGGCGTCCATCGCCAATCGCCAATCGCCAATCGCCAATCGCCAATCGGTGCGACGCGCGTGCCGTCCGCGTCGACGGCGGTTGATCGGGGCGTGCATGCGGCACTCGGCTCGCTGAGCGCCGAATGTTCGGCCGGCGGGACTCGGCGAATCGTACTTTGGCCTGATCCCGGGTCAGCACCAGAATCGCACGGCAGGCGGTCGCGGACGTCGAGGAGTGGGCGCCGCATGCCCGTTTGTCTGGATCCCGCGTCCGTATGAGCTGAGCCATTGCGCGTCCGCCGAAGCCGACGCAGGTCCGCATTCAGCTGAATGAGGCGCGCATCGTACGAACATGCAAGATGCCGTCTACTGCGCGGCCTCGCGGCGATAGGCGGTTCGGACGTTCATGTTGGTCGGTTTGCGCGACGACGCGCCGCAATGTGCGCTGCACAGCCGAACGTTGGCGGCGACTGCGGCGTCCAGGCAGCTCGGCAATGAGCTTGCGGACGCATATCGTCGCCGATCAGCGGGCGCGGTATATCGAGGCGCGTGTCTCGTTGTCTCCGACGTTGCTGAGACTGTTGCCGCTGCTGCCAGCGGCTGTCAGCTAGACGGACGCATCGTTGGGGAGCCATGCGCATGTAATCACTTCTGGTCTCATCGCGTGCGGCGACGCCGCGCGGTTGCCCGAAGAAGGGGAGCGGTTGGCATCCATGGCGGACGTCGGCGTGTCGTATGTTGCGCGCGCCGCCGCGTTCTCGATGCGCTCTGCCGTGCGGCTCTCGGTGAGCCTCTTGCCGAACCGTCGCGAACCTGTCCGCCCAACACCACGTATTTGTGGCCTCGTGTGTTAGCGCTCCCCACACGGCAAGGCCAGTGCAAAGGCAAATAGCGGACGCGATTCGGCATGGATTGGTAGCAGGGCATTGGGCAACTGCACTCGAGCAGACGCATCGGGATGTATTGCGCCGCCTGCATGCTCTCGCAGCCAACGGCGTGGCAATCCATCGGCTTCGGAGTCGGGCTGGACTGTTCGGCGACGGACAGGCCGATAACGGAGCGGAGGCGACTCTGCGCCCGTCAGATCCGGCTTCGCTATCGGAATGTGCTGGCAAATTCGGCGAAAAGAGGCCATGTCGGGCACCACTTCGACGCGGCACGGTTCTCGATTTTTGGCCAAGCGAACGGCCAGTCCAGCCCCCACAAACGCTTCCGGCATGGAAATTGCAAATTTTTTGCTTCTACCCGCTTGGCATTCTGCTCTGAAGGCCTTATGATGGCGGTCTTTCGTTTTCAGCAACGATGCAAATCAGCGCTGAAGACGGGATCTGACGAGGATGTGGACGCCAGTCGGCGATCCTCTCGTGCTTGCCTTAGCCGGGTGAGCGCGGGTGTCGGGTGAATCGAGTCGGTGCGATGGAAGAGAATGAAAACAATCTTCCGGATGTGCTTGACAAGAGTTGGATGCACCCCCATAATCGTCAGTTCTCTACGGAGGGGTGCCCGAGTGGCTAAAGGGGGCAGACTGTAAATCTGTTGGCTTACGCCTACGTTGGTTCGAATCCAACCTCCTCCACCAAGAACATCAGCGCAGAGAGCGGTAGGGAATCGTTAGTGGCCCGTGCGGGTGTAGCTCAATGGTAGAGCAGAAGCCTTCCAAGCTTACGACGAGGGTTCGATTCCCTTCACCCGCTCCAGTTCGTGCAGTTGAAGCGTAATACCGCCCATGTGGCTCAGTGGTAGAGCACTCCCTTGGTAAGGGAGAGGTCGGCAGTTCGATCCTGCCCATGGGCACCAGCAGTAAAAAGTCAGTGTCTGTTTGCGCGCGGCGCAACATGTGAATTCCTTTTGGGAGTTGAAAATGGCCAAGGGTAAATTTGAGCGGACCAAGCCGCACGTCAACGTTGGTACGATTGGTCACGTTGACCACGGCAAGACGACGCTGACGGCAGCGATCACGACGGTTCTGACGAAGAAGTTCGGCGGCGAAGCGAAGGCGTACGACCAGATCGACGCGGCACCGGAAGAAAAGGCGCGCGGCATCACGATCAACACGGCACACGTCGAGTACGAAACGGCTAACCGCCACTACGCACACGTCGACTGCCCGGGCCACGCTGACTATGTGAAGAACATGATCACGGGCGCAGCGCAGATGGACGGCGCGATCCTGGTTTGCTCGGCAGCAGACGGCCCGATGCCGCAAACGCGCGAGCACATCCTGCTGGCGCGTCAGGTTGGCGTTCCGTACATCATCGTGTTCCTGAACAAGTGCGACATGGTGGACGACGCTGAACTGCTCGAGCTGGTCGAGATGGAAGTTCGCGAACTCCTGTCGAAGTACGACTTCCCGGGCGACGACACGCCGATCGTGAAGGGTTCGGCCAAGCTGGCGCTGGAAGGCGACACGGGCGAGCTGGGCGAAGTGGCGATCATGAGCCTGGCAGACGCACTGGACACGTACATCCCGACGCCGGAGCGTGCAGTTGACGGCGCGTTCCTGATGCCGGTGGAAGACGTGTTCTCGATCTCGGGCCGTGGTACGGTGGTGACGGGTCGTGTCGAGCGCGGCGTCGTGAAGGTCGGCGAGGAAATCGAAATCGTCGGTATCAAGCCGACGGTGAAGACGACCTGCACGGGCGTTGAAATGTTCCGCAAGCTGCTGGACCAAGGTCAGGCAGGCGACAACGTCGGTATCCTGCTGCGCGGCACGAAGCGTGAAGACGTGGAGCGTGGCCAGGTTCTGGCGAAGCCGGGTTCGATCACGCCGCACACGCACTTCACGGCTGAAGTGTACGTGCTGAGCAAGGACGAAGGCGGCCGTCACACGCCGTTCTTCAACAACTACCGTCCGCAGTTCTACTTCCGTACGACGGACGTGACGGGCTCGATCGAGCTGCCGAAGGACAAGGAAATGGTGATGCCGGGCGACAACGTGTCGATCACGGTGAAGCTGATCGCGCCGATCGCGATGGAAGAAGGTCTGCGCTTCGCCATCCGCGAAGGCGGCCGTACCGTCGGCGCCGGCGTCGTCGCCAAGATCATCGAGTAAG
>NZ_JAPVQY010000127.1 GCF_027257875.1 Burkholderia sp. IMCC1007
GGCCAACAGAACCAATCTTGGAAGAAGCAGTAATTTAGGTTGTGAGCTGTATCTCACACATACGCGGTACTTCAACCGCAGTACGTCGAGTGCCTCGCACTCGACGCTCGATATCCGTAAGCGCTGAAGCGCTAACGGCTATCGAAACAGACTTGTTATAGGATCAAGCCTTACGGGCAATTAGTATCAGTTAGCTGAACGCATTACTGCGCTTACACACCTGACCTATCAACGTCCTGGTCTCGAACGACCCTTCAAGGAGGTCAAGCCTCCAGGGATATCTCATCTTAAGGCGAGTTTCCCGCTTAGATGCTTTCAGCGGTTATCTCTTCCGAACATAGCTACCCGGCGATGCCACTGGCGTGACAACCGGTACACCAGAGGTTCGTCCACTCCGGTCCTCTCGTACTAGGAGCAGCCCCCTTCAAATATCCAACGCCCACGGCAGATAGGGACCAAACTGTCTCACGACGTTTTAAACCCAGCTCACGTACCTCTTTAAATGGCGAACAGCCATACCCTTGGGACCGGCTACAGCCCCAGGATGAGATGAGCCGACATCGAGGTGCCAAACACCGCCGTCGATATGAACTCTTGGGCGGTATCAGCCTGTTATCCCCAGAGTACCTTTTATCCGTTGAGCGATGGCCCTTCCATACAGAACCACCGGATCACTATGACCTGCTTTCGCACCTGCTCGACTTGTCGGTCTCGCAGTTAAGCACGCTTATGCCATTGCACTATCAGCACGATTTCCGACCGTACCTAGCGTACCTTCGTACTCCTCCGTTACGCTTTGGGAGGAGACCGCCCCAGTCAAACTGCCTACCATGCACTGTCCCCGACCCGGATCACGGGCCAAGGTTAGAACCTCAAACAAACCAGGGTGGTATTTCAAGGACGGCTCCACCGAAACTAGCGTTCCGGTTTCATAGCCTCCCACCTATCCTACACAGATCGGTTCAAAGTCCAATGCAAAGCTACAGTAAAGGTTCATGGGGTCTTTCCGTCTAGCCGCGGGTAGATTGCATCATCACAAACACTTCAACTTCGCTGAGTCTCGGGAGGAGACAGTGTGGCCATCGTTACGCCATTCGTGCAGGTCGGAACTTACCCGACAAGGAATTTCGCTACCTTAGGACCGTTATAGTTACGGCCGCCGTTTACCGGGACTTCAATCAAGAGCTTGCACCCCATCATTTAATCTTCCGGCACCGGGCAGGCGTCACACCCTATACGTCCACTTTCGTGTTTGCAGAGTGCTGTGTTTTTATTAAACAGTCGCAGCCACCAGTTTATTGCAACCCCTTCACCCTCCTGGCGCTGGCCAGTCAAGCTACAAGGGCGTACCTTATCCCGAAGTTACGGTACCAATTTGCCGAGTTCCTTCTCCCGAGTTCTCTCAAGCGCCTTAGAATACTCATCTCGCCCACCTGTGTCGGTTTGCGGTACGGTCATCGTTAGACTGAAGCTTAGAGGCTTTTCTTGGAACCACTTCCAATTGCTTCGCTCCCGAAGGAGCTCGCGCCACACCCTTGAATTACGCGCCCGGATTTGCCTAAGCGCCTTCTCCAATGCAGCGACCGGGACTTCCAACACCCGGACAACCTTCCGCGATCCGTCCCCCCATCGCATCTAACAATGGTGCAGGAATATTGACCTGCTTCCCATCAGCTACGCATTTCTGCCTCGCCTTAGGGGCCGACTCACCCTACGCCGATGAACGTTGCGTAGGAAACCTTGGGCTTACGGCGAGGGGGCCTTTCACCCCCTTTATCGCTACTCATGTCAGCATTCGCACTTCCGATACCTCCAGCACGCTTTTCAACGCACCTTCGCAGGCTTACGGAACGCTCTCCTACCATGCGAGCATAGCTCGCATCCGCAGCTTCGGTATATAGCTTAGCCCCGTTACATCTTCCGCGCAGGACGACTCGATCAGTGAGCTATTACGCTTTCTTTAAAGGGTGGCTGCTTCTAAGCCAACCTCCTGACTGTTTTAGCCTTCCCACTTCGTTTCCCACTTAGCTATATTTGGGGACCTTAGCTGGCGGTCTGGGTTGTTTCCCTCTTGACACCGGACGTTAGCACCCGATGTCTGTCTCCCGTGATTGCACTCTTCGGTATTCGGAGTTTGCTATGGCGGGGTAATCTGCAATAGACCCCCCAACCATGACAGTGCTCTACCCCCGAAGGTGAGACACGAGGCACTACCTAAATAGTTTTCGGAGAGAACCAGCTATTTCCAAGTTTGTTTAGCCTTTCACCCCTATCCACAGCTCATCCCCTAACTTTTCAACGTTAGTGGGTTCGGACCTCCAGTACGTGTTACCGCACCTTCATCCTGGCCATGGATAGATCACTTGGTTTCGGGTCTACGCCCAGCAACTGAACGCCCTATTCGGACTCGCTTTCGCTACGCCTGCCCTATACGGTTAAGCTTGCTACTGAACGTAAGTCGCTGACCCATTATACAAAAGGTACGCCGTCACCCCTTACGAGGCTCCGACTGTTTGTATGCATGCGGTTTCAGGATCTATTTCACTCCCCTCCCGGGGTTCTTTTCGCCTTTCCCTCACGGTACTGGTTCACTATCGGTCGATCACGAGTATTTAGCCTTGGAGGATGGTCCCCCCATCTTCAGACAGGATTTCACGTGTCCCGCCCTACTTGTCGCACACCTAGTTCTTTCATACTGTTTTCGCCTACAGGGCTATCACCTGCTATGGCCGCACTTTCCAGAGCGTTCGGCTAACAATACAAATAAAGAGTGCAAGGCTCATCCCATTTCGCTCGCCACTACTTTGGGAATCTCGGTTGATTTCTTTTCCTGCGGTTACTTAGATGTTTCAGTTCACCGCGTTCGCTTCACATGGCCTATGTATTCAGCCATGGATACTCCAAAAGGAGTGGGTTTCCCCATTCGGACATCTACGGATCAAAGCTCGTTTGCCAGCTCCCCGTAGCTTTTCGCAGGCTACCGCGTCCTTCATCGCCTGTGATCGCCAAGGCATCCACCACATGCACTTGTTCGCTTGACCCTATAACGAGTCTGTCTCATCTTTCGACGTTACAGTCGCTACAGGTTGAGTTCTCGCGTTGTGCCGTATTCCAATTGAGTCAAACATTAAGTTCGAATCATCTTGAGATACATCGATACAATCACAACCCGGATAACTTCCACGTCCATCTCGAGACGCTTCCGCTATCCAAATTACTTACTTCTTCCAGATTGTTAAAGAACGACAGCCGATACTTTCGTACCGCTCTGACTGGCTCAATCGCCAATG
>NZ_JAPVQY010000128.1 GCF_027257875.1 Burkholderia sp. IMCC1007
CTGTCCTGCAGAAAGTACAGCCCGACGAACGACAAGCCCGCGTCCACGCTGCCGACAGACAAGCTCTTGAGGCCAGCGAAGCTGCTGCCAGCAAAACGATGCGCACCGGCGGCACCGATCTGCAAGCCGTTAAGCAGCTTGGCCGCGGCCGGCTCCAGGTTCTTGAGGCCTGCCTTGATCTGGCGCAGTGCCGCCTTGGCCTCCCGGTTCACGTCCTGCCCCAACACACCGCCGGCCTGCTTGATGTCGCGCGCCCGCTCCGTCGCATCCTGCCCAAACTGTACGAGCCGTTGCTTGACCTCTTCGGCCGAACCATGAACCCATAGCGTGACGTCGATCAATACGTTGCGAACGTTGGCGTTCGGGATAGTGATCAAGCTCCCCAACAGCATCGCGCGCGCCCCCTTGCCGACAGCCTTTTGCGCCGCATTGGCGTGGCCGCGTATCTCCTCCGACAACAGATCGAAGCACTCGCCTACCGTGAGCTGGATCGTGACCTGAGTGAGCTTGGTTTTTCCGTAGAGCCACGCCGCGCCCATATGGAGATTGTCCAGCGCCGCCTTGGCGCCGATGCTCAGGGTACTGTCCAGGCGATTGGCCGCGTCATGCATCGCGGCGAGCAACTGATCAGCCGCACCGACGATGACACTTCTGCGCCAATCATCACCGTCCTTACTGGTCGCGATGAGTTTGAGCACGTCATAGTATTTCTTGCCCGCATCGTTGGGCATGGCGCCGGCTGCGAACTGCGGCTCAAACGCTTTCTGCAGGTCGGTATGCTGCCCATTCAGCGCGATGTAGGCCGGGCTGTTGGGGTCTTTCAGTAACTGCCGCCATGCCTTGCCACTGGGGCCAAGTACTTGGGGCTTGGGTGTTTCGCCCGCTTTGGCCGGCGACGATGGGGCATCGGTGATACCCCCGGCAAGACAGTCGGCGGCGCTAACGAGACGACATTGCCATGAACGAACATCCGCGTCGGCATAGTCGAACGTCATGATGCGGTTCCAGTCGGCACTGGCCACCTGCGTACCCCAGTCGGTCGCATAGGCATCGATCTGCTTCTGGAAATCGTCGACCGTTTTGTCGTACGCGTCCTGGAAAGTTTTGCGTCCCTTCGGGCCGGTTTCCCAGTAACGTTCTTCGAGTCGCGCGATTCGACTCTTGACCTTGTGCTCGACCGTGGTAGCGCGCTCTTTCGCCGGATCTTGGAACACCGGCGGCACGCCAGCCTCGCTGGGCATCCAGAAATCATCGGCGGGAGGTGGCGTGTCGGCATCCACGAGCTGGGCGATGTAGGCTTTTATGCCCAGCAAGCATTGCGAAGTGAGGTAGGCATATCGCCGCGCCGGCTCCTCACGCCAGTGCTGGCGCAAAGTGCTGACGGAGAGCCGCAAGCTGTTGAGTTCCGCTGCCATGCCCACCGGATCGGGCAAGATGAGGCCCGCTACCCCTTTCTCGAGCCCATGCTGCTTCTCGAGTATGTGCAATTGCGCGCGCATCGCTTGCGCGCGTGCTTGGCGAGGATGCCACGCATGAACGCTACCGAAGTCGCGTGTGTTCGCGGCGTATTCGGCCACGTGCTCGTGGAGTGCATCGCCATGCTCCAGCGCAAGTGCCTGATTGTTCGCTTTTGGATCGGACTTCAGGATGGCGAGATTGATCAGCTTGAATCGCTGGCGATAGTCTGCCGGCAGCGGCTTGCCGTTAGCGTGCTTGCCCGTGCGATACGCATCGAGCGTGGCCTTCGGCCAGGGGTCCTGCGCGAACGCGATCCAGGCCTGCTTGTAGGTTGCCGTGTCGATGTTGATGAACGCAGCACGCAGATCATGCCCGGCATCCACGCACGCCTTCGAGAGCGGCTCGGGTTTCGCGCGCGGCATGGCAAAGGGATTGCATTGACGCAGGTAGCCTTCCGGAGTCACCTGATAGGCGTGCCAGATTTTTTCATCCAGCAGCACATAGACGTAGCCCTGTCGCAGTACACGCAACGCGGTCTGTACCGACGCGTGATGCAGCGCACCCTGCCGCTTGAGCCCCTGGGTAACCGGCATGACGGCGAGCCGCAACGGCAGGATCGGTACGCCCGTGCGCTGACACGCGTTGCAATCTCCGGTGGGATTGGGCGCTGCTTGGCGTGCGGCTCGGGTGAGAGTTTGGCTCGTGCTCATGAATAGCTCACTGCTGCGGGTAACGACGCGACGATGCGCATCCAGGCCGAATCGTCGTAGGTCTCAAAACGCGCCTGTAACGTGGATGTGCCGGCCAACGCGCGCGCAATGTCAGCCTGTACGTGAGGGTGCAGTGGCAAATCCGGATGAATGAACACGCGATGCATGCACAGATCGATGACGTCGGCGCTCAGGCGCCCACGGGTGTCCGCGCACTCTGCCCGCCAGTTCCACCGCCGTCACTCCACCAACCATCCCGCTTCGCCCTCGACCAGGATGCCGCCATGGCTGGTGGTGTCACCCACACGAGCAACGGGTTGGCCCTCAATGCCGCTGCCCGGCGAGCCGGTTTCGATAACGGCCCCGCACCTGGTGCGATCTCCGACCCGCGCCACAGCCCGGCCATCGATCGCAGCAGACGCGAGCCCGCTAGTAAGACTACTGGTGCGAGCAAGGACGGATCGTTCACACGAAGTGCGTCAACGCGCGTGAAGAAGATGCTCCGTTCTTCTCTAGGGATGGGGCGCGGGTTCATAGTCCATTCTGTCCTGTAGTAGAACGGCGCATCACGTGCGGCAACACATGAAAACCGCCAGTCAATCGCCATGAGTTCAGCCCCTCGCCGCCTGCAGCGCTTCCGCTGGCGGTGGTGCGCTCCGCACGTTGAACAGCCGGCAAACGGCGTACCAACACAAGGCCGAGAACAGGTTGTAAGGGAAGAGAATCAGCCACATCGGCAGCAGCCAGTTCTTCTTGCCCTGCCACTCGCCAAGCTCACCGCTGCGCCACGGCGCGTAGTGGCGCCAGGCTTCGGCCGGGGTCAGGCAAATGCGGTGCAACGGCACGTACCACCAGTTGCGTTCGCCAGGCGGCGGCAACTGGTCCGGTCCCTGCTCCATGAACTGACGGATGTATTCCCACACCTGGGCGATGTAGCGCGGATCCGGATCGTTAGGCGCGTTACTGTCGACCCACAGGACGGTGCGATTCTTCTCTTCGCCGGGTGCCGGGCGTGGGCCAAAGGCCAACGCATAGCTCGTGCTGAAGGAGCGGCCGCCAAATTCCGTGCGTGAAAATACACCACCCTCGGTCTGCGCCCAGTCAAAG
>NZ_JAPVQY010000129.1 GCF_027257875.1 Burkholderia sp. IMCC1007
TGGCCGCCGCGACCGCCTGAGCGCCGCCGGGCGCGGGGCGGCTCGAGCCGGCCGGTTCCGGCGTGCCGCGCGAACCGGCCGCGATTGCTGGTAAACACCGCCGCGCTGCCGCCTCACCACCGCCAAAGTTTTCCCGACGACTGCCGTAAACCTGTTTAACGGCGGTCTCCCCGCCGGTCTTTCGTGAGGGACAGGCAGTGCTGATTATCGTGGGAACACTCGTGACGCTGTTGTCCGTCTTCGGCGGTTACGCGCTGGCAGGCGGGCATCTGGGCGCACTGGTCCAGCCGCTCGAGATCCTGATGATCGTGGGCGCGGGCGTGGGCGCGTTCGTCCTCGGCAACGGCATGAAGACCATCAAGGCGACGCTGCGCGTGCTGCCGACGCTCTTCAAGGGCTCGAAGTACACGAAGGACGTCTATATGGAACTAATGGCGCTCCTGTACGTGCTGCTCGCGAAGGCGCGCAAGGAAGGCACGCTGACGCTCGAGGCCGACATCGACGATCCGGACAAGAGCCCGATCTTCACGCAATATCCGAAGATCCTCGCCGATCGTCACATCGTCGAATTCCTGACCGACTACCTGCGCCTGATGGTGGGCGGCAACATGAACGCGTTCGAGATCGAGAGCCTGATGGACGAGGAGATCGAGACGCATCACACCGAAGGCGAAGGCCCCGCGCACGCGCTGATGCGCGTCGGCGACGCGATGCCGGCGTTCGGGATCGTCGCGGCCGTGATGGGCGTCGTCCACACGATGGCGTCGGCCGACAAGCCGCCCGCGGTGCTCGGCGCGATGATCGCGCAGGCGCTGGTCGGCACGTTCCTCGGGATCCTGCTGTCGTACGGGCTGATCGGGCCGCTCGCCAGCCTCGCGGAGCAGCGCGTCGCCGAGTCGACCAAGATGTTCCAGTGCATCAAGGTGACGATCCTCGCGAGCCTGAACGGCTACGCGCCGGCGATCGCGGTCGAGTTCGGCCGCAAGGTGCTGTTCTCGACCGAGCGTCCGTCGTTTACCGAGCTCGAAGAGCACGTCCGCCGCGTGAAGGCAAAGTGACCCGGAGCACCCGATGAGCAAGAACACCGATCGCGCGATCGTCGTGAAGCGGGTGGCCCCGCCGAAGAAGGGCCACCACGGCGGCGCATGGAAGCTCGCCTATGCGGACTTCATGACCGCGATGATGGCGTTCTTCCTGCTGATGTGGCTGTTGAGCGCGGCCACGCCGGTGCAGCTGAAGGGGATCGCCGACTACTTCAACACGCCGCTGAAGGCCGCGCTGTTCGGCGACGGCAATCGCAGCGCGCAGGAGTCCAGCATCATCAACGGCGGCGGCCGCGACCTGTCGAGCCTCGACGCGGGCACGCTGCGCCGCACCAACGGCACCACGCCGCTCGCCGATCGCGTCGCGAAGCCGATCGACGAGAAGTCGCACTCGCAGGCGCAGGGCGCGCTGGAGCGGCTCGAGCAGGCGCGCCTGCACGACCTGCAGATCAAGCTGATGGCCGCGATCGAGGCGAACCCGACGCTGCGCCAGTTCAAGCAGCAGATCCGCATCGATTCGACACTGATGGGCCTGCGCATCGAGATCGTCGATACGCAGAAGCGGCCGATGTTCGCGATGTCGAGCGACCACGTCGAGCCGTACATGCGCGACATCCTGCGCGAGATCGGCAAGACGCTGAACGACGTGCCGAACCGGATCATCGTCCAGGGTCACACGGACGCGGTGCCGTACGCGGGCGGCGAGGGCGGCTACAGCAACTGGGAGTTGTCCGCCGACCGCGCGAACGCATCGCGCCGCGAGCTGATCGCGGGCGGCATGGATGAGGCGAAGGTGATGCGCGTGCTCGGCCTCGCGTCGACGCAGAACCTGAACAAGGCCGATCCGCTCGATCCGGAAAACCGCCGGATCAGCGTGATCGTGTTGAACCGCAAATCCGAAGACGCGCTGATGCGCGACGACCAGACGACCACGACGCTGTCGGCCGACGCGGCGGGCTCGAAGCTGCTGGCACAGCAGCTCGGCGGCCCGTCGGCGGCGGCGCGACCGGTGCTCGCGAGCGCCGTCGCCGTGCCGAAATCCTGACGTTTCCCAGATTCCGAGACAGACATGATCCGAACCATTCTCGCCATCGACGACTCCGCGACCATGCGTGCGCTGCTGCAGGCGACGCTTGCGCAGGCGGGCTACGACGTGACGGTGGCGCCGGACGGCGAAGCCGGCTTCGACATGGCCGCCACCGTGGCGTACGACCTGGTGCTGACCGACCAGAACATGCCGCGCAAGAGCGGGCTCGAAGTGATCGCCGCGCTGCGCAAGCTGACCGCGTACGCGGACACGCCGATCCTCGTGCTGACGACCGAAGGCAGCGATGCGTTCAAGGACGCCGCGCGCGACGCGGGCGCGACCGGCTGGATCGAAAAGCCGATCGACCCGGCCGTGCTGGTCGACCTGGTCGCGACGCTCTCCGAGCCGGCGGCTTCCTGACATGAATGCGACGAACCCAACCGGTGACCGGGCATGACTCTCGACATCACGCAGTTCTACCAGACCTTTTTCGACGAAGCCGACGAGCTGCTCGCGCAGATGGAGCAGCTGCTGCTGAACCTCGACGTCGGCGCGCCCGACCCCGAGGATCTGGCCGCGATCTTTCGCGCCGCGCATTCGATCAAGGGCGGCGCCGCGACGTTCGGCTTTTCGGCGCTGACCGAGACGACGCACATCCTCGAATCGCTGCTCGACCGCGCGCGCAACCATGAGCTGACGCTGACCAAGGACATGGTCGACGCGTTCCTCGAGACCAAGGACGTGCTGTCCGACCAGCTCGTCGACTACCGTGCGAGCGCCGAACCGGACGCGGCGGCTGCCGCGGCGATCTGCGCGAAGCTCGAACGGCTGAAGGCCGAGAGCGGCACGGGGGCATCCGATGCCGCGCCCGTCACGCCTGTTGCGCCTGTCGGGCCTGTCGCGCCCGCCGTCGCTGCGCCCGCGCCGGCGCCCGCGCCGGCGTCGGCCA